>CAXBHL010000011.1:0-10140 GCA_963975575.1 uncultured Phycisphaerales bacterium | reverse complement strand
AGGCAATAGGCAATAGGCAATAGGCAATAGGCAATAGGCAATAGGCAATAGGCAAGCGATCGTGTAATCAGATCAGCCGACGAGTGCTACGAGTAGAACCGGGCGCTCATCTGTTTCCATGCGTCTGCCGTTGACGAACGCGGCACAGATCAGCATGGTTTTGAGCAGTTCGGGGCAGCGGCGCTCGAAGTCACTGGCCTCTTTGACGATGAGCTTGAGGGGCTGATCGACGGGGGCGTGGATTTTGGTCAGGCCGTCTTCCGGGACATCGAGGCTGGTCATGCAGTCCACCCAAGCATTCATGTTGCGGCCGTAGAAGTCGGGGAAGCCGAAGGCTTTGTTGAAGATATCGTGAAATGATGCTTCGTTGGTGATGCGATCGGCGTCGATCTCCACTTGTTCCAGGCGGGGCATGGTGGTCCGTTCGTGATTGATTGCTGTTGGTCGCGAATTGGTGCTGTCGATTATATGGGAAAGCGATCGTTTCCGACGCCCCTCTGGGGCTTGCTTTATGCAGGTGGAGCTAGGAAGTGAGTGTGGTACCGGTGTGGGCGAGGAGTTGGGCGGGCGTTTTGGGCCTTGGGGGTGAGCGGTTGGCGCGGGTGTTTTGACGTGAGGGTTTGGGTTGGTGTGGGGTTGGCGCGGGGGGTGTTGAGGTCGATTGAGTGAGAGCGGTGATGAGGTCGCCGAGGGTGGGGATTGCGGGGAGCGTTTGGGATCGTTGGGGCGTGCAGAAGGCTGCGCCGTCTGCATGGCACCCAAGGTGTTGCAGTGGTTCGGCAGCGGGTTCGGTATCGCGCACAGGTGGGACGCCTGTGCCACCTGGGGGTTTGCATTTGAGCAGGGCGGTGAGGGCGCGGCGGGCGGACTCGGTCTGGGTCGGGGTTTCGGCTGGCTGGTTGGCGATGCGGGCCAGGCGGTGGATGGCGCGGGCCTGGACGGAGGGCCAGACGGCGGCGGTGCGGGCCTGGTCGGCCTCGCGCATGGCGTCGGCGGCGCGGCGGAACGCGTTGGAACGCACCGCGGCGCGGACGGCGTCGGGGTCCATGTCGTGGCGGCGGGCGACCTCGAGGGTGTCGAGGTCGTGGTCGAGCAGGTCGCGGAGGATCTCGGCGGAGAGGGCGACGCTCGGGCGTTCTGTTTGGGTTTTGATTGCCATGCGCCCAAGGTAGGGCGGGGCGGCGGGGGGTGCAAGGGTGTTGGAGCGCAGTTCCGCGAAACAGCGCACGGGGGCGGTTGTAAGCGGCGGCTTACCTGCTCGTCGGGGGCATGGGCGGGGGGCATCGGCGAGAGAGATCGCCGTTGTGTTAGGCTTGCCGCCCGATGGCGCTGAGACTCTTGCAGATCGTGTTGCCCCAAGGGAACCGGGCGGACCTCGCGGGCTTGCTGGAGGCGGCCGAGCCGCCGGACGTGTGGCAGGCGGACCTGGGCGGCGGGCGGTGTCTGACGACGGTGCTGCTGCGTTCGGACACGGTCGAGCCGCTGTCGGACGCGGTGCAGGCGCGGTTCGGGACGGTGGGCGGGTTCCGGCTGGTGCTGCTGCCGGTGGAGGCGGCGCACCCGCGTGTCGAGGAGTTGGAGGCGGAGCCGGAGGGGGACGGCGCGGCGGAGAAGCGGTGGACGCCGCGGATCGGGCGTGTGTCGCGGGAGGAGCTGGACGAGGACGTGCGGGGCTCGTCGCGGGCGGGGGCGTTGTTCGTGGTGATGGTGTCGCTGGCGACAGTGGTGGCGTGCGCGGGGCTCTTGAAGGGTTCGCCGGCGATCATCATCGGGGCGATGGTGATCGCGCCGCTGCTGGGGCCGAACATCGCGCTGGCGCTGGGGACGACGCTGGGCGATCTGGGGCTGATCCGCTCGGCGGTGCGTTCGAACATCATCGGCGTGGGGATCGCGCTGGCCATGTCCGCGGCGGTCGGGCTGCTGGCGCGGGTGGAGCCGCTGACGGCCGAGATCGCGGCGCGGACGTCGGTGGACTTTGGCGACATCCTGGTGGCGGCGGCGTCGGGGGCCGCGGGGGCGATCGCGTTTACGACGGGGGCTCCGTCGACGATCGTCGGGGTGATGGTGGCGGTGGCGTTGCTGCCCCCCACCGCCGCGGCGGGGCTGCTGCTGGGGGCGGGGTCGTGGGCGGACGCGGGGCGTGCGGCGATCCTGACGTCGATCAACGTGGTGTGCATCAACCTGAGCGCGACGGCGGTGTTCCTGCTGCAGGGGGTGCGTCCGACCTCGTGGTGGGACAAGGACCGGGCGCGGGCCGCGAGCGTGCGAGCGATCGTGATCTGGGTGGTGGTGCTGGCGGCGCTGGCGGGGCTGATGGTGCTGGCGGCGGCGGAGGCGTGAGCGAAGAAGGTGGTGCGCAACGAAAACCAGGCGGGGACGCCGGGTCCCCGCCTGGGTGAACGAGCGGTGATGTCGCCGGGGCTCAGCCGCGCCGGCGGCGGGAGGCGAAGAGCAGCCCGGAGCCGGCGAGCGCGAGCACGCCGGGGGTCGGGACGATCTGGCCGCGGATTTCCCCGCCGGGGAAGACGTCGGTGTGGAAGTTGATGTAGAGCTCGCTGTCGAACAGCGCGTCGATGTGGGCCTGGCTGAGGCCGGACCAGACGGCCGAGCCGGTCAGACCCCAGCCGTTGCTGGCGAATCCGAAGACGACCGGGCCGTTGGAACCTGCGGGCGCGTTGTGGATGTGGGCGCTGGTCGGGGATCCGACGAGGTTGTTGGTGATGTTCCAGTTGAAGGCGAAGGTGTTGGCGACGTCGTCGTAGACGCCGGCCATGAAGCCGAGGGCCGGCGAGTTGTTGCCGGGGACCTCGTTGACGCCGCTGATGTTGGCGTAGAAGACGAAGTCGGTCGCGGCTGCGGAGCCGGTGGTGATGGCCACGGCGGCGAGCGCCGCGTGGGGCAGGTGCTTGAGCATTGGGGTGTTCCTCCTCCGAAGTGTGTGGCGTGAGCGTCGGCCGGGCGGTTCGGGTCAGGAATCCCGGCCACGAACAAGAGATGCCACGGGATATGGGACGCGGCCAGCGGATCGCGGGATTCCGGGGCGAATGGCCAATACTGAACAGGCACGGGCGCAAGAAAATCCCCGGAACGAGGGTCCGGGGTGCGAGGGCTCGGTGGGCGGTGCGGGGATGGGTCAGCCGTCGGTGAGTTCGTCGTAGACGGCGCTGATGGCGCGGGGGCGGACCTGCTCGAAGCCCAGGCCCTCCATGAAGCCCCAGGACTTGGCGGCGATGGCGTCCTTGGGCAGGCCGGCGTCGATGTCGGCCTGGACGGCGTCGATGTCGGCCTGGACGGCGTCGATGAGGCTCTGGAGGTAGTCGCGCTGCTTGTCGATGATGGTCGCGTCGCCGACGGCGCCGTGGCCGGGGACGACGACGGTCTTGTCGTCGCAGAGGGCGCGGACCTTGGCGAGGACCTGGATCCAACCGCGGGCGGTGACGCCGGCGGAGGGGTCGAAGTACGGGTGCAGGCCGCTGAAGACGAGGTCGCCGGTGTGGAGGAGGTTGGCGTCGGGGAGGAAGACGACGGTGTCGTTGTCGGTGTGGGCGTTCTGGCCGAAGTGGGTGAGTTGGACGGTGCGGGCGCCGACGGTGAGGGTGGTGTTGTCGGATTCCATGAGGCGGGAGGGGCCCCAGTCGCTGGCGTCCATGTGGCGGAGTTCTTCGGTGAGTTCGCCGGCTTCCTGGAGGACGGCGGCCTGCGTGGGTCGGTCGAGGCCGCCGACGAAGCGGGGCCCGCCGCCGACCTGGCCGACGTACTGCTCGTAGTTAGCGAGGATGCGTGGCTCGGCCTTTTTGTGGGCGATGACCTCGATGCCGGCGGCGGTGAAGGCGTAGTTGCCGCCGGTGTGGTCGCCGTGGTGGTGGGTGTTGATGACGTGGCGGAGGGGCGGGCCGAAGGCGCGGGACTCGCGGAGGAGCGCCTGGGCGATGGCGGGGTACTTGGTGTCGACGAGGGCGGCGGCGTCGGAGCCGACGATGAGCAGGCTGTTGCCCCCGGTCTGGGGATCGACGACGGCGTGGAGGCCGTCGGCGAGCCGGGTCCAGGGGAAGAAGGTGGCGCCTGCCTCGGGCTGGGCGTGGCGGCGGAGGGTGGTTCGGGCCCAGGCGGTCGAGGGGGCCATGGCGAGGCCGGCGGCGAGGCCGGCTCCGGTCATCAGGGCTTCGCGGCGGGTGATCAGCATCGGTATCCTCCTCGGGTGGCTTGGGATAGCATATCCCCCCGCATTTCCGGGCTTGGGCGGCGGGCCGGCGTGGTCCGGGCCGCGGCGTGTTGTGAGACCGAGCCCTTTTCCGAACCCTTCCGGCCCGCGAGCGATTCCCATGAAAGCCAACGATCTCCGCCCGGGCGTGGCCCTTGAAGTGAACGGGAAGCTGTACGTGGTCATGAAGACCGACCACGTCAAGCCGGGGAAGGGGCCGGCGTACATGCAGGTCAAGATGCGGGCCGTGGACGGTTCGGGGACGGCCGAGAAGCGTTTCGGCGGGGCGGATCAGGTCGATGCGACGACGCTGGACCGGCGGAGCATGGAGTTTCTGTACGCGGACGGTTTGGGCGGCGGGACGTTCATGGACACGGACACGTACGACCAGACGGACCTGAACCCGGCGGTGCTGGGCGACGCGCTGAAGTTTCTGGCGCCGAACACGACCTGCCAGGTGCTGTTCCACGGCGAGGCGCCGCTGCTGGTGGAGCTTCCCGCGGCGGTGGAGGTGACGGTGGCGGACACGGCGCCGGGGATCAAGGGGGCGAGCCCGAACCAGCTCAAGGAAGCGGTGTGCGACACTGGGCTGAAGACGCAGGTGCCGCCGTTCATCACGACGGGGGAGCGGATCAAGGTTTCGACCGACGACGGTTCGTACCTTTCCCGCGTGTGAGCGGGCGATTGAAGGCAGTTTGTCGATCCGGCCCGGCCGGGTCTTTCCCAACCAACCACGACCCACAGACAACGAACGAGACCATCCGATGAAAGCAGGCGATCTCCGCCCCGGCAACGCGATCCGCATGGACGGCAAGGTGTACGTGCTCCACTCGATCGAGCACCGAACCCCCGGCAACCTGCGTGCGTTCGTGCAGATCAAGATCAAGGACATCATCGCGGGCAACCTGCTGGAGAAGCGGATGAACCCGGCCGAGGACGTCGAGGGCGTGAGCCTGGACCGTCGGACGATGGAGTATCTGTTCTCGGACAGCGACGGCGCGACGTTCATGGATACGGGCGACTTCGACCAGGTGATCCTGTCCAAGGCCGTGCTGGGCGACGCGTTGCTGTATCTGGCCCCGAACTCGACGACCACGGTGCTGATGCTCGAGGGCAACCCGGTGCTGATCGAGCTGCCGGCGTCGGTGGAGCTGACGATCGCGGACACGGCGCCGGGCATCAAGGGCGCGACGGCGACGAACCAGCTCAAGGAAGCGACCTGCGACACGGGCCTGAAGACGCGGGTGCCGCCGTTCATCGAGATCGGCGAGCGGATCAAGGTGGCCACCGCGGACGGGTCGTACATCTCGCGGGTGTGACACGGTCGGCATGAAAGACGAGGGCGGACCCGGCCGGGTGGGCCGGGTCCGTCGCTTTTTGGGTGATGGGCGGGGTTCGTTCTCGGCTGCGGGCAAGGTCGATCCGCCGGGCGGGGCGGCCCGTACCATCGGGTGTGAAAAAGATCCTTGTCGTGCTCGGTGTGATCTTCCTGGTGATCCTGATCGGTGCGGGCGCCGTGACCGCGCTGTTCATGTTCGGCCCGAACAGGGTCAAGCAGCTCGTCCAGGGCGAGACCAGGCTGCTCGATTACCTGGGGGCGCAGGTGGTGGGCATCGCCAACACGCACCTGGTGCCCGAGCTTTCGTTCGAGACGATCCGGTACGACGCGCCGTACACGCTGGCCCTGGGCGGGGTGCGGCTGACGGCGGCGGACTCGACGCGCGTGCTGGACCTGGGCAAGATGACGGTGACGCTGGCCGAGACGCCGCGGGTGGGCCAGCCGCTGCAGATCGCGAGCCTGAATCTTTCGAACGGGGCGATCAATCTGATCCACGACCCCGCGACGGGCGGGCTGCGGGGGCTGTCGCCGATCGTCGAGCCGCTCCCGGAGCGGGAGAAGACCGAGGCGGAGAAGCCCGAGTTCAGCCTGAGCAATGTGCTGGTGCTCAAGAAGATCGTGATCGAGGGGATCGATCTGGTGTACGACGCGGGGGACGGGTCGTCGCCGATGCGGCTGGACGCGCTGGCCGCGGACCTGGACATCATCCCGGCGAGCGATGCGGGGGCTGGCTGGTACGAGCTGAAGCTGGTGTCCGGGCGCAAGCCGGGGCTGCAGGTGGATCTGGACGGGCGGATCAACATCGATTCGTTCGAGCTGGCGCTCAACCGGGTGACGGCCATCGCGGAGCTGAACGACCAAACGGCCACGACGCTGCCGCCGCAGCTGTCGTCGCTGATCGCGCAGTATCAGCTGCGCGGGATGATGCGGGCGAACGTCACCGGGCGTCTGGGGCTGATGAACCCGGCGGACGGGGAGTTGAACCTGGACGCGTCGCTGGACAACGGACGCGGGGTGTTCGGGGAGTACCAGATCCCGATCCGGTCGCTGAACGTGCGGGCGGGCATGGCGTCGGGGATCTTGGACCTGAGGGCGGTGGAGGCCTCGGCGCTGGGCGGTTCGCTGACGGCCACTGGTCGCGTGGATCTGGACGGGGACGCGAACATCGAATGGAACGTGACGGGGCTGAAGCTGCGTGAGATGCTGGCGGCCAGGCCGACGGATCAGCCGCCGAAGATGGCGGGGAACGTGACGACGACGGGGCGGGCGCGGTTCCCGATGGCCGAGCCGATGGCGGGGCTGTCGGGCGCGGGTCAGATCGACGTAAAGGAAGGAAGGCTGGTGACCATCCCGGTGATTTCCGACCTGGTGCAGGTGATGGAGTTCACGGGCCTGGCGGGCGGGGCGAGCTTCAACGACACGTTCTCGAGCCCGATGACGCTGTCGCCGCAGGGTGTGCGGCTGGAGAACTTTGACTTCCGAACGCCCGCGCTGCACGCGCGGGGGACGGGCGTGCTGGGGTTCGACGGGGGCCTGGATTTTTCGGTCAACGGCGGGCCGCTGGAGTCGATCCAGAACAAGCTGGGCAAGTTCGGCAGCCTGCTGGGCAAGGTGACGGACCAGTTCGTGACCTACCGGATCCGCGGGAGCGTCGCCGAGCCGAAGGTGTCGGTGCAGCCGCTGGGGATCGGCGGTTGAGCGGCCCGGCGACGATCGTGCTGATGGGGCTGCGCGGCTCGGGCAAGAGCACGCTGGGGCGTCGGCTGGCCGAGACGCTGGGGCGGGCGTTTGTGGATCTGGACGACCGGACGGCGGCGGCCTTGGGGTGCGATACGCCCGGCGCGGCGCTGCGCGAGCGTGGGGAGCCGGCGTTCCGCGCGGCGGAGGCGGACGCGCTGCGGGCCGCGATCGATGAAGGGGCGATCGTGCTGGCGCTGGGCGGGGGGACCCCCACCGCCGCCGGGGCGGCGGATCTGCTGCGCGAGCGGGTCGCGGCGGGTCGGGCGGCGGTGGTCTACCTGCGTGCGTCGGCGGACACGCTGGCGGAGCGGCTGGCGGTCGCGGGCGGGCCGGAGCGCCCGGCGCTGGTCGGCGCCGATCCGATCGCGGAGATCGGGACGCTGTTTGCGCGGCGGGACCCGATCTACCGGGAGCTGGCGGGCAGCGTGCTGCACCTCGACGGCGTGAGCGAGGACACGGCGCTGGCGATGCTCGCGGCGTGGGCCCGGGACGCATGAGATCGCCCGGCTGAACGGGCGGAAACCATCCCCTCACTTGCGTTCGGGGCTGCTCTGGATCTGATTCGATCAGTAGTCGCGGCCGTGGACGCCGTCGGGCGTGTTGTGCAGGTTCTCGTGGAGCCGGGCGGCGGTCGGGGCCGGGTTGGTGATGGCGGGGGTCGCCTCGGCGGGGACGCGGTTGGCGACGTGCTGGTCGGCGAAGAGCATCGGGGTGCGTTCGAGCAGGTTGTTGCGCTCGTCGCGCTGGAGCGGGCGGCGGAGGTAGGGCATCTCGATGTCCCACATCAGGACCTTGCTGGCGGGGAAGCGCACCATGGACTGGGTGACGCTGCGTTCGAGATTGGCGATCTGGTCGGTGGGGATGTTGCGGTCGGGGGCCCAGAGGCTGGGGTGGGCGAGGAAGGATGAGGCGTAGTCGAAGGAGGGCTTCGGAACGGGGTACACCGGGCCGCCGTCCAACTGCTCGCGCACCGCCCCAGGCGCAAGGTAGAGTCGTTCATACTCCCACCATGGATGCGTGCCTGCAAACAGGAACGGCCATTCATCGACACTGGACCAGTGGGCGATCGTCTTCGCAAATCCGGGCGGGTTGGTGGGATAAGCGATGCCGGGCACACCCGCTGGATACATGTCACGCGAACTCGCTGTGTACGCGGCGAACAACTGTCCGATCGAGCGGAGATTTACTGCGCTCGCCAGTTCGCGTGAACGATCACGGGCCTTCGCGAGAGCCGGCACAAGTATACTGATCAAAACGGCCAATACACTCAGCGAAACCATAAGCTCAACCACCGTAAAGGCTGGTCGTGTTGTTGTTCGCGCGGGCATGGTTCGGCTCCTTACGGCAGCGGTGGCAGCACGACTTTGCCGGCGGGCACTCGAGTACAGGCCGCCTGAATCACGTCCCACACCCCCTGAATGCCGTCATTGACGATGGTTACACGGATGACGAGTTCCACTTCACCGATCCGATCGATGTTGGGTGCGACCACCGTGATCATCACTTCGTACCCGGTGAGCGAATGCTCGGTGTTGAAAATCTCGCCGCCGGTTCGGAGGGGGCGCGAAGCCGCGATGACCGCTCCAGGAGGGGATAACCCAATCCTTTGCCCTCTCAGATACGCAAGCTGCGTCTCAACGGTATCGAGTTCGATTTCGGCGTGCCGCGCCCATGCGGTGGAGTATGCCCAGCTTCGCATCCGGCTTTCGGGGTCGGGGTTCCGTAGCTGCCTCGGGGCTTCAAGACCTCGTGACCGATAGGATTCCAAAGCGTGCTCCGGGCTGCCGGTACGGTTGAGCACGAGGAAGTCGGCGAACACCCTTGCGATGGATGTGGCATCCCGATCGGATGGGCGTTCGCCGTGTGGCAGCGTGAGAAGGGACGCGCGAACGGCTTCGGCCGCGCGTCCTCTCAGGCCTTCGATTTCTGTCGCCGGGCTTGGTCCGTCATACTCCGGCGGAGCAGCATTTGAAACGGACCGGCTGATCGCCTCCTGAACGCTTCCCGGGCTCGGGCGGGGCGCTATCGCAATCCACACACGGGTGGTCGCCACTGCGATTAGCACTGTGACACCAGCGATAAGAATCACATTCTTGGCCTGATGAAACTCCATAGTTTTTACGCCGGATCAAAACAGTGAGTATTCACGTAGTACTCGTCGGGCTCTACGAAAATACCGATGATCGCACACTTCTTGTTCGCCGGACACATCCATGAGTCATAGTCTTTCGTGTGGCCGTCTGGAAACACATATGTCCCGGCCGGACAGATCTTTTGTGCTGGCGTAGGCGGCGCAGCTTGTGCCATCGCCATCGCCCCAACCGTGCCGATCAGTAGCGCGGCCGCGATCGTGTCAAGTTTCTTGAAGCGCTTCTTCATGTGGTACTCCCCCGGGTCGTGCCCGGATTGCGAGAAAAAGGCACAACACAGCGCACGCCGTGTTCTGGTACGCATGAGTGACGAGCGGGTTTGCCGAATCCGTGACTGGGGCAATGGCGCAGCCGCAGGAGCCGGTCCAGCCTTGTTGATTGAGCGTGACCGCGTACACCGCTCCGGCGATGAAGAAGGCGGCCGACAGGAACAGGCCCAGCGGACCGCGTCGGAGCAAGAGCGTGCCGATGCACGCAGCAAGCGAGAGCACCGCGAGCAGGAAGGCGACCGCAGCGGCGGGCGTCGGCAGACGCAGCCCGATGCGGAGCGGCTCCATCAGGGCGGACGGGTTGGTGAGTTTGGAAACGAGCGCGAGCCCGAAGAGTCCGGAGAGGGCGATTCGGACCAGAAAGTGAGTATTTATATTCACAGGCGTTCCCCCCGTGGGGGTGAATATCCCACAGGGGGGGGGGGGGGGGGGCAAGGTTCC
>CAXBHL010000010.1:0-43267 GCA_963975575.1 uncultured Phycisphaerales bacterium | reverse complement strand
AAGAAAGGCGCCGCAGCCAAACGAGCCAAGAAAGCAGCCACAGCCGCAACCACCCAGGAACTAGCAACCCACCTCGACACGCTCGCCAACACGTTCACCCGAGAACAACTCGGACCAACAGCCGCCGCAGCCGCACAACACATCATCGCACGAGTCACTCGTGGTGAGATCCCGATCCGCAACGGCGACGAAGCGGCCGCGTTGGTTCGGGCCCTCGTCGATGTCGCACGGCTCGAAGCGGGAGAGGCGACGTCGCATCAGGTGCACGCGACGATCGACACCCGGGAAGCGGTGAAGCGTGTTCGAGAGCTGCGCGACTCGGCACGTGCCGCGCTCGGCGCCGGACCCGACGACCCTTCCACCCCCCGGGGAGGGGCCACCCCCCGCCGTAATAAGTATCCTGTGGGTCTGGTGTGGGGCGGTTTTTGGGGTTTTTGGGGTGTGTGGTCTTGCAGTGGGGTGGTGTGGTGTGCTGGTGGCAACTCGTAGCGAAGCGGAGAGGCGGCAGCCCCAACGAGCGTAGCGAGGCGGGAGTTGGTGGTTGGGTGTGGGGTGGGTGTGGGTGGTGGGTTCTCACCGCGCCCGTCCCGCTTGCCACTGGCGGGACTCCCGGCCGATGTCGCTCGGCTCACACGTGTTGGTTTGGTGAGTCAGTCGGCCCCTGGCTGTTAGCTGCGCAAGTCGTTCGTGATGGGTGCTTTGCGTCAGTGCAGGGGACCGGGCCCCGTTTCCGGCCACGTTTTCCCGTCGGGGCTGACTAGTGCCGTTCCGGTAAGGGACTTGCCACCGTGCTGGGGGTGTCGTCCTCGAGCTGGGTGCTCGCGGGTATGTGCGAGCGGTTTAGGTGGGGCGGGTGGCGTTGAGGTCGATGCCGGTGGGGGGTGGGGTGAGCAGTCTGGTGACTGCTCGTTCGACGTAGAGGGTCATGCTGTGGCCTTCCTGAACACGAGCAAGTAGGAGTGGTGTCGTCTGGCGCGCTTGGCCTCGAAGATGTTGTGACCGCCTGGCCCGCTGCCTGTGTGGTGAACGATCTGGTCGTGCTTCCAGCAGCCGAGCTCAAGCGCGGTGACCGTGGCGAGGTGCGGGATGTCGTGGAAGCTGCGCCACGGCTGGACGTGCGAACCCTGCGAGAACTCCATGCACTTCATCAGCACCCAGTCACGGGACACCCGGACCGCTTCGGATAGCCCGGCGACGATCATCTCCTCGAACGCAGAGGTGCCGGCGGTGTCGCCGCGGGCAAGCTTGATGTTGTGGAGGCCGATGCCGTAGCGGTTCTGGAACTCATCGCCGAGGCGGTCGCTTGAGTGTGTCCCGCTGATGACGTACGGCGGGTCGAAGCACACGGTGTCGTAGGTGTTGTCTGTCTCGGGCAGGTCGGTGAAGTCGACCCCGTCGAGTTTGTACTTGTCGTGCGCCGTGAACGGGTCGGGGGTGAACCTGTCCCACCACTTGCCTTCCCCGTACGTCAGGTCGCAAACGGAGCCGGTGAGGTAGTACGGGGCAACCGCGGCCATCAGGTCGGCGTTGGTGCCCTGGAACACGGACGGCAGGATCTTGCCGGTCGGCTTGTCTGGCTGAATGTCGGGAAACATGGACGCCTGCACAGCCCTGGTGACGCTCATTGGTCGGTGCCGGTGTGGGTGCGGGCGGTGAGCGCGGACCATTCGACCCAGTCGGAGGTGTCGCCGTTGGTGTCGTCGAGTTGGATGGCGTGTTGGGGTGGGGTGCCGGTGGGGTGGCGGCGTTCTTGGCGGTTGGGTTGGATGTTGGCGATGGCGGTGATGGTGAAGGGGCCGCGCCAGTGTCCTTCGAGGAATAGTTCGATGGTGTCGCCGAGTTCGGGTTGGAGTTGGCGGTGGGTGGTGGTCATCGTCGGCCGGGGAACTCGATGAGGTGGTGGCCGAGGGATGCCCGGTACCGGTCGGCTTTTTCGCGTCGGTGTCGGATGATGATGACGGTTGCGAGCGCGACGGTGAGGACGAGGGGGATGATGACGAACGCGATGATGATCGCGATGGGGCCTCCGGCGGGGGTGGCGGTTGTCGTGAGGATCATCGAGGTCGACATGAGCGCGATCATCGCGCGTTGGTCAAGACCGGTCAACACTTTCACCGTGCAAGGAGTTTCGGGTGGGCCCGAAAACTGCGACAGCGCCCTGACCGGAGTCGGGCGCTGTCGCGTGGCGGTTCCTTGATGTCGAGTCTCGGTTCCTCGCACTGGTGAGTGTAGGCATGGTTCCTGGTGTGACGCAAGGGGATGGTTTATGGTGCTGTGGTATGGACAACACGCAGATCGCTTGGACCCGGACGACGTTCACTTCGCTGTGGTTGGGTGTGGTGCTGTTCGTGAGCGCGAAGTTGGGGTGGGAGTTCGATGCTGAGTCGCCGCTCGCGATCATCGGGATCGGGTTGACGGGTGGTGTGGTGTGGCGTGCGTCGGAGCTGTTGGCGCGGGTGCCGTATCTCGGGTACATCTTGTTCGGGGTCGATAAGGAGCCGGTGTACGTCGCGCCGGCGGATCCGGGTCGATGACCGTCTACACCGGGCCGGTGTTCGACTGGGACCGTTCCGGGTTGGATTGGGACAAGCCGCCGTACGAGTCGTCGTCGCCGAACCTGCTCGCGCTCGAGGCCGAGCTCCGTGCCCGGTTCGGTGGCGGGAACATGGGCATCCACCACGACAAGAAAACGTCGAACGGCAAGGTGTCCGAGCACTCGTGGGGTGCGGCGCTCGACCACGGCACCGACCAATCGATGGTCGACTGGATGCGGGGTCGTGGGATCCCGACCGGCAAGGTGCTCACCCGGGCCGAGCATTTCGCGATGGTCGACTGGGTTGTTGCCCATTCGGCCGAGCTCCACATCCAATCAATCGTCGACATCGGCCGGTCATGGCGAGCCGACCGTGTCGACAACGGCGCGGGCGGCTGGAAGATCTACAACTCGACGTACACCGGCCACGCCCATTTCGTCACCACGTTCGACGGGTGGGGTGACGCCACTCCGATCGCAGACCGACTCGAGAAAGACACCGACATGCAGCCAGTAGAGATTTTCACGTTCGTCAAGCTCGGGACGCCGGGCCCGGCGTATGAGCGCACCGGCAATCTGGTGCGGTATCTGTCGCCGGAGGCGTGGGCGGGGTTGGGGTCGCCGTCGCCGACGGTGCGTCGGACCCGGACGGAGTGTCGGGCCTTTCATTTGTTGAACGAGTGCCCGCGCGAGGACCGCGGGATTTGGGCCAACGCCTAGTCTCTGCGCACCTTGGCGGCGTGGTTGTGGAAGGCGTCGATGAATCCCTCGAGGATTCCGTTCCATCGAGCGAGCCGGGTCATTGCCGACTCGAACAACGCCTCGCCGACTTCCCGTCCTTCGTCGTACCCGTTCCAGATCCGCTCCGAGCGGTCGTCCATGTTCAACTGACCGCCTGCCAGGCCAGTCGGCCGATCTCGAAACAGGTGAGGCCCATCATCGCCGACAGAGCCCACAGGCCGACACGGCGCCGCCAGGTCACGACGTCATTCTTTCCGGCAGGAACCTCTCGAGAGCGACGACGGCCCGGGGGAAGTCGGCGGGCCCGAACCGGGGGTAGACGTGGTGGGCGACCCACTCGCGTTCCTTCTCGGTCGGTTCCCAGCCGGGCTGGGTGACGAGCTCGTTGATCTTGAACTGCCAGCCCGCCACGGCGGCGCCGGGTCCGAACACGCGGGCGTTGCGTGCGCCGGCGCGGATGACGTCGACGATGCGTTGTTCGGCGCAGACGACGATGAGGTTTGGTCGGTCGTTCATGGCAGCACCTTGATCACGGTGATGTGGTGACCGGGTTCCAGTGGCTTGCCGACAACGGTGATTGGGTGCCATCTGTCTGAGTAGTTCCCTACTTCCAACCAGATCGCCCCGGTGCTCGCCGAGTGCATCACCTCGCGGCCGCTGGCGTCGTCGTCTGGGTTGGGCGGCGTGTCGGCGTCGACCACCGGCAGCAGTTCCAGCACGACGACCTTGACCTCGACGCCAGGGCTGACGAACGGATCGTCACCGTTCGGGTTGCACTCACACTGGAGCCAGGCGTCTGTGCCCCGCTCGTAGTGGTCGGGTTCGCCCATCAACCATCCGTCACCAGCGCACCATTCGCACGGCACGCTGACCACGTGGATCGGCTTGCCCTCGTGGCAGTCGGGGCAGATGTCCTGCTGCCAGTCGGGAAGGTCGTCACACGTCTCGCACGTCGCTTCAGCCAGCTTCACCCACTCAGGCGGGGCAACCCAACGAACCCGGGACGATTCCGCTCCCACGTGGTCCAGCGATGGAACACGAACACCGTTGACGTAGGCGTTCTCCAGGTGGTCGTACCCAACCGCCGCCCTCCCGGCGTTGACGTACACCACCCGGTTCGCACAGTCCGGGCATTCGTCGTAGCCGTCCGAACCTCGACCGGTCGAGTTGTAGCGCCCCTGACCGTCGCACGTCTGGCATGGTTCGGTCAGCGCAGCAAGCGCCTCTGGTGGCAACAGGTCCTGCAGGCTCATGACGTCGGCCTCGTGCAGTAGTAGTTCCCATAGTTCCAAGGGCCTCGGCCGCAGCGTTCCCACATCGCCGCGCACGCCTCGACCGAATACTCGAACGACTCGAGGATCCGCCACCGGTCCCACCCGGCGAGGATCCCGTCCGGGCCGAAGTGACCGGACCGGGCATTCAACTGGCAGAGCCCGAAGCTGTCGTCGCCGGTGGCCGCTGTGTTGTTCCGTGCGGTGTGGGTGCAGTTCGACTCGCGCGACATGACGCCGAGCATCCATTCGATCGTCGAGTACGACGCGCCGACAGTCCGGAACCGGTCGGCGACGATGGTCGCCTCGACGGGCGAGCATTCGGACCCGGCGCCGTAGTAGGCGGGTCGGCGTCCGGTCCACGGCGGGAGCGTCGACGAGGGTGGTGGTGGGAGTGTGTCGGTGACTTGGGCGGCGGTGCCGCGGGTGGCGGGGGTTGCGTCCGACACGACCAGATCACGCGTGACGGGTGGTGTCCGGTCCACCGTCTCGGGCGTGGTCGCCACCGGCGGGATGGTGGTGGTCGTGTCGGACGCGGTCGACGACGTTGGGGTGTCGTCGACGATCGCGATGGTTGGGGTTTCGGTGTTCCCGGCGGTGACGGCGCCGACGATGAACAGTGAGACGATCGCCGCGCCGGCCGCGTACGGGGGCCTCATGCCGGGACCAGTCCAGGTGCGGGCATCAGCCGTCCGGTCTCGAGGTCGACGTGTCTCAGCACGCCGAGCGCCATCGATGCGTTGAGGTTGTCCATGTCGTCGTCGTGGACGCACGCCGAAGCTCCGTCTTGGAGCCACACAAGATGGCCGGTTCCCTCGGCGCACACTTCCGTTGACCGGTGGGCTGTGTACCACGCCCACTGCTTCGCTGCTTCGTAGTGCTCGTCGCATGCTGCCGAGTTCTCGAGTTCGACGGTCCAGAAGATGTGCCACACCGCGTCGCGTGGGCAGTCGCCCGCGTACCCGCAGATCATCCCTGAGCGTTCGTCGAGCAGTGGCGGCGTGATCTGGAAGTCGTCACTGAGTCGGGTGTTCATCGCTGGATCTCCCAGGTGAGATGGATGTTGGGTGCGAGCTCGATGCGGCCATACCCGTAGTTGTCGACGATGCGGGCCAGGAGCCGTGTCGGCACACCGCCGGAGCGGCCGGACCCCATCGCGGCTTGGATGTTGGAGAGCAGTCGGACGACGGGCACCCATGCCGGGTCGAACCGGCGAGAGGTGCCGGATCCTCGCGCCTGGACTTCGGGGGTCAGCACCCCCGACCGGATCCAGAAGTCGAGTTGTCGGATCGTCGCGCCGGAGTGTTGGGCCAGCTCGGTCGTCGACATCATGGAACGTGACAGTGTGGGAGTCATTGGGACAGTCTGGCCTATATGGTCGGGATCGGTCAAGCATTCGGGCAGACTTTCGGTCATGGCCGACTCGTTGCTCGAGCAACTCCTGGCGTTGACGGACGACGAGATCGAGGCGATGCCCGTCGAGGAACGGATGTGGGTTGCTCAGACGATGGAGCGTGAGCTGATGTTGCGCTCACCGGCCGATTTCGCGTCGATGCTGTCCGGTGGGCAGTGGGAACCGTACGAGCACCTCGTCTACACGTCCGACGCGATCGTGTCGATGATCGAGGACGACGACTGCGACATCTTGCTGATCGAGGAACCGGTGCGTCACGGCAAGACGTTGACGTGTTCGCGGTGGACCCCGGCGTGGTACATCTGCAAGTACCGGAAGCGGGTCATGCTCGCGTCGTACGAGGCCGACTTCGCTGCGACGCACGGACGCGCAGCGCGGGAACTCGTCACTGAGCACGGCGCACGGTTCGACGTCGTGATCGACAACACGTCGCGTGCGGCGTCACGGTGGGAACTCGTCGACGGGGACGGAGGGATGGGCACCGCCGGCGCGAACGGTCCCATCACCGGCAAGGGCGGTCACCTGATGATCGTCGACGACCCGATCAAGAACTCGGAGGAAGCCCAGTCGCCGGTCATGCGCGACAAGTTGTGGGAGTGGTGGCAGTCGACGTTCCTGACCCGTCGCGAGCCCGGAGCGAAGGTCATCGTCATCATGTCGCGCTGGCATCAGGACGATCTCGTGGGTCGCATCTTGAAGCATCCGCCGGGCGGCGCCCGGATCAAGCGGGTGGTGCTCCCCGCGATCGCGGAGGAAGATGATGCGCTCGGGCGTGCGCCGGGCGAGGCGTTGTGCCCGGCCCGGTACGACAAGAAGGCGCTCGACTCGATCCGTCACGACGTCGGCGGCGCGGCGTGGGCGTCGCTGTACCAGCAGCGTCCGGTCCCGCTCGGTGGAGGTCTGTTCAAGGCGCCGTTCTTCAACCACCGGTACACGAAGATCGTCAAGGACGACGGGTCGACGTTCTTCCAGCTCGAGGACCGGGTCGTCGACGGGGAGACGTTGTGGAAGTTCTCGACGATGGACCCGGCGTTCACTCGCGGGAAACGATCTGACTACACGGCGATCGCGACGTGGGGGGTCGCTCCGACCGATCCGCCGTCGCTGATCCTGTTGCAGATGCAGCGGATCCGCACCGATGAGCACGGCCACGCGCCGCTCATCCGTGAGGTGTGGAACACGTTGGAGCCGTCGTGGGTCGGGATCGAACGTCAGAACGCGACGCTGTCGTTGTTCTCCGAAGCGCAACGCGACGGGATCGTGGTCCGATGGTTGACGCCCGACAAGAACAAGTTTGCTCGGGCCGAGACGGCGGCGGCGCTGATGGAGGCCGGTCGGGTGTGGTTGCCCGACGATGCCGACTGGATGCCGGACTTCGTCGACGAGGTGTTGACGTTCCCGGCTGCCAAGTACGACGATCAGGTTGACGTGTTGTCCTATGCTGCGATCGAGCTCGTCAATCGGACCGTTCACGCCCGGCACGTCAGAAAGACCGCCGAGTCTCCTGCGGATCGGATGTGGGAACGGTTGAAGAAGCGAGAGAAGGCCAGCAAGTTCCACGACACCATCGGGAGGCTCCCATGAAAACTCACGACACGTTCCCAGTCGGCACAGCAACCGGCGCATGTCTCATCACGTTGAAGTCGGACCCGCGCAAGGTCGGCCGGATCGTCGACATCGACCGCGATCTCGAGGATCTTCCGGCGTGGGGTCGCATCTGCATTTCGGAGCGCGGCGTCGCGCTCCTGGCCGAACAGTTGAAGATGAAACTCGTCCCGAAGGCCACGTTGAAGGCCGAAGCGAAAGAGGAAGCGGCCGAGATCGACCGTCTCCGCGCCGAGCGCGACGAGCTGTTGAACGAGTTGGACGTGTACCGGGGCGCGTCCCTGGTGTTCGCCGACCAAACCTCACCGGCGTCCGAGGACGCCGAGCCGGCACCAGAGACGGTGTCGGCATGATCGCGGCGGTCGTGGTCCTTGCTGGGACGATCGTCGTGCTCGCCGTTGTGGTGGGCGTGCTGGTACGGGAGCACCAGCGCGAGAGAGGCGGGTGGGCGACCGAGCGTCGTGCGCTCGTCAATCGGGCCATCGCCCGCCACAGCGGCGAGGTCATCGCGCTCGACCGCGCTGACGCCAAGAAGCATGCCGACGACGACCGACCGAAATCGGTGCTTGTAGAGGGGCTGAACTGACATGGACACGATCGAGATGACACCCACGAAGGTCCGCGAGAAGTGGGACAAGGGTGTCCGCGGGACTCGGTCGGAACGCGAGCAGGCGTCGGTCAACTCGGCGTTCATCCGGAACAAGCAGTGGGTGTACTGGAACCGTGGCACCGGTCGTCTCGAGGAACTCCCCCGGTCGCCGCAACGTGTCCGGTCGTCTGTTCCTCGGATCGGTCCGTCGACGCGGCGGATCATGTCGAAGCTGACCCGGCGCGAGATCGTGTTCGACGTCCCACCGAAGTCGCCTGATGATGCGGCGGTGCGTTCGTCGAGGATCGCGGAGGCGGCGCTCGCCGAAGTCCACCGGCGCGACGATTGGGAGACGGCCCGCGTCGACCACGCGAACTGTGTGTGGGAGGCCGGCGTCGCCGGGATCTGTGTCGAGTGGGATCATCGGGTCGGCGACGAAGTGCTGACCGACGAACAGGGGCAGACGATCCGCACCGGTGAGGTCAAGCTCACGGTGTGTTCGCTCCACGAGATCGCGTTCGAGCCTGGGGTTCGTGACGGGGAACGGGCCCGGTACTGGATCCGTGGTCAGGCGTTGCCGCCCGACGAGGTGCAGTCGATGTACGGGCTGCCGGAGGCGCCGAAGCCGGACGCCCGGGCGGTCGACACGATCTACCGGTTGGCGGAGCAGTCCGAGCAGGGCGAGCAGACACCGTTGGTGATGGTGCTCACCTACTACGAACGTCCGATGAACGGGTCCGAAGGGCGCGTCATGACCGTGATCGGAGAGCAGGTCATCGAGGACGCGCCGTGGCCGTTCCCGTTCACCGACCGGCTCAACATTGCGCTCGCGACGGTCGACACGGTCCACGGCCGGTGGATTGGTCACACCCCGGTCACCGACGCTGTTCCGGTGCAGGCCGTCTACAACGCGTCGTGGTCGTCGATCATCGAGCACCTCAAGCTCGCCGGGAACGCCCGACTGTGGGTGCCGATGGGCGCCGTCGACGACATCGAGGAACTGACCGACACGGCCGGTGAGGCCGTCGAGTACAACCCGATCAACGGGCGCGAACCGGAGTACAAGACTCCGCCGTCGATGCCGGACTGGTGGATCCGTCAACCGGGCATGCTCGAGGACGCGCTCGACGACATCCTGTCCGTCCACGACATCTCGCGTGGTGAGGCCCCGACCGGTGTCGAGTCCGGCATCGCTCTGTCGATCCTGTCCGAGAACGACGACACCCCCGTCGGTTCGCTCGCGAAGTCGCTCGGCGAGTGCTGGGGGCGTGTCGCGACGATGGTGCTGCGACTGTGGGCACAGAACGTGCAGGAGACACGCAAGGCGATCGTCATGGTCGGTGGCGGTGTGCCGTTCATGCAGGAATGGACCGGCGGCGATCTCGACGAGGAAGCAGTCGCGATCGTTCCCCTCGACGCGGTCATGCCACGGTCGCGTGCCGCGCAGGCCGCGTACGCGATGCAACTGTTCGATCGGGGCATCATCACGTCGGCCCGTTCACTCGCGAAGGTCGCCGACCTTCCCGACCAAGACGACCTGATCGAAGGCATCGACCCGGACTCCGCTCGGGCCCAGCGCGAGAACTACTGGATGTCGACCGGCGCGGCCCGCACCGTCGACGTGATCGACGACCACGCGAACCACATCGGCATCCACGTCGATTTCGTGCGGTCCGAACGGTACGAGCAGCTCGACGAGGCGACGCAGCTGATCGTGCGTCAGCATGTCATCGCCCACGAGATCTACGCGGCGCAGCAGGCCGCGGCGCAAGCCCAGGCGGCAGGGTTCTCGCCGCTCGCTGCGATGTTGCCGACGGAGCAGACCCCGGTGCTCCCGAACGAGAACCTGGCTGCAGCCGCGGCGATGCAAGCAGCGGCGCCCGGGCAACCGATGATGGATCCGGCGATGGTGCCCGAACCCGACGACGCTCCCCCGCCGGAGCAGCAACCAGTCCCAACCCAAAACCCAACCAGCGAGGATGAGTAACCATGCCACCAGCAGCAGCAGACCCGGCCGGTCCTGACACCGGCGCCGCCGACACCGGCGGATCCACCCCGGCAGTCGAAGCCCCCGCGGCACCGGCAACGCCGACCGCGCCCGCATCCCCGGCGCCCGACACCTCCACGCCCGCGGCGCCCGCGGCACCCGCGGGGGAACCCGCCGCCGATGACGTGTTCGGTGAACTCGCCGACCAGGCCGTGTTCGACCGCGGCTACGTCGAGAAGATCCGTCGTGAAGGGCAGCGGTACCGCGAACAGGCCCGCGAGCTCGAGGGCCGACTCGAACCCGTCGGTGACATCGTCGATCTGCTCGGCTCGTTCGACGACGGCGACCGCGCCGGCTGGCGCGAGCTGATGACGCAGTACCGCGACGACCCGGTCGGCGCGGCCGAACGGTTCCGGGTCGTGTCCGACGCGATTCTGGAACAGGCCGGGGTCGACCCGTCGACCGCGACGCCGCAGCAGCAGCAGGCGGCGCAGCAGGCCGCGGCGGAGACGATGAACTCCGACGAGCCGTTGACAGCCGAACGAGTCGACCAGATGGTGCAGGAACGTCTCGCGGCCGAACGGACCCAGGCGCAGCAGGCCCGCGAGGTCGAGCAGGTGTTCGAGACGATCCGTGAGGCCGGGATCGACCCGAACGGTGCGGACGGGTTCGCGGTGTTGTGGCGGGCCAACAACGAGTACGACGGCGATATCGGCAAGGCGATCGAAGCTCAGAAGGCGTCGCGTCAGAAGATCATCGACGAGTACCTCGAAGGGGTCCGAACCGGGAAGCGGGCGACGCCCGCACCGGACGGCACCCCGGGCACGGCCCCGCAGGAGATCTCGACGTTCGATGACGCCCGTCGAGCCACACAGCAAATGCACCTCGCGCAACGCGACGCGGGCTGACCCAAGGGAGACAGCGATGGCAAGGAAGAAGAAGGCGGCGGCGCCGTCCGTCAAGAAGCCCGCCAAGAAGAAGGCAGCGGCCGAGGCCGGCCCGTCGAAGTTCGAGATGCCCGACGACTCGTACGACGACGTGATCCGCAAGCATCTGGGTCAGGAGAAGGGTCCGATCAGCGACCCGCTCGAGCTGGACATCACGGCTCGACGGGTCGCGCAACGAGCGTTCTGGGAAGGTGCCCCGGAGCATGTTCTCCGCGAGGCGACCCTCGACGCGATCAAAGGGATGCTGGACTCCAAGTCCTGATCGCGGTTACCCTCAAGAACCAGATCGGTGCGGAGCCTGGTGCTCGGCCGAGAAAACGAGTGTGGCGCCCGGTGCGCAGCTTGTGACAGGACGCAGGTCCAGATGACCGGTCCATCCCAACAGCACAGTTTTCTCACCCCTCGAAAGGGACGCCATGACCACCACCCGCACCACCGCTGATGCAGCCCTCAAGGAGTTCTACCTCCCGGTCTGCCGCAAGATCCTCAACTCCGAGGTGTTCCTGCTCACCCAGGTCGAGCAGAACTCGGAGGACGTCGAAGGCCGTCGAGCGGTCCTGTCGATCAACACCGGCCGCAACCACGGCATCGGTGCCCGCGCCGAGATGGGCACGCTGCCGACCGCCGGTCAGCAGTCGTACTCCGAGGAACGGGTCACCCTCAAGTACAACTACGGCCGCATCGAGATTTCCGGTCCGGTCATGCGCTCGATGGGTTCCGACCGCGGTTCGTTCGTTCGGGCCGTCGACTCCGAGACGAAGGGCGTCGTCCGCGACCTCAAGAACGACGTGAACCGTCAGCTCTACGGCACGTCGGACGGTGTCATCGCCACCTGTGGTGTGACGTCGGCAGCGACGACCGTCGTGCTCGCGTCGACGACCACGGCGACGCAGATGCGTCAGTTCGAGGAAGGCATGATCGTCGACATCGGCACGGTCGCCTCCCCGACGTCGGTCGCGACCGGTCGGACGATCACCACGGTCAACGTCTCCGCGAAGACGCTCGTCATCTCGGGTGCCGCGGTCACGACCGCCGCCACCGATTTCGTGTTCCGCACCGGCTCCGGCGGGTCCGGCGCGAACCAGGTCGAGATGACCGGTCTGCAGACGCAGATCAACGACTCGGGCGCACTGTGGAACATCGACCCGGCGACCGTCGCGAAGTGGAAGTCGTACGTCGACGAAAACTCCGGCACGAACCGGGCCGTGTCCGAGGACATGTTCATCACCGCGCAGCAGGAGGTGAACATCGCGTCGAACGAGGACATCAACCTGTGGATCACGTCGGCCGGCGTGCACCGCAATGTTGCGGCGCTGATGACGTCCCTCAAGCGGTTCCCGACCACGAACGAGATGAAGGGCGGGTACACCGGCCTCGACATGTCGTCCGTCGGTCAGGGCAACTCCGGCTCGAACACCGTCTCGATGGTGTGGGAGAAGGACTGCCCGGAGAACACGGCGTTCGGTCTGGCGACCAACCGGATCCAGCACTACCGGATGTCGGACTGGGAGTTCATGGACGAGGACGGTGCGGTGCTCAACCGGGTGCCGAACGTCGATGCGTACGAGGCGACGCTGTTCAACTACTCCGAGCTCGCGACCGACGGCCGCAACGCCCACGCTCGGATCGACGACCTCACCGCCTGATCCATCTGATGTCGTAGTCTGGTCGGGAGGGGCCCAACCCCTCCCGACCGGAACACGACTCAGCAAGGCAGGACGGAACATGAGCGGCTACCTCGATCACCACGGATTTCGACGGGGGGCGCCGGAGGCTTCCCGCACCGAAGGGCCTCCATGCAGCGAGTGTGGTCGGCCGATGCTCGCCGGTCAGAAGGGCCGGCACGGTGTCTGCTCGCCGAAGATGGGGTGTTGCGACGCACGGTCCGATCTGGTCCGCAATCCGACCGAGCACAAGGCCCAGCATGCCGAGATGGCGGTCGGGCTGTGAGCGGTCTGATGCACCCCGAAGTCGTCGCCGGGCGCAGCTTGTGGCTCGACCCGGTCATGAAAGACCTGATCGACAAGCTCCACAACGGCGACACCGTTCGAGGGTGGGAAGGCGACGACAGGCTCGCGGTGTACTGGAACGATCCGCGGTGGGAAGTGTGGCGGCTCGAGGACGACAACGAGTACCGGATGATCTGCCGGTCGAAGCCGGGGGTGCCGTTCGATGAGCGTCTCATCGACCGGTTGTGTGAGTGGGATCAGCGGCGTCAGGCACGCGATCTGCACCGTGAGGTCACCGAGAACAACGAGCGGATCACGGCCGAACGGGAGAAGGCGCTCACGGAGGAAATGCGCGAGGACGTCATTCCACGTCTCCGCCACGCGTTCAGGAAGGACGGGGTCTGAGATGACGGTCACGTTGATGCAGCTTCGACGGCAGGTCCGCACCCGGATCGGGGTGCCGTTGTCCGACCAGTTCCAGTCGCCGGAAGTCATCGACGACGCGATCATGATCGCGCTCAACACGTTCGAGTCCGAAGCCCGGTGGCCGTGGCAGGAGACGACCGCGGCGCCGTCGGTGACCGGTGAGGCGGCGACGTTCGACGTGCCCGCCGATTGGATGGCGACCCGGTCGATCTTCCTCGACGACGACGAGATCGTGCCGGTGTCGACGTCCGACATCCTGCAGTGGCCGACGACCGACCACGGTCGCCCACAGGTCTACGCCCTGGTCGACACCGTCGTCCACATCCGCCCCTTTCCCGACGGGGCATACACGTTCACGCATCTGTACTACCGGACCGCGTCGTCGCTCATCAACGACGAGGACGTGGTCAGGATGCCGGACCAGTTCACGCCGACGATCGTGTCGAAGGCGGCGGAAGTGCTGTCGCTCCGTGGCGACGATCGTGGGCTCGCGGCGGCGCATCTGGCCGACTACCTCCAAGGTGTCGGTCGGGCCCGTCGTGAGGCCCGACGGATCTCCGGGCCGATCCGAACCCGGGTACGCGACGGAAGCTGGATCTGAGCAGTGCCGACCGACTTCGCGATCCGATGGGATGATTTTCGTGGCGGCGACTACGGGCAGGCTGACCCGTCGCGCGCCGACAAAAACCAGTTCTCGGGTCGGAACGTCAAGGTGTACCGGACGGGTCTGCTGGGCCCGCGGGCAGGGTTCAAGCAGATCACCGTCACCGGGCTCCCGAACCATCCGCTCGTCGACGGTCCGGTCGGGTTCGACGTCCACGGCGACAAACTGTTGATCGTCCTCGACGACATCTACGAGTTCCCGATGACGAACCCGGCGGCGGCGACCGGCTACGCGACCTATCCGTCGTCAGCGTCGTCTCAGGTCCAGTTCGTCAAGGGCAACGGGGTGCTGTACTCGCTCTACGACGGGGTGCTCTACAAGCACGTCTCGTTCGGGACCGCCCCGATCACGACGCAGGCGCCGTTCTCGATCATCGTCCGGTGGGGGCAGTGGATGGTGGCCGTCGACCGGGACACACCGTGGCGGGTCTGGTACAACAAGGTCGACGCCGCCGGCGCGGACTTCGACACGTGGCCCGCGAACAACTACTACGACGTCGGCAACGAGCACGCGATCACGACGCTCGCCCCGATCTACAACACCCTTTTCGCCGGGAAGAAGTCGGGGTGGTGGTCGATCTCGGGAGTGCTCGGCAACCAGGCATCGGTCCGTGAGCTCGTCGTTGGGAACGGCCCGGTCGAGCAGCGCACCTCGAGCGTCACGACCGACAACCGGGTCGTGTACTGGCCGACCCAGCAGGTTCCGGCATGGTTCAACGGTGAGCGCGTCTACCTCGACGAGAGGCAACGGCTCGACGTTCGGGCTCTGCCGTTCCTCGGGCAGACGTGCATCGTGACGCCGACGGCGCGCACCCTGATCCTCGCCGGGGAGGACTCCGCGATCGATGGCACCGACTGGTTGCTGTGGAAGGACCGGGCATGGACCCGACACTTCACACCGTTCAACCTGGGGGCGTTGGCACCTGCCGACGTGACCGACGCAGCCGACATGCCCGACGGTGTCGTGTTCGCTGTTGCCCGCCCGGACCAAGTCGGCCTCGCACCGGTCATCTTGGGGTTCTGGCACGACTCCGACCGGCCCGCCCATTCCGACGACACGTGGGCCGCGCCGGTCGACTACGGCGACACCGACCTCGTCACCGGCACGTTCACGCTGCCCGCATGGTTCGATGGTCAGGGCCGGCAGGTTCGGGTGAGGTCGGTCGTCGTCCAGTTCAAGAAGTTCGCGTCGGGCATCGCCGACACCTACAACCAGATGAGGTGCGCCGTCGACGCTCTCGGCCAGTACGGCGGAGGCACGGTGTCGTCACCGCCGGAGCCGTGGGTCGAGGCGTGCGAGGCCGGGACGGCAACCGGGAAATCGGACTCGGTTCGGTTCAACTTCGGCGAGCAGGGCTACGCCAACGGGTTCCAGGTTCGGTTCCCGGCGTTGCGTGGTGTCGCCATCCAAGAAGTCGTCGCTCTCGTCGATCTCACCTCGACGCGCACGTGACCGGTCTACAGTGATCCACCAGGGAGGCCAAACATGGGCACAGAACCACAACCACAGATGACCGGGGCGGGGACGTTCACCCCACCGGACGGTCTGACACGCGAGGACTGCGACCGGCTCGCTCGAGAAGCCGACGCCGAACGCGAACGGGGTGAGTCATGACGCTCGGGATCGTCGCGGCGACGCGCAGCAACATGATGGACGAGATCACCGGCGACATTGGTGCGTCGGGTCTGCTCCGCATCTACAGCGGCACCCGCCCGGCGACCGGCGGCACCGCCACGACTCTGCTCGCCGAACTCGCTCTGTCGGCCACGGCCGCGCCTGCTTCGGCGAGTGGGGTGCTCACGTTCAGCACCATCTCGGATGACACCTCAGCGAACGCGACCGGCACCGCGACGTGGTTCCGGTTGACGACGTCGGCCGGCGCGGCGGTGGTCGATGGGTCGGTGGGCACGTCGGGAGCTGACATCAACTTCGACAGCGTGTCGTTCGTCGCGGGCGGCAACGTCGCCGTGTCGTCTCTGGTGTTCACCGCTGGCAACGCCTGATCGGAGGGGGTGATCCCTCATGGCTGAACTTGGCGAGGACTTCGAGGGGGAATCTGACGGCACGGCGATGTCGCTGGCCAACACCTCATTCGATTTTCTCAGCGGTTCCGGCACCCTAGAGTTCGATACGGGGGTCACCCTCAACGGCAACCCGACCGGTCTATTCGCGGCGACGACCGGGCAGTTCCCGTACGGGCTGTGGAACAGCACGGCCGGGAGTGGCGGGTCGTGGGCTGGAGCGACCGAGGTCTGGTCGCGGATGTACTTCCGGGTGTCGGCGTTGCCGTCGAACAACACGGTCATTCATCAGTTCCGCGAGTGGGGCACAGCAGGCTCCGCAGACGGCACCACCGGCTGCGACGTTCGACTCACATCAGCAGGCAAGATCCAACTACGCGCCCCGACGACTGCACGCTTCACGTCGACGACGACGATCTCAACCGACACCTGGTACCGGCTCGAAGTCCACGTCTTGTCGAACGCTTCGACCGGCCACATCGAAGCCCGGCTCTACACCGGAGCGAACCTCGACGGCGCGACCATCGACGAGACGATCGGCACCTGGTCGAACAACTACGACACCGGCGACGGCACCGTCGGGGGACAGTTGTCCGGCGTGGGTTCCAACCCCGGTTCGACGATCAACATGTCGGTCAAGCACATCGGCATCTCCGATGTCGGATGGCTCGGTTCGGCATCAACAGGCGTGTCGGGTTCGGGTGCTTCGACGTTGGCCGATGCCTCGTCGTCCGGTGCTGGCACGTTCGACGTGCCGACGTTCACCGCCACCGGCGCCTCGACGCTCGCCGATGCCACCTCCGCGGGCGCGGGCGCCCACATCGGCCCGATCGCAGGGTTCGGATCGTCGACGCTTGGTGACGTCACCTCCGCGGGCTCGGGCGCGTACACCCCGCCCGACATCACCGGCACCGGATCGTCCACCCTGGACGACGTCACTTCCGCCGGGGCCGGCACTTCGACTCTCCCCTCGTCGTCCGGCACCGGATCGTCGACGCTCGACGCGGTCACTTCCGCCGGCTCAGGTGCGTACACGCCCCCTGACATCTCAGGCACCGGCGCCTCATCACTCGCCGATGCCACGTCGACGGGGTCGGGCACGTACACCGCACAGCCGGTGTCAGCGTCGGGCTCGTCAACGCTCGCCGACGTCACCAGTGTCGGCGTCGGGTCGTACAGCGCGACGGCGATCACCGGCACCGGATCAATCACCCTCGCCGACATCACCTCGAACGGGCTCGGCTACGGCCCGAACCCGCCGACACGCGACCCCGACGTCGCTTCACCGTTCCAGTACATCGTCCGATCCCACATGATCGAGGAACTGCCCGAGGGTTCGATGAGGTCCGGTGCGACCGAGCAACACGACCGGGAGCTCGAGGACTTCCTCGGCTGGCTGTACTCCAAGGTGGCGTTCCGGTCCGGCGGGTTCGGTCCGACGCTCGGCAACGCAGCGGTCGGCACCGGCGGTTCCGCGGCGAACATGGGCTACTGGACGTTGTCGACGAACCAACTGCTCGTCAACGGTCGGATCGTGTTCGGGTCGTCCGGTGCGACGTTCCCGACGGCACCGTTCACGCTCACGTTGCCCGGCGACTACGAGTTCGATGACGTCGTGTTCGACGGGCAGGCGGTCGGGACGGCGACGTGGAGCGATGGAGGCATTAGCACAGACACCGCCATCAGGCGCGCATCCGCGACTACGGTGACGGTCGTGATCCCAGGAGGGGCGTCGATGGCAGCAGGAGATTCGGTCACCTACCAGTTCGTTGCACGCATCCCGTTGGTGTGGGAGAGGACGTGAGATGGCTGTGACCAGCATCGGCCCGGCGACGGGTTCGACCGTTGCCGCCCGGGGCGGGACGACGAAGAAGAACGTCGTCGAGAAGTCGACCCCGGCCAAGAAGGCAGCGCCGGATCCGTCCGGTGCGTTGACGACCGCGCTCGAACGGTTCGGGATCACGTACCCGAACGCTCCGCGCCCGTCGGCGGCGTTGTTGGCGTTCGTGAATGGGCTCGGCATGAACCTCGGCAACGCGGAGGACGCGAAGCGGGTCGGGATCCAGCACGTCAACCGTCGCACGACCGACGCCCGCCAGGATCTTGCGCGGTCAGCGGAGCGCGGCAAGGAGAACGTGACCGCCGATCTGTTGCGGCGCGGCATCCATTCGTCCGGTGAGGCGAACACCCGGTACCAGCGTCAGGCAGAGGACGTCGCATCGAAAGAGGCGACGATCGGCAGGTCGAAGGCGGAGGCGACGACGGCGATCGAGAACGCGTATCAGGCGACGCTCGGTGCCGGTCGGACGACGGCCCTCGACCGGGTGCTCGGTGAGGAAACGTCGCAGGCCCAGTCCGACGCGATCAGCGCCGCTCAAGAGAAGTCGTGGAAGCGGCAAGAGGAAGCGGCGCTCGCCGCCGACAAGAAGCAGTCCGAGGCTCAGAGGAAAGCCGATGCCCGGTGGGAGCAGTATTACAAGACGGGGAGTTTCTGATGCCCGGGGCCAAGACGTTGCCGATCAGCAGCGCCGAGATCCTCGCCGCCCAGGCCGAGTCCGGGCAGGCCGGTGTCGAGGCGTACGAGTCGGCTCAGAACGATCTCAAGCAGTCGAAGGCCGAAGCGGTCCGGCTCGCGCAGGCGGAGGCCGCATCGCGCGGTGCCCCGGCCGGCGCGGCGGGTGGTGTCGGTGCCGGGGTGGCGCGGGCGTACGACGAACGGTTGGGGTCTCTCCGTCAGGGGCAGGCCGCGGCCGGTGACGCTGCAGCATCACGGAAGGGTCGGATGGCCGACTACAACGCGAATGTGCTCGCTGCGCGGTCGTTGATCGGCGATCAGGCGGCGAAGGCGGTCGCTCCGATCAACGCCGAATCGGAGTACAAGATCCGGGCGCTCGAACGGTCCGGTCAGAACGCTGTCGATCGGATCAACGCGCAGCTCAATCTCGAGATGGCGAAGGCGGAGGCGGCGGCTCGCGCTGCAGCGGCCCGCCGGTCGAGTGGTGGCGGTGGCGGCGGCGGTGGCGGTTCGTCGACGACCAAGCGGAAGACTCCGGCGAAGGACGAACTTCAAGGTCTGCTCGGCCAGTACGGCCCTCAGGCGTTGTCGGCTGCGCTCGAACAGGCGTCCGGCGCGATCAGCTCGACGCGGGAGCGGGAGGCCGACGCTGCGCGGGAGGTTCGTGCAGCAGCAGAGAAGCCGACGGGTGTTCGTACGAACAGCCAGAACCGATTTCTCGAGATCAACGGCGTCGACCCGTCGACGATGTCGGGAGGGCCCGGGCTCGCAGCTCTCCGCGCCGCTGTGGCGGCGACGTCCGATGATCTTCGCCGGGTCGGTGGGATGCCCGGCGACATTTCGACGGGGTCGTATGTCGTCGATCAGGCGATGGCCCAGGGCCGGAGTGCGGCGCCGATTTCGACGGGGTCGTATGTCGTCGATCAGGCGATGGCCCAGGGCGCACCGACCGGTGGGAACGAGACTGCGGCACGTCGTGCATGGGAGCAGCTCTTGGCCGCTTCCAAGGACCGAGACGCTCAGGTCAAGGCCGTCGCCCCGCACCTGTTCGACGTGCCGAACAACCCGATGCTGTTCGGCGCCCCGGAGATCGAGCAGATGATGGGTTCCCCGTTCGCTCCGATCTTCGAGCCGGCGATCGCTTCCGGACAGCGGATCCGCACCGACGAGGACTTGTACCGGCTCATGGGCGGCGAGGGAATCTCTCCGACCGACAACGCGATCCCGGCCGAGACGATGGAACGCGCGATGCTCGTCGCTGCACAGCAGCTCAACGAGTCCGGGTACAACATCAGCGAGGCGGATTTCTTGGCGGCGATGGAGGTCGACCGGTTGTACGAGCCGGGTTCGACCGCTGCCGACGTCTACGGCAAGCGGTCCGGTGTCACGTCGGCGTTGGAGACGGCGGATGCTGCAGCCCGGCAAGCTGCGATGGACGCACGTCAGGCGATCACCGACGAACGGTCCGACATCGACAACGAGTTCCAGAGCATCGTCCGGCAGCGGCAGGTCGATCGGTGGGCGACCGACGACGCGTTCCAGGTGTACGAGGACGACGCCCGCGAGGCCAACTACATCGACAGCGAGGTGGCTCGCGGTGCTTCGGCCGATGAGGCGAGGTTCAAGGCCAAGACGGGGATCCCGGTGCCGACCGGTGCAGCATCCCCGGCGGCGGCGCTCGAGGTGTACGAGTCGGCGAGGTTCAAGACGTTGGCCGACAACTTGAAGGAAGCCGGGTATCAGCCCGGGTTCGATTCGATCGGGACGTACTACGAGCAGATCGGCGCCGACCCGCTGAATCCGACCGACCGACTCGTCCTCGACATGTTGGAGGCCATGCTTGGCTGATCTGTCGACCCTCTTGGGCGGGTCGTCGTACCGTCCCCGGTCGACGAGTCCAGCCCCTTCACCGTTCCAACGGTCGGCGCCAGCCCCGTTGCAGCGTCCGGCCGCGCAACGGCCCGCGTACCTCGACCAAGCTCGCAGCAGCCTGACCGGCGGGGTCACCCCTGAGATCAAGGCGCTCCGCGACCGGTTGAGGGCCATCGCCACCGAGCAGCTCGGTGCCGCGCCGCCTTCCGACCAGATCGAGCCGGCGCGTGAACTTCCCAGCTTCGGCGCCTCGTCGTCGTCCGGGGCCCCGTCGCTGTTGGGTCAAGCGAACCGCATGCTCAAGGGCATCCCCCAGGCCGTCTCCGGGCTCGTCAAGACCGGCGCGATCTCCGCTGCAGCCGGACCACGCCTGCTCGGCGAGGTCGCCGCCGGCGCGATCCCCGGCGTCGAAGCACCGTACGAGCGGGCGTTGGCCGAGTCCGGCTCGAACTTCACCGCGCAGACCGTCGAGCTCGACCCGAACCTGGCGACCCCGAAGCTGCAGGAGTATTACGACCGGGCGCCCGACGTCCGGCCCGGTCTGATGGGTGAGGGCGGGTTCGCCGACAAGTACATCCCGTTGGTGTCGGGCATGGCACGGTCGATGGAAACGACGACCGGGGTGCTCACTGACGCTGTCCAGGGCGATTTCTCGGCGTACAAGGAGGCGTCGGACGAGGGTCGCATCTTGGAGCGGGTGTTCGAGGACATCGGGAACGTCGGCATGGTCGGCGGCATCGCAGCGAAGGGGCTCGGCACGGTCAGCCAGACGGTTTCGGCCACCCCGAACGCTGCCCGGGCGCTCGGAGCGAGGCCGGGACGGGCGTTGAGCGCAGGAGCGGCGTCCCCCCTCGACGATTTCGTTGGGAGGGTGTCGCCGCTGTCGAAAACTCCGGTGTCGGAACTGTCGGTGAAGTCCACCGGTGCGCTCGAACCCCTCGCCCAGTCCGTCACGATCCCCGGCACCGGTCTGGCCGGGTATCTCGAGCGTTCCGGGTACGGGCAGGCGGCGGCGACGACGTCGAAGGTGGCGACCGGGGTGCATCGGGCCAGTCGGCTTGGCGAAGCGGTCGACGACGCACAGTTCTCGCTCGTCCCGCGCCTCGTCGGGAAGGCTGCGGTCAAGGCCGGGCAGCCGGTTGTGTCGAAGTTCGGGTCGTTCGCCCAGCGGTACAGCGGCGAGAACCCGGGCAGTCCGTTGGCTGAGGCGCTCCGCCCGTTCGGGACCGAGAACCGCAAGGTGCGCCGTCAGGTACATTCGCTCGAGACGCGGTTGGGTCGGGAGACGACGGCGCAGGAGCGGGCCTACATCAACGCTCTCGTCGTCGCTGACGAGGCGAACCTGACGGTGCCCCAGCGGCGTGCGTCAACGTTCGAGATCGACGACAGGTTCGTGCCGATCGCGAAGCGGATCGGGAAGCTCCGTGCCGAAGGACTCGACCGGATCGTCGCCGGTGACGTCATCGAACGTGCCTACGCCGATGTTCCGTCGGAGATGCGACCCTCGATCGACGACATCGAGGTGTACCTCGACTGGAAGGCCGGCCGACTCGACGACGTCCAGACGACCGCGATGAACCAGGTCGGACAGTTGGTCACGGCCGGATCGGATCGGCTCACCCACCAGTTCTTGTCGGCCAAGAAGCTCGACCCGGCGCAGCTCGACGCCGAGATGCTGCCCGACGCCGTCGAAGCTGTCCGGGCGAAGATCGAGAAGCGGCGCGAGACGGCGATCACCGAGCGGGACAAGGTCACCGCCGCCGCCGCCCACGCGCGACGTCGTGCCGACGCTCACGCTGCGGTCAACTCCGAGCTGCCGCCGCCGCCGGACCCGAAGGTGCTCGTCGGCGAGGGCGAGGCCGCGGGCCGGTTCATTGCCGAGGCTCAGGGGTTGCGGCGCGAGCACCAGATCCGCACGAGCGAGGTGTCCGCGGCGCTCGAACGGTACGAGCGTGCCGTGCGCGACGGCGACTCGATCGTTGATCGGCTCGCCGGGGAGCTCGACCGGAAGGTCGAGGCCGCGGATCGGCTCGCGACGGACATCGGTCGGCTCGAACGTCGACTCGACGCGGTCGACTCTCCGTTGGCCGGGATCGTCGAGACGACGCGGGAGGGGCTGCCGACCAGCCCGGAACCGCCGCCGGTCGACATCTCCGATCTGCCGCCCGTCGTTGCGCTCAAGGCCGCTGTCGACGAGATCCGGGCCCCGGAGCGGGTGAGCGCGCTGCGGCACGTCGAACGGTTCGTGGGCACTGTGTCCGAGACGCAGCGGAAGAACAAGAAAACCGGGAAGCCGATCGGTGGCATGGTGCCCGACCTGGCCGGTTCGGACGTGCCGCAGCTCCCGGCCGAATGGACGTCGGGGGTGAAGCAGTCGACGGGTCGTATCAAGCAGTACATCGCCGACGGGTTCATTGGGTCGAAGAAGGGCCGGCACGCGTCGGGTCGCACCGGTCACGGTGTTCCTCTCGACGTGTGGACAGACCAGGTCAACGCGTCGCTCGGCAAGAACTGGTCGCCGGAGCAGGCGCTCGAGGAATACTTCGCGGCGATCGACAACTACTACGACGCCCGGTCGGTCACCTCCGACACGGCCATCCTCGAAGCCGCGGAGGCGGCAGGGCTGTCGACCGATGCGGTCAAGGCGGCGATCGAGGGCGGTGCGGCCGAGTTCAAGCGGGTCGTGCTCGCCGAACGAGTCGAGGCGCTGTCGGACGTGCGCGAGGCGTTCGCCGACATGGAACCGTCGGTGCGTGAGAGCATCGTTGCCGAACTGGACCGGATGCGCGAGGCAGGCGCGTCGAACGACGACATCGGGTCGTTCATGTACGACATTCTCGAAGATGCCGGGCCCGGTGCCCGACTGTTGGCGCCGGTGTGGGATTCGGTGCCGATGGCAGACATCGCCGAGTTCGTCGCCGCCAAGGACGTGCCCATGTCGATCATCGACCGGGTCGTCGAGAAGCCCGGTGTGTTGCAGAAGCAGCAGGTAGCGAAGCTGCAGCAGAAGATCCTCGACTCTCGTGCGGTGCTGCGGTCCACGTTCTCGGATCAGCGCAGCCTCCGCGACGTGCTCGACAAGACGTCGAACCAGTTGAAGCGGCGCGAGGCTCAGGCCGGTTCGGCATTGGACCGGGCCGCGAACGTCGCCGATCAGGTCGGCGAGCTCGCGGACGAGTACGCCGGTGACGTCGACGCGGTCAAGGCCCAGGCGAAGGCTGCGACCGATGCCGGACCGTGGAAGCGGACGGCGGGATCGAAGCCGGTCCTCGACGCCGACGGGCAACCGGTCATCGGCGACGACGGCAAGGTCGTGCGGGAGCGCACCAACCCTCCGTCGCCCGCTGAACGGGCCATCGAACGGCAGGGCCGGCTCGACCAGGCTGCCCGGGCGAAGGAGACGGCCAAGAACCGGGTCGACCGGAAGATCGAGAAGCACAACGAGAAGATCACCGATCTGCCCGACGAGTTGACCCGGTCGGTGCAGGAGCGGTTGCGTGACGACGTGAACCGTCCCGCGGTGCGCACGGTCCAGTCGACGTTCCGGTCGCTCGAGAAGCGGCTCGGCGGCGTCGAGAAGGTCGGCGACACCTGGCAGCTCTCGAACGGCGTCATGGGAGATATCGCCCGGAAGTACGGCGTTCACGACGAGGTGCTTGCCGGGTACTTCCACGAGAAGCGGATGGTCGGTGGCGCCCCGCTCGAACCGGTCGTCGTGCGCGACATGCTCGAGCAGGTCATCGAGGATTCCGGGGTGTCTCACATCGTCGACGTTGACGGGGTACCGACCCGACGCCCGGGTCTGTCTCCCGCGGACAGGGCGAGGCTCGGCCGGTCGTGGCAGGCCGATCAGATGCTCCGCGAGATCGACGATGTCGTGGCGGCGAACAACGACGCGAACATGCCATTTCGGGTGTTCGACCTCGTCCGCGAGATCGCGACCGACCCGGCGTTCGACCAGTTGCCGTCCGACATGCTGTCGAGGGTCGACGCACAGTGGAACAGGTACCTCGGCAAGCGCGGCCGGTTCCTCACGAAAACGATGGACGACCAGGCCGCGGTCATGCCCGGCCGGTTCCGTGCCGTCGCCGCGAACTCTCGGATGGCGCTCCGCGGGCTGCTCGACGAGGCCGAAGCACTCACCCAGGCCGGAGACTCGGCATCCGCGCAGCTGCTGTTGAAGGCGGCAGAGGACATTCCGACCACGCTCAAGGCGATGGTCGACTCGGGGATCGATCCGACGTACCTCACCGGTGGGCAGGCGCCGACACTCGCGCCGGCGTTCGGTGGGTCTGGTGGGATCACCTCGCGGGCGTTGCGTGCAGAGCATCTACTCGAGAGCGGGTTGCGGCCGGTCGACCTCGACGGTGTCGTTCGGTTGCAGATGCACCAGGCCGGTCAGTTCCTCGTCAACAACGCCGCGGACTACATCGAGACGAACATGGGTGTCCCGGCGTCGTCGGTGATCGGCGACGCGCAGGCCGCATGGGACAAGGCCCACCCGTTCGACGGTGGGGTGATGCCGGAACGCGACATGCGGGCGGCGCTCGCCGACGCAGGGTTCCAGGCTGCCGATTCGACCGCCCCGGTCGGCATGGCAACCCAGGTCATCCCGGTCGCGATCGCACGGCAGTTGGCGAAGATGCGCCAGGAGCCCGGCGCGGTGTGGCGGGCGATGAACAAGGGCAACCAGATCTTCAAGACGTCGGTGCTGCCCCTGTCTCCCCGCTGGCTGTCCGGCAACGTCGTCGGCAACGCGTTCATGGCGATGTTCAACTACGGGATGAGCCCGCTCGAGCTGGCCCGACTCGTCGACGACATCCAAAAGCTCGAGGGTGGCTGGAAGCAGCTCCGCAAGCAGGGAGGGCTCGCGAAGTTCGCGCCGGACGAGTTGGCGTCGCACGGTCTGACGTACAACGAGCACCAGCTCCGATGGGGCACGAAAGACGAACTGCTCGCAGCGTTCGACGGGGAGACACCGTCGAGGTGGCAGACGGCCAAGAACCGTGGCGGCGATTTCGTGGCGGCGTCGTACAACCTCAACGAGTTCGTCGACAACCTCGGCCGGTCAGCGGTGTTCCTCAAGGAGCTGCGCAAGCACGGCGACGAAGCGATCTCGACGAAGGCCGCGCTCAACGCGATGGGCGACTTCACCCGGATGACCCCGTTCGAGCGCAAGTGGGTTCGTCAGGTGCTGCCGTTCTACTCGTGGCTCCGTCACCAGACCGTCGCAGCGATGCGGTTGCCGTTGCAGTCGCCGTACCGGGCGGCGTTCCTGTTGCACCTCTCCGACATGATGAACGATCCGGAGATGGGCCCGGAGATGCTGCAACAGCTCGGCTCGAAGATGAGTGTTGGCGGGCAGATGTGGAACCTCGGTGGTCTGTCACCGTTCGCGGATCCGACCGAGCTTGGGCTCGACCCGACCAACCCGGAGATGACCCGGTCGGTCACCCCGACGATCAAGTTCCCGTTCGAGGCGATCACCGGCCGGCAGTTGGGTGGTGGCCCGTTGTCTCGCCCGTTCGAGGATCGGCCGACGGACACGTTCGGTCGAGAGACGTCGCAGTCGCCGTTCCGTCGGATCCTGTCGGACCCGGCCGCGGGTGTCGGTGAGATCGGGTTCCTCGCCGCCGGGCAACTGCCTCAGTCGCGGGCGTTGCGCGACGTCGCGCTCGGCCCGGGCAAGTCCCGCTATCAGTCCGGCGACCGTCGTCCCACGGACCAGTACGACCGGGACGTTAGTGTGATCGACACGCTGCTCCGCGGGGCTGCGCTGCCGAACAGGAACGACAACGTGGACATTCAACAGATGCTTCGAGATCAGGCCAAGCGGGAAGCGGAAGCCCGCCGCCGTCAGATGTCGGGCCGATAGGAGCACCTCATGGCATACCCGCCCCCGATCCCACCGAACAGCCGGGCGAACGGCACCGGGACGTTCGACAACCACCCGAACGACCACAACGCCATCTCCAACGCGTTGACGGACATCGTCAACGAGCTCGGCGCCGACCCGTCAGCCGGGTTCGCCGACCTCGCCGCCCGCATCGCGGCTCTGGTCCCCCCCGGCACGATCGTCGCGTACGGCGGGTCGTTCGCCCCGACCGGGTACCTGCTGTGCAACGGGGCCTCCGTCAGCCGGACCACCTACGCCGCCCTGTTCGCCGTCCTCGGCACCAAGTACGGCGAAGGTGACGGGTCGACCACGTTCACGATCCCCGACCTCGAGCGGCGGTTCCCCGTCGGGCTCAAGGCCAACGGCGACGGCCTCTTCGACGTGCTCGGCGAAATCGGCGGCGCCCGGAACACCATCGTCATCCCCCACCGGCACACCGTCGACGCTCACGAGCACGGCCTCGCCGGTCACACCCACACGATTGCCCACACCCACGAGTTCCAAGACGGATACGAGGTGTGGACGCAGGGGCCGGCAGGAACGGCGACGACCGGGCTGGACGTCACCGCGACCAACGTCACCGTCGGCCGGAGATGGGTGGGCAGCACCGAGGGGTCATCGAACTCGAAGTCGGGTGGCCCGTCCGTCGCGAACACGACCGGCGGCACGTCGCCGTCGACGGACACCGGCGACGTCACCCAGTCGGGCGTCAACAAGAACATTCCGCCGTACCAGGTCGTCAACTTCATCGTGAAGATCTGACATGTCGTCTCCCGTCGAACATCGCGTCCGTCTGATCCAGAACCTGTCGGCTGCTGGCATCTCGTACGGCAACGCGTCGCTCAACTACGGCGACGAGGTGTACGGCGAGCGGGCGTCCGACCCCGCCGATCTGCTCGCCTACGTGGCGGTGCCCCTCACCGCCGGGCTCGGCTCACCCCACGCGTTCCGCGCCCGCGTCGGCGACGCGTTCCCCGACGACCTGATCGCGTTCCGGGTCATGGCGTTCGGGGGCCCGTTCGAGGCAGCCGAAGGGACCGTGCTCGATCTGGCGACCGTCAGCTCGGCACAGCTCCGGATCGATCGGGTGTCGTGGGGGCACCCTGTCGCCTCCGGTTTGGCGTTGACGATCAACGGGGCATCCGACACGTTGACGAGGAACATGACCGTCGACGACTTCACCGACCCCGGCACCTACCGCATGGCGATCCTGCTCACGTTCGCCTCGGGCCGGCGCATGACGATCCCTCCGCACGACAACCGGACCTTGCACGTGTCGACCGGCGGCTCGATCCAGGTCGCCCCTCCCGTTGTTGTTCCACCCGACGACGGGTCCGGCCCGTACGATCTGTGGACGGGCGGCACCCCATCGACCACCGGTGCGGACTCGTTGACGATGGGCACCCCATCGACCACCGGATCTGACACGATCACGCTAGGAGTACCTTCGACATGACGACTCTCGACGGCAAAGGCCAACAGAGGTACGGGACGACAGCGGAGTGGGCGTCGGCCGACCCGGTGCTACTCGCAGGCGAGATCGGCTGGGACACCGACCTCAAACAGGGCAAGCTCGGCGACGGGACGACTGCATGGTCGGTGCTGACGTTCATGTTCGATCAGCTCGGCGCCGCGGCGGCAGCCCAAGCCGCGGCGGAAGCCACCGCCGCGGCTGCACTCACCGCCCACGGCATCGACACGACCAGTGTCCACGGCATCGCCGACACCTCGGTTCTGCTGACCACGTCGGCGATCGGTTCCACGGTCGCCGCGCAGGTCCACACCCACGTCGGCACCGAGACGAGGGCCATCTCGGTCCCTGGCACGCTCGCTGTCGCGACCGGGATCATCGAGTGGCCGATCACCCGCACGGAGACGTTGACGAAGATCACCGCCCGGCTCGGCGACGGTCAGTCGCCCGTCGGCGCCGACGTCAAGGTCAACGTCAAGCTGAACGGCACATCGGTTTCGTCGCCTCTGTCGAACCAGATCACGATCTCTCCCGGCAGCGTCCTCGACACCATCACCCCCGATACGACGGCGATGGTCGACGGCGACTACCTGAGCATCGACATCGACCAAGTCGGGGCGACGTCGACAGAAGGCGCGAACCTGATCGTCGTCATCGAGTCGACGTTCACGATCTGAGGCCCCGATGACCATTGGCGCGATCACGGAATGGAACCACACGTTCGAGGCGACCGTGCCCACCGGTTCGAAAGCGACCGGTGTCGGCGCGTACACGGTCGGAACGGCCTATCTCGCGTTCGTGACCCAAGCCCGCACCGACACCACCGAACCATCTGACGTCACCGTCGACGGCATGGGCATCACCGGCTGGACCCAGCTCGACAACGGGTATTGGGATCCGACCGGTGCCAGCACCCGCAAGACGCAGGCGTTCCTCGCCGTCCCGACCGCGTCATCGACCGGGGCCGTCACCGTCAACTACGCATCCGACCCCGCCACCATCGACATTCTCGTCCTCGCCGTTCCCGGCGCCAACGCAGTCCGGCAGACCATCGGTGCCTCCCATTCGGCGCCGACGGGCACCCTCCACTCGCCGATCACGCTCGCGACACCCGGTTCGTCACGCAACGCCACCATCGCCTACGTCGCCGGGAACGTCAGCGCCAGCTCGGCCCGGCTCGAGCTCGACGCCGACGCAGGAGGCGAACACGACTGGACGTCGTTCACGCCCCGCTGGTACAGCTCGTCGCCGACGGGCACCTGGTTCGCCGGATACACCCTCGACTCGACATCGGACCTCACCCCCGGCTGGATCCACACCGCCGGGACCACGTCAGCGTCGTACATGATCGCGATCGAAGCCGTCGCCACCCCCGAAACCGCCGGGCCCGGCGTCATGTTCGGAGGTGTCCTCAACGGATCACGCGACGTCGTACTCCCGTCCGAACTGCCGTTCCTCATCGGCGCCGCCGTCGGCGTCAACCCCGCGTACACCGCGACGACACACCCGGAGGCCACCGAAGCGTTCGAGGCCGACCTCGGCGGCAGACACCTCCAAATCGCCCGCCGGTTCGACAGCGGCATGCCGACCGACTTCACGTCGGCAGCGGCAGGCAACGGCTCGAACGATTGGGCTCAAGACATCGGGCTGCGTCACCGGGCGTGCTCGGTGAAAGAGACGACGTTGAACGCCGGCATCTCGCAGGCCCGATTCGAGACGTTGATCGCGACGATCCCCAACGACGGATTCGTGACGTGGCTGACCGCCCACCACGAACCCGACAACGACCACGCCGCCCACGACGCCACGTGGTTCCTCGGGATGCACGCCAACCTCCACGCGGCGTGGGTCGCCCAGGGTTCCCCATCGTGGGTCAAGCTCTACGTGTGCTTCACGACATGGCCCGCGAACAACGCGAGGGCCATCTCGTTCTTCCCCCCCGCGAACCACATCGCCGACTACGCGATGCTGCTCGACCCGTACGAGGAAGCCCGGTCGCTGCTGTCGCAGTGCGAGTATCTCGTCACGGAGTGGAAGGCCGCGGGCGGCACGGCGTGGGGCATCGCCGAAACGGGCAGCACCAAGACCGGCTCGAACGCATCGAACTGGGTCCACACCTCCGTCCAAGACGTGCGGTCCGACCCCGACGCGATCATGTTCTGCTACTGGCACAACCGGGTCGAGCCGTCCGGCACCATCTGGTACATGACCGACCCCGACATGCTGCAGGCGTACGGTGAGGAAATGGATCTGACCGCCCCATGAACACGTACCCGTCCGAACGCATCGAGCTGCGCGCCGGCGACTCTCTGCCCGGCTTCGCCGCCGTGCTCGAGGACCAGCTCGGCAACCCCGTCGATCTCACCGATGCCGTCTGCTATCTGCAGGTCGTCGACCGGATCGCGAACGTGCTCCACGAGAACGAATGCACGATCGCGAACCCGGCGACGGGAACCGTCGTGTACGACTGGACCGGGGTCGAGACGAGGGCGTGGGGTGTCGGCGTCCACGAGATCCGTGTTCGGGTGCTGTGGGACAACGGCGACGCGTTGATCGCACCAGCATCCGTCGGCGTCGAGCTCATCATCCGCCCGGAGATCGCGGCGCTCTGATGCACTTCAAGGCGCCAGGAGACAAAGCCGAACGTGTCCTCGGGTTGTTCCTCGCTCTCGCGCTCGTCGCTCTCGCCGTTGCCGTGTTCATGGCGATACGCGACCCGGAGCCGTTCGATCCCCTCACGTTCGAGCCTCAACGGATCGAGCGGGTCGACCCGGTCACCGGTCAGGTGACGGTGCCGACCGTGATCGGCTTCGCCGGGATCCCCGCTGTTCGGGCCGGCGACCCGGTTCCCGTCGTCGGGGTCCGATGCAACGATGCCGGGCGCCAGATTCGGGTGCTTGCCGATGCGTATTGGGAACGCGTCGACCCTCCCGGGATCCGGGTGCAGTTCCTCGACGACTTCCCCGCCGTGCTCGAGGCGGGGTGTGTGCCGTTGAGGTTCGAGAACCAGATGCCCGACGAGGTGATCGAGGGTCTTGGCGGGCGCGCCGAGTCATGGAGGCTGGTCGGGTCCACGGCCCCTGTGCTGCCGAACGGGGTGACGGCGACTTGGGTGACCGAGTCGTTCTGGATCGTCCCATGACGACGGTGCGGAGACGGACGCGGGATCGTCTGACCGACATCCTCAATGGCGACTGGAAAGACCTGGACCCGAACACCCGGCGTGCGCTGGTGGTTCTCGGTGACGAGGTCGACGGTGTGCATGAGACGTTGAGGAACCACGACGGGGCGATGCAGTCCCGGTTGACGGATCTCACGAAGCAGCTCGACGACTTGCGTCGCACGGTCATCTCGGTCGGGTTCTCGTTCGCTGGGATCGTCATGGCGGCGGCGGTCGGCGTGTTCTTCACCCGCTGACCTGTTCTGTTGCGCGGTGGGCGTTGGTGGTGTAGCTTGTCCCACTATGGGAACAGACACGAAATCGTACGACATGCCCGTCGTCGACGCCGCCGAGCAGCTCGGGGTGTCGACCAAAACGGTGAAGCGATGGTTGCTCGCCGGGAAGATCGACGGCCGCAAGAACTTCTCGGGGAAGTGGTTGCTGAACCGGGATGATGTGGCCGAGGTCGAGATCGGCACGGTGACGGAGCGATGAGCACCGAGAACGAATCCATCGCTCACGGATCAGATCTGGTCGACGTGGGCGACAAGGCGCCCACTGATGTCGAGTCGATCATCAAGGCCGACCACGCCGAGGCGGTCGAGCGGCTCGCCCGGTTGCGTTCCGATCGGGAGCGGCTCGCGGAGAAGATCCGGGCGGCGGTCGCGGAGGTCGACAAGACGACCCGGCTCGTCAACGCGCTCACCCCACGCACCCGCAAGACGAAGTCGTCGTGACCACCTACGCACAGTTCGACGTGGCGTTCGTCGACACCGAAACCACCGGCCTCGACCCTGAGCTCGATCACGTTTGGGAGATCGCCGTCATCGTCGATGGCATCGAGCACGTATGGCAGCAACGCATCCCGTCCGACGCGTCAGGACACCCGGACTGGGACACGGTCACGCCGTGGGTGCTCGAGAACACCGGCATCGGCGCGAGGTACAACCACGACACCGCTCTCGACCCGGCCGAGTCCATCGACGTGCTCGCCAATCTGATCGGTGACCGTCACATGGTCGGAGCGTGTCCCTGGTTCGATTCCGAACGGCTCCACCGCGTCAACCTCGCGCACTACGCCCGGGAGTCCGGGTCGAGAGATCTGCCGTGGCACTATCACCTGATCGACGTCGAGACGCTCGCCGTCGGTTTCCTCGCAGGTCGCGGCGCGCTGCTCCCGCCGTTGCCGTGGAAGTCGGACGAGTTGTCGATGGCGATAGGCGTCGAGCCTCCCTCTGACGCCGAGCGTCACACCGCGCTCGCCGACGCCCGGTGGGCGAAAGCGATCTACGAAAGGATCATGCGATGACCGACACCACGAACCCTGTCGACGAGGCCCAGGCGTTCATCGACCGGCAGATCCGGCTCGAGATCCCAGTCCCCCTCCACCGACCCGACTGGCTCCAAGCACGCGTCCCCTACTTCAACGCGTCATCGGCCGCGGTGCTGTTCGAGCGGCACCAGTTCCAGACCGCCGCCGAGTACGCCGTCGAGAAACTCACCGGCGACACCTCCGACGACGGGCAGACATCAGCGATGCGACGAGGCCAGTTCCTCGAGGACGGGGTCGCCGAGTGGTGGGCCCACGAAACCGGTGTGCAGGTGCAGACCGTCCCGGTCATGTACGCGTGCGGTCGGATCCTCGCGAACGTCGACCGGGTCGACCTGACCCGCGAGCGCCCCGTCGAGATCAAGACGGTGTCGCGCCACGTCGACGAACCGTCGCAGTATTGGCTCGACCAGTGCCAGGCGGTCATGCTCTGCTACGGCGACGGTGGGGCCGACGTCATGGATCTGGTGTGGGTCGATTCGTCGATGACGTTGCAGCACCAAGAGGTCGACGCCGACCCGGTGTTCCAAGCCGAACTGCTGCGCCGCGCCGAGAAGTTCATGGCGGCGATCGACATGGGGATGGTGCCCGACTGGATCACCCCGACCCTGTCGGCGGCGCACGTGTCGGCGTTGTACCCCGACCCGGCCGGCGCGGTCGAGCTGGGCGACGACGGCGGAGAGCTGATTCAACGGTTCACCGAACTCAAGGTCAAGGCCAAGCAGATCGACGCCGAGCTCGACGAGATCAAGGACGAGATCACCCGTCGTCTCGGCGACCACGACACCGGGTTGTGGGATGGTGTCGAGGTCGTCACGTTCAAGGCGCCGAAGGCCGGATCGGTGATCGACGCGGCGGCGCTCGAGGCCGACCACCCGGACATCTATCGGCAGTACCTCAAGCAGAAGCGGGCGGGGCGTCGGTTCGTGCCGAAGTTGTGACCGTGTCACACGCTCCCGTCAAGATTGTCGAGTCCACCTCCACCACCAGCAAGGAAACACGATGACCAACCAAGCAGTCGAAGTCCACCAGGCCGGCGCCCCGGCCACCACCGTCGGGGCCCGCGAGTGGAACCTGATGCAAGCCCAAGCGGCCGAACTCTCGAAGTCCGACATCATCCCCCAGGCGTACCGGCGCAAGGCACCGAACATCATCATGGCCGCGCTCACCGGCCGACATCACGGCTGGGACGTCATCACCGCGATGCGGAACGGGCACGTGATCGAGGGCACGTGGGGCATGAAACCCGAAGCGATGCTCGGACTCGTCCGACAGGCCGGGCACTCGGTGTCGGCCGAGATGCTCGAGGACGGTGCCCGGGTGACGGGGAAGCGTGGCGACAACGGTGACACGATGACGTTCTCGTTCACGTACGGCGACGCGGTGCGGGCGAACCTGTGCCAGATGAAAGACGGTCGCCCGTTCGCCCGATCGACCAACGGGAAGGCGTTGCCGTGGGAGCAGTACCCGCAGATGATGTGCTACTGGCGTGCGGTCGGGTCGTTGTGCCGGATGTTGTTCTCCGACGTCACTTTGGGTGCTCACACGGTCGACGAGTTGGGTGGTCGGATCACGGCCGACGGCGAGATCGTCGACGACGACCAGGGCGACGACGGCGAGGTCGAGGTCGAGATCATCTCGATCGCTCAGGAGTTGTCGGTCACCGCGATCGGCGAGTTTCGGAAGGCGTGCGCGAAGGAGTCGTTGTCGGCTGACGCGGTGCTCGCCCGGGCGTTCCCTGATGGGGTGCCGAAGCCGTTGACCGACGATCATCTCCCGGCGATGCGTGATGCGTTCGCCGCGTTGAAGGCGGAGAAGCAGACCGGTGACGAGTCGGACATCGTCGATGCGGAAGTCGTCGACGAACCGCCGCCGCCGCGGGAGGACGTGAAGCCGGCGTCGCGCAAGCAGGTGGGTGCGGTGAAGGGCCAGTACGCGCGTGTCGGCATCCCGGGTCGGGATGAGCAGTTGCTCTACACGGCGGATGTGTTGGGGCGTCCGGTCGAGTCGCATAACCAGTTGGACGAGGACGAGGTTCGGGTGTTGCTCGATCATTTGTCGTCGCTTCCCGACGCGGGAGAGGCCGACGAATGAACGCCTCAGAACAGGCAGCCCTTGAGCGAGCCGAAGCTCTCCCGCAAATCCACTACGACCAGGCAGCGTTCGTCGCGGTCGAGCAGCTCCGTGTCTCAGGCTCCGCCTGGGTCCGGGTCGCGCCCGGCGACGCCACACAGTACGTGTTCGTCATCGTGCAGCTCCCCACCGGGCGCGTCGGGCACCCACCCGACCGCATCCCTCGCGAGCCCGGCCACTACATCGTCGCGTCGAACTTCGCGCCGGCGCACGAGTGGCACGGCGAAGCGGTCCACGTCGACTACGCGATGGAGAAGTGGTCGCCGCGGCCCAACATCTTCACCGCGGTCGCGACTGCACGGTTCCTCTCGACGCTCGCGATCCAGTTGCAACAACAGGGAGCCCCGGAATGAGCCTCGAGATGGATCACGTCAACACGGTGTGCCAGATCGGGAACCGCGCCGACACCTGCCGTTACCTCGCTATGGGCCCGGACGGGTTCGAGTGTCTCAAGCTCACCGCTCACCGGCCGATGATCGACCAGCGTGTCGAGGCCGGTCAGATGGTGGCGCGCGGCGACCACTGCGACGGGGTGCCGAACGATGGAGGGTGACGGGGTGCCGCGCTGTGGGTGCGGTCACGCCCGACAGATCCACGGCGGTGACCGGCTCGAACATGGTGGCCCTCGTGGTGAGGGTCCGTGTTCGGCGTGTGCGTGTGACGGGTACCGGGAACGGCCCGGCGCCCGATGGAAAGAAGGAGCGCACTCGTGAGCCGCATCATCGGGATCGACCCCGGCCGACACGGTGCCATCGCCCTACTCGAGCACGGTCGCCTCGTCGCGATCGTTGACCTGCCGTACGTCGGTGAGAAGTCCAAGACCCGGGTCGACATGGTCGAGCTCGAACGTCTCCTGTGGGATCTGATCGGCCCGGCGATGGAGACACCGACGTTCGTGATCGAGGAACCGGCGTTCATGCCCGGCCAGCGAGGTCAGGCGACGGCGTCGCGGTGGCTGGGTCAGATCGAGGGTGTCGTCGCCGGGTGGACCCCGACGGTGGTTCGGTGCTATCCGCCGGTGTGGAAACGGCATCACGGTTTGCTCAAGCAGCCGAAGGACAACTCGCGGATTCATGCCCGGTTGTTGTGGCCGACGGCGCGTCCGTGGTTGAACCGGAAGAAGGACGTTGACCGGGCCGAGGCGGCTCTCGTCGCCCGCTGGCATTTCGACAAGATCACCCAACAACAGCAAGGAGCCACACATGGCTAAGAAAGCAATCAAGACCGTCGACGGGCGCCCCGTCGTCGCACAAACGATGGCGTTGCGTCGGACCGGAGACGGTCTATCCGCCGCGCTCGAGATCGACCCGCTCGACGTCCATATCGGCGACGACATTGTCCTCGTCGTTCGTGGGCGTATCGCCGGGAAGAACCTCGTCGAAGCCGACCCGAAGGATCCGGATGACGATGATCTGAACGAGGTCGTCGTGGTGTATGGCGGCACGATCACGGTCGCGGAGGACACTGGTGCGTTGACGAAGATGCTCGATGCTCAGGCGGCGAAGAATCAGGTGCTCAAGGAGAAGAAGGCGGGGGTGCAGCGGATTCCGGGCACGGAGGTTGGTGACGAGGATCGTCTCGACGACGACCCGGAAGGCCCGACGGCGTCATGACCGTCGGGATGGGCCGCGCCGGCGGGGGAGGTGCCGGCGCGGCCCTGCCCGACTCAGCGGCGGGGACCGCGCTGGAACAGCAACAGGACCAGAGCGACGAACGCGAGGATGACGACGGCTTCGAGCAACATGGTGGCCGCGATCGTACCCGGCCAGGGGTGTGCGCGAACCGGACTTGCACCCGCCGCGTCGAGCCGCGCCGGGCTGATGGTGCGTCGTCCGGCGAAATCTTCTGCTGTGCCCGGTGTGCCCGCACGGCCCGGAACAGCGACGGCAACTACAACGTGCGGGTGCCGATCGGCCAGGACACGTACCGGGAGCTCGAGGATCTCGCTGACCAGTTCGGGCATGCGTCGGTCGTCGAGTTGTTGCTCGAGCTGATCAACGACGAGGTCAGCTCATGATCCGCCGACGGCGCGGTCGTGGTCGGGCACATGGGAGCCCGCCGGTTGACGCCGAGAACTTCGCGCGGTGGGCGTGCGGTTCGTTCACCCGGTTCTGTCACCGGGGGATGCACGGCGACTGTGCAGGAACGGTTCACACGGTGCTGCTTTCGGCGTCGTGCTTGTGCTTCTGTCACAGAGCGAGGTCGCAGCCATGATGTCGGTGAGGGTGGAGACGTCGGTCGGGCAGCTCGCCGACCTGACGATCACCCGGCAACACGACACGCCCGGCGCGTGGGCCCGGTACCGGTGGTCGCTGGTCCGACACGACCAGGACACGGTTCGGGGTGCGGATCCGGCATCGGCCGGCCGATGGGTGGCCGAAGTTGTTGGAGCGTGTGATGCGCGAGATCGCGCCGCACGTCCCGACCCGGGAGGGATGATGAAACAGTCACCGCGCGACGACCCTCGCACCGATCGCAGCATCGTCCGACGTCACCCCGACTGGATCGTTGGCCGGCGCGTGTTCCCCATCATCTCCGGGCTCGAGCCGTGCATTCCTGAGCTGGGTTGGACGCGGATCCCTTGGGAGTCGCCGGATGGTTTGACGTTGGTCGACGTGCCGGACGGGACGATGGTCGACGCTGACGGCATGAGTGCGGTGTGGCATGACCGTCGGTGGAAGATCGTCGATTGGATGGATCTCCGTCACGACATGACCGCCGACGAGTACCTCGACCGGACGAGATGAACCGTCGATGATCGTCGACGCGTTTGCCGGGCCCGGAGGCTGGGACGTCGGCGCCGAGCAGCTCGGTCGCCGCCCTGTCGGCCTCGAGTACGACGCGGCAGCGTGCGCGACCAGAGCCGCCGCCGGCCTCTTGACGATTCGCGCTGACGTCTCCGCCTACGACGGATCATGGCATCGAAGTTCGGTGTCAACTGGGACTACCCGACCCGCCCATTCCGGGGTCGGGTGTCCGGGTTCATCGGGTCGCCTCCGTGCCCGGCGTTCTCTGCCGCCGGGAAGGGCGAGGGTCGCGAGCACGTCGACGCGCTCGTCGCCGCGATCCATGCTCGAGACTGGTCGGCGCGACCGTCACCGGATCCGCGGGTGTGGTTGTCGCTCGACGTCGGCCGATGGGTGTCGGAGCTCCGTCCGGAATGGGTCGCGCTCGAGCAAGTCCCCGCCGTGCTCCCGTTGTGGCGTGCGTTCGCTCACATCCTCGAGGCCGACGGTTACTCGACGTGGTGCGGTGTGCTGAACTCCGCCGACTACGGGGTACCGCAGACGAGGCAACGCGCGATTCTGATGGCGTCACGTACCCGGCGGGTCGCTCCGCCGGTGCCGACTCACGCGAAGGATCCGGAGCCGGCGCTGTTCGATCAGCTCGAGCGGTGGGTGACGATGGCCGAGGCGCTCGGATGGGCCGACGGTGGCCGGGTCGGGTTCCCGAGGGTGGATGATCTCGGCACGTCACCGGACGGATACCGGGAGCGTGATTGGCGGTCGCTCGACGAGCCGGCGTTCGCTGTGACGGAGAAGGCGCGGTCGTGGGTCGTGAGACCTGGGCCGGGCCGGTGGGAGCTCAACACCGGACGCGACTGGAAGGCCGGAGGGGACAGAGACGACGCGCAGACGATAGACCCACACGCCCAACCGGCGCCAGCGTTCACCGTCAAGAGCGGAGGTCAGTGGGTGCTCGACGTGGAGTCCGAGCCTGGCGCTGCCGCCGAACGGTACGGTGATCTGGCCGGGACGGAAGCAATCCGGCTGACACCTCGAGACGCTCTGCTTCTCCAATCCTTTCCCGCGGATTACCCGGTGCAGGGATCCAAGACCAAGCAGTTCGAGCAGATCGGCAACGCGATCCCGCCGCGGTTCGCCCGGGCGATTCTTCGCCAGGTCATCGGATGACGTCGAGGTCGGTGATGGGGCAGCGACGGTTCGACGCGTTGCTCGACTCGCGGGCGTTGCGTGCCTACGTGCGTGCCCGCGGGTTCATCCCGCTACCCCACCACCGGTTTCCTCGAGCCCGGAACGCGTGAGAGCCCGGACCCCCTTGGATGGGTCCGGGCTCCCGGGTTGTTGTGTGTCGCCCCGATCATGGTGGGGACGGTGAGGCACGCTCGGTGGAGTACCCCTGTGTGGCGGGGTCGAAACCTGGGCCCACAACAATCTCACCGTTACGAATCAGGCCGCCTCTCTCGTAGGTCAGCGATCCACGGGAGACGCAGTTGCCGCCACTCGGTGCCGACCAACCGGTACACGCGCTCGTCGTCACCGACGGCCGCGTCGTCTTGCACGATCATCCACACCGGCACATGACGTGGGTGTCTCGGGTTCCCGAACGCTTCGCCGAGCTCGACCATCCAGTTCGGGTTCCGAGTCTCGAGCCAGTTGGCGCACGCCAGCCAGATGTCGGACGTCCAGAACTTGGTGCCACCCGAATGATCGTCGAGGATGTCGGCGTCGACCCGGCCGAGCGGGGCCCCGCCGAGGTCGACCGCTTGCACCCGTTCGACGTCGGCCGCGGTCATGTCCGAATCGGTCCAGATCAAGATCGTCGTTAGATTCATGACGCACCCAACAGGGTCGGGGTGAGGTTCAAACTCACAGGCTCGATCTGGCCTCGAGACTCGGCCCGCGAGAACGTGCGCTGCAGCGACCCGATCGACCATCGGGCTCCGTTGCGTTGCAACAGGCCGGCACGGTTCAACTCGGCTGCGATGCCTTTCCAGGTGCGGCCGCGGTCGCGTTGGTCACGCACGTGAGACAAGATGCTTTGCTCGCTGGGGTCGGTCCACCCGAACGGTTCCGGTCCACCCGCGTACCCGACATCGGCGATGCGTCGTCGTCGCCCGGCCACGAGCCGGGCCCGGATCATCGACCGCTCGTACGCCGCGACAGCGCCGAGCACCTGCCGGATCAACGTGCGTGACGGGTCGGTCGGATCATCCGGTCGACAGTAGGCGCGTTCACCCTCCGGTACTGGCATCACGGTCGCGCCGGCTGCCCACACGTCACGCAAGATCGACTCTTGCACCATCAGGTCACGCGCCAGGCGGTCGAGTTTCGGAATCACGAGGACCATGCCGTCGTCGAGCGCGTCCAGTGCGGCGGCGAGCCCCTCGCGTCCGGCGACGTCCTCCGAACCGGACACGCCCTCGTCGGCGAACACGGCCACGAGCTCGAGCCCCTCCGCTTCGGCCAGGCCGATAATCGCGTCGCGTTGCACGTCGAGCCCTTGCCCGTCGAGTTGCTGCTCGGTGCTGACGCGGATGTACCCGACCGCGGTCGCGTTGGTCGTGGCGCTCATCGGATCTCGAACCATCCGTATCCGTTGCGGCCGGCCACGAACCGATCGGCCTCGGCCTCGTCACGGAACACCGCGACTCCCTCGAACCCGTTGCGGACCGTTCGGAACACGCACCAGTCCCACCCGGGCGTCTCGTGGGCCATCCGGTCGACGAAATCCGTCCACGATCCGGCGCTCCCTGTCCCGTCACGGCCCGAAACAGGGGTCGCGGGGGGTGTGGGGGCACTCAAACCGTCTACGGGCCTACGGCCGGCGCGTTCGATCGCCGCTTCGAGGTTCCCGAACGCCTCCAATAGCTGCTCTCCGAGCGCGAACACCGGATCACGGTCGCGTTGGTCATCTGTCATGTCTGTCTCCTTGCTCATGCGATCGGCCTTCGAACGGTCACGTACTCATCCGCCCGCCGCCACCCGGACAGATCCCCGACACCCTCGACGGCGACCGCGAACCATCGGACCATCGTCGGCTCTGGTCGGAACACACCCTGTGTTTCCGTCGACCGGACCGTCCCGAACCCGGGCACCAGATCACCCGGCCGCACGTCACCGGCCAGCACCTTGACTTCGTAGACGCCCGGCTCGGCCGGCGCGGCCAGGTCGGTTCGCCGCCGCGTTGGTCCCCTCCACCACGACGACGGCTCGACGACCGGCGCCCGGTCGCGGGGCTCGACCCATTCCGGCCCGCTCATTGGTGAACCCCTGCGACGTGCTCGCTGAACTCGTCTGTCGCGGCGTCCTTGCCCCACGACGTCAACGGCCAGTCGGCGCCGCGCCACCCCGGACAGTGCCAGCACACGGCGTGAACGGTTCCGGCCATCGGGTCTACCTCGTTCGGGCTCTCGACGGTCGCCCCGTAGTGGACGGCGCTCATTGGTGGCACCAACAGCCGCACCCGTCGACCGGGGCGCCGTCGTCGTCGCACTCGTCGCATTCGAGGCGGTGCTCGCGCTCGCCCACCGCGAGCACTTCGAGCACACCCTCGATGTCGGACGCCTCGTCGAACTCTTCGCGGTCCATGTGATCCGCGAGGATCTGCCGCAACACGACCGCGCCGGCTTCGAGCTTCGACCGGTACCGGTCGGCGCGTTCTTCCGCCGCGTGGAGCTCGTCCACCATGTCGACGCTCATGACGTCACCGCCGCCGCGTTGGTCGCCTCGTCGTACGAGCTCGGCCCGTAGTTCATCCAGTCGAGCAGATGCCCGGCCCGCGCCAGCGACGTCGCGCCTTCGAGCTGCGCGCCCGCCAACGCCTCACCAATCTGCGTCCACTGCTCGACCGGCAACGCGTACTCCGCCGGGCTCACCTTCGGCCCGTCCTGGTCGGTCAGATCGACACCGAACGTGTCGAACACCCGCACCACCACCGCGACCCAGTCGCCAACCTTCGCCAGTTCGAGCACCTCGCCTAACTCGGCCTCGGTCAACTCTCGCTGTGTCTGTGTGTCCATGTCTCTCGTCTCCTTCTGTTGAACCGGCCCGGTCGGGTCGGTAGTGCGCTGCCCGGTCACGAACCGGCGACCGCCTCGAAGCGGTACAGCGCGTGTCGGTCACTCGTCGCGGAACGACCCCGCCACAGCGGACCAATCGACCCGGTAGAAACTCCCGACATCTGCCGCCATCAACCGCGCCCACTCCGTCGCGTTCTCATGGTCGTGGAACACGGCCTCGACCGCCTCAGACACGAACCCTTCAATCTGGTCGGCAGCGGCAATACTCCCGGCCCCGTGCTCGGCGTCGGCGTGCTCGACGAGCTCCACGCACGCGTGATACAGGTCGTAGTCGTTCGAGAGGTGCAGCGCCGCCGCCCACGTCTCCCGGTTACACCACCCGTTGTACTCGTCAACGTTCGTCACTGTTGCTGTCTCGCTCATGTCTGCTGTCTCCTTCTGGTTGGTTTCCTGGTTAGAACTCATCGGTCGCGCAACTAGGTCAACTGGATCGAGCGACGCCAGCCGCGTAGGACTCGGACGCGTCGAGCCAGTTTTCGGGGTCCTCGAAGATGCAGATGATGTCCACTTCGTTCGAGTTCGCCGGCCTGGAAGCCGTCCAGTAGGGCCCGGGCGGCCGTCTCCGTGATCTTCATGGCAACTCCCGGCGGAGCCATCGCCGGGCACGGCACCGCCAGATCAAGCACCCGCAACGCGTCGCGGTACGCCCGCTCGACCGCTTGCGCCTCCCGCCCGGCCTCGCCTCCGTCAGATGTGTAGTACGCCCGGTCAAACTCCTGCGCCTGTACTTCGAGGTACTCGACGACCCCACCCGGCTCGGTGATCCCATCAGTCCACCGGTCGAGATACTCGAACTCGCCCGCGATCTGATCGAACACCGACGCGCCCGGCGTCCTGGTCCGTTCCGTCAACGCGGCCCGCACCATCTCCCGACGATTCCTCGGCGTCCGATTGAACGTACGCCACCACCACACCGCCAACGCATCCGCGCTGTCTCTGTTCGTGCTCATGTCTGCTCCTTCTGGTTGTTGTATCGAACTCATCACGCCCACACCCCGAACAAATCGAGCTGCGCCGGGGCGCCCTCCGTAAACCCTCGCTTGATGACCTGCAACCGGCCACCCTCACCCGTCGCATACGTCGAATGACCGCGGTCAGAATGCTCGGCACTCCACCCGGCCAACTCCCCGAACGGGAACGCCTGCCACACCTTGCACGTCTCACAGACCACGACCGACCCGACGAACCCGGGACAGTCCTGCTTGCACAGATGCGACCCGACCCCGATCAGCGGGCACGACCCCTGATCCTCGACCGGCGCCGAATCGAACAACGACGGCGCGCCGCTCATCGCAACACCCCCACCGTCGAACACCGATGCGACACGAACACCGAACCGTCACCCAACAACGCCCGCACATACTCGCCGTCAGCATCAGGTGTCACCGTCGACACCGACCGCACCGACACCGACTCATCGTCAAACACCTCGACCGCCAACAGATCACCGCCGCGCAGCTCCCCCGCCCGGCAATGCTCCCACACCAACCCCGACCACTCCGCAACCTCACCGCCGGTCATCGCGCCACCCCACCCAAATCCTGCACACCGGCAGCAGCCTCGAACACCGTCGGCGCCTCACCATGACGACACCGCAACGTCGAATGAGCATCGGACCCGCACACCGCGCACACCGCCACCCGCCCGGCCTCGACATCAAACAACCGGCCCTGAGCCCGAACCACAGCCGCACGAGTCGCAGCCCGCTCAACATCCGTCCGACCCTCCACCACAAACAACCGCTCCGACATCACACAACCTCCAAGGTAGAAACCAACTCGACCCACCCCACACTAGGACACAACAGCCCGGACGTCAACACCCAAACCGAATAACCTCCAACCCATGCCAGGCCCCAACACCACCGGACTCCGCCCCTACACCAAAGGCGACCCACGAGCCAGCGCCAACGGCAAGAAA
>CAXBHL010000009.1:0-124890 GCA_963975575.1 uncultured Phycisphaerales bacterium | reverse complement strand
CGGCCGCTCACGCGGCTCGGCTTGGATCCCAGCCGCGGTGCGTGAGCACCCGGTCGCGGCGGCGGATACGACTCGGCGATCGCGTAGCGCACCGACTTTCAACGCGCCATCGAAACCGGCCGCGGCCTACCGCGGGTGCCAGTCCCGCGCGGGCAGCAGGTCGAGCATCGGCCAGACGGCGCAGAAGTCGTCGCCGGGGCCGAAGGGGGCGTGGCCCGTGCGGACGATCGAACCGTCGGGGCCACGCTTGAAGGCGCTCACGCCGGGCCAAGGCTTGCCGTCGCCGGCGCGGTAGCCCATGGCGGCCGCGAAGCCCGAGCCGTGGCCCGACACCACGCGGAAGTGCCAGGCGCGGTCGGCCTTGATCTGGGCGGCGACGGCGGGCGGGTCGTCCGAGCAGAGCACGAAGCCGCACCGCGTCTTGAACTGGGGGGCCAGCCCGGAGAACCCGTCGGCCCACAGCGAGCAGTACGAGCACGACCCGCCCATGTTGTGCACGACCAGCAGCTCGTCGTGGTCGCCGAAGAGATCGGAGAGGCGCACGGGCGTGCCATCGAGGCGGGCCAGCGGCCAGTCCTCCACCGGCTCCGGCTCCGCGGCCCGGCGGGCCTCGCGGAGACGGGCCTTGGCGTCGGAAACTTCCTGTTCGAGGGCGGCGATGGTGTCGTTCATCGGGTTGACTCCTCGGCGGTTGGCGCGACTGACAAGCCGCGCACGCAGTAAGCGGGTTCTCATTCGACTCGCCCGCACCAGAAGAGCCTGCTTCCTGCGTGCGCGGCTTGCATGGGATCACAACTCCGGCGCGAACCCCCGTCGCATGGTGTTCTCACAGCACGCCCGCGGCTCGACGAACTGGGAGAGGTACTCCGACCCGCCGGCCTTGCTGCCCACGCCCGACATGCCGAAGCCGCCGAAGGGCTGGCGACCCACGAGGGCGCCGGTGATGCCGCGGTTGATGTACAGGTTGCCCACGCGGAACTCGCGTTTGGTCTTCTCGATGTGGGCGGGCTTGCGGGTGAACACGCCGCCGGTGAGCTTGTAGGCGTGGCCGTTGGCGAGTTTCAGGGCCTCGTCGAAGGTCGTCGCGTGCACGACGGCCAGCACCGGGCCGAAGATCTCCTTCTGGTAGATCGTGTTCTTGGGGGTCACGCCGGTGAAGATGTGCGGGCAGACCACGTTCTCGAGGCCGGCGGGGACGGAAAAGTCCTTGGCGCCGACCAGCTCGGTCAGGCCCTCGTCGCGGGCGGACTGGATGAAGCGGTTGATGTTGGCGGCCGCCTCGGCGTCGATCACCGGCGCCACGTCGGTCGACGCGGACGTGGGCGGGCCGATGACCAGGGTCTTGGTGGCCTCGCCGAGTCGCTCGAGGAAGGTCTTCATGCGCGGGCCGTCGGGACCCTCGGGGTCCACCACGATGCACCGCGAGCAGGCCGAGCACTTCTGGCCCTGGAAGCCGAAGGCGGAGTAGCGGATGCCCAGCACGGCCTCGTCGAGGTCGGCCGAGACGTCGATGATCGCCGCGTTCTTGCCGCCCATCTCGCAGATGACCCGCTTGACGTGGGCCTGCTCGTCGGGCGTGACACCCGCGGCCTTGATGATGTCCAGACCCACCGCCTTGGATCCGGTAAACGCGATGACCGCCACCCGCGGGTCGCGGACCATGGCGGCGCCGGTGGTCTCGCCCGGGGCGGGGCAGAAGTGCAGGACGTCCTTCGGGGCGTCCACGCTGGCCAGGGCGTCGGTGAGGATGTCGAACATGACCTTCGCGATGCCGGGCGTCTGCTCGGCGGGTTTGACGACCACGGTGTTGCCGGTCACCAGCGCCGCCACGGTCATGCCGCAGCAGATGGCCAGGGGGAAGTTCCACGGCGAGATGACCAGCGCCACGCCGCGGGGCTGGTGCCAGACCTGGTCGAGCTCGCCGATGAAGCGGCCGAGGCGCTGGCGCTCGAACAGGGCGGGGGCGCAGCGGGCGTAGTAGGCGCAGAAGTCGATCGCCTCGCACACGTCGGCGTCCGCCTCGCGCCAGGTCTTGTTCGATTCCTTGCAGACGATCGCGGACAGCTCGTCGCGCCGGGCGCGCATGATCTCGGCGGTCTGGACGAGGGCGCGGCTGCGGGTCAGGGGGTCGGTGTCGCGCCAGGCGGGGAAGGCGGCGTGGGCCGAGGCGATCATCGCCAGGCCCCGCTCCTCGGTGTGGTCGTTGGCGACCTTGGGGACCGAGGCGCCCCTGAGCGCGTGCCCGAAGGCCTCACGCTCGTGGTGGTCGGAGAAGTCGCGCAGGGGCTCGGTGTAGAACGGGCGCCCGTCGCCCAGGCCGGGCACGGCGGGCGAGAGCTTGTGGCGTTCCTTGGCGACCTCGGCCAGGTCGTGCTTGCGCTCGGTGGCGGGCGTGGGGTGCGGGGCGGCCAGGAGCAGGTCGGGCGACTGGTTGTCCAGGAATCCGGCCTTGAGCCACGACTCGTTGGAGGTGTTCTCCAGCAGGCGCCGGACGAGGTAGGCCATGCCCGGGATCATCTCGCCGACGGGCACGTACTCGCGGACGCGCAGGCCCATGTCCGACGCGGCGTGCTTGAGCTGGTCGGCCATGCCGTGGAGCATCTGGAGTTCGATGGCCTCCTTGGGCAGCCCGCGCCGCTCCAGCCCGGCCAGGGCCGCGGCGATGGAGCGGACGTTGTGCGAGCCGAGGGCCAGCTTGACCCCGCCCTCGCCCGGCTTGCGCGGACACGCGTCGAGGAAGACCTCGACCATCTCCTCGAAGCACTTGTCGGTCTCCCACTTCTCGTTCCAGACCGGGCAGGTCCAGCCCATCTGCTCGGCGTGGATGGTCTCGTAGTCCCAGTACGCGCCCTTGACCAGACGCACCGTGACCACCCGCCCCGTCCGCTTCGCCCACTCGCTGATGCGCTTCGCGTCGTGGACGCCCGACTTGAGGTAGGCCTGCATGGCCAGGCCGGCCTCGAAGGCGTGGCTCTCGCAGGCGTGCATGAACGCGTCGAGGGTCAGGTCCTTGAGGGCGAACTGCTCCATGTCGAAGTTGATCAGCACGCCGTTGCGCCTGGCCGCGTCCAGGACGGGGCGCAGGCGGGTCATCAGGTCGTTGATGGCCGTCTCGGGGGCGATGGGGTCGAACTGGGCGCACAGGCTCGAGACCTTGATGGACACGTTGACCCGGGGGACGGTGCCGAGGTGATCCTTCTCCAGCCGGTCGTTGGACTTCCAGGCGGACGCCTCGCCGACGAGGTTCTCGACCAGGTCGAGGTACTTGGCCTTGTACATGTCCGCCTCGGCGTTGGACACGCAGGCCTCGCCGAGCAGGTCCACGGAGAAGGCGATGCCGTCCTTCCAGAGATCACGCAGCGTGGGCAGGGCGTCGGCGGCGTCGGTGCCGGCGATGAAGTTGCCCGCCATGCCCTTGATCTGCGAGCTGATGGTCTTGGTCATCAGGCCCTTGGCCACGCCGCCGGCCTTGAGGCCCAGGTCCATGCCGGGCGGGGGCCGGACCCCGGGCTGGGTCAGGTAGTCGACGAGATGGTCGTGCACGAGGTCGGGGGTGGTCAGCGCCGGGAAGGCGTCCACGAAGCGGAACAACTGGACCTTGAAGTTCTTGTCCTTCATGGACCAGTCCATCAGTTTGTCCTGATAGAACTTGGCGCTGAGCAGCCCGGCCTTGTGGTCGCGGGCCTTGTCGAGCATGTCCCGCCCGATTTCGCGGATGCGGGCGTCGTCGGACAGCAGCGCGGGCGAGGGCGAGTAGACGGGGTCCCGCGGGGTGGCGGGCTTGGACTTCTTGGTGAACAGACCCATATCGCGCACACTCCAGAACGGGCGTTTGGCCGCGGGCGTCGGGCGTCCCTCACGCGCGCCGCCGGCGGTTTCGGCGGATCCTACGCCCCCCTGCGCGGGTTCCCAAACCTACCCTCCCCCGCCATGACCGACGCCCCGGCGACCCCCAGGCGGGCCATCACGATCGGCAACTTCGACGGCGTCCACCACGGGCACCGGGCGCTGATCGACCGCGCCCGCCGCCTGGTCGGTCCCGGCGGCGACGTGGTCGCCATGGCCTTTCACCCCCATCCGTTCTCGCGACTGCGCCCCGGGCTGGTCCCGCCGGAGATCGAGCCGTGGGAGACCCGGGTGCGCCGGCTCACCGCCGCCGGGGCGGACCGGGTCGAGCGCCTCGGTCCGACGCCGGAGATGCTGGGGCGCACGCCGGAGGCGTTCGTGGACTGGCTGATCGCGACCCAGCAGCCCACGCACCTGGTCGAGGGCCCGGACTTTCACTTCGGCAAGGGGCGGGCGGGGACCGTGGTCACGCTGCGGGAACTTTGTACGTCCCGGGGGGTGGCGGTGGAAGTCGTGCCGCCGGTGGTGGTCACGCTGCGGGACCAGAGCGAGGTGGTCGCCTCCTCCACGCTGGTCCGCTGGCTGCTGGCCCGCGGGCGGGTCCGCGACGCGGCCTTCGTGCTCGGACGCCCCCACGAACTGACCGGAACGGTGGTCCCGGGCGACCGGCTGGGGCGGACGATCGGCGTGCCGACCGCCAACCTCGAGACGGCCTGCCTGCGCCCCGGCGACGGGGTCTACGCGGGCGTGGCGGTGTTGCCGGACGGGTCGGAGGCCATCGCCGCGATCCACGCCGGCCCGCGACCGGCGGTCGGGTCCGACGAGCCGCGGGTCGAGGCCCACCTGCTCGACCCCGCCCAAGACGGCGCAGGGGGGGTGTGGAACCCGCCCGCGGGCCTGCCCGAATCGGGCTGGGCGTGTACGCTCCGCCTGATCGGTCGGGTGCGCGACCTTGTCCGTGTGGACGGGCTGCCCGCCCTCAAGGCCCAGATCGCCCGCGACTGCGCCCGCTGCCGCGACATCGTTACGCCCGTTCTGACCCCCACCCCCCCCACCCCCTCCACCCCCCGCACCCCCCGCGCCGCCGCGACCCCGGAGCACCGATGACCATGATGAACGCCCCCTCCGGTTCGTGGACGCCGACGGTGTCGGTGGACGAGATGGCCGAGTGGATCGGCTCGATGCGCACCTGCGTGCTGCTGACGCACCTCAAGCCCGACGGCGACGCGCTCGGCTCGACGCTGGCCCTGGCCCGGGCGATCAACCTGAGCCGCCGCACCACCGGGGCCGTCTCCGCGGCGGAGTGCTGGTACGCCGCGCCGATGCCCGAGTGGGCGCCGGCCCTGATGGGCTCGACCAAGGTCCGCACCATCGAGCCCGGCCAGCCCGCGCCGGGGGCCTTCGACCCCGAGGCGGTAATCATCTGCGACACCGGCTCGTGGGCGCAGCTCGAGCCGTTCCGCGTCTTCATCGAGGAACGCCTCGAACGCACGGCCATCATCGACCACCACCTGCAGGGCGACGCCGAGATCGCCGACCACCGCCTGCTCGACACCACGGCGGCCGCCGCCGTGCAGCCCGTCGCGGGCGTGTGCTGCCGCCTGCTGGGCGTGGACTCGCCCGCGCGGCTGCCGCTGGAGGTAGCGACGCCGCTCTACGTCGGCCTGGCGACGGACACCGGCTGGTTCCGCCACTCCAACGTCGACGCGGGCGTGATGCGACTGGCGGCCGACCTGCTCGAGGCGGGCGTCAATCACTCGGCCCTGATGGAGATGATCGAGCAGAACGACCGCGCAAGCCGCCTGCGCCTGATGGCCCGGGCGCTGGGCAACCTGGACTTCGTGCCCGCCAAGCACGCGGTGTTCATGTCGCTGACGACCGAGGACTACCGCATCGCGGGGGCGGCGCCGGGTGAGTCGGGCGGGTTCGTGGACCTGCCGCGGACGGTGCCGAACATCCGCGTGGCCATCCTGCTGACCGAGCAGGAGGACGCGCAGGGCGTGTTCACCAAAGTCTCGATGCGGTCCAAGCCGACGGGCTGGGACGGGAAAGAGCCGGTGGACGTCAACGCCGTGTGCCAGACCTTCGGCGGCGGCGGCCACGCCCGGGCGAGCGGCGCCCGCATCCGCGCGCCGATCGCCGAGGCGAAGAAGCAGATCATCGAGGCGCTGCCGTGAGCAGTTGACGAGCCGCGACCGGAAGGGAGCGGGCGCGGGGGCGTCTTGGGGAGCAACGATCGATCGCCGGACGGGCTCGGGACGATACGAGCGTGGTTGTGTGATGTACGGGCCCTTCGCCCGCTTACTGGCGTGCGCGGCTCGTTTGGGCGTACGCTGATCGCATGACGGAGAGGCCCGACCAACCCGGATCAACCGTGTGCGTGTGGTGCGGGTATGACACGGCGGCGGCCGGCGCGACGCGGTGCGCGGAGTGCGGGGCGGAGTTGGGTGACCGATCGCAGAAGAATCGCCTGGTGGAGTACGCGACACTCTTGTTTGTTGTGAGCGTCTGGTCGATGGGGCTCGGGGTGACCGCTCTTGCGATGGCGATGTCGCTCTCCTCTTTGAAGGATTCGGCCATCTTCATGATCCCATGGGCTTGCCTTGTAGCCGCCGGGATGCTGTGGAGCGTCATCATCTTCCGTAAAATGTGTCGGGACGGTCGACCACTCCAACAGCGATTCATCGCCCGAAATGCGTTGTTTATCTTTGGGGCACAGGGGGCGTTGCTGGTAGCGGTTGCTGGGTTTGTCGTGATCTATTGATCGCGTGGTTGGATCGACTCAGGTACGAGCCGCGACCGGAAGGGAGCGGGCGCCCGGGCGTGTTGGGGTGCAACGATCAATCGCCGGACGGGTTCGGGACGATACGAGCGGGGTTGTGTGATATCCGGGCCATTCGCCCGCTTACTGGCGTACGCGGATGGTATCCGAGCAGTGGTCAACACGTCGCCGAGACCGGCCGCTCACGCGGCTCGGCTTGGATCCCAGCCGCGGTGCGTGAGCACCCGGTCGCGGTGATGTGTTGGGCTCGATCGTTGGGGGGCGACATCGGTATCAACACGTCGCCGAGACCGGCCGCTTACGCGGCTCGGCTTGGATCCCAGCCGTGGTGCGTGAGCACCCGGTCGCGGTGATGTGTTGGGCTCGATCGTTGGGGGGCGACATCGGTATCAACACGTCGCCGAGACCGGCCGCTCACGCGGCTCGGCTTGGATGGGCCCGGCTTGGATTGGGGGGTCGTACACTTTGCAATGCCCAAGCCACCACGCAACCCGTCCTTTGCAGACAAGGTCCAGCGGGCCGCCAACGACCCCAACGCCGGGCGGGACGACCGGCCGCGCGGGCCGCGCCCCGGGCAGCGCCCGCCGCTGCGGGTGGCCACCACCACGCTGTGGGAGTACCCCAGCCAGCACTACGACGGCAAGGATTCACGCTTCCAGGGCAGCAAGGACTACGCCGGGGCCACGCCGAGCTGGGTGATCTGGCAGTTGCTCCAGCGCTACACCCGCCCCGGCGACACCGTGCTCGACCCCATGTGCGGCTCGGGCACCACCCTCGACGTCTGCAAGGACCTCGATCGGAAAGGCATCGGCTTCGACCTCAACCCCCAGCGCCCCGACATCACCCGGGCCGACGCGCGGGAGCTGCCGGTCGATGACCAGAGCGTGGACTTCTGCTTCATCGACCCGCCCTACTCGACGCACATCGATTACTCGAACGACCCGAACTGCATCGGCAAGCTCGACGCGGGCGCGCCCATGCGGGGCGACGATGTCATCCCCGGCCAGGCCTACTACGAGGCGATGGAGGAGACCATCGCGGAGATCGACCGCGTGCTGCGCCCCAACCGCTACATGGGGCTGTACGTGTCGGACTCGTGGCGGAAGGAGAAGGGCGTCAAGGGCGGGCTGTTCATGCCGATCGGGTTCGAGCTGTTCTCGATCATGCGGGACTACTTCAAGCCGGTGGATATCATCGCCGTGGTGCGGGGCAACACCAAACTGCAGCGGGGCAACTGGCACAAGTCGGCCGAGGAAGAGAACTTCTTCCTGCGCGGGTTCAACTATCTGTTCATCATGAAGAAGGAAGACGGGCGCTGAGACCTTGAGGGGGTTTGGTTCACCGCAGAGGGCACAGAGAACACAGAGGGGCACCGAGCAGCGGTCTTGGAACGCAGAGGGCTCGAAGATCGCGCAGAGACCGCTCAGGCACCGCCCCACGCCCTCGACCCCGTGGATTCCCTCAGGACGCCGTGGCCGCGGGCGGCACTGGCACTTCGAGGGTCAGGTCGCCCGAGGTCGTTTCGAGCCAGCCTCGGCGGACCACGGCGCGGTCGGTGTTGTTGCGCGCGGTGACGGTGACAGCCAATCGGTCGCCCGGGGCGATGACGGCTGGCGGTACGGCGGTGGTGTTGCCCAGGGCCACCACGGTCATCTGGCTCGCGCGCACGCGGACGATTTCCATCGGCTCATCACCGGGGTTCTCGAGCCAGAACACGCGGCGGACGACCACGGTGCCGTTTGCGGCGCGGGGGTCCGGCTCGGCGGGGCCGGTGGTGGTGGTGGTCTCGGCGATGCGGAGGCCACGGTGGGGCGCGGTGCACCCGGACAGGGGGATGGCTGCGGCCACGACGGTGCGTGCGCGGCGTGTCATGCGGCCAATGTACCGCGCGAACGCGGTCGGACCAAGGCGATGCGCGATATTGATGCAATCCGACAGGGGTCGGATGCCTTGTTCTGGGCGCACTCTGTGGTGCGACGCGGCTGCCCGCTCAGACGCCCGGGCCCGTGATGTTGCCGCCCTGCCAGCCGCCGGGGCCGGTCTTGTGGTCGTCGATCTGCACGCGGATGACGGGCAGGTTGGCGATGAGGCGCTGCTTCTCCTCCTCGCCGAGCTGCTCGGCGACCTCGAGCATGCTCTGCACGGTCAGTTGCTTGCGGGTGGCGGTGCCGTCGGGCATGCGCCGGATGGCGGCGCCGGCCCGGTCGGAGAGGAAGTCGGGCTCTTTCTCGAGCATCTCGGCCATCTTGCGGAGCATCCGGGCGGCGGTCTGGCTGGACACGCCGTGGCCGATGCGCACGCGCACTGGCACGATCGAGCCGGGGTCCTCGGGGCGGCGGATGATGGTGCCGTTGATGACGTGGCCGTCGGAATCGGCGCTGGGATCGTCGCCCCGCTCGTAGGTCTCGGCATTGAGGCCGGAGAGGTAGACCGCGAGGTGGTTGGTGTCCTCGGGGCCGTCGGTCATCGGTTGCACGGGGGTCGGGTCGGTCATCGGAGCATCGTAGCGCGGCGGCCCCCCGGGTGGACCGTGCGCGGGCGAAAACCGGCCTTGGAATGCGAGAAACGCCGGTCCGGGCGGTCAGTCGCCGGCGGCCGCGATCCACCCGCCGCCGAGGACGAGCGTGGGGTCGGCCCGATCGAACAATGCCACGGCCTGGCCGGGCGTGACGGCCCGCTCGGGTTGCTCGAAGACGACCTCGAACGAGCCGGAGCGGCCCGAAGGACCAATGCCGTCGGCGTCGGTCACGCGCACACGGGCGGGCACGGCGGCGGCGTTGTAGCGGTGCTGGGCGAGGACCTCGATCCAGTCGCCGGGTGCGGGCTCGTCGGTCAGCCAGTTGGCCTCGCCCACCGTGCACGCCGACGACAGCAGGTCGTCGGCCTCCCCCACCACGACCTCGTTGGTGTCGGGGCGCTTCTCGACGACATAGATCGGGTGGCCCACGGCGACCCCTACGCCGCGGCGCTGGCCGATGGTGAACTTGTGCTGGCCGGCGTGCGTGCCCAACTGGTTGCCAGCGCGGTCGATGATGCGGCCCTCGACGGTCAGGCCGGGGCGTTTGCGTTCGACCAGGCCGGCGTAGTCGTTGTCGGGGACGAAGCAGATCTCCTGGCTGTCGGGCTTGTCGAACACGGGCAGGCCCATGCGTTCGGCGATGGCGCGGACCTCGGCCTTGGTTTCGTACTCGCCGATGGGCAGGAGCATCTCGGCCAGGCGGGCTTTGGGTGCGCCGAAAAGGACATAACTCTGGTCCTTCTTGTCGTCGAGGCCGCGGCGCAGGACGGGCGTGCCGTTGGTCCGATCCACGCGGGCGTAGTGGCCGCTGGCGACGAAGTCGGCGCCGATCTGCTTTGCGTACTCGTGCAGTTTGCCGAACTTGAGCCAGTCGTTGCAGCGCACGCAGGGGTTGGGGGTGCGCCCGCGGGCGTACTCGTCCACGAAGTAGTCGATGATGCGTCCGAAGTCCTTCTTGAAGTTGCACACGTAGAACGGCACGCCGAGTTCCGCGGCCACGTGGCGGGCATCCGCCGCGTCGTTGATCGAGCAGCAGCCCTGGTGGCCGATCTTGACCTTGGCGGGGTCGCACGAGACGCCGGCGGAGTCGAAGGGCATCAGTTCGTCGATGGTCTCGCCGGGGGAGCCCAATCGCATGAAGCAGCCGACCACCTCGGCCCCCTGCTCCTTGAGCAGGCCCGCGGCGACGGACGAATCAACGCCGCCGGACATGGCGACGAGGACCTTGCGGCCCGTCCAGGGCCGGTCGGATTGACCGGAAGTGCTTGGCACGGGGGATCCTACGGGCGTTCGGAGGGCGGGGGGCGGGTGTCGTCCTCGTCGGCCAGCGGGATCGCGTCGTCGTCGGTCGTCGGGGGTGCGGGCTCGGGCGGGGACGGGGGGGCCTGCATGTCGTCGTCGGTGTCGGGGTCGTCGCCCGAGAGCGGGATAGGGCTGTCGTCAGGCGGCTCCGGTGCCGACGCGGCGGCCGCGCCCTTGCCGAACGAGGGCATGCGGCTGCGGATGAACCCCTTGGGCGGCGCGTCGGACTCGTCGATGGCGATGGGCTCGTCGTCTTCCGGCCTGCGGGTGGGCGGTCGACGCGTCGGGATGGGGGTGCGGTCGGCGTAGGAGGTTCCGCACTCCGGGCAGTTTCCGCCGTAGGGCAGGCCCCGGAGTTCGTAGCCGCACTCGAGGCAGGGGGTGGACCCGGCGACGGTGCCGCCGCGCTCGGTGCGGTCGCGGAGGCGTTCGGTAATGCGTTCGGCCTGGCCCTCCTTCTGCTCCTGATAGCGAAGGATCCAGCGGGCCTGGTTGGTGCACCCGATGATGTGGCGGAACAGCACCAGCGCCGCCCCCACCACGACCAGGGCGGACATGAAGGCGAACAGCGGCATGAGCAGCGCGAGCACCACCCCGAGCACGCCGAAGATCATCATGCACCAGGCCGCGCCGCGGAGCTGCCAGCCGCCGGAGTCGTCGGACATCCAGAACTCGAGCTCGGCGACGAAGATGCTGATGGGCACGAGGCCGACGAGCCCGCCGAGGCCGGCGATCGCGCCCAGGACGATCGTGGCCTTGGCCGCGCCGGTCATGCCGCCGGCCTCGAGCAGCACGCCCAGGGCGATGAGCAGCACGGAGCCCGCCCACAGCCCGGCCGCGACGCGCACGCCCAGGCGGAACTTTTCCGAGTCGAGCACAGGGTTTTCCTGCTCGGCGAACCGCTCGGGGCGGGGGCGGGAGAGGATCCACACGCCCGCGGGCCACGCGCCCGCGCCGGCGAGCAGCAGCAGCGGCCCGATCGACAGCCCGAAGAGCGCCATGGCCAGCCCGCCCACGGTCGCGAGGATGCCGGCGGACATCAGCGCGAAGCCCAGGATGACGGCGCGGACGAACCGGGGCGGCGCGTCGGTCATCTGCCCGTCGCGGGCGTTGAACTTGCGCGCGGCGCGGATGGGCTCGCCGCACTCGGGGCAGGTGCCGCCGACGGAAAGACCCTTGAGGTCGTACTCGCACTTGCGGCACAGCCGAGTTTCGGTGATGACGTTCTGCATCCGGCTTCGGCCTCCCGTGCGCGGCGTCGCGGCCGCCCCACTGTACGGACGGGCCGCGCATCGGGTTGAGGTCGTGACGGGATCCCGCCGGGATCGGGTCACACGGCGGCGCGCCGGACGGACTCGACCGCGCCGGTGAACATGGCCAGGCCCGGGGTCGGGCCGGCGCGGTCGGCGTCAGCCAGGCGGGTCCGGAACGGGTGGCGGTTCCAGTCGAGGTACCGCTCGGGGTGGGGCATCAGGCCGAAGATGCGGCCCGAAGCGTCGCAGATGCCCGCGACGTCGCCCATCGAGCCGTTGGGGTTGTCGGTGTAGCGCAGGGCGATCTGGCCGTTCGAGGCCAGGGCGGCCAGCGTGGCGTCGTTCTCGGCGACGAAGCGGCCCTCGCCGTGGGCGATGGGCAGCATCATGGCGTCCCGCGGGTGGGCCTCGAGCAGGCCCCGGGTCCAGACGCACGGCGAGCCGGCGTCGGCGGCGACGCGGACCCAGGCGTCCTTGAAGCGCGGCGGGATGTTCTCGGCCAGTGCCACCCGGGCACCCGGGGCGGCGGACTCCGGCCAGGGCTGTCCGGCGTCCGGGCCGGGCAGCAGGCCGACCTGGACGAGCACCTGGAACCCGTTGCACACGCCGATCATGGCGGCCCCACGTTCGGCGGCGCGGCGGAGGGGCTCGTACAGGCGCTCGCGGAGCTGCATGGCCAGGATGCGCCCGGAGGCGATGTCGTCGCCGTAGGAGAAGCCGCCCGGGAAGCCGAAGAGGTCGAAGTCATCGAGCCGCCCGGGCTCGGCGATCAGGGCCCGGACGTGGACCAGTTCGGGCGCGGCCCCGGCCCGCTCGAAGGCGCGGGCCAGCTCGGCGTCGCAGTTGGTGCCAGCGGTGCGGACGATCAGGGCGCGGGGCGTCTCGGGCATGCGGGATCGTACGCACCGGGGGGTATCATCCGCCGCGCAGCGGCCCGGGCGGGCCCGGGCCCGCCATGGGGTCGCGGGCACGCGCCCTCTTCGGTTCCGGGCCGGATCACGGGAGAACGAGCCATGCCCGCCGTGTACCCATTCCGAGCCATCCAGTACCGCCAGGGCCGGGGCGATGTCTCCGACGTTGTGGCCCCGCCGTACGACGTGCTCGACGCGGCGGCCAAGGCCGCCCTGCTGGAGAAAAACCACGGCAACATCGTCGGCATCGACCTGCCGTGCGTGCCGGCGAGCCGCCTGGGGCCGGCGGAGGCGTACGAGTCGGCCGCGGCCAACCTGCAGAACCTGCTGGCCACCGGCACGCTGACACACCGCGACACGCCGGCGATCTTCGCGTACCGCCAGTCGTTCACCTCGGGCGGCAAGGCACACCGGCGGACCGGCGTCGCCTGCACGCTCGACACCGTGCCGTTCGGGCCCCGGGAGGGCGGCGGCGTGCTGCCGCACGAACAGACCTTCGGCGGGCCCAAGCAGGACCGTCTGGCGCTGATGAACGCCACCCGGTGCCAGCTCTCGCCGATCTTCGGGCTCTACCCGGACGCCGAGGGGCGCGGGGCCGACATCGCGCGGGCGATCACCGAGTCCCGCGACCCGGACATGACGGCCGACCTGGGCGACGGGGTGCTGCACGAGGTCTGGTCGGTCGAGGACGAAAAGACCATCGCCGACTTCGACAACGTGATGCGGGGCCAGGACGTGTTCATCGCCGACGGGCACCACCGCTACACCACCGCGATCGACTACCTGCACAGGCACAAGGAGGGCGGCGCCCTGCCCGCCGACCATCCCGCGCGCCGGTGCATGTTCGTGCTGGTGTCGATGGACGATCCCGGGCTGGTGATCGGTCCGACGCACCGCGTGCTGGGCGGGATGGACGGCTACGGCATGGACGAGTTCATCGGGGCCAGCGCCGGCATCCTGAACATCGAGCCGATCGACAACGACCCCCGCAAGTTCGAGGCGCAGGTCACCCGCCTGGCCGACCGCGAGCGCACCGGTGTGGTCGGGCTGTACGACTACGCGACCGGGCTCTGCTACGCCGCGTGGCCGGCGGTCGGCGACCCGCTCGAGGACCGCTTCCCCGACAAGCCCGAAGCTTGGCGGACGCTGGATGTGGCGCTCGTGCAGCACCTGATCGTCGAGGAGATCTGCGAGCCGCAGCTCAACGGCGGCAAGCCGGTCCGCTGGGCCTTCCCGCACTCGGTCGATGAGATGCTGGCGATCGGGCGGGGCGACATGACCGGCAGCGCGGTGGAGGGGGCGGGCAGGCCGCAGCTGGCGGTGCTGCTGCGGCCCACGCCGCTGGAATCGGTGCGTGCGGTGTCGCTCGCGGGCGAGCTGATGCCGCAGAAGTCGACCTTCTTTGCGCCCAAGCTGGCGACGGGGCTTTTCGTGTATCCCCTGGCCTGAGCGGGCTCACCCGGCGTCGTCGAGCACGCGGCGAACGGTCTCGAGATAGGCGGCCGGCGACGCGCCGCCCTCGATCACGCCGAGGGTCTGCCCGTCGCGGATCACGAAGGTGGTCGGGTAGGCGCGGGGGGCCAGGGCGCGGACATCGCCCGGGCTGGCGGACTCTTCGAGGTACACGGGCACGGTGCGTTCGGCAAGGAACGCGGCGACTTCGGGATCGCTGAGCGCGCCCCGCTTGAGGGCCTGGCAGGGGGCGCACCAGTCGGCGGTGACCAGCGCCAGCACCGGCTTGCCGGTCGCGTCCGAGCGGGCGGCGGCGTCCGCGAGCGTCAGGCCGGGCTCGAACAGTTCGGGCGTGGGCGCCGTGCGACCGAATCCGCGGAACCAGGCCAGCGCGACGAAGACCGCGACGATCCCGAAGAGCACCCCGATGTCACGACGCTTCATCATCCGGCCGACCTCCGGTGCGGCCAACCGTCCGCGGCGGGCGGTTGTTCCCCGCCCGGCCTACCAATCGCGCAGATCGCCCGTGAGCGGCTCGACCAGGTCCTTCTGCGTGACGATCCCCACGGTGTGGCCGGAGCGGTCCACGACGCCCATGCCCGCGCCCGAGCGCCGGAGCACCCCCAGGCACTCCCAGGCGGACATGGCGTGGTCGAGCCGGACGCAGTCGCTCATCAGAGCGCCCACGGTTGCGCCGGGCTGGCGGACCAGGTCGGCCAAGCGGACCACCCCCACCACGCGGCCGCGGTCGTCGAGCACCGGGTAGCGGGCGTGCGGGCGACGGGCGATCTCACGCCGGGCTTTCGCCGCGATCCAGTCGGCGCGCACGGCGGCGGCGGCGTGGATGGGGATCATCTCCTCCCGCACGCGGGTGCTCTCGATCAGCAGGGCGCGGTCGATCAGGCCGGCCTGGGCCTCGGACAGGTGCTCGGAACCGTGCTTGATCAGTTCGGCGGTCCGTTCGCGGGGCGAGCGGAGGGCGCCCGACGCGTCGATGCCGAACGCCCGGGCCAGCAGGGCCGCCAGCCCGGCGATGAGCGGCACGAGCCCGGTCCAGCGTCCCACGAAGGTCATCACGGCCAGCAGCGGCGCGAAGCGGCGTGTCAATCGTTCCGCGTGGGCGCGGAACAGCTCCTTGGGCAGCGACTCGGCGAACACGAGCAGGACCGGCGTGAGCACGGCCGCCTGCAGGAGCACCAGCGCGGCGTCCGAGAGCCCGAGCGAGACGAGCAGCGCGGTGATGGCCAGGGTGCCCAGATAGTTGAAACCGTTGTTGAACAGCAGCAGCGTGGTCAGCGCGCGGTCCTGATGCTCGAGGGCGCCGGCGACCACCCGGTCCGCGGCGGTGGCCGAGGCCGAACGGGCGCGGACCATCGCGCGGACGCGGCTGGTGGCGTACAGGCCGGTCTCCGTGCCCGAGCAGAGCATCGATCCGGCCAGCCCGGCCGCCGCGAGGGCCCACCACATGGCGTACTCGGTGGGGGTCATCGGACGCCGCCTCTCGCGTGCCGAACGGGCGCGTCGGGCCGGTCGGCCCGGAGCACGACCTCGACGCGCGCGACGGTGCGGTCCTGCACCTCGGCGACGCGCAGCACCAGGTCGCCCAGCTCGGCCTCGTCCCCCTCGTCGGGGAAGCGGCCCAGCAACGAAACGGTCAGCCCGGCGATGGTCGTGGCGCGCCCGGCGCGTCGGACGGCGTCCTTGACGCCGAACGCGTCGGCCATGTCGCGGACGGGCAGACGACCCGGCACGAGCCAGGACCGCTCCCCGGTCCGTTCGACGCCCGCGCCGCCGGTCGCCTCGCCGAGCGAGCCCGCATCGACGAGCTCGTCGACGACGTCGGCGATGGTGACCATGCCGACGATCCCCCCGTGCTCGTCCACGCACATGGCGGCGCTGATGCCGTCATCGCGGAAACGCCCGAGCAGGATGTCCAGGCGGGCCAGCTCGGGCACGAACACCGCCGGGCTCGTGGCGCGGGCCAGCGAGTCGCCTGCGAGCACGCGGGTGGTGGCGAGCATGCCCACGATCCGCCCGTCGAGCCCGCCGACGCACAGCGGGATGCGGGCGTGGCCGGAGCCGGCGCACAGGTCCACCAGCGCGTCGCGGGGCATATCCCGCTCGGCCCAGATCAGGTCGACGCGGGGGCGCATCACGTCGCGGACGCGGACGGTGCCCAGATCGACGATCGACCGGAGCAGCCCCTGCTCGCTCCCGCGGAACGCCCCGTCGCGGGCGCTGAGGCCGATGAGCTCGCCGAGCTCGTCGGGGGTGACGGGGGCCGGGTCGGTGGCGACGGGCACCACCAGGCGGGAGAGCGGCGCGATGACGAAACGGTCGAACCCGGTCAGGAAGGCCCCGAGCACGCCGCGGATGGCCAGGTGCGGGGGCGCGGACACGCGCAGGAAACCCACGCGGGCCGAGGCCGCGAAGAGCTTGGCGAAGACCTCGCCGAAGAGCACGATGGCCATGACCGAGCCGGCGGACACGAGGACCTTGGCCCCGGGCGTCTCGGCCCGCACGGTCAGCACGCTGCTGACGATGAAGTAGGCCGTGTTGGAGAGCATGTTGAGCAGCAGCACCTGACCGAGCAGTTCCCGCGGGTTGGCGCGCAGCGCGGCGACGGCCCGCGCCGCCAGGGGCGCGGTGCGGCGCAGGCGGGCTTCCTCGCCCGGCGTCACGCCGAACAGCGCCGTCTCGGAGGCCGACGCCATCGCGGAGAACACCAGGAGCACCGGGAGCAGCGCGGCGAGCACGATGTCGGAGCGGTCCATGCGCGATTACCCCGCAAAGTCCGCGTCGGCCGGGTCGTAGCCGGGGTCGAGCTGCTCGATCAGCCGCTCGGTGTACCGCCAGGCGTTGAGTTCGAGCCGGATCTCGGCCAGCCGCTCGAGCGGGGGCGGATCGGGGAGTTCCGCGAAAAGGGCCGCCACCCGCTCGATGTGGGCGGCGCGCCGTTGCGCGGCCAGGTCGCCCCAGCGGGCGCGGGCGTCGCCGTCCTCGGCCAGATCGGCCTCGGCGGTCTCACGAAGTTCCATGATGTCCATCAGGAACCCGTCCGGCAGCGAGCGATCGTCCGACGCGCCTGGCCCGCCCAGGCACGCGAGCAATGCCGATGCACGCTTCTCGGGGTCGGCGAGCGTGGCGCGGGCCTCGGTCAGCGCGGCGGCGTCGTGGGCGGCATCTTCCCCCGCCAGATCCGGGTGGACCGCGCCGAGCCGGGCGAGAAACGCCGATTCGACGGCCTGATCCGGCAGATCGAACCGGGCCGGCAGCCCGAGCAATCCGAACGGACCGGTGCTCATCCGGCGCGAGTTGTGACGGTCGTGGGGCACGGACGAACCATATGCGGGGTGAATCTGGGCGGTTTGTCGTTGACGCGGACGCGGTTTTCAGGGAGGATGGGGCGTCCGGAACGGGCGGAAAGGACTCCGGCTTGACGAAACAGATCGGTATCGTTGGCGTCAGTCCAGAGGGTGCGGCGTTGTGCTATCGGCAGGTGTACCGCCACGCGGCCCTGCTGCTCGAGCCGCACCTGCAGCCGACGGTCACCGTGCACAACCAGCCGCTGGCCGACTACGTCGACGCGATCCGGCGCGACGACTGGCGCGCGGTGGGCGGGCTGCTCCGCGACTCGGCGATCAAGCTGGCGGCGTGCGGCGCGGAGTTCTGCTTCAGCCCCGACAACGCCGTCCAGCACGCCGTGCAGCTCGCCGAGGTCGGCTGCCCGATCCCGTGGCTGAAGATGACCGACATGGTCGGCGAGGCCGTCGCCGCCGACGGTCGCACCACGGTGGGGGTGATCGGCACCAAGATCGTGACCTGCGGGAGCGCGTACCAGACCGACCTGGGCATGCGCGGAATCAAGACCGTGCGCCCCAGCGAGGCGGACGCCGAGACGCTCGAGTCGATCATCTTCGACGAGCTCGTGTTCGGGCGGGTGCTCGACGCCTCGCGCCGGGCCATCCTGGACATCGTCAACCGCCTCGCCGACGCGGGGTGCGAGGGGGTGATCATGGGCTGCTCGGAAGCGCCCTTGGTCATCACGCAGGAAGAGAGCCCGCTGCCGGTCTACAACGCGGCGGAGATCATGTCCGAGCAGGCGGTCCGCTTCGCCCAGAACAGCGTGGCGGTCTGACGAACCGGACCCGATCGGTCAGTCCGCGGAGGTCGATTCGGTCGCGGGCTCGACCGCGCCCACCGGCAGCCCGGTGGCCTCCCACTCGTTGAACCCACCGGCGAAGAACTTGACCCGCCGGCGGAGCATCGTGTTGTACCCGGCTTCGATCAGGCGTTTGGCCATGGCGCGGGCGACGGCGGACGAGGGATCCTGCCCGTAGACCACGATCGCGTCCTTGGACTCGAGCCTGGGATCCGACCCGGCGCGGAGGTCGATGTCGTTGGGACGCAGGTTCACCGCCCGGTCGATGTGGCCCTGGTCGTACAGGACCGACCGCCGGGCGTCCACGAAAAGCACCTCGGGGTCCGAACCGCCCGTGCGGGCGTGGTAGTCCAAGGCCTCGGCCAGCGTGATGATGTCGATGCGGCTGTCGGAAACCTTGCCGTTGGTGCAGCCCGTCAGCCCCACCGCGACCAGACAGCCCAGCATCAGGAGGGCCCGCCGCCCCCACCCCCCCTGTCCTTCCGCGCGCCCCGCGGGGCCGGTCTGGGGGAAAATCCGATCCACGTTTCGCATCCCGTCGCTCATGAGCAGAGAATAACACCCCGGGGCCCGGCGTTCCTCCCGGGCCGGCCGCCCGAGCAACCACCAGAGGATTCAGACCCATGCGGACCTGTTCGAGCATCCTGATCGGCGCTGTCGCCCTCGTCGGTGTCGCCCCCGCCTGCGCGGGCCAGCCGGCGACTTCGGAGGCGTCGGAGGGCGCCGAGGCGGCCGAGGAGACGCTGGTGCGGGCTTCGGCGCTGGCCGAGCGGGCCGGCATCACGCCCGGCGGCACCGTTTGGATCGGCGTCCGCTTCGAGATCAAGGACGGGTGGCACACCTACTGGCCCGGGCAGAACGACACGGGCTTCGGCACGGAGATCACGCCGAGCGGGCCCGACTCGGTCGCGTTCGGCCCGATCCGGTGGCCGGCCCCCCATCGCTATACCGCGCCTGGCGACATTCTCGACCATGTGCACGACGGCGAGGTCACCGCGCTGATCCCCGTGACGGCATCCGCCGACGCGCCCGTCGGTTCGACGCTCGAACTGAGCTTCGACTTGGCCTGGCTCGTGTGCGACGCGGTCTGCATCCCCGGCTGGAAGACCGTCACCCTCCGCCTGCCCGTGGTGGCCGAGACCGGAGACGCGGACCCCGCCACGGCCGGTGTGTTCGCCGCCGCCCGGGCCCGGATCCCGGAGCCCGTGCCCGCCGACGGCCGCGTGGTGACGACGGAATGGGAGAAGGGGCCCGACGACGCCGGACCGATCGCCAGCCTGCGGGCCCGCGGCGCGTTCAGGATGGCGTTCTACCCCGACCAGGACTGCGATCGCGTGCGGGGCCTGCTGGAAAGCGGAGCGACCGAGTCCGACGAGCTGCGCCTGCGGTTCGACGAGCGGCAACCGACGCTGTCCGGCGTGGTGGAGGTGTTCTCCCGCGACGGCCGGTCCAAGGTGTACAAGATCAGATCCCAGCCGGGGCCCTCCCGCTGAAGGCGGGGGCGTCCCCCGGAATGCTCGCCGGCGGCCAGCGGCCGGACGGCGCAAAGCATGGTTTGAGTGTAAACGGTTCGAAACGCCCCAGACGGGCAGAGGAGCACGAAGCATGTTCGAGAAAATGAAACGAGTGTTGGGTGTGTCCGCGGCGGTGGCCGTGGGCGGAACGATGATCGCCGCCGGCGTGACCGCCGACAAGAAGGCCGAAGTGGGCAAGCCCGCGCCGGACTTCACGCTGACCGACTACCAGGGCAAGGAGCACACCCTCAGCTCCTACACCGCGCAGGGCAACATCGTGGTGCTTGAGTGGTTCAACCACGAGTGCCCGTTCGTCAAGAAGCACTACAACCACGAGTCGGACACCATGAACGCCATGGTCAAGGCGTGGGAAGGCAAGCCCGTGGTCTGGCTGCGGGTCAACTCCGCCACCCCGACCAACCCCGTCGGCAAGGCCGAGAACGTCGCCAAGGCCGTGAAGGAGTGGGACATCACCACCCCGATCCTCGTCGACGCGGACGGCAAGGTCGGCAAGATGTACGGCGCTAAGCGGACCCCCGAGATGTACGTGATCACCCCCGAGGGCGTGCTGGCCTACCACGGCGCGATCGACAACGACCGCACCGCCCGCGGGCCCGGCGACCTGAACTACGTCGAGCAGGCCGTCGGCGAGATCGTCGCCGGCAAGCCGGTCAGCGTCCCCACGACCGACGCCTACGGCTGCAGCGTCAAGTACGCCAACTGATCCGCCAGAACCGAGTCACCACCCCCGCGGGGGACCGGTGACCGAACGGAAACGCCCGTTCTGACCCGCACGCCCCGGCCGCAACGCCGGGGCGTGTCTTTGGACCCCACCCCTTCGGTGCCGCAGGCTCCGGCGGGGGCGGCGCGATACTGTTGCCCAACCACGGAGGGTTCCCATGTTCGACCTGCCGGGCGTGTTCGGCACGCTTGCCAATCTCGCGGTGATCGTGCTCGGTTTCGGGGCGATCATCTTCATCCACGAGCTGGGGCACTTCCTGGCCGCGAAGTGGGCGGGCATCCGCGTGCTGGCGTTCTCGATCGGCATGGGCCCGGTGGCGGCCAGCTACCGCAAAGGCCTGGGCTTCCGCAAGGGCTCCTCCGAGCCGGAGTACCTCCGCAGGGCGGCCAGCGACGCCGGGGCCGAGGGCATCAGCCCCACCGAGTACCGCCTGAGCACCCTGCCGCTGGGCGGCTACGTCAAAATGCTCGGCCAGGAGGACGCCAACCCCGGCGCGGTCTCCGACGCGCCCGACTCGTACCAGAACTGCAAGGTCTGGAAGCGGATGGTCGTGATCTCCGCCGGCGTGATCATGAACCTGATCACCGCCGCGATCCTGTTCGTCATCGTGTTCATGGTGGGCCTCAAGGTGCAGCCGCCGATCATCGGGCGGGTGGCCGAGAACTCGCCGGCGGCCATGGCCGAGCCGATCGGACGCGACGACGTCGCCCCCGGCCTGATGCCCGAGGACACGGTGCTCGAGGTCGACGGACGGCGGATGCGGGCGCTCAACGAGGTGACCACCGAGGTCGCCATGAGCGGGCTGCACAAGCCGGTCCGGGTGCTGGTGCAGCGCCCGGGTGTGGCCGAGCCGATCGAGTTCGAGGCCAAGCCCACCGCCGACGAGGCCAGCGGGCTGCTCGACCTGGGCATCGGCCCGGCCGTCTCACCGGTGCTGGCCGAATGGACGGACAAGCCCCTCCGGGACCGCTACGCGCAGATCGTCGGGCTGGGCGGGCTCCGCCCGGGCGACCGGCTGGAACGGGCCGCGGGCGAGCCGGCGGACCGCCCGTACGCGCTGGTCGAGGCGGCGAACGCGTCCGGCGGCGAGCCGTTCGACGCGGTGTTCGCGACCGCGGACGGCCAGCGCCGGACCGTCACGATCCGGCCGGAGCGTCAGCTCCAGCGGGGCGAGGCGATGATCGACGGCGAGCGGGCCACCATCGAACACCTGCTCGGCCTTCGTCCGCTGCTCCGCGTGGATCCAGCCGCCGATCCGGAGGCGACCAAGCAGGGCCTGCGCCTCGGCGACGTGATCGTCCGCATCGGCGACACGGACGCGCCGGCGATCGACGAGGCCATGGGCCTGATCAAGGCCAAGGCGGGACGGGCGCTGCAGATCGAGGTGCTCCGGGGGACCGAACGTGTCACGCTGGACGTGACCGTGACGCGCGACGGCAAGATCGGCTTCGTCCCCGATTCGACCGCGTCCGGCGTCGCGGTGGTCGCGACCCCGGTGCGCGTGGCCGCGATGCGGGCGGACGCCTCCGACGCCGAACCGCCCCCGCTGGTGCGCACCCCGGCGTCCGAACTGATCGACCGGCCCGGCACGCGGGTCGTCTCGGTCGGCGGAACGCCCGTGGACTCGCTCCGCGACGTCGCCGGGGCGCTCGTGGCCGCGACCGACGCCGCGTTCGCGGCGGGCGAGTCGTCATTCGTCGTTCCGGTGACTCTGGAACTGCCGCTGCCTTCGCAGACCGGCGGGGCGTCGCCCGTTGAGGCCCGCGACTGGACGCTGTCGCGGGCCGACATCGAGTCCGTCCGCGCGCTCGGCTGGACGCTGCCCGGCGACACGCTGGTGCTCGCGTTGTTCGAGCTCGAGCAGACGATCGACAAAGCGGCCAGCCCGATCGCCGCCGTGGGCCGCGGCATCGCCAAGTCCCGCCAGGTGATGAACCAGACTTACCTTACATTCCTGCGACTGTTCCAGGGCACGGTGAAGGTGCAGCACCTCAAGGGCCCGGTGGGCATCGCGCACCTGGGCACGCAGGTGGCCGAGCAGGGCTTCGTGTGGGTGCTGTTCTTCCTGGCGCTGGTCAGCGTAAACCTGGCGGTGATCAACTTCCTGCCGCTCCCGATCGTCGACGGCGGGCAGTTCCTGATGCTCGCCTACGAGGGCCTGCGCCGCAAGCCGGTGCCGATCGTGTTCCAGAACGTGGCGACGCTGGCGGGGCTGGCCCTGATCGGCGCGGTGTTCCTCATCGTCACCTTCCACGACATCAAGGCCCTCTTCGGTGCCTGAGGCGCAGTCGCTGGCACCGTTGCTCGGGCTGCTCCAACTGCTCGGCGTCGGGCTGGTGGCCGCGATCGTGCTGGCGACCGCCCACACCGCGTGGTCGCTCACGCACCCCCCGCGCCGGACCTACGCGTGGGCCGTGGCCCGCAAGCTGCCCGGCGACCCGGGCGAACTGACGCCGGCGCGGGCGTTCGAATCGTTCACCTTCCGCGGGCGACGCTTTGACCTGCCCGCCTGGCGCGTCGCGGGCGACAACCCGGACGGCCCGGTCGTCGTGCTCACCCACGGCTGGGGCAGCTCGCGGGTCGGCGGGCTCAAGCGGCTCGGGGCCGTGCTGCCCCACTGTCGGGCCGCCGTCCTGTGGGACCTGCCCGGCCACGGCGAGGCCCCCGGCACCGCCCGGCTCGGCAGCGACGAGCACCTCGACCTGCTCGCGCTGCTGGAAACCGTAGAGGAGCCCGTGGTGCTGTTCGGCTGGTCGCTGGGCGCGGGCGTGTGCCTGCGGGCGGCCGCGGACGGATCGGATGCCCGCGATATCCGCGCCGTGATCTGCGAGGCGCCCTACCGCACGCCCCCGACCCCCGCCCGCGCCGTGATCGCCCTCCGCGGCCTGCCGCACCGCATCAACCTGCCGCTGGCGATGGCGTCGCTGGGCACGCTGTTCGGCGTCGGCCCGAAGTGGCGGGACTTCGACCGCGCGCGGCACGCGAAGCGCTTGGGCGAACTGCCGGTGACTGTAATCCACGGCGACGCCGACCCGGTGTGCCCCGTCGCCGACGGACGCACCATCGCCGAGGCCGCACCGAACGCTCGTTTCGTTGCGATCCCCGGCGGCGGGCACAACAACCTCTGGACCGACGACCGCTTCGAACCAACCGCCCGCCGCGCGGTGACCGACACGCTCCGTGCTGCTGCTCCTGCCCCCTCTCCCGCCCCCGGCGGGAGAGGGCCGGGGTGAGGGCTCCTCCTTCTACCCATCTTCTCCTTTCCGAATCTCCTTCCCCTCCGTTACACTCCAACCGTGCCCGACCCCACCCTCTCCAAACTCTACCTCGCCAAGGCCGTCGCCAGCACCGCCCGCTCTGAGAACAACTCCACCCGCCTCCGCGCCGACCAATCCACTCCCGAGAAGGTCCTCTGGTCCCGCCTCCGCAACCGAAAGCTGGGCGGCCTCAAGTTCCGCCGTCAGCACCCCTTGGGCCCGTTCGACGCGGACTTCTTTTGCGCGGAGGTTGGTCTCGTGATCGAGATCGACAGTTCATACCACTCCGACCGTCGAGATTTGGACGTCGCACGCGATCGCTGGATGCAGGATCGCGGCCTGACCGTACTCCGCTTCACCGCCGGCGAACTGGCTAAGAATGAATCTGGCGTGCTGTCCGAGATCGTTCGGACGGCGCAAGCGCTCTCGGCCAAGGAGCCGGAGTAGAAGATATAGAAGCAGGAGCCCTCACCCCAGCCCTCTCCCGCCGGAGGCGGGAGAGGGGGCATGAATCGGAGCCACGTAATGCCCTACCCCATCGACCAAACCCACGACCCCAAACTCGAATCCTGGGTCGAGAGCGCCAACGACCCCAACACCGACTTCCCAATCCAAAACCTGCCGCTGTGCCGCTGGTCCGCAGCGCGTGGCGGTCACAGCTCCCTTGGGTTTGCGATCGGGAATTCGGTCGTCGATGTTCCTCGACTCGTCGAGACCAACTGGTTCGCAAACTATAGATCTTCTCAAGACAAGGCTTGCCTCGAAGGGCTCTCAAAACAGTTTCGTATCGGAGCAGGGCAGTATCTGAGGAAAGAAACCCAGCTTGCTCCGATGCGACGTGTGCTTTCTGATTTCTTGAGGTCAGAATCTCGAACTGACATGGATGCGAAGGACGTCGATCTGGTCATCGTGCCACAACACATGATTGTGCTCCAATCCCCGATGGGTCAGGTTGGCGACTACACCGACTTCTACGCCTCCATCTACCACGCCACCAACGTCGGCTCCATGTTCCGACCCGACAACCCCCTCCTGCCTAACTACAAGCACATTCCCATCGGCTACCACGGCCGCGCGTCGTCCATCGTGCCCTCCGGCACCGCCGTCCGCCGGCCCAACGGCCAGCAGGCCCCGGCCGAGGACGGCGGCACGCCCGGCTTCGGGCCGTGCAAGATGCTCGACTACGAGATGGAGATGGGCGCGATCATCGCCCGCGGCAACGAGCTCGGCGAGCCGGTCTCCATCGCCGACGCCGAGGACCACATCCTCGGCCTGTGCATCCTCAACGACTGGTCCGCCCGCGACCTGCAGAAGTGGGAGTATGTCCCCCTCGGCCCGTTCCTGGCCAAGAACTTCGCCTCCACCGTCTCGCCCTACATCGTGACGATGGAGGCCCTCGCCCCGTTCCGCTGCCCCGCCTTCGAGCGCGACGCGGGCGATCCGCAGCCGCTGGCGTACATGGACTCTCCCGACAATCGCAAAGCCGGCGGCTTCGACATCACCCTCGAAGTCCACCTCGCCACCGCCCAGATGCGCGACAAGGGCATCGCACCCGTCCGCCTCTCCAAGGGCAACTTCAAGGACATGTACTGGACCCTCGCCCAGATGGTCGCCCACCACACCGTCAACGGCTGCAACCTCCAGCCCGGCGACCTGCTCGGCTCGGGCACCGTCTCCGGCACCGCCCGCGACGCCCGTGGCTCGCTGCTCGAACTGACCTGGGACGGCGACCCCTTCGCCAACCCGCCAGTGCTCGTCCCCGGCACCCAGCGCACCCCGCTCAAAATGCCCACCGGCGAAGAACGCAAGTTCCTCGCCGACGGCGACGAAGTCATCATGAAGGCCTACTGCGAACGCGAGGGCTTCCGCCGCATCGGCTTCGGCGAGTGCCGCGGCATCATCACCCCCGCTCCGGCGATCTGATCCCAAGATGGCCCTGAGCGGAAGCGAGGGGATGGCGTACGCCCCCATCGCGCCCCCGCCCCCCACCCTCCTGAACCCCCGCTCGGGTTGCGCCCGTGCCACGATCAAAGAACCCGCGCGATCCCGTCCCATCCACCCGCAAGCCATCCCCTCGCTCCCGCTCGGGGCTATTTCCTACCATTGCCCATGCCCGCTTCCCACGTCATGCTTCCCCCCTCCCCCACCGTCGACGCCGTCATGGCCGACCGCCGCGCCGCCTCGTTCACAACCCGCTCGATCAAGACCGAGTCGAAGATGGCCGCCCTGAAGCTCGCCCTGTCGATGGTCGACCTGACCACGCTGGAGGGCAAGGACTCGCCCGAGAAGGTCCGCAGCCTGTGCCGCAAGGCGATCCGCCCCTGGGAACGGGACGAGGAGATCCTCGGCGAGCGCCTCCCCACCGTCGCCGCCGTGTGCGTCTATCCCAACATGGTGCCCCACGCCGCCGAGATCCTGCACGGCTCGGGCGTGAAGGTCGCCTCGGTGGCCACCGGCTTTCCCAGCGGCCAGTACCCGCTCGACATCCGGCTCAACGACGTCCGTGCCGCCGTCAAAGACGGGGCCGACGAGATCGACATGGTCATCAACCGCGGGGCGTTCCTCTCCGGGCGGTATCAGGAAGTCGCCGACGAGATCGCGGCCGTGTGCGACGCCTGCGGCCCGGCCCACCTCAAGGTCATCCTCGAAACCGGCGAACTCGAAACCTACGACCAGGTCCGCCGCGCCAGCGACATCGCCATCGCCGCCATCCGCCCCGGCGACTTCATCAAGACCAGCACCGGCAAGGTCACCCCCGCCGCCACCATGCCCGTGACGCTCGTCATGCTCGAGGCCATCCGCGACGCCTACCTCAACACCAATGTGAAGATCGGCATGAAGCCCGCCGGCGGCATCCGCACGGCCAAGCAGGCCTGGCACTACCTGTGCATGGTCAACGAAACGCTGGGCGAGGGCTGGCTGAGCAACGAGTGGTTCCGCTTCGGCGCCAGCACGCTGCTGAATGATCTGTTGCGGTCGATGCAGAAGCTCAAGACCGGCGGGTACGCGGCAGGGTACGATTTCTCGGAGGCGTGATTCAAAAGAAGGTCAATTCGCCTCAGCCTGAGAAACTACAACACGACGAAGACATGCCGCACAAACTCCAAACCGACTACGCTTTCTTGCTCCGCAGATGAAATGCCCAAACATGCATTGTTTCCGCATTTGGCATTCTCGGTATACTGGATCGCATGCTTGGCACCCAATTATTTCGTGTCGTCGCGATTGATCCAGCTTCAGGACTTGAATCGGTCCAGTTGATTCGAGCATTTGACGAGAACGCTGCCATTTTGAGTATTGAGAGACAAGGACTTGTACCGCTAAAAGTCACATCGTTTTCGGAATCCGAGGCACATAAACCTACCAAAAAGTCTCTTAAAACAATGACGAGTTCTACGAGAGAAGCAGCCAGTGAATCGCTGCTCTATTTTGCCGGAATGAGAATTGGAATTGCAGCTCAAAAACAGCAGAGTGCACTCAGGAGGCTCAGCGAACTTTCTCCATTCGCCGTATTATTAGTCTCAACTGCACTACTGATTGCAACTGCTACTATAATTACGTTTATTGTTCAGGTTTCATATAATGACGAGGCGAGCGAAAGCACACGCATTCAAATAGCGAGCAGCACGGATGCGTACTTTATGGCAACCAGATTCGTAAGAGAGAGTTTGAAATCTCCTCGCTCCGCCAAGTTTCCGCCGGACCGAGAAGCCACGGTCAGGCATCTCGGCGACAACCAGTTTGTTATCTCTTCGTATGTAGATGCTGAAAATAGTTTTGGCGCCTTGATTCGGAGCCATTACATATGCGTCATTCACTCCAACGATGGTAACACATTTTCTCTTGACAGCCTGGTGTTTGAATGATGCTGGGGCGACATTGACGGCCCTTGCGGCAGCGACTTCATTTGATTGTTCAGGCTTTATTGAAATTAACAAACACTCCTGTTGAATGTCGTCCATTACAAAGTTTGCAGACCTTGGAATCAGCCTACGCCGCCTGTCGCCGCTCGCGTTCCAGTCGTTCGTCGTACCGTGCCCGCAGTTCCTTGTCGCGCAGGATCGAATAGGCCTTGCTCAGTTCGGCCGTGCGCTCGACGGCGTCCGGGCGGTCGCAGCGGTCGGGGTGCAGGTCCATCGCCAGGGCGTGGTAGGCCCGGCGGATGTCGTCCTGCGATGCGTACCGGGACACGCCCATCAGCCGGTACAGGTCGGGGAAGGACACGCGGACCGCGTCCTGCTCGGCCGAGCGAAGGGTGTGCAGGTCACCGGTGATCGCCATCCGACGCAGGGCCTCGCGACGCGCGGGGGTCAGGCCCACGAACTCCACGCCCACCTGGGCCCGCTTGTGCAGGCGTCCCGCGGGGCGGATCCAGCGGACCGTGCCCATGAGGCTGACCGCCTCGGGACCTTCGCCGAAGGTGTAGGTTTCGAGGTCGCCGACCCGGGGGGCCTGCTTCCAGGGGACCAGCAGGCGCATGCCGGCCGCGGAGAGGTCCAGCACCCGGCCCGCGTGGCAGTCCAGACCCTCGGTGTCGAACCGGGGCTCGGCCCGATGGGCGGTGCCGCCGGCATCGGGCGTCGGGGGTGTCACCGGCGGTGAGACGTCGTCGCGGTCGGCCATGGGGTGAAGATCGAACGACCCCGCGGGCGGCTTAACCGGGGTTTGGCCATCCCACCCGGGCGTCGCCCGTCCGGCCGCACAGACCGGCGGGTTTCCCCCGTTTCGCCCTACAATGCCCGCATGAGCACCGCCGCGGACAGTTCCAGACGGTCCGAGAGCCGACCGGGCCACGCACAGGCCCCCGCCCGCCTCGACCTCCGATCCGCCCTGGGTGGCGGCATCTTCGAGTACGCCCCCGCCCCGGAGAGCGTCCGCCCGGACATCGCCGACCGCTACGGGCTTTTCATCAACGGCCGGTTCACCGACCCGACCAGCAGCAAGCGGTTCACCACGATCAACCCCGCCACCGAGCAGACGCTGTCCGAGGTGGCCGAGGCCAACGAGCAGGACGTCAACGCCGCCGTCCGAGCCGCGCGGGACGCCCTGCCGGCCTGGGCCGGGCTGGCGGGCAAGGAGCGGGGCAAGTACCTTTACCGGATCGCCCGGCGCATCCAGGAGCGCGCCCGCGAGCTGGCGGTGCTCGAGACCATGGACGGCGGCAAGCCGATCAAGGAGTCCCGCGACATCGACATCCCGCTGGCCGCGGCCCACTTCTTCCACCACGCCGGCTGGGCCGACAAACTCCAGCACGCCTTCCCCGGGCGCGAGCCCAAGCCCGTGGGCGTGTGCGGCCAGATCATCCCGTGGAACTTCCCGCTGCTGATGGCCGCGTGGAAGATCGCCCCGGCGATCGCCTGCGGCAACACGGTCGTCCTCAAGCCCGCCGAGACCACGCCGCTGACCGCCCTGCGGCTCGCGGAGATCTGCGAGGAGATCGGCCTGCCCCCCGGCGTGGTCAACGTCGTGACCGGCGCGGGTGCCACCGGGGCCGCCCTTGTCAACCACCCCGACGTCGACAAGATCGCCTTCACGGGCTCGACCGAGGTCGGCAAGGTCATCGCCCGCGCGGTCGCGCCCACCAAGAAGCGCCTGACCCTCGAGCTGGGCGGCAAGAGCGCCAACATCATCTTCGAGGACGCGAGCATCGACCAGGCGGTCGAGGGCATCATCGAGGGCATCTACTTCAACCAGGGCCACGTGTGCTGCGCCGGGTCGCGGCTGTTCGTGCAGGAATCCGTCGTGGACACGGTCGTCGCCAAGCTGCAGGGCCGCATGAGCACCCTGCGCGTCGGCGACCCGCTCGACAAGAACACCGACGTGGGCGCGATCAACTCCAAGGCCCAGCTGGCGACCATCGAGAAATACCTCGAGCAGGGCGCGGCCGAGGGCGCCGAACGCCACGACTGCGGCACCGGCGACCTGCCGGCGAAGGGCTATTTCTGCCGCCCGTGCTTCTTCACGGGCGTGCAGCCCAGCCAGGCGATCGCCCGCGAGGAGATCTTCGGCCCGGTGCTGGCGGTCATGACCTTCCGCACGCCGGAGGAGGCCATCAGCCGGGCCAACAACACCCCCTACGGCCTGGCCGCGGGCGTGTGGACCGACAAGGGCAGCAAGATCTTCGACACGGCCCGCCGGCTGGACGCCGGCGTGGTCTGGCTGAACACCTACAACAAGTTCGACCCCACCAGCCCCTTCGGCGGGTTCAAGGAGTCGGGCTTCGGACGCGAGGGCGGGCGCCACGGCCTGCTGGCCTACCTCGCCTGAACCGCCCAACACGAGGGAACGCTCATGTCATCCATCGACGACAACACCGGCACGATGCCCAGCCAGTACACCGGCGAGTTCACCGTCCGCGAGCTGACGCCCGAGGACAAGCCCTGGGTGCAGGGCGTGCTTCGGCGCTACTGGGCGTCGATGGTGCAGGTCACCCGCGGTCGCAAGATCCAGGCCGACGAGCTGCCGGGCTTCACCGCGATGCGCGACGGCGAGGAGGTCGGGCTGCTGACCTACGTCATCCGCGGGGACGAGTGCGAGATCGTCACGCACAACTCGCTGGCCGGGCACGGGGGCATCGGATCGTGCCTGCTGGCCGCCGTTCGCGCCAAGGCCCGCGAGTCGGGCTGCCGCCGGCTGTGGCTGGTGACGACCAACGACAACACCCCCTCGCTGCGCTTCTACCAGCGCCGCGACTTCGACCTGGTGGCCATCCACCGCAACGCGATCAAGGACGCCCGCAAGCTCAAGCCCGAGATCCCGGACATCGGCATGGACGGCATCACCATCCGCCACGAGATCGAGATGGAATACCTGCTCTGACAGCCGGCGCGGGCCCCGTCCCGCGCGGAGAACCGCGATGCCCGAACGACTCAGCGTCACCAAAACCTACAAACTCGCCATCGGCGGCAAGTTCCCCCGCACCGAGTCCGGCCGCACCACCGCCGTGACCGAAGCGGGCAGCGGCCTGACCGCCCACGTCTGCCGCGCCTCCCGCAAGGACCTCCGCGACGCGGTCGAGGCCGCGACCAAGGCCCAGGACGCCTGGGGCAACGCCACCGCCTACCTCCGCGGCCAGATCCTCTACCGCCTCGCCGAGATGATGGAGGGCAAGCGCAGCGAGCTGGCCGCGGCCATCGGCGAAGGCGGCGAAACCGAGGTCGACGCGTCGATCGACCGCGTTGTCCACTTCGCCGGGTGGTGCGACAAGTACTCCATGGTCGCCGGCGGCGCCAACCCCGTCGCGGGGCCGTACCACAACTTCACCGTGCCCGGCCCCGTCGGCGTGACGGCGGTCGTCTGCCCGGACACCCCCCCGCTGCTGGGCCTGGTGTCGCTGGTGCTGCCCGTCATCGCGATGGGCAACGCGTGCGTGGTGCTCGCCTCGGAGACCAACCCCATCCCGGCGATGGTCCTCGCCGAGGCGCTGGCCACCAGCGACCTGCCCGGGGGCGTGGTCAACACGCTGACCGGTTTCCGCGACGAGCTCTGCCCGCACGTCGCGTCCCACCGGGCCATCATCGCGGTCCACGCCGGCGGCGTCAGCGACGCGCAGCGGACCCACCTGCGCCAGGGCGCGGCGGAGAACCTCAAGCGGGTCACGATCCGAGACAACGTCAACTACGCCAGCGAGGCCGCGTGCGAGGGCCCCCGCTGGCTCGAACCGTTCGTCGAGTTCAAGACGATCTGGCACCCCAGCGCGACCTGAGACCAGGGCCTACGCCGGGCCGGTCTTCTTCTGCAGGCTCTCGTCCATCACCAGGCGCGGCTGGCCCTCCTTGGGCTGGCTGCTCCACACGATGTCGAGCCGGATGTCGAACAGCCGGGCGATCGAGTGCAGCTGCCGCTCGATCGAGTCGCGGGCCTGGGCGATGTAGCGCGGGTCGTTCTTCTCGAACAGCTCGGCGGCCTGGCTCTGCGCGGTCCGCATCAGCTCGCCCTGGCGTTCGGCGTTCATGTTGATCACGTCCAGCAGGCCCAGCACCCGACCCTGCTGGATGTCGTAGGGCTCCACGTCCATCAGGCGCAGGGAGCCGGAGATCGGCGGCAGCTCCACGCGGAACCGCCCCTCGCCCAGGTCCTTCACGTCGCCGTCGGTCAGCGAGCCGAGTTCGACCGAGTACTGCTTCTCGAACTGGAAGATCATGGCGATCTTGGCCTGGCTGAGCACGATGGGCGGCAGCCAGTTCCAGCCGCGGGTGGCGGTGGCGATCTCCTTGGCGTGCACCTCGAGCCCGACCAGACGGCCCACGGCCCGGACGCGCTCGGTGAGCATGCGGAGTTCGATGCGGTCCACGCCGCCCCCACGCCGCCCGCGTCGGACCGCCAGCACCACCCAGACGGTGATGCCGGCGCCGATGAGGCAGGTCAGGAACAGCACGATGACGAGGAGGAACAGTTCGTTCACGGTGGATTGTTGGCCGCCGAGGGGCCGCCATTTTGCCGGGGACCCGCGCGTCCGAGAATATCGGCGATTCCGACGGTTGTCAGGCCTTTTCGGGCTCGGCGTCCGCCCGGCCGTGCTCGTACGCCCGGATCAGCAGGTGCCCACCGACGGAGATCAGCCCCACCAGCACCAGCCCGCCGAGGCAGAGCATCAGGATGCGGGCCGCCTCGGCCCCGGGCGTCGCCCGCGTGGCCGAGAGGAACGATCCGCCCGAGGTGCCCAGCCACGCCAGCACCCCGACGGCGGGCGCGAGCACCAGCACCCCGCGGATAAACGCGCCCCAGCACGAGCGGTCGCGGCTGAACACCGCCAGCGTCGCCAGCAGGCCGAGCAGGCCGGCCAGACCCAGCCGGAAGGCCAGGAATGGCTTGAGCACCCCAGCGATCGCGGCGTCGGTGCCGAAGTTGGCCCGGATCTCGACAAACGCGAACACGCCGCAGACGAGCACCGTGCCGGCCACGCACGCCAGCGACAGACCCCATCCCTGGCGGAACCGGCCAAGGCCGCTGAACACCCCGAACACGCCCGCCGCGATGACCAGCAACTCGAACACCGTGGAGAACCACAGCACCGCGTCGCCCCGCACCAGGGTCAGCCACAGGACCGGCAGGGCCGAGAGGACCAACACGGCGGAAACCACCATCGCCCCGAGCCGGACCGGCGTGGGCGGTGGGGGCAGCGTCGTGATGGTGATCGGTTCGGTCGGGGTCATGCGTTCTTCACCGGTTCTGTGTCGGTACTTCGTCGGATTGTTGGCCCGAGTTCACGCCGGATCCGCGGGGCCTTTGGATTCCACCGGGTCGGCCGCCGGCGTCCAACCGCACGGAGAACCACCCTATTCCGGCGATACCCCGCGGGCCCCGGCGAGCCCGCACCGCCCATCGGCAGCTTCTGCGCATCCCCGGCGGATCCGGCCGAAGCGACGGGCCGATCCTGCCGATCCTTAAAGATACGCGACCGGCGCCCGCGTGCGGTTCGACCGCGGCCCCGGTTCCGGTCGATACCTACGGGCAAGGGGTTCTAGTTCGCAGGGAGGCTCTCATGGGTGGAATCACCACCGGCGTCGGTCTGTTCAGCGGCATCAACACCGCCCAGCTCATCGACCAGCTCATCCAGTCGCAGTCCCGCCCGCAGCTGCTGGCCCAGCGTCGGCTCACGCAGCTCAAGACGCAGCAGGCCGCGTACCTGGACATCAACTCGCGCCTCGGCGCTTTCAAGACCGCGGCCGCGGCGTTCCGTGTCAACAAGATCTTCGACACGAAGCTGGCCGCAAGCTCCGACGACACCGTCCTGACCGCCACCGCGGGCAACACCGCCATCAACGGCAGCTACAACTTCATCGTCGACCGCCTCGTCACCACGCAGCAGATGCTCTCCCGCGGCTTCGCCAACCGCGACGACACCGCGGCCGGCATCACCTCGATGACCTTCGAGGGCCCGCAGGGGCGGCTCGACCGAGACGTCGATCTCAGCTCGCTCAACAACGGCGAGGGCATCAACCGCGGCAAGATCATCGTCAACGGCACCGAGGTGGACCTGTCCCGCGTGGCCACCGTCGGCGAGCTGATCGACGCGATCAACGACGCGGACACCGGCGTGACCGCCAGCGTCTCCAACGGCTCGTTCGTGCTCGAGGGCGTGACCAGCCTGGCCAACAAGGCCGGCTCGAACGTGCTCTCGACCATCGGGCTGTCCAGCCCCACGATCAACGGCTCGACCTACACCGGAACCAGCGTGTACGGGCTGGGCACCAACACCGCGCTGACCCTGCTCAACGACGGCCGGGGCGTGGACGTGCGCCAGACCTCCGGCGAGTCGGTCTCGGACTTCGCCATCGTCATCGGCGGCACCACCACCGTCAACGTGCGCATCGGCGACATCGAGGAGATGGTCGACGGCGCCCTGACCGTGACCGAGGGCGCGGTCTCGACCGTCGGCGGCGTTGTGGACCGGATCAACGACGCGCTGGAAGACGCCGGGCAGACCGGCGTAGTGGCGTCGATCAACCAGTCCACCGGGGCCATCGAGTTCACCAACAGCACCGGGCAGGACATCACGATCCGCAACGCCCAGCTCTCCGGCAACGACGTGACCACCACCGCGAACGACCTGGGCATCGCGGGAACCTACGCGGCCGGCAACTTCTCGGGCAGCCGCGTGCTGGCCGGGATGAACACGACGCTGGTGGCCAGCCTCAACGGCGGGACCGGGCTGGCGGGCACCGACGGGCTTCTGGACTTCACCACCGCCGACGGCTCGAACTTCTCGATCGACGTCTCCGCCGCGACCACGGTCGCCGAGATCGTCGACCTGATCAACAACGACGCGGGCAACGCCGGGAAGGTCAGCGTCTCGCTCAACCCCACCGGCAACGGGCTGAAGGTCACCGACTCGACCACCGGCGCGGGCGGCCTGGTCATCGCCGGCACGAACGGCGCCGACGCCGCGTCCGCGCTGGGCCTGGCCGGGACCTTCAGCGGCGGCTCGGCCACCGGGTCGAACCTGCAACTGGCCTACCTCGGCCCGTCCACACTGCTCTCGACCCTCAACCGCGGTGACGGCATCGGCACCGGGACCTTCGAGATCGTCGATTCCAACTCGCTGAGCGCCTCGATCACGATCAACAGCAACGACAAGACCCTCGGCGACGTGATCGACAAGATCAACGACGCCGGGCTGGCCATCACCGCACGCATCAACGACACCGGCGACGGCATCATCATCGAGGAGGACAACACCACGCCCGGCGGGTCGAAGATGCGCATCACCGACACCGAGGGCACGGTCGGGCGCAAGCTGCGCATCGCCGGCGAGGCGACCGGCACCGACCCGGACAACTTCATCAACGGCTCCTACGAGACCACGGTCGATTTCGACGCCACCGCCACGCTCCAGGACGTGATCGAGCAGATCAACTCCTCCAACGCGGACGTGCGGGCCACCATCATCAACGACGGCAGCGGGACCAACCCCTACCGGATCAGCCTGGTGTCGGAGAACTCGGGCGTCGCGGGCCGGTTCCTCATCGACACCGTCGGCGTGGACCTGGGCCTGAATGAGATCGAGGCGGGGCAGAACGCCCGCGTTTTTTACGGCTCGTCCAACGCCGCCAACGGCATCCTGGTCAACAGCTCGACCAACACCATCGACGGGCTGATCGACGGCGTTTCGATCGACCTCAAGAGCACCTCCGAGACCCCCGTCTCGCTCTCGATCACCACCAACAACACCGAGATCGAATCCAAGATCACCGCGATGGTCGAGGCCTTCAACGCGGTCATCACCCGCATCGACTTCCAGACCCGCTACAACGACGAGACCAAGGAACGCGGCCCCCTCCTCGGCGACGGCACGGCGATCTCGCTGCGCAACCGGATGTTCGCCACGCTCCGCCAGGACAACGACGGCTTCACCGACACCTTCGACCGGCTGGCCCAGGTAGGCCTCTCGGTCGGTGACGGCGGCAAGCTGGTCTTCAACTCGGCCCGATTCCGCGAGGCGTACGCCCAGGACCCGGAGGCCGTCGAGGAACTCTTCACCCGGCGCGACATCGCCCCGACCAACACCGAGCCGGACGAGAACGGCGCCATCACCAACGACCCCGACGCCCCCACCACCTTCACGGCCCTGGGCGTGATCGGCCAGCTCGAGCAGCTCGCCGACTCGTACGTGACCAGCATCGGCGGCATCCTGCAGAACCGAAACACGGCGCTGGACAACCAGATCGCCGTGCAGGAATCACGCATCGCGTCCATCCAGCGGACGCTGGACAACAAGCGCGAGATCCTGCAGCGCCAGTTCCTGGCCATGGAGCAGGCGATCTCGTCGTTCCAGACCCAGGGGTCGGCCCTGTCGCAGATCTCGCTCATCGGCTGATAACCGCTCAACCCGCCCCCAGATCGGACCGATAGTTCCGCCGATGAGCCACACAGACACCACCACCGCGTACCTCCGCTCCAAGGTCATGACGGCCTCGCCGGAAGAACTGCGCCTGATGCTCCTCGACGGGGCCCTGCGGTTCGCCCACCAGGCCCGCAACGGCCTGGAGACCAAGAACTTCGAGCAGAGCTACTCGGGTTTCTCCCAGTGCCGGGCGATCCTGATGGAGCTGATGACCTCGCTCAACGAGTCCGCCGCGCCGGAGCTGACCGCCAAGGTCCGCAGCCTCTACACCTTCTTCTATCTGGAACTCATCCAGGCGAGCCACGAGAAGGACACCGCCAAGCTCGACCGCGTCATCGAACTGCTCGAGTTCGAACGCGAGACCTGGGCCCTGCTCATGGACAAACTCGCCGAGGAACGCGGCCAAGCGCCCGGCGCCGGCCAGCCGGCCAAGCAGATCAGCCTGCAGGCCTGACCTCGATCAGTCGCGGGCCGAGAGCCCCGCGGCCAGGTGATCGAACACCAGCTTCAGGTTCACGTTCGAGTCGATCTGCTGCTGGGCCCGGCCCACCGCCTCGATCGCCCGCAGCGACGGCGCGGACCGACGCGGGTCCGCCAGGCCCGTCCGCGCCCGCTCCCCCACCATGCCGAGCATCCGCCGGGCCCCCAGCCGGTTGGCCGCGTCCTTCGAGCGGTTCTCGCCCTTCTTCTCGCCCTCTTTGACCCAGGTCGCGGCCCAGCCGTCGACCAGCGATGCCATCGTCGCCCCGAGCGGCAGCGGGTGCTGGCCACGCTCGGCCTGATCGAGCATCGGCGACACCGTGCGGAACCAGTCGTACATCCCGCACTCGTGCATCGCCACGAGCCGCCCGGGCGAGCCGTCGGACGACCGAAGCAGCCAGTCGCGCTCCTCGCCGGTCACCCCCCGCCCTGTCGACGCCAGCCACACCCGCATCGCCTCGTCCGGCAGCGAGCCGAAGGCCACCCGCTGGCAGCGGCTGCGGATGGTCGGCAGCAGCCGGTCCTCGCTGGACGTGACCAGGATGATCACGTTGCCCGGGGCCGGCTCCTCGAGCGTCTTGAGGATCGCGTTCTGCGAGGGCGCGTTGCTCGGGCTGCGGTCGAGCAGCTCGGCCTCGTCCACGATGAACACCTTCGACGCCAACGAGCCGGACCGCATCACCGCCGCCACCGTCGCCGGGCGGATCAGGTGCTCGTCGATCACCGCCTTGGGGATCGTCGCCAGTTTGGCGTCGCGGATCTTCGATTCGGACGAGAACCGCGCCAGCTCTTTTCGGATCACGTGCAGGTCCGGGTGGGTGCCCGCCCGCAGGAGCGTCTGGGTGACCGACCCGGGATCGGTGACGAACCGCCCCCCGAGATCCCGGTCCGTGCCCGGGTCGAGCAGCAGGGCCGCCCACGCCAGCGCGGTCGTGAACTTGCCGACCCCCTCGGGCCCGTGGAAGATCCACGCGTGGTGGAGGCGTCCGGAGCCCATCGCGTCGGTCAACTGCCCCACCGCCCGCTCCTGGCCGAGCACGTCACCCAGGGGGATGGGGGCGGGGACGTCGAGCGTGGCCCGCTCCTCGGCCGCGGACCGCTGGATCACCTTGGTGCGGGGGGCCCTCTTCGAGCCGGTCTTCTTCGCGGTTTTCTTGGCCATGGGCTCGCAAAGGGTACACCGCGGGGCCCCGTGCGGTCGCGGCACCGCCCGGGCCGCCGCGTAGGATCCTCCGGCGAAGCCGAACGAGGGCTCCGCCGCCGCCGCCTCCCACCCCCGTGCCTCCCACCACCGCCATCCGGGCGGATCAGACGCAGGACCGACGACCCATGACCCAGACCCAGGCCGATCACCAGCCCGCCCGCACCCCGATCCCATCCGGCAAGTCCGCCGCCGAGGTCCGGGCGGCCTTCATCGCCTTCTTCGAAGAGCGCGGGCACACCTTCGTCCCCTCGTCCACCTCCTGCCCCATGAACGACCCCTCGCTGCGCGACACCTTTGCCAACGCGGGCATGAACCAGTTCAAGCCGATCTTCCAGGGCGTGCTCCCCCCCGGCTCGCCGCTCGCGGGCGTCAACCGGGCCGTCAACAGCCAGAAGTGCATCCGCGCCGGCGGCAAGCACAACGACCTCGATGACGTGGGCAAGGACACCTACCACCACACCTTCTTCGAGATGCTCGGCAACTGGTCCTTCGGCGACTACTTCAAGAAGGACGCCATCGCCTGGTCGTTCGAGTTGCTCACCAAGGTCTGGGGTATCAGCCCCGACCGCCTCTACGCCACCTACTTCGAGGGCAACCCCGACCAGGGCCTGCCCGTGGACACCGAGACCCGCGACCTCTGGCGCCAGTACCTGCCCGACGACCACATCCTCCCCGGCAACATGAAGGACAACTTCTGGGAGATGGGCGACACCGGCCCCTGCGGCCCGTGCAGCGAGATCCACTACGACCGCCTCGGCGGGCGCAACGCCGCCCACCTCGTCAACCGGGACGACCCCAACGTCCTCGAGGTCTGGAACAACGTGTTCATCCAGTTCGACCGCGTCGAGGGCGGCAAACTGGTGCCACTGCCCGACAAGCACGTCGATACCGGCATGGGCCTGGAACGCATCGTCTCCGTACTGCAGGATAAACTCAGCAACTACGACACCGACGTGTTCGGCCCGCTCTTCGAGGCCATCCGCAAGATCACCGGCGCCCGCCCCTACCAGGGTAAACTCGGCGCCGAGGACGCCGACGGCGTGGACGAGGCCTATCGCGTCATCGCCGACCACATCCGCACGCTGACCATCGCCATCACCGACGGCCAGATGCCCGGAAACGAGAGCCGCGGGTACGTCCTCCGCCGCATCCTCCGCCGCGCCGTCCGTTACGGCCGCCAGAAACTGGGCGCGCCCGAGGGCTTCCTCGCTGGGCTGGTGCCCACCGTCGTCGCCTCGCTCGGCGACGCCTTCCCCGAACTGCGCAAAGACCCCGAGAAGGTCCGCGGGATCATTGCCGAAGAAGAGGAAAGCTTCGGTCGCACGCTCGACCGCGGCATCAAGATGTTCGAGGACATCGCGTCGAACACCAAGGTCATCTCCGGCGCCGACGCCTTCAAGCTCTATGACACCTACGGCTTCCCCTTCGACCTCACCGAGATCATGGCCCACGAGCGCGGCCTGACCGTCGATCGCGAAGGCTTCGAAAAAGCCATGGAAGAGCAGAAGGAACGCTCCCGCCAGGGCGGACGCAAGGACGACTCCGACCGCCTCGAGTTCCGCGCCGAGCACACCGCCACGCTCGCCAAACTCAACGTCAAGCCCACCGACGACGCGTCCAAGTTCACCGCCCGCGAGATCAAGGCCACCGTCAAGGCCGTCTTCAACGGCCAGAACTTCGACCAGCACGCCAACGCCACCGGCACCAAGCGCCGCGTGGGCGTCGTGCTCGACAAGACCAACTTCTATGCCGAGATGGGCGGCCAGGTCGGCGACCGCGGCGAACTGACCGTCACCCGCGACCTGGGCAAGCCCGGCGGCGGCCACTTCCGCGTCGAAGAAACCCACGCCTTCGGCGGCTACGTCCTGCACGTCGGCCACGTCACCAAGGGCGAAATCCGCGTCGGCGAGGACGTCGCCTGCGTCGTCGACCACGCCCGGCGCGAGCGCACCGCGGCCAACCACACCGCCACCCACCTGCTCAACCTCGCGCTGCGACGCGTGCTCGACGGCGAGGTGGACCAGCGCGGCTCGCTGGTCGACCCCGACCGCCTCCGCTTCGATTTCACCCACAACCAGCCCGTCTCCGTGGACGAGCTCGCCCGCGCCGAGGACATCGTCCGCGAGCAGATCGCCGCCGACCTGACCGTCCACGCCGAGGAAACCCCCCTCGCGACCGCCCGAAAGATCAACGGCCTCCGCGCCGTCTTCGGCGAGGCCTACCCCGACCCCGTGCGCGTCGTCTCGATCGGCGCCCCGGTCCGGGAAATGCTCGCAGACCCCGAGTCCGAGCGCTGGACCCTGCAATCGACCGAGTTCTGCGGCGGCACGCACCTGGACTCCACCGGCCAGGCCAAGGCCTTCGCCCTGACCGGCGAGGAGGGCATCGCCAAGGGCATCCGGCGCGTCTTCGCGCTCACCGGCGTGCCGGCCCGCGCTGCCATCGAGGCCGCCGACAACCTGGAGAAGGACATCGCCGCCCTGGCCAGCCTGCCCGACGCCGAGCTGCCCCGGGCGGTGCAGGAGGCCTCCGCCAGCATCGACCAGATGACCCTGCCCGCCGTCCGCAAGGCCCAGCTCCGGGCCCAGCTGGCGGCGCTGCAGGAGCGGGTCAAGCAGGCGTCCAAGGCCGCGTCGGCCGCCAAGGCCGCCGAGGCCCAGAAGGCCGCCCAGGGCATCGCCGCCTCGGCCGCCGGATCCCCCGAGCCGGTGGTCATCGCGACGCTGGAACTCGGCTCGGACAAGGCCGCGCTGGACGCGGGCATGACCGTCATCCGTAACGCCTGCCCGACCAAGGCGGTCATGATCCTCTCGCCCGATGCCGACGCCGGCCGGGTGTCCGTCATGGCCAGCGTGCCCAAGCCCATGATCGACAAGGGCTTGAAGGCCGGCGACTGGGTCCGCGCCATCACCGAGATCCTGGGAGGCAAGGGCGGCGGCCGCCCCGACACCGCCCAGGGCTCCGGCTCCGACCTGTCCAGGCTCAAGGACGCCGCGGCCGAAGCGAGGCGGATGGCCATCCGCACGGTGAGCTGATGCCCCCCCCCGCCCGCGATCCCACGCCGAGCAGCCGGGCGGACGCCGCCGAGCGAGACCGGGCCCGCGAGCGGTCCCGACTGGCCCGCGCCTGGGCCATTGCCCTCGATCCCGTGTACGGCCTGGTCGGCTTCGGGCTGATCGGCTACCTGATCGACCGCTTCGCCGGCACCAGCCCGCGGTGGATCACCATCCTGGCCATCACGGGCCTGATCGCCGGGTTCTACCGGTTCATGCGCGAGGCCAAGAAGCTCAACGCCGAGAACTCGGCGCGGTGGTCCGGGCGTCCGTTCCGCCAGATCGAGCCCGAGGAACCGGACGCCCCCCCGCCGCCCCCGCCCGGCCCGACCGCCGATCGGCCGAGCGCCCGGACCGCCACCCGAACCGGCGAGAATCCGTAAATAGGCCCCCCCACGCCCTCGCCGGATCGGGGTCTGAACGCTATGGTTCTCGCCCCGTCCCGGAGGGCCCCCGGCCCCGCCCGGGAACGGGCTCTCAGGCCCTCGAATCGCCCATCTTCCGACCGCCCGGAGACCCCGCAGAAGCATGGCTCACGATCCCGCCACCACCGTCCGTCCCCCCCTGCTCCGCCTCGCGGCGGGCATGGTCGGCGTGGGCGTGGCCGGCGCGATCGCCGGAGGCTGGGTCGCCACCACGCGGGAACTCCCCTTCGCCGTCGGCCCCATGACGCTCGCGGCCACGCTGCCCGGCATGGCCGCGTCGCTGGGCCTGCTGGCCATGCGTCCGGCCCAACCGGCGCACGCCTGGGCGGTGCCCGTCGTCGCCGGCACCATGGTGCGGGCGATGGTCACCCTGCTGATCTGCCTGGCGCTCGTCGCGGCGACGAGCGTCGACAAACCCGTCTTCATGCTGACCGTGCTGGGCGTGCTGCTGGCCTGCCTGGCGATGGAGGTCGGCGTCGTACTCCGAATGATCAACCCACGCGGCGCTGAAGCGCAGCCCGCATCTCTGGAGGGTGCCCGGTCATGATGCCGAGCCTCACACTCGCGGCCTCCGATCCGGTCGGCCACGTCATCAACCACCCGTGGCTCGTCATCGACGGCTGGTGGATCTGGTCGAGCGCCCAGACCAACCTCGTGCTGTCGGGCATCATCATCGTCGGGCTGGGCCTGCTAGTGGCCCGCGCCGTGTCGACCGGCCCCGAGAACCAGGGCCACGCCCGATTCGTCACCCGCAACCCCTTCCTGCACATGATCGAGATCATCTGCACCTACCTGCGGGACAACACCATCCGCCCGCTGCTCGGCAAGCGGACCAAGGCGCTCGCCCCGTTCCTCTGGACGCTCTTCTTCTTCATCCTGGTCAACAACCTGCTGGGCATGATCCCGCTGCTGGACATGTGGCACCTGGCCAACCCGGAAGACAAGGCCGCCCACAGGGCCTTCATGGGCGGCACCGCCACCCAGTCGATCTACGTGACCGGCGTGCTGGCCCTGGCGTCCGCCGTGGTCATCAACCTGGCCGGCATCAAGGAACTCGGCCTGGGCGGTTATCTCAAGCACCTGACCGCCGGAGCCCCGATCTTCGTCTGGCCGATCATCATCCCCATCGAGATCCTGGGCACGTTCATCAAGCCCGTCGCGCTGGCCATCCGCCTCTTCGCCAACATGACCGCCGGCCACATCCTGGTCGCGGTGCTGCTGGGCTTCGCGGACGAGGGCTTCGCCAAGGCCGACGTGATCGGGATCCCCGTCGCCGTCGTCTCGACGGTGGGCGTGATCGCGATCTACTTCCTGGAGATCTTCGTCGCCGTGCTCCAGGCGTACGTGTTCATGTTCCTGACCACGGTGTTCATCTCGCTGCTCGAGCACCACGGCGACCACGACCACGAGCACGACACCGCACACGAGATCGCAACCGCCGGACTGGCGTGATTCACAGAAGTTGGGCCTCGGGCACCGCGGGGAGGCGCCGGAGGCCATGGCTGGTCCAGTCTGGACCATCGATGGACACTCCCCGCACCAACACGAAACGGGGCGGTTGAAACCGCCCGCATGACAAAGGAACCGGGTACACCCATGAAGATCCTCAAGAACATCGCTCTCGCCACCGGCGCCATCGCCCTCCTCGGCCCGGCCGCCGCCATGGCACAGGAAGCCGGCGCTCCCGTCGAGAACATCGGCAAGGGCCTCGCGGTCCTCGGCGCCGGCCTCGCCGTCGTCGGCGGCGGCGTGGGCATCGGCCTCGTCGGCGCCTCCGCCCTGCAGTCCATCGCCCGCCAACCCGAGGCCTCCGGCACCATCGGCACCAACATGATCCTCGCGGCCGCCCTGATCGAGGGTGCGACCCTCTTCGCGATCGTCGTGGCCTTCCTCGCCTGATCGGTCCGACCGAACCAACGCCCCGCCGGGCCGAAACGCCCGGTCGGGCATTTCCCGACTGTTCCACACGGAGATTGACATGAAGCGCCTGACGCTCCTCCTGACCGTCCTGATCATCGCCCTGGGCTCCCGCGCCGTCGCCGCCCCGGCCGACGCCGCCCCCACCGACGCCGCCCACGCGGCCGACACCCACGGCGGCGAGGCCAAGTCCCCCATCGCCGGCCCCAAGGAGGGCATCCCCGCCGGCATCACCGCCATCGTGGTGTTCGTGATCGTCTTCGCGATCCTCGCCACCGCCGTGTGGCCCAAGATCACCGCCGGCCTCGAGGCCCGCAACAACAAGATCCAGGGCGAGATCGCCGCCGCCGAAGAGGCGCGCCGCCAGGCCAAGGACGCGCTCAACGAGTACGAGCGCAACCTCGCCGAGGCCCGCGCCGAGGCCCAGAAGATGCTCGAGGCCACCCGGGCCGAGCAGACCGCGCTGGCCTCCGAGCTCAAGGCCAAGGCCGACGTCGAGCTCAACGCCCTGCGCGAGAAGGCCAAGGCCGAGATCGAGGCCGCCAAGAAGCAGGCCCTCTCGGAGATCTACGCCGAGTCGGTCAACATCGCCACCGCCATGGCCGGCAAGATCCTCCAGCGCGAAGTCACCGTCAGCGACCAACAGCGCCTCATGGAAGAGTCCATGGCCGAGCTCAAGACCGCCAACGCCTGATCCACGACCCCACCACCGGTGACGCGGGGCTTGCTCCCGCGATCGACCCGAAGCCCGGAGCCACCAGATGCCCCTGATCGAAGCCGCACCCGACGCCCTCGCCAAGGTCTACGCCAAGGGTCTGTTCGAGGCCGCCGAGAAGCAGGCCGGCGGGGCCGAGGCCGTGCTCGGCGAACTCGAGGAAATCCTCGAGATGGCCCGCAACAACAAGGACTTCTCCGAGGTGCTCGCCTCCCGGCTCATCGACGCCGACAAGCGCGACGCGTCCCTGGTCCGCCTGTTCGAGGGCCGCGTCTCCACCACCACGCTCAGCTTCCTCCGCCTGCTCAACCGCAAGGGACGGCTGGGCCACCTCGCCCCGATCACCGGCGCCCTCGACGCCATCGTCCAGGAACGCTTCGGGCGCGTCGAGGTCGACGTGTTCACCGCGGCCCCCGTCGGCCAGTCCGAACTGGAATCGATCCGCAACCGCCTCACCCAGACGCTGGGCAAGGAGGTCGTCCTCCACCCGTACACCGACTCGACCATGATCGGCGGCGTCAAGCTCCGCATGGGCGACCAGCTCATCGACGCCTCCGTCCGCGCCGAACTCCGCCGGATGCGCGACCGCCTGCTCGGCCAGTCCGGCTCGGTCCGCGCCCGTTCCAAGGACATCCTCTCCCAGGACTGACCCCGCACGGCCCCCGCCGGCACCCGCTCTTCCCGACACCCGCACCGACCCCGGCAGGCGGGCCACCAGGCTCCGCCGGGCACGACCCAGGAGCCCCCGATGCCCAAGCAGACCATCGCCGCCGTCGACGTCACCGGCGAGCGCGTGCTCGTCCGCGTGGACTTCAACGTCCCGATCAAGAACGGCACCATCACCGACGACCGGCGCATCCGCGGGGCGATCCCCACGATCAAGTCCGTGATCGACCGCGGTGGCCGGGCCATCCTCGCCAGCCACCTCGGCCGCCCCGAGGGCACCGGCTACGAGGCCGACGAGTCGCTCAAGCCCGTCGCCGACCGCCTGGCCGAGCTGCTCGGCAAGCCCGTGCAGTTCCCCTCCACCGACTGCACCGACGACAAGACCGCCGCCGCTGTGGCCAACCTCAAGAACGGCGAGGTCCTCCTGCTCGAAAACCTGCGCTTCCACAAGGGCGAGAAGAAGGGCGACGCCGCCTTCGCGTCCAAGCTGGCCGCCCTCGCGGACGTCTACGTCAACGACGCCTTCGGCACCTGCCACCGCCCCGACGCCTCGATGGTCGCCGTTCCCCAGGCCATGGCCGGCAAGCCCCGCGTGTCCGGCTTCCTGGTCGAGAAAGAGATCAAGTACCTCTCCGAGGCCCTGGCCAGCCCCGCCAAGCCCTTCACCGTGGTGCTCGGCGGCGCCAAGGTCTCCGACAAGCTCCCCGCCATCGAGCACCTGCTGCCCAAGGCCGACCACATCATCGTCGGCGGCGCCATGGCCTACACCTTTCTCAAGGCCCTTGGCCACCGCGTGGGCGCCTCCCGCGTCGAGGACGACCGTCTGAAGGACGCCAAGCGCATCCTCGAACTCGCCGCCGAGTCCAAGACCGACCTGCACCTGCCCGAGGACCACGTCTGCTCGACGACCTTCTCGGAGAACGCCGGCGACATCGAGGTCTTCGACGGCCACATCAAGGACGGCTTCATGGGCCTGGACATCGGTCCCAAGACCGCCCTGCGCTACAGCCAGATCATCAAACCGTCCAGGACCATCGTCTGGAACGGCCCCATGGGCGTGTTCGAGTGGAAGCCCTTCCGCGTCGGCACCCGCGTCGTGGCCGAGGCGATCGCCCAGGCCACCGCCAACGGCGCCACCTCGATCGTCGGCGGCGGCGACTCCGCGTCGGCCGCGGAGGTCTTCGGCGTGGCCGACAAGCTCACCCACGTCTCCACCGGCGGCGGGGCGTCGCTCGAGATGCTCGAGGGCAAGCCCTTCAAGGCCGTCGATCTGCTCGACAACGCGTGAACGCACCCTCCCAGTTCGGCATCGTCCCCGGACGCGTGCTCGCCGGCAACTACCGCGTCGATCGGTTCATCGGTTCGGGATGGGAGGGCGAGGTCTACCTCGTCACCGAACGCCTGACCGGCGCCCAGCGCGCCGCCAAGATCTTCTTCCCCGAGCGCAACGCCAAGGACAAGGCCGCGGTCTACTACGCCCGCAAGCTCGAACGCCTGCGCGACTGCCGCATCGTCATCCAGTACCACCACGCCGAGCAGGTCCGCCTCAAGGGCCAGCCCGTCACCGTCCTCATCTCCGAGTTCGTCGAGGGCACCCTCCTGCCCGACCACGTCGCCGCCAACCCCGCCGGACGCCTCCCGGTGTTCGAGGCGCTGCATCTGCTCTACGCCATCGCCACCGGCCTGGCCGAGATGCACGAGCGCAGGGAGTACCACGGCGACCTGCACGCCGGCAACGTGCTCGTCCGACGCCGCGGCATCCATTTCGAGGCCAAACTCGTGGACCTCTACGACCGCGGCAAGGCCGCCTCGTGGAACATCCGCGAGGACGTCTGCGATCTGATCCGGATCTTCTACGACGCGGTCGGCGGACGCGCCACGTACGCGGCCCAGCCGCCGATCGTCAAGTCGATCTGCCTGGGCCTCAAGCGCACGCTGATCCACAAGCGCTTCCCCACCGCCTGGCACCTCTGCCGCCACCTCGACACCGTCGAGTGGTGAGCAGGCCGGCCCCGGGAACCGCCCGGTCCCTCGCAGCATAACCCCCGCGGCCACGCACGCCGCCCCACCGACGCTCTCTGGTGCGCGGATTTCCGATGGAGACCACCCATACCGGGCAGTGCCCACGCGCGGTCAATCAGCGGAGCGCACGCGTCTCTACGGCCGCTTTCTGGCTCAGTGGCCCAGTCCGCAGGAAAGGATTTTTTTCCTTTCACGCCCCCCTCACGGAGACGCCACCTGCGGAACGCAAACTCTCACAGTCAGGGGCGAGCGACGCCCCGCGCTTCGGAAACACACCCCCGGCCGCCGCGGCCGCGAAGGAGCACCGCCATGACCAATGTCCTCACCGCCATCTTCGAGACCCACACCGAGGCCGCCCGGGCGATCGAATCGCTCGCCGCCGCCGGCTTCGGGCACGACGAGATCAGCTTCGTCGCTTCCGACGAGTTCGATGTCGACTCGTTCGGCGTCGAGACGCACTCCAAGCTGCCCGAGGGTGCCGCCATCGGCGCCGGCGCGGGCGGGGCGCTCGGCGCGGTGGTCGCCGGGCTGACCCTCATCGGCGCGGTCGGCTCCGGCGGGCTCGGGCTCATCGCCGCCGGCCCACTCGTCGCGGCCCTCGCGGGCGCGGGCGCCGGCGCCGCCGGCGGCTCGGTGGTCGGCGGCCTCATCGGCCTGGCGATCCCCGAGCACGAGGTCAAGCACTACGAGGAAGCCCTCGAGAACGGCCACGTCCTCGTCGGCGTCGAATGCGAGACCTCCGAGCAGCGCAAGACCGTCAAGGACATCTTCGAGCGCTGCAACGCCCGCAAGCTCTCCCACGCCTGATCTCCCCGCCCACGTCCCCGTCCGAGCCCGCACCCCCCGGGCGCCCACCAACCGAAAGGACCCCCGCCATGCCGCTCAAGCTCGACGATCTCCACAAGGTGTTCGTCGCCCAACTCAAGGACATGCACAGCGCCGAGAATCAGCTCGTCGAGGCCCTGCCCAAGATGGCCGCCGGCGCCACCAACGCCCGGCTCGAGCAGGCGTTCCGCGACCACCTCGAGGAGACCAAGGGCCAGATCACCCGGCTCGAGCGGATCTTCGCCACGCTCGACTTCCGCCCCGGCGGCCACCGCTGCAAGGCGATGGAGGGCCTGATCGAAGAAGGCGCCGAGATCCTCGGCGAGGACGCGGACCCCGAGGCCCGCGACGCGGCCATCATCTGCGCCGCGCAGAAGGTCGAGCACTACGAGATCGCAACCTACGGCACGCTCCGCGCCTTCGCACGCGTGCTCGGATTGGACGAGGCCCACGAACTGCTCACCGAATCGCTCCGCGAGGAACGCAACGCGGATTCTCAGCTGACCGACCTGGCCGAGCACGCCATCAACCGGCTCGCGATGCTCGCCTCCCGCTGATCCCGGGCGTGGCCCATCACAACCAACCGTGCCCCGCTCGGCTCCGCGGGACACGTTTTTCATACGGCGCCCCGCGGCAACGCGGGGCGTTGCTCTTCCATGATCTCAGCGTCGGTCGAAGAGCTTCTCAAGCTCCGCGATCGTCAGCCGCACCGTGGTCGCCCGCCCGTGCGGGCAGGATCCCGAACGCTCGACCGACTCGCGCAGGCGCATCAGCTCGTCCATCTCGTCGTCGCTGAGCCGGTCTCCGGCCTTGACCGCCGCCTTGCAGGCCATCATGTCCAGCACCTCGTGCAGCGCCTCTTCGCTGTCGGGCGTGAAGCCGTCGTGGACCGACTTCTCCAGCAGCTCCTCGACGAACGCCCCCGGCTCGACCCCCCGCGAAACGAGGAAGGTCGGCACCGCCCGCACGCCGACGGATCTGGGTCCCATGGCGTCGATCTCGAAGCCCAGCCGCCCGAACAGGGCGGCCAGTTCGCCGAGCGCATCGACCACGCCGCGGGAGGACTCGATGACGATCGGAGTCAGCAGGCGCTGCTGCTCCAGCGCGGTGCCGGCCGTGACGCGGGCGAGCAGCTTCTCGAACATCACCCGCTCGTGCAGGGCGTGCTGATCGATGATGACCACGCCGTGCGCGTCCTGCGTGATCAGGTAACTCGAGTGGACCTGCAGCACCCGGTCGGCCGGACGCACGCGGGGCAGGTCCGCCGCCGCACGCTCGGCATCGGCGAACGACGGACGGTCCGCGTCGGACGGGTCCCGCTCGCCTGCGGGCTCATCGAGCACCCGCTTGAGTTCCTCACGCAGGCGTTCCGGCGTCGCGGGCTCGGCCTCGTCCGCCGGCGCGGGCCGCGTTTTGAGATACTCGACCAGCCGATCCACCTGCCGGTCCACCGGCGGCGGGGGCGACGCGAACGCGTGCCCGGCCCCCGGCCCCGTCGCGAACGATGCCCCGAACGGGTTGCCCGGACCGCCCGCGCCCAGCCCCGGCAGGCGCTGCAACGCCGTCGGCGTCACGTCGGCCCGCTGCAGCGCGTCCTTGACCCCGTGGTAGATCGCCCGGTGCACCATCGACTGGTCTCGGAATCGCACCTCCAGCTTGGCCGGGTGCACGTTCACATCCACCGCCGAGGGCGACATCTCGATCATCAGCACCGCGGTCGGGTGCCGCCCGGGCTCGATCAGCCCGCGGTAGGCCTCCCGCAGCGCGTGCGACACGGTCTTGTCGCGGATGGTCCGCCCGTTGAGGAACACGTGCTGGGACTTGGCCGTGGCCCGCGCGATCGACGGCAGCCCCACCAGCCCCCACACCAGCACGCCCCGCGCGTCGTCGAAGCGGTCCACCGACACCTCGACCAGCTGGTCCTCGAGCTCCTTGCCCAGAATCGCCACCGCCCGCTGGCGTGGCGTCTGGCCGGGAGGCAGGTCCAGCCGGGCGTGGCCGTCGCATACGCACCGCACCGCCAGGGCGGGGTGGGCCATCGCCAGGTCCTTGATCCAGTCGATGCACCGCGTCTGCTCGGTCGCCGGCGTGCGCAGGAACTTCCGCCGCGCGGGCGTGTTGAAGAACAGGTTGCGGACCTCCAGCGTGGTGCCCACCGACCGCGACGCCGGGCGGGCCGGCTGGATCAGGTCGCCCTCGACCGCGATCTCGCGCCCCTCGGCCTCGCCCGCGGCCCGCGAGACGATCCGCAGGCGGGACACCGACGCGATCGACGCCAGCGCCTCCCCGCGGAAACCCATGGTGCCGATGCGGTCGAGGTCGTCCGCCGCCCGGATCTTGCTCGTCGCGTGCGGCGCGATCGCCAGCGGCATCTCGTCGGGCGGGATGCCGTGCCCGTCGTCGGACACGCGGATCAGCTCGATGCCCCCGCCCTCGAGTTCGACCTCCACCCGCGTCGCCCCGGCGTCGATCGCGTTCTCGACGACCTCCTTGACCACCGACGCGGGCCGCTCGATCACCTCGCCCGCGGCGATCTGGTTGACCAGCAGGGCGGGCAGGGTCCGGATCGGCACCCGCCCGCCCGACCCCTTCGTCGGGCCGCCGGGGGCGGTCTGGATGGTCCCTTCCGTGGGCATGCCCGATCGTACGCGTCCCGGCCCGACGGCCCGCCGAATCGCCCGGAACACGGGCCGCGTGGCCGATACCATGGGCCATGACCGATTCCATCTTCTCGAAAATCATCCGCGGTGAAGTCCCCTCCCACAAGATCTACGAGGACGACCACGTCATCGCGATCCTGGACATCAACCCCCTCTCCGAGGGCCACGCCCTCGTGATCCCCAAGGAGCCGGCCGAGTCGATCGACACGCTGTCGGACGAGTACGCCGCGGCGGTGGGCAAGGTGCTGCCCCGCATCGTCCGCGCCCTCAAGAAGATCACCGGCGCGACCGCGGTCAACATCCTGCAGAACAACGGCGCCGACGCCGGCCAGGCCGTCCCCCACGTCCACTTCCACGTGATCCCGCGGTTCAAAGGCCGCGGAGCGCCGGTCAGCGGCAAGCCCGACAAGGACAACGGCCCCGGCCTGGAGTTCTCTTGGAAGACCGGCACCCTGACCCAGGAAGAGGCCCTCGAGATCGGCAAGCACATCAAACGGCTGCTGTGAAAGGTGCTTGGATGAAAGCACTTGGCAACTCCCGCCTGAGTTTCGACCGGATCTCTTAGAGCCCCGGAGGGGCGCAAGGGTGTAGCCACGGGTGGAGCGCAGCGCAACCCGTGGACAAGCCCAGACTCCGATGATTTGACCCCGGAGGGGTCACGGAAGTTTAAGGATCCGCGATGATCTTCGGGATGCGCGAGGCGTCGGTTTGCGAGACCGCGAACTCGACGGGGATCCTCAAGTCTCCATGACCCCTCCGGGGTCAAGATGTTGGCGCTGCGATCATCCACGGGTTGCGCTGCGCTCCACCCGTGGCTACAACCCTGAGCCCCTCCGGGGCTCTTTCGATCGCGCCTCATCGGTCGCTGCCGCCACCACCGCCCGCTCCACCGGCACCGCGACCTCCCCCGCCCCCGTCCGCACCCGGATCACGCCCAGCGGATCCAAGCCGACCACCTCCCCCTCGACCCGCTCCCCCCCCACCACGAACACCCGCCGCGTGCCAAGCATCGCGTCGTGCCCGGCCCAGCAAGCCCGCACCGCGTCCTCGTCCGCCGCGAGCCACCGGCTCATCCCCGCGATCAGGTCGATCGCGAGCATCAGCCGATTCGCCTTGCCGCCCAGCATCGCCAGCGAGCACGCCCCGCCAAGCCCCGCCGCGGCCATTTCGTCGCGGGTCTGCGATACATTGACGCCCACCCCCACCACCGCCACGCCCTCGCGGCGCTCGACCAGCACGCCGGCGAGTTTGCGGTCACCGGACCCATCCCGCACCACGATGTCATTGGGCCACTTGATGCGGATGTCCGCACCCGATGCCGCCGCGCGGCACGCCTCCAACGCCCCGAGGCCAGCCCGCGCAGCCAAGCCGACATCCGTCAGCGCGGTACGCAGCGCGAACGACACCGGCAGCGTCCGTGCCTCGCCGTCGTCCCACCGCCGCCCGCGCTGGCCGCGCCCGTCGGTCTGGACCGACGCGACCACGACCACGCCACCGACATCTTCATCCACCGGCCGGTGCCGCCACGCGGCGTCCTGCGTGCTGCCCGTCTTCGCGTACACCGCCACCCGCGCCACGCAGCATTGCTCGATGCCCGGCAACGCCGCCTCGATCGCGTCCGTCCAGCCGGCCAGGTCCTCGTGCCCCCCCGTGCTCACACCGCGTCCAGCCCGAGGTCCAGCGACACCGCCTGGTGCGTCAGCCCCCCCACCGACACCCGGTCCACGCCGGTCTCGGCGATGGCGCGCACCGTGTCCAGCGTCACGCCGCCCGAGGCCTCGGTGATCAGGCGCGGGCAGCGCTCGTCGCGCCGGCGGACGGCCTCGGCCAGCAGGTCGCAGCCCATGTTGTCCAGCAGCACCATGTCGATCAGGCCCGCGGGCAGGCCCAGCACGTGGTCGAGTTGGTCCATCGTGTCCACCTCGACCTGCACGAACCGCAGCACCCCGCCGTGGCCCTTGGCCCGGGTCGCCACGCGGGCGAGCGTTTCCGACAGCTCGGACGCGGAGAGCCCGGCGATGTGGTTGTCCTTGATCAGCACGGCGTCGTGCAGGCCCATGCGGTGGCAGACGCCCCCGCCGCAGCGGACGGCGTACTTCTCCAGCAGGCGCATCCCCGGCGTGGTCTTGCGGGTGTCGCAGATGCGGGCGCCGGTGCCCTCCACCGCGCGGACGAACAGGCCCGTGCGGGTGGCCACCCCGCTGAGCCGGGCCGTCAGGTTCAGCATGGTCCGCTCGATCCGCACCAGGGCCCGCGCGCTGCCCTCCAGCTCGGCCAGCGTGTCGCCCGGCCGGATGGCGGCCCCGTCGTGGGCGGTCGCGGTGAACCCGATGGGCTCGCCGGACTCGGCGAAGACCGAGACCACCTCGGGCACGAAGGCCAGCCCGGCCGCGACCCCCGCGGAGCGGGCCGCCAGACGCACGCGCCGTCGGTCGGACCGTTCGAAGATCAGCTCCCCCGTCGGATCCCGGGGCGGAACGCCCAGGTCCTCGTCCCGGGCCAGCTCGAGCAGGCGCCGGACCAGCCCCGTCCGGGCGATCGCCACCGCCAGGTCGGGCAAGGGCACGGCGTTGGGGTCGATCGCGCTCAGCGGCTCCATGGGGCCGATCGTACGCGCCCCGCTTTCCTACCATGCCCCTCTCGTCGGGGCCGGATCCCGGGCCCGTCCTTTCCTACGTTCCGCACGCCGGCGGGGCCCTTCGGCCCGCCCGGCGCAGGCATCAGCAAGGAGTCGGCATGGGTCTTCTGGACGGCAAGCAGGGTCTGATCGTCGGGGTCGCCAACGACCGCTCGTACGCCTGGCACATCGCCAGCGCCCTCACCGAGCACGGCGCGACCTGCGCCTACGCCCACATCCCGGGCGAGAAGAACGAACGGCGCACCGGCAAGGCCGCCGAGAAGGTCACCCCCGACCCCTGGCTGTGCCCCTGCGACGCCGGCAGCGACGACGACCTCGACGCCCTGTTCGAGCGGTACAAAAAGGACTTCCCCCGCCTGGACTTCCTCGTCCACTCCATCGCCTTCGCCGACCGCGACTGGCTCCAGCCGGGCAAGTTCTCCGTGACCCCCCGCAAGGCCTATCTCGACGCGGTGGACATCTCGGCCTACACCCTCTCGGCCATGGCCGGCAGGGCCAAGGACCAGATGGCCGCCAACGGCGGCGGGTCGATCATGGCCATGAGCTACTACGGGGCCGAAAAGGTCATCCCCGGCTACAACGTGATGGGCGTGGCCAAGGCCGCCCTCGAGGCCACCAGCCGCTACCTCGCGTTCGAGCTGGGCGAGCAGAACATCCGGGTCAACACCATTTCCGGGGGCTATCTGCGCACCTTGGCGAGTTCGGCCGTCGGCGGCGTGGACCACATGGACGACATGGCCAAGGCCAAGGGCCCGCTCCGGCGCGGCGTGGAGGGCTCGGACGTCGGCAAGACCGCGGTGTACCTCGCCAGCGACCTCGGCAGCGGGGTCACCGGCGAGAACATCTACGTCGACTGCGGCATGAACATCCTGGGCATCTGACCCAGTCTCTTTGATCGCTTCTCGAAGGTCGAGCGCCCTGAACCCGAGACCGCCATCCGTCCCGATGGCGGTTCTTTTTTGGATCTGCAGATCCGCAATCAAAAAGTGCCGGTATTCGGACGCAATCTGGCAAATCGATGGCAACTCGGACCTTCTCGGGGCACATTCCCTCAGGACAGCATCCGCCCTTCCGGCCGGATGACCTATTTATGGGAGTGTGACATGAGAGACGCGATAATTCTGTCGAGCGTGGCCGCGCTCGCGATCGGGGTCGCGCCAGCGACCGCCGGGCTCGGTGATCCCGGGGGCGGTACGGCGATCAAGATCGCCGATTCCCTCGAAGACTACGGCGGGGATCAGGGCGAGAACGGTTGGTTTTACGGGTACTACAACGGCAACGTGCCCGCGGCGTACACCCCGTCCGATTTCGAACTGATGAACGTGTACGACGACCAGTCCGGCCGCTGGTGGGTCGATAACTCGCCCGGCGGCACCCTGACGCTGATCGATGCCAACCTGATGCACCCGGCTTCCACCGGCCAGGGCGTCGTGCATTGGGCGGTCCGGCGCTGGGTGAGCGACTTCGATGGCAACATCGAGATCAACATGGACCTGGGCCGCGGCCCGCAGGCCGGCACCGCGGGGGACGGCGTTCGCCTGCACGTGTTCATCGACGGCATCAAGCGGCTGGTCACGACGCTGACGCCCAACGACAGCGACGGGCTGAGCATCCTGCTCTTCGACAGCGTGGCGCAGGGCTCCGTGATCGATTTCGCCATCGACCCGAACGGCAACGAGCTGTTCGACGGCACGCGCTTCAACGCCTCGATCACCGGCATCATCCCCTCGCCCTCGTCCATCGCCCTTCTGGGCCTCGGCACGCTGGTGATGGCCCGCCGCCGCCGATAACCTGCCGGACATCTACGGATCTTGACCCGTGTCGGCTGGCCCGCCACGGGTTTTTTTACCGATACTGATTCTGTGTTCGACCCGGTGACCAACCAGATCGCCAACCAGGCGGCCAAGCGGGCGGCTAACGCCCGCCGGCCCCTGGATCAGCGTGCCCGGGCCGCGGAGAAGGGTGCTCGGGCACCGGAAGCGGACTCGGACTCTTTCGAGAACGCCCTGGAACGTGTGGAGGCGACCGCCCCCACCCGCCCGCTGGCCGATGCCGACCGCGAGGACGCCCGGGAGGACCGGATCGCGGGCGAGGGCCGCTCGTACGACGCCGATCGAGCCCCAGACCGCCCCCCGGGCTCCCTGGATCTGACCGCCTGACGGCAGATTTGGCCCGGATCACCCCGCTCCACACCTGACCGCCGCCGTACCGGACCCGTTTTCGGACGAGCTGCCGAAGTAATTTTGGCGCAATTCTTGCACCCCCGGATCAAGTGTGTCATGTTCTCCGTATCGCATCAGGCCTCGCCACGCGTTGGGTGGGCGGCCCGGTGCGACCCTTGGCGGTTGCAGTCCGCCGTAGGCAATGGAGAAGAAGAAATGAACATCGCCATCAAGATCGGCGCGGCCGCTGCGCTCGCGTCGCTGACAGGATCCGCCTTCGCCGCCCCCATTCTGGTCGCCGACTCCGTCGCCGATTTCGGCGGGCTCCAGGGTGAGAACGGCTGGCACTACGGTTACTACAACCTCGAAGACATCAACGTCGCTGGCAGCAGCGTGTCGGTGAACAACTCCGATTTCCGGCAGCTCTCCGCGTTCGACTCGGCCACCAGCTGGTGGGGCGTCAACACCGACTCGGCGGGCGGCAACCCCGCCAACGGGAGCTCGCCCGGCTCGTACGCGGTGATCACCCGCAGCCGCATGCACGCCAACGCCCCGTGGCCGACCTCCAACGTGGTGGCCGAGCCGCAGTGGACGTCGCGCCGCTGGGTCAGCGATATGACCGGTGAAGTGAATCTCTCCGGCCTGATCGCCCACCACGAGTACCTCGGCATCAACATGGTCGGCGACGGCACGATCGCCCACATCCTCGTGGACGGACAGTCGATCTACAACTACGACGTGGCGCTGTTCGACCTCCAGGGCACGATCTACTCCCTCGATGTCGACGTGGTGCAGGGCACCGTCATCGAGATGGTGCTCGGGGCCAAGAACGACCCGATGTGCGACGCGACGACCTTCACCATGCGGGTGACGACCCTCGTCCCCAGCCCCGGTTCCGCGGCCATGCTCGGCATGGGTGGCCTGCTGGTCGGCGGGCGTCGCCGGCGCTGAACCTGACCCCCCTCCCCGCCCCGCATCGCCTGTTGCGGGGCGGGCGGCCGGTCCCGGCTCACCCGCGAGCCGGGGCCCACCCGCGCACGCGTTCACGCGGTCTTCCCGGGATGTTCCCGGAAAGCCGCGTGAACGCGTGCGTCGTTTTTGGACGGCGCGGTTTGGACGGGCCGGCCCCGAACGACAAAGGCCCGGGCTGGCGCCCGGGCCTGGGAGAAACTGGGTCGGTTTTGACGCGGGTCAGCGGCCCTTAAAGAACCGCGTGAAGGCGTGGACGGTCGTGCTGCGTCCGATGCGGGCGATCGATTCGGTCAGCGGGATGCCCTTGGGGCAGACCTTCACGCAGTTCTGGGCGTTGCCGCAGTCGGTGATGCCGCCCGGGCCCATCAGGGCCTTAAGGCGCTCGCCCTTGAGCCGCTTGCCCGTCTCGTGCTCGTTGAACAACTCGGCCTGGCTGATGGCGTGGGCGCCGATGAAGGCGGTGTCCCAGCCCGCGGGGTCCTCTTCCTTGAGGTACTGGGGGCAGGCCTCGAGGCAGCAGCCGCAGGTCATGCACTGGGAGAGGGCGTAGCGGTTCTCCTGTTGCTCGGGCGATTCCTGCGGCCCGGCACCGAGGCTGTAGGTGCCGTCGATGGGGACCCAGGCCTTGACCCGCTCGAGGGCCTCGAACATGCGTTCGCGGTCCACCCAGAGGTCTCGAACGACCGGGAACTTGCTCATGGGCTCCAAGACCATCTCGTCGCCCTCGTCGGGGGCGTGCTCGTCGATGAGGCAGGAGCAGGACTGGCGGACCCGGCCGTTGATGACCATGGTGCACGAGCCGCAGACCTCCTCGAGGCACCCGGAATCCCAGACGGGGGGTGTGGTTTTCTTGCCGTCGGTAGTCACCGGGTGGGCGGCGATGTGCTTTAGGCACGAGATCACGTTGGAGCCGGACTCGACCGGGACGTTGAAGGACTCCCAGCGGCTGGGCTTGCCCGGGCCGTCGCAGCGCTTGATTTTGAAGACCACGGTGCGTCCGGCCTTGGCCCGCTTGCGGTTGGCGCGGCGGGTGTCGGCGTCGAATGCGTGGGCTTGGGCGACACTGCTCATGGGTGGTCAGCCTTTCGGGTGGATCAGGACGCCGCGCCCACGGGCTTTGCGGCGGGGATGTTGTCGTTGGTGGTCGGGGACTTCCCGTAGGTGCGGGCGCGGGGCTTGACCAGCGGGCCGCGGACGGGGACGAACTCGATCTCGGAAGCGTTGGTCTGCGGGTTGAACTTGGCCACGGAGGTCTTGTAAAAGTTGGCGTCGTCGCGTTCGGGGAAGTCCTTGCGGTAGTGGGCGCCGCGGGATTCCTCGCGGAGCAGCCCGGCCTTGAGCATCGCCTCGGCCATGACGAGCATGTCGCCGGTGGCGCGTGCGAAGGACAGCGACTGGTTGGTCCAGCCGGCGTCGTCGTCCAGCTCGACTTTGGCGTAGCGCTCGCGGAGTTCGGCGACCTTGGCCAGAGCCTTCTCGAGCCGGTCTCCGGTCTTGACCACCGTGGAGGCGGCGGTCATCTCGTCGCCGAGTTCCTTGGCGATCAGGTAGGGGTTGTACTTCTCATCGCCCGTGGCCGACGATCCGGACGCGACCAGGCGGTCGTGCTTGGCCTGCTCCTGCTGGACGAACCGGTCGTACACCGAGGCGTCGATCCCGTCCACGCCCGGGGTGCCTGCGTCGCGGACGTAGGTGACGACCGACACGCCGTTGCAGAGCCCGTCGAACAGGCACGAGAGCAGGGCGTTGGCGCCCAGCCGGTTGGCGCCGTGGTACGCGAAGTTGGCTTCGCCGAACGCGTACAGGCCCTTGATGTTGGTCATCATGTTGTTGGGGGCGCCGACCGTCAGGCCGTGGCCCTTCTGGTTGTCCACCGGGATCGGGCTGCCGGACTTGTGGCCCGGGCGGGGCTCGGCGGGCTTGTAGTCGCCCTCGGTGTAATCCGTCCAGAGGCCGCCCATGGAGTAGTGGACGGCGGGGAAGATCTTCATGGGCGTGAACCGCGGGTCCTCGCCGACGAACTTCTCGTAGATCTCCATGATGCCGCCGAGTTTGCGGGTCAGGTACTCGGGGTCCTTGTGGGTCAGGTCCAGATACACCTGGTTCTGGCCGTCGACGCCCATGCCCTCGTTGACGCAGATGTCGAAGATCTCGCGGGTGGCGATGTCGCGGGGGACGATGTTGCCGTAGGCCGGGTAGCGCTCCTCGAGGAAGTAGTACCGCTCGGGCTCCGGGATGTCGGCGGGCTTGCGGGTGTCGCCCTTCTTGCGGGGCACCCAGACGCGTCCGCCCTCGCCGCGGGCCGACTCGGACATGAGCCGGAGCTTGTCGGCGCCTGGGATGGCGGTCGGGTGGACCTGGACCATCTCGGGGTTGCCGATCCAGGCGCCCTCCTGGTAGCAGCGTGAGGCCGCGCCGCCGGTGCAGATGACCGAGTTGGTGGACTTGCCGAAGATGATGCCGTTGCCGCCGGTGGCCATGACGACCGCGGAGCCGCGGAAGGCGCGGATCTGCATGGTCCGCATGTCCTGCGCGACGATGCCCACGCACCGCTTGTCGGCGCCGTGTCCTTCGGTGACGGGCCAGAGGAACTCCCAGAACTCGTACTTCTTGACCTTGCCCTCGGCCTCGTACCGCCGGGTCTGCTCGTCCAGGGCGTAGAGCAGCTGCTGGCCGGTGGTGGCGCCGGCGAAGTGGGTCCGCTTGAACAGCGAGCCGCCGAAGAGACGCAGGTCGCGGAAACCCTCCGCAGTGCGGTTGAAGGGCACGCCCATGCGGTCGAGCAGATCGATGATCTTGGGCGCCCAGTTGGCCATCTCGAGGACGGGGGCCTGGTCGGCGAGGAAGTCACCGCCGTAGATCGTCTCGTCGAAGTGCTCGTACTCGGAGTAGCCCTGCTGGCGGGCGACCTCGTTGCACGCGTTGATGCCGCCCTGGGCGCACACGGAGTGCGACCGTTTGACGGGCACCATGCTGAAGAGATCGACCGGGACGCCAGCTTCGGCAATACGGACGGACGCGGCGAGCCCGGCGAGCCCGCCCCCGACCACGATCACACGCTGTTCAGCCATCACGAACCTCGATTCGTCTCGTTTGACAGGACCGATTCGGGTCCGGCCGGATCAGTCCTGGGCGTCGGGGGACATTGCCTGCATGCTCGGCGCGGGCTTGCTGTACTTTTCGAGAAGCTCCTCGAGCCGCTCGGGCCCGTGCTCCTCGACGATGAGCCGCTTCTCGACTTCCAGCGCCTTGTCGTAGTCCACGGCCCAGGCGGCGCCCAGGGCGGACCAAGCGGCGCCCATCAGGCCGACGCCGACCACGGCGCACACGTAGCCCCACCGACGCTGGGCCTGCGCGGACACCGTCAGCCCCCACGTGATCCCCGCGGTCCAGAGCCCGTTGGCGAAGTGGAAGACCAGCATGGTGATGCCGATGAAGTAGACCAGCGAGACCACGACCCCCATGGCGGTCCAGCCCTCGGGCGAGCCCTGCAGGGCGGCGGCCAGGGTGGACGCGGAGAAGTGGTGCGACCACACCGTGCCCGACGGCACCAGGAAGTCCCACCCCCACCGCAGGGTGGCGACGTGGTAGAAGATGAAAACGATGCCGAGGTAGCCGGAGACACGCTGAAGGGTGTAACGCCAGTTGTCCTGATAGGCGTACTTGGCGTTGTTGGGCTTGGCGTACATGGCGTAGTAGAAGCCCAGGATGGAGTGGAACGCGATCGACACCCAGAGGGTGATCTCGATCAGCAGCAGGTGGGGCACCTGGGTGTTGATCCAGGCGACCTCTTCCTGGAAGTAGGCGACGCCGCCGTCGGCGATGGACATGTCCTTGCCCTCGGCCCGCAGGCCGAACTTGCCCCACGCCAGGGACGAGTTGGTCACCAGGTGGGCGATCAGGAAGACCCCGATCGGGACGATGCCGGTCAGCGAGTGGAGGCGCCGGACGAGGAAGTAGTGCTTATCGAAGAACCCTTGACGGTTGCTCACAGGCGGACTCCGGGGGACCCGTCGCTCTGTCCGGGCGACGCGGGGGGTGGTGATCTATCGGCCGAGCTGGGGTCCGCCCGGCATCGGTCCCGGGCTGAATCCCTTGGAAACCTGTTCGGCGGTCAGTTTTCCCTCGGCCTGCGCCTTCATCACGGCGTCGTAGACCTCGACGAAAATGGCCCGCAACTCGGACAGCGTGCCGGCGAGGAGCTTGGACTCGTCGTTGGACAGATTGCCCTTGGTCTTCGTTTCGATCACGCCGAGCAGGTCGATTTGCATTTTGGCGATGTCCAGCGCGATCACGCCGCGCCCGGACTGGTCCGGGATCTGGCCCAGGTACATCAGGGCCTGGGAGGTCAGCAGGCTGACGAGGTGCTCGAACGAGGGCTCGTCCGGCATGGCGTCGGGGTCCGGCGCCGCCTTGGCGGCCTCCTTCTGGGCGAGTTTTTCCTTCTCCGCCCGTGCGGCCGACTTCCAGTCGTCATCGACGATAATCTTCGGTTGGTTGGCGTCCGCCATGGCGGGCCTCCTCGGTTCGGGTGAAACAGGGTATGTTAGGCCAAAGCATGGGCCTGAACCGGCACAGCGAAGGGATCCACGACATGATCGGACGAACGACCGCGACCGCGATTGCCCTGGCCTGCCTGATGGGCACGGGCGGCTGCGGCCTGGGCTCGGGCGGGGACGGGCCCGCCGCCCGGGCACGGGGCCCGGTCCGGACCGTGGGCGTCGAGGCCTTCGCCTCGGAGCCCGGCCGGGCCACGCCGACCCCGGATGTGGCGACCGGCGATAAAGCGGCGGTCGCCGGCGGCCCCGTGGACCCCGCGGCGGTGCGGGTCGAGGTCGCCCGGGTCGATCCGGCGGCGCCCTTCGGGGCCGAACCGGTGATCGTCCGCGGCGTGGTCCCGGAGCGGTCTTCGGCCGAAGCACCGCCGCTCCCCGGGGGGCTGGAACTGATCGAGGCCAAGGTCGGGGACATCAACGGCAAGCCGATCTACATCAGCACCTTCTTCGAGCCGATCGAGGCCCGGCTGATCGCCGAGGCCGGACGCCTGAGCCGCAACGAATGGCGCCGGGTCGCGACCGAGGAGATCATCGGGCCGCGTTTGAACGGGATCATCGCCGACGAGCTGCTGCGGGCCGAGGCGCTGGCCAGCCTGACGCCCCAGCAGCGGATGGGGCTGCGTGCGTTCCTGTCGGGGTTCCGGCGCGACCTGCTCAGCGAGAACCTCGGCTCCGAGCAGCTCGCCCGCCGGCGGCTCGAGTCGGGCACGGGCCAGACGCTCGACCAGACGCTGCGTGAGAAGGAGACCGACACGCTCATCCGCCTGACGCTGTTCCAGGAGATCAACCGGCGGATCAACGTGTCGTGGCGCGACATCCGCCAGCGCTACGAGCGGGACGCGAACATCTACAGCCCGCCGCCGGTGGCGAGTTTCCGCGTGATCCGGGTGCCCACCGACCGGGCGGAGATCGTGGAGGAGATCACCGAACGGCTGGCCGGCGGCGCGGCATTCTCGGAGGTCGCCTCCGACCCGCGGAACACCTTCCGCCCCGAGGCCGGCGGCCTGATCGAGGCCGCGTACGTCAAGGAGTTCACGCAGGCCGAGTTCTTCGGCTCCGAGGAGCTCAACGAGCGTGCCCGCACGCTGACGCCCGGCCAGACGGTCGGCCCGTTCGCGCTGGGCACAAGCACCACCTGGCTGCGTCTGGACGGCATCGAACGCAAGACGATCTCGCTGTACGAGGCGCAGCTGCGGATCAATCAGGAGCTGACGCTCGAACGCCGGCGCAACGAGCAGCAGGCCTACCTCGACAAGCTGACCGAGCGGGCCCGGGTGAGCAACCGGCAGGAGATGATGGTCCGCCTGCTGCGCATCGCCGAGGACCGCTACGGGCCCAAGGGCGGATGAACGCGGGGCGGGGACGGCCGGCGCGGCTGCACTGGTGGCACCCGCGGGAGGACCAGCGCGGGGTCTGGGTGCGCGGCGAGCGGGCCGCGGCCCGGGCGATGCGCCGGGCGGGCTGCCGCGTGATCGCGCGGAATCTGAAGCTGGGCCCGGGCGAGATCGACCTGCTGTGCCGTGACCGCAAGACGGGCGAGTTCGTCGTCGTCGAGGTCAAGGCCCGCATCGGGCGGGGCGACGGGCGGCGTCCGGAGGACGCGATCACCCACGCCAAACGCCAGAAGCTGCTGCAACTGGTGCGGGCGTTGCAGCGGGAGGAACGGGTGCGTGGGCGCCCGATCCGGGTGGACGTGGTGGCGGTGGAGTTCGCGCCCGGGCGGCGCCGGGCGACGGCGCTGCGCCGGTACGAACGGGCGGTGGGCGCCGGCGGCTGAGCGGGTCAGGCCGGCGGCCCGGCCAACTCGCCCGTCAGGGCCAGGTGGTCGGCGCCCGTCACGTCCACGGCCACGATGCGCCCGAGCAGCGACTTGGCGGCCACGCCGCTCGGGGCCTCGAAGAACACGATCAGGTCGGTATCGGTGCGGCCCGAGAGCTGGACGGTCTCGGCGGAGTCGGGCAGCTCAAGGGTGGCGACGGCGGACGGATCACGCCCGCCCACGGTGATGCCCACCATGCCCGAGCCGGGCTTGACGTCGGCGCCCCGCTTCTTCATCTCCGCCCGGCTGATCCCCTCGACGAACACCTCGAAGCGGCGGCCGATCTGCTCGCGGCCGATCGAGTCGGAGATTTCGCTCTGCAGGGCGAGCAGCTCGTTGTTGCGCCGTCGTTTGACCGCGTCCGGGATGTCGTCGGGGATCCTGTCGTAGGCGACGGTGCCGGGGCGGGGGGAGTACTTGAAGATGAACTGGTTTTTGCAGCGGGAGCGGACCAGCATGTCCTTCGTGGCCTGGTGGTCCTCCTCGGTCTCGGTGGGGAAGCCGACGATGACGTCGCCGGAGATCATCAGCGGGCGGCCGATCTCCGGCTGGTGCAGGATGGCGCGGGCCCGGTCGACGAACTCGTAGTACTCGCCGATGGTGTAGCCGCGGTTCATCATCTTGAGCATGCGGTCCGAACCGGACTGGGCGGGCACGTGCAGGTAGCGGCACAGGCGGGGGTGGTCGCGGATGACCTCCAGCACGTCGTCGCCGAAGTCGCGGGGGTAGCTGGTCACGAACCGCAGGCGCTGGACGGCGGGGACCTCGTCGTGGATGCGCCGGAGCAGGTCGGCGAAGGTGGTGGTGTTCGCGCCGGCGAAGGCGTCGCGGTGGTGGCTGCCCTTGTAGGTGCGGCCCTTCTGCGGCTGGGTCACGCCGTCGACCAGCACGGCCGAGCCGTGCTCGAAGCGGTAGTGGTTGACGGTCTGGCCGAGCAGGGTGATCTCGATCACGCCGGCGTCGGCGAGCTTCTTGCACTCGTCGATGATGTGCTCTGGCGGGCGGTGGATCTCCGCCCCGCGGGTGTGCGGGACGACGCAGTAGGTGCAGAACTTGTTGCAGCCGCGGGTGATGCGGACGTACGCCGACCGTTTGGAGTCGGTGTCGGTCGGGGACACGGCCCGGGAGAGGTCGAGCATCTCCAGGTGGTCCTCGGCGGCGGCGAGCGTGGAGGAGCGGCGCGAGGCGGAGCCCTGCAGGGCCGCCACCCGCGCGGAGCGGCCCGCCGCCAGGGCCGGGTCGTCGGACACGAGCGAGGCCCGCGTGCGGACGGCGTTGTCGAGCAGGGCGGGGAGCTTGTCGAGTTCGGCCGGGCCGCACATGAGGTCGACGACGGGCATCCGCTTCATCAGGTCGGCGCCGTCGCGTTCGGCCATGCAGCCGAGCACCCCCACCACCAGGCCCGGGCGTTCGGCCTTGTCGGCCTTGAGCGCGCCCAGGCGGGACCAGACCTTCTGCTCGGCCCGCTCCCGGACGGAGCACGTGTTATAGAGGACGATGTCGGCCCGGTCCGGGTCGGGGGTGAACACATAGCCCAGCGACGCGAGCCGTCCGGCGACCAGCTCGGAGTCGAGCTCGTTCATCTGGCAGCCGAAGGTCTCGAGATAGACGCGCTTCTGGGTCATGGGACCGGATCGTAGGGGACGCGTCGGGCGGGATCAGGGGCAGCCGGCGTTGAACAGCGTCAGGTACAGGCTCACGTCGAAGAAGTTGATCAGCGTGTCGCCGTTCAGGTCGGCGGCTGGGTCCTGGTTCGAGAACAGGTTTAGGTAGGCCGCCAGATCGAAGAAGTTGAGCGTGCCGAACGGGGCCGCCAGGTCGGGCACGCACACGCCGGCGCCGACGGTGCCGAAGAGGCGGAGGGTCAGGTCCTGGCCGGGGCCCGGCTGGGCGAACAGGCCCCGGTCGTTGAAGGCGCGGAAGGTGTAGACGGCCTCGAAGTCGCCCTCGGCGTCGTCGGACAGGCCGGCCAGGAACAGCTCGCCGTCGCCGGCCGGCAGGGAGACCACGGGCGTGAACCCGACGGTCAGTCGGGCCGTGTCGCCGACGCCCGAGACGAGGTCGATGTCCATGGGGGCGCCGGTGCCGACCGGGGCGATGTTGTACAGGTCGAACGCGGCGGCCGCGTCGCCCGAGCCCAGCGCGATCACGCCCAGGTCGATCATGATCTCGTCCACGCCGGAGGCGGGGTCGAAGGAGGCCGTCGCCGGCTCGTAGACGTTGAGTTCAACCCGGATCAGGTCGTCGGCGTCGTTGCCACCCACGCCCGCGCCGCCCTGCAGCGTCACGTCGAGATTGTCGATGGTCACGGTCGCGTCGAACGCGCCCGCCAGGTCGGTCGCGCCCGGGGCGGGGCCGACGGTCAGGCTGCGCTGGGTGTCGGCGGTGCCGATCGGGAACGCGTTGTGGATGCCGGTCAGCGACGAGGTGGCGGGGCCGTCGACCGTGACGCCGAAGTACGTGCCCGCGGACCCGGACTTGTTGAGCGTGACCACCGCCGACCCGGCGTCGCCGCCGACCAGGGTGTTGAACACCACCGTCTGCGAGGACGCCCCGTCCGCGTCGGGCGAAGCGCCGACCCACAGGGTGCTGTCGTTCTGCTGATTCACGTAGATCGACCACACCACGCCGGGCAGGTCCACGAACGCGTTGCGGTTGTTGGTGAAGTACTGGGGGTTCAGCGACGGGCTCGAGACCGCGTGGTTGCGCCGGCGCTCGAACTCGTCGGGCGTGTCGAGGTAGTGCCAGGCGACCAGCGCCGTCAGGCCGCCCATCTGGAACCCGGACGGGAAGGTGTCCACCAGACGGAGGCCCGTGGACGCGTAGCGGGTATCGGAGTAGAAGAGGCTGCGGGCGATGTCGCCCTTGTCGGTGTCGCCCGGGAAGTAGTACGCGCCCAGGCTCCGGTGGCCGCCGGTGGTGTCGGCATCGCCGAAGGGCTTGTTGCCGCGGGAGGAGTTGATCGAGGGGTTGGCCGGGCGGAGGGCGTGCGGGTCGCCGAGGTTGCCGGTGCTGCTGTTGGACGCCGAGCCGGGCTGGAGCGACTGGGGCCAGACGTGCTCGCGGTTCCAGGTCGCGCCCGCGTCCCAGTTGGCCGAGACCGACACGCCGTTGTAAACGAGGATGATGCGGGTCGGGTCGTTGGGGTCGGTGTCGGTGAACCGGGCGGCGTACCGGTAATCGCCGTACGAGCGCAGGATGTGGCCGGCGGTCATCGCCGTGCCGAGCTGGCTCTTGAGCGTCGCGCCCGTCCCGGTCGCGCCGTCGTAGTAGCCGGCGGGCGGGGCGTACGGATCGTCCGTCGCGGCGGCCGCCCCCGCGGCCAGCGTGATCGCAAACAAACCCGTGGACACGAACGCGGCGGCTCTGCGCATCTCAGACTGCTCCTGGGCCCGGCCGGGCCGTGGGTGACCTTGCTCTGGGCTCCTCCGAGCCAGTATGCATGGTAGGCGGTTGCCGCACAAGCACTTCCGGCCTCGGAGGCGGGATTTGGCCCGATTCTTTGCCGGGCGCACGCGGCTGCGGCCTTCCCTAAACTGACACCCGTTGAGCCGCATCGAAGACATCCGGGCCTGGTTCGCCGAACTCTCGCTGGCCACGAAGTGCCTCCTGCTCTTCGGGGGCGCCTCGGCGGGGATTATCGCCATCGCCCTCTCCCTGCCGCTGCTGAGGATGAACAGCCTGGTGGGCGCCCCGGGGCTGGAGGTGGCCCGGACGGTGTACGCCGCGTGGGCCCAGCTCGACGACGGGCGGGAAACGCCGGGAGTTCTGGCCGGGGCGATGGTCCGCCCGATGACCGCCGACGAGGTGCGTAGCGAGTCCGAGAACTCCAGGTTCCTCCGACGGGCGGCGGAGCGGTTCTCGAAACCCGACGGCCCGGTCGAGCACTTCGACGCCGACTGGTCGGGGTGGACGCGGGTCTTCCGATACGCCAGGGCCCGGACGGGAACGGACGGCGAGTTCTCCGGAGTCGTGCTGATCGAGCAGCGGGCCGACGGGGCGGCCAGGGAGCTGCTGGTCAACTTCCTGTTCGTGCTCGCCGCGGGATCGGTGGTGCTGGCGGTGGCGCTTGCCGTCTTCGCGGCGCTGACCAGCCGCCTGATCCTCCGCCCGGTGCTCAGCCTGCAGCGCACCGCCGAGCGGGTCCGGGAGGGCCACCTGGACACCCGCTCGCACATCGACACCGGCGACGAGTTCGAGGAGCTGGCCGAGACGATCAACCTGATGCTCTCCGAGCTGCAGCGTCAGCAGGACCAGCTCCGGGCGGCCAACGTCGCGCTCGACTCGCGTCTGACCGAACTGACCGAGGCCAACACCGCGCTGTTCGAGTCGGCACGGCTCAAGGGCGAGTTCCTGGCCAGCGTCTCGCACGAGCTGCGCACGCCGCTCAACGCCATCATCGGGTTCGCCGAGCTGCTGCTGGAGATCGCCCGGGCCGACGTGGCCAACCTCAGCGAGAACCGCAACGTCGCGCCCGGACCGGACGCGCTGGCCAAGCGCGAGCGTTACCTGGTCAATATCGTCTCGGCCGGACGAACCCTGCTCGAGATGATCGAGACGCTCCTGGAGATGGCCAAGATCGAGGCCGGGCGCGTGGACATCCGTCCGGGCGTGATCCAGGTCTCCGAGGCCTGCCAGGCGCTGGTCGGGCTGATCCACCCGCTGGCCCGCAAGAAGGAGGTCGACGTCACGCTCGACCTGCCCGCGGACCCGCCGGTCATCGAGACCGACCCCAAGAAGTTCAACCAGATCGTCTTCAACCTGCTCTCCAACGCCGTCAAGTTTTCCGGCGGGCCCGAGCTGGGACGCCCCGGGCGGGTGATCCTGCGGATCGAGCGCCTGGCCGGGGGCGACGAGGGCGAGCGCGTCCGCGTCTCGGTCCTGGACAACGGTCCCGGGATCGCGCCCGAGGATCAGAAGCGGATCTTCGACAAGTTCCAGCAGATCGACTCCTCGCACACCCGAACGCACGCGGGCACCGGCCTGGGCCTGGCCATCGTGGCCGAACTGACCCGCCTGCTGCAGGGCGAGGTGCAGCTCGAGAGCGAGCTCGGTCAGGGATCGATGTTCTCGGTGATCCTGCCGATGAGGCTGGACATGCACCTGGTGGAAGAGGCCAAGCTCGAGGCGCGCTTCCGCGGCTCGCTGGCTCCGGCGCCGCGGGAAGAGTCCCGACCCGGCACGAACGCCGGCAGCACGCCCGCCCGAACGGGCGCCTGAGCGTCCCGTCCGTCGCCGGTCGCCCTCAGCCTTCCTCGAACCGTTTGCGTGCTCGGCGCTTGGCCGCCAGAAGACCGCCGTCGGTCTCGTCGGGCGTTGCCGCCGGATCCGGGCGTTGTTCGTCTTCCGGCGTGGTCGGAGCGCCGGAAGCCGGCGCTGGCCGACCGGCCGCCCGCCGGGCCCGATCGATCTCGCGCCGGACGCGTTCTCGTTCGGCGCGGCGACGCTCGGCGTCCGCGTCCGTCGCGATCGCGGACGCGGCCGGGCGGGCCGCCCTGCCCGCGCGCAGTCCCGCCAGCGACGATCCCGCCGTCCCGCCGGTCGCGGCCAGAGTCCCCTCGCGGGCGGACTCGACCCAGCGGTCCCAGGCGAGGCGACGCATGCCGACGTCGAGCAGGAAGAGCACCATCGACGCCGTCAGCAGGCTCGGCCACAGCGCGCTGCGGATCACCCGCGGGGCGCGATCGCGCGGGAACAGTCCCGCCGGCGTGGTCCAGTCGAGCACCCGACCGCCGGTCCGCTCCGCCAGGCGGGCCAGCCCCGGCCCGTCGCTGGACAGGTGCTGGTCTTCCGCGCCGGCGCGGACGGACACGCCCGCGATGGCCGGCGGCAGGCGCACTTCGCCCGTCTCGGCCCGCGCCGCCGCGACGATGACCCCGGGCGGCAGGTTGCGGGCGGTGGCCTCGTACCGCCCCGGCCCGGTCTGGCGCAGCGGCGTCGGGCGGACGGACCCGTCGGGCATGTACAGGTTCGCGGTCACCGTCAGGGCGTCGATGGGCTCGCCGGCGTTGGTCTGCGCCTCGTACACCAGATCCGCCGCATCGCCAGAGCCGACCATGCGCAGCTCGCCGGGCGTGTCGTCGACGGCGCGGGCGGTCCACGCGGAGAGATTGGTCCAGAATCGCGCATAACCCGCCGAGCCCGCCCACGCGCGCGACCACTCCTGAGCGTCGGTGGTGACGGTCGCGACGCGCCCGAGCTCGACCGGCCAGTAGGCCACCACCGGATCGTCGTCGGGCGTGACGACCGGGGTGGCCGCACGGTCGCGGCGCGTCGAGAGCACCATCCCGCCGAGCGTGGGGATGGGACCGACGCCCGCTGTGGCCGGGGCGTCCGGGTCGAGCACGATCGGGTCGAAGGGTGTGTCGCGGACGGCCGGCTCGCGCATCACCCGCACGGCGCGGATGAACACCTGGGGCAGCACGGCGGGGTTGACGACGCGGTAGAACACGCCGCCGCCCCGCTCGGCGACCGTCCGCAGGGCGTCCATGTCCGCGTCGTCGCCGACGGCGATGGTGGAAACGCGGGCGCCCGAGTCCCGCAGGGCGGTCGCCAGTCCGGCGAGCCGCTCGGGCTCGAGGCTGTTGCCGTCGCTGAGCACGATGACGTGCCGGGTCTTGCTCTCGATCCCGGCCAGTTGATCGCGGGCGGCGTCCAGGGCCAGCGCGAGGTTGGTCCCCCCGCCGCTGCCGATGCCCAGCACCGCGGCGCGGGCCGCGTCCGTGTCCTCGACCGGGCCCATCGGCACCACGACCGTCGGGTTGTTGGAGAACGCGATGACGCTGACGAGGTCGCCCGGGTCGAGGGTGTCGATGGCGCCCGCGGCCGCCGCGTTGGCGATCTCCTGCTGCGAGCGGGACGAACCGAGCACCGGGCGGCTCATGGACCCGGACCGGTCGAGCACGAACACGACCGCCGCCTCGGGCATCACGACGCGGTCCGGGATCTCGAGCTGCACCGGCAGGGCGTCCTCGATCGCCGATCCCCGCCAGCCGCCCGCGGTCAGAGCGGACCGGCCGCCGACGAAGAGCACACCGCCGCCGAAGGACCGGGCGTATGTGTCGAGCCGGTCGGCCGACGCCCGGGGCAGCGCGTCGATCGGCACGTCGTCGAGCACCACGAGGTCGTAGCCCTCCAGCGTGAGCAGGTCCGTGGGAAAAGCCGCGGGCGCGGTGACCTCGACGTCGCGCCCCGCGGCCCGCAGCGTTCCTGCCAGCGAAGAGCCCTCGCCCGCACCCGTCCCGTCGACGAGCAGCACCGCGCCCGGCGAGCGGGTGATCGTGAACGCGCCCGCCCGGTTGTTCGCGGCCGAGGTGTCGCCGAAGAGCACCGCGCCGTTCTCCCCTTCGGCCCTGTCGGGCTCGAAGACCGCCTCGTAGCGGTGCACGCGCCCGTCCGGGAGGGGGAAGCGCACCGGCACGACCAGACGCCCGCCTTCGGACTCGACACGCACGCCGTCGCCGGGCTCGCCGGGGCTGAGATCGACCGGTCGACCGTCGCGCAGCACCGTCAGCGTGCCGCGTGCGGGCCCGGTGGAACGGATGACCGCCCGCCCGTCGATCTCCGCGTTGGACGCGGCCCGCGCCGGCAGGTCGAACGACTCGACGATGGTCTCCCGCTGCACGCGGTACTCCACCGGGGCGACGTCAACGGGCACGTCGGAAGAGATGTCGTCCGGCGTGCCCCTGGTCGAGCGTCCGTCGGAGATCAGCACCAGACGGCCCTGCGCGTCGGCGGGAAGCAACGCCCGCGCCAGGCGCAGCGCGCCGGGGATGTCCGTCCCGTCCGTGGGCGTGAACGAGGGCGTGCGGTCCAGCGGGTTGTCGGATCCGGGCGTGGCCAGCGCGACCGACCGCCCGTCGAAGACCACGATTCCGAACGGGTCGTCCGCGCCGCGGTCGCGTGCCGCGCGGGCGAGCAGATCCCACGCCGCCTCCTGCGCGGTGATCGCCCTGCCGCTCGCGTCCTGACCGAAATCCGCGAACGAGTTGACCGATCCGGACAGGTCCACCACCGCCACCACCGCCACGCGGTCGGCCTCGCGGTCCGCGTGCAGGCCCGCCAGCGCGAGCGCCACGGCCAGCAACAACAACACCCGGGCCGCCAGCGCCGGAACCCGGCGGATCGGCGGCACGGCACGCAGCCAACGCCAACCCAGCGCGACAAACGCCGCCCCGGCCAGCGCCACGCCCAGCCACCGAGGGTCGTCCAGGCTCCAGGTCACGGAGCGTCCTCACCCTGCGGGGCGACGGGCCCGCCGACTTCCTCGGCCCGGCGATCGACGCGGTCGAAGACCCGCTGGATCAGATCGCGGTACCGCCTCGGCACCTGCTGGTTGTCCACGGCGTCGCGGGCCCGGCGGGCCGCGCGACGCAGCTCCCCGGCCGCGGCCCGGCGTTCGCCCGCGGGCACGTCGGTCCGGTCCGGATCGAACCACTCGCCGACGACCCGGGACGACTCATCCGACCCGGCCGGCGCCGGACGCGAGGCGTCCACCGGCTCGAACGCGTCGGGCGGGATCTCGGCGAAATCGCGGGGCGTGATCGGCGCGTCGGAGCCGTCCGGGCCGCCGGTGCCGTCCGGACGGTCACGCGCCCCGGGATCGATCAGGTCTCGGGCCCGCTCGCGCAACGATTCGGCGACCCGCTGGTTCTGTTCGCGCGCCTGCTCACGCCCGCGCAGGTCACGCACCGCGCGTTCGACGGAGCCGGGCGGGGGTTCGCCTGCGCCACGCTGCTCGCCCGGGGCATCCGAAGGCTCGCCGGTCCGACCCTCCGTTTGATCGCCGGTCTGTTGCCCGGGCTGCCGGCCCGGCGGACCCGAGTCGGAGGGACGCTCGGCCGGGTTCTGTCCCGGTTGTTTCTGCCCCTGGGTCTGGTCCGGTTGCTGGCCTTGTTGCTGACCTTGTTGCTGGCCCTGCCGCGACTGACCCTGTTGCTGCTGGCCTTCCTGCTGGCTCTGCTGCTGACCGTTTCGCTCGGTCTGCGGCGAACCCTGCTCCTGAGGTTGCTCTTGCGCCTCCGCCTGGCCCTGTTCCTGGCTCGGCTGCGTTCCCGGCTGCTCGCGCTGCCCGGGATCCTGCCGCTGGCCGTCCCGGCGCGAACCGTCCGTCTGTTCCGAGGGGGCGGGCTCTTGCGAACCTGGCCGCTCGTCCGGCGACCGACGCTGGCCTTGGTCCTGCCCTTCCTGCCCTTGGTCTTGCGGCTCCCGCGCCCGGTCCGGCTCGCGGAGTTCGTTGGCGCGATCGCGCAGCGCTTCCGGCAATGTTCTCGGGCGATCCTGCGGCTGCGGGGCCTCCTCCGCCCGTGTCTCTTCGGCACGCTCGGACTCATCCGCTCTCGGTGTGCCGGTGGGCTCCGCCGGAGGGGACGGCTCGTCGCCGACTTCCGGAGGTCGCTCGGAGGCGGGCTCCCGGTCCGCCCCGGCCGCGGAGGGCTCCGGCTCCGGGATCGCTCCTGAAGTCTGGTCCGATTCCGTGGACGGCGTCCGGTCATCCCCGGCCGGCGGCGGGTCGAGCGTGGACGCGAGATCCTCGAGCGACCGCATCAACGCGTCGCGTTCCGCGTCGGTCATCCGCTCGGCGGCCTGGTCGATGGCCCGTGCCGCTTCTTCCGCGGCGAGCAGATCGTTGCGTGCCAGCGCGTCGGCCAACCGCTCGGACAGCTCCGAGCCGCCTTGACGCTCGTCCGGGCGGTACGCGTCGGCACGGTCGCGCAGGGCCTGCCGCTCCCGGGCCGCCAGCTCGTTCTGCCGATCGAGTTCCTCGGCGGCGGCGTCGAGGGCGGCCGCCGTCCGCGCGGGGGCGTCGGCGTTCCCCTCGCCACGCCGGAGCTCGTTCTCGAGTTCCTCGAGTTCTTCCTGGACCCGCGACCAGGACGCCGGATCGGGCAGCGCGGCCGGATCCACCGCCGCGGTCTCGGTGACCGCCGTCTGGGCCTGCTCGGCGGCGCGCCGGACCTGCGGCGCCGCATCCGGGATCGACGCGGCGCGGTCGATGGGCGGCACGAACAGGCCGGCCACCAGGCACGCCGCCCCCAGCCCGATCGCCCACCACCAACCGTCCGGTTGGGACGGCGGCACGGCACGGGCCGGGTCCGCGCTCGCGGCCACCCGCTCGCCGCGGGCGCGGGCCATCGCGACCAGGGCGGGGTCGCCGTCGGCTTCGTCGATCTCCAGGGCGGTCCGCAGGGCCGAATCGGTGGCGTTGGCCCGGTCCACCTCGCCCGCGGCGTGCGCCAGCGACCAGCGACGCGGCCAGACCGCCGCCACCGCGACCAGCCCGCCCGCACCCGCCATCGCGACCGGCACCGCCCACCACCACGCCGCCCCCATGGCGAGACGAACGCCCAGCACGCCGAGCAGGGCCCCCCCCAGGGCGAGGGCAACCGCCCAGCCGCCCAGCGTGATCAGGCGTCGGCGCGCGTGGAGTCCGCGCGCCGCGCCAGCGACGCGGGCCGCCGACCGGGCCGGAGCTCGGGATGGTGACTTCGTTGGCACCGCACCAATGGTACAGGTCGGCGGCTCCCCGGGTTCGGGTTCCGGCGCCCGACTACCCTCCGCCATGCCAGATCCCGCCGGCATCTCGGACGTGCTCGCCGACCTGGTGGCCGGTCGCACGCTCGACGAGGCAACCAGCGAGCGGACCTTCGCGTGCCTGCTGGCCGGCGAGATGGACCCCGCCCAGATCGGGGCCCTGCTCAGCCTGCTTCAGGCCCGCGGCGTGACCGCCGACGAACTGACCGGCGCCGCCCGCGTCATGCGGGCCCGCGTCGAACGCATCCCCTACGCCGCGCCCGCGGGTACGGTGGTCGTCGACACGTGCGGCACCGGGGGGGCGCCCAAGACCTTCAACGTGTCCACCGCCGCCGCGATCGTCGTCGCCGGGTGCGAGCCCGAACCGGGGACGATCGCCCGCGTGGTGGTCGCCAAGCACGGCAACCGGTCGCGGACCGGCCGGGGCTCGGCGGAGGTGCTCGCCAAACTCGGCGTGAACATCGACGCCGGACCAGAGATCCAGGCGCGATGTCTGGAAGAGGCCGGCGTGTGCTTCTGCTTCGCGATCCACCACCACCCGGCGATGCGCCACGCGGCCCCCGTCCGCAGGGCGCTGGGGTTCCCGACGATCTTCAACCTACTAGGCCCGCTGACCAACCCGTGCGGCGCCAGCCGCCAGCTGATCGGTGTGTACCGCCCGGAGTTCGTAGGTCTGCTGACCGAGACGCTCCGCCGGCTCGGGACCGAGCACGCGATCGTCGCCCACTCCGACGACGGCCTCGACGAGCTGACCGTCACCGCACCGACCACGCTGGGCATTGTCCGCAACGGACGGGTGACGATCGATCGAGCGGACCCGGTTGCGCTCGGCCTGGCCCCGGCCCGCATCGAGGACGTGCGGGCCACCGACGAATCGCACGCGGCGGAGATGGTGCGGGCGATCCTGGCGGGCGAGCCCGGCCCCGCGGCCGACATGGTGGCGCTGACCGCCGGCGCCGCGCTGGTGGTGGCGGGTGCCACCGGCTCGGTCGGGGGCGGGATCACGCTGGCCCGGGACTCGATCGGATCCGGGCGTGCGGCCCGGGCGCTCGAACGCCTGGCGGCGATCTCCCGCGGCTGAATCAGTCCGGCACGTAGCCGTTGCCCGCGAGGATGCGGACGAACTGCGCGGGCGCCCGATCCCAGCCCAGACGGGTGAAGAACTTCCGGGTGACCAGCAGGGACTGCGGCGGGTCGGACGCGGTCGCGCCGGGGGCGATGAACAGCACGCCGTCGACCGGTCGTCCGTCCAGCCACGCGCGGGCACGGACCGGCAGATCGTCGGAATCGAAGGGCACGCTGCCGCGGTCGCGGCGCAGGCCCGCGACCAGCTCGATCGAGCCATCCCCGTCCTCGTCGATGAGATCGCCGACCAGCTCCGCGCCGCTCGCGTTGATCGTCGACAGGCCTCGGCCAACCGCATCGGCGGTGGTCTCGGCCAAGGGGAGGGTCAGGTCGGACACGACCAAGATCGTCGCATGGACCTCGGACAGCGCGGCCGGCGTCGGCGCTGGCACGGCGGAGGGAGCCGGCGGCGCGGGCGCGGCGTGCACGGTCGCCTGCGCACCGTCTGTGAAAAAGATCGGGTTCTCCGGATCGCCGATGCGAATGCCGAAATCGTCGTCGGCCCCGGTCACGACAACGGCGCGGCGCTCGCGCTCAACCTTGGCCGTGATCAGGCCGCCGATCACAACGGCGCCCGCGGCGAGCACGGCCAGCCCGAGCAGGCCCGCGAAGACCACACCCGGACCCGGCGAGTTGGTGTAGGGGGCGGGCCGGCGCCCGGCACGCCGGCCGGCGATCCGCTGGCTCGCGGCGTTGCGCCGCTGGCGAACTCGGGCGCGAGCGTCGCGCACCTGGTCCTTGGCCGACTTGCGGGCGTCGGCGGGGACGAGGTTCCGCTGGGCGGGGGCCGGACGGGCGCCCGGCCGACGCGCCGCCACGCGGGCGGCGGGCTTCGCGGGCGCACCCATCACCGAGTAGCGACCGGTCCACCAGTCGGAGACGGACAGTCTGGGACGACCGGCCGGGGCCGCCGGCTCGGCCGGAGGCTCGGGCGCGACCGGGGCCGGGGGCGGGGTCGGCGAGCGGCGCGCGCCCACCACCATCGGGTCGAACGCCTCGGGCTCGGGCTCCGGCTCATAGTCACCGGCTCGGCCGCTGACCGAGGGCAGGTCCACCGGCTTGAGACGGAAGGGGTCCGCGGCGTTCTGGATCACGCGCAGGTCGGCGAGCATCTCGCCGGCGGTGGCGTACCGGCGGTCGTAGTCCGTCATCGCACGACGCACGACCCACCGCAGCGCCTCCGGGCAGCGCTTGCCGATCTGGCTCAGCCCACCGTGCGCGGGGAACGAGTTCTCGATGACCGAGTACATCACAGCGCCCGCGGCGTAGATGTCGAACTTGCTGCCGTCGATCTGGTGCACCTTCACGCCCCGCAGCGCCTGGCGGACCAGCTCGGGGTCGCGGAAGTACTCGGTGCCGTGGGTGGTCAGCGTCATCGAGGAACGCAGCGGCGTGACCAGGCCGAAGTCGACCAGGTGGGCGCGCCCGTCCGTGCCGTCGATGATGATGTTGTCCGGCTTGACGTCCTTGTGCCACAACCCGGCGCGGTGGTAGGTCTCCAGCGACGCGAGCAGGTCGCACGCGTAGCCCAGCACCGTGCCCAGCCGCCGGGTGTCCAGCCCCTCGGAGGCCGACTCGGCGTGCATCCGCTGCGTGACGACCGAAAGCGAGTCGCCCGGCACGTACCGCATCACGTAGAAAAACCGCTCGGACCCCAGGTCGTGCTCGAGCACCAGGCCCAGCTTCTTGGCGGCGTCGAGGGCGCGGGACTCGCGCACGATCTGCGGCAGGCTCGAGCCGTCCTTGAGGCTGAACACCTTGATGACGACCCGGTCCACGTCGCCGATGCCCTGCCGGGCGAAGCCGGCCCGCTTGATCGCGTCCGGCTCGGCGATGTACAGCTTGCTGCCCGAGCCCCCGCCCTGCAGCGATCCGATGATCGTGTAGCCGTCGAACTGCCCGACCCGCCGGGCGGGCTTGTCGCGTCCCGGGGCGGCCGCCATCGCCTGCGGCACGCGCCGCTCGACGCCTTCCAACGCCGTCCCCATGCCGAAGAGCCGCGCGGGGTTGCCCACCGCCAGTCGGTACACGGCCGACCCGGCCGACGACACCTCGGACCAGAACGCGGCTGCGAAGTGACGCGACGCCGACCAGCGCCCGATGACGATGTTGAGCACCACCAGCGGACCGAAGAGCAGCGCGGTGATCACCGCTCCGACCAGGCGCAGGGCGTCGGTGACCTCGGCTCCGATGAACCGGAACACGTTGCGCAGGATCCTCCACGTCAGCCCGAACAGGGCGGTGAACAGGAAGATCAGCAGCGCCAGCGCGACCGCGGCCGCGAGGAAACCGAGGATGATCAGCGGGATGCTTACGGCGCTCATGGCGTTCTCCCCAGTCAGCGTGCGCGGGAGGTGAGGTCGTTGTCCTCAGCCCGCAGCAGCATCTGCCGGTGATAGATCTCCGCGATGGCCTCGTCGAAGGCCGCGTCGGCGGAGCGATCGGACGGCCCGGCAGACCCGTCCGATCCGGCAGCCGTATTGGGGTTCAGGGTCAGCCCGTTTCGCTCGGCCTCTTCCAGTTCCTCTTTCGTGAATGAATAGGTGGTCACAACCTCCCGCAGCCGCACGCGCAGCAGGTCGCGGACCTTGGCCAGCCGGCGGGAGATTGTCGGCTCGGACACGCCCACCGCCTCGGCCACCTCCTTGCCGGACTGTCCGTCGAACACCCGCATCCGGTAGATCGAGAAATCGGTGAAATCGCACTCGCCCTCGACCGCCCGGATCGCCGCCTCGACCTTCGCCCGGAACACCGCCGCCTCGTAGGCCGCGTCGGCCCCCATGGCCGGCGACGCCGACATCCAGGACTCGTCAAACACCGCGTTGGACTTGCCACCCCCCCGTTTCATGGCCATCCGCCGGTCGATCTCGTCGCCCAGCACGTGCTTGGCGATCGCCAGCAGCCAGGTGCTGAACCGTGCCCCGCGGCTGGGGTCGTACCGCTCGATCGAGTTCGAGAGGGCCGCCAGCGTCTCCTGCGAGAGGTCCCGGACCGTCTCCACGCCGACTCGACCCTTGCCCCACTTCATCAGTTGGGCGCGGATCACCGGGCCGAACGTCTCCCACAGCTCGAACCACGCGGCCTCGTCATTGGACCGCAGCCGCTGGATGAAACCCGTGGTCATGTTGCTGAGCATGCGTGCGTGACCCCTGTGAACCCCGCGCGGGAGCCCGGAACCGCCTTCTTGGGATCCTGGGGCGGCCTCTTCCGCCACAGCCCGGGAATCTTCCCCAGACCCCCGAATCCTTCTACCGAGGATACCCGCCCCGGGCCGCATCCCGCGCCCCGGACGGGTTTGGGGCCAAAAAGCGCCGGGGCGTGAAATCCGTCGCCGCCATCTCCCACCAACGCCTCCGACGACCCCCAGTGCGGGTCGCCCGAGAAACCCAAACCCGGCCCCGCCGGGACGAAACACCCGCCCGGGGCGCACCCGAGGCAAACAACGCGGAAGGAGATCGTCATGGGTTGCATTGGCAAGACAGTGGTCAGGGGCGTCGTGATCACGGCATTGGCCGGTGGCGTTCTGGTGGCGGTGGCCGGTCCCCAGCGGGTCGGCGCGATCTTCCACCAGACCCGCGACGGCATCAACGCCGCCATCGACTCGAACATCCAGGACCCGGTCCTCCTGCGGGCCCAGATCCGCAAGCTCGAGAGCGAGTACCCGGTCAAGATCGCCGAGGTCCGATCGGACCTTTCGGAGGTCCGCACGCAGGTCGCCCAGCTCGACCGCGAGCGCCAGGTCGCCCAGAAGGTCGTCCAGCTCGCCACCATGGACCTCGAGAGCGTGGACATGCAGCTCGACCAGGCCCGGGCCACCCAGTCGGCCAACCCGGGCGCCATCGTCCGGGTGTCCTTCGACAACCGCCCGGTGGACCTGAGCGACGCCTACGCCCACCGCCAGCAGATCGAGCAGACCCGCGACCTGTACGCGGGACGTTTCCAGGACCTCTCGACCGACCTGGTCTACCTCAACGACCAGGAGGCCCAGCTGACCGAGCTGCTCGCCAAGCTGGAGACCGAGCGGGCCGAGTTCCAGGCCAAGCTCTTCCAGCTCGACGCCCAGATCGACACCATCGCCCGCAACGAGCGGATGATCGGCATGATGGAGGACCGCCAGGCCACCATCGACGAGCACTCGCGCTTCCAGGCCCACTCGGTCGACCAGCTCAACGCCCGCCTGTCGCAGATCCGCGACGAGCAGCGCGGACGCCTCGAAGCGATCGCCCGCAAGGACCGGGGACGCGACTACGTCAACGAGGCCGAGTTCCTCATCCAGCGTGACGGCCAGGCCGTCGAATCCGGGGGCAAGGCCCTGCCCGAGGTCCTCTTCGAACCGGTCGCGCCGCGGGTGATCGAGATCCAGCCGGACTCGGCCAAGCCGCTGCCCTCCAAGGCCCAGGCCTCCAACACCCAGTAAGCCGCAAACCCGACGGCCGATCCGGCCGCCCGGACCCACACCAGCGTGCCCGCCGGAATCCCGGCGGGCACGCGGTTTTTGCGCCCGCCCGGTTCCTTCAGCCGCTCGTGATTCGCACCGGGCGGCGATTTGGGGTAAGGTCCGCGCTAGGATTCCCCAGCGCACGCGGGCAGGGCCGCCCGCAACCTCCCGACCTTCTCGCACGGAGACCCACCCACTCGTGTGGTACGAACGCCTCCTCGGAGCCTTCAGCGTCGATATGGGCATCGACCTGGGCACCTGCAACACTCTCGTTGCGGTGCGCGGGCAGGGCATCGTGCTCAACGAACCGTCCGTCGTCGCCGTCAAGAAGGGCACCAACCAGGTGCTCAAGAACGGCCAGGCCGTCGGCTGGGTCGCCAAGGAGATGCTCGGCAAGACCCCCGGCTCCATCACCGCCATCCGCCCGCTCAAGGACGGCGTGATCTCCGACTTCGAGATCACCGAGGCGATGCTCAACTACTTCATCACCAAGGTCACCGGGCGGGCCCGCTTCCTGGCCCCGCGGGTGGTCATCTCGATCCCCTCGGGCATCACCGCGGTCGAGAAGCGCGCCGTGTTCGATTCGGCCGAGCGCGCCGGCGCCCGCCGGACCTACCTGCTCGAGGAGCCCATCGCCGCCGCCATCGGCGCGGGGCTGCCCTTCGCAGAGCCCACCGCCTCGATGATCGTCGACATCGGCGGCGGCACCACCGAAGTGGCCATCATGTCGCTGGCCGACATCGCCACCTGCGAGTCCGTCCGCGTCGCCGGCGACGACATGGACGAGGCGATCATGAGCTACATGAAGCGCACCTACAACCTGATGATCGGCGAGCAGACCGCCGAACGCATCAAGATCCAGATCGGCTCGGCCGCCCCCGTCGGCGAGGAGACCGAGATGGACGTCCGCGGCCGCGACATGGTCTCCGGCCTGCCCCGCAAGACCAACATCTCCAGTGGCGAGATCCGCGACGCCCTCCAGGAACCCGTCACCGCCATCATCGAGGCCGTCACGCGGACACTGGAAAGAGCCGAGCCCGAACTCTCCGCCGACCTGGTCGAGAACGGCATCACCCTGGCCGGCGGCGGATCGCTGCTCCGCGGGCTGCCCGCACGCGTCCAGCAGGCCACCGGCCTGGAGGTCACCCTCGCCGAGGACCCGCTCACCTGCGTGGCCCGCGGCACCGCCATCTATCTCGAAAACATCGAGCTGTGGAAGGACACGCTCGAGAACAACCTCGAAACCTGACGCGAGCCCGACCCGCCCCCCGCGTGCGGCCGCTCCGGGCCCGACGCGACCGCGGGCCGGGCGAGCCGAGCACGCCGGAGCCCGATGACCAGACCGTCCCGCGCCCACCCGCTCCACCGATGGTCGCTCCCGATGGCGATCGGGACGCTGGCCGTGACGTCGATCCTTCCGTTGCGGTTCCTGGTTTGGGCAAACTGGTTCTCCGAGCAGTCCTTCGTGATCCTGGCGCCGGTCGCCCACCCCGTCACCGCCGCCGCCGACCTGATCATCCCCTCGCGCCGACCGGGAACCGAGGCGACCGAGCGTGAACGCACCCTCCGCGACGAGATCGAGCGCGCACGCGTCCGGCTGCTCCAGTCCGAGCAGCGCAACGCCGAGCTCGAGGCCCTCGTCGTGGATCTCAGCCGCGGTGCCCTGCTCCATCCGGACGTCGAAGTCAGCCAGCTGCCCCGCCAGGTCGTCGGCGAGGCCGGCGAGATGCTCGTGGTCCGCACCGGCACGGGCGAGGGCGTCTACCGCGGCGCCGTCGTCACCGCCCAGTCCGTCCAGCTCGTCGGACGCGTGGCCGACGCCGACGCCCGCACCAGCCGCGTCCTGCCCATCAACGCCCGCGGCGGCGTGAAGATCCTTGGCGTGGTCGTGCTCGACGAGCAGACCGGGCGCCGCGCCGCCTGCGTCCTTGAGCCCGCCGGCGACGGCACCATGGTCGGCGAGGTCTCCCCGCCCGAAGACGGACGCGCCGAGGAGATCACCGTCGGACAGACCGTGCGCCTCTTCGACGAGCAGTGGCCCCGCCACGCCCAGATGCTCGTCATCGGCGAGGTCACCCGCGTCGAGCCCAGCGCCGACCAGCCCCTCCGCCGACGCATCACCGTCACGCCCCGTGTCAACCTCCGCCGCCCGGGCGAGGTCATCGTGCGCCTGCCCATCGCCGGCGGACCCGGGGGTGGCGGATGAACCCGTTCGTCTTCGCCATCGTCGCCTGGGTCGCCCTCGGGCTCGAGATCGCCCTGCCCCCGGTGCTCGACGCGGGCAGCGGCGGCGTGCAGCCCAGCTTCCTCATCCCCCTGGTCGTCTTCGTCGCCCTCCACGCCGACACCCGCCCGACCCTCTGGTCGGCGCTGATCCTCGGCCTGCTGGCCGACCTGACCCGGCCCGTCGCCATGATCGACGGCGGGGCCGCGATCATCCCCGGCCCCCACGCCCTCGGTTTCCTCCTGGCCGCCCAGCTCACCCTGGCCGTCCGCGGCATGGTGATCCGGCGCAACCCGCTGACGCTGATGGTCCTCTCCGTGCTCGGGGCCGCCGTGTCGGCGGTCGTGGTCGTCGCGATCATGACCGCCCGCACCATTGGCAGCGACGCCCTCGCCTGGGACGGGGCCGGGCGCCTCCTGCCCGGCCTGCTCTCGGCCCTCTACACCGCGTTGACCGCGCTGGTCATGAGCTTCCCGCTCTTCGCCGCCGCCCCGATCTTCGGCTTCCCAAACCAGCACGCCCCCCGCTTCTCCCGGCGCGACTGACGCCCGCGGGCCGCGTTCCTTACACTCCGCCATGGCCACACCCGCGATCCTCTTCGACGACGCCAAGGGCCTGCTCAGCCCGCTCACCGACCTGCGGGCCTCCTACGAGGTCCGCACCGGCGCGATGACCACCGCCGAACGCATGCTCAACGCCTTCGACCTCGAGCCCGTCGGAGTCATGGTCCCCGCCCCGCTCTTCGAACTCATCGCCGAGACCACGCCCGTCCCGGTCAACCGCCCACCCGACGCCGGACAGGTCGCCGACGACGCGGAGGTCCTGCTCATCAACGGGCGCTGCCCGCTGCCGCTCGACGCCATCGCCAGCCTGGACCTCGGGGAAGCCGCGATCGAAAAGCGCTCCGGCGACATGGTGGCCATCCGCCTGACCGGCAAGGCCGCCCGCACCATGCTCACCGGCGGCGACCCCGGCCTGCGCACCGTCGCCATCGACGACGCCGTCCTGATGCACCGCCCGTGGTCGTGGCGGACCTTCCGCGACCGTTGCCTCGCCTGGGACCTGGACCACTTCGTCAAAGTCATGACCACCGCCCGCCCGCCGGAGGGCGTGGTGCTGCTGGGCAAGCACGCCGTGGCCATCCACCCCAGCGCCGAAGTGTCCCCCACCGCCGTGCTCAACGCCGAGGCCGGGCCCATCGTGATCGACGAGAACGCGATCGTCCGCCCGATGGCCGTCATCAACGGCCCCGCCTACATCGGCCCCGGCTCGACCGTCCTCGAGCACAGCCTGATCAAGGCCCACACCGCCATCGGCCCGGTGTGCAAGGTGGCCGGCGAGGTTGGCGGCACGATCTTCCAGGGCTACGCCAACAAGGGCCACGCGGGCCACCTGGGCGACAGCTGGATCGGCGAGTGGGTCAACCTGGGCGCCGACACCACCAACTCCAACCTGCTGAACACCTACACCGAGATCACCGCCCGCCCCACGCCCGATTCCAAGATGGAAAAAACGGGTCACACCTTCCTGGGCGCGACCATCGGCGACCACGCCAAAACCGCCATCGGCACGAAGGTCATGACCGGCGCGGTCATCGGCACCGGCGCGATGCACGCGGCGGCCGAAGCGGTCTCGGGCACCGTCCCCGCCTTCGCCTGGACCACCGACGCGGGCACCAAGTCCTACCGCCTGGGCAGGTTCGTCGAGGTCGCGATGACCGTCATGCAACGCCGCGGCGTCACGCAGACCCAAGCCTACAGCCGCCGGCTGACGATCCTGCACGAGACCGTCACGCAGGAGCCCGCGTTCGACTGGCCGGGGAAAGACAAGAGCCATCTAAAACGCGAGTGATGAGGCGGTGCCGTGCTCTTCGTCTTCGAAGAGCACGCTCTTGCGCCCCGGATCGTGCTCTTCGAAGACAAAGAGCACGGCACCCGGGATCATGGCGTACCCTCGATCGAGCGAGTTCGAAACAGGGGACGCCATGCCACGCATCACCGTCATCCACGCCAACCCGGACCCCGAGTCCTTCGGCCGCGCCCTCTCCGAGGCCTACGCCAACGCCGCCCGCACCGCCGGGCAGGAGGTCCGCGACATCCGCCTGGCCGATCTTGCCTTCGACCCCATCCTCCACCACGGCTACCGCGAAATCCAGCCCCTCGAGCCCGACCTGCTCCGGGCCCAGCAGGACATCGAGTGGGCCGAGCACCTCGTGTTCGAATACCCCACCTGGTGGGGCTCGACGCCCGCGCTGCTCAAGGGTTTCCTCGACCGAGTCTTCCTGCCCGGCTGGGCATTCAAGTTCCGCGACAACGGCAGGTTCTGGGACAAGCTCCTCGCCGGCCGCTCCGCCCGCCTGATCGTCACCATGGACACCCCCGGCTTCTACGACCGGCTCGTCTACCGCGCGGCCTCCCGCCGGGCCGTGAGCCACGCCGTCCTCCGCTTCTGCGGCGTCAAGCCCGTCCGCGTCACCACCTTCGCAAGCGTCACGTACGCCACGCCCGAGAAACGAGGCGCGTGGATCGATCAGACCCGCTCGCTCGGCGCCGCGGCCGGCTGAGGCCCCACGGAGCCGGCCCGAACGGAACCGGTGTCCCGGATCTCGATCGCCCGCGTCCAGGCCTCCCGTTCCCGCCGGGCCAACTCGTGCTGATCCGGCTGGAACGCCCGGTACGCACAACGATACAGCATCGCGCAGACCGGCCGCTCGTAGCCCGCCCCGCACTCGGGGCACACCCCGGCATCGGCGAGCCCGGTGAGCGGGTACCGGCACCACGGGCACAGAAAACCCCCGTGCGCATCGACCCGCCGCCCGGTGCGGCGCCGGATCCCGATCGGGACGAGCCAGCAGAGCATCAGACCGACCGCGGGCAGCAGATAGATGCTGCTCCACGCGGGGTGAGCCGGTAGGCCAACGAGAATGAACCGGCCGAACACGATGAGAAGCAAGAACAGCGTGGTCAGCCAGGCCCGCAGCGCGCCCATTCGACGCCCGACCCCCCGCCGCGGGTCCCAGCGTTTGCTCATCAACAACCGCAGATCATCCCGCCCCGTTTCATCCATCGACGCATCGTACCGGATCGTGCCCGCGTCTCGCACAGTCCTCATCACGGCTCCCGCCGGTCCCGCACCCGGGTCACCGCCGACCACGCAACGTGTTACCGACCGGCCGACCCGTTCCGCAGGCGGAGCGCACGGGCCCACGCCCACTTCTCCCGTCTCCGGATGACCGTGGGGTCCGGCTTGAACGGGCGGTAGGCCATCTCGTAGAGCATGGCGCACGCCGCGAGGTCAACAGCCGAACCGCATTCCGGGCATCGGTCGGAAGGCAGGCCGGCCAGGTCGTGCCGACACCACGGGCACCGCGCATAACCGGTCCGCCTGCACGCCGCGGCCAACTCCCGCTGCTTGAGCGTGGGTCCCACGAACGAAAACGCCGCGCCCAACAGCGGCGTCACCGCGCCGACGATGCCGCCCATCGGACCGTACGACACCCACCCGACCAGCGCAATGGGGAACCAGACGGGGAGGGTCACCAGAAGCAAGACCATCCCACCGAGATCGCCGCCGAACGACGCCCCCCGCGCGAGCCAGTCGATATGGCCCCGAACCGGGCCCAGCCCCCGCCGCGGGTCCCAGCGCCCGGAGATCAGCCAGCGGAGTTGGCGACGGTATCGGCGATCCATACCCGCCATGCTACCAGGCGTTGGACGACACGATTGTTGCCGATCCGCTGCGCACCCGACTCCACGAATCAGCGAGGCACCAAACGCTCAAGACTCCTCCCCCCGTCGCGCCCGCAAGGCCGCCGTCCACGCCTGGCGGTCCGCCGACGCCAGCCGGTCCCCGGACGGCGCGTCCGGCCCGTACGCGTTCCGGTACAGCCGCTCGCAGACGGCCCGCTCGTACCGATCCCCGCACTCCGGGCAGCGGCCGGCGTCCGCCAGCCCCGTCAGCACATACCGGCACCACGGGCACAGGAACCCGCCGTTCGTGCGGCTGATCCGGCGCGTCCGCCGCTCCACCCCCCGCGGGATCAGCCAGCACAAGAACAACGCCCCCACCGCAGAGTACACGATCACGCTCTTGACCACCCCCGCGCCCGTCGAGCCCGTGAGTTTCTCGATCAGCATCACCACCGAGAGCGACGCGACGTACACCGGGATCACATAGAGCCGCGTGGTCCCCAGCCAGCGACCGACCCCCCGGCGCGGATCCACCCGACGCGACACGAGCCGGTCCAGCAGCTTCTCGGCGGCGGCGTCCACGACGCCATGATACGGGCACGAAACAGCCCGGACCCCTACCCTTCACGCGATGAAAACCCTCTACATCATCGACGGCTACGCCCAGTTCTTCCGGGCCTACCACGCCATCCGCAGCCGGATGACCTCGCCCGTGACCGGCGAGCCGACCAACATGACCTTCGGGTTCGTCGGCATGCTCCTCAAGCTCCTCCGGCGCGACGCGCCCCAGCTCAAGGGCGACGGCGACCCCACCTACCTCGCCGTGGCCCTCGACGTCGGCGGCGACCGCGGCACATTCCGCAGCACCCTCTACCCCGACTACAAGGCCAACCGCGACGCCCCGCCCGAGGACCTCCAGCCGCAGGTCGAGCGGGCCCTCAAGATCCTCGAACTGCTCGGCGTGCCGGTCATCGGCTCCGACGGCTTCGAGGCCGACGACGTCATCGCCACCATCGCCAGCGCCTACTCGGCCAGGCACCCCGATATCCGCGTCCGCATCATCAGCAAGGACAAGGACCTCAAGCAACTCCTCGGTTCCGGCTCGCCCCACACCGAGATGTACGACATCCACACCGACGTCCTCATCACCGAACAGACGCTCAAGGAAGAACTGGGCATCACGCCCGCCCAGGTCATCGACATGCTGACCCTGATGGGCGACACCGCCGATAACGTGCCCGGCGTGCACGGCATCGGTCCCAAGACCGCCGCCCAGCTCATCGCCGAGCACGGCACGCTCGACGCGGTGCTCGCCGCCGCCGAGGCGGGCCAGATCAAGGGCAAACGCGGCGAGAACATACTGGCCGCCCGCGCCCACCTGCCGCTGTCGCGTGATCTGGTCACCCTCCGCCACGACGTGCCGATCGAACTCGACCTCGACGCCGCCCGGACGGACAACCTCAATCTCGCCGACCTGATGCCCGTCCTCCGCGAACTCGGCTTCAACCGCTACCAGGACGACCTGAAGAAGATGCTCGGCCAGGTGGACGAACCGGAAGCCGCGGCGAATCCGAAGCAGCCCAAAGGCGGCGGCGGTTCCGCGTTCGGCACGCTCTTCGAGCAAGCCGCGCAGGAAGCCGTGGCCGCCGCGGACGGCAACTACCAGATCGTGCGCACCAAGGCGGAACTCGACACACTCATCAGGAACCTCCGCAAAGCAGATGTCGTGGCCGTGGACACCGAGACCACCCACATCCGCCCCATGCTCGCCCAACTCGCGGGCATCTGCGTCTCGGCCAAAGCGGGCGAAGGGGCCTACATCCCGGTCCGCTCGCCGGACCCGACCGCCCATCTCGACGAAGGTGCCGCGATCGCCGCCCTCAAACCCTTGCTCGAAGACGCATCCGTCGCCAAGGTCGGCCACAACCTCAAGTTCGACCTCAACGTCCTCCGCAACGCCGGCGTGCGCCTGGCCGGCCACCTGCCCACCGACGCCCACCCCCTCGCGGGCGACACGATGATCGCCAGCTACATCCTCGACCCCGGACGCTCCTCGCACGCGATGGACGCCCTGGCCATGGCCCTGCTCAACCGCCAGAACATCTCCATCAAGGACCTGATCGGCACCGGCAAGAACCAGAAGCGTTTCGACGAGGTCCCGCTGGAGCAGGCCGGCCCGTACTCGGCCGAGGACGCGGATGTCACCCTCCAACTCGACCACGCGATGGCCACCGCTCTGGCCGCCGAGCCCACCCTCGAAAAGCTCTACCGCGACCTCGAGATGCCTCTCGTCGATGTCCTCGCCGAACTCGAGTTCAACGGCGTGCTCATGGACCCCAAAGAGCTCGACCGCCAGCGCGAACGCCTCCAGACCCGCATCGACGAACTCGCCAAGGCCATCGACGAAGCCGCCCTCGACGCCATCGACCGCACCTTCGACCACAACAGCCCCAAGCAGCTCTCCGAGGCCCTCTTCAACAGCCCCGACCACGAAGACAAGCCCGGCCTCGGTCTCAAGCCCGTCAAAAAGACCAAGACCGGCTTCTCCACCGACGCCGAGGTCCTCGACAAACTCGCCGCGGACGACACGATCGACACCCCGATCCCGAAACTCATCCTCGAATACCGCCAGCTCTCCAAGCTCGTCAACACCTACCTCGTCGCCCTCAAGGAAGAGATCCACCCCGTCACCAAGCGGATCCACGCCAGCTTCAACCAGACCGTCGCCATCACCGGGCGTCTGAGTTCGTCCGACCCCAACCTCCAGAACATCCCCATCCGCACCGACATCGGGCGCGACATCCGCAAGGCCTTCGTCGCCCCGCCGGGACGCGTCCTCATCACCGCCGACTACTCGCAGATCGAACTCCGCGTGCTGGCCCACCTCTCGCAGGACCCAGCCCTCATCGCCGCCTTCCACGCCGGCGAGGACATCCACACCGCCGTGGCCGCCCAGATCCACGGCCTCCCCATCGACCAGGTCACCCGCGAGCAACGCTCCGGCGCCAAGATGGTCAACTTCGGCATCGTCTACGGCGTGACCCCCTTCGGCCTGGCCCGGCGCCTGGGCGTGTCCAACACCGAGGCCGCCGAGATCATCGACGGCTACAAGGCCCGTTTCGCCGGCATCACCACCTTCCTGGCCGAGTGCGTCGAGCAGGCCACCCGCCACGGCTTCGTCGCCACCATGCTCGGCCGCCGCCGCCCCATCCCCGAGATCGAATCGAACAACCCCCAGCGCCGCGCCCTGGCCGAGCGGACCGCCATCAACACCGTGGTCCAGGGCTCCGCCGCGGACCTGATCAAGATCGCCATGATCGACCTGCACCGGCGGATCAACACCGCCACCGGCGCCGACCCGCTGGCCGACACCAAGATGATCCTCCAGATCCACGACGAACTCGTCTTCGAGACCCCCGCCGAACAGGCCGCCACCGCCATGCCCCTCATTGTCGAGCGCATGGAAGCCGCCATGGACCTCTCCGTGCCCCTCCAGGTCGACGCCCACGCGGGGGCCAACTGGTTCGAGGGCAAGTAGCCGGCCCGGTCCGTAGACTTGACCCCATGACCCAGGCCCCGCCCGAATCCTGGACCACTCGCAAGCTCCTCGCATGGATGACCAAGGCCTTCGAGGACAAGGGCCTCGACGCCCCCCGACGCCAGGCCGAGATGCTCATGGCCCACGTCATCGGCTGCGAACGCCTCAAGCTCTACATGGACCCCGACCGCCCCACCGCCCCCCTCGAACGCGACAACCTCCGCGGCCTCGTCAAACGCGCCCTCAACAACGAGCCCATCCAGTACCTCGTCGGCGAGGAGCACTTCTTCGCCATGACCTTCAAGGTCGACAAGCGCGTCCTCATCCCCCGCCCCAGCACCCTGACCATCGTCGAGGCCGTCCTCCAGCACGCCCGCAAGAACCCCGACTCCGGCTCCGTCCGCGATTCCGACGCCGGCAGCGGCATCCTCATCGCCGACGTCTGCACCGGCTCGGGCTGCATCGCCGCCGCGCTCGCCAAACACCTGCCCGGGGCCCGCGTGGTCGCGACCGACATCTCCCCCGACGCCCTCGCCGTCGCCAGGATCAACATCGAGGCCCACGAACTGGCCGACCGCGTGGACCTGCTCGAAGGCGACGGGCTCGACGCCCTCCGCCAGCACCCCGTCGCCGGGCGCGCCCGCTCGCTCCGCTACCTCTGCTCCAACCCGCCCTACATCCCCGACGACGAATGGGACGCCGTCGAACCCAACGTCAAGGACCACGAGCCCACGCTCGCCCTCCGCGGCGGCCCCGACGGCATGGATCTCGTGCGCCCGCTCATCGCCAACGGCCCGGCCTTCCTCGAACAGACAGGCCTGCTGCTCGTCGAACTCGCCGCCGCCCGTGCCCCGGATGCCCTCGCCCTGGCCGAGGCCCACCCCGACCTGACCAATGCCCGCATACTCAAAGACTCCGACGGCCTGCCGCGCGTGCTCGTGGCCGAGAGAAAACCCCGCTGACGCGGGGTTTGATGCGAGAAATCCGCGATCCGCGATCAGCGGCGACGCCGCCCCGCGGCCAGCCCGCCGAACGCCAGCAACGCGAGCGCCGACGGCGCTGGCACACTGAAGGTTACCAGGTCCGTGCCGGCCTCCGTCTCGTAGGCCCAGCCCATGACGCGGTAGTTCAACTCCGATTCGTGCAGCAACTGAAGGAAGCCGTAGTTGCTCTCCGTGCCCGATCCGGTGTCCGTCTCCACGACAAAGCCCATGTACAGCGTCTCGCCGTCCGCGCCCGCGTAGTCGAAGAATCCCGAGTTTTCCAGGGCCAGCAAGGTCTCGGTCGCGGGAAGATCGAAGCCCATATCGTCCAGCAGGCTCTGCCCCTCGGTGTAGTAGTTCCGCGTGAAAATGCCGCCGTTGTTGGCGCTCTGGAGGAACCGCAGCGTGCGGTCCGGCGAGTCCGTCGCGCCGGTCAGGACGTAGTTGGTGTACCCTGAGCCGGCGAACTCGTAGAACCCGTGGAAGAACAAGCCCAGCTCCGCGACGAAGCCGCCCGACGGCGCATTCGGCAGAAAGTCGAGATAGTCCTGCGGGTAGCCGTTGCCGGTGATGATCTCACCGCTGGCCAGACCAACACCCATCGACACGGCGAGTGTCGCACAAACGGTCCGTTTCATATCGCTCCTCCTCGGGGCCACGAAGAATGCCGCGGCGGGTTCTCCCCACCTTACCCCACCCCGGGGGATCCGCCCACCGTATTCTCGGATCAAACGACCAAAAAATGGCGCGAGGGCCGTCGGCCGCTCAGCCCTTCTTCGGGTTCGTCAGCGCGTCGCGCACCTGATTGAGCAGCAACTCGATCTCGAACGGCTTGAACAGCACGCCCTGCAGACCCTCTTGGCTCGCACGCACGATCGAGTGGTGCGGGTCGTACCCGAAGCCGGTCATCAGGATCACCGGCACGCCCGGGCAGTGCTTGCGGGCCGCCGCGAACACCTCGTAGCCGTTGCGGTCGGGCATCTGGATGTCCGACACGATCAGGTCAAAGCCCGAATCGCCGTCCACGCACGCCTTGAGCCGCTCGATCGCGTCGCCGCCCCCCGAGAAGATCTCGGTCTTGGCGCCCTTGTGCGCCAGCACGTCGCCGATCACCTTGCGGATCTTCGGGTGATCGTCCGCGATCAGCACCCGACGCCCGGCCAGCACCGGGTCCTTCTCACGCGTCCGCATCGCCTCGTCCACGCCCAGCAGCGTCTGCGGCCCGGAAGCCACCGACTTGACCCGCCGGCGGATCGACTCGACATCGGTCAGGATGCGCTCGATGTGGTGCCGCACCTCGGGGTCCGCGTCCGGGCGGGCCGTCAGCCAGTCCACCTCGTGCAGGATGTCCTCCAGCGGTTCGCGCAGCTCGCCCTCGAACCGGTCCGAGACCTTCTCGTTCACCGTGCTCCGCTCGGTCACAAGCAGCTGGAGCATGTGCAGCGCCATCGCGATGTACCGCCCGAAGATCTCGGCGAACTGCCGGTCCTGGTCGTCGAACGCGCCGGCCTGCTGGCTCTCGATGTCCATGATCCCGATCACCCGGTCGTGCACGCACAGCGGCACCGTCAGGCTCGATCGCGCCCCGCTCAGCCCCGGCAGGAACTTCTCGTCCAGCTCCGTGTCCTGGCAGACGTAGCTCCGCCCCGTGCTGGCGACGTACCCCGAGATCCCCGACCCCTCGTGCTCGAGGTACAGGTCCAGATCCTGGATCTCCGGCGGCAGCCCCGACTGCATCACCATCTCGAGCTTGTTCCGCTTGGGGTCGATCAGGAAGATCGCGAAGTGGTCGAAGTGCAGCAGCTCCTTCGAGTACGCCACGATCCGCCGCTCGAGCAGCTGGATCCGCTCCATCGAGTTCATCCGCCGGACTTCCTCGGTGTCCATCCGCACCAACTCGAAGCCCGCCCGGTCGATCGCGTCCATCTTCTGCTGCGCCCGGCGCGCCACCGTGATGTCCCGCACCACCGCCGCCACCTTGCGCTCGCCGTGCTCGTCCGGAGCCAGCGTCGTGATGTACACGTCGAACACCTGACGCCCGTCGTGGCTCTCCAGCTCGTGCTTGCCCGTCACCGCCCCCGTCACGCCCTTGTCCGACCGGGCCGCCATCTGGCACAACTCGGCCACCATCCGGCGCGTCCGCTCGTCCAGCGCGTCAAAGTACTGGTTCGACCACGCCGGCTCGCTCTCGCCAGCCGTGATCAGCACGCCCTCGCCCAGCGCACGCAGCACCGCGGCCAGCGTCGGCTCCTCCGGCTGCCGCACCACCTCGTAGCGGTCCCCGATCAGGGCCGACAACTCGGCCGCCGTGCGGGCGTCCGCTCCGACAAGAACCAGCTTCGGTTGGGTCTCCACCATCGTGCCTCAAGAGCCGGGCAGGGGAAGTCGAACGATCCCCGGAATCCCGTTTCCTACCTTATCCTTCGCACGCACACCCCTTGCGGGTGCATCGTTCGGAATCCGTTGCCCGGAAGGTGTATCGTCCATCGGCCCGACCGGCCTTGGGCCCACACATGATCCGCGTCCGAGAAATCTCGAAATCCTTCGGCCACCTCCGGGCGGTCGACCGCGTCTCGTTCGAACTCCCGACGGGCCAGATCGCCGGTCTGCTCGGCCCGAACGGCGCCGGAAAGAGCACCACCATCCGCATGATCACCGGATCGCTCGCCCCCGACGCCGGGTCCGTCACCATCGACGGCATCGACCCCGCCGAGCACCCCGCCGCCGCACGCGCCAAGATTGGGTATTTACCCGAGTCCGCCCCGCTCTACCCGGAAATGTCCGTGAGCGGCTATCTCCGGTACCGCGCCAGACTCTGGGGCCTGACCCGCCACGACCTCGAAAAGGCCGTCGGACGGGCCATGGACCGTACCCGCGTCGCCGACGTCGCCAAACGACGCATCGGCCACCTCTCCAAGGGCTACCGCCAACGCGTCGGACTCGCCGCCGCCCTGGTCCACGACCCCGCCGTCCTGATCCTCGACGAGCCCACCAACGGCCTGGACCCCAGCCAGATCCGCACCGCCCGCTCCCTCATCCGCGAACTCGCCGAAAACAAGACCATGCTCCTCTGCTCCCACATCCTCCCCGAGGTCGAACGAACCTGCGACCGCGTCCTCGTCATGGCCGGGGGGCGTGTCCGCGCCGACGGCACGCCCGAGTCGCTCATCGCCTCTTCCCCGGGCCCCGTCCGCTACACCGTCGAACTGCGCACCAACCCCGCCGCCGGGCCCGAGCACGCCCTCCAGGCCCTCGCCTCCGTCGCCGGGGCCGCCTCGGCCGTCCTCGCCGACCACCAACCCGACGACCACGCCCGCGGCTGGACCCGCGCCGTCGTCCACGCCGCCCCCAGCGCCCCGGACCTGCGCGAGCCCATCGCCGGCGCCCTCGAGGACCGCGGCCTGTTCGTCCGCGAGCTCACCCGCGTGACCCCCTCGCTCGAGGCCCTTTTCATCCATCTCATCGACGAGGCCGCCGCCCCGCCGACCCCCGCCCGCGGATCGGACCAGCCGGAGGCCGCCCCCGCATGATGCGCGCCGTGTGGACCATCGCCGCCCGCGAGGTGCAGAGCCTCTTCCGACTGCCGGTCGGCTGGATCGTCGTCGCCCTCTACGCCTTCCTCAGCGCCATCGTGTTCGTCCAGTCCGCCCTGATCCCCGGCGCACCGGCCACCATGCGGTACTTCTTCGCCGCCGCCGCGTGGATGATGGTCCCCATCGCCCCCGCCATCTCCATGCGCCTGCTGGCCGAGGAGGCCCGCAGCGGCACCGTCGAGATGCTCCGCACCGCCCCCGTCGGCGACTTCGCGGTCGCCCTCGGCAAGCACCTGGGCGCGTGGTTCTTCCTGGCCGTCACACTCGCGCCCACGCTCGTGCTGCCGCTGACCCTCGCCCTCGTCTCCGAGCCCAGGCCCGACCCCGGGCCCGTCTTCGCGGGTTACCTCACCCTGTTCCTGGTCGGCGGCCTCTACCTGGGCATCGGCCTGCTCGCCTCGGCCCTGACCTCCTCGCAGACACTCGCCTTCCTCGGCACCCTCATGGGCATCGTGCTGCTGCTCATGCTCACCAGCCTGGCCGGCCCCCTTCAGACCATTGCCGGCCCCCGCGTCCAGGAACTCGCGTCGGCGTTCTCCGTCATCGGACGCGTCGGCAGCCTGTCCAAGGGCGTCTTCGACACCGCCGCGGTCGCCTTCTTCCTGATTGGCACCGGCTGGACGATCGTCCTGACCGCCGGCGTGCTCGAGAGCCGCCGCCTCTCCCGCCCCCGACCGCTCGCCGCGGGCCTGTGGGCCGGGTTCATCGCCGCGACCGGCGCGTCCGCCCTGCTCCTCGGCGTGCTCGCCCACGACTGGCGGGCCCGAATCGACATCACCGCCACCGGCTCACACCGGCTCAGCCCGCGGGCGACCGGCATGATCGACCTGATCGACGCCCCGACCGAGCTGGTCTTCGCCATCGACCTCGGCGCCGCCGACCGCCGCGCCGTAGACCTGGTGATCGACGTGCTCGAGTCCTACGACCGCGCCAGCGACCTGCTGACCCTCCGCGTGATCGATCTGGGCTCCCCCGCGGGCATCGACCAGACCGACGACCTGCTCGCCGTGCTCGCCGACCGCGAACAGGACCGCTCCGCCCGCGTCCGCGAGACCATCGACGCCGCCGCCGCCAGGGTCCGCACGCTGTCCACCGAAGCCGAAGCCCTCGCCCGGGCCCTCGACGCCGTCCGCGACGCCATCGGCCCCTCCGAGCCCGGCGCCGCCACCAACCGCGCCTACTTCGAGCAGCGCGCGGGCCTGCTCCGCCTCGGCGCCCGCGCCCTTTCAGAGCAGGCCGCCGCCCTCGCCGGCGCCCTCGAAGAGCCCGCCGGCCCGGCCGGACTGCCGGCCACCGACGCCTTCGTTCCCCAGGCCGCCGCCGCCCTGAACACCCAGCGCGCCCAGCTCGCCGACCTCGCCGAGCAGACCCGCGCCTACGGATCGTCGGAGATCGCCGGGCCCAACGCGGGCGCCCTCGCCCGCGCCGCCGCCGACCGCGCCGCCGTGCTCCGCGACGACGCCGCCGTCGCTTTCGAACGCCTCGACCGACTGCCCAGGCTCGACACGCTCCGCGTCGCCCGGGCCCTGGAAACCGGCGAATCGCTGCTCGTCATCGGCCCGCCCGGCCAGGGCGTCGCCGCCGTGGACCTCGAGGCCCTCCTGCCCCCCACCGAGGTCCTCGAGCGCGCCGGCCTGTCCGCCGCCGGCGTGATCGGCCCCCGCGCCCAGGAACTCGTCGCCACCGCCATCGGCCGCCTCGTCCGCCCCGAACGCCCGATCGTCGTCTTCACCCACGCCCACCCGCCCGGGGCCCTCGGCGCCGAAGGCGGCGCCTTCGCCCGCGTCCGCGAACGCCTCCGCGAACGCGAGATCGACAGCGTCGAGTGGGCCGCCCTCGAGCAGGTCGAGCCCCCGGACCTGGCCCGGATCGACCCCGGGGGCCTCCGCCCCGTCGTCTTCGCCGTCATCAGCCCCGATTCGACCGCCGGCAGCGCGGGCGGACGCCTCACCGGCGCCCAGCGCGCCAAGGAACTCGCCGCCGTCGTCCAGCGACTGCTCGAAGCCGGCGAGCCCGTTCTCCTCTCGCTCAACCCCTCCGTCTACCCCACCTACGGCGACACCGACCCCCTCGCCCGACTCGCCGAGCCCTTCGGCATCGTCGCCCGCACGGGCACCACGCTGCTCCGCAACACCACCGGACGCACCGACGCCGCCACGCCCGGCGGCCTGGTCGCCGACTGGCTCACCGTCGTCGTCCCCCCGGGCGGCGACAACCCGATCGCCTCCGCCGTCCGCGGCCTGCGCACCCTGGCACCCTGGGCCACCCCGCTCGAACTGACCGAAACGCCCGGCGTGACCGCCCGTCCGGTCCTCGAACTCGTCGGCGACGACCAGACCTGGGCCGAGTCGCGCTGGCTCCACTTCTGGTCCACCGCCGCCAACGCCCGGTCTATGCTCGCCGAGCAGCCGCGGTTCGACGCCGGAGAGGACACCCGCGAAGAACGCTGGATCATCGCCGCCGCCGCCGAGCGGGACAACAGCTTCGGGACCTCGCGCGTCGTGGTGGTCGGCTCGAACGGCTGGTCGTCCGACTCGGCCGTGACCAGCGCCGTCCAGCTCGTCGACGGCCGCGTCGCCAACCGGTTCCCCGGCAACGACGTCCTCCTCGACGGCTCGATCAACTGGCTGGCCGGGCTCGACGAACTGATCGCCCCCAGCGCCGACGCACGACCGGTCGCGACCGTCAAGCCGCTGACCGCCTCCCAGCTCTCAACCATCCGGTGGACGCTGCTCGGCGTGATCCCCCTGCTGATCCTGGTCGCCGGCGGCGCCTGGCGCGGCCTCCGCGGCTGAGATCACCGTCACGTCGGCACGCCGCAGGTTCTCCCGCTCGGCGCCGCTCCGGCGGTACGACACGCGGTTCCCGTGGCTCGGCCGCCCGCACTCGGGGCAGTTCGCCACCGGGTGCCCCAGCCCCGCCAGGTCGTACCCGCACCGCGGGCACGCGCCCGGCGGGTACCGGCGCGGCAGCGACGCGATGAACACGCCCACCACGCCCACGACCACCGTGTACGGGTACAGCAGGATCTGCATGCCCTGGATGAACAACTCGGGGTGGCCCTGGCCGAACAGCCAGTGCCCGTACGCCAGCACTGCCAGCAGCGCCGTTCCGGACACCGCGCACGCGAAGGCGAGCACGGTCCTGCGGTACCTGGCCGAGAGGTACCACACCAGCATGGCGTACCCGACAAAGAAGGGGATCACGCCGGGACCCCCTCGCTTTCCCCCGTCCGCGAGGTTGCCGCGGGCCCCGCGGCGCGGAACCGGGCCACCCGCCGGGCCACCACCGCGCCCGAGATCAGCCCCACGGGGATGACCACCAGCGTCTCGGCGGCCCGGTTGATCAGGTCCCCCGCCAGCGCCGCGTCGAACGCGTGCGCCATCGTGCCCGCCGCCAGACCCACCAGCCATTCACGCAGGCCCATGCCGCCGCCCGCGAGCGGGACGAGCTGCGCGATCTGGCTCACCGCGGTCACCATGACGATCTGCACAGGGGTCATCTCGATTCCCATCACCCAGAACACCACCGCGTACCGCACGGCCCACACGCCCATGTCGGCGTACCGGGCCGACAACGCGCCCAGCAACCAGCCCGACCGTACCGCGCCCGCGCCCCGCGCCGCTAGGGCACCAACGCCGGTCAGCGCCACCGGGCCCGCGAGCACGAACCCGATGGTCACAGCCCCCGACCCCTCCGGGATGGCCAGGGCCAGGCTGAACCCCATCGCGCCGGCCACGCCGGCCAGACCGAGGGACCACAGGGTCGATTCGACGGCGTCGCGCACGCGGATGCCGTTGACCAGCTTGTGGTAGCCCACCCGCCCGATCAGCCCCGGACGCATCGGCAGGTGGTTGAGCAGCCACGCGCTGCCCACCAGCGCGTTCATCTCCCCCAGACCGACCGGCCCGTGCCGTCGCAGCAGCATCCACAGGCACCCGGACACCAGCAGCCAGTTCAGCACCGGGCCGGCCAGGATGATCACCACCGCCCACCACGGCGCGGCCCCCAGGCGTGCCGACAGGTCACGCAGCGAATCGGGGTTGGCGATCAGCACCGCACCCGCCCCCGCCAGCAGCAGCACGCCGAGCACGAACCCGGCCCATCCCACCCACCGCGGGCGGGCCCGCGGGGCCCCGGGCTCGGGCGCGACGCGTGTCACGGCCCCAGGCTCATCGGCACGTTGTTCGAAGGCGACGCCAGCCCCGCCACGCCCGGGCGGGCCCTGGAGAAGCTCGGGCGACCCTCCGCCAACCGCGCGCTCAGACGCTCGCCCATCCGACGAACCGCGCCGTCCTCGGACTGCGCCGCCAGCTCGAACACCGGGCTGTCCGGCGAACGCACCCGCGTCAGCAGCGTCGCCACCAGCAGGCCGCTGTCGGACTTGGCCCGCGCCAGCCCGTCCGCCACGACCGTCTCAACGACCGTCTCGTCGAACGCCGACATCTCCGGCACCTGCGCGGCGTGCGGCAGCTTGAGCGCCATCAACGCCCGCTCGGCCACCGTGGCGCCCGCGAACCGATCGCTCCATGCCCGCGCCAGCGAACCCAGTTGGTCCTTGGTCAGACGCAGGTCCTCGGCCGGCTGGATCGTCCGCGCAACCGTGGCGATCAACGCCGCCCGCAGGTCCGCCGGATCCCCGCTGGACACGCTGTCCAGCAGGTCCTCGAACGGTGCGCGGGACAGGTCGAGCATGACCCGCTGGACGATCCCCGACTCGGTCACCAGCGCCAGCGGCGCGTTGACCAGCCCGCCGCGGGGGCCGGGCTGGAAGCTCTGGATCACCCGGTAGCGATCACGCAGCGACACGTGCGCGTTCACCTCGCGCAGCCACTGGGTGTACGGGGCGTCCGCGTCCACCGTGACCTCGATCTCCTCACGCGGGTTCAGACGCAGACGCTGGTCCATCTCGAGCACCTTGGGCGTGGGCGCGCCGGAGAAATCCGCCAGACGCGAGATCGGACGCGGCCCGATCAGGATCCGAGAGCCGATCGGGCGCGACGCCCCCAGGCCCAGCGGCACGGACGCAGCGTTGCGCAGCCGCACCCGCACCGCGGCCCGGTCCAGCGGCGCCACCGTCGACATCGTGCTCTCGGCCTGGAGCATCATGAACGTTCTCGGGTCGGACGTCATCCGGTCCATCCAGCCGGGAACCCGCCCCAGCGCGGTGCGCAGCTGCACGCCCGCCGACGTGATCACGTCCGCCTCGCGCCCCAGCTTCGCCAGCCGGAATCGGGCCAGCGCGCCGAAGCCCTCGAGCGAGCGCTGCCGCGCGTACGTCAGATAGATCGGCACCGCCGTGTCCGTGTCGCCCAGCGCCTCGCTGGCCAGCGCCACCAGCAGCAGATCGTTCGTCGCCGGTCGCGGCGTGCCCAGCAGCCCGATCGCGCGCTCGTGCTCGCCCAGCCCGAACGCCGTCCACGCTTTCAGGTGCACCATCGCCGGAGAGTCGGCCACGTTCTTGCCGAAGAAGACCTCCGTCTCCTCGGCGATCTGGGCCACGTCCCGTCCGGCGATCGCCCGCATGATCTGGAACTCGGTGAACACCCGGACCGTCTCAAGGAAAACCTGACGCTGGTCCGCACCCGGCCGGTTGGCCCGCTCGGCCAGCGCCTTGAGCGTCTCCCCGCTGGTCCCCGCCAGATCCGCCAGCGTGCGGTCGATCGTCTCCTGGTCCCCGGCCGAAACCGCCGCCAGCAGGCGCACCCGGTCGATCCCCAGCTCGTAACGGATCTCGTTCGGACTGCGGATGTCGCTGATCGGCTCGCCGGCCTCCTGCCGGGCCTTGATCGCGTTGGCGGCCTCCGTCCGGAGGTCATAGAGCGGCGCGTTGAGGCTCTCGATCACCGACGCCGCCCCGCGGATCTGCCACTGCAGACTCAACTGCGGCTCGCGCATGGTGGACGGGATGTCGCCCATCGCCACCCGGAACAGCCGCTCGGCGTTGGTCAAGAACCGGTCGGCCGAGTCGATCGCCCCCTGGTTGGCCGCGATCCGCGCGATCGTCAGGTGCACGTGCGGATCGAGCGGGTCGGCGTAGAGCAGCCGGATCTGCCAGCCCACCACCTCGTCCACGCCCGCATCATCGGTCGTAAAGATCCTGGCCGCCAGCGACACCGCGTCCTTGTTGGTCGGGTCCAGATCGACCGCCTCGCGCAGCCGCTTCTCGAAACCCGCCACGTCGCCCGACTCGCGCTGCAGCAGCGCCGCGTCGAGCGCCAGGCGCGAACGCACGGACGCGTCCAGCGCCCGACCGGCCGGCCCCAGGAACCGCTCGTACGCGTCCATCCGCTCCTCGACCGTCTGCCGACCGTTGATGTTGGCGCTGACCAGCCTCAGCTGCGCCACCGTGTCGGCCGGGTCGTTGCGGATCACCGCCCGCGTGGCCTCGAGCATCAGCTCCCGGTCCCCCGCGGCCCAGGCCGCCGCCGCCAGCACCCGCGCCGTGTCCGCGTCCCGGGGTCGCATCCCGGAGGCCACCGAGAGCGCGTCCGCGACGATCTCGTAGTCCTCGGGCAGCGGGCTCGCCCGCATGCCGAGGTCGATCAACGCGTTGCGCCGGATGACCGCCCCGACCTCCTCCGCCGTCACGGGGCCGGTCTCGGACGCCACGCCCGCACGCACGCCGGACGCCAGCAGCGCGACCAGGCAGACCAGCACAACACCCAGCATCCGGCTTCGACGCATCAGGCCACCCCTCCGTCCGTCAACATCCCAACAGAAGCGGCCATCAGCCCGCCCACGAACACCAGGGCCATCAGGCCCTCCACAGGCACCGTCATCCGACGCGTCGCACGCGGGAACACGCGGTCCGCCACGCACGCCAGGAACACCAGCTGCCCCCCGGCGAACGCGGCGCACCCCACCCCCAACGCGACCCCCGGCCGGGCCATCGGCCCGTCGGACGCCGGTGAGAACCACGCCCACAGCCCCACGACCGTCAGCGCCGCGCTCCACGGCAACGCCGCGAGCAGCACCAGACCCAGACTGACAATCCGCCTCATCGGCACAGGGCATTCTCCCGCGGGAGCCCGGGCCGGGCCGCCGCCGTGGACATTTCTACCACGGACGGCCGCCCGGGGTTCGGATCAACCCATCGCCATCGAGAGCAGGAACTCGGCGTTGGTCTTGTGCTTGCCCAATCGGCTCTTGAGCAGCTCCATCGCCTCGACCACGTTCATGTCCGCCAGGACCTTCCGCAGCCGGTACACCAGCTCGAGCTCCTTGGGGTCCATCAGCAGCTCCTCGCGCCGCGTGCCCGAAGCCGCCACGTCGATCGCGGGGTACACCCGCTTCTCGACCAGGCGCCGGTCCAGGTGCAGCTCGGAGTTGCCCGTGCCCTTGAACTCCTCGAAGATGACCTCGTCCATCTTCGAGCCGGTGTCCACCAGCGCGGTGCCGATGATCGTCAGGCTGCCGCCCCGCTCGATGGCGCGGGCCGCGCCGAAGAACTTCTTCGGGCGCTGCAGCGCGTTCGAGTCCAGACCGCCCGTCATGATCTTGCCCGAGTGCGGGATCTCGTTGTTGTACGCCCGCGCCAGACGCGTGATCGAGTCCAGCAGGATCACCACGTCGTCGCCGAACTCGACCATCCGCTTGGCCTTCTCGATGACCACCTCGGCGATCGCCACGTGCCGCCCGCCCTGCTCGTCGAAGGTCGAGGCGACGACCTCCACGTTTTGGTTGGCGCAGTTGCGCTTGAAGTCCGTCACTTCCTCCGGCCGCTCGTCGACCAGCAGCACGAAGATCTTCACGCCCGGATAGTTCTTGTTGATCGCCTTGGTCATCCGCTGCATCAGCACCGTCTTGCCGGTGCGCGGCGGGGCGACGATCAGGGCGCGCTGGCCCTTGCCGATCGGGGCGACCAGGTCCACGATCCGCATCTCGATCTGGTCCGGCGTCGTCTCCAGCAGGAAACGCTCCTCCGGGTGCATCGGAGTCAGGTCCTCGAAGTTGACCAGATCATGGATCGCTTTGGGGTCACGCCCGTTGACCGAGTCCACCCGCAGCAGCGCGAAGTACCGCTCGCTCTCCTTCGGAGGCCGGATCGCGCCGCGCACGGTCATCCCCCGACGCAGCCCGAACCGCCGGATCTGGCTCGGCGAGATGTAGATGTCGTCCGGGCCGTGCAGGTAGCTCAGCTCGGGGCTTCGCAGGAACCCGAACCCGTCGGGCATGATCTGCAGCGTCCCCTCGCCGAACATGATTCCCTGCTTGGCGGCGCGGGCCTTGAGGATCTTGAAGATCAGCTCCTGTTTGGGGATCTGGTGGAAGTCCTCGAGCCCCTCGGCGTCGGCGACCTTGAAGATCCCGTCGATGTCCATCCGCTGCAGGTCGGTGATGGTCAGCCCGTCGTCGGCGATCTTGCCGCCCGACGCCGCCACAACCCGCTCGAGCTCCTCCGCCTCGCGCTCGAGTTCCTCGTCGCTGGGCAGGTGGTCCCAGTTGCCCGAGCGGTGAAAGTCGCTGCCGCCCCCACCCCCGCCGCCGCCACCCGGGCCGCCGGTCTTGTTGCGCCGCTTCTTGCGCCGACGCTTGCCGCCCCGGTCGTCGCCCTGGTTGTTCTGGTTGTTGCGGTCAAACCCGCCGCGGTCGCCGCCGCCGGCGCGGTCGTCGGACCGCTGCTCGGGGCGCGACTCGCCCTTGGACTCGGACCGGGCGTCGCCGCCGGACTCGCCCTTGCCGCCCTGCTTGCCCTCCGCCCTCACGTCTTGCTTGGCGTCTTGCTTGGCGTCCTGCCGCCCGGCGTCGGACTTGGGCGCCGGCCCGGACTCCCCGCCGGCGTCCGGCTTGGAGGGCGCTTTCGCCTCGGGCTTGGAGGCGCCCTTCGCCTCGGCGCCGTCGCCGGACTCCGGCTTGTGCTTGGCCAGACGCTTGACGGTCCGCTTCTTCTTGATCGGCGCGTCGTGGTCCGCGACCTCGGAGGACTTGGGCATCGCGATGTTCCTTGCTGTGGTGCCGACGCTCCGGGCGCTCCACGCCCGGCACCGCCGGTCTTCTCGTCACTGGGTTTGTTGGGATGTGAGATTGGAAACGGTAAAAGCTGATCCGTGATCGACCGGCCGGGAACCGCCACCAGAGAGCGGCCCGTGTGGCCCAAGCCCCCTCCGCCCACCCGATCAGGGGAGGCGGCCGGCGCATCAGGCCCGATCGCGACAGTGCTTGCGGATGGTCGCCAGAAGCCTGGCGGCACGGGATTCTAGCTCGGCCAGCGTCCCGTTGTTGGTGATCACATGATCCGAGCGCCGACGCTTCTCTTCAAGGCCCATCTGCGCTTTTTCTCGCCGGTCCAGCTCCGCCTCGTCCCACCCCCGGTGCTCCCGGACCCGCCCCAGACGCACCGCCCGGGTCGCCTCGACGAACACCACCGCGTCGCACTCGGCGTCCACCCCCGCCTCAAACAGCAGCGGCGCGTCCACCACCACCCCCTTCGCCCCGGCCGCCCGGGCCCGGTCGATCAACGCCCCCCGGTTCTCCCGCACCAGCGGGTGCACCAGGGCCTCCAGCCGCCGCCGCTCGTAGGGGTCGTTGAACACCACGTCGGCGACCTTCTTGCGGTCCACCCGCCCCTGCCCGTCTAGAATCGACCGGCCCCACCACCCCACCAGCGTTTGCACAACGTCCTGCCGCGTCAGCACTTGCCGCACCGCCGCGTCCGAATCCGACACCACGCACCCCTGCTGCTCGAACGCCCGCGCCACCGCCGACTTGCCCGAGCCCACGCCGCCCACCAGCCCGATCACCGGGACCGGGTCCGGCCCGTCGCCCCGCCGCGAGACCGTGTCCACCCGCGCCCGGATCGACGCCAACGCCGCGTCCGGCCGGGCGACCGAACGCCAGACGATCTCGTGCGCATCCGTCCCCGCCGACGCCGCCGCGATCGTCCCCACCCCGAATATCCGTTCCAACAAACTCCGGGTCACCGCCAGATGCTGCACCCGCCGCAGCGGCAGGTCGAACCGCACCGTCCGGATCACCCCCCGCAGCGCCACCAGCCGCGCGTCGGTCATCACGTACCGCCGGCAGAACCAGTCCAGCGCCGCCCACACCAGACGCAGCACCACGTAGACCGCGGCCGCCACCAGCACCCGCCCGAGCCACAGGTCGAACAGCGCCGCCAGGCCCCGGTCGATTGACGCCGTCGCCGACACCGCCAGCCCCCGCAGCAGGAACACCACGACCAGCACGACGATCCCAGGCAGCGCGTCGGGCAGCCCCCGGATCAGGATGTACCACAGGCTCGGCTTGGCGTCGATCACCACCCGCTCGCCCGGCGGCACCAGCGGGTGGCCCTCGACCGGGGTCACGGGCTGTCTCGCCGCTCGGCTCATCCCCGCCGTTCCGCCGCGTCGAGCACGCTCTTGGAAAGCACCGCGATCTCCGGGTGGTTGCGGTAGTACCCGTCGTAGTCCAGCCCGTAGCCGACCACGAACTCGTCGGGGATCTCGAACCCGACGTAGTCCACGGGCACCTCACGCACCCGCTTCGTCTTCTTGTCCAGCAGCACCGCGATCCGAAGGCTCGCCGGCTTCTGCGCCCCCACCACCTCCCGCACGAGCGACAGCGTCTGGCCCGAATCGAGGATGTCGTCGATCACCAGCACGTGCTTGTCTTCCAGGTTGTCCGGCAGGGCCGAGGCGAGCTGCGCCCCCTTGCTGCTGACCGCCTGCCCCGGATAGCTCGAGACCGTCACCAGCCCGATCGCCAGCTTGACCGGCATCTCCCGGATCAGGTCGGCCGCGAAGATCATCGCCCCCGTCATGATCGGGATCAGCACCACCCGGTCGGCGTCCAGGGTCGAGTGCCCGTCCCGCCCGAGGTCGTCGGTCAGATCCCGCGCAATCTCCGCGGCCATCTCGACCACCCGGGCCGCGATCTGCTCTCGGGTCACCAGAACTCGTTCGATCTCGGGGAACATGGCCAAACAATAGCAAAACCGCCCACGCCCCGCCGTCCGGCCCCCGCCCGCCCGGCGGTGGCCTAGAGATCCCCCGACCGCCGCGCCTCCGCGTACCGCTCGATCGCATCGTCAATGATCTCGAACGCCCGGCTCGCCGGCTGGATCTCGTCGACCTCCACCGCCTTGCCCTCCAGGTGCTTGTAGTCCTCGAAGAACCGCTTGAGCATCTTGAAAGTGTGCTTGGGAAAGTCCGTCGCCTCGCGGTAGTCCGCGAACTCCGGGTCGTTGATGAGCGTCGCCACGATCTTGTGGTCCGGCGCCCCGTCGTCGACCATCGTCATCACCCCCAGCGCCCGCGCCTCGCAGATGCACAAAGGCGGCACCTTCTCGGCGCAGAACACCAGCACATCGAGCGGGTCGTTGTCCTCCGCCAGCGTGTGCGGCACGAACCCGTAGTTGGCGGGGTAGTACACCGCGCTGCTCAGCACCCGGTCCAGCCGCAGCATCCCCGTCTGCTTGTCCAGCTCATACTTGTTGCTCGAACCCTTGGGAATCTCGATGATCGCGCGGAAGTGCGCGGGCAAGGACAGATTCTTGATGCCGGGGCGGACGTCGTGCCAGGGGTGGATCATGCCGTGAGCGTAGGTCGCGAAGCGACCGCCCCGACCGCGGACTCGCCCCGTCCCCGCCCGCCCCGCGCGTCCGAGAAAACTCCCCCACGCGACGCCGCCACCCGCCCGTCCCGCCGCGTTGGTACCATCCGCTTCCAGAACCAGACACCACGGAGCCGCCGACCGATGCTCACGATCGACTACGCCAACTGCCTTTCCGACCGCGTCGGCCCCCACGGCCTCGACCCCGCCCGCGTCCACCCCGATTCCGAGCCCGCCCGCGGCATGGCCGCCCTGACCGACCGCCTCGCCGCCTCCCGGGGCACCGGCTGGGAACGCTGGCGCGAGCTCTGGAACGAGCCCATGCGCACCGAGCACCTCAACGCCGTCCACGCCACCGCCAACGAGTGCGAGGGACGCTTCGAGAACATGGTCGTCCTGGGCATCGGCGGCTCCGCCCTGGGCAACATCGCCCTCCAGTCCGCCCTCAACCCCCCAACCCACAACCTCCTCCCCGCCGACAAGCGCGACGGCCCGCGCATGTTCGTCGTCGACAACGTCGACCCGGCGAACCTCAAGGCCGTCCTCGATCTCTGCGACCCAAAGACCACGCTCTTCAACGTCGTCAGCAAGTCCGGCGAGACCGCCGAGACCGCCGCCCAGTTCATGATCATCCGCGAGCGCCTCCAGGCCGCCCTGGCAGGCAAATGGTCCGAGCACGTCGTCGCCATCACCGACCCCGCCCGCGGCACCATGCGCACCATCTGCGACGACGCCGGCATCACCACCCTGCCCGTCCCCGAGGGCGTCGGCGGCCGCTTCAGCGTCCTCAGCCCCGTCGGCCTGTTCTCGGCCGCCATGTGCGGCATCGACATCACCGCCCTGCTCGACGGCGCCAAGGCCATGGACGAACGATGCTCGCGCCCCCGCCTGACCGAGAACCCCGCCGCCATGCTGGCGTTCCTGCTCGTCGAGCTCGGCACGCGCAAGGGCAAAGCCAACCACGTCCTCATGCCCTACGCCAACAGCCTCTACCTCCTCGCCGACTGGTACCGCCAGCTCTGGGCCGAGAGCCTCGGCAAGAAAACCGACCTGTCCGGAGAGACCGTCTACGCCGGTTTCACCCCCATCAAGGCGCTGGGCACCACCGACCAGCACAGCCAGGTCCAGCTCTACCGTGAGGGCCCCAACGACAAGGTCATCGGCTTCGTCGAGGTCGAGTCCTTCGGCGACGACGACCTGACCATCCCAACCGGCATGGGCGTCGACGCCATCGCCTACCTCGAGGGCCAGTCGATGACCGCCCTGCTCAACGCCGAGAAGAAGGCCACCGAGTACGCCCTCGTCGCCTCAAGCCGCCCCAACTTCACCATCACCTTCCCCACCGTCGACGCCCACCACGTCGGCGAGTTCATCGCCCTGTGGGAAATCGCCACCGCCTACGCCGGCCTGATGCTCAACATCGACGCCTACGACCAGCCCGCCGTCGAGACCGGCAAGAAGGCCACCTTCGGCCTGATGGGCCGCGAAGGCTTCCAGGACTGGCAGACCAAGGTCGCCCAGATCCTCAGCGAAACCCCCCACGTCGTCCGCTGACCCGGCCCGGCCCCCGCAAACAGCAGCGGCCCGCCCCGTCGGGGGCGGGCCGCGTTCGTTCTCGCGATCCCCACCGGTCCTCAGAACGCGAACAGCGCGTCGAGCACCTCGGTGATGATCCCCTTCTTCGCCGCATCGCGCAGCTGCCCCTCGTTGTGCGACACGATGTTCAGGTTCGCCATCTGCGACGACAGCACGGTGTTCTGCCGCGTGATGTCCTCCTCACGGACCACGCCCGAGAGCACGATCGTCTGGATCTCGCTGTCCTTGGCGATCCGCTTGGTCGCCTCGAGCACCAGCGTCCCGTTCGGCTTGACCTCCAGCACCGTCGCCGTGATCCGCGCCGAGAACTTGTCCTTGCGCTCGTAGTCGCCCTCGCCCGTGAACTTGCGCTGCGCCGTGAAGTCGATCAGGTTCAGCCCGCTCGTGTCGCCCTGGTCCAGGCGCAGCTCAAGCAGGTTCATCAGGTTGATCATCGCGTTCAGGTCCGCGCCCGTGCTCGACTTCTTGTCCGTCTCGAGCGCCTGCGAGCTCGTCTGCGACGAGACCTCGTCGATCACGATCGTGATGATGTCGTGCTTCTGGATCACCCGCGGCTCGGGCTCGGGCACCCAGATCAGGCTCACCTGCGACGCCGCCACCGCAGGCTGCGACACCCCCGGCGCCTCCTCCGCCCGGTGGTCCTGCACCAGGAACAGGCTCTGCCCCGACGCCGCCGTGCCCAGAACCCCCAGAACCGCCATTCCGACAACACATCGCATGCTCACGGCGTCACCTCCGTCGGATCGATCATCACCACCCGGCCCGGCCCCGCCACGCGGGCGGTGAACCGGCGGCCGGACCGGTCCTTCGCTTCCAGTTCGACCATCTCCCCCTCCATCGCGTCGTGACGCGCCCGCGCGGTGCTCGTCACGACGACGCTGCCCCGCACCATCCGCACCGACACGTCCTGCCCGCGGTGCACCAGCACCGGCGGCTCCAGGTCCCCCGTCCGGATCACCTCGCCCGGGTTCACCCCCCGGCGCGCCACCTGCCCCACCACCGTCGCCGGGTCCGCCGGCGGGTCGATCGGGTCGGTCCAGATCTCACGCACCTCGAACGAGCCGTCCCCCACTTTCTCCCCGCGCCGCAGCGGCACGGCCGCCACCGGCGCCATCGTCCGCACCTCGATGGTCAGCCGCACCGTCTGCTCGGCCTCGATCCGGTCCCGCTCGTACACCCGGACCCGCAGCACCATCCGCGACGAGGTGCCCACCGGCTGGATCTCCACGACCCGCCCCTGCGTCGGCATCGTCGCCATCGCCCGGTCCCGCTCGTCGATCGCCACGCGCACGTCCTGCGGCCGCACCGAGAACCGCGACTGCACCCAGGACTCGATGTGGTCACGCACCACCACCGTGCCCTCCGCCGGCTCGCCGCCGGCCGGATGCGCGGTGGCCGCGCCCGGGGTCTCCCCCCGGCGCGTCACGCTGGATCGCGCCCCCACCACCACGACCGAACCCGTCCGCGCGCCCGACGCCTCGATCACGCCGCGGACCGCCTCGGCCTCGACCGTGGTCCACCGCCCGGGCGCGACCGCCTCGGACCCGACCGCCAGCCCCTCCAGCGTCCCGGCCTCGTCCCCGTCGATCCGCGCGATCGAGCCGAGCGTGACCGTCTCCCCCGGAGCAAGCCGCACCGTCGGACGCAGAGACACCGTGGTCACACCCGCGCCGGCCAGGCCGACCGAGGACGCCAGCGCGACCATCAGCACCAGCACCAGCCTTGTCAGTGGATCGATCATGCCCGATTCCTCCGCTCCGCGTCCGTCACAACGTCCCGGTCCTCGGGCCGTCATTATCCGATTACTGCCGCAGCTGCGACACCGTCCGCAGCGTCTCGTCCGCCGCGCGGATCGACTGCGAGTTCATCTCGAACGCCCGCTGCGTGCGGATCAGCTCGATCAGCTCCCGGGCGGGGTCCACGTTCGAACCCTCCAGCATCCCGCCGAGGATCTCGCCGAAGTTTTCCGTTCCGGGCTCGCCCGTGATCGGAGGGCCCGACGCGGCCGACTCGACCCACAGGTTCTGCCCCACCGGCGACAAACCCGCCGGGTTGACGAACAACGCCAGCTCGATCGTCCCCGCCAGCTGCGGCTCGGCCTCGCCCGGGAGCGTCTGGTAGACGTTCCCCGACGCGTCCACACCAACGTTCGTCGCCCCCGGGTCCAGCGTGATCACCGGCTCCAGACGCCGCCCGTCCGAGTTGGCCAGCACCAGCTCGTTGTCCGAATTGACGGTGAAGTTGCCCGCCCGCGTGAACGCCACACCCCCCGCGCCCAGCTCGTCCTGCACCTGCACCTGGAAGAAGCCCTTCCCGTCGATCATCAGGTCCAGCGGGTTGCCGGTGGGGATCGGTGCGCCGATCGTAAAGTCCTGCTGCGTGCCCGAGACCTTCACGCCAAGGCCCACGTACAGGCCCGTCGGACGCTGGTCGCCGTTGTTGTTCTCCACGCCCGGCTGCGCCCGCTCGATGTACAGCAGGTCCTCGAAGTTCGCGCGGCTGGCTTTGAAGCCCTCCGTGTTCACGTTCGCCAGGTTGTTGGCGATCACGTCCAGACGCGTGTTCAGCGCCTTCAGGCCCGACGAGGCAGACTGCATTGCGATGACGCCCATACGAAGCTCCGTTCCTTCGGATCAGCCGCGGCCGATCCGGTGTCGTTCATCCATCCGGGCTGGACTCAGAAGAGTCTCACGCCCGCATCCCCGTCCTAGCTGATCCGCGCGAACGTGTTCACCAGCCGGTCCAGCATCCGGTTCTGCATGTCGATCATCCCGATGTTCGACTGCGCCGACTTCGACGCGCTGGTGATCTGCATCAGCGCGTCGATCTCGTTCACCCCCGACAGCTCCACGTGCCCCTGGCGGACCTGCCCGGGCGCGGCGATCAGCGACAGCGGACCGCCGAACGTGTCCGCGAACAGCCCCTCGCCCGTCTTGATCAGCGTGTCACGGTCCGGCACGTCCGCCACGCGGACCGTCGCGACGACCGCCCCGTTCTGGGAGATCTGCCCGTCCGTGTTCACCGTGATCGGCCCGGCCGTCGGATCGATCACGATGGGCCGGTTGGCCCCGTCGAGCACCGGCAGGCCCGTCGAGAGCATCGACAGCACCCCGCCCGCGCCCAGCGTGAAACGCCCGTCCCGCGTCAGCGACGGCGAATCGGGGTCACCGACGACGAAAAACCCCTCCCCCTGGATCGCCAGATCGAACTCTCGCCCGGTCTCGTCAAGAGCCCCCTGGGTGAAGTCGATCGTCGTCGGGGCGGCCAGCACCCCCCCGCCGAGCCGCTCGAGCAGCTCGTCGCTGGGCCAGTTTATCAGGCCGTCCTCGGACCGCGCGTCCTGCCGGTGCATCGCCCCGGTCAGGATCGGCTTGAAGCCCACCGTGTTCAGGTTGGCGAGGTTGGCGGTCAGGGCGTCCTGCCTGTGAATCGCCGCCAGAGCCCCGGTCGCCGAGATCTCGATGCCGTAGGACATAGATAAGGCTCCGTCTGTCGGGCAGCGTCCATCCGTGGACCTCCGCCCCCGTTCCCTACGCGAACCGCGTGCCAGAGCGTGATGAAGGCACGAAGGCACACAGGCACGAAGGCACGGAGGGGATCCGGAACAGGATGTCCCTTCGTGCCTTCGTGCCTCCGTCCCTGCGTGCCTTCCTCTGGCACCCCATTCGCGTACACCCCCCCGAACCACCGGCCGGAAGGGAGTCCGCCGCATGCTGCGCGTCGCTTTGATCACCGTTCTCGTCCTCTGCCTCGGCATCGCCGAGGCATCGGCCGCCAAGACACTCCGCGAGATCGCCCGCCTCCGCGGCCAGGGCGCCTCCACCATCCAGGGCCTGGGCCTCGTCGTCGGCCTCCAGGGCACAGGCGACTCGCAGGCCGAACTGGCCGTCGCCCGCCCCCTCGCCGAGGTGCTCCGCCGCATGGGCAACAGCATCTCCGTCGACGAACTCGGCTCGAGCAAGTCCGTCGCCCTCGTCCTGGTCACCTGCGAGATCCCCCGCGAGGGCGCCCTCACAGACGACACCTACAACGTCACCGTCTCCGTCCTCAACAGCGCCAAGTCCTTGGCCGGCGGCACCCTGCTCGTCTGCCCCCTCACCCCGGGTCCCGGCGCCCCCGTCTACGCCTTCGCCCGCGGCGAGATCACCGTCCCCGGCGACACCCCCACCGTCGCGCGGATCTCGCGCGGTGCGCAGATGGTGCGCGACATCATCACCACCCCCGCCATCGCCACGGGATTCGACCTCATCGTCGACTCCAACTTCGCCCTCGGCGGGTCGGCCTCCCGCATCGCCTCCGAGATCAACCAGCAGTACCTCCTCAGCGCCAACCGCCTCGAGGCCCCCGTCGCCAAGGCCGTCGACCTCCGCACCATCCGCGTCACCGTGCCCCCCTCCGAGCGGGCCAACCCCCAGGCCTTCTACGGCGACGTCATGCGGACCGACATCACCAGCGCCCTCCTCGAGCTGCCCGAGCAAGTCATCTGCGACACCCGCTCGGGCGTCATCGTCATGACCGGAAACGTCAAGGTCTCCCCCGCCCTCATCACGCACAAGGACCTGTCCATCACCACCACCGTCCCACCGCCGCTCCCCGGCGCCCCCGGCGTCATCCAGCGCGACTTCGCCGCCATCAGCACCGGCGCCGACCAAGCGGACCTCTCCAGCCTCGAGGACCTCATCGGAGCCTTCGACCAGCTCAAGATCGAACCCGTCGAGCAGATCCGCATCCTCCAGATGCTCCACCAGACGGGCAAACTCCACGCCCGCCTCATCGTGGACGGCCTGGAATGAACATCACCCCCGCCCAGCCCGCCCTCTCCTCCACCGGCTTCGCCGCCCCGAGCTTCGGCACGGGCCTCTCCGGCCAACGCTCCTTCGCCGACGCGCTCGGCGACGCCCGCCGGTCCCAGGGCTTCGAGGCCCGCGAGGGACGCACCGAGGAAGAAAAGGCCCGCGAGGCCGCGGAGATGCTCGTCTCCACCACCCTCATCGTGCCCGTCCTCAAGCAGCTCCGCGAGTCCAACAACGCCGCCGAGCCCTTCGCACCCACCCAGGGCGAGAAGCAGTTCGGCGCCCTGCTCGACCACCGCCTGGCCTACGACATCGTCAAGGCCTCCAACTTCCCCATGGTCGATCGTTTGGCACGCGATCTGCTCAAGTCCGGCGGAGTCACCGCATGAGCACCCTCGCCGGAAGGCGCCCCCAACCCGCACCCGTAAGGCAGCCGGCCGCACCCGGCACGCCAGCGCCCGCGCCGGCGCGCCCCGACCTCGACCGGCTCGACACCCTGCTCGCCGCCCTCATCGACGAGCACGAGACCCTGCTGGGCCTGGCCCGCTCCCACCGCGACGCACTGGCCCACGCCGACGCCGAACGGCTCAAGACCGTCGTCGAGCAGACCGGCCAGGTCCTCCAGCGCGTCCACGCCGTCGAGACCGAACGCCAGCGCCTCGTCGCCCGGCCCGACGGTCGCCCGAGCACCATGGACGAGCTGATCAGCGCCGTCGACGCCGCCGACCGCCGCCGCCTCTCCGACCGCGCCGGCGCCCTCCGCGCCCTCATCGAGAACCTCCACACCGAGCACGAGGCCGTCCGCGCCGCCTCCGAGGCCCTCGCCACCCACATGCGCGGCCTCATGCAGCAGGTCGCCGGCAAGCTCTCCCACGCCGGAACCTACGGCCGGCGCGGACGCGTCGAGCCCGTCGGCACCGTCATGACCGGCGTGGACCTCGGGGCCTGAAAGGAGCAGCGATGAGCATCAACTCCACACTCCAGATCGCCAACTCCTCGCTGATCGCCTCGCAGATCGGCCTCCAGGTCGCCTCCAACAACCTCGCCAACGCCACCACCCCCGGCTACACACGCCAGATCGCCATGCTCGAGGCCCTCCGCGGGCGCATGGCCGATCCCAACATGATCGGCTCCGGCGTCGCCGTCACCCAAGTCCGCCGCCAGATCGACCAGGCGCTCCAGGAACGGCTCTGGAACGGCGTCTCCGAGCAGTACTCCGCCGCCCAGCGCCAGGGCGTCTTCAACCAGCTCGAATCGATCCTCAACGAGGGCACCGAGTTCGACGTCTCCAGCCAGCTCTCCTCGTTCTTCAACTCCTGGTCCGAAGCCACCACCCTCCTCGACACCCAGTCCACCCTGATCAACCAGGGCAAGTCGATGACCGGCTTCATCCGCAACATGCGCTCCGAGCTGATGGCCCAGCGCCGCCAGATCGAAGACCAGATCGACTCCCAGACCACCCAGGCCAACGCCCTCCTCCAGGAGATCGCCGACATCAACCAGACGATCTCCGCCCGCGAGATCGGCCAGGCCCAGGCCAGCGCCCTCCGCGACCGGCGCGACACCATCGTCACCGAACTCTCCCAGCTCGTCGACATCAACGTCAACGAGAACCCCGAAGGCCTCTACGACGTCTTCGTCGGCTCCACCCCCATCGTCCTGGGCACCCGCAACCGCGGCATCGAGATCGACCGCCAGACCGTCGACGGCGTCACCTCCGTCACGCCCCGCCTCAAGGACAACGGGGCCCCCCTGAACGTCCAGGGCGGCAGCATCGGGGGCCTGCTCGCCAGCCGCGACGGCGCCATCGACGCCACCATCGAAAAACTCGACGCCCTGGCCAGCCGGCTGATCTTCGAGGTCAACAAGCTCCACTCCACCGGCACCAACATCTCCGGGCTCACCCAGACCTCCGCCACCCTCTCCGTCGCCTCCGCCGACCGCAACCTCGCCATCAACGACCCCAACAACGCCTCCTTCGCCGACCTGCCCTTCGCCGCCTCCACCGGCGGGTTCTACGTCGAGGTCCGCAACGAGAGCACCGGCACCTCCGACCGCGTCTGGGTCGAGGTCGACCTCGACGGCATCGACGACAACGGCCTGCCCGGCACCGGCGACGACACCACCGCCGAGGACATCCGCGCCGCTCTCAACAACGTCGAGGGCCTGACCGCCACCTTCACCCCCGACGGCCGCCTCAACATCGAGGCCGCCTCCGGCTACGACTTCTCCTTCGACGACGACTCCTCCGCCGTCCTCGCCGTCATGGGCGTCAACAGCTTCTTCACCGGCACCACCGCCCAGGACATCGACGTCCGCGAGAACGTCGAGGTCATGCTCGGACGCTACGAGGACGGCCAGTTCGTCGAGAACGCCAACGCCCTGCGCATCGGCGCCCTCTCGGACCAGACCATCTCCGCACTCGGCGGCGCGACCATCGGCAAGTTCTGGGCCCTCCACGCCCAGGACGTCGCCACCCAGTCACGCTCCGCTCGGGTCGGCGCCGACGCCGCATCCATCGTCCGCGAAAGCCTCGAGAGCCAGCGCGCCGCCGTCTCCGGCGTCTCCATCGACGAGGAGTCGATGAACCTGCTCAACTTCCAGCGGCAGTACCAGGCCGCCGCCCAGGTCGTCCAGATCGCACAGTCCATGTACGACACACTCTTGAACCTCGTCTAAGGGAAAGGAGACAGAATGAGCACGTTCCCCACATCCTTCTCCCGCGCCCCCAACTACCTCTTCACCCAGTCGTCCCTGACCGCCATCAACCGGACCAACTCCCAGCTGCTCCGCCTCAACAGCCAGCTCTCCAGCGGCCTGGACATCCTCCGCCCCTCCGACGACCCCGTCCGCAGCGCGACCATCTCCACCCTCGACGGCCGCCTCGAACGCAACAACCAGATCCTCCGAAATCTCGGCTTCGCCGCCGACTCCCTCGACACCATCGACGTCGCACTCCGCGACGCCAAGGACCTCGTCGACCAGGCCATGGGCATCGCCCTCGAGCAGACCTCCACACCCACCGACGCCGCCACACGCGACGGCCAGGCCAACATCATCGACTCCCTCCTCCGCTCCTTCTACACCATCGCCAACCGCGAGTCCGTCGTCGGCCACATCTTCGGCGGCACCATCCCCGGCCGCCCGCCCGTCGAGCTCGTCGGGGGCTCCTACCGCTTCGTCGGAGGCCGCGGCGGCATGACCGCCGACCTCGGCGGCGTCTCCGACATCCCCCTCACGCTCGGCGCAGACAACGCCATCGGCGCCGTCTCCGCACGCGTCGAGGGCACCCGCGACCTCGACCCCGCCCTCACCGCCGCCACCCGCCTGGCCGACCTCAACGGCGCACGCCAGCTCGGCGTCAACACCGGCGAGATGGTCATGCGCTTCAACGGCGGCCCCCCCATGACCGTCGACCTGACCGGCGCCGTCACCGCCGGCAACGTCACCAGCAAGATCACCGCCGCCATCCGCCAGTACGAGACCGACAACGCCGTCTCCATCCTCGGCCCCGGCGGCGTCTCCTTCTCCGACGGCGCCATCAGCATCGACGTGCCCGCCGGCGACCTCGCCTTCTCCGACCTCCAGGGCTCCTTCGTCGCCCTCGACCTCGGCCTGGCCAACGCCGCCGGCACCGCCGTCTTCAACGCCGCCGCCCCAGACGGCGCCGACCTCGACCCCCGCCTCTCCTGGACCACCCCCGTCTCCGCCCTACGCGGCCTCGGCGGGGCCGCCCTCGACCAGATCAACCTGACCACCGGCGGCACCAGCTACACCGTCGACCTCTCCGGCGCCCAGACCCTCGCCGACATCCGCTCCGCCTTCGAGGCCGGGGGCACCAACGTCGTCGTCGAGATCTCCGAGGACGGCACCTCCATCAACGTCAAAACCGCCGTCTCGGGCACCCGCGGGCAGGCCATGTCCATCGCAGAGGTCGCCGGCGGCAACGACACCGCCACCCTCCTGGGCGTCCGCAGCCTCTCCGCCGAGACGCTCCTCTCCGACTTCAACGACGGCCGCGGCGTCCAGATCAACCAGACCGACCCCGACTTCCGCATCACCCTCGGAGACGGCTTCGAGATCTCCATCAACCTCACCGCCCAGGACATCGGCTCCGTCCAGGACCTCCTCGACGCCGTCAACACCCAGGCCAACATGCAGCTGACCCTGGCCGGCCGCCCCACCACCGACTTCACCGCCTCCATCACCAGCCCAGACAACGGCATCGCCTTCGCCCAGGACGCCGGCCTGAACCCCTCGGGCAAGATCGCCGTCACCCGCCTGAACAACTCCCCCGCCGCCGAGCAACTCGGCCTGCTCAACGGGACCCTCGACACCGGGGGCGGCACCCTCGTCGCCGAGGACCGCGCCGCGGTCCGCGTCGACAACATCTTCACCCACCTCCTCGACCTCGCCGAGGCCCTCCGCCAGAACGACACGGTTGGCATCGAACTTGCGTATGGAAAACTCAAGGCCGGGTCCGACCGGCTCAACCAGACCCGCGCCATCACCGGCGGGCACGCCAAACGCGTGGAGGACGAGGTCCTCCGCCAGGAGGACCGACAGGTGCTCGACACCGCCCTGAGAAGCCAGCTACGAGACGTGGACTTCGCCGCCGCATCGTCCAGGTTCGCGCAACTCCAGCTCCAGCTCCAGGCCGGATTGTCCGTCGCCGCGCAATCTCAGCAGCTCACCCTGCTGAACTTCCTGGGCTGACGCCCGACAGGCCCGGGCCGGCGAGAGCCGGCACAGGCGATTTGGATCGACGGACCCCGGGGAGCTCGGCCGCTCCTGGGTCCGCAGGCAGGATGTCGACCGGCGCCGGAGCGCCGGGAGTCGATCCGAGCTGGTTCGGCCGAGCATACGGAGCGCACACATGGAGGTGCGGACGACAAGGTTCGGAGTGATCGACATCGCGGAGGACCGCGTGATCACCTTCCCCCAAGGGATCCTGGGCTTCCCGGGTCTCACACGCTATTGCCTGCTCCAACCGGGCGACGACGCGTGCTTCTTCTGGCTGCAGTCGATCGACGATGCGAACCTCGCGTTCGTGGTCACCGACCCGGCCTTCTTCGAGCAGGACTACTCGGTGCCCATCCGCCAGGAGCAGATGGAATCCCTGGGCCTGGCCAAACTCGAGGAAGCCCAGGTCTTCATCATCGTCAACAAGATCGACGACCAGCTGACGGGCAACTTCCAGGGACCGCTGGTGATCAACACGATCTCCAAGGTCGGGGAGCAGATGGTCCTCGCCGAGAAGCGATGGACAACCCGCCAGACCCTCATGCGGGTCAACGCGGGATCCTCGCAGACCGCATCGGCCTGACCGGCCGAGGGACCATCAATGGGCGTGCGAAGGCCGACCGGCCGACGCCATCGGACCGCCCTCGTCGGGACGGACGGACCCGTCCCGTGATCAACGCCACCCCCCGCGCGGGCGTTCGTCCGCCGCGGGCTGAGAGCCCAAGGAGTAATGGATGCTGGTGCTCTCCCGGCAACGAGACGAGACGATCATGATCGGCGACGAGATCGAAATCTCCGTCGTCGACATCAGGGGCGACAAGGTTCGCCTCGGGATCTCGGCGCCAACAAGGATCGCCGTCCACCGCAAAGAGGTGTACGAAGCAATCCGGCGCGAAAACGCTCAGGCCGCACGCCTGGGCGCACAGGATCTCGGATCGCTCGCACAAACCGTCCGCCCCGGCCCCGCCAAGCGCGAGACCGCGGGCATGACCAACACCGCACCCACACCCGCCGCGCGACCCCTCAGCGCGACACCCGTAGGGACCACGCCACAGACGCAGCAGGCGTCCGGCAAGTCGTCAGCGTAAGTCGTACGCCGCCACCACCGCCGGTCCGGGCCCGGCAACTTCGGACCGCCCGGAACGCAATCACGGAGGATTGCCATGACACGGATCAACACCAACGTCCCCAGCCTGATCGCCCAACAGCGACTCAACCGCTCGGGGTCTGAGCTCCAAGTCCGGCTGGAACGCCTGTCGACAGGGCTCCGAATCAACAGGGGCAAGGACGACCCGGCCGGCCTGATCATCTCCGAACGCCTCGCCACCGATATCAAAGGTATCGAACAGGCGATCAAGAACGGAGAACGGGCCTCCGCCGTGATCTCGACCACCGAGGCCGCCCTCGCAGAGATCACCGACCTGCTCAACTCCATCAAGTCGCTCACCGTCGAGGCGGCCAACACCGGCGCGGTCTCAGACGAGGAACGCCGCGCAAACCAGCTCCAGATCAACTCGGCCATCCAGTCGATCACACGCATCAGCAACACCACCACCTTCGGCGGGCTCAAGCTTCTCGACGGCTCCCTCGACTACCTCACCAGCGGGCTGACCACCAGCACCATCAAGAAGGCCGAGATCTTCGGCGCCAGCTTCATCGGCACCGACTCCATCGACGTCGCCGTCGACGTCATCGCCTCCGCCCAGAAGGGAGGCCTCTACCTCAACGGAGACAACGCCACCGGCAACGACGGCGAACTCCTCTCCGGCATCACCATCCGCGTCAAGGGACCCGACGGCGTCCGCGAACTCTCCTTCCTCAGCGGAACCCCCTACGCGGACATCGTCACCGCCGTCAACAACAGCACCGCCCTGACCGGCGTCGAGGCCGCCCTCATCAACGGCGACGCCACCTCCGGCCTGGTCTTCCGCTCTTCCGAGTACGGGTCCACCGCCTTCGTCAGCGTCGAACGCGTCGACAAGCCCGCCGACCCCGCCGACGACAACTTCAACCTCTTCAAGTACGACGCCAACGCAGACTACCCCGGCGGCGTCACCTTCGACTGGACCGATACCAACCTCGTCGCGGCCACCCGGGACGCGGGACGCAACGTCTCGGCCCTCATCAACGGCATCCTCGCCACCGGCAAGGGCCTGAACATCTCCATCAACTCCCCCACCCTCTCGATGGACCTACTCCTCGACGAGACCTACGCCATCGACCCCAGCCTCGCCGTCAAGAACTTCGAGATCACCGGCGGCGGCGCACTCTTCCAGCTCGGGCCGGACATCAACGCCCTCCAGCAGACCAACATCGGCATCCAGGCCACCTCCGCCGAGTCGCTCGGGGGCTTCCTGGTCGACGGCTCCATCCAGTACCTCTCCAGCCTCCAGGACGGACAGGGCAACTCGCTCGACGACGCCAACGAACGCAACGACTTCAGCCCGCTCGAGAAGATCGTCAACAAGGCCATCGACGAGGTCTCCATCCTCAGAGGCCGCCTGGGCGCCTTCGAACGCAACGTCCTGGACACCTCAACCCGGTCCATGCAGTCCGCCTTCGAGAACCTCACGGCCAGCCGCAGCATCATCCGCGACGCCGACTTCGCTTCGGAAAGCTCCGAACTGACCCGGGCGCAGATCCTCCAGTCCGCCGGAACCACGGTCCTGGCCCTGGCCAACCAGTCCGCCCAGAACGTGCTCCAGCTCCTCGGCTAAACGCCGCGGGCCCCACCGAGCACAAACGCACGAGCGCCGCGGAGCGCGACAATCAGTTCCACCCAGCCCCGGATACCCAAATCCGGGGCTTTTTCCTGCGCCCAACCGGCCCAGAAGCCCCCCGCGAGGTCCGCATAACGAAACCGCGCTCCCAAAATCTTCGTGTTCTCCCCACCATGCGCTTCACCCGCCCCCGATTGCGGTCGATCGATCCGGCGTGCGGGAGGGCGTGTCGCCCCCCGCGTGTGCCACGGGAACGGAAACCTGGCACGCCGGACACCAGAGCCGGCAAGCTCGGGAGAAAGCCTCTCCCCGATTCCTGCACGGAGGACATCAGCCAATGTCTCGCATCAACACAAACGTTTCGTCGATCATCGGCCAGCGCGTGCTGGGTAACAACAACAAGACCCTCGGCATGTCGCTCGAGCGTCTGTCCACCGGCCTGCGGATCAACCGCGGCAAGGACGACCCCGCCGGCCTGATCGCCAGCGAGAACCTCCGCGCCGAGAAGTCCGCCCTGACCGCCGCCATCGGAAACTCCGAGCGTGCCGACCAGGTCGTCAACATCGCCGAAGGCGGCCTCCAGGAAGTCTCCTCGCTCCTCACCGAGCTGCAGGGCCTCCTGACCACCTCGGCAAACTCCGCCGGCCTGTCCGCCTCCGAGAAGGAAGCGAACCAGCTCCAGATCGACTCGATCCTCCAGACCATCGACCGCGTCGCCGGCGCCACCAACTTCCAGGGCTCCAAGCTCCTGGACGGCACCATGGACTACCAGGTCGGCTCGGTCGCCTCCAGCGTCACCGACTTCCAGGTCCGCGGCGCCAAGTTCGACGGCGCTTCCCAGGCCGTCAGCGCCATCGTGACCCAGTCCGCCCAGCAGGCCGGCCTGTTCATGTCCTTCGGCGCCTCCACCATCGACCTCGGCGCGGACGAGCAGTTCGTCATCGAGGTCGGCGGAGCAGAGGGCAAGCGCGAGCTCCAGTTCGCCTCGGGCACCTCCCTGGCCAACATCGCCGCGGCCATCAACGCCGTCAACGACGTCACCGGCGTCACCGCCACCGTCTCGGGCACCGGCATCCGCATCGACTCCGACGAGTTCGGTTCGGCCCAGTTCTCCTCCATCAAGATCGTCGACGACGGCACCATCGCCGACGGCGACGGCATCCTGACCCTCTCCACCACCGACTTCGACACCGCCACCCCGGGCTCGGCCGTCGCGTTCAGCGCGTCCGGCGCCTCCAATGGCATCCGCGACCTCGGCCAGGACATCGGCGGCACCATCAACGGCATGCTCGCCGTTGGCAAGGGCAAGCAGATGAGCGTCAACAGCGACTTCCTCGACGTCGCCTTCACGCTCAACGACACCGCGGCCCAGACCCTGGCCACCGTTGCGGCCTTCACCGTCACCGGCGGCGGAGCGGACTTCCAGCTCTCCTCCGAGGTCAACGTCGGCGGCAAGGTCTCCATCGGCATCGGCGACATCTCCACCCGCAAGCTGGGCTCTTCCAGCCTCGGCTTCCTCAACGACCTCGCCTCCGGCCGCACCTACAACGTCGTCAGCGGCAGCGACTTCGGCGCCGCCCAGAAGATCGTCGCCAAGGCCATCGAGGACGTCTCCTCGACCCGCGGCCGCCTCGGTGCCTTCCAGAAGAACGTCGTCGGTGCGACCATCCGTTCGCTCAACGTCGCCTTCGAGAACACCACCGCCGCCGAGTCGGTCATCCGCGACGCGGACTTCGCCAGCGAGACCGCTTCGCTGACCCGCAACCAGATCCTCGTCCAGGCCTCGACCAACGTCCTGGCACTGGCCAACCAGTCCCCGCAGAACGTCCTCTCCCTCCTGGGATAAGACGCCTCTGACAGGGTAAGGCTGACCCTCCGCACCCCGGGCCCCAAAGCCCGGGGTGTTTTCATGCGCCCGCCCCGCCGCCGCCGATCTCAACACCATGCCCCCCGCCGAGGCACAACGCGTCGAACGCCTCACAGAGCCCATGCGCCTGCTCCGGCGCGGGTTCCTGATCTTCCTCCGCGTCGAGTGCGGCCTGCTCCCCGCCACCCTCGAGGCCTACTCCCGCGACCTCGACGCCCTCCTCCTCGACCTCCAGGACGCCGGCCTGGCCGACCCCCACGCCCTGACCGCGCCCCACCTGATCAACCACGTCCGCGCCCTCTCCCGCGACCGCGCCTACGCCCCCGCCACCGTCGCACGGCACATCGCCACCATCAAGGTCCTCTGCCGCTGGATGCTGGCCACCGGCAAGATCGAGGACAACCCCGCCGACCACCTCGACCAGCCGGCCAAGTGGAAGAACCTGCCCGGCGTGCTCACGCCCGGCCAGATGCGCCGCCTCCTCGCCGCCCCCGCCCCCCCCGCGCCCACCGCGCCGGAGAACGCCCGGCCCGACGCCGTGCCGCTCTGGCTCCGCGACCGGGCCATCCTCGAGCTGATGTACGCCTCGGGCCTGCGCGCCTCCGAGGTCGGGGCGATCTCGCTGTCGGACATCATGGAAAAGCACGCCATCGTGCGGGTGCTGGGCAAGGGCGACAAGCAGCGCCTGGTGCCTATGGGCGCGCCGGCGATGGACGCGGTCTCGGTCTACATCCGCGACTGCCGCAGCCGCCTGATCACCGCCGAAAGGGCCGCCGAACGGCGCGACAAGGGCAAGCTGTTCCTGACCCGCACCGGACGCCCCATCGAACGCGTGCGCGTGTGGCAGATCGTCACCCACTGGGCCAAAGCCGCCGGGCTCAAGGACGTGCACCCCCACGTGCTCCGCCACTCCTTCGCCACCCACCTGCTCATGGGCGGGGCCGACCTGCGGGTGGTCCAGTCGCTGCTCGGCCACGCGGACATCACCACCACGCAGATCTACACCCACGTGGACCGCACGCAGCTGACCAGGGTCATCAAGACGATGCACCCGCGGGGCTGAGCCGCCCGCGGGCCGGAATCGCTGCAATCCGGGCCGGTTTCGGGTAGGGTGGACCCTCCCCGCCACCGAACGGAGCCGCGATGACGACGGAAACCATGTGGAAAGTGCTGGCCGTGGCCCTCTACGCCGGCGTGCTGCTGCTGATCGGCTATCTCGCGTCCAAGCGGATGACCACGATCCGCGACTACTTCGCCTCGGACAAGAAGCTCAGCTTCTTCAACGTCGCCTTCTCCGCCCGGGCGACCGGCGAGTCGGCGTGGCTGCTCATCGGGCTGACCGGGATGGGCTACGCCATGGGCGCCAAGGCCTTCTGGGTCGTGCTCGGCGAGATGCTCGGCGTGGGCGGCGCGTGGCTGCTGATGAGCCGGCGGTTCAAGCGCCTCAGCGACAAGTACGACGCCATCACCGTTCCCGACTATCTCGAGGCCCGCCTGCGCGACTCGGGCCACACGCTGCGCCTGATCGCCGGCGGGGCGCTGGTCATCTTCGTGCCCATCTACGCGGGCGCCCAGGTCTTCGCCACGGGCGACGCGTTCAACAGTTTCCTGGGCTGGAACCATCTGATCGGCGCCACGGTCGGCTTCGTCGTCGTGCTGCTCTACATCACCCAGGGCGGTTTCACGGCGGTGGTCTGGTCGGACGTGTTCCAGGGCTCGCTGATGTTCCTGGGCCTGGTGACGCTGCCGCTCGTGATCCTCGCCGAGGCGGGCGGGCTGACCAGCATCCTCGACACCCTCCGGTCGATCGACCCGCACCTGCTGTCCCTGCACGGGCCGGGGGCCAAGGACGCCGTGACGGGCGCGGTCGCGCCCGGGACCGGCGGCTGGAGTACCGGGACGGTCGTCTCCGTCGTGGGCCTGGCGGCCATCGGCATCGGGTTCTGGGGCTCGCCGCAGGTCTTCGTGCGGTACATCTCGATGAAGAACGAGCGGCAGATCGCCCCCGGCGCGGCCACCGCGCTGACGTGGACGCTGCTGGCCGACTCGGGCGCGGTGCTCGTCGGCCTGTTCGGGCGGGCGGTGTTCAGCCCCGAGTCGCTGGGCGGCGACCACGAGGCCATCCTTCCGACCGCGGCCCTCGATCTGCTCCCGGCCTTCTTCGCCGGCGTGTTCATCGCCATGGTGCTCAGCGCGATCATGTCCACCATCGATTCGCTGCTCGTCGTCGCTTCTTCCGCGGGGGTGCGGGACTACTGGCAGAAGACCCGCCACCCGGAGATGGACGATCGCACGCTGATGTCGCTCTCGCGCAAGGTCACGATCGTGCTCTCGCTGATCGCCTTCGGCATCGGGATGGGCCTGCTGCTGCGCGACCGCGACAAGCCGCTGTTCTGGATCATCATCTTCGGCTGGTCCGGCATCGCGGCGACCTTCTGCCCGACGATGATCCTCTCGCTGTTCTGGGAGAAGCTGACGGCGCTGGGGGCCAAGTGCTCGATGGTGGCGGGCTTCGTCAGCGTGCCGATCTTCAGCTTCGCCGTTCCGAAGGCGCTGGAGGCCACGGGGCAGGACGCGTTGGCGGGGTACCTGGCGGACCTGGACGTGCTGCTGCCCTCCTTCGCGATCGGGTTCGCCGTGGCGGTGGTGGTGAGCCTGCTCGACAGGCCCGGGCGGGAGCGGGTGCGGGGCGCGTTCGCCGACCTCAAAGAGCCGGTGAACCCGTAGCGGTGGCGGCGTGCTCGATCGCCCCGACCATGCGCTCGGCCGAGCCGGGGCCGTGCCCGAAGTAGAGCGAGGGCTCGATGAGTTCGAGTTCGGACAGCACGATGCCGCCGTGGTCGTTGAGCATCACGTCGACGCGGGCGTACACCGAAGGCACCGGGCACGCGTCGAGGACGGCCTGCGTGAAGCGACGCAAAGGCTCGTCGAGCGGGCGGGCGGCGATGCCCTCCTGCTCGCCGGCGAAGCGGGGACGCTTCTCGATGGCGTGGGAGATCCGGCCGCCGATGCAGATCACGGCGACCTCGCCGCCTGTTTCGACCGAGGGAATGTACCGCTGGATCATGGTGTCCTCGCGTGCGGCGGATCGGTCGAGGAACTGCTGCGCGTCGTCGGCCTGCGTCGCGAGATCGAAGCAGCGGGTGTCGCGCGAGCCGGCGGACACGGCCGGTTTGATGACGACCCGGGACCAGCCCCGGTCCGCCGCGGTTCGGGCGAGGTCGATGGTCGAGCCCCGGTCGGCCCACCGGGTGGGGACGATGGGGATGCGCCGGTCCTCGAAGTCGCGCAGGTAGCGTTTGTGGATGTTCCACAGGACGGTGTCGAGCGGGTTGATCAGGCGGGTGCGGGGGGCGTTGGCGCGGAGCCAGTCGGTGAAGGGGGCAAGGGCCCGGTGGTAGTTCCAGGTGGCGCGGATGACGCAGGCATCGAACGAGGCCGGGTCGGTCTCGGGGGTCGGGGCCGGGTCGTCCCAGGCGATGCTGCGGGCGGTGTGGCCGGCGGCGCGGAGGGCGGCCAGCAGCGGGGCCTCGTCGGGGTCGGGCTCTGGGAGATTGACCGTGTTGACCAGGGCGATGTTCATGGGCGGATCTTTGCCGGGGTGGGATGGGGGCGCGGGCGGGGGTTTCTGGGTACTAGACCTCGAGCCGGGCCGGGGGGGGCGTCGCGGGCCGTGGCCGGACGGATCGGCGGGTTCGGTGGACCCGCGGCGGGATCATCCGTATAGTTTCAGGATACTTTGAAAACAGCACCCTCCGGGACGCGGAGACGCCATGTCCACCATCTATCAGCCATTGCCCGAGCACCCTCATCTTGATGCGCGCGACGCCGGCCTGCTGGCGGCGGTGGCGCGGGGTGAGGCACGCCTCACGCCCGAGCAGGGGCTGGCATTGCTGACGGCGTCGCCGCTGCACGAGCTGGGGCGGTACGCAGACGCGCGCTGCCGCGGGCTGCACGGCGACACGCACCGGACGTACGTGATCGACCGGAACATCAACTACACGAACATCTGCACGGCCAAGTGCATCTTCTGCGCGTTCAAGCGGACGGCGGCGGACCACGACTCGTACACGCTCGAGTACGAGGAGCTGTACCAAAAGATCGGGGAGCTGTCGGCGATCGGCGGGACGCAGATCCTGATGCAGGGCGGGATGAACCCGGACCTGCCGCTGGACTGGTATCTGATCCTGCTGGCTGGGATCAAGGAGCGGTACCCGCACGTGCACGTGCACGCGTTCAGCCCGCCGGAGATGATCGAGTTCGTCAACTTCTTCAACCCGCCCGGCGCGGACCTGATCGAGAAGGTGCGGTGGGTGCTGGCGCGGCTGAAGGACGCGGGGATGGACTCGCTGCCGGGCGGCGGGGGCGAGATCTTCGCGCCGGCGGTGCGGACCAAGATCGGGCTGGGCAAGTGCACGGCCGAGGCGTGGCTGCAGACGATGTACGCGGCGCACTCGCTGGGCATGTACACCAGCGCGACGATGATGTTCGGGCACATCGAGGGGCACGCCGACCGCATCCACCACATGCGGCTGATCCGCCAATGGCAGGACAAGGCCATCCGCGATTTCGGCGCCGGGGAGGTTCCGGCGGACGTCGCGGGCGATCCGAGCGTGAAGAAGCAGACGACGGGCGGGCATTACACGGCCTTTATTTCCTGGCCCTTCCAGCCGGACAACACAGCGCTGGGGCGCGTGCCGGAGTGGCCGAAGGACGGGGACCTTGAGAAGTTCGGGGACGTGTTCCCGGGCGACGCGGTGGCGCGGCTCGACGGCAGCGGCACCAAGGACATGCACCCGGAGTTCGGGCGGCGGCTGCGGTTCGCGGGTGCGACGGAGTATCTGCGGACGCAGGCGACGAGCCGGCTGTTCATGGACAACATCTACTCCATTGGTTCGAGCTGGGTGACGATGGGGCCGCACGTGGGGCAGGTGGGTTTGTACTACGGCGCGAACGACATGGGCAGCGTGATGATGGAGGAGAATGTCGTTTCCTCCGCGGGCACGACCTATTGCCTGGACGAGGCGGTGCTGTGCCGGCTGATCCGGGATGCGGGTTTCGTGCCGGCGCAGCGGAACAACGTGTACGACATCCTGAGCGTGCACGACGGGGTGGAGGCGCCGGATCGGCGGGTTTCGGACTGGTCGGCGCACCGGGCGCAGCGGTTGCACGCGGAGGCGAAGCCGGAGGTGGCGCAGGTGACGGTTGGGGGGCGGGAGCGGGAGTAGGGACGGGGCAATAGGCAATAGGCAATAGGCAATAGGCAATAGGCAATAGGCAATAGGCAATAGGCAAT
>CAXBHL010000008.1:0-126624 GCA_963975575.1 uncultured Phycisphaerales bacterium | reverse complement strand
CCCCGACACCCACGACCCCACCCCACCCACCCCCCAGCCCCCCGAACCACAAACCCCGCTCCGAAACCTTCGCGCCCTTCGCGTTGAAAACTCCGAATCCCCTTCCCCCTCCGCGTCCTCTGCGTGATCTCTGCACCTCTGCGTACCTCTTCTCCCGACCCCCCGCCCCACCCCATATACTCCCCCCGTGCCCCTCCTCGAAGCCATCGACCTCAAGAAGTCCTACAACGACCGCGTCGTCGTCAACGGCGTCTCCTTCGACGTCGAGCACGCCGAGATCGTCGGCCTCCTCGGCCGCAACGGCGCCGGCAAGACCACCACCTTCCGCATGACCATCGGCATGATCGAGCGCGAAGCCGGCCGCGTCATGTTCAACAACACCGAGGTCACCGGCCTGCCCATGTACCGCCACGCCCGCCTGGGCATGGGCTACCTCAGCCAGGAACCCTCCGTCTTCCAGCGCCTCACCTGCGAGCAGAACCTGCTCGCCATCCTCGAAACGCTCGACCTGAGCCGCGCCCAGCGCAAGCGCCGCGCCGCTGAGTTGCTCGCCCAGTTCGGCCTGACCCACAAGGCCAAGGACCAGGCCCGCACCTGCTCCGGCGGCGAGCGCCGCAAGCTTGAGATCGCCCGTGCCCTGGTCACCAACCCCAAGCTCATCCTCCTCGACGAACCCTTCTCCGGCGTCGACCCGATCGCCGTCGAGGACCTCCAGGCAGAGATCCGCCGCCTCACCGAGCGCGGAATCTCCATCCTCATCACCGACCACAACGTCCAGCAGACCCTCCGCGTCTGCGACCGGGCCTACATCATCGACTCCGGCCGCGTCCTCGCCGAGGGCACCCCCAAAGAACTCATCAACGACCCCATGGTCCGCCGCGTCTACCTCGGCTCACTCTTTCGCGGCGACGAGTTCGACGACGCCGCCCAACCCGCCGAGGAGCACGCCGATGCGTAACCCCGCCCCAGTCTCCCCCCGTCGCCGACGGGGGGAGATGCCGAAGCGCAGCGCAGGCAGAGGGGGGGTTGCCCGCCCGATCGCGCTGGTGACCCTCGCCGCCCTGCTCCTCCCCGCCTGCGCCGAACGACGCATCCGCGTCACCTCCGATCCCGCCGGCGCCCACGTCTGGCTCAACGACGAGGACATCGGCCGCACGCCCACCGAGGCCCGCTTCACCTTCTACGGCCACTACGACCTCCGCGTCGAAGCCCCCGGCTACGAGCCCTACCACGCCGAGCACACCGCCAAGGCCCCCTTCCACGAATACCCCGGACCCGACCTCGTCGCCACCGCGCTGCCCGGCGACGTCCGCCACACCGTCGAGTGGCACGTCGAACTGACGCCCACGCCCGAGTCGGCCGGCGACCCCGAGACCACCCGCACCCAACTCGTCGACCGCGCCGCCCAACTCCGCGAGCAGGCCCTCTCCGACCCCGACAACTGACGAGCGCAGAAAAAAGGGGCCTCGGCGGCCCCTGTCGCTCCCGATTTCGGGCACGGGCTAGAACAGCACGCGGATCCCTGCCACCAGGCCGAACTCGGTCTCCGCCCGCTCCTCGATGTCCGACGCCGCCGGCAGGATCACCGAAACCTCGGCCGCCCACCGCCGCGCTTCCCAAAGGAGCCCGGGCGCAATCCGCCACTCCGCATCGCCGTTCGTCTCGTAGTCCACGAACGACTCGACAACCCCGTACAGCGAGCCCGAGGTCTCGGCCGCGTACGACGCGGGGCTGATCCGATACAGGTAGCTGGTCTCGAGCGTGAGCAGATCGGCCGAGCCCATCCCCGCCCCGATCGGCCCCAGCGCCGCGTCCGTCCCGTCCGTGTTCACCCGGTAGCGGGCCGAGGCGTTGACCCCGTGCCGCCCGTGCACCATCGTGTACACCAGCCCGACGAACGGATCGAACCCGTCCGACGACAGGCCCTCCTCGCCCGTCGGCAGGCTCACACCGCCGAAGGCCGCCAGCCGCTTGGTCTCGATCGCCCCGGTGTCGTGCTGCCAGAACCGCCACTTCAGGCCCAGGCTCACGTCGCCCAGCCCGTTGTTGTTGGGCGCCATGTCCGAGCGGTCCCGCTCGGCGATGACCGGCACGTCGGCCCACGCCGAAACCGCCCCGGTCAGCCCCAGTGTCAGCCGCGTGTTGACCACCAGCTGGTCGATGTCCCGGTCCGAGAGTTCGTACCGAGTGAAGCGGACCTGCTCGCGCCAAGTGATGCTCCCCTTGGCCGGCTGCGTCGCCGCGACCGACAGGTTGGCTTCCTGGCCCGCCGCGCCGTTCACGCACGTGCCGACCGCCATCAGCCCGGCGAGCGCCACCGCCCGCCGGGTCCGGTTCGTGCTGCTCATCGGGTTCACTCCTTGACCCGCATGCCGCGGTACGAGAAGCCGCCGTCGTTGACCGCGCCAGCCAGCGCCGCCCGCGACACCGTCGCGCCCGGGGCGAAGCTCACGTCCACGGTGCCGTCCTCGAGGTTGACCTTGGATCCCGTCACGCCGTCGACGTCGCCCAGCAGCACGCTGATCGACTCGGCGCACATCGGGCAGCCGAGGCCCTCGACTGTCAGCACCGCGCCCGACCCGGTGATGGCGTCGGGCCCGTCCTCGACGACCGACGCGCGGGTCTGGGTCGAGCCGCAGCCGACGAGGGTCAGTGTCGAGCCAAGGACAACAGCGGAAATCAGCGCCGAACCGGCGCGGTTGGTCAGGTTCATCAGAAACATGGAAGGGTCCTTTCATCGCCGCGGGCCGGTTTGGGCCGCGGCCCCGGTCGCCCGGGTGTGTTTGGTGTGGAAACGAGAAATCACGCGCGCAATGCAGGTGCGGGGGCGTGGATCACGTCGTCCAGACGCAGACGATGGAAAGGAACGCGTTGACGGTCGGCGCGACCGCGGGCGGGGCCCGCGCCGCGGTGATGCCCGTTGTCGGGGCGGCTCGGGCCGTGCCGGACCAGATCGTCCAGCCGCCGGAGGTGATCACCCGCGGGGCGTCGTTGGTGGTGGGGGGCGCCACCGGGGCCGGGTCACGGTCCTGCTCGGGGGCGGCGATGCACGGGCAGGCGTCGAGTTCGGTGCAGATCGGGCAGCAGCCGTCGGCGCCGCAGGGGTCCGCGGCGGCCGTGGCCGGCGTGACGGGCCGGGCTTCCGGACCGGCGGCCAGCACGCCCCGGACGGGGTGGATCAGCAGCAGCAGGACCAAGAACCAGCGGGCGAGCATCACGGCATGGTATCTGATGTCGGGCTCGGATTGTTCCCGGGATCTGAGCCCGGTCCGGAACGGGCCACGCCCAGGGCCCGGCGGACGGCCCGACGCTCGGCCCGGGCCAGATGGACGCCCCGCTTGTCCATCGAGACCGCGATGGCCTCGAGGGTCTCCGGCGGGCTTTCGCCGAGCCCGAAGCGCCGGGTCAGCAGGGCGCGGTCGTCGGGGTCGAGCCGGTCCAGCACGCCGGGCAGGCGGGGGTCGGGCGAGAGCCAGGCCTGCCAGGGGGCGACGCGCCGGGTCCAGTCGGGCACGGGCACGCCGGCGGGCAGGCGCCTAGCGGCGCGGCCCGGTTCGGGGGCCGCGGCCACGTCGGGCACGCTCGCGCACCAGCGTCCCAGCGCCAGCGAAACAGGGGCCGCCAGACGCCCGCCGCGCGCGGGGTCGAACCGGTCCACCGCGTCGGCCACGACGCCGATCAGCCCGAGCGCCAGGTCGCGGGCGCGGGCGGGGGGCAGCGTGTCGAGCGGCCCGCCGAGACGCTGCTCGAGGGTATCGATCGCCAGCCGGAGTTCCGTGCGGATCAGGGCGGCCTTGAGCAGCGCGGCGCGGCGGAGCAGGGTCTCGATCGTGTCCAGGTCCGCGCCGGACGCCCCCGCGGGCGGCAGGGCGGCGATGCGGGCGCCGGCGGCGGCGACCAGCGCGCGGTAGGCCGCGGCCCGGTCGCGTTCCTCGGCGGCGGCCGGGGTGGTGCGTTCGCGCATCTGGGCGATGAGCGCCGCCAGTTCGGTGGGGGCGCGGGTGATCGGGTTGGCCCGGGCGGCGGCGGAACGAACGGCCACGCCCGGCTCGGCGGGCCCGGCGTGCGGCAGGCCGACCGAGCGGAGCAGGTCGGCCCGCCCGTCGTGGAGGGCGCGCAGCACCGCGCTCTTGCGCCGGTCCATGCGCCGGGCGAGCAGGGCGGGCTCGACGCCGCGGGCGACGGCCCGGACGGCGAACATGCGGTCGCGCCGGGTCGGCGGTCCGGGCTCGGGGAACAGCGGCCTGGGGCGGTTGCGGTCGGCCTTGCGCAGCACGCGCCGGACGCTCTCGGGGCTGCGTCCGGTGCGGACCGCGAGGCGCTGGGCCACGCGGTTGAGCGACCAGCCCAGGCGGCGTCGGTAGCGCTCGGCGCGGCGGGCCAGGCGATCGGTGTCGGCCTCGCCCATGCGGGTGAAGCGGGCGGCCTTGCCCAGGCGGTCGGCGTGGCGGTGCTCGAAGGCCTCGACCCCGGCACGGCTGAAGACCAGCGCGCGGCGTCCGGATCCCAGGTCGACCCGCCGGGCGATCAGGCCGAGGCGCCGGTAGCGTTCGAGCGTGCGTCGGGTGATGTCCCAACGGTCGGTCAGCGAGGCGACGGTCTCGCACGGGTCGGTCAGGTCGTCCTCGGTCAGCCCGGCAGATTCGGAGATGCGCTCGGCCAGCGCGGAGAGGTCGCCCCGCAGGGCCGCGCCGGGCAGCATGCGGGGCGTCTTGATCTCGGGCCGGTACCCGGTGATGCGGAAGACGATGAAGTCCTCGGGGTAGAGCCCGTCGTCCTCGATGTGGGCGGCCAGCTCGTCGATGCGGTCGAGCTGGCGGACGAGCGTCTTCTTGGTCCCGTACCGCAGCTGCTCGCCGAGTTCGGCGATGACGTTGGTGCGGGGCTGGCTGACGCGGGGCATGGCTGATCATTCTTACGCGGCCATGCCCCGCGCCGTTCGCGCCGGCTCCCCCCCGCCCCCTTTCCCCCGACGGCCCGACCCGGTCTGCGCGGTCTCCTCATGGGGCGCACCGGCCCCCGGAGGAATGCGCAGGCTGGCGGGCGGGCCGCAGGAGATTCCGTCGGGCGGGCCGGGATCGCGTGGTTCTAGGGCGTGGTCGCCTTTTGGAGTTCGTCGAGGAGCGCCGCAGCGGAGGTGGTGCGGGCGTGGTCCGGGCCGAGCAGGGCGAGGAACACGGCGTGTCCGGTGGCGGCGGCGTCGCGCGCATCGGCCACGCGTCCGAGCGACTGGAGGGCCTTGGCGTGGGAAACGAGGGTCGCCCCGGTGAGCCAGTGGGCCTCGCCGAGTGCGCGGGAACAGTCGCGGAGCAGTTGGGCGAATCCGGGCTCGGCCCGGTCGGCGTGGCCGGCGGCCAGGTGGGCGGACCACAGGCCGTGGCGGGCGATCAGCGTGTCGTAGACGTCCGGGCCCATCAGCGCGGTGCGGGCCCGGACGATGTGCTCGAAGGCGGCGATCGCGCCCGGGGCGTCGCCGAGATCGGCGCGGAGCGAGGCGAGGTTGGACATGATGGTCAGCGTGGTGGGGTCCTCGGGGCCGAACCAGTCGGCGGCCATCGACGCCGCTTTCTCCAGGTGCGGCGCGGCGTCGGCGTGGCGGCCCAGGTCCAGGTAGGTCGCGCCGATGTTGTTGTGCAGGCCCATGAGCAGCACCGCCGGCGCATCGGGCATGGCCCCGGCCACGCCCGCGGCCTCGATCATCAGCGCGAGGGCGCCCTCGGTGTCGCCCTGCGCGTCGCGCACCTGCGCGAGGTTGCTGAGCGTCTGGAGAACCAGCGGGTCGTTCGGCCCGAGGGTGCGCCGGCGGGCCTTGAGCGAACGCTCGATCAGCACGCCGCCCTCGGCGTGCCTCCCGGCCGAGTCGAGCGCGACGCCCGCGTCGTTCCACGCCGCGTGCAGGGCGGGGTCGTCCGGCCCGAGCACCCGCTCGCCGAGCGGAATCAGCGTCTCGAACGCGGCGATCGCCGGGTCGAACCGCTGGCGGTACGCCGTCAGGCTGGCCGACGCGAGCCGGCTGCGCACCGCCTGCGGCGATTCTGGCCCGGCCGTTTCGGAGGCGAGTGCGGCGGCGCGGTCCAGCTCGCGCTCCGCCTGATCGAACGCGCTGAGCTGGGTGTAGGACCGCCCCAGCGTGTGGTGCAGCTCGGCCGCGAGCAGCGGGCGGTCCGGGAAGCGCGTGCCGATCCTGGCCGCGGCCCGATCGAGGAGTTGCACGGCGGGCGTGTCGATGGGGATCTCGTCCGGCGAGATGGCGGCGAGCAGGTCGTCGATCAGGAAGCGGTTGACCGCCGAGAGCGTGTCGGCCCGGTCGGCGGCGATGGCGCGTTGCCGGTCGGCTTCTGTATAGCCGATGCCGAGCCCGGCCAGCCCGACGCCGACGGCCAGGGCCGCGAGCGCCGCCGCGGCGGACGCGGCCTTGCGCCGCTCGACCAGCCGGGCGAATCGGTACACGGGCGTCTGTGCCCGGGCGGCCACCGGCTCGCGGCACAGCACGCGGCGCAGGTCCTGGGCGAACGCGTCGGCGGTGGCGTATCGGCGGGCGGGGTCCTTGTCGAGCGCGCACGCCAGCACGCGGTCGAGGTCGGCCCACATCGCGCGGGAGATGCCCCCCGCGTCGGCGCGGGCGCGGCTGGCGGGCAACGGCGTCTGCGTGCGGATCAGTTCGAGGGCGCGGGCCGGGTCGTCGAAGATGAGCGGGGGGCGTTGGGCGATGAGTTCGTAGAGCACCGCGCCCAGGGCGTAGACATCGGCGCGCGTGTCGACCGGGCCGCCGGCGGCCTGCTCGGGCGGCATGGAGGCCAGCGTTCCGATGGGCTGGCCGCAGGTGAGCGAGCCGGCGTCGTCGCGGTCGAGCGAGCGTGCGATGCCGAAGTCGACGATTTTCGGCTGTGGCCGGGCACCGTCCGACGCGACGAGGATGTTGGAGGGTTTGAGGTCGCGGTGGATGAGCCCGCGCTGGTGGGCGTGCTGGACGGCGCCGGCGATCTCGGCGACGAGGGCTACGCGGTCGGGCAGGGAGAGCCCGCGCTCGTTGCAGAACGCGGTCACGGGCGGGCCGTCGACGAACTCCATCGCGATGAACGGCACGCCGGTGGGGGCCCGCCCGGCGTCGAGCACCTTGGGGATGCCGGGGTGGTCGGTGCGTTCGAGGGCGCGGCGTTCGAACTCGAAGCGTGCGGCGTGCCCGGCGTCGAGCATGGCGTGGGGGACGAGCTTGACGGCCACGCGCCGACGCACCGGCTCGGTCTGGTCGGCAAGGAGGACCACGCCCGTGGCGCCGCGTCCGAGGCGGCGGACGATCGTGTAGGGGCCCAGGGCCGATCCCGGTGCGAAGGGGTCGGGCGACGGTTCGGGGTCGGGCTCGTCGGGCAGGTCGTAGGCGAGCAGGGAGGCGACCTCGGCGCGGAGGGCGTCGTCGACGACGGCGGCAAGGCGTGCGGTGCGGTCGCCGGGCGCGAGCGTGCGGAGCAGCGCGAACAGCTCGGAGGCGCGGGCGTGCAGGGCGGGGTCGTCGGGGCTCTCGGGGTGGTTCTGGGCGTGGTTCTGGGCGTTGTTCATGGGGCGGCCCTGTCGAGGGTGCGTCGGAGCCAGGCGCGGGCGACGGCCCAGTCCGACTCGGCGGTGCGGGTGCTCACGCCCAGCAGGGCGCCGATCTGGGCCATGGTCAGCCCGCCCATCACGCGGAGGGTGACGACCTCGGCCTGTCTCGGGTGGAGATCGCGGAGGCGGCGCAGGGCGGCGTGGACGGCTTCGAAGTCGAGCCCCGCGTCCGGCTGTGCGTCCGGGTCGCCGGTTTCGAGGTGTTCGAGGCGCACGCGGAACGCGCCGCCCCGGCCGCCGCCGCGCTTTTGGGCGTTGTGGCGCCGGGCGTGGTCGATGAGGACCTGCTCGAGCACGCGGGCGGCGATGGCGAGCTGCTGGTCGCGGGGCAGGTCGGGCAGGCCTTGGGCAGCCAGGCGGAGGCATGCCTCGTTGGCGACGGCGGTGGGCTGGAGCGTGTGGCCGGTGCGCTCGCGGCGCATCATGGCGTCGGCGACGGCCCTGAGTTCGGCGTAGAAGGTGTCCGTCAGTTGGGTTCGGGGCGGCGGGTCGGGATGATGGTCCGGGCCGGCCATGGGGTCAGGCCTGGGCCCACCGGGCGTGGGCATCGGGGAGCAGACCGAGGGTGGCTGCGCGCGTCAGGAAGGAGTCCACCGCCTCCTTCGCCCGGTCGTCAACCCGGAAGCGGAGCAGTTCGCCGACGTATTGGCGGGCGAGGTCGCCGGGCCAGCCGCGTTTGGCGGCTTCGGCGGTCACGAGGCTGTCGAGGCGCATCGCGTTGCGCCGGCGCTGGCGGTCGATCAGGGCGGCGGCTGTTCGGACGGCGGGGTCGTCGGCGCGGTCGGTGCGGCACATCCAGACGGCGTAGACGAAGGGCAGGCCGGTCAGGTCGTGCCAGGCCTCGCCGAGGTCGATCTGGTGGGGGTAGCGGACGGCGGGGGGCGAGTCGGTGACGACCTTGTCGCCGATGAGGAGCATGGCCTCGGGCCAGCCGTCGGCGTCGTCGGAGGAGCCGAGGCGCTCGCGGGCGTGGAAATCGCGGACCCGGGGGCGGACCCCGAACCGTTCGGCGAGGATGAGCTGGGCGAGCACGACGGAGGTGTGCGAGTCGGTATCGGCGTGGAGGGTGGTGATCTGGTCCGGCGGGACGGCGGAAAAGACGCGGACGGTCAGGGTGGGGCCGTCGCAGCCGATCATGCCGCAGGGTAGGAGCGAAAGGTCTCCGTCGGCCTGGGCGTAGTCGGCCAGGGAGACCAGGCCGATGTCGGCGTCGCCTTTGAGGACCATGTCGGCCAGGCGGCTGGGGACGGCGGTGATGAGTTCGGCGTCGCGCCAGGTGTCGAGGCCTTCGATCATGGGGGTGGTGTTCAGGTAGGACACCGCGGCGATGCGGGTGGCCCGGCGGGCGTCGTCGGTCGGGCCGGGGCGGGGAGATCGGGCGGGGGATTTCATGGGTGGGTTCCGAGAATTGATGGGCCAACGGCGGAATTCCTCGGACCAACCGGGCGATTGGGTGGCCGAAGGCCGGATTATCCGTACATTGAAGGCGACCGAGGGCCCGCAAGCGGGCGGCTTGGCATCGGGCGTGCCGGACCGGGCTGGAGGAGCCCCGGCGCGGTGAACCCCGGGCGTTTCGACGCCGGGGCTTGGTCGATGTGGGGCCGGACGATTGCCGGGCCGGAGGATCTGGAGATGGACCCGCTTTTCAGGTGGGTCTGAGGAGGAGCATTTCCGGCGGGTCGGTTTTCCGCGAACAGCGGGGATCGGGCCGCCGGAGACGGAGCAGAGGTCCGTTTCCGGATACCTACCCACCCGGCGTCGGGCTGCGAGTACAGCCCGGCGTCGCTTGGCAGGAGAGCCGACCTGATCTTGGGTCGGCTCTTCTCATTTTGGGGACCTTTTTCCGACGGGGTTGCTGGTTGCCCCGGGCGGTGCTGGTCGATGGAACAGGCATGGGACGGATGCCGGTGATCCTGATCGGGGGCGGCGGGCACGCGGGGGTGGTGCTTGAGGTCTGCCGCGCGGCCGGGGTGCCGGTGGTGGGGGTCGTAGACGACGATCGGGCGTGTCCGGTGGCGACGGCCGCGGACGGGGTCGCGTGGCTGGGGCCGGTCGACGGGTTCGTGATGCCGCCGGGGACGGGTTTTCTGCTGGCGATCGGGGATCTGGCGGCGCGGGCCCGGGTGCTGGCGGCGATGGACCCGGCGCTGGCCGTGGGACTGGCGGCCGGCGCGGTGGTGCACCCTTCGGCGACGGTCAGCGGCACGGCGCGGCTTGGCGACGGGGTGGTGGTGATGGCGGGGGCGGTGGTCAACCGGCACGCCAAGGTAGGGATGCACGGGATCGTGAACACGCGGGCGGTGATCGAGCACGACTGCCGGGTGGGGGCCAACAGCCATCTCGCGCCCGGGTCGGTGCTGGGCGGCGGGGTGTGGGTGGGCGAGGGGACGCTGGTGGGCCTGCAGGCCGGGGTGCTGCCGGGGGTGCGGGTCGGGGACGGGTGCGTGGTGGGGGCCGGCGCGGTGGTGGTGGGGGACGTGGCGGATCACACGCGGGTGGTGGGCGTTCCGGCGAGGGCGGTCGGGGCGGCGTGTTAGACTGACCTCATGAAGTGCAAGCGGTGGTTATTGGTGGTGTGTGCGGCGTTGGGCGCGGCGGGTTGCGGCACGTGGGAGATCGAGCCGCTGCCGCCGGACGAGCGCGGGCCGCAGGTGCAGGTGCCGGGCGGCGATCCCGATCCGCCGGCACCGCCCGGTTCGCCGGGCGGAGACACGGACCCCGCGCCGGACGCGCCGGGGCGGGTGGCGGTCTTGGTGAACCGGTTGGACTGCCCGGCCTGCGCCGATGTGCTGGCGACACGCCTGCGGGGCGTGTCGGGGGTCGGGTCGGTGACGGTGGATCTTCCGTCCGGGCGTGCGGTGGTGACGCCGGCGCCGGGGCGCACGCTGTCCGGCGCGTCGCTGCGGGCGGCGGCGGAGGCGGGCAACTTCACGGTGCGGGGTGTGCAGGCCCAATGAAAAACGCACAGGCAAGAGCCTGTGCGTGGTTGGACTGCGTGATCGGATTCAGAGGCTTGCGACGCGGGCGCGGACGTTGTCCAGGACGTTCATGAAGTTGATGTAGCCGTCGTAGGGCGAGTCGTAGGGGCTGAAGTACTTGTGGACGTCGCCGTCGGCCCAGTACTTGGTGCACATGTAGTAGAAGTGGTCGGAGGTGGTCAGCTTGCGCCAGTCTTCGAGGAGGTAGGCGGCGTTCTTGGCCTGCTCGGGGTCCTTGGCGTTCTTGATCTCGACGAGGCGGGACTTGAGGGCGCGTTCGACGCGGTAGGTTTCCTCGAGGGCGTTCCACTGCATGGCGTTGCCGCGCCAGGCGGTCAGGTCGCGTTCGGTGTCGGCCCAGGAGATGAACTCGGGCACGTCGTAGACGCCGACGGGCTTGAACTGGGTCAGGGCCATCGAGGGTGTGATGAAGTGGTTCTCGGTGGTGCCGTCGTGCTTCTTGGCGACGTCGAAGACCGCCTGCGGCAGGTGCGCGAGGAAGTCGAAGATGCCGGTCTCGGCCCACTGGTGCTCGCCGAAGGTCTCGTAGTCCATGAAGAGGTTGCAGAGGTAGCCGTCGCCGTTGATCTGGTGGACCCACTTGGCGAACTTGTCCGCGGACAGGGGCCACTCTTCCCAGCCCTTGTTGGAGAAGCGGAAGGCGATGTCGTCGGAGAGGCGGTAGTTCTTAAGGAGCAGGCCGAAGGGGGTGCCGTCGGGGCGGGTCAGCGGCTTGCCGTCCTCGCCGGGGGGGGCGTAGACGTAGTTGGGGCTGCGGAAGCCGAGGTGGCGGTCGACGCCCTCGCAGATGGCGCCCAGGAAGCGGGGGGAGCCGTCGGGGTTTTTGAGGCCGGCGATGAAGCGGGCGAGCTCGTTGGAGTAGATCAGCTCGGTGTTTCGGAAGACCTTGGGGCGTTGGCCGAAGAGGTTCTCGATGCGCTTGGTGTGGGCGTCGATCTGCTCGACGAACTCTTCCTTGGAGTAGATGAAGGAGAGCGAGTGGTAGTCGGTCTCGCCGACGAACTCGCAGCAGCCGGTCTCGGCGAGCTCGGCGAAGAGGTCGATCACGTCTGGGGTGAACTTCTTCCACTGGTCGATGACGGTGCCGGTCAGGGCGTAAGCGACGCGGAAGTTGCCCTCGTGCTTGCGGACGAGGTCGAGGATGGTGCGGGTGGCCGGGCGGTAGCACTTGTCGGCGACCTTGCGGCAGATCTGGCCGTTCTTGTCCTCGTCGAAGTAGAACGGGTCGGTGTGGAAGACGGAGTAGGGCTTGAGCCGGTGGGGCTGGTGGACCTCGAAGTAGAAGTTGACGGACGCCATGGGGTCACCTCGCGTGCCCCGGGCCGGTCCCGTTTGCGGGATGGGGCGGGCCGGGGCGGATGGGGAAATCTTCGGACGCCGCATTGTGGCGTGGTTGGGGGTGGGTTGGCAAGCGCGCCGTCCCGTATTGGGCGAAACCGGTCGAGATTCAGGTCTTGAGCCCGGAGATCTGCGCGACCGCGACGACGGAGAGGATCATGACCGGCAGGAACACGCCCAGCGCGGCGGGGATCCCGGGGATGGCGGCAGAGGCGCCCAGGATGCCCCCGATCAGGGCGGCGATGGCGACTGGGGCGCACTTGAGCGACTGGATGACCATGTTGGTGGGCTCGCGCCGGATATAGAAGGGCATGGCGATGACCAGGGCGAGCAGGCCGGAGATCATCATGGCGAACCGGCCCCAGCGGATGCGTTCGAGCGTGGCCCGCTGGGCGGGGTCGGCCAGGGTGGAGCGGGCGAGCATCTGGCCGACCTGCCGGAAGCTCAGGGCCTGCTTGTATGACTCGAACCGCTGCATGCGGAGTTTGTCGGGATCGAGCGAGGACTCGATGCGGGCGATGGGGGCGGGCGGGCCGGCGGGGGTGCGTCCGCGGGGCTCGGCCCGACCGTTCTCGAGGTCCCAGCCGCCGTCGCGGTAGACGGCGCGGTCGGCGCGGACGGCGCGGACCGCTCGCTGGTCGCTATCGCGTTCCATGACGTAGAGGCCGGAGAGTTCGCCGGAGTCGGCGTCGAAGGACTGGGCCCGGAAGAGGCGTTTCTGGCCGTCCTCGGTCAGGGCGACGCTGCCGGCGCCCAGGGAGTGGTTGCCGGCGTCGTCGTGGTCGCGGACGAGCAGCGGGGCGATGCGGGGGATGACCAGCTCCTGGTTGAGCAGTTGGACACCGGTGAGCACGAAGGCGATGAGCAGGATGGGACGCATGACCCGCTGCAGGCCGATGCCCGCGGCCATCATGGCGATGAACTCGCGCTGGCGGGTGAGCTGGGCGCAGGTGAAGCCCATGGCGGCGACCATGACCATGCCGATCAGGAAGTTGTAGAGCTGGAGGAGCTTGGGCCACCAGAGGTCCGCGATGAGGACCACGGCGATGAGGATCTTGCGGACGCCCTCGGCGGGCTGCGCGTCCGGGCCGCCGAGGTTGCCGGCGATGCGGAGGAAACGGTCCATGTTCATGACGACGTCGATGACGACGACGAAGCCGCAGAGGATCACGAACAACGCCACGGTGTTGAGCAGGAACTGACGGGCGATGTAGCGGTCCAGCATGGTCACGGGGGATGGTAGGGTTTGGGGGGTGGGGACTGGGGCGGATCGGGCAATAGGCAATAGGCAATAGGCGGGAGGAGCGGAGGAATGGGGTGACTGGGTGTTGATCGGAGAACACTCCTGTCCATCGCTTCCCCTTCTTCCCGATTGCCCATTGCCCTCTCCGCCCGCCTCAGGCGTAGCGGCGGGGGCGGGCGACGGGCTCGAAGAAGCGGGCCCAGCCCCAGCCGATGAGGGCGCCGGCGTAGACGTCGGTGGCGTAGTGGGCGCCGATGAGCACGCGGACGACGGCGCAGCCGGTGGCCAAGGCGACGAAGAGCCACTTGGTGCGGGGCATCCACGCGGCGAGGACCATGCAGCCGGCGAAGGCGACGGCGGCGTGGCTGGAGGGGAAGCCCAGGTTGGAGGCGTCGGCGAACCCGGAGAAGAGCCCGCGGAAGGCGTATCCCCCGGTGCGGAGGACCTCGACGTCGAGCGTGGGGCGTTCGCGGGCGACGATGAGCTTGAGCCCCTCGCAGCAGAAACCGGCGATGATCGGCGCGAAGAACAGCGAGCCGGCGCGGTCCCACACGCGGTCGTGCAGGAAAAGGATCCACATGACGATCAGCCAGGTCCACAGCGATCCGAGCACGCGGAGCAGGCGGTAGAGGTCGGAGGTCTGGAGCGGGTGGCGTTCCTCGAGGAACACCCATCGGGCCAGCGGCACGTCGATCGCGGTGAGCACGACGAACCCGGCGAGGAGCAGCGCGGCGTTGCGCCACCACGCGCGCCGGTGGGCGCGGCGTTCGGCGGGCGAGATGTAGCGGACGAGCCGGTCCTTGCGTTCGCTACCCATCGTGTCCTTCTTTTCGCGTGGCCGGGTGGTGGGGCGTCGGGCGTGGCTCGGGGCCGGGGACGGGTGCGATGCCGCGGAACCCAGTGGCAAGATAGGCGGTCCGCGCGCCCGGCTTGGGCTCGGCGTCGAGCGGGCCGATCGGGGTGAGGGTCTCGAACAGGCTCGCCCAGTCGCCCGAGGGGTGGCCGATGACCAGGGCGGGGCGTCCCGCGAGGGCACGGGCGGTGTCGGGGTTTGCCAGGTCGGTTTCGTCCCAGTGATCGAACTGGGACGGGCGGCCGCCGAGGTGGGCGGAGGCGCAGAGGAACTCCGTGCCCGTGCGCGACATGTCGGCCCTGGGCAGGTAGAAGGCCAGGAGTGAGGCGCGGCCGTAGTGATCGGTGATGACGAACGGGTCGAGGCCGGTGGCGCGTTGCAGTTCGTCCAGGCGTCGGGCGGCGTCGGCGGCGTGGAGACGCATGCCGCTGATGCGCTCGACGGGCAGGTAGGGGCCGAGGAGGGGTACCCGGGCGAGTCGCACGCTCGCGCCTGGGGCGATCGTGGCGAGCACGCCGCCGAAGAAGGCCAGGCCCCAGCACACGCGTCCGAGTGTCTCGCGTCCGCGCACGGCGCGGACGACCGCGACGGCCCCGGCCGGGCTGAGGGTGGCGGCCCCGGCGACGGCCCAGTTGGCCTCGGTTCTGGTCAGGAAGGACACAGCGGCGTAGAAGGCGAAGATCGGCAGCGAGCAGGCGATACAGAAACGCACCATCGCCCGGTCCGGGTGCTCGCGTGGTGTGCGGACGAGCGCGAGGATCGCGAGGGCGAGGACCCCGCCGCACACGACGAACTGGAGGGCGGCGAACTCGATCGGCCACCAGGGGGACCAGGACCGGCCCGCGGCGGTGTCGCCGCCGGGGGCGTGGAGGTGGCCGAGCAGGTGGCGGACGGTGGCCCAGTCGTGGGAGGCGTTCCAGATCGCGACGGGCAGCAGCCCGAGCGATGCGACGGCCGCGGCGGCGGCGATGGCGCCCGGGCGGAGCGGCGGGCGGAGGGCATGCGGTCCCCGCCGGGCGGCCCAGACGCCGAGCGCGACGCCCGGGAGGATGAGCAGGATGGTGTACTTGAACAGGAAGCCGACGGCCACGGCCGCGCCGAGCCCCAGCCAGGCCGTTGCGGCACCGGTGCGGGCCGCGTGGAGGGCGCACGCGCCGGCCCACATCCAGCAGGCGGCGTAGGGGGCGTCGATGGTCATCAGCGCGCCCGCCAGGGCGAGGCCCGGCACGCAGGCGTAGAGCACGGCGCTGGTGAAGGCGGTGACGCGGTCGGCCCCGGCCCATCGCGTGGCGGCGGCGGCACCGAGGGTGCCCAGGGCGGTGGCAACGGCCGCGGGAGCGCGGACGGCGAACTGGGTGTCGCCGAAGAGGGCGGTCGAGGCGGCGATCAGCCACGCGACGCCGGGTCCCTTGCTGTAGTACGACCAGCCGGGGTGCTGCGACCAGAGCCAGTAGTGGGCCTCGTCCTCGGAGAGGGTCAACGGGGAGACGAACGCGAGCCAGAGCAGACGGGCCGCGAGGATCGCGCCGGCCAGAGCGACGGGCGCCCACGCGCGTCCGGCGATCGTGAACCACCACGGGGCGTGCTCGCGTGGGGGTTCGGGCATGCGGCTGCGGCTCCTGTAGCGTGGCGGATCAGAGCTGGCTGAGGCGTCGGAAGACCAGCAACGCGAGCACGCCGAGCCCTGCGACCCCGCTCCACATCACGACCACGCCGAAGGCCACGGCCGAGCCGGACATCTGCTGGCCGGACTGGAGGAGGATGATCGAGGCCAGCGCCGGGAAGAAGCTCCAGAGGTATATCACCAGCGGCGTGGCGTTCTTGAGCTGCATGGCCATCACGGCGCCGAGCACGACCATTACGACGCACGAGGCGGACATGGCCCAGCGTTCGTGGGTCTTGAAGAGGGCCTTGCGCTTGATGCGGTCGATCTCGCGGTCGAGATCGCGTGCGGCCTGGAGCACGGGCGACTCGGGGGCGGTGTGCTCGGCGCGGGCCATGGCGAGCAGGCCGGGGCTGTCCAAGGCGAGGACCTCGGGCATGGGGTCCTCGGCGGGCCAGAGGTCGCGGTAGACGGTCTCGGCGATCTCGGTGCCGGCGCCGCCGGCTCCGAGCACGCGGACGCCGGTCAGGTCCAGGGCGAAGCGGGAGGCGTCGGCGGCGGAGCGGTCGGCGAGCGGGTCCTCTTCGGCGGGGGCCTGGATGCTCAGGCGGGCGGTCTCGGCGGTCAGGCGGTCGGTGCGGCCCTCGCGGGTGGTCACCTCGATCTCGACGCGCCGGGTCTCGGGCAGGGGGCTGACGGCCCAGCGGCCCGAGGAGGTGTCCATGCCCGAGCCGAGCACGCGGATGGTCGAGCCGTCGGGCGTGTTCATCACGATGGCGCGTCCGGCGGCGAGCGCGGCGGAGAAGTCGGAGAACGAGCGGTAGGCCGCGACGATGCGGGCGAGCGCGACGCGCCGGCGATCGACGGTGGACATCGAGTCGGGATTCTCCGCGATGGCGCGCAGCTTGGCGCCCGAGTAGAACTTGGGGTTGTCGCGGAACATGCTGGCGATGGGGATCGCGGGGGGCACGAGTGGGTCGGCGGACTGGGGTGCGCCGTCGCGGTAGACCGTCACGTCGATGAACTTGAGGATGACGGCGGTGTCGGTCTGGTCGCCGATGCGGGCGCGGTCGGCGGCGCCGAGGGCCCAGACCGGCAGGAGGGTGATCCAGGCGCGTTTGGCGGTGCCGTCGATGGTGACGGCGCCGGTGCTGTCGGTCTCGACCATGGCCACGCCGAGGAGGAGGAACTGCTCCTTGACGGGCGAGCCGGGCTCGGGGGGTTTTTCTTCGACGAAGTCGGCGTGGATCTCGGTGTTGCCGATCTGGGCGGCCTCACCCTGGCGGAGGCTGTTGACCATCAGGCGGGCGAAGTCGCGGGTGATCATCTGCTCCATGCTGAGCAGGTAGCGGGGGATGACGCGGTCGTTGAGGTAGAACAGGCCGCCGGCGAGCAGCAGGCCGCTGGCCAGCGCGGGGAGGAGGAGTTTCTTGTGGCTGACGCCCCCGGCGTGGGCGGCGGTGATCTCGTTCTCGACGACGAAGCGGTGATAGGCGAGCGTGGCCGCGAACCCGCCGGCGAAGGGCAGGGTGTAGGCGAGCATGGGGGGGATGGCGAAGCGCATGAAGCGGATGGCCTGGTCGGCGGTGAGCTTGCCGTCGGCGAGGGGCTTGACGGTGGCGGCGAAGGCGACGACGGTGACGAGGACGCCGGCCGAGAGGATCAGCAGGCGCCAGAACTCGATCAGGATGGCCCGCCAGAGGGTCCAGAGCATCGGGGGGATGGTATGGGAGGGGGGCGGGGCCGGGGCCCGGTCTTCGCGGGGTGCGTGGATCGTGCTCTTCGCGGACGAAGAGCACGGCGCCGGATGCCGGTCGTGCCGGGTCTAGTTGGGTTTGGGGGCGACTTCGACCTTGCCGCCGGCGATGTCCTTGACGGCGTAGCCCATGGCGGCGAGCTGGTCGCGGATGGCGTCGGAGCGGGCGAAGTCCTTGGACTTGCGGGCGTCGCGGCGTTCGGTCAGGAGGGATTCGACTTCGTCCGAGGGGGTGGCGCCGGGGAGGTAGACGGCGATGCCGGTGTCCTGGGATCTGGGGGCCTCGAGCGATGTCACGCCGAAGACGGCGTCGAAGGCCGCGAAGAGCTGCGCGTCGGCACGGGTCGGTTCGGGCGTCGCGTTGATCCACGCGTTGATGGCGCCGATCGCGCCGGCGGTGTTGAGGTCATCGCCAAGGGCATTGGCGACGGCGTCGCGCACGCCGGCGTTGGTCTCGCCCGCGGGGCCGCTCGCGGCTCGGGACGCGAACTGGCGCCAGCGCTCGACGGTGCGGGCGCTGTCCTTGAGCCCCTGCATCGAGAAATCGGCGTTGGCGCGGTAGTGGGTCTTGATCAGTTCCAGGCGGATGGCGGCGGGGTCGATGCCCTTGGAGATCAGGTCGCGTGGGGTGTGGAAGGTGCCCTTGCTCTTGGACATCTTTTTGCCGTCGACCATCAGGAAGCGGGGGTGGAACCAGTGGCGGGCGAAGCGTGGGGCGCCGGTGAAGGCGCAGGACTGGGCGATCTCGCACTCGTGGTGGGGGAAGATGTTGTCCTCGCCGCCGGAGTGCAGGTCGATCTGGGCGTGCCGGTCGCGGGCGGCGTCGAGGCCGCCAGGGATCAGGCGGTCCAGGGCCATCGCGGTGCACTCGATGTGCCAGCCGGGGTAGCCCTCGTCCCAGTCGTCCACGGGGGACGGCCAGCGCATGGTGTGGGTGCGGTCCTCTTTCCAGAGCAGGAAGTCGGCGGGGTGCCGTTTTTCCTGCTGGGTGGCGTCGTCGACGCGTCCGCCCGCGCCGCCGCGGATCTTGTCGAGTGTGTTGCCGGAAAGTTTCCCGTACCGGTCCGCGTGCTCGACGGAAAAGTAGACCGCCCGGCTGCCGGGCGAGCCGGCGGTGTAGGCGGCGCCGTCGTCGAGCAGGCGGCGGATGACGCGGGCCATGCCGGCTATGTGGTCGGTGGCGCGGGGCATGAGCGACGGATCGTCGCGGGCTTCTTCGGCCACCTTGAGGCCCAGGGCCCGGGCGTCCTCGAGGAAGCGGGCGCGGTAGAAGGCGGCGACGGCGAAGGGGTCGTGGGGGTCGATGCCCGCGTCGGCGGGGAGTTTGCCTGATTTTTTGGCGTCGAGCAGGCGTTGGGCGGCGGCGACCATCTTGTCCTGGCCGCCCCCGTCGGCCTGGTCGTCGTCGGTCATGTGACCGACGTCGGTGATGTTCATCACGTGCACGACGCGGCGCGGGCCCGCGTGGGGGACCCCGTCGGCGGATTCGAGCGTGCACAGCGGACTCTCGAGCCAGCGTCGGAGCAGGTCGGCGGCGAGAAAGGAGCGAAAGTTTCCGATGTGCGCATCGTCGTACACCGTGGGGCCGCACGTGTAAAAAGTGACGCGCCCCGGATCGGCCGGGGAAAGTGGCTCGATCTGCTTCGACATGGTGTTGTACAGGCGGAAGATCATGGAAAGGGATCGTACGATGGGTCCATGACCCACACCGGACCCTCCCACGAAGAACCGCCGCACCACAAAGCCCCGGGCGCGGGGGACGTCCCCAAATCCGCCCCGGACCTGCTCTGGCAGACGATGACCTCCGAGCCCGGGGTGTCGGTGAGCATTCTGGACCTGCACGGCACGCTGCTGTTTCTCAACGACGAGACCGTGCGGATCTTCTTCGACGGCAAGGCGCCGCCGGAGCTGCGCGGCAAGCGCCTGGACGAGCTGGGATTCCCCAGGGCGTGGATCGAGGAGCGTCTGGGCCTGTTCCGCGACATGATCGCCGACCCCGGGCCCCGCCTGATGCGGACGGTGTGGCACGGGCACCAGCACTTCTCGTGGGTCCGCCAGATCCCCCTGGAGAGCGCGGGGGAGACCCCTCGGTTCATGGTGGTCACGCGCCGGATCGCGGCGGGCGAGGAGTCCAAGCGGCTGCTGTCCAGCGAGCAGAAGGTGATCGAGTCGGGCGTGATCCGGCTGGGAGAGCTGAACGCGCTGACGCCGCGGGAGCTCGAGGTGCTCACGCTGCTGGGCAACGGGCTGTCGATCAAGGACATCGCCGAGAGCCTGGACCGCTCGGTCAAGACCATCGAGCGCCACCGTGAGTCGATCGGCGCGAAGCTGCGCATGTCCAAGGCGGTCGTGCTGGCCGACCTGGCGCGCGAGGCGGGGCTGGTGCTCGGCGACGCGGCCCGGCGGCGGGTGTGATCCCGGGCGGGCGCTACTTGCCGGTGGTTTCGGCCGGCTCGGGGCGCTGGGGTTCGACGACGGTCAGGCGGACGCGGACGACGCGGGTGGGCTCGGCCTCGAGGATCTCGATGCGGGCGTTGCCGTGCTCGAACACTTCGCCGGGCTCTGGGATGCGTCCGAGGGTGGCGCTGACGAAGCCGGCGACGGTGTCGTAGTCGTCGGATTCGGGCAGCTCGATGCCCAGGTCCTCGATCTCGTCGTTGGTGTCGTCAATGGGGGTGCGGGCGTCGATGCGCGCGGAGCGGTCGGTCTGGTCGATCTCGACGCCGCCGATGGCGTCCTCGGGGGTTTCGTACTCGTCCTGGATGTCGCCGAAGATCTCCTCGACGATGTCCTCCATGGTGGTCAGGCCGGAGGTTCCGCCGTACTCGTCGGCGACCATGGCGATGTGGACGTTCTCGCTGAGCAGCTGGGTGAGCAGCTCGCGGACGGTCTTGGTCTCGGGCACGAAGGAGACGGGGCGGAGGATCTCTCGGAGGACGAAGGGTTTGCCGTTGCCTCCGTGGGTATGGATCCAGCGGAGCAGGTCCTTGGCGTAGAGGATGCCGTCCATGCTGTCGAGGTTCTCGCGGTAGACGGGCACGCGGGAGTGCCCGTGCTGGTCCACGAAGGCGAGGACGGTCTCGAGGTCGTCGGTGTAGGCGAGGGCGTCGATCTCGGTGCGGGGGGTCATGATCTGCTCGACGGTGGTCGAGCGGAACTCGACGACGGCCTCGATCATGTCGCGTTCGCTCTCGTCGATGTGGCCGTCGCGTTCGCGTTCGGTAACGACGGAGAGCAGCTCGGCGTCGGGTCCATGGTCGCCGTTGGGCATGTCGGCGCCGGCGAGGCGTCGGACGACCTCGTCGATGAAGCGCACCAGCACGGTGAACGGCCCGAGCGCCGCGTGGACGAAGCGCACCGGGCGGGACATGACCGCGATGGTCCGCTCGCCGCCGTGGCGGGCGACGGCCTGCGGCACCAGCACGCCGAAGACCCACACCATGAGCGAGGCGATGAGGATGCCGATGCCCGCGTCGACCCAGCCGGGTGTCGGCTCGCGGCGCAGCCCGGTCACCCACATCACCACGCCGATGCCCGCGGCGAGCTGGAGGGGGATGCGCAGCAACGCCATGGCGGCCGAGTGCCCGTGCGGGTCGTCGAGGATCGCGTAGATCCGGTGCTGCAGGCCGGGGTTGTCCGAGTCCTCGGCGATCTGCGAGAGGCGCCCGCGCGAGAAGCGGTGCAGGCACAGCGTCAGCGTGCCGAAGAACGCGCTGAAGGTCAGCAGCGCGATGGAGAGCAGGAGCCACCAGCCGGCGGTCATGACGGCACCCCCGGGTTGGTGTTCCGGTCGCCGGCGTGGAAGGTGGCCCCGACGCCGAGCCGCTCGAGCAGCTCGTCCTCGGCGGCGTGCATGCGCTGGTAGTCGGCCTCGTCGTGGTCGTCGTGGCCCAGGCAGTGGAGCACGCCGTGGACGACGTAGAGCAGCAGCTCGCGGCGTGCGTCGTGGCCGCGTTCGGCGGCGCGGCGGGCGGCCTCGTCGGCGCAGACCATGATGTCGGCATCGAGCACGCCGGGCGTGTCGGACAGATCGAAGGTCAGCACGTCGGTGGTGCCGGGCGTGTCGGTGTAGCGGAGGTGCGCGTCGGCCATCTCGGCGTCGGCGACGACCTTGACGCGGACCTCGCCGCGGGCGCCCAGCAGGGCGACCGCCCGGTCGGCGGTATCGCGGAGCCACCGCGCGTCCGCCGGGCTGATGAGGGCGCCGGGGTCGTGCAGGTCCACCACGCGTTGAGCGGGAGGTCGGTCGTCGTCGTCCGTCGGCGACGACCCGGATCGTTCTTCTTCGTCCATCGTTCTCGAGTCTGGCGGCCCCCGGTCGGAACGTCGCGTTCCGCAGAAGCCCGGGGCCCGGCTCGGGCGTGCGTCCACTCTATCGCTCTGCAAGCCGCTGTCCAACCTCCATTTACCCACCGCCGGCGCACAATTTCATGCGATCAGATACCAAACAAGCTGCAAATAATGTCAATATAGGAAAGATTTTCGCACCATACGGCCTTTGGGAGGCACCGTTGAACCGAATCTTCGTACATTATCAGGATCTCTCTCTCCTCCAGCGGGGTGCCGTGGACCCATGGCACCCTGCTTTCTTTTTTGGCCTTCGGGTTCCGGGCGGGGGGTACCATGCGGGCCCGGGCGGGCAGAGGCCGGCTCCGGCGACCTCCGAGGATCGATTTGCAGGATCAACGCGTCATCGTGACCGGTGCGGCCGGGTTCATCGGCTCGCACACCGCCCGGGCCCTGCTCGAGCGTGGGGCGTGCGTGCTGAGCCTGGATTCGATGGACCCGTACTACGACCCGGCGATCAAGCGAGACAACCTCGACGAGCTGGCCGCCCGAGCCGCGCCGGGCGCGTTCGAGCACCGGGACTGCGACATCCGCGACGCGGACGCGGTGCACCGGGCCTTCTCCGGTTTCCGTCCCAACGGCGTGATCCACCTCGCGGCCCGCGCGGGGGTGCGACCTTCGATCGCGGACCCGGCCGGCTACGCGGTGACCAACGTGATTGGCACGCAGCACGTGCTCGACGCCGCCGAGGCGGTGGGCTGCGGGCGGATCGTGTGCGCGTCGTCGTCGTCGGTGTACGGCAACAGCCCGAAGACGCCCTTCGCCGAGGACGACCGCGTGGACCGGCCGATCTCGCCCTACGCGGCCACCAAGAAGGCGTGCGAGCTGATCGCCCACAGCCACCACCACCTGACCGGGGCGAAGGTGGCCATGCTGCGGTTCTTCACGGTGTTCGGCCCGGCGCAACGCCCGGACCTGGCCATCCGGCTGTTCCTGACCCGCGTGGCCGCGGGCGAACCGATCACGCTGTTCGGCGACGGCTCGAGCTCGCGGGATTACACCTTCGTGGAGGACATCGTCGCCGGGGTGCTGGCGGCGTACGAGCGGATCGACGCGCACGGCTACCGCGTGTGGAACCTCGGCGGCGATCACCCGATCACCCTGTCCGAACTGGTGACGATCATCGGCGAGACGGTGGGGCGTGAGCCGGTCATCGAACGCAGGCCAATGCAGCCCGGCGACGTGGAACGCACCTGGGCCGATCTGACGCGTTCGCGGGCCGAGCTCGGCTACGACCCCAAGACGCCGGTGCGCGCCGGCATCGAGCGGCAGTTCGCGTGGATGCGCGGGCGGTCGTCGGTCTGATGGCCCGTTCCAAACCGGTCATCCCGGTGCTGCGCCACCTCGCCCGGTCGGGTGGCACGGTGATCTCGCGCTGCATCGGCTGCATGGCGGGGGTCGCGATGCTCTCCGAGGTGCACCCGGCCAACATGGTCGTCACCCAGCCGATCCGCCAGGCCAAGGAATGGTTCGGGCTGGTGACCGACGCCGACATCACGCGGTGGAAGCGGGCCGGGCCGCCCACGCTGCTGCAGTTCGTGTCGATCTGCGAGCAGCGGGCCAGGGCGGGCGGGAAGCGGCTGGTGCTGCGTGACTGGACGCACCTGGACTACATCGGCGTGCCCTACGCGAAGCCGGCGATGGGGTTCGCGGTGCGCGATGCGCTCGCGGGGGCGTACAGCGTGGCCGAGGCGGTCACGGTGCGGCACCCGCTGGATCAGTTCCTGTCGCTGGCGAAGATGGACATCATGCGCGGACGGCTGACCCCGGCGGGCTACCTGCGGGGCTGCTGCGCGTTCGCCGAGCACGCCGCGGAGGTGGGTTTCGTCCGCTACGAGGACTTCACCGCCGACCCCGAGCCCGCGTTGAAGACCCTGTGCGAGCGGCTGACGATCAACTACGACCCAACCTGGCGTGAGCGGTGGGCGTCGTACACCAAGATGACCGGCGACACGGCGTCGGGCTCGCGGGGGTCGCGGTCTTCGCAGATCCGGCCGCTGGAACGCGGCCCGGTGCCGGAGGGCCTGCACGAGGGCTTCCAGGCCAGCGACGACTACCGGCGTGCGTGCGAGATGCTGGGTTACGAGGCGTAGCCCAGGTCGGCGAGGTCTTTCGCGAAGGCCCGGTCGAAGGCGGCGTCGAGCCCGGGGGCGACCGAATCGAGCGACTGGCCGCTGCGGCCCTTGTTGATGAAGAAGACGCCCTTGCGGGCGGCCTTGGCGTCGCCGACGAACAGGCGTTTGGCGGGGGCGTCCTTGGCGGTCTGCTGCTTCTCGCGGATCTCCATGGCGCGCATGGACTCGAACGAGGCGGCCTTGACGGCCGCGTCGACGCGGGCGTCGTCGGCGGGTTCGTCGAGAAACTCCAGCATGGTGACCAGCGCGGCCCGGGGGTCGGCCTTGAGGTCCTCGTAGCGGACAGCCAGCACGGGGAAGCGGTCGGTGTCGCGCCACGACCGGGCGTGGGCGGCCCAGGTGCCGAAGCCCTGGCGTTGCCAGTCGGGGTCGCCGCCGGCGCGGATGAAGGTTTTCAGGTAGGCCGCCTCGTCGAGGCCCTTGTCGTCGCCCGTGGCCAGTCGCCGGTAGTTCAGGGCGCTGAGCGCCACGTCGCGCGGGTTGCGGATGACGTGGATGGCCCGCAGCGTGTTGTCCAGCTTCGGGTGGCGGTCGGTGAGCATCAGGTGCGTCTTGGCCAGCATCGGGCGGCCGGGACGCGGCGGGTCGACGGGCAGCGGGCGGTGCAGGTCGGGGATCTTGCGGGTGACCTCGATGGAGGTCTCGGGGGGCTGATAGATGGCGGCGTAGAGCATGAACCGCACCCAGGTATTGCCGCACTTGGGGTACGAGGCGAGCCAGACGACGCCGTGGGGATCGGCGGGTGCGCTCATCGGGCGGTCCCCTTGGCGCACCACCGGCTCCAGAGGTCGTGATAGGCGGACTCGAGTTGCGCGGTCAGCGATGCGTGGTCGAGCAGGGACGAAGCGCGGATCCGCTCCCGCAGGGCGTTGCGCGCGGCCCGATCGGGCTTGCCGCGGGCGAAGGCTTCCGAAGCGAGGCGGGTGTACCCGGCGTGATCGTGGGCGATGCGGGCCTCCTCGCCGGCGGCGGTCAGCAGCGAAGCACCGACCCGCCCGGCGTGGGTGTCGCCGCGGAGCGTGAGCACGGGTACGCCCTGCCACAGCGCCTGGCAGGTGGTGGTGGTGCCGGCGTAGGGGAAGGTGTCCAGCGCGAGGTCCATGTCGTCGTAGAGGGCGAGGTGGCCGCGGTCAGACTCGATGCGCCCGGTCAGGCGCAGGCGTTCGGCGTCGATGCCCTCGGCTGCGAAGCGCTCGGCGAGGAGCGTCCGCATGGATTCCTTACTCAGCTCGCCGGTCTTGATCAGCATCTGCGAACCGGGGCACGCCTTGAGGATGTCTGACCAGACGCGGACGACGCTCGGGGTGATTTTCTTGATGTCGTTGAATGATCCGAAGGTGAACGGGCGGCTCGCGTCGAGCTCGCCGGGCTCGGGCGCGTCGTCGTCGGGGCGGTAGGCCAGGAAGCAGCGGCCCAGGCGCACGAGCCGCTCGGTGGCGAGTGTGTCCGCGTCCGGGGCGGGGTCCGTGGTGTCGTCGATGATCCGCGCGTCGATGGTGGTCAGGCCGGTGGTGTTGCCGTAGCCGAGGTAGGTCACCTGCACCGGCGCGGGCCGGGCTGCCATGGTCGCCAGGCGGTTGCGCCCGAAGTGGCCGGTCAGTTCCACGAGGATGTCCACGCGGTCCTGGCGGATGCGGGCGGCCAGCTCGGGCGGGGTCATCTGGTCGCAGGCCACCCAGCGGTCGGCGAGTTTCTTGAGTTCGGCGGTGACCGAGTCCTCGTGGCGGGAGGTGTGGTAGAGCACGACCTCGAAACGCTCGCGGTCGTGGTTTTCGAGGATCGGGCGGAGGAAGAACGAGTTGGAGTGATCGCGCAGCTCCGCGGAGAGGTACGCGAGCCGGACGCGTCGGTCCGGCTCTCGCGTGTTGGCGTGCGGGCCGGCGGGGCGGACGATCGACTCGGCGCAGCGTCCGTAGAGCCGGTGGCACTCGAAGGCCTCTGCGGGGGTGATCCGGTCGTCGTAGGAGGAGGCGAGCGCGAGCGCGTCGGCGGCGGGCAGGTGGCGGGGGTTGGCCTCGACCAGCGGGCGGAGCAGGCGGACGGCGTCGTGGGCCCGGGCGGTGTTGGTGAAGAGTGTCGCCAGCGCGAGTGTCGGGTCGATCCAGCCCGGTCGGGCGGCGGCGGCCCGGGTCAGCAGGTCCTCGGCCTCGGTGTACCGTCCGCACCCGGCGCGCGCCGAGCCGAGCCCGGCGAGGGCCTCGGGGTCGTTCGGGGCCAGTTCCACGGCTTTTGCGTACGCGTCGGCGGCCTCGGTGTCGCGGTTGAGGGCCATCAGGGCCATGCCGACCGCCATGTGGTTGCGGGGGTTGGCCGCGTCCGCGCCCGCGGCCCGCTCGGCGTGGTAGAGCGAGCGCTCCGGGCGGTTGAGCGCCAGCTGCACCACCGCGGCGATCTGGTTGGCCTCGGCCAGCCCGGGCGACTTGTCGAGCACCTTCTGCACGGACGCGAGGGCCTTGTCGGGCTGGCCCTTCTGGAAGAAGGCGATCGCCTCGTTGAGTCTGGCGGCCGCACGCGGGTCGAGCGTGCGCGCCGGCTGCGGGCGGGCGCCCGGTCTGGCTGGCGGACGCGGGCGGTTCACGCGGTGGCTCCGAGATGCTCTTCAGCCGCGTGGCGGGCGGCGGCGTCGGCGCGGAGCACGTCGTCGATGGTGCGCACCGGCGAGGTCGTGTGGGCGTCGCAGACCGATTCGACCGCGTCGAGGATGCGTCCGAAGGGGATCGACCCGGCGAGGAAGGCCCGCACGGCGACCTCGTTGGCGGCGTTGAAGACCGCGCCCGCGTCGCCGCCGGCGCGGATGGCCCGCATGCCCAAGTCGATGGCGCGGCGCCAGCCGCCCTCGATGGGGCGGAACTCGAGCCGGCCGAGCGCGCCCAGATCCATGCGGGACATCGGCTCGGGTGATCGGTGGGGGAAGGTCAGCGCTCGGGCGATGGGGGTGCGCATGTCGGGCGCACCGAGCTGGGCGACGACGCTCCCGTCGCCCATCTCGATCAGGGCGTGCACGGTGGAGGTCGGGTGGATCACCGCGTCGAGCCGGTCGGCGCCGAGCCCGAAGAGCCAGTGGGCCTCGATCAGTTCAAGCGCCTTGTTGACGAGTGTCGCGGTGTCGATGGTGACCTTGGCGCCCATGTCCCACGTGGGGTGGGCCAGGGCTTCCTGCGGGGTCGCGTGGGCGACCGATTCGGGCGTGCGGCCGCGGAACGCGCCGCCGGACGCGGTGAGCACCACGCGGGCGATGTCGGCCGGCGCGGGTTCGGGCGGGGCGTAGTTCGTGCCGCAGGCGGACATCAGGCACTGCCACACGCCCGCGTGCTCGGAGTCGACGGGCAGGACGCGTGCGTTGTTGGCCGCGGCCAGCGGGATGACGAGCGAGCCCGCGGCGACGAGGGTCTCCTTGTTCGCCAGGGCGACATCGGTGCCTCGTTCGAGGGCGGCCGTCACCGCGGGCAGGCCCGCGACGCCGACGATGGCGCCCACCACCAGATCGCACGGAACCTCCCGGACGAGCCGTTCGGCGGCGTCCGGGCCGCGACGCAGGTCGACCCGGCCCGCGTCGGCGTCGGTCTCGACGCAGGCCAGCGCCGCGTCTCGCACGCCCCAGCGGGCGGCCTGTTCGAGCATCAGCGCCGCGTTGGTGCCCGTCGCGAGCCCGACCACCTGAAAGGCGTGGGGGAAGCGACCGGCGGCGTGCAGCGCGTTGAGGTGGTCGATGACCTCGAGTGTCTGCGTGCCGATGGACCCGGCCGATCCGAGGACGACGACGCGCCGGGTGCGCGGCGGGCCACCCGGTGCGGCGTCGGTCGGTTGGGCTCGCGTGCTGGGCACAGACAATCCCCGTGGGTGGGCTCAGTCGGGCGAGATGCGGGCGACCTCGGAGGGGGCCAGTTTGCGCCGCGCGCCGGAGTAGAGCCCGCGACGCTTGGGTTTGGGCTCGGGCTTGGGTTCCGGGGCGGGGGTCGCCGCCTTGGGCGCCGGCTTGTCGGGCTTGCGGTTCTCGCCGCGCGGGGCGCGGTCTTCGGGGGCGGAGTCGGCGCGGTCGGCGTTGCCCTCGCCCTCCCCATCGCCCGAGCGTCCGCGGCCGCGCCGACGCCGGCGACGGCGCTTCTTCTTGCTGCCCTCGCCGCCCTCGCCGGCCCCATCGGTCTGGTCCGCCCGGTCTTCGTCACCGGACCGATCCTCGTCGGCCCGGTCGTCGGGGTCCTGCGTGCCGCGGGCCTTGGAATCGGCGTCGGGCTGGTCGGTGTCGGCGTGGTCGTCCTGATCCGACGGCTCGCCCTCGCCCTTGCCCTTGCGGCGGCGCCGCCGGCGACGCTTCTTCTTGCCGCCCTCGCCGCCGTCGGACTCTTCGGGCTGGACGGGGTTGGCCTCGGGACCGGCGGCCTCGGCCAGCCGGGCGATCTCCTCGGCCAGCTTCTTGGCGGTGGTCTCGTCGGCCTCGTCGGTCGGGTCGACGGCCCACGCCTCGTCGGGTGAGTCGTCTACCCACTCGAGCACCCTCGGCTCGGGGCGCTTGCGTCCGGACATCTTCTCGAGCGCCAGGTCCTGGCCGTTGTGGTCGTAGGCGTAGAAGGTGACGCGGTCGAGGGCGAGCGCGTCGGAGACGCGGACCTCGACCTGCTTGCCCGAGTGCAGCTCGATGCGGGTCAGGGCGGTGCGCCGGGTCGAGAGCAGCGCCCCGGCCACGCGGGGGTTGACGACCATCTCGACCTTGCGGACCTTCTCGTGGTCCACGATGGCCGCGAGATCGCGCAGGGCGCTGGCCGCCACGGAGTCGGCCTTCTGCACGAGGCCGCGTCCGCGGCAGGTCGGGCAGTCGGCGAAGTGCTGGCTCTCCATCGAGCCGCGCATCCGCTGCCGGGTCATCTCGAGCAGGCCGAACTCGGAGATCGAGCCGACGGTCGTCTTGGCGCGGTCGCGCTTGAGCCGGTCGATGAATCGCTGTTCGATCTGCTTGCGGTGTGACGCGAACCGCATGTCGATCAGGTCGTTGACGACCAGCCCGCCCAGGTCCCGCAGGCGGAGCTGGCGGCAGATGGCGTCGACCGCTTCCATGTTGGTGCGGAAGGCGTTGGTCTCGGCGTCGCGGGCCGAGCGGGACTTGCCGGAGTTGACGTCGATGGCGACGAGGGCCTCGGTCTGGTCGATGACCAGGCGTCCGCCGCTGGGCAGGGGCACCTCCCGGGCGTGGATGGCCTCGATCTGGTCCTCGATGCCGAAGGCGTGGAAGATGGGCGCGCCGCCGGCGTACCGGGCGAGTTTCGCCTGGGCGCGTGGCGCGGCGATCTTGATGAACTGCGCCGCCCGACGCAGGGCCGGCTCGGAGTCGATCACCACGCGCCGGATGTCGCTGGTCATCAGGTCGCGGATCGAGCGGAGCAGCAGGTCGGACTCGGAGTACAGCGGGCGGGGCTTGTTGCCGCCCTTGCGCCGACGCTCCATGTCCTTCCAAAGGCGCATCAGGTATGCAAGGTCGCGCTTGAGTTCGGTCTTGGTGCGATCGAAGCCGGCGGTGCGGAGGATGAAACCGAAGCCGTCGGGCAGGTCGAGTTGGGAGAGGATCTCCTTGGCCGCCCGACGCCGGTCGTCGTCCTCCTCCTTCCGGGAGACGCCGACTTTGTCCATGCCGGGCATCATCACGAGGAAGCGGCCGGGGATGGACAGGTAGCTCGTCAGGGTCGGGCCCTTGGTGCCCACGCCCTCCTTGAGCACCGCGACGGTGATCTCCTGCCCGCGGCGCAGGGCCTCCTGGATCGGTGGGCGGTCGCGGCGCGGGGTCTTCTTGCCCACGCGCTCGGTCGCCTCGTCATCGTCGCCGAAGTACTGCGGGTGCAGGTCGGAGATGTGCAGGAAGCCGTTCTCCTCGCAGCCGAAGTCCACGAAGGCGGCCTGGATGGAGGCCTCCACGTTGATCACCTTGCCCACGTAGATGTTGCCCACGCGGCTGACCTGGTCGGTCGGCTCGGCGAACAGCTCCTCGAGCTGCCCGTCGTCGGTGATCGCCACCCGGCACTCTTCGCCGGGCACGTAGTTGATGATCATCTCCAACCGGCTGTCGCCGGAGGGCTCGTCGGCGTCGTCGTCGTTGAGCGTGGCCTGCACGGCGGCCGAGACGGCGTCGTCTTCCCTGGATCCCTTGGATTCGCCCGACTCGGACCGGCCGGACGACTTCTTGCGCCGGCGCCGGCGCTTCTTGCCCTTGGGGGCCGAGTCCTCGTCGCCGTCGCCCTGGGCCCGCTCGGCGTCTTCGCCGGCGTCGGAGCCGTCCGCGCCCGTGTCGTCGGCCGCGGGCTCGGTGCTGGGCTGCGAATCGTCGGCGGTGGTCTCGTCCTCGGGCTGTTCGGCCTCGGACTTGGCGGCGGCCTTTTTGGACACACGCTTCTTGGTGGTCTTTTTGGCCGCCTTCTTCGTGGTCTTCTTGGCGGACTTCTTGGTCGTCTTCGCCGGGGCCTCGTCGGTCTTCTCGTTTGCCTCGGGCTCGTCCGAAGCCGCGGCGGCGGCCTTGGTGACCTTCTTCTTGGTGGTCTTCCTGGCGGCGGGCTTCTTGCGGGTGGTCTTCTTCTTGGCGGGCGTGGACTTGGCGGGCGTGGTCTCGCCCGTGTCGCCGGAGCCGCTGTCTGTGGATTCGTTGGTGGTGTTGGTGGGTTGGTCTGTGTCGTCGTTCATCGGGGCGCCTTGGGTGAAGGCGTCATCGCTCCGCCACGCACAACGACGCCCGCCCGGGATCGCCCGGTGGGTGGTTGCTCGCTGGGCACACGCGCTGGATTGGCACGCTGGTGGCTCGCTGACGCTGGCAGCCGGTCCGGGGACCATCCTGGGCCGCACCCCGGTCTCCGGAAGGCTCGCCCGGCCCCGCAGGGGTGCTTGGGCGACCCCGGACCGCGGGCCGGCGTCTTCGGATGTCCGCGGCTCGCCCGGACGATTTCCGGGGGGCTGCGCGGTGATCTGTGGTCCGAGGTGACTGCCAGACGCTTGGTGCGGCTGGGCTTACGACTATTCGAAGGACCGTCCTTCGAACACCTCGGGAACAAGTTTTCGTATCCGATCGCGGACATAGGCCGCGGCTTCGGCTTCCGAATCGAACGACATCGCCTTTTTGGCGATCCGCTCGCAACGCCTGGAATCGAGCCCCCGGATGGCCCGCTTGAGCCTGGGGATGCTGGACGCCGTCACAGAGAGGCTACGCACACCGAGCCCGATGAGCAACGCCGCGAACTCGGGGTCCGAGGCGGATTCTCCGCAGCAGGACACCGGGATCTTGGCCCTTGACCCCACACGGGAGACGTCCCGGATGAGTTTGAGCACGGCCGGGTGGATCGGGGTGTACATCCCGGCCACCTGTTCATTGATTCGGTCCACGGCCAGGGTGTACTGCACCAGGTCGTTGGTCCCGATGGAGAAAAAGTCGACTTCCCGGGCGAAGGACGCCGCCATGATGGCCGCGGCGGGCACCTCGACCATCATGCCGACCTCCACGTCCCGGTCATAGGGCTCGCCCCGGTCGGCCAGGTCCTCCATGGCCTCGTGGAGGAAGTACTTGGCCCGGCGCAGCTCGGCGATGTTGGTCACCAGCGGGAACATGACCTTGACCGGCCCGTGGGCGCTGGCCCGCATGATCGAGCGGAGCTGACGCCGGAACATGTCCGTGTGCTTGAGGCAGTACCGGATCGACCGCAGGCCCAGGAAGGGGTTGCGCTCGGGCGTCTCGGCCCGCTGCTGGGTGTGCTTGTCGGCGCCCAGGTCCATGGTGCGGATGGTCAGCGGCTTGCCCTTGAGCCGGCGGACGCAGTCGAGGTACTCCCGGTCCTGTTCCTGCTCGGTCGGGTCGTGGTCGCTGGTCAGGTACAGGAACTCGGTGCGGTAGAGGCCCACGCCCGTGCCGCCCTCGGCGAGGACGACGTCGATCTCGCTTGGGAACTCGATGTTGCCCAGCAGCTCGATGGCGACGCCGTCGGTGGTCACGGCGGGCAGGTCCACGTCCTCGTGCAGGCTGATCCGCGACCGCTTGGCCCGCTCGGCGTCGCGTCCGGCGGCGGCCACGGTGTCCTCGTCCGGGTCGAGCACGATCTGCCCGCGGTCGGAATCGACGACGATCGTCTGGCCGTCGCGGGCGTGCTCGGTCAGCTCCTTCAGGCCCACCACCGCGGGCAGTCCCAGGGCGCGGGCCACGATGGCGGTGTGCGAGGTCTGCCCGCCCAGGTCGGTGGCGATGGCCACCACCCTGGTGCGGTCGAAGGCGGCGGTCTGCGAGGGTGTCAGGTCCCGGGCCACGATCACGGTCCCCGGCTCGAGGTGGCCCAGGCTCTGGCGTCGGCGCCCGGTCAGGTGGCGGTGGAGCCGCCCGCCGAGGTCGTTGAGGTCGGAGACCTTGGTGCGGAAGGTGGTGTCGGGGTGGTTGGCGAAGCGTTCGGCCAGGTTGGCGATGGCGGTGGTGCTGGCGTATTCGGCCGAGACGCGGTCGGTCTCGATCATCTTGCGGATCGGCCCGAGCACGGCGCGGTCGGAGAGGGCCCCGATGTGGAACAGGAAGATCTTGGCGGCTTCCTCGCCCATCTCGGCCGCGGCCTCGTGGTGGAGGGTGTTGAGCTCCTCGATCGCGGAGCGGCGGGCCAGGTCGAAGCGTTCGAGCTCGGCGGGCACGTCCGCCGGGTCGATGGCGCGGCGGGCCACGCGGTGCGGGCGGTCGTCGTTCATGACGAACACGCGGCCGATCACCACGCCGGAAGAAACCGGGATGCCCGAGAGTGTCCGCATCGAACCGATCGTCCCCAGACGCCCGGGAGACGCCCGGACAGCCCGCATCCTAGGAGAACGGGCCCGGTCGGACCGGCGTGCTCCGGGGGGCGGGATGATCGGACCTTGCGCGCCGGGCTTGACCTCGGGGGGTCAGATGGCCGACAATGGAGTGCAAGAAGGGGCCCGGCTCGGCCGGACCCCGCATGACCGGGTGATCGGGGTCGGCGTGTTGTGCCGATCGGACCTCCCGGGGCGAACTGACAACCCATGTCGACCAAGACGCTTACCGGCATCCTCGAGTGGCCGGAGCGCGCGGAGGGCCGTGTCCGTCAGATGACGGAGGCCAACCGCGTGCTCGAAGCCCCCGATGACCCCTTCGTTCCGGCCTCGTTCGGCGAGACGCTGCCGCTGCGCAACGGCCTGCGCGTGGAGGTCGAGGTGGGCGAGAAGATGCCCCGCCGACGCCGGCGCGGACGCTCCGGGGGCGGGCCACGCAAGCCCCGCGCGGTCGTCGAACGGTTCATCGAGATCGAGGGCATGACCCCCGAGGAGTTCGCGGCCCGCAAACCGTTTGAAGAGCTCACCTCCATCGATCCGCAGCCCCGGCTGACGCTCGAGCACCCCGGCTGCGCGCCCTCCTGCCGGCTGATCGACCTGTTCTGCCCCATCGGGCGCGGCCAGCGCGGGCTCATCGTCGCGCCGCCCAAGGCCGGCAAGACGACCTTGCTCAAGGACATCGCCAGCGGCATCCTCATCAATCACCCCGACGTCCACCTCATCGCCCTGCTCGTCGACGAACGCCCGGAGGAGGTCACCGACTTCCGGCGATACCTCTGCGGCTCGCCCGCCCAGCGCGACGGCGAGGCCGAGTGGGACAAGGCCTGGAAGCCCGACGCGGTCGAGGTCATCGCCTCGTCCAACGACCACGACATCGACAAGCACATCCAGATCTGCCTGCAGACCCTCGAACGCTGCAAGCGGATGGTCGAGAACGGCGAGCACGTCGTCGTGGTGCTCGACTCGCTCACCCGCGTGGGCCGCGCCTTCAACCGCTCCAACCGCCACGCCAACTCCGGCCGGACCATGTCCGGCGGCATCGACTCCAAGGCGCTCGAGGTGCCCAAGCAGATCTTCGGCGCCGCCCGCAACACCGAGGAAGCGGGCAGCCTGACCATCATCGCCACGTGCCTGGTCGACACCGGCAGCCAGGGCGACCAGCTGATCTTCGAGGAGTTCAAGGGCACGGGCAACATGGAGCTGATCCTCGACCGCAAGATCGCGGAGAAGCGCCTGTTCCCGGCGATCAACCTCGCGGCCAGCGGCACCCGCAAAGAGGAACTCCTCCTCGAGGATCAGGCCTGCAAGACCATCACGGCCCTGCGCCGCCGGATGCTCCAGATGCCCCCGCCCGTGCAGATCGAGCAGCTCCTGACCGCCCTGAAGCGGTTCGAGACCAACGACAAGCTGGTCGGCAGCGCAGGCTGAACCACCGGGCGACCCCTACAGGGACCGATCGGCGGACCCCATTCGGGATCTGTGTCGTGACCAGATCGCCTCGTTGTCGCTCTCAGAACTCGGGCCCGCGGAGCGTGGGCCCGAACGAAGGGAGCCCATCATGGCACGCACCGTCCACCCAGCCTTCCTGATCTCGGCCGCGGCGCTCGCGCAGGCGGCGTTTTCGCCTGACGCGGCCGCACAGTTCCAGGTGACCGAGACCTACGACGCCCCCGCGGTCAACCCGGCGATCAGTCCCGACGTCGAACCGGCCGTGCCCGGCGTTCAATCGACGCTGCGGTCGGTCATCCAGCACATCAACACCCAGCCGGCCGGGCAGGCGTTCACCGTCACGCTCCCGTCCGGCACCTTCCTGTTCACGCGAGTGGGCGCGGGCGAGGACAGCGCCGTGTCGGGCGATATCGACATCCACAGGGAAGTGGTGATCACCGGCTCCGGTCTGGGCGTCACATTCCTGGACGCCGGCGCCCTGGGCGACCGGCTCTTCGACGTGCGCGCCGGCGTCCGCGTGCGCTTCGAGACCCTGGGTGTCTACAACGCCACCGCGATCGGCGGCGAATCCGGCGGAGCGGTCCGCGCGGTCGCCGGGTCGGCGCTGGAGTTCGACCAGTGCGAGCTCTCCATGAACTCCGCCTCGGGGGGGACCACCGCCCGCGGCGGGGCGATCGACGCCCAGGGATCGCTCTCCGCCACCGGCTTCTGCAACTTCTACGGCAACACCGCCACCGGCATCGGCGGCGCGATCTACCTCAACGGCGCGGGCATCCTCGACGACTGCCACTTCTACGTCAACCACTCCGACCGCGACGGCGGGGCGATCCGCACGACCAGCGCCAGCCCCAGCCTGCGCGTGACCAACTCCTCCTTCGACGGCGACAGTTCCGGCGGATCCGGCGGGGCGATGAACCTGCGATCACCCGCCGAGATCGACTCGTGCGTGTTCATGAACGCCCACGCCGTCGCCGTCGGTGGGTCCGTCGGGCTGCTCGGAGCGAGCGTCCGTGTGACCAACTCGACGTTTCTGTTCAACCGGTCGGACTCGGGGGGCGGGGCGATCAACGTCGCGGGCGGGGGCGACCTGTTCGCCGAAAACTGCCTGTTCGAGGCCAACTCCAGCCAGACCAGCGGCGGGGCGATCACCAACTCGTCGGTCTGCCGCGTCGGGCACTCGGCGTTTATCGCCAACACGGCCGACGCGCTCGGCGGGCCCGAGCTGGGCGGCGGCGCGATCTACAACTTCGCCACGCTCGAGCTGACCAACTCCACCCTCAGCGGCAACGCCTGCCCGGGCGGGCTCGGCGGGGCCATCCTCAACCTCACCGGCGGCAACGCGAGCCTGACGCACGTCACACTCGCCGAGAACGGCTCGCCCAACGGCGCGGCGATCCACAACGGCACGCCCTCCGGCGGCGCCACGATGCACCTGACCCACACCATCGTCGCGGGCGTGCCGGGTTCGGTCGACCCGCTCGTGATGGGGTCCAGCCTGCCGCTCAGCTCGCTGGGGTACAACCTCGACTCCGACGGCACCGCGGGCCTGGCCGGCCCCGGGGACATCGGCGGCACCCTCGGCGCCCCGGTCGACCCGCATCTCTCGCCGCTGGGTCTGCACGGCGGGCCGACCCCCACGCACATCCTGCTCGCCGGCAGCCCCTGCATCAACGCCGGCAACGTCGCGTTCAGCGTCGATCCGGCCGGCAACGTCGTCACCGACGACCAGCGCCACGAGCCCCGGCCGCAGGGCACCCCGGACATCGGCGCGGTGGAGATGCACTGCCCGGCCGATTTCAATCTCGACGGCGTGCGCAACTTCTTCGACGTCGCCGACTTCGTGACCGCGTACAACAACCAGGACCCGAGGGCGGACCTGGCCGCGCCCTTCGGAGTCTTCAACTTCTTCGACGTCGCGGCGTTCATCGCGCTCTACAACGCCGGCTGCCCGTGACCTCTGCGCGCAGTTGAAAGAAAAACGCCCGGGACGCGCGTCCCGGGCGTTTGTGTTGTGGGATCGGATCAGGTCCGCTTACGGGCAGCCCGCGTTGTAGCCGGCCAGGTAGGCGGACAGATCGAAGAAGTTGAAGACTCCGAAGGGCGCGGCCAGGTCGGCGCCCAGGTCCTGCGTGTTGTACAGGGCCAGATAGGCCGAGAGGTCGAAGAAGTTGAGCACGCCGTAGGGCTCGGCCAGGTCCGCGGCCGAGCAGCCGGGGTTGGCGTCGGGCAGGCGGCTGGTGCCGGCGTTGACGTCGTCGACGAAGAACGCCCCGCCGCTCGTGCTGGCGGTGAACCGAAGGCGGAAGTTGCTCGAGGCGATCGCGCCGAAGGGGACGGGCGTCTCGAAGCCGTTGAGCCCGCCGGCCAGGCTCCCGCCGTCGACGGTGGTCAGGGGCTGCCAGCCGGAGGCGGGCGTGAAGTAATCGACCGCCAGCGTGTCGCCGGCCACGATGCCGTCGGTGTCGACGTAGAACCAGACCCACTGCTCGAACGCGGCCAGGTCCACCAGCGGCACCTCGACGGTCGTCGCCGTCGCGCCGTCGGGCAGGTTCATCAGGAAGTTGTCGGCGATCTGGCTGATGCCGGCGGTGCTCAGGTCGTCCCACCGCATCGCGCTGAGGCGGCCCACGTCGAAGCCGTCGGCGAAGGGCGCCGAGACGGGCGTCCGCTCGTCGATCGAGAGGTCATCGACGAACCAGCGGTCCGACGCGTCCGACCCGTTGGCCAGGAGGCGGAGCCGCACGCCGTGGTGCGCGAAGTCGGCCGGCACGGGCTCCTCGTGCACGATGTACCCGGTGTCGGTCCCGGTGGCGGGGGCCTCGAACAGCGGCACCCACTGGTCGGCGTCGTTGAGGTAGATCACGCCGAGCGACTCGCCCGGCTCGGCGCCCTCGGTGCGGACGCTCAGGCGGACGGAGTAGTTGTTGCCCGACGCCGGCCGTCCGGCCAGCGGCGCGGTTTCGACGCCCGCCCCGGCCGGCATGAGCAGGGCCGAACCGCCCGAGGCGGCGTCCGGGTCGGCGGCGATCGCCGGGCTGCCCGAGATCATCGATAGGCTGTCCTGCCACGACGCCGAGTCGAACGGCTCGTACAGCGGCAGCGGGGCCCGGGGGGTGTAGGTCTTCGCGAGCGTGACGGCCTTGAAGGTGTTCACACGCCCGTGGCCGAAGAACTGGTCCCAGCCGGGCGTGCCCAGGTCGTCGACGGAGCTGAACAGCACGTCCTGCACGTCGTCGGGCGAGAGGGCGGGGTTGGCCGAGAAGATCATCGCACCCACGCCCGCGGCGATGGGGCTGGCGAAGCTCGTGCCCGAGCTGTTGCCGTAGCCGCCGTTGCTCTGCGTCGAACGCACGCCCGAGCCGGGGGCGACCAGGCTCAGGGCCTGCCCGTAGTTGCTGAAGTTGGACCGGTTGTCGCTCGAGGTGGTGGACCCGACGACCACGAACTCCGAGGTGTTGCCGGCGATGGGGGCGTTGGAGTTGCCCGAGGCCCAGAACAGCAGCCCGCCGTCCTCCTTGATGTCGCGGGCGGCGTTGTTGTTGCCCGAGCTGGTGGCGCCGGTGAACGAGACGTTGATGGCCTTGGCCCCGTTGCGGGCGGCCCAGCGGGCGCCGTCGGTCAGGGCGAACAGGCTCGCTGTGCCGTTGGAGTTGTTGGTCACGCGGATCGGCATGATACCCAGGTTCCAGCCCACGCCGGTGACGCCCACGCCGTTGTTGCCGATGGCCGCGGCGCAGCCGGCCACGAAGGTGCCGTGGCCGTTGACGTCGTCGACCAGCCCGCCGTTGATCTGCGCCACCCGGTTGGCCGAGTTGTAGCCTGGCACCAGCGCGGCGGAAAGGTCCGCGTGCGTCAGGCGCACGCCCGAGTCGCACACCGCCACGATCACATCCGAGGAACCCTGCTCGATGTCCCACGCGAGCGCCGACTGCAGTCGCGTGTGCTGCCACGAGCTCGAGTAGCCCGGGTCGTTGGGCACCGTCGCCAGCTGAAACACGGTCCAGTTGGGGGTGACGAACTCGTAGTCGCCGGTGGCCATCAGCACGCCGGCCAGTTCGCCCTCGCTCATGCCCGCGGGCACGCGCACGACGTATTCCTCGACCAGCTCGCTGCGGTAGGCCACCAGCGGCGCCACGCGCCCGGCCGCCGAGCGCTGCTTGCCGGCCTTGGCACGGACGATCAGCTCGCCGGAGAACTCGCGGTCGCCGGCCTTGGCCTCGAACGCGATCGGCTCGGCGCCCGCGACGCGGGCGTCGTCGCCGGGCTGCATGGCCAGCACCGAGGCCGCACGCTGCACCATGGTCGCGCGGTCGCCGGGGCGCGACCCGCCGAGCGGATCGACCGGCCCCGCCGCGGCGGCGGACATCGAGCCGCAGGCGAGCACGAGAGAGAGGGCGCAGACGCGGGAGAAAGGACTCGTCATCAGGAAAACTCCGTTCGGTTCACGGTGCCGCGGGGAAGGAAACGGGGAGGGGCCCCCGCGGCGGGGAATGAAAACTGAAGCCGGCCCACGCCGGGATCACGGGCATCCGGCGTTGAACGTGGCCAGGTAGCTGGAGATATCGAAGAAGTTGTACAGGCCGTTGTTGTCCCAGTCCGCCACGGGGTCCTGGGCGTTGAACAGGTTCAGGAAGCCGGAAATGTCAAAGAAGTTCAGCAGTCCGTTACCGTCCAGGTCGGCCGGGCACGACGGCGGGTCCACGACGAACTCCTCGGTGACGGCCACGTCGTCGATGTACCACACGTCGCCGCTGTCCGAGCCCGCCGCCGAGATGCGGACGGCCATGTCCAGGCCGAATGCGTCGAAGGGGAGCTGGAACTGGTTGAGCGTGAAGCCGGTCTCGTCGACGCCGTCGGAGACGATGCTCGCCAGCGGCTGCCAGGCGCCGAAGATGTCGCGGTACTCGACCTCCAGCGACTCGCCGGCCTCGACCCCGGTGTGCAGCGTGCGCAGTCGCACGTACGGCGTCGTGGTGACGCCGGTGATGTCCACCGGGCGGCTTTCCATGACGCCGGTGCCAGTCAGCCGGGCGCTCATCGTGCCGTCGGGCGTGTTGGGCGCATCGCTGACCGCGGTGGCCTGCGAGACCGCCCAGTCAAAGTCCGTGTCGATGCCGCCCTCGAAGCTGGTCTGCCAGGGCAGGACGTTGCGCACGAACTCGTCCACGAGCACGTTGTCGATGTACCAGTCGTCGGTCGCGTCGGACCCCTGGGCCGTGAAGCGGACCTTGAGACCGTCGTACTTGGCGAACAGCGGCATGGAGATCCGCACGCGCGAGAACGTGTCCTCGTCCGTGCCGTCGCTGGTCAGGGTGGTCAGCGGGGTCCAGCTGCCGATGATGTCCAGGTACTCGACGAGCAGGCTCTCGCCCGCCTCCACGCCGCGGTGCTGGACGTCAAAGGCGATCTCGCCGATGTCGGCGGCGATGAAGCCGGCCCGGAATCCCACCGTGGTGATCGAGTCCGTCCCCGCCAGGTTCAGGGCGAAGTCGCCCGGGTCCAGGTCGGCGGCGTCTGCGTTGACGTTGACCGAGCCGACGGGCTGGCGCCACAGGTTGCTCAGCACGCCGGTGCCGAAGTCGTCCGTGAAGGGCAGGTCGATCATCGATGGCCCGAACAGGGCGGTCTCGACGGCCGCCCCGGCGTCGACCAGGCCGTGGCCGGCAAAGTTGTCGAACCCGATGGCGCCGATGTCCTTGGCGGTGTCCTTGAGGATCTGCTCGACCTGCTCGGGCGTCAGGGTGGGGTCCGCGTCGTGGATCAGGCTCAGCACGGCCGCGGTCAGCGGCGACGAGAAGCTCGTGCCGGTCGCGTTGGTGTAACCGCCGGCCCGGGTCGTCGTGCGGATGCCCGCGCCAGGCGCGACCACGTCGATGCCCACGCCGTAGTTCGAGAAGCCCACCACGGAGTTGCTGCTGTTGGTTGCCCCGACGATGGTCACGAAGGGCCGGTCCACGGTCTGGTCCTGCAGGCCGTCGTTGCCGGAGCTGAACACGAGCAGCCCGCCCTGGTTGCGGATGTACCCGCCCGCGCTGTTGCTCTGGGAGCTGTTCGCGCCGCCGTAGGAGCAGTTGACGCCGAACGCGCCGTTGTCCGCCGCCCAGCGGGCGCCCTGGAGGATGTCTGAGAGCGCCGCCGTCCCGTCGGCGGTGTCGGACACGCGGATGGGCATGATGGTGAAGTCCCAGCCCACGCCCGCCACGCCGATGCCGTTGTTGCCGCGGGCGGCCATGCAGCCGGCCACCTGCGTGCCGTGCCCGTTCAGGGCGTCGTCGGTGTTGCCGCCGTCGACCTCGGCCAGGTTGGTCGTGGCGTTGAAGCCGGGCACGAAGTCGATCAGGTCCTGGTGGCTCTTGCGCACGCCGGTGTCGCACACCGCCACGATCACGTCGCTCCCGCCCGTCACGTAGTCCCAGGCGAGCACCGTGTTCATGTTCTGGCTGCGGTGGTGCCACTGCTGGCCAAACTGCGGGTCGTTGGGGGTGGTGTCGGTCGGGTAGACCAGCCAGTCCGGCTCGACATACTCGTAGTCGCCGGTGGCCATCAGCAGCGCGGCCGCCTCCTCCTCGGTCCAGCCGTCGGGCAGCCGGAACGAGTGGATGTCGATGTCCGCGTGCGATTCGATCATCGACGGTGCCAGCCGGGCCCGGGCCTCGGCCATGCGATCGTCCGCGCGGGCCCAGATCGCCTCGAACCCCGGCTGGGCCGCGGCCCGCGCCACGCCGGTGGCGCCGGCGACATCCGAACTCAACTCGATCGCGGCGGCGCGGGCCATGTCGCGCCGGTCGCGCACCTTGGCGACCATGCGGTTGTGCCGTTCCATCAGCCCGGGCGAGGCCCGGAAGGTCTCGGTGATGGGCAAGGCCCGGTCCATAAGCCCCGCGTCGCGGGCCATCCAGGCGAACGCGTCGTTGGCCGACTGGCGTTGGACGGGGGACGCCCGCAGCACGGACGGCTCAACGCCCGCGGTCCCGCCGGCCGGCGCGGGGCGCGCGTCGGCGCCGATCGCCGAACCGCTCGCCAACACCAGGGCCATCGCCAGCACCGCACGCTTGCCGCTTACCGTCATCATGTTTCGTTCCTATCTCTCTTGCTTTGCCCGTTCGCACGCCCTGGGCGTGCTCCGTCACCGCGACCGGGCACCCGCGTGCCCGAGACCCTTGCACAACACAAACACGATGCCCCGAAACGGGCCTTGGAACAAGCCCAAAGCCCCGGAAACGACCGTGATTGGGGCCAAATTGACCCACACCGGGCCGGATCGGACCGAAACAGCACAAATCAGTCCGATAAACCGTCCCGACCGTCAGAGCAAGACCGCCCCGCCGGTGCGCGGCCAAACCCGCGCCCCAGTTCATACGAAAGGGCCCGCCCCCGGTTCCCGAAACGACGCCGTCTGCGCCCCGGGGCGTCCGGAATCGGGTGATCCGATCAGTCCGCCACCCCGCCGGATCCGGGCGATGGACGACCCGGATCGCCCCCCAAATCCCACGATCGCCCCCCTGGTCTGGGGATCACCGAGCCCGGATCAGGGCTCGTCCTTCTTGCCGCCCCCGAAGATGCCCTTGACCTTGTCCGCGGCGTCGTTGACCGAGTCCTGCAGGTCGTCGGCCTGATTCTGGAGGTCCTCGCCCGCCTTCTTGGCGTCGTCGAGGGCCTTCTGAGCCTGCTCCACCGCGCCGCCGAGCTGCTCGTTGAGCTGCTTGCCCAGATCGCCGACCGCCTCGATGCCCATGTCGGAGAACGAGGTCAGGCCCGCGAGCCCGCCGCTCAGATCGCCCAGCACGTCGCCGGGGATGATGCCCCCGCCAGCCTCGACCGACGCGGCCAGCACCGTCTTGACCACCAGGCCGATCACCTCGGCGAAGCCCATCGGCTCGTCCTTGCCGACGTTCTTCAGCTCGATCCGCGGCACGTTGACCGCCACGTCCCCGGCCACGAAGCCGATGCCCGGCATGTTGGCCAGATGCACGTCGATGTTCTCGATCACCAGCGAGTCGATCACGACCTTCATCCCGTCGCTCTCGGCGGGGGGCGGGCCCTTCTCGCCGGACTCGAACCGCTTGAGGTTGTTCAGGACGGTGTTGTAGTTCGAGGGGTTGCCGCCCTTGTCCAGGTACACGTCGATCCCGTCGAGCGTCAGCGACGAGAGCGTGATCACCTGGCTGCCGGTCTGGTTGGCGTTCAGCGCCACCGAGGTATCGCTCAGCGCGAGGAAGTGGGGGGTGTCAAAGCCGGCCGGGTTGGCCAGCTGGAACCCGCCCATGTCGAAGGTGCCCTTGGTCAGGCTCACGTCGACCATGTCCACGGTGGTGTCCACGCCGGTCGCGTAGGTCCCGCCGCGCTCGATCCCCGTCTTGACGATCTTGTCGATCTGGGTCAGCCCGAAGATCACGCCTCCGACCACGAGCACGACCAGCAGCACCACCACGACAACCAGACCGATCAGCACCTTCTTCATCGCACCACTCCTTCAGCGGGCCGGGCGGCAGGCTCGGCTCCCGGTCAGTCTACGCGCCGACCCCGCGAAGGCGGCCCCGCCCGTCCCCCCGTGGTCAGGGGGCCGGGGCGAGGAACAGCGCGACGAACGCGTTCACGTCGGCGGCGTCGAAGACCTGGTCCCCGTTCAGATCCGCCGCCGGGTCCGAGCTATTGAAAGCCGCCAGGAACGCGCCCAGGTCGAAGAAGTTCCGCCCGCCGTCGTTGTTGAAGTCCGCCAGGTCGGCCAGGGCCATCACCGTCGCGTCGGGCATCAGGCGGACCGGGCGGTCCTGCCCGTCAACCATCCGGATGCCGATCAGGTCAACGCCCGGCTCGGCGGACGCGACGACATCCACCTCGACAACGCCCAGAGCCGGCGAGCGCACCTCGGCGATGGTCGCCTGCCCGGACACGACGAACGCCTCGGCCGCGAAGAGCGCCGGCGCGACCGGGTCGCCCCGCCAGTCGCGTGCCTGCGCCCGCAGCGTGTAGGTCTGCCCCGCGCCGACGCGGGACGGCGCGACCACCGTGGACCGCACCGCGTCGATCTTGCCCTCCAGCCCCGCGCGCCAGTCGGCGAACTGCCCGACGAGCTGGTCCACAGGGTCCGGGCTGCTGTTGATGGTGTCGGCGACGTTGAGTTCCATGAAGTATTCGCCGCTGGCGAAACCCTCGTACTCGGGGAAGGTGCCGTCGCCCGTGTTGACGATCAGCGACACGCCCCGCGTCAGCCCGCCGGAGACCAGGTCGTCGAGCCCGTCCTGGTTCAGGTCCGCCACGGTCAGCGCCACCTGCGCCGGCGCGGCCCGCGTCCGGTCGATCGATTCGAACGCGCCGGGCGTCGTCGCCGACTCGGCGTGGATCTCGATGGTGCGGTTGCCGATCGCCATCGTCACGATGCCCGTCTTCCCGTCCGGCGTGAAGCGGCCCAGCTCGACCTGGCGTCCGGCGTTGACCAGCGTGCTCGTGCTCGCGCTGAAGACGCCGGGGCTGTCCTGACGCAGCACGGTCAGGCGCCGGGAGGTCCCGCCGATCACCGCGACATCGCCCAGGCCCGACCCGAAGATGCTCCCGGCCGCCACGTCCACCGGGCCGAGGCCGGCCTGCGTGTAGGTGGCCAGCGTCGAGAACGCCAGGCCGCCGAGGTTGCGCAGCACGGCCACCGAGTCGTCCGACGCCGTCGCCACGACGAGGTCGTTCAGGCCCGCGTTGTCCATCTGCGCGATCGAAACGCCGGTAGGCACGCCGGGCACGTCGATCTGCGCCGACTGCGTCAGGGTCCCGGCGTTCTCCGAGAAGACGTACACGCCGCCGACCGCGCTGACGGTCACGACAATCTCCGCCGCGCCGTCGCCGGTCAGGTCGCCCGCGTCGATCCGGTCGACTGGCCCGGGCAGCGCGGCCCGCACGGCCGCGCCCAGCCCGCCCGCGCCGTCGCCGGGCAGGTAGCCGATCTCGTCCGGCCCGGCGGTCGCGAAGACCACGTCGTCGAACCCGTCCCCGTTCACGTCGGCGTGCGTCATCCGCACGATCGCGCCGGGGCCGGTCACGACCGAACCGGCCGGCACCGCGCTGGCAAGGCGCGAGCCGGGCGCCGAGTCGTTCAGGTACGCGAACACCTCCGGGCCGTTGAACGCCGAAGCGACCGCGTCGGGCAGCCCGTCCCCGTTCAGGTCGGGCGTGGCGAAGTGCCCGCCGTGCCCGGGGTCGCGGTAGTACACCCGCGAATGGTCCTGGTCCTCGATCCGGGCGATGAGCATGTACCCGATGTGGGCGCTCTTGAAGTCGCCCGGCGGCGGGCTGCCGCACGCGGTCGGGGTGGTCGGGGCGCACGAGCAGCGCCCGTCCCCGCCGGCCTCGCGCGCCGCGATCATGGAAGCCATCAGCTTGTCCGCCAGGTCGCCGTCGGTGTTGACGATCGCGTCCACCGCGTCCTGCACCACGTTGGGCCCGGTGAGGATGTTGCCCTGCACCGCCCACGCGATGTCGCCGAGCTGGCCGGTCTGCCCGCCCGCCCAGTCCGAGGCGTTGCTGCCCGAGAAGGTCAGCGTGTCTCCGGTCACGTCGATCATGCCGTACTGGCGGCTCTGGTGGCTGCCCGCGTCGAACACGGCCAGCTCGGCCAGGATGTCATCGAGCGCCACGCCCTGGATCAACCGGTCGCGGATCAGCGAGCGGTTCAGGCCGGTCGAGTCGCCGGCGGACTGGGCCGTCACGCCGCCCACCCCCGAGATCAGCACCGGTGTCAGCTCCCGCAGGTCCAGGCGGATCAGGCAGGTCGCCGAGGCGAGCCCGATCTCCCCTGTTCTGGTATCGACGATCAGGATGGACCAGGTGGCCTGGGCGGTGCCGGCGGCGGTGGCGATGAGCCCCCCGGCCAGGCCGATCAGCGTGCGGATGGAGCGGAGCATGGGCGGTCCTCGGTTCTGGGGGTCGAGAAGGCGACGGGGTCCGGCCGAGCCGGCCGTCCCGGGGGCGATTCCGGCGGTTCCGGCGACCGGTCGGGTGGTTTCGCGAGCGGGTCCGATCGAGAATGTACACCGGATCGTTTGTGAGACCAAACGCTTTCGACGCCCGGCCCATGAGGGGATGCCCGAGCCGAAGGGCCCCGATAAGGGCCCCGATCAGGGCTGCCGGCGTCGCGGCGGGGTCTTCCGCAACCCGATCCGGGCGAGATTTCGGCGCGATCGGGGGCGACTTTTCGGCCCCGTCCGGGGGCTCGGACCGGGGCAGGAGCGTCCGCGGGGGCGTCGCGGGCTCCGGACCGGAACGATCGGAACCCCATGAAGGACAATTGGTTGACCCGTGGGGGGCAGCGGCGAAAGATCCTGTCCCGCTCGGATCCCCGTCCGGGCGGTTTTCGTGAAGGCCCGGCTCGCCGAGTCTGATCATCGTGCCGCTGTAGCTCAGTGGTAGAGCGCACCCTTGGTAAGGGTGAGGTCGCGAGTTCAAGTCTCGCCAGCGGCTTTCAGGTCGGCCTCGGGGCCGGCCGCCCCCGGATCCACGACGGTGAGGGGGTCCGCCCGGTCGGGTACGCACCCGGCGGGTGAGTGTTTCATCAGATGGATCGCCGGCCCGGAGCGGTCGGCGGAACGCCCCTCCCGATGGTCGGGATCAGGGCATACACCGACCGCTTAGAGCAGTCAGAAGAGGTAGAGCGATGGCGAAGGGAACCTTCGAGCGGACCAAGCCGCACGTGAATGTGGGCACCATCGGGCACATCGACCACGGCAAGTCGACCCTGACCGCCGCGATGGTCGCCCGCGCTGATGCCAAGGGCCTCGTGCAGGGCGCCAAGTCCTACGCGGAAATCACCAAGGGCGGCACCGTGCGTGACGCCAACAAGACCGTGACGATCCACTCGTCGCACGTCGAGTACGAGACCGAGAGTCGGCACTACGCCCACGTGGACTGCCCGGGCCACGCCGACTTCGTCAAGAACATGATCACCGGCGCCGCCCAGATGGACGGCGCCATCCTCGTGGTCGCGGCCGACTCGGGCCCCATGCCCCAGACCCGCGAGCACGTGCTCCTGGCCCGCCAGGTCGGCGTGCCCCACATGGTCGTCTTCATGAACAAGGTCGACCTCGTCGACGATCCCGAGCTGCTCGACCTCGTCGAGATGGAGATCCGCGAGCTGCTCAACAAGTACAACTTCCCCGGCGACGACACCCCCATCGTCCGCGGCCAGGCCAAACTCGCCCTCGAGAACCCCAAGGACGACGCCGCCTGCGCCTCGATCGATGAGCTGTTCAACGCCATCGACACCTTCATCCCCGAGCCCACCCGCGAGATCGACAAGCCCTTCCTCATCTCCGTGGAAGACGTCTTCTCCATCAAGGGCCGCGGCACCGTGGCCACCGGACGCGTCGAGCGTGGCGTGGTCAAGGTCGGCGACGCCGCCGAGATCGTCGGCCTCGCGCCCGCGAACCTCCAGACCACCATCACCGGCGTCGAGATGTTCAACAAGAGCCTCGAGCAGGGACAGGCCGGCGACAACTGCGGCGTGCTCCTCCGCGGCGTGGAGAAGAACCAGGTCGAGCGCGGCCAGGTCATCTGCAAGCCCAAGTCCATCAACCCGCACACCCAGTTCAAGGGCCAGGTGTACGTGCTGACCAAGGAAGAGGGCGGACGCCACACCCCCTTCTTCCCCAAGTACAAGCCCCAGTTCTACTTCCGCACCACCGACGTGACCGGCCAGGTCACCGAGCTGTTCGGTGACGGCGGCGCCAAGGCCGAGATGTGCATGCCCGGCGACAACGTCACCATGCTCGTCGACCTCGGCGAGAAGTCCGTGGCCATGGAGACCGGCCTCCGATTCGCCGTCCGCGAGGGTGGCCGCACCATCGGGTCCGGCACCGTGACCGAGATCGTCAAGTAAGACCGATCCGGGTCCTTTGAGCAATCATCGGCCCGGAGGCGAAAGCCCCCGGGCCGCTTTTCCGAACAACACCACCCGGAACACGGGAGCATTCCTATGGCGAAGAAGAAGACCAATGCCCGCGAGTTCGTCTGGCTGCAGTGCAGCGAGTCCGGCGACCTCAACTACCGCACCTCGATCAACACCAAGGGTGGTATCGACGACAAGCTCAAGGAGGGGTTCAGCAAGTACTGCCCCCGCCTGCGCCGGCACACGATGCACAAGATCAAGCGGAAGTAACGCGACGGCCCGGCCGCGACCACACGGGTCCGGGCCGGCCGAACGCTCGTTCCCCTGATGGCTGGTCCCCGGTGGTCAGCCCCTGTCTTACGGCAGTAGCTCAGTTGGTAGAGCAGTGGATTCCAAATCCACCGGTCGGGGGTTCGAGTCCCTCCTGCCGTGTTCGAAGAACCAGGCCGCCCGAAGCCCCGGACCAACCCGGGCCCCCGGCAGCGGCCACGCGGAGGGACGCCCGACATGGCATTGGGACTCTACAAGCCGGGTCAGGGCTACTGGACACGCGTCCTCACCGCCGTCGCCGTCGGCGTGGTCACGCTCTACGCCGCCGCCTGGGGCTGGGGGCAGGCCGCCGCGGTCCGCCTGCCCGCCAAGGAATGGACCCTGGCCGCCCAGTCCGTCCAGGGCGAGATCGCGGTGGGCGACACCGTCCAGATCCTGCACTACCAGGGCGACGAGCTGGCGCCCCTGGGCTCGGCCCGCGTCGCCGCGTTCACCGAGGGCGCCGCCCGCCGGGCCACGCTGGTGGTGGACACCTTCGACTCCGAGACCGTCCGCGACCAGATGCCCGACGCCTACAGCATGGTCTCGGGCGACCCGCTGACCCCCTCGTTCCGCGCCGACATCGGCTCGACCTCGCCCACCCCGGTCATCCCGCAGCTGTACCTGCAGGCCATCGTCGCGGGCTCGCTGATCCTGGTGGGCACCGTGTTGACCGCGTACTTCGTCGGGGCCAACCGCACCTCCGCCGACTTCCTCATCGCCACCGACGCCGAGATGAAGAAGGTCAACTGGACCACCTACAAGCAGGTCAAAGGCTCGACGATCGTCGTGATCGTCGCCGCATTCCTGATCGCCGGCATCCTCTTCGTGGTTGATATCGGGTTCAGCGCGTTCTTCAAAGCGATCAACGTCCTCGAGAGCTGAACCGCCGGGAACCAACGACCAGCACGCCGGGGCCCACCCGCCCCGCGGAAGGCAGAGCACCATGATGGCAGAACACGACGAAACCCAGGAAGTCCAGACCGTCGGCGCCCCCACCCGCGAGGGTGTGATCGGCGCGGACGAGCCCATCCGCCAGGAGGGCATGGACTGGTTCGTCCTCCGGGTCGCCTCCAACAAGGAGCACTCGGTCCAGAACACGCTGCTGCGCAAGATCCAGATCGAGAACATGACCCACCTCGTGGGCCGCATCCTCGTGCCCACCGAGAAGGTCAAGACCATCAAGGGCGGCAAGACCAAGATCAAGGAAGAGAAGCTCTACGCCGGCTACGTCTTCGTCGAGATGCGTCTCGAGGACGACGGCCGCATCCCCCAGGATGTGTTCTTCCTGATCAAGGAGACCACCGGCGTGGGCGACTTCATCGGCACCGCCGGGCGCCCCACCGCCATGGCCGAGCACGAGACCGAGAAGATGCTCCGCGACTCGCAGGCCCCCGCCGACGAGCCGACCGTCCGCCTGTCCTTCCAGAAGGGCGAGTCCGTGGTCATCCGCGAGGGCCCGTTCGAGAACTACGAGGGCACCGTGGACGAGCTGTTCCCGGACAAGGGCACCGTCCGCGTCCTGGTCACCATCTTCGGCCGCCAGGCCCCCGTCGACCTCGAGGAGTGGCAGATCGCCAAGGTCGAGGACGCCTGATCGATCCCGGCCCTCCGGCCGCCCATCCGAGCCGCTCACCCGCCCGCGTCGCCCGACGCGGGTTTTTCCTGCTTTTCCGCCCGCGCCGTGGTGCAATCATGACGGGTCGATTCCGACCAAGGCGCGCACGCACCATGACCACGCCAGACACGACGCACTCCCCCGCCACCCAGCCAACCGAACGCCTGCACGCCCTCGACGCGCTGCGGGCCGTGGCCATGATGCTCGGCGTCTGGCTCCACGCCGCCCTGCCGTTCGTCGCCGGCGTGCCGTTCTTCTTCTGGCCCTTCCTCGAGCCGACCAAGAGCACGCCGATCGCCCACTCGGTCACCATCATCCACTCGTGGCGGATGGAGACCTTCTTTCTGCTCTCCGGCTTCTTCACCGCGATGCTCGTCGCACGACGCGGCGGGATGGCCACGCTGCGCCAGCGGGCCGCCCGGGTGCTTGTCCCCTTCGTGATCGCGATGGTCACCATCCAGCCGCTGTGCGCGTTCGTGTGGGCGTGGGGCATCTCGACGCAGTGGGGCTGGCCGCTGGGCAGCACCGCCGAGGCGATCCTCAAGAACAGCTGGGGCGTGGACACGCCCGGCTCGCCCGGCCAGTTCGGGCGCCTGTACCACCTGTGGTTCCTGTACGACCTGTGCCTGCTGATCGGCGCCGGGCTGCTCGTGCGGTTTCTCGCGTCGCTGCTGCCCGGGACGCTGCGCGGGCCGCTGACGCACGGATGGGGCCTGCTGTCGCGGGCGGTCGGCTGGTGCGTGGGTGCGTGGCTGGGTGTGGTGCTGCTGGCGTTGCCCGTCGTGGCGGCGCTGACGATGCACGGCCCGTCCGGCGCCCAGCCGAACGGGTCGCTGACGCCGCAGTGGCAGGGCCTGGCCTACTACGCGCTGCCGTTCTTCGCCGGCTGGGCTCTGTACGCCCACCGCCACGCGATCGACCGGCTCGCCCGGCGCTGGTGGGTCCCCGCGTTGATCGCCGCCCTGGCGACGGTGGCGCACGTGCGTGCCAACGGGGTGCTGGCGACCATCGTCGAGGGTCAGGAGGGCCGGGCCGCCGCCGCGTGGTGGTTCGCCGTCGGGTCCCGCGCCCTGATGACCGCGGGCTACTCGCTGGCGATGATCGGCCTGTTCACCCGGCTCTTCAGCCGCCCCGGCCCGCGCCTGCAGGCCGTGGTGCGCTACGTCTCGGACAGCGCGTACTGGGTGTACCTGGCCCACCTGCCGCTGGTGATTGCCGTCGGCCTCGTGCTGCTGCCGTGGGAGGCGCACCCGCTGGTCAAGTTCGGCGCGTGCGTGGTGGTCTCGATGGTGGTCCTGATGATCTCCTACGCCGTGCTCGTGCGGCACACGCCGCTCGGCCGGCTGCTCAACGGACGCCGCCCGCGCCGGGTCAAAGAAACAGCCCCGGTGGTGGCCGGGGCTGCGGAGGTTGCCTGATTCGTCGGTCCGGGGGGCTCAGCTCTTGCGGAGCAGTGCCCAGCCGATGACGGCGAAGATGATCAGGGCCGCGGCCCCGCCGCCGGCGACGATGTAGAGGGTGGTCTGCTGGATCCCGCCGAGCACCGCGGCCGACCCGCCGGACATGCCCAGGATCATGACGGCCATCGAGAGCAGGGTCAGCAGGAACACGCCCAGCGCCAAGCCGCCGAACAGGCCCGAGGCGGCACCGTCGTAGGGCTCGCCCATGGCCATCATCGGGCTCATGGCCGGGGCCGCCGCGCCGCGCCCGAAGTCGGACTCGGCGGCGGAGGACTCGAACAGCGCGCCCGCGGCGGTCCCGCCGGCGGCCGGGCCCACGGCGCTGCCGCCCGCGTCGGTCCCGTCGAGCAGGTTCCCGCCCAGCGAGGTGTCGTCGGGCTCGAAGGCGAGCTGGGCCAGGCCCGAGCCCGAGGCGCCCGCGTCCATCGCGAAGCCCGAGCCGCCCAGGCCGCTGGTGACCAGCGTCTCGGCGTTGGCGTCGGCCGCGTCGGCGTCCTCGGGGTCGAAGATCGACACGCCGGTGCCCTCGTTGGCGGCCGAATCGCCCAGCGAGAGGCCCGAGCCGGTGCCCGTGTTGGACGAGCTGAGCGAGATCGGATCCAGGCCGGCGCCGGTGTCGGCCAGCTGCACGTCGTCCTCGCCGTCGTCGCCGGCCAGCAGGTCGACCTGGTCGACCTTGAACATCAGCCGGTCGCGGTCGCGGAACTCCTGGAGCTGCCCGGACTCGGCGAGGTTCTGCACCTCGGACTCGGACATGCCCAGCTTGGAGGCGGCTTCCTCGAGCGTGTAAAACATCTTGGCCATGGTCGGCGGCTCCGCGTGTCGTGGCGCCTCCGGGGTCCGACCCCGGGGGCGTGGATGGTCGTCGGTGTCCCCCCGGCCCGGTCCGTGGGTCGGAGGAGAGAGGTTGCAAGGATAGCAACAATCCCGCCCCCGCGACCGACAGCCGCGGCGGCGGGCGCGGCTGATAGAGCCCTGTACGGGTCGGGCCGCGCTGCCCGAGCACGCCCCCAACACCCCCCCACGGGCCCGTTCAGTCCTTCATGAGGTTGTTGAGGTCCTCGTCCCGGCCCATGATGATCAGCACGTCGTCTTCTTCCAGCGGCTCGTTGGCCCGCAGCACCACGATCCGGGAGTGGTTCGGCCCGTCGTCGGTCACGTTCCGCTTGACGGCCACCACGTGCAGGTTGAGCTTCTTGCGCACGTCCAGTTCCGCCAGGCCCTTCCCGACCCAGTCCTTCGGTGTTTGGAACTCGATGATGCTGTAGCCCTGGTGGAACTCGATCTGGTTGAGCACCTTGGGGCCCAGCAGGCGGTTGGCCCAGCGGTCGGCGGCCTCGTCCTCGGCCAGCACCACGTCGTGCGCCCCCACCCGGCGGAGCACCTCGGCGGTGGTCGTGGTCCGGGCCCTGGCGATGATGCGGGGCACCTCCATCTGCCGGAGGATCACCGTCGTCAGCACCGCGGCCTCGAAGTCCTCGCCGATGCCGATCACCGCCGCCTTGACCTTGTGCACCCCGCGGGAACGCATCGCGGCCTCGTCGGTCACGTCGAGCACGACCGCCTGCGCGACCTTGGTGGCGATCTGCTCGACCACGTCGCGGTCGTAGTCGCAGGCCAGCACGTCCTCGCCGCCGCGCGAGAGGCGTTCGGCCATGCGCTGGCCGAAGCGTCCGAGCCCGAGCACGGCGATGGGGCGGGAGTCCTTGGAGTTGGCGGGCATGGGTGGGGTCTCCGGTCAGCCGAGGGAAACGTTGTCGCGGGGGTAACGGTACGAGCCCCGGCGCCCGCCGCCCGCGATGAGCGAGCCGATGAACGCCAGCAGCCCCACCCGCCCGAGGAACATGGCCGCCACCAGCACCAGCCGGGCCGCGGGCGAGAGCCGCTCGGTGATGCCCAGCGACAGCCCGGTGGTGCTGGCGGCGCTGATCACCTCGAAGAACAGGGGCTCGAAGGGGATCTGTTCGATCAGGTCCAGCGTCAGCGTCGCCAGCGCGACGAGCGTGATCAGCCCGAACGCCGCGGCGGCGGCCTTCTTGACCAGCTCGTCCGGCAACGCCCGCCCGAACACCTCGACCTCGTCCCGCCCGCGCACGGTCGCGAACACGCCCAGGGCGAGCACGGCGAAGACGACGGTCTTGATGCCCCCCGCGGTCGAGCCCGGGCTGCCTCCGATGAGCATCAGCACCATCAGCATGAAGCGCGAGCCCGGGGCGAGCTCTTCCATCGGGACGGAGTTGAACCCCGCCGTCCGCGCGGTGGTGGACATGAAGACCGCGTCGAGCACGCGCTGGCCGGGCGCCACGCCGGGCACCTTGAGCTGGGCCGCGAAGATCACCAGCGCGCCGCCGACGAGCAGCAGCCCGGTGGTCACCAGCACCAGCTTGGAGTGCGTGGACAGGCGCCGGCGCGGGCCGGGCCCGGTGTCCCCGATGGCCACGGCCCCCCCGCCCGCGGTGGCCCGCCCGAAGGCCTTGCGCCACAGGTCGTCGAGCACCAGGAACCCCACCCCGCCGATGATGATCAGGGGCATCACGCCCAGGTAGGCCACGGGGCTCGAACGCATGCCCACCATGCTCTCGCCGGTCAGGTCGAACCCGGCGTTGCAGAAGGCCGAGACGGAGTGGAACGCGGCCATCCACGCCCGGGCCTGCCAGGCCATGTCGGCGGGCGCCGGCCACAGGGCGTAGATCGCCACCGCCCCGGCCGCCTCGATGAACACCGTCGTCAGCACGATGAAGCCGACGAAGCGCGAGATGCGGTGGGCGGGGTACTCGTTGAGCGCCCGGCTGAGCGTCAGGTTCTCGCGGAAACTCAGCCGGGCCCCGAACAGCAGCGCCAGCGTCGAGCCGAAGATCATCATGCCCAGCCCGCCGAGCTGGATGGACGCGAAGATGACGCTCTGTCCGAACAGCGTGAAGTCCCCGCCCGTGTCCCGGACGGTCAGCCCCGTCACGCACACCGCCGAGGTGGCGGTGAACAGCGCGTCGACCAGGCCGATGCGGTTGTCCTGGGGCGTGGCCGCGGGCAGCATCAGCAGCGTCGTGGAGAGCAGGATCAGCACCACGAACGAGCCGGGGAAGAGCAGCGAGGGGTTCGAGATCGTCCGCGCCAGCTGCGTGTTCAGGCGGCAGGCCAGCGTCACCGCCATGGCCACCGCCACGATCTCCCCGGCCATGGAGAACCCGGCCGCCTCGATCCCCACCGCGGCCAGCAGGCCCAGCTCGCCGAGCTGGCCCACCCGCGAGCGCCAGCGGGTCTTCGGGCCCGCCAGCGGGCCCAGATCGCCGGCAACCCACAGCGCCAGGTACGACGCGACGATCTGCAGGACCGGCATCATCCAATCGGGCCGGATGTCCAGGCGGAAGCCCCGCTCCAGCGCCACGCCGCCCGCGGCCAGCATCGCCACGGACAACCCCGCCAGCGTCGTGCGGATGTCCCGCCGGGCCGCCAGGCCCTGGATCTCGTAGGTGGTCTTGTTCAGGGCCACGGGGGCTGATGATACGGGATGCCCCCGCCCCCGTGCGGGGTGGGGGGGGCCCTAGGCCCGCCGTCCGAGGGCGCGGGAGCGGCCGGAACGCGCCCGTTGCCCGCCCACCGCCCGTCGCGTAGCCTTAGGGCATGATCCGCACCCGTACCGCCGGCATCCTGACCGCCCTGATGGCCCTGGCCGGCGCGGCCCCGACCGCGTTGGCCCAAGAAGCCCTGCGTCTGCCGCGGATCGACGAGTCCCCGACCGCCCCGCGGATCTGGATGTATGCGCTGTTCGTGCTGCTGCTGGCCGTGATCGTCTTCGCGTCCTCGCTCAAGTCCAAGCGCACGCACCAGGATTGAGCCGCCATCCCGGCCCTGCCGGGGCCGCCGGGCAACCGGTCGGCGTGCGGGGGCGTACCGCTCCAAGGCCACCCGCCCCGATGCGGGCGGCAGACACGGAGGCCCCATGAACCGTCCATCCGACCCCCGAGTCCCCCACGCGTCCCGCTCGCCCGCCCGACGCCTGATCGCGCTCAACGCCGCGCTGCTGGCCCTGCTGATGGTCGTCAGCGTCGCGCCCGACGCCGGTGCCCAGGCCCCGATGCAGCCGTCCCGCGCCCGGGGCGAGTACACCATGGTCGGCGGGCAGATCAGCGGCGGCAACTCCAACGCCGTCTACATCCTCGACGCCGCCAACCGGGAGATGATCACCCTCCGCTGGGACTCGTCCCGCCGGCAGATGCTCGGCGTGGGCTACCGCGATCTGACCACCGACCTCGTCATCGACCCCCAGCGCTGAGGAGACGCCATGACCACCGCACCGCACACCCGCGAAGCGTCCCCTGCCGCCCGGGGCAACTGGCTCTGGGTTTCCGCCGGCGTCCTGGCGGCCCTGATCGTCGTCCAGGGCGCGGGCCTGCTCGACCGAACCGCCAAGGCCGAGATGGTCGCCGACAAGGGCGGCTACGTGATGATGACCACCGAGGGCGGCTCGACCGAGGTCATGCTGCTCATCGACGAGCGCAACGAGACCCTGCTGGTCTACGACGTCGAGAACCAGCGCCGCGTGGTGCTCGAGGACCGCCAGGCCCTGCCCGACCTGTTCAACCGCGCCCGCGTCCAGGCCGGGTTCCCCGCCCGGCCCTGACCTCACGGCCCTCATCCTCCGGCCCGTGCCCCGCCCGAACCCGGGCGGAGGGTCCCCGCGCCCGCACGGCGTACGATCCGACAGACCCGGAGCCACCCCTTGCCGATCCTGCCCCTCCCACAGTTCGAGGCCGACCTGGCCGAGCATCTCAAGGACGAGGCCGACCGCGTCGCCTACGAGAAGCTCAACGCCCCCAAGACCTTGGTGGTCCGCTACGGGCACCTGAAGATGGTCGGGGAGTTCCCCTGGCAGTCCGACGAGAAGCCCGGCTGCGGGTCCAAGATCGTGGTCCGCACCCACCGCGGCACCGAGATCGGGGAGATGCTCACCAGCACCTGCCCCAACTCCGGCTGCTCGAAGTCGGTCAGCCGCAAGGAGATGCTCGAGTACATCGAGAACTCCGGCGGTCGCCAGTACCCCTTCTCGACCGACGGCCGGGCCCTGCGCATCGCCACGAAAGAGGACATGGACCGCCAGGCCGCCTGCGACCAGTCCCGCCACGAGCTGCGGACCGCGGCCAAGCGCCACGCCGAGGCGCTGCGCCTGCCTCTGAAGATCGTCGAGGCCGAGCCGATCCTCGGCGGCGAGCGTCTGACCATCTACTTTAGTGCCGAGGAACGCGTGGACTTCCGCGAGCTGGTCTCCCGGCTCCAGGCCGACCTGGACACCCGCGTTGACATGCGCCAGGTCGGCGCCCGCGACGAGGCCCGCATCACCGCCGACTATGAGCGGTGCGGCCAGTACTGCTGCTGCAAGAACTTCCTCAAGGTGCTCAAGCCCATCTCGATGAAGTCCGCCAAGACACAGAAGGCCACGCTGGACCCGCTGAAAATCTCCGGGCGGTGCGGGCGGCTGATGTGCTGCCTCCGCTACGAGGACGAGACCTACGAGGAGCTGCGCAAGCGCCTGCCGCACCGCAAGTCCCGCGTCGGCACGCCCGAGGGCGACGGCATCGTCATCGACACGCAGATCCTCACCCAGCTGGCCCTGGTCCGGCTCGACAATGGCACAGACGTGGCCGTGCCGATCGAGAACCTCTCCGAGCCCGGCCTGGCCAAGGCCCCCGAGCCGGCCCCCGCGTCGGCCCCCGGACGCGCCCGCGCCCCCCGCCCCGAGCGTGGCCCCGCCCGCGCCGCCGAGCGTGGTCCGCGCCCCGACCGCCCGCGCCGCTCCGAGCCGACGAGCGTGGACATCAGCGACATCCCCGGCGACGAGCCGACCGCCCCGACGGGCGAGCCGACCAAGAAGAAGCGCCGGCGTCGCCGGCGCAAGGGCCCGGCCGAGCCCGGCGGTCCCGGCGCGGGCGCCGACTCCGGCGCCGGCGATCCGCCGTCCGCCAGCCCGGGCCCGCGTCGCGAGGCCGGACCGGCGGACGCATCCGGCGAGAACGCCCCGGACGGACCGGACGGGCCGGCGAAGAAGAAGCGTCGGCGCCGTCGTCGGCGCAAGCCCGGCGGGGGCTCCGAGGGCGGCCCGGACGCGGGCGGTTCGGGCGATTCCGGCCCGCCGGACTGATTCCGCGGCCCGATCCGGCCCGGGCCCGGATGCGCCCGCCCCGTGCCCATACCCTTCGCCACGATGAGCACCAAGCAACCCCTCGGGATCAAAGAGACGCTGACCTCGCTGATGATCGCCTTCATGATGGCGTTCATCTTCCGCGGGTTCGTCATCGAGGGGTTCATCATCCCCACCGGCTCGATGGCGCCCACGCTGATGGGCAAGCACGTCCGCTTCGTCAGCCCCCACAACGGCTACGACTGGCCCACGGGGCCCTGGGACTACAGCGGGCGGGGCAACACGGGCGAGCCGCTGCGCCGCCAGGGCACCGCCGACTTCCCGCCTCTGACCCCCACCGACCCGATGACGGGCCTGCTGATCGAGCCCCAGCGCGACCGGCGCCTGGCCGCGGGCGACCGCGTGTTCGTGCTCAAGTACCTGCCCGGGCTCCAGCACCCCAAGCGGTGGGACGTGGTGGTGTTCAAGAACCCTGGAACGCACGAGAACTTCATCAAGCGGCTCGTCGGCCTGCCGGGCGAGCAGCTCGCGCTGGTCGACGGCGACGTGTTCACGCGGGCGTACGCGCCCGGCAAGACGTCCACCTCCGGCCCGCACGCCTGGCGCGAGCCCGACTGGCGGATCGCCCGCAAGGACGAGCGCACCCAGCGCACCATGTTCCAGCCGGTGTTCGACTCGCGCTACACGCCCGTGCGGGCCGAGCCGACCTACCGACCGCCGATCTCGCCCGACGACGCGGGCGCGTGGTCGGGCGTGCAGGACGCGACGCTGTGGACCTACACGGGGCGCGAGGCCACGACGCTCTCGTGGAACGACCGGCGTCCGATCACGGACTACTACGCCTACAACCAGGGCCGCCCGGACCGCGACCGCACCACGGGCCTGCCGCCCACGAACCCGTTCGTGCGTCCGGAAGACCTCGGCGCGATCGCGCCCGTCTACCCGGTGTCGGACCTGGCGCTGCGCATCGCGGTCGAGCCGACCGAATCGCCGGTCGCCGTCACGCCCACGATCACCGCCCGCGGCCTGGTGCTCCAGGGGGTGGTCGACCCGGTGTCGGGCGTCGCCACCGTCCGCATGCGCCCCGACGCCACCGAGGGTGTCAACGGCTGGACCGATCTGGACACGGGGACCTTCGACGGCCTTCACCCGGGGGCGGTCACCGAGGTCGAGTTCTGGCACGTGGACCAGGCGCTGTGGCTGTTCGTGGACGGCCGGCTCGTCTGCGGCGGGCCCGAGCGCGGGGCCTACGCGCTGACGCCCGCCCAACGGATCGAGGCCGCCATGGTGCCCACCTTCGACGAGCTGGTGGCGGTGGACGAGCGGATGGCCACCGAGTCCAACCGCCCGGGCGTGACCAGCGCGGGCGCGCTGGCCCGCAACGATCAGTACCGCAACGCCCGCGTCCGCTGGGAGTTCGCCGGCGGGCCGATGCGCGTCCACCGCGTCGAGCTCGAGCGTGACATCTTCTACCAGCCCGCGCCGCAACGCTTCCAGCGCGCCACGCTGGGTGCGCACTGGGACCACTTCCCGACGCTAAGCGCCGAGCAGTTCTTCATGTGCGGCGACAACTCCCCCAACTCCGAGGACTCGCGCTACTGGCGCGACGAGGACATGAACCCGTGGGTCCGGCGCAACATCGACGCCACCCCCGGCGTGGTCAACCGCGACCTGGTCGTGGGACGCGCGTTCATCGTCTACTTCCCCGCGCCGCTCTCGGGCGGCCCGATCCTCGCGCCGGACTTCGGACGCCTGCGGTGGATCTGGTGATCTTCAATCCCAGCCGCGGTGCGTGAGCACCCGGTCGCGGTGATGGGTTTGGCTCTGGTGGTTTTGCTTCGGTCAACACACCGCTGAGACCGGCCGCTCACGCGGCTCGGCTTGGATTGGGTATCCCAGCCGCGGTGCGTGAGCACCCGGTCTCGGTGATGGGTTAGGCTCTGGTGGTTTCGCTTCGGTCAACACGCGACTGAGACCGGCCGCTCACGCGGCTCGGCTTGGATTGGGTATCCCAGCCGCGGTGCGTGAGCACCCGGTCTCGGTGATGTGTTTGGCTCTGGTGGTTTCGCTTCGGTCAACACACCGCTGAGACCGGCCGCTCACGCGGCTCGGCTTGGATAGGAGTGTCCCATTCGGCGCACCCGACCTGATAAACTCGGGTTTGCCCGGCCGCGCCCGCGCTGCGACGGCCGTCGTCGTCAAAGGACCGCCATGACCCCGTCGCCCGACTTTCTGGCCGAGTTCCTCGCTGGTCACGACGCGCCGTGCCCGGTCTGCGGCTACAACCTCCGCGGCGTGGCGCTGCCGCGGTGCCCGGAGTGCGACGCGCCCATCACCCTGACCGTCGGTTCGGAGCAGGCCCGCCCCGGACCCTGGCTGCTGGCGATGCTCGCCTTCGGCATGGCCATCGGGTTCGACGCGGTGGTCGCCCTTCTGCTGACCGTCCCGATCGTCGCGACCCGCGGCGAGGCCACCGCCGTCGTGATGTTCGTGTACATGCTCACGCTCGGGCTGCTGTCCGGCGCGGGGCTGCGGGCGTTGGTCCGCGGGCGGCGCCGCTTCCAGAGCCGCCCGCCGGCGGACCAGTGGCGTCGCGCGTGGGCGTGCTTCGCCGGCGTGTTCTTCTTTCACCTCGTCGCGGGCGTGGCGCTGGTGGTGCTGATGGCGTTCTAGCCGAGCACCCGCCCGGCCGCCCGCCCGACGTACACCGGGCTGGCCGGGTCCACGGAGAACTCCGCGTGCGTTTCGGACAGCCCGACGTCCGCCGGCGTCAGGTCGCGCCGCGCGTCGAAGTCCTTGAGCTGCACGCGGTCCGGCCCGTGCACCACCGCGGCCAGGCGGGCGAACTGCTTCTCCCCGTCGGCCAGCAGCTTCTTGAGGTTCCGCGTGCTCTTGTAACTGACCCGCGCGTGCATCGGTCGCACGCCGCCGGACGCGCTCTCGTACCGCCCGGCGCTCCACGGTCTGGTCTCGCCGGCCTGCCGGTGGGCGTCCGCCTCGACGCCGCGGCGCAGGTCGGCGCTGAGCCGGCGCACGTCCGCGTCGGACGCGTCGTCGTCGGCCCCGACCACGTAGACCTCCGGGCGCGCCGAGGCGGGCCGGCGCGAGACCGCTTCCATCAGCTCGGCGCCCTGGGGCATCAGGCCCTTGTCCTCGAGCAGCAGCGACACCACCACGTCGCCCATCGCGAACCCCACCGCGGGCGTGGGCGGGCCGCCCATGAGCTCGATGAGCCGGTCGTACCGCCCGCCGCCCGCCACGGCCCGCTCGCCGTCGGCGAGGACCTCGAACACGAGGCCCGTGTAGTACGCCAGCCCGCGCACCACCGCGTTGTGCTGGGCGCTCCACCCGCCCAGCCCCGTCTCCTCGACGATCCTGGACGACCGCTGGAGCTGGGCGATCGAGTCGGCCACCTCGGGCACCTGCAGCACCGAGTTCTGGAACTTGATGAACGCCGGCACCGTGTTCGGGTTCTCGTCCAGCGCGGCCAGCACCCGCGCGTCCGCCTTGTTGTTGAAGAAGTAGCCGATGACGAACTGCACCTCGGCCTTGCTCAGGCCCATCTCGATCGCACGCGCGACGGCCGCCTGCGGGTTCTTGGGGATCGAGTCGATCCACGCGAACCAGGTCGCCAGGGTGTCGTCGGTCGCCCCGATGTGCCGCAGCACGGCCTCGGCCATGCGCCGGTCGCTGTAGGCGACGACGGTGTCCTGCTGGTTCAGCCCGAGGTCGCGCAGCAGCGTGATCGCCACGCCGAGGATCTCCACGTCCGCCGTGGCCCGCCCCTGCGAGGTGCCGTCGTCGCCGACAAAGTCCACGTTCCACTGGAGAAACTCGCGCAGGCGTCCGCGCTGCGGGCGTTCGGCGCGGAAGTACGGCCCGCCGGTGAACCACTTGCACGGGCGCGGCAGCGCGCCCGCCCTGGACGCGAACATCCGCGCCAGCGTCGGCGTGAACTCCGGGCGCATCGCGAAGGGTGCGCGCCCCGTGGCCCGGACCTGCTCGACCTCCTCGGGCGACTTGCCCGAGTAGGCCTGGAACAGCTCGCCGAGGATGCCCTCGCCGCTCTTGACCGCGTACAGGTCCGTCGTCTCGAAGGTCGGCCCGTGGATCTCCTCGAAGCCGCAGCGGACCGACGCGTCACGCCAGCTCTGCTCGAGGTACCGCCGCTTCAGGGCGTCCTCGGGGTACATGTCCCGGGTGCCCTTGGGCGGCTGGATCTTGTTCAGGCCCGTTCGGGCGGGTTTGGGCGGGGTGCTGGCCATGGGGGTAGGGTATTCGGATCCCGGCCCGGGGCCGACGCGCCCCCGAACCGCACCCCCGTTCCGTGCGGACCGACCCTTTGGAGGAGCCACGCGCCGTGTCATCGATCCGCAGCCTGGTCTCGTGCTCGGCCCTGCTCGCGGCCACCAGCTTCGCCGTGGTCATGGTCGTCGCGCCGGTCGACACCCGGCGGGAGTTCGCCGGCGGCTATGACGCCCGGTTCGGCCTGTCCGACCAGATCGCCCGCATGCGCCTGGCGCTGGCCAACGCCCGGGATCTGGCGGCCCAGAACATCGCCGCCCGCACGGTCGAGGCCTTCCCCGACCGGACCGAGGCCTGGCTCTGGAAGGTGCAGGTCGAGTGGTCCACCGGGCGGCTGGTGTCGGCCGCGGAAGCCGCCCGCAGGCTCGAGGAGATGGTCCTCGCCGAGCCCGTGCCAGCCGGGCCGCTCGCCCAGTCGTCCAGGGCCTACCGGCTCGGCTGGGCCAACTGGGTTCTTTCCCGCCAGGACGCGGCCCGCAACTACTTCCTCGACGCGGCCGCGCTCTACAAGTCCGGCTCGCCGGGCTTCGCGTCCGAGCCGATCCGTCAGTACAACCTCGCCTGCTACCTGGCCATGGCCGAACGGCCCGACCGGGCCGCGGACCACTTCGCCAAGGCCGTCGACGCCGGCTACGGGGGTGACGGCGGCTGGTGGCAGGTCGATCCGGACCTGAACCCCATCCGCAAGCACCCGGTCTATCTCGACGCCGCGCTCGTGCTCGAACGCCGCGCCCGCGAGAACCAGCGGCAACGCGACGCGCGGCGTCTGGGCGATCAGGACCCCTGGGACGGCGCGTGGGAGGCGCCCGACCGCGACGAGACGCCCGGGGCCGATCCCGCGACCGACCCCGCGACCGACCCCGCGACCGACCGCGAGGACGGCGAGCAGCGCGAGCCCGGCTCGTGGCGCAACGGGCGTTCGCTGACCGAACCGGCGCCCGGCACGCGGCCGTCCGAACCGGACGAGCCGGAGGCCCCGCCCGCGTGATCGGACCTCGCGGCGGTGGGGCGGACGACCCGCCGTGGGCCCGTCGGCCGCCCGCATCGGGGGCGGCGGCGCGCGTCACGGGGGCCCATGTCCGGCGGGTGTCCGCCTACGATCGGGTTCTATGCCCACGATCAGCATCAACGGCGTCCGCTGCGAGTTCACCAAGGGTGAACGCATCATCGACATCGCCAACCGCAACGGCGTCGAGATCCCGCAGTACTGCTACCACCCGGGGCTGTCCGTGCCCGCCCAGTGCCGCATCTGCCTGGCCGAGGTCCACGCGCCCAACCCCCGCAACGACAACAAGCTCGAGCCGATGATGGGCGGCAAGCTGCTGCCCACCTGCGCCACCGAGGCCACCGACGGCATGGTCGTCTACGCCAACAACCCCAAGGCCGTCGCCAACCAGAAGGCGGTCATGGAGTACCTGCTCATCAACCACCCGCTGGACTGCCCGGTGTGCGACCAGGCCGGCGAGTGCTCGCTGCAGGACTACTCGTACAAGTACGGCCGCTCCGGCTCGCGCTTCCAGGAGCAGAAGGTCAAGCAGCCCAAGAAGGACCTGGGCCCCAACATCCTGATCTACTCCGACCGCTGCATCATGTGCACCCGCTGCGTGCGTTTCGCGCGCGAGGTCGCCGGCACGGGCGAGCTGATGATCGACGGGCGCGGCAACAAGTCGCAGATCGACGTTTTCCCGGGCGTGCCCCTGCAGAACGAGATCGCCAGCAACGTGATCGACATCTGCCCCGTGGGCGCGCTGCTCGACAAGGACTTCCTCTTCGCCCAGCGGGTGTGGTTCTTAAAGTCCACCCCCGGCATCGACCCCCTGACTAGCTCGGGCGACAACATCTGGGTTGAGCACAACCAGGGCAAGGTCTACCGCTTCAAGCCCCGCGAGAATATGGACATCAACACCTGGTGGATCTCCGACGAGGTCCGCTACGGCTGGAAGTTCGTCCACGCCGACAACCGCCTGCCCGAGCCCATGCGCCGCCAGCACGGCACGCTGATCGAGAGCGAGTGGCCCGCCGCGTACCGCCGCGCGATCGAGACGCTGCGTTCCGGCCCGCTGGCCGTGGTCGTCTCGCCGTTCCTGACCTGCGAGGAGGCCTACCTGCTCGCCAAGCTGGCCCGGTCGATCGACCCGGCGGCACGCTTCGCGATGGGCCCCGTGCCCGTCCGGGGCGAGGACAAGTCCTTCCCCAACCCCGCCGCCAAGGACAAGCCCTTCGTGGTCCGGGCCGAGAAGGCCCCCAACGCCCGCGGCGTGCGCCGCGTGCTCGACTCGCTCGGGGGCTGCGCCGATTTCGACACCCTGCTCGACCAGTGCCGCGCCGGCCAGGTCGGTTCGCTGCTGCTCACGGGCAACTACCCCAGCGCGTGGACTACCTCCGACGCGCTCGACGCGATCAAGAAGACCAAGGTCGTGCTGGTGGACACCCACGCCGGCCACGCCGAGTCGGCCGCCCAGGTCGTGCTGCCGTCGGCCACCTTCGCGGAGAAGGCCGGCACCTACGAGAACTGCGACGGCATCCTCCAGGCCTTCGAGCAGGCCATCCCTTGCCAGCACGAGTCCAAGAGCGAGGGCCAGATTGCGCTGGACATGATGGCCATCCTCTCCGGCGAGAAGCTCCGCGAGCACGGGCCCGAGTTCGGCGCCGCCATCGTCGACGATCAGGAGGGCCAGGTGCCCGGCGCGACCGACGTCGTCAACCTGCCCCGCGGCCCGCTGTTCGACGCCGGGGCGGTCCGGGCCGAGATGGCCGCGGGCTCCGACGCGCTGGCCGCATTCGGCACCGACGTCCGCCTGGCCGAAAAGGCCGAGGCCGAAGAGCCCGACATGGTGATGGTCGATCTCTGACGGGCCGGGTCCACGCTGACGCGAAGCCGCAAACGAAAACACCCCGCCGGAGTGCACCGGCGGGGTGGGCCTTCCGTAAGGGAAGGGCCGCAGCGGCTGTCGGCCCGCCGCGCTGTGTGCGCGACGGCGAGCGACGCGCGGTTCAGTCCTCGATCGCGAGACGTACCGCGGCGTTGATGCGGTGATTGGCCCGGTGCTGGGCCGTGCTCACCGCCCGGCGGGTGTCGCGTCCCGCGTCCAGCACGCGGGCGATCAGCGCCTGGGGCGCGTCCATCGCACGCAGTTCCTGCACGCAGTTTTGCACGATCGTGCCGATCCGCTCGCGGGCGGCGTCGGCCCGGGCCTCGATCCGGTTCCGGGCGATTGCGCCCGCACGCAGGATCTCCTGGTTGGTCGCGTCCGAGTCGTTCAGATCGCGGATCACGCCGATCGCGTCCTCGGTCGCCTCCTGGATGTCCTGCGTCGCGTTGAGCGCGACCACCCGCACCGCCCGCCCGCACTCCTGCGCCAGCTGGCCCGCGTCTTGCGCCATCGCCGCCGGCGCGAACACCGCGGCGACCAGACCGAACAACCCGGCCCGCAGCCCGGACGACTTCATCAGCATGCTCGACATCACGAACCTCCTCTCAGCGACGCGCCACAACCGCCGACGGGGCGGTGCGCTCGCGTCGTGACCACTAGAACCGGCAAACCGCTGCGACCCCGCCGGCGGAGGCACCCGGCCCAACGATCGCCCCGCGCCCCGATTGCATCGCCATCAAAAAATGCCACCCCTTGTTCCTCCTTCCCAGTTCCCGCCCCCGGGAATCGCCGGCGCGGGTCGGCGGGGGCGGGGGGGAGGGGAAGGGCGGCTCCCTCCTGCCGCCCGACCCCTCCGCCGGCCGCCCGCGCCGTGCCGGTCAGCCGCGCCCGCCGGTCACCGGCAGCACCACGCCGGTGATGTAGCTCGAATCCGCCCCGGACGCGAGGAACACGTACGCCGGGGCCAGCTCCTCCGGCTGGGCGGGGCGTTCCATGGGCGACGAGCCGGTCTCGTCCCCGAATCCGCTGACCTCCTCCGGCGTCAGGCCCTGATCGGACGGGTTCAGGGGCGTCCACACCGGCCCGGGCGCGACCGCGTTGACGCGGATGCCCTTGTCCAGCAGCTCCTGCGACAGCGACTTGGTGATCGCGTGGATCGCGCCCTTGGTGGCCCCGTAATCCGACAGCTCGTCGCTGCCCCGCAGGCCCACCACCGAGCCCGTCGCGATGATCGACGATCCCGGCTTCATGTGCGGCACCGCCGCCCGGCACAGACGCAGGTACGCGTACACGTTGACCTTCATCGTCGTGTCCAGTTCCTCCTCGGAGAGTTCCTCGATCTGCTTGCGGTTCTGCCACGCCGCGTTGTGCACCAGGATGTCGATGCCGCCCAGCTCGTCCACCGCCGTGCGGACGACTTCCTCGCAGAACGATCGCGTGGCCAGGTCGCCCTCGGCCACCACGCACCGCCGATCGAGCGCCTCGATCGCCTCCCGGATCTCGTCCGCGTCGGAGCGCTCTTCGGGCAGGCAGGTGATCAGCACGTCCGCGCCCTCGCGGGCGTAGAAGTAGGCCACCGACCGCCCGATGCCCGAATCGCCCCCGGTCACCACGGCCCGTCGCCCGCGCAGCTTGCCCGCGTCGTGGTAGTCCTCCCCCCGCCAGCGCGGGCGGGGCTTGAGTTCCTGCTCGCTGCCGGGCTTGGCCTGGTGCTGCTCGGGGAATGGCGGCGTCGGCTGGGACTTCTTCGGCCCGGCCGTGTCGGTTTTTTTCCGATCGGCCGGCTTCTTGCTGCTCTTCTTGGCCGCGTTGTTTGTGGGTTTGGCTGCGGGTTTGGCTGCGGTCTTGGCTGCGGTCTTCGTCGAAGTGCTTCGGTCGGGCATCGCGAGGCTCCTGCTGCGGGCGGGTGGGGGGTGGGGGTGGGGGACCAGCGGTCCTGTGTCCGGACATGGTCGCCCGGGCGTCTGTGCGTCCCATGAGCCCGGCGTGAATCCGCGCTCATGCCGGCGCGGGCACCTACCCTGTTTTCATGGGCGTCTGGATCCTCGGCGGTTTCATCCTGGCGGTCGGCGCGGCCGTCATCACCCTGGCCTGGTGGAAGCTCGGCGACCAGTGGGCCGACGACGAATACAAGAAGTTCGGCCACGGCGGCGGCCGCCCGCGCGACGAGTCCGACGGCCCGGGCCCCACGGTCATCCGCACCCGCGACGACGACGCCCCACACCTCTGAGCACACCGGATGCCCCGCTACAAACTCACCATCGCCTACGACGGCACGGACTTCTGCGGCTGGCAGAAGCAGCTGCCCCCCGACGAGACCGCACCGCCCCCGGCGCCCGGCGAGGACCGCGCCCGCACCGAACTCCGCACCGTGCAGGGCGTGCTCGAACGCGCGGTCCGCGAGGCCGTCCGGGAGCCGGTGATCGTCACCGGCGCCAGCCGCACGGATTCGGGCGTGCACGCGTGGGGCCAGTGCGCCTCGTTCCTGTCCGTGCCCGACGCCGACAAGGGCGTGGGCTGGCCGGCCGATCGCGGGCTGGACACGCTGGTGCGGGCCGTCAACGGCAAACTGCCCCGCGATGTTCTCGTGCGCGATGCCGAAGTGGTCCCGGGTGACTTTGACCCCATCTCCGGCGCGATCGAGAAGGAGTACACCTACACCTTCGCCACGGGCCACGACCGCCCGCTGTGGGACCGGCGCTTCGTGTTCCACACCTGGCACGAACTCGACGCGGTGCGGATGGCCGCCGCCGCGGCGCATCTGGTCGGCGAGCACGACTTCGCGTCGTTCGCGCAGATCAACCACGGGCGCAAGACCACCGTGCGGCGGATCTTCAACTGCACCGTTGAGGACCTGACGCCCGGCGAGAACCGGACCGACCCGGCGCACGGCCTGTTCCCGGGCGAGTTCCGGCGCCTGCGTGTCCGCGTCTCCGGCTCGGGCTTTCTGTACAACATGGTCCGCATCCTGGCGGGCACGCTGATGGAAGTGGGGCGGGGCAAGATCGACCCGGACCACCTGCCCGGCATCCTCGCCGCGGCCGACCGCCGCGCCAACCACGGCCCGACGCTGCCGCCGCAGGGATTGCGCCTGGAGTGGATCCGGTACGCCAATCCCAGCCGCGGTGCATAAGCACCCGGTCACGGCGACGCATCCGGCTCGGCCCCGGTTTCCTTCGGTCAACCCGCCCCCGAGACCGGCCGCTCACGCGGCTCGGCTTGGATTATTGATTGCACGCGGCGTGCGGGTTCGGTACGCTCCGCCGGTGAACCGGCCGCTCGCGTACCTCATCACGTGGACCACTCGGGGAACCCGGTTGCACGGGGACGAACGCGGTTCGTGGAAGTCGATCGCCGGGACCGGACGCAGCGAGTTCATTCGCGAGGATGCGGCATTTCTGGCTCGCCAGCAAGAACTCGCAAGGCACGATCCGCTCGTGCTCGACCACGCGGCCCGGGTGGTCGTCGATGACGCGATCCGCCGCGTCGCAGAAGTCCGCGGCTGGACGATGATCACATCCAACATACGCACGAACCATGTCCACGCGGTGGTGGGGGCCTCCGCCCACACGCCCGAGGAGATCCTGCGGCAGTTCAAGGCGTGGTCCACCCGCGCTCTTCGCGAGTCGGGTTGGATCGAAGGGGATCGGCCTGTTTGGACCCGCCACGGAAGCACGCGATACCTGTGGGATCAGGAGTCGATCGCCAGCGCGGGCGCGTATGTACGCGATGGCCAGGACGGCCACAGGTGGGATCAGAATCCCAATCCCAGCCGAGGTGCGTAAACACCCGGTCACGGTGACGCGTTTGGCTCGGTCCCCGATCCCTTCGGTCAAAACGCTCCCGAGACCGGCCGCTCACGCGCCTCGGCTTGGTTTTCCGATCTCAGCCGCGGTGCGTGAGCACCCGGTCTCGGTGGCGTGTCCGGCTCAATCCCGATCCCGCTTCGGTCAAAACGCTCCCGAGACCGGCCGCTCACGCGGCTCGGCTTGGATCGGGTTGCGCCTCAGTTCGCCAGCGCCCCCTCGATCGCCGCGGCGATCTGGTCGGCCATCTGGTCCGCCGTCCGGTCCGGGCCGGGGTGGGCCTGGTAGACGATCTCGCCGGTCGGCCCGATCACGATCACGGTCGGGTACACCCGCACCTTGAACGACGTCGCCAGCGCGTCGGCGCCCAGCACCAGCCGGTGCTTGTAATCGTTGTCTGCGATGTACGACCGCGGGCCCTCGGCGTCGCGTTCGCGGATGGCCGGGGCGAACACGTCCACCGCCCCGTCCGCGAACCGCGCAGCGATCTCCGACACCTTCGGCGACACCGCCCGGCACGGGATGCACCACGTGCCCCAGAAATACAGCACCGTCACCCGCCCGTTCTGTGTGCCGTTGTTCACCACGCTCCCGCCGTCGGGCGTGAACGAGAAGGCCGGGGCGCGGGGCGTCCGGGCGACGGGCGGCGTCGGGTCGGCGGGGCGGGCTGCGGGGTCTTGTGCCGGCGGGGCCGTCATGTCCGGCTCGGGCTCGGAGGGCGGCGCGGGTTGCGGCTTGGGCTCGGCGGCCACCGTGTTGTCATCGACGCGGTAGTCCTCCGGGCGGCGCACGTCGAGCATCTCGGGCGGCTGCTCGCCGATGCGCAGGTTGCTCATCTCCGTCACCAGCGAGAACTTGAGCATGCCCGCGTCCGTGATCTGCTCGAGCTTGCGGGGCAGCCTGTCGCCCGCGGAGATGAACCACCGCTCGGCCGTGTGCCCCGGCCCGCCCCGGTTGGCGCCCTGCGCCTTCACAAAGCTGATGAGGACCACGTCGCAGTTCTCGCCCGCGACCGCCTTGAGCCCCTCGTGCTCGACCGCCTCGGCCCGCGCCAGCGCCGCGGCGTACGGCTCGGGGTCGAGCAGGTTGGCCAGGTGCAGCAGCCGGGCGGCGCTGGGCATCTCCCGCGGCTCGGGGGTCGCCCGACGCGTGACGATCGCCCTCTTTGCGTCGTCCGTCCAGGTGATCTTCTCGCCCGTCCGCACGATGTCGAACGCGCTCGACGGCCCGTTGGCGCTGTCCCGCGCCTCGCCGAGCACGTGCAGCACGCGCCCGTCCTCGCCCTTGCCGAACATCAGGCGGCCGGTCATCGAGGGCATCGTGTTCTTGATCATCTCCGAGCCCTCGCCCACCAGGCGGAACTGGGCGGCAAAGCCCGGCGTCTCCGCCAGAGCCTCGGCCGAGGCGCGCAGCACGGCCTCCGGGTCGGTCTCCTGCCCGAACGCGGGGGCGACGAACGCGGGCACCGCGAGCAGGGCGGCGAGGGCGGCGGCGTGGAATCGGCTCATGGTCTGGGTCCTCCCTGGATGGGTCCTGGACATTCAACGCGGCCGGGCCGCGGGATGTTGCGAGAAACACGGACGATCCCCCCGGATCCGATCTCCTGCGCCCCCCGGCACCCCGCCCCCCGGGGGCGTCAGTCCACCCGCCCGAGCGTGGGACGCAGCAGGGTCTTCAGGGCGTCGCCCGGGCTTTCCTGACGCATCAGGTGTTCGCCCACCAGCACGATCCGCACGCCGTGGGTCCGCAGCCGGGCCAGGTCGTCGGCCGTCTTGATGCCCGATTCGGATACCAGGATGGTCCGGTCCTCGACCATGTCCACCAGGCGCAGCGTGTGGCTCAGGTCGGTGGTCATCGCCTCCAGGTCCCGGTTGTTGATCCCCAGCAGGGCGTACCCCGGATGGGGGAACCCGACATGGGGGCGGACCCGCAGCAGGTTGTCCATCGCGTGGACCTCCAGCAGCGTGGTCAGTTGGAGCTGCTGGGCCAGGATCAGCATGTCCACCAGCTCGGACTCGTTCAGGCACTCGGCGATCAGCAGGACCGCGTCCGCCCCGGCCGCCCGGCTCTGCCAGAGCTGCCACGGGTCAATGATGAAGTCCTTGCGCAGCACCGGCAGCGGCACCGCCTCTTTGACCCGCTCGATGAACGAAAGGTGCCCCCCGAAGAACTTTTCGTCCGTCAGGCAGGAAATCGCCGATGCGCCCGCGTCAAGATACTGTCGGGCGATGTCTTCCGGCTTGAAGCCATCGCCCTCGTACTCGGGACGGATCAGCCCGGCGCTCGGGCTCTGCCGCTTGATCTCGGCGATGACCGAGGTGTGCATCCCCGGCGGATGGCGGGTCACGGCCCGGAAAAAGTTGCGTGGGGGCTCGGCCTGGGCGACCAGGGCTTCGAGCTCCGACATGGAGACCTCCCCCTTGCTCCGCTCGACCTCAACGCGCTTGTGCTCGACGATCTCACGGAGCGTGGCCGGCATCGCGCGCCCGTTCGGGTCTCGTTCGGAAGGATCGGGGTTCACGGGGTTGTCATCGGGCGGGCTGGTCATCGGGTTGATCTTTGCGCTGCTGATCGGCCTGGTCGCGTCCCCCGCGGCCGCACAGGCCGTCGAGACCGGCAACGTCACCGAGATGCGGGTCGAGGACGTCGTCGCGCAGATGCAGCAGCACAAGCTCTGGATCCTGCTCATCTCCAACGCCCTGGTCATCGCCCTGCTCTTCGCGGGCGGGCTGCTCGTCCCCGGCGGCTTCGCCAAGGCCGGCCTGCGCGACGTCAGCCCCATGCCCGCCGCCCTGTGGCTCTTCGCCGGCTTGGTCGTCTTCCTCGCGTGGAGCTCGGCCGCGACCATCGTCGCCAGCAGCGGCTTCATGCAGCGCAGCGAGCTGGACGACTTCCAGAAGTCCGTCATCGTCAGCCTCGCCGGCTACATCTTCGGCGCCGTCGCCGGCCTGGGCATGCTGTTCATCCTCCGACGCAGCGCCCCCGAGTCGGGCATGAAACTCAGCGGCCTGGACATCCCCGTCGGCCTGGGCTGCTTCATGCTCGCCTACCCCTTCATCGAGCTGGCGGGCATGACCGGCGTGGCCCTGCACACCCAGCTCAGCGAAGGGGGAGCCCCGCCGCAGATCGCCCACCCCGTGCTGCAGTCGCTGACCGAGAACCCCCGCGACTTCTGGGCGTGGGGCATGGTCGCGGGCGCGGTCATCGGCGCGCCCATCATCGAGGAGCTGATCTACCGCGTCTTCCTGCAGGGCGCGCTGCTCAAGATCACCAGGAGCCCCTGGATCTCCATCCTGCTCACCAGCCTGCTCTTCGCCATGATGCACCGCATGGGCGAGACGCCCCTGCCCTGGCACGCCCTGCTGCCCATCTTCGCGGTCGGCGTCGCCTGCGGCGTCGGCTACGAGCGCACCAAGCGCGTCGGCGTGCCCATCACCATCCATCTGTGCTTCAACGCCCTCAACGTGGTCATGGCGATGCTCATCGCGCCCGAGGCCGCCGTCGCGGGCGTGTGAGCCGGACCGGGGTTTCAAATTTCAACGCGAAGCCCGCGAAGATGCGCGAAGCGGTTCCGGCACGCTCTCAAGCCGCTTCTCCGAACCGGAATCGTGTGCTTGTTTATCGGAGCCTGCGCTCGGGCAGGCCCTGCCCGCTTCGCGTCCCTTCGTGAACTTCGCGTTGAAGTCCCCTCTCTCCCATTCGCCCTACGATCCCCCTCCCATGGCCGAGAAACCCCGCATCCTGACCGGCGACACCCCCACGGGCCAGCTCCACCTGGGCCACTGGGTCGGCTCGCTCGAGAACCGCGTCGCCCTGCAGGACTCCTACGACTGCTACTTCCTCATCGCCAACATGCACGCGTTCACCACGCGCGCCGACAAGCCCGACGAGATCCGCCGCTCCACGCTGGAGATCGTCAAGGACTGGATCGCCTGCGGCATCGACCCCGAGCGGTCCACCTTCGTCCTCCAGACCGAGATCCCCGCCATCGCCGAGCTGACCTGGTACCTGGCGATGCTGCTGCCGTTCAACCGCGTTATGCGCAATCCCACGCTCAAGACCGAGCTGGACGACAAGGGTCTGGGCGACAACTACTCATTCGGCTTCCCGATGTACTCCGTCGGCCAGTGCGCGGACATCCTGATCTTCCGCCCCGAACTCGTGCCGGTCGGCGAGGACCAGCTCGCCCACATCGAGCCCTGCCGCGAGGTCGCCCGCCGCTTCAACCAGCTCTACTGCAACGTCGACCCCCAGACCGAGGACGCCGACTACGAGAAGGCCGGCGGCCTGTTCCCCATCCCGAAGGGCAAGGTCGGCCGCGTCGCGCGCCTCATCGGCACCGACGGGAAACTCAAGATGTCCAAGAGCCTCAACAACGCCATCTTCCTCACCGACGAGTTCAAGCAGATCAAGAAGAAACTCGGCGGGCTCTACACCGGCCGCGTTGATATGAACGAGCCGGGCGACATCAACAACGCCCTGTTCCAGTATGTGCGGGCCTTCATCCACGACGAGGCCCGCGTGGCGGAACTCGAGAAGAGGTACGCCGCGGGCGACAACATCGGCGACGGCCACATCAAGGTCGAAATCGCCGAGCACATCGACAAACTCCTCGCCCCCATGCGCGAGCGCCGAGCGGACCTGGCCGGCGAAAAGGGCGACGAGAAGATCCTCCAACTGCTCCGCGTCCATACCCGCAAGGCCAACGCCGCGGCCGAGGAAACCCTGTACCGCGCCAAGCAGGCCATGAAGCTCGACTTTGGGCCGAGAGAGTTGGTGTTCCGATGAGCGACGACACGGTCCAGCCCGAGCGGGCGTCCCCGGAACCCGCGGCCGCGCCGAAGGCCCCGCGGTTCCTGGTCTCCCGCATCGCCGTCGTCCTGATCGCGCTCATGTGGGTCGTCGCGGGCGTGACCAAGGTCTACTCCCTGCCGGACTTCTCGCTGCTCATCGAGCGCCACGGCGTCCTCGCGCCCGAGTGGCACGGCCTGGCGGTCGCCCTGCCGTTCGTCGAACTGGTCATCGCGCTGCTGCTGGTGTTCGCGGCCGGCAGCGAACTCCGCAAGCCCTTCGGCCGCGCGGTCCTCGCCCTGTCGCTGGCCGGCATCATCGGCTTCGCGTATTACCTCAGCCTCGTGCCCGACGCCGTGCTGCAGGAGTCCGGCTGCGGCTGCATGGGCCCCCGCGTCGCCTCCGGCATGGACAACAGCGTCCGCATCATCGCCGGCGTCCGGACCGCCCTGCTGATCGCCCTGCATCTCATCGCGCTGGTCGGCCCGATCATCACGATGCGTCGCGCCAATCCAAGCCGAGCCGCGTAAGCGGCCGGTCTCACCGACGCATTGACCAAAGCAAAGCCCCCCCGAGCCAAACACGCCCCCGCGACCGGGTGCTCACGCACCGCGGCTGGGAAGCCCAATCCAAGCCGAGCCGCGTAAGCGGCCGGTCTCACCGACGCATTGACCAAAGCAAAGCCCCCCCGAGCCAAACACGCCCCCGCGACCGGGTGCTCACGCACCGCGGCTGGGAAGCCCAATCCAAGCCGAGCCGCGTAAGCGGCCGGTCTCACCGACGCATTGACCAAAGCAAAGCCCCCCCCAGCCGAACGCGCCCCCGCGACCGGGTGCTCACGCTCCCCGGCTAGGACGGCGTGAGCGCCGCTCCGTACACATCCCCCAACGCCGCCACCATCGTCTCCGCACTGAACGCCCGCGCGCAGATCGCCCGTCCCTGCTGCCCCAGACGCACCCGGTCGGCCGGACGCTCGTGCATCCAGCGCACCGCCGCCCGCAGCCCGTCCGCGTGGCCCACCGGGAAGAGCCGCCCGGTCATGCGCCCGTCGGGCACGGTCGGGTCCGTGAACGGGTCCAAGCACGCCTCGGGCGTGCCGTCGCAGTCGCTGGCGACCACCGGCACGCCGCAGAGCAGCGCCTGCGGCACCGTCCGCGGCAGACCCTCCCGCTCGCTCGGGTGGCACAGCACGTCCATCGCCCGCATCATCGCCGGGATCCGCTCCTGAGGCACCAGTCCGGTCGTGATCACCTGTTTTTCCAGCCCCATCGACCGCACCCGCGCCAGCAGCCGGTCGGCCCACCAGCCGTCGCCGACCCACAGCAGCCGCCAGCGCGGATCCGTCCGCAGGTCGTTGCCCAGGGCGTCCAGCAGCGTGTCGTGCCCCTTGTGCTCGGCCAGGCGCGCCACGGTGCCGATCACGAACGCGTCCTTGGGGATGCCCAGCGACGCCCGCACGCTGTCGCGGTCCTCGTCCGGCGCGGCTTTGAGAAACCGCTCCGTCTCCATCCCCGACCGCACCGTGACGTACTGGTCCGGCCGTCCGATCCCCCGCGCCAGGAACTGCTCGGTCATCGCGTCGGCGACAGAGACGATCGTGTGGCACCGCCTGGCCGCGTGCCGCTCGGCGACGGTGTAGACCCAGTTCTTCGCCCGTGTCTTCACGTCATCGCCCGGCATGAACGGCGGGCCGTGGATCGTGTGGATCACCGCTGGCCGCCCCGTGCCCGATCGCCGGAACACATCCCACGCCGCCATCCGCCCCAGGATGCCCGCCTTGGACGAGTGCGTGTGCACCACGTCGGGGCGCAGACGCTCGATGAGATCCGTCAGTTCCTTCAGGCACGCCCGGTCCGACCGCGGCGCGATCTCCCGCACCAGGTGCGCCACCTCGTGGCAGCCGATCGCCCGCCCGTCGTGGGTCCGAAAGTCTTGCACCCGCGCCAGCAACGAGCCCTCCGGCCCGTAGATCGGCCCGAACGCCAAGTGCACGTCGTGCCCGGCCGCGGCCTGCCCCTCGCACGACAGCACCGTGTTCTCCTGCGATCCGCCCAGGATCAGCCGCGTCGAGATGTGCAGGATGGTCATCGGCATGAGAGGCGCGGTCAGCGCATGCCAACACTATCGGCCCGCCGCCCCCCACGCGTGCGGCCGATCATCCGGCAGGGCCCACAAGCCCGCCGACCGCGGGCCCAGCCGCCATCACCACGCCTTTTCTCGGTCGGTCCCCCGTGGGATCCGCGGCTACTGCCCGGTCACGCGGAAGCGGTCGGGCGGCGCATCGCGCGTGGGCACTGCGACCCGCCCGGGGTTCTTCGTTTCCGCGGGCGTGGCGCCCGGCCGGGCGGACGTCCGATCCGGGGTTGGCGGCGTGCCTCGCGCCGCGTGCCGCCCATTGCCGCCCGCCCGCTGGGCCGCCGACGGGCCCGGCCGCGGGCTCGCCGCGGCGGTGCGCTCCGGCTCGTCCTCGTCCTCGCCGAGTTTGCCCAGCACGCTGGCGGCGATGCTCGCCACCGTCAGCCCGCGGCTGACCATACGCACCGCACGACCCGGCCCGATCAGCGACGCCACCGCGAACGCCCCGCCCGCGACCGCCATCGGGTTGCGGGTGGCGAACTCGATCGCGGCCGCCTTCAACTCCTCCAGCGGGTTGTCGGCCTCACCCTTCGGTCCCCGGTTGGGACCGCGGGACTTCGACTCCGGGTGCGCTTCTTCCTTCGACACCGTCGGATCCACGGCATCGCTCATCTGCTCCTTCGACTGGCGGGCCTTCTCCTTCGGTCCCGGCCCGGTGTCCGACTCGCCGATCGCCCGCAGGCGACCACTGATGACGCCCGCCGCGATCAACCCGAGCACCAGAAGCCCCGCCCCGATCGCCGTCAGCGACCAGACCCAGCCCCACTCGCGGGCGAGGGCCACGCCCACGCCCGCGAGCAGGACCAGAAATCCGATCAGGGCCACCCCGGCCGCCAGGGCGAGGACGAGCGCCGCCATCAGCGACCGGCGCACCTTCCGCACCGCCAGCTGCGCCTCGGCACGCAGCAGGTCCTGGCCGCCGTCGAAGAGATCCCGGAACCGCCACAGCATGGCTTACCGCCTGCCGATCACGCGGCCCACCAGCACGCCGGCGCCCAGGGCCACCAGCACCGAGGCCGTGGGGTTCTTGCGCACCGTGTTGCACATCGCGTCGTGCCCGCGCTTGGCCGACTCGCGGGCGGTGGTCGCCAGCTCGCCGGCCGAGTCCGCGCCGGCACGCAGGGCGTGGGCCGCCTCGGTCGCGGCGTGGCCCGACACACGCACCACGTCCTCCTTCAGGTGGGTGAGGTCCTCCTTCAGGGCGTGGGCGTCCTTCTTCAACTCGCGCATCCCGCTCCGATCGACCGACTTGTCGTCGGACTCGTGCGTGAGGTTCTTGCTCTGGCTGCTGTAAGCACTGGTCATGGCTCATTCCTTTCGGATTGCTTGGGGATCCTGAAAACCGCGGGCAGGGGCTCTCCGCCGCCCGGGAACATGCAGATCATGCCCCCCCGGCGTGATGACCCCGTGAACCCGGCATGAATCCCCTCTTAGCCTGACAAATGCTGATACGTCAACGACTTGCGCTGCGGAAAAACCCGAGCGACCAAGGCGATCAATCGCCCGCCCCGGCCCCCGCGTCCCACGCCCCCCGCTCCAACTCGAAGGTCAGCGCGTGCACCCCGTAGTACAGATCGCTCTCCCCGGTCTGGCGGAACCCAACCTTTGCCAGCACCCGGCGCGACGGCCCGTTCTCCGGATAGGTCACCGCCACCAGGCGCTCGAGGCCGACCGTGCCGAACGCATGACCCGCCGCCAGCCGCGCCGCCTCGGTCGCGTACCCAAGCCCCCAGAACGCCCGCCCCAGCCGGTAGCCCAGCTCGAACTCCGGCCCGTTGAACGCGATGGGAACCACCCCGCCCTGTCCCATCACCGCGCCGTCGGCGTTTCGGACGATCGTCCAGAAGCACAGCCCGTGCTTGGCGTGCTGGCGCGCCCCGCGCTCCAGGCGCGCGGCCACCTCCTCCCGCGTCCACGCCACGCCCTTGCCGATGTACCGCATGGTCGCCGCGTCGGACCACAGCGCCGCCATCGCGTTCAGGTCGTCCATCGACGGCACCCGCAGCGAGAGGCGTTCGGTTCGGGCGACGGTGGTCATGGGCGAACCGTAGACCGCTCTCTGGCCGGCGGACGCAGCGGTGAAGCCGCTCTCCTCAGGCAATCCGCGGCACGCGCCCGCACTCCGGGCAGGCCTGCAGCATCTCCAACCCCGCCCGGTCATACCCGCATCCGCGGCAGTGCCCCCGAATGAACTTGGGAAACTCGCTCTTCGGCACGCCCATCAGCCCAACTCGCGCCCCCGCCGCCTTGAGAAGCCCGTTCGCCTGCCCGTTGATCACAAGCAGCGTGATCAGGCCGATCAGCGGCAGGAACATCAGCACGATGTACACCACCCGCAGCGCCACCGGCGTGCCCATCGCCGCGCTGAGCCGGATCACCTGCACGAGCCCGGCGAGTTGGAACAGCAGCTGCACCAACACCGCCCCGATCGCGACCATCGGCACCGCCACCGCCGAGACGATCATCACCAGATACACCCCCGCACCGAACAGGATGAGCCACAGCAGTTCCCGCTGCCGCCGCGCCACGGCGATCAGATCGATTTCACGGTCGTTTGCCAACACGCCCTCGTTTCGTTTCAGTGCCGGATCGCCCCAGAGTCGATCAGACAACCGGGTCCCGGTCGATGTCGCTGGTGGGGTACACCCCCGCCTGCTTCAGCCGCGCGATCAGCGCCTCGGTCCCCGCGCTGCGGGCGAACGCGAGTTCCTCCGGGTGCACCGCGATGCACCACAGCAGCCCGAACGGCTCGCCCGCCAGCGTTTCGTTCCCGATCGCCCGATCGAACACGACGCAGGTGTTCTTCTCCTCGCCCGGGATCTCGGCGGTCTGCATCGGTTCGAGCCGGCCCATCGAGGAATAGTGCCCGATCGCCGTGAGCATCGACCGGACGCTCATCGCCCGGTCCAGCCAGGGCGAGGCCGCTTCGTCCAAGTCTCCGTCGATGCCCTTGCGCCGGGCGGTGGCCGCGGCGAGTTCGTACTTCCCCAGGCTGCTCCGCTTCTGCTCCGTCCTGCCGGGACCGACGAGCTGCATCGTCGTGAACACCGTGCCGGAATCGGAGGGGAACAGCCACAGGTCCACCGGCCCACCGACCGGCCAGCCGATGATGGCCGCCAGCACCGATTCGTCCGGCTCGCCGAGGTGCCGGGTCAGCAGCGCCCGCTTGGCGTTGTAGTACCCCTCGTCCGACCAGTCCCCGCCGCCCCCGCTGGATCCAAACAGCCTTCCCAGAAACCCCATGCGACCTCCCCCTCAGAGCCCAACCCGGGCCTGCGTGCGGCGGGGAAGGTACCGTATCGGGGTCTTCCACGCAACACGCGGCCACAAAGAACAAAGACGCCCGGGGACGGGTCCCCGGGCGTCGCGTTCGGATTGTGATGCCGGCTCAGCCCTTGGCCCGGATCGCCGCCTGCGCCGCCGCCAGCCGGGCGATCGGCACCCGGAACGGCGAGCAGGACACGTAGTCCAGCCCCGCCTCGTGGCAGAAGAACACCGACTTCGGGTCCCCGCCGTGCTCGCCGCAGATGCCCAGCTTGAGCGTCGGGTTGGTCTTGCGTCCGCCCGCGATGCCCATCTTCACCAGCACGCCCACGCCGCTGCGGTCCAGGCTCTGGAACGGGTCCTCGGGCAGCAGGTCCTTGCCCAGGTAGTCGGGCAGGAAGGTGTTCACGTCGTCGCGGCTGTACCCGAAGGTCAGCTGCGTCAGGTCGTTGGTGCCGAAGCTGAAGAAGTCGGCGTGCTTGGCGATCTGCTCGCTCGTCACCGCCGCGCGGGGGATCTCGATCATCGTGCCGATCTTGATGTCCAGCTTCTTCTTGAAGCCCCGCTCCTTCTTGACCGCCGCGATGGTCTTCTCGACCTGCGCCCGCAGCATCGCCAGCTCGGCGTCGATGCCGATCAGCGGGATCATGATCTCGGGCACGGCCTTGACCTTCTTGGCGTCGCAATCGATCGCCGCGCCCACGATGGCCCGGACCTGCATGTCCAGGATCTCCGGGTAGGTCACCGCCAGGCGACAGCCGCGGTGGCCCATCATCGGGTTGGCCTCGTGCAGCATGGCCACACGCCGGCGGATCACCTCGAGGTCCACGCCCAGGTTCTTGGCCACCTCCCGCATGCCGCTCTCCTCGTGCGGCAGGAACTCGTGCAGCGGGGGGTCCAGCAGGCGGATCGTCACCGGCAGCCCGTTCATCGCCGTGAAGATGCCCTCGAAGTCGTCCCGCTGGAAGGGCAGCAGCTTGGCCAGCGCCTTCTCGCGGTCGGATTTCGTCTCGGCGAGGATCATCTCGCGCATCGCCACGATGCGCTCGCCCTCGAAGAACATGTGCTCGGTCCGCGTCAGGCCGATGCCCTCGGCGCCGAACTCGCGGGCCCGCTTCGCGTCCGCCGGCGTGTCGGCGTTCGTGCGCACGCCCATCGTGCGGTGTTTGTCGGCCCACTTCATCACCTTGGCGAAGTTGCCCGAAAGCTCCGGCGTGACCGTCGGCACCGAGCCGGAGATCACCTCGCCGGTCGAGCCGTCGATGGAGATCAGGTCCGTCCGCCCGAAGGTGCGCCCGCCGACGGTGAACGTGCCGTTCTTCTCGTCGATCTGGATCGCGCCTGCGCCCGCGACGCAGCACTTGCCCCAGCCGCGGGCGACCACCGCCGCGTGGCTGGTCATGCCGCCCGTGCTGGTCAGGATGCCCGCCGCGGTGTGCATGCCGTCCACGTCCTCGGGGCTGGTCTCCTTGCGGACCAGGATGACCTTCTCGCCCTGGTGGGCCCGGTCCACCGCCTCCTCGGCCGTGAACGCGGGGTGCCCGACCGCCGCGCCCGGCGACGCGGGAAGGCCCTTGGCCAGGATGTCCGCCGAGGCCTTCGCCTTGGGGTCGAAGCTGGGCAGCAGCAGCTGCGTCAGGTCGCCCGCGGGGATCCGCAGCAGGCCCTCAGTCTCGCTGATGAGCTTCTCCTTCACCATGTCGCACGCGATGTTCACCGCCGCCGCGCCCGTCCGCTTGCCGGTCCGGGTCTGCAGCATGAACAGATCGCCGCGCTCGATGGTGAACTCGATGTCCTGCATGTCGCGGTAATGCAGCTCCAGCGCGTTCTTGATGTCGATCAGCCGCTTGTAGACCGCCTTGTTCCACTTGGCCATCTCGACCACGTCGCTGGGCGTGCGGATGCCCGCCACCACGTCCTCGCCCTGCGCGTTGATCAGGAACTCGCCGTAGAACTTGTTCTCGCCCGTCGACGGGTTCCGCGTGAAGGCCACGCCCGTGCCGCAGTCGTCGCCCATGTTGCCGAACACCATGGACTGTACGTTGACCGCGGTGCCGTTCAGCCCCGTCACGCCCTCGATCCGGCGGTAGCTGACGGCCTTGTCGGCCATCCAGCTCTTGAACACCGCCTCGATCGCCAGCTCGAGCTGCTTCATCGGGTTCTGCGGGAACTCCTCGCGCACGTGCTTGCGGTACACGTCCTTGTACCGCTCGCATAGCTCGCGCAGCCCCTCGGCCGGCACCTCGGTGTCCATCGCAACGCCGTACCGCTTCTTCACCTCGTCGAACTCGTGCTCGAAGTGGTGGTGGCCCACGCCCATCACCACGTCGCCGAACATGTTGATCAGCCGGCGGTACGCGTCGAACGCGAACCGCTCGTTGCCCGTCGCCTGCGCCAGCGCCTCAACCGAAGCGTCCGTCAGCCCCAGGTTCAGGATCGTGTCCATCATGCCCGGCATCGAGATCGCCGCGCCCGAACGCACCGAGACCAGCAGCGGGTCCGTCCGGTCGCCGAACTTCTTGCCGCGCTGCTTCTCCAGCTCGGTCATGTGCTTGCCGACCTCGTGCATCAGCCCCTTGGGAAGGCGCTGGCCCGCCGCGTTGTACTTGGCGCACGTGTCCGTCGTGATCGTAAACCCCGCCGGCACCGGCAGGCCGATGCTCGTCATGTCCGCCAGGTTCGCGCCCTTGCCACCCAGCAGCAGCTTCATCGACGCGTCGCCCTCGGTCTTCTTCCCGAACGCGTACACCATCTTGTTCGGATCCACCCGCTTGGCCCCGCCCGCCTTGCGCGCCACCTTCTTCTTGCCCGCCGTCTTCCCGCGCGAGCCCGCCGCGTGCACCTTGGTCTTCTTCGCGGCCGACTTCTTCGCCGTCGTCTTCCGGGCCGCCTGCTTCTTGCCCGCCTTCTTCGCGGCTTTCTTCGCCGCGGGTTTCTTGCTCGTCTTCTTCGAAGCCTTCTTCTTGGCCATGGTCCGCTGTCCTTCGTGGGGAGGGAGAGGTGGGGGTGGGAAAGAACTTGCTCTACGCGAATCCGCCGGGCCTCTCCTCCGCCCGACGCAAGGAAAGGATCCTAGGTGGCCAAGCCCGCCGCGCCCGGTTCGCACACCCTCCAAGCACCCGCCCCGTCGCCTCACACCCGCCCAACACGCCCCACCACACCCCGCGCCATCGCCCGCAATCCGCCCGCACCGGGCCCGTACGATCCCGCCATCACCGCCCACCCGGCCCATCGAGACCCCCGCGCCGCGCCCGTCCATGCCGCACCCCGGCCCCGCGCCGCCGGGCCGGGCGACCGCATTCCCCGCGCCGTCACCTCCACCGCGCTCCGCCGCCCGGACCGCGCCGACCTGGCCGCCGCCCTGGCCGGACCCCCCACCGACCGCGTCATCCTGCTCCCCTACGACCTGGCCGAGACCTGCGAGCCCGCCATCGCGCGCGTCCCCGCCGCCGGCGCGGGCGAGCCCGTCCCCCTCGTCATCCAGACCCTCGCCCCGCCGGGCGATGAACCGCCCGATCCAACCCCCACCCCGGCCCCCTCAAGTTTCGCCGTCGGCCCGCTCACCCCCACCAACCCGCGCGCCCACTACACCAACGCCGTCCGTGAAGCCCTCCGCCTCATCGCCGCGGGCGACGCCTACCAGATCAACCTCGCCCACCACCTCACCGCGGACTTTACCGGCGATGCCCTCGCCCTCTACACCCGCCTCGCCGCGGCCACCAACCCCGACCACGGCGGCTTCCTCTGCTGGGACGACCCGCCTTCCGAGACCGACCGGCCAAACCGACGCCACGCCGTCGTCTCGCTCTCGCCCGAACTCTTCCTGGACTACGACCCCGCCACCCGCACCGTCCGCACCAAGCCGATGAAGGGCACCCGCCCCTTCGACGCCGACCCCGCCGAACTGCGCGCCAGCGAGAAGGACCGCGCCGAACTGAACATGATCGTCGACCTGATGCGCAACGACCTTGGACGCGTCGCCGTCCCCGGCTCCGTCCGTGTCACCCGCCCCCGCGACGTCGACCCCCACGCCAACTCCGTCTGGCAGGCCACCGCCACCGTCGAGGCCACCCTCCGCGACGGCCTCACCCCCGCCGACCTGATCCTCGCCACATTTCCCCCCGGCTCGGTCACCGGCGCCCCAAAGGTCCGCGCCGCCCAGATCATCCGCGCCCTCGAGCCCGATCCCCGCGGCCCATACTGCGGCAGCCTCGTCCGCCAGCACCAGAGCGGCCGCCTGACCGCCTCCGTCCTCATCCGAACCGCCCACATCACCGGCACGCCCGACCCTGCGAACCCCCACGCCTTCGCCGCCGCCCGCCTGGCCTACCCCGTCGGTGCCGGCATCGTCGCCGATTCCGACCCCGACGCCGAGTGGGAAGAGACCCTCACCAAGGCCCGCGTCCTGACCGACACCCTCGCCCTGCCCCGCCCCTGACGCCTCCCCCGACCCCTCCGCCGGACCCCGAGGACCGGGGGAGCGCAACTCCTGCGCCCCAATCGGGCCCCAACCGCCCACATCCCGCTGATCCGCCCCCGCCCCGAGCACCGATCTACCGGTATCGGAACGACTTAGCGTTCCTCGGAGCCAGCCATGAACCACAACCCGGAACAGAACCGACGCTCGTACCCGCGTGCCGACGCAGAGATCTGCTGCAAACTCCGCCGCGACGCCCGCGCCCTGTTCAGCCCCGGGCGCACCACCAACATCTCCCCCGGCGGCGCCGCCGTCGAACTCAGCGGCCCGCGCCCCGCCGCCGTCGGCGAACGCGTGGCCATCGCCTTCGAGCACGCCCGCTGCCCCGTCACCCGCTCGGCCCAGATGATCACCGCGACCATCGTCCGTGCCGAGCCTTCTTTCGACAACACCCAGCGGGTCGCCCTCGCCTTCGACACCCCCCAGTTCGGCCTCGAGGCCCTCAGCCCCGCCGACGCGGCCTGACGCTGCCCGACGCGCCCCGACCCACACCGCGCGCCGCGCCGAACTACCCTTTGAGTCCGCCCCCACCCGGCCGTCCCCGACCGGCCCGGCGGACCCGAACCATGCCGATCATCACCGTCCGTTCCTATCCCAGCCGCGCCGCCGTCTGGCGGGCCTGCGTCTTCCTCATGGAAGAGGGCGTGCTCGCCCGCCCGCACGACGTCACCCTCGGCGTCATGCCCGGGCTCGACCGCGACCACCCCATCCTCGAGCACTGGGTCGCCGTCGCCTTCAAGGACGACCTGCCCCACGCCCGCGACCTGCTCGACGCCTTCGACGCCGAGCCCCCGCCCTCGACCGAGGACTGGGCCCACGAGACCGAGCCCGACCTCTCGCGCCTCCCCCCCGGCCTGACCGTCCCCTGCGAGCACTGCCGCTACGACCTCCGATCCCTCGTCCGCTCACCCGCCGGAGTCCGCTGCCCTGAGTGCGGCCATCCCAACGACCCCGTCGAACGCGTCCTCGCCCGCCACGGCCCCGAGGCCCTCATCGACTGCTACCAGGACGACGCCCCCGAAGACCCCGAGTGGACCGAGGAGGCCGTCATCAGGCGCCTCAACCTGCCCTGCCCGCACTGCGCCTGCCCCCTGCACGCCCTCCCGCTGACCGGCCGCTGCCCCGCCTGCGACCGCGCCTACGACAAACGCCGCATCGTCCGCCACGCCTTCGACGCGCAGTGACCGCTTCCGCGATGCAAGGCACCCCTATAGGACGTCGCCGCGTTCGGGTAACGCGGTTCGCAGCGTGTGCGCGTTCGGCGCGTGTCGCCCGCGCTGCCTTTGCGGGCGTGTCCGAGAAGAAACGAAACTAGTTACGGCGGTAGATTTTTGTCCTCACGGAACATGCTGCCCCGTTCCGGGTGGGACCGCCGCTACAGCGCTCTCAGGTTGGCTTGCGGGCAAACCCGCCCTTGAGAGATTGTCGCCGCAATGCCGTCGAAACCATCGCGCGGACCAGCGCATCCGGTCCGCGCCGTTCCGGTCGGACCGGCGTGGTCGGTGTCTGACTCGAACGCGTCCGCCGGAACCGCCGATACCCGCAGCCACCAGGATGGATTGATGGAACACCCGTCGATGTCCGGGAACGCACGGAGGGTTTGGTCATGGTCGTGCTGATCGTCGATTCCGATCCGCTGGTGGTCGAGTGCGTGGGGCTCGTGCTCCGGGCCCTCAAGCACCGCGTGGTCCCCGCCCGCACGGTGCAGGAAGCACAGGCAGCCCTCCGCGCCGAACGCCTCGACCTCATCCTATTTGAGCCCCGCGCCGACCAGGGCCGCGCGATGGACCTGCTCGCCGCCGTCCGCAAGGACCCGCGCCTCGGACGCCTCCCCGTTCTCGTCCTGACCAGCCTGGAGGACAAGGCGCAAATCCTCCGCGTGATCGAGCTCGGCGTGGCCCAGTGCATGCTCAAACGCGACTTCAGCATCCGCGGCCTGCAGGAACGCCTCGGACGCCTCCCCCGCGCTGCCGTGCGCCCTCTTCCCGCCCCCGTGTCCGGTGCGGCCGCCGAGGGCCGCCACGCCGCGCCCGATCCTCGCGCCATCCCCGAACTGATCCGGGGCGAGAGCGTCACGGCCCCCGCGTCGGCGTCGCCGCCGCCCGAGGTCCGCCCGGCACTCCCGACCACCGAGGAGGCCGTCCGCAGGCTCGGCGAACTCAAGCCCGTCGTCTCGCGGACCGAGCTGACCGAGCGCCTCCGCGAGGTCTCCGAGCTGCGGGCGCTCTCGCCGACCGTCACCAACGTGCTCCGCGTCGTCAGCAAGCCCGACTCTTCCATCGACGCCATCGTGAGGGCCGTCCGCGCCGATCACGCCATCGCCCTCAAGATCGTCAAGATGGCCAACTCGAGCGCCTACGTCCGCGGCGAGCCCGTCTGCTCCGTCGAGAAGGCCGTCGTCCGCATCGGCACCCAGTCCATCAAGCAGGCCGTGACGAACATCGGCATCATCGAGCAGTTCTCCGCCGGAACGGCCATCCCGGGCATGACATCCAGCGATTTCTGGGAGCACGCCATCGGCGTGGCGATCCTCTCGGCCGAGATCGCCCGCGTCACCCGCGCCATCAACCCCGACGAGGCGTTCACCATCGGCCTGCTCCACGACATCGGGCGCGTCCTCCTCGCCGAGGCCGTCCCCGACGAGTACGCCCGCGTGTACCGCACCGCCACGGAGCTGTCCCTTCCGCTCGAGTACGTCGAGAAGCGCATGCTGCTCAACTCCCACGCCGACGTCGCGCAGAACATCTTCGGCTACTGGGACATTCCCCAGAACCTCATCGAGCCGATCGTCAACCACCACCAGTCGCTGTCCAACATTCGCATGGGCTCGCCGCGCCACGCCCCGGCCATCTCCGTGCTCGCCCTAGCCAACCGCATGGCCCACGCCATGTCCCTGGGCTGCTCGGGCAACGAGGCGTTCTACTCCGGCGAGGAGTTCTTCGGCGCCATGAACGTCGGCGCGACCATCATGGAGAACCTGGCCGACCGGGTGCCCACCATGGTCGAGGACCTCCGATTCGCCATGCTCAGCGAGAGCTTCAACGCCGCTCGCCGTCGCCCTTGGCGATTCCCGCCCTGCCTCTACCTGACCGACGAGCCCTGCGACATCATGAGCCTCTTCTTCCGCGAGCGCGACGCCGGCCAGGAAGAAGCCCCGCCCCGCATCGCCGTCGTCCGCCTCCGCAACCCCTCATGCCGCGTCCGCATGACCAACGAGCTGCTCGAACGCGAGAAGAAACTCGGCCGCGGCCCGCTGCCCCTCCTCACCCTCTCGCCCAAGGGCAACCTGTCCATCCTGGAGAACCACCTCGCCGACCGGCCCCACGCCATGCTCACCCTGCCCGTCACCACCGAGCGCCTGCGCCAGGTCGCCGACCGACTCCTCGCCCGCCCCGCGTCCCTGCAGGCCGCCTAGCACCCCCGGGGCCGGCGACCCACCCGATCGCCCGGGAGAATCCCCCGACCCGCCCCGCCCGTCCGGGCCCGCACCGTCCCCCGGGCGCACTTGAGAACCGTTCTCCCTGGCCGCGTACCCTGTTGGATGGAACACTGTGCATCCCCAAACCGGCCATCCGCCGGATCCGTGAACGGGTAGGAGGCCCCCATGCCGCACATCATCGCCGAACCCTGCATCGGCACCAAGGACACCAGCTGCACCGACGCCTGCCCCGTCGATTGCATCCACCCCACCAAGGACGAGCCGGATTACGAGACGGCCGAGATGCTCTACATCGACCCGGACACCTGCATCGACTGCGGCCTCTGCGTCGACGAGTGCCCCGTCCACGCCATCTACCAGGACGAGGACCTGCCCAAGGAATGGTCCAAATACGTCCAGATCAACATCGACTACTACAAGGACAAGTAGACCGATCGATCACTGTGGACTCCCTACGCACCGGCCCGACGCGGCCGGTGTTTCTTTGTACCAACCCCCCTCCCCAACGAGCGACGGGGTCCCCCCGCCCAAAGCGTCAGCGCCGGGCCTCCCCCTCCTCCCCCGCGCCTGCGGGGGAGGTGGCCGGCGCAGCCGGACGAAGGGGGTGCCGCGCGCCCCTTCCCCTGATTTCATCCGCGCCGGCGAACCCCGCATCCCGCCCCCCGCCCCCGGGGTACACCCGCCGTGCGCCCCCGGACCATCATCGCCGCCCTCCTCATCGCCGCCTCCGCGGCCTACCTCGGCGTGCGCTTCGGCCCCAAAGCCTTCCCGCGCAAGCCCGACGTCTTCACCCTCAACCCCGACCAGAAACAACGCCTCAAGCAGGCCCGCGCCGCCTACGCCGCCTACCCGTCTATCACCTTCACCGAGTCGACGACCATCGCCGATATCCGCGCCGTCCTCGACGCCGCGCCTGACCAGCCCGTCCCGCCGGCCACCCCGCAGATCCCCGCCACACTGACCCCCGAACAGGCCCGCCGCCACCGCGCCGAACTCAGCCGCCTCATGGCCGAGTTTCTGCTGTACGCGGTCTACAAAGACGACGCCGACGCCTACACCGCATGGCGCCTCGGCCGAGGCGACCGGCTCATGACGATCGAAGAGATGGAACGTGACATCGGGCTGACCGAATCGTGGACCTACCTGACGGGCGGTCCGCCGCCGGACGACCTGACCAGCCGTGACGCATTCCAGTTCTTCTTCAATCGCGTGCGATCGGATCAACCCCAAGAGCGTCGCATCGTCGGCATCGTCAACCACCCCGATGCCGCGTTCACCCAGCTTTGGTTCTCAAATCAGCATGTCTCTATCACGGCTCCGTACCCCGAGCCGCTCGGCGAGGCCGGCTGGGAGGGTTCCCAGCTCGCGGGCGGTCCAGGCTACTTCCGCGGCACGCTCCATCGCGACGCGCTGTACACGGCGACAGCCCCTGTGCTCCGTGCCCGCTGCGGCGTGATCCTCGTCAATCAGGCCGGAACCCAACAACCGATCATGCTGCACGCGTTCCGCTCGCCCACGGACGGTCATTGGAGCATCGACTATGTACACCTGGGCAACTACGACCCGCAAGCACCACCGGGGCTGACATGGTGAGCCAAAAGATGACAACCCCCCGCGCCTTCACCCTCCTCGAGATCCTCGCGGCCATCGCCGTCATCGCCGTCCTGCTCGCCCTCCTCCTCCCCGCCCTCGCCTCCGCAAGGCGCACCGCCCGCTTCTCCTCCTCCCTCGCCAACCACCGCACCGTCCTCCAGACCCTCGCCATCTATACCCTCGACCACAAGGACACCCACCCCTACCTCGGCGCCGCCGACTTCGCCCACATGGACCGCCCCCCCGCCCCGATGGGCCCGCACCACGGCGCCCCGCCCCGCACCCAGGAACGCCACTGGATGATGGCCCTGACCCGCCACAGCCCCGACATCCTCCCCCTGCTCTACCCAAACCGCGGCCACTACGAACTCTTCAAAGAACGCGACGCCGCCGCCGCCCTCATCTCCGGCTGCTTCTTCCCCACGTCCACCCTCTTCGCCGCCCCGGACTACTTCTCGCCCACCATCCCCCCGCAGTGGAACCACCTCCGCCCCACGCGCGCCCGCGAGATCGCCTATCCCAGCGCCAAGATGATGACCTTCGACGAGTCCTCCGTCTGGCTCAACACCGAGCGCGACATCGAGGACCTGACCCGCACCCGCGTCACTTACGGCTTCGCCGATTCCTCCGCCGCCGCCATGCTCGAAACCGACCTCACCGGCCCCTCCGTCGAACGCACCACCACCCTCTACAGCGGCCCCGGCTTCACCACCGCCGGCGGCGTCACCGGCCGCGACCGCTAACCCCCCCTCCCCCCAACGAGCCCGGAGCGTAAGCGACGGGTTCCCCCCTCCAGCGAGCCCGAAGCGTAAGCGCCGGGGTCCCCCCGCCCAAAGCGTCAGCGCCGGGCCTCCCCCCTTCCCGGCCTTCCTTATCCTCGATCTCCGAACTCCCAGAGAGCCCCGACCGGAAGGGAGGGGATGGCTTGCCGACCCACCGACATGCGGACCCCGTCGCGTCAACGAGCCATCGCACACCGGCCCGTGCGCGTGGATCTCCGACCGGGGTCGCTACCGGTCGGTTTCAGGGAGCCCGAGACGACGCCGCACGCCCCGCGGCGCGTCCTTGTGGACGGCGACAAAGTCGTAGCTGCTCCCCTGCGAAGGGAAATCGTCCGGAACGATCCGCAGACGCAGGCGCCACAGCGACTTCATGACCTGGTAGATGGTGTAGCCGCTGTTCCGCAGGATCACCACCTCCTCGCGGTCTCCGAAGGGCCCCCGTCGCCGCTCGGACTCGAAGATGACGACGTGCGGCGGATGGTCTCGCAGAAAGTCAACCGCGCCGCGCAGCACCGCGCCCTCGTGGCCCTCGACGTCCAGTTTGAGCACCCGGCACGTCGTCACGCCGATCTCTCGGAGGTAGTCGGACGTCTTTCGCGTCACGATCCGGATGTGCTCGCCGCTCCTGGACGCGTTCCGATCGGTGAGCGTGCCCGCTTCGGGAGACCCGTCCGGGACGAACAGATCGTGCTCGCCGTCGCTGTCGGAGAGCGCGACCTCGTGAACCCGCATGTTGGAGATCTTGTTCAGGCCGATGGCCCGGCGGAGCAGCGACGCCGATCGCGGGTTCGGCTCGAAGGCGTGGACAAGGCCGTCCGGGCCGACACGCATCGTCGCGGGCAGCGCGGTGTCGCCGAACTGTGCGCCGATGTCGACCATCGTGTCACCCGGGCAAAGCGGCGCCGAGCAGAGCTTCGAGACTTTCGGGTCGTAATCCCCGCAAAGATAGAGCGTGCGCCCGATGATGCTGTCGGTCCGCACGCACGCGAGCATCCCCGACCGGAGCCGGCAGGTCCGGTCGCGCCCGTCGTCGCACAACCTGCGCGCCAGCCCGTTCCCGCCCACGCGGGCCAGCCCGGAGTTTGTCGGGATCGCCCGCCCCGCCCTCGCGAGCGTCCAGGTCACGATCTCACGGACTGCCGTCATACAGGGTCCATCCCATCCCGGCGGCGTCGCCCGCCGTCCGAACCGAACACGATTGTTTTGGCGCAGACGCGCGTCCGACCCATCGTACCACAACCGCCCCCCATCCGGTCCCGCCGGTCCGCTTTTCCCAGCCGAGCCGCGTCAGCGGCCGGTCTCACCGGCGCGTTGACCGAGTACCCAGTACCTTCCTCCCCTTCCCCGCCTTCCCCCACACCCCCTCCAAAGCCGTCGAACTCACCTTCAACGCCCCTGTCACGCTCCCCTGGCACGCCGTGGAAGAGTCCGATCCGAACCGGTGGATCGAGCCCCGCTGAACTCAGCAACTCCAGAGCCGCTCCCCAGCGTCACGCGCCGATGGCCCCGACCTTGACCGCTGCGCCCCCGGTTTGCCTCGCGGCCTCAAGGGCACCCCGCGAGGAACGCCGCGATGAAGTCGGACACGTCGAAGAAGCTCAGATTCCCGTCCCCGTCCAGGTCCGCCGCCGGGTCCCCGGCGTTGAACGCGTCAAGGAACGCGGCGATGTCCGCGAAGTTCAGCGTCCCGTCGCCGCTGAAGTCCGCGACGCACCCCGCGCTGTCTTGCAGACGCGCGAAGGCCGGCCGGTACGGGAACAGCGTCTCCCCTGCGAAAACCAGATCGCACGGACCGAACGCGGCCACGCCGCTCATCGCGATGAAGTCCGAGCCGGCCGGGTCAAACTCCTGCGGCAGCAGCGACCACTCGACCCCGTTCCAGTGCACGATATTGTCGCCCGACACGCCGTAAATATCGTCGCTGCTCAGCGCGACAAGATCCCGCGCGAATCCGGGCGACTCATGCCTCGTCCATCCCGCGCCGTCCCAGTGCCAGAACAGCGGCGTGTCCCGAGCGACATTGTCCACGATCCTGTCGTACCTGCCCGACGCCCACACGTCATCCGGGCCGACCATCACCACCGCCTCGAGCACCTCGCCGAAGTTGACTTCCGGCGGGTTGTTGGGCGTCCACGAACTCCCGTCCCAGTGCGCCGCGATCGCCCGCCCGACCGCGACCGCAACGCCCCCGCGTCCGCCCACGGCCCAGATGTCGTCCGGGCCAACGCCGTCCACATCCCTGTAACTCGCGGCCGCGTTGGTCGGGATGCCCACGCAGAACTCGTCGAAGCTCCCGTCGGCGTTCCGCCGCACGATATAACCCTCACCCCGCACGCACAAAGCGGCGAAGCCCACGAACCACGCGGTGTCTTCGTCGGGTACGTACACCCCCTCGAACCAAAACCCCTGGGCCCCGAACATGCTCTCGCCCGGCGTCGGTACATGCTCCCACTCGTTGCCGTCCCAGTGCAACGCCAGCGTATCGCTCGAGCTCGTCTGCCCTGTATGCCGTCCGACCGCCCAGATATTGCTCGCCGAACTCCCGTCCAGGTTATAGAGCGAGTTGCGGAATCTTCCGATCGTGTCCGCGACCGACGGAGTCTCGAGCGGAATCCACTGCCCGTCCTCGAGCGTGTACGAGATGTTCAGTGAATCGGTCGCGCTCACCGTCCAGCCCACGGCCCACGCTTGCCCGTCGATCACCCGTACCCGGCTCAGGTTCACCCGCTCGACATCCGCATCCACATCGAGGATCACCTGCTCGATCTCCCCGCCGCATGGCGCGGTCTGCCCCAGCGCCGCGCCCGCGACCGCCGCCACCAGCAGCGGGCACACGGCGTGCTTCGTCGTCCACAAGTGCATCAGAAAACTCCTCCCGGTCTCTCCGGCCGCGGTACGCGCCGCCCACGCGACCATACCACGACCCCGGGTGGATCACCAGCACTTTTTGTGCACCCGCGTGTGAGGTTTTTTTCATGCGAACACGGCGCGCCAGGCGGCCACAACTTTGGCCGCCGCCCCTCACGCCGCCCGCTTCCCCCGCGCCTCGATCAACGCCGCGCACGTGTCCACCAGCAACGCCCAGTCGATCGGCTTGGTCAGGTGCGCATCGCAGCCCGCGGCCTCGCACGCCGCCTGCTGCTCGGGCATCGCGTGCGCCGTCAGCGACACCACCGGACCACGCCACCCCATCGCACGCAGCCCGCGCACCAGTCCCGCGCCGTCCAGCCGCGGCATGTCCCAGTCCGTCACCACCAGGTCGATGCGGGCGCTGTTCTCGTGCATCGCCTCCAGCGCGGCGTGGCCGTCCGGGTGCTCCTCCACCTCGGCCCCCGCACGCTTGAGGATGAACCGCAGCAGTTTGCGGATGTCCGTCCCGTCCTCGGCCAGCAGGATCCGACGCCCGGCCAGCGGCCCCCCCGGCACACAGTCCCCCGCCGGCAGCACGACACCGCCCGTCTCGACCGCCCCGTACGCGACCTCCGCCGTGAACACCGACCCGGCGCCGGGCGTCGACGTCACCGTGATGCGTCCGCCCATCAGGCCCGCCAGGTGCTGCGAGATCGCCAGCCCCAGCCCCGTGCCCTCGCGCCGCTTGGCCGCCGACCCGCCCACCTGCGAGAACGGCTGGAAAAGCTGCCCCATCTGCGATTCGTCCATGCCCGGCCCGCTGTCCTCGACCGCGAACACCAGCCGTTCGGCGCCCGCCGAGACCACCAGGCGCACCCGCCCCCGCTCGGTGAACTTCACGGCGTTGCTGAGCAGGTTGAGCAGGATCTGGCGCACCCGCGTCGGGTCGAGCACCGCCGCCGACGGCAGCGTGTCCAGCCCGACCACGTCCAGCGCGATCTGCTTGTCCTTGGCCCGCAAAGCCAGCGGCGCGACGGCGGTCCGCACCACCTCCCGCGGGTCCACCTCGACCGGCTCGATCACGATCGCCCCGGCCTCGATCCGCGACATCTCCAGCAGGTCGTTGATGAGCACCAGCAGGTGGTTGGCGTTGTGCCGGACCGTCGTCAGCGCCTCGATCCGGGCCGTGCCGTCGGAGAGCCGATCCTCGGCGATCTCGACGAAGCCCTTGATGGCCGTCAGCGGCGTGCGCAGCTCGTGGCTGATGTTGGCCAGGATCGCCGACTTGGCCCGGTTGGCCCGCTCGGCGGCCTCCCGGTGTCCCTCGACCTCGCGCGCGTGCAGCAGCATCCACCGCGACACCCACCACGCCGCGATCCCCGCCGCCAGGCTGAGCGCCAGCCCCGGCAGCACCCCCCAGACCGCCGCCCGGTTCACCGCGTCCATCCGGCGGTCGTACTCGGCCAGCGACACGTCCAGCCCGACCACCGCGTCCACGGTGCCGTCCGGCAGGCGCACCGGCGCGAACGCGCTCAGGAAGGTGCCCCACGCGTCGGTGTAAGGCTCCTCGGTGGTGACGACCCGACCCGTGCGCAGGGCCTCGATCGCGGCCGGGTCTGGGGTGGCGTAGACCTCCATCAGGGACGAATGGTCCTCGACCCCGTCGCCGTCCGCGTCGCCCTCGGGCGTGCCGTCGAGCACGAAGACCACCCGGCCCTCGTGCTCGCGGAGCGTGTACACGAACCGGACGCGGTCGGTCTGCTCGAGCACGCGCCGCAGGGGGGCGTTGAGTTCTTCGTAGTCCGGACCGGCGTGCTGGCCCGGGTCGGTCAGGCCTGCGTGGGCCGGGGCGTCGACCGTGGCGGCCACGGAGGTGGCCAGGCGGGACAGGTTCGAGCGGACCTCGTGGTCGATCGTGTCGCGGGCGGCCTGCCAGACGCGGGTCACGGACAGGACCGTGGCGACGAGCAGGACGCCGGCGGCGAGGGCACCGATCAACAGCGGCCGGAACGAATCGTCCGGCCGCGTGGGGGTGGGATCGGGCTTGCGGTTCGGCTCGGGCAACGCCGGGCTCCGGGCGGCTAGGCCGCGTTCTCCAGGTCGTCTTCGTCCTCGAACTTGCCGTCGAACTGGGCCTCGAACTCGGCGATGGCGTCGTCGGCGAGCTGGCGTTCGGACTTGTGGAAGCGTTCGGCCCAGCGCTGGGGGCGGACGTTGGCGGGCGCGTCGGGGCGTTCGCGCCAGTCGTCGGCGTTGGGCAGGTTCAGGTCGCTGGCCATGGTCTTGCGGTAGCCCAGCAGGCGGATGACCTCCAGGACGTCGGTCCAGGTGGGGAACATCCGGTCGTTGGACTTCTTGAAGGCGTCGATGGCCATAAGGAACAGGAACTGCTCCGTGGTCATCTCGCCCTCTTCGGCGGCCTTGGTGAAATCGCTGAGGCGTCGGCCGGCGCCGCGGGCCCGCTCGAGCCCGGTGACCATGTCACGCTTGGGCTGGGCCCGCTGATCGAGGCCCAGGCGTCGGTCGACCACGGTGCCCGGGGGCGGGGCGCCGCCGGGGTTCTTGCGTCGATCGTTCTGGCGTCGTTCCGGCTGATTCCCGCCCATTCGTCGGCCTCCCCGGAATCGTGTCCGGGAAGGCGTCGACGCGACGCGGTGTGGTCAGCCCCGGACACGGGGTTCACAGGTCGTCGTCATCGTCCTGATCGGTGTCGGTGTCGAGGCTGTCGTCGTCGTCGTCCTCGAAATCGTCCGCCTCGTCATCGGAAAAGTCGTCATCTTCCTCGTCGTCGGACTCGAGGAAATAGCTCTCGTCCTCGTCCAGGTCGTCGTCGTAGGCGACGACGGCGTGATCGGACCAGTCGGGCTGGGAGTGATCGGACTCGCCGGGAATCAGCACGGCGGCGGAACCGCCCGTCCAATCGGTGCTCAGTCCTTCGAACATCATGGCTTCAAACCTCCAACGGCCGGGCTGTGGGTGGTGCTGGGCGGGCCGGTTCCCGCTCCGACGGGCACGAACCCGGCCCCGGCGCGCCGTAGCGTACGACGGGAGTGGGGCGTGTCAACCGTGTTTGGCCCACGATCGAAAATTCTCGCCCGGCCCCTCTACACTGGCCCCATGCCCGAGCCCGACTTGACGACCCCGGCCCCGCCCCCCGCACCCGCCGCGCGGGGGTCGGCCGAGCCTGCGCTGCCCAGCCCGCACTACGCCGGGGGCGCGGCCGCCGTGCTGCTTCCCGGCCTGGGCCACATCGTGCAGGGGCGGACCAAGCGCGGGGTGCTGGCGATGGTCGGCGTGCTGGGGCTTTTTCTGTACGGGCTTCTGATCGGGGGCATCGACGCGGTGGACTCGCGAGAGGACTTTGTCTGGTACGCGGGCACGGCGCTGGTCGGCCCGGTGGCCTGGGGAACCGACTGGGTGCACCAGAACCGGTTCAAGGCGCTCGACCCGGAACGGGGGGTCCTCCGCACCGGCAACCCCGGCGAGGTGCGGGACGTGAACGGTCGCGGCGACCGGGTCTGGCGGGACGCGACGCCGTCGGAGCTGGAGGCCGGGATGGGCCCGCCGAACGGCAAGGGTCTGGGAAGACTCAACGAGATCGCGATGCTCAGCTGCGCGTTGGCGGGGATGCTCAACTTCATCGTGTTCCTCGACGCGTTGATCCCGGGCCGGCGGGGGCAGGGGGGTGTCGCGTGAACAGCCTGACATTGGCGACCCCGTTCATCGATCCCTCCCAGGCCCACGACACCTGGTACCTGCTGATCGTGCCGATGGTGATCTTCGTGGCGATCGGTTACAAGGCGGTGCGGACGAAGGACATGACGGGCTACTGGCGCGAGGTGCTGGTGCTCGTGCTGCAGGTGCTGGGGGGCATGGCGGCCCTGGCGGTGGTGTTCATGGTGGTGGTGAACGTGCTGGTGCCGTTGCTGGCGCCGATGCCGGGGTGAGGGAGCGGGAAGAAACGGACGGTCGGGAGGGGGGATTTGGGGTAATGCGTCGCTGTGACCGGCCGCTTACGCGGCTCGGCTGGGGTGAAGAGGCCCGGCGCTGACGGTCCGGGCTCGCTGGGGGATGGGAACGCCGGTCAATACGTCGCCGAGACCGGCCGCTTACGCGGCTCGGCTGGGATGGGGTGGTTATCAGCGCGGTTGGTTTGGCAGGTAGTTGTCGACGGTGCTCTTGTGGCCGGCGTCGAGGTTCTGGATGAGGTAGCGCAGCGCGTCCACCGCGTGGTCGTGGCCGTCCTTTTCGGGGTTGGGGTTCCCGGGGTCCGCGGGGTAGTGGTAGCGTTCGAGCGATTCGATCAGGGTCGGGCAGGCGCGGGTGACGAACAGGGTGGGCGGGCCGATGGCGGGGCGCAAGCGCGCGCGGACGAGGCCGATGCCGGCGTGCACGCCCGCGCGGACGGACCGGACGTCGAAGCCCGCCTGGCGCATCCGCATGATGTCGGAGACGCCGGACTGCAGGACGCGGGCGTCGCCCGCGGGGTCTGCCCCGATCCAGACGGGGCGCTCGGGGGCCGCGCGGATGGCCGCGACGTGCTGGTCGAGCGACAGCCCGGCCCGCACGTGCTCGCGCACAACGAACAGCACGCCCGCGGGCGAGCGCCGCGCCCACAGCACCACCGTGGGCGCGCGGATGCCGAAGTCCATCCCGGCGTAGACCGGCCACGCGTCGCAGCCGTCCGGCGCGCCATCGACGGCGTGCACGCGCGGGTCGAACTCGGGCAGCACCGCGTCGGAGCGGCTGGGGCGCAGGCAGAGCATCTCCGCGTTCCAGACCTCCCGCGACACGCGACCCTTCAGCGCCACCGCGTCGGCGACATCGATGTGCCCCGGCGGGTCGCCGCGGCGGTCGCGGGCCTTGGCCAGCCCCGCGCACTCGGCGGCCAGCGGGCACGGGCCAGCGTCGGACAGGCACCGGTGGTCGTCGTCCGGGCAGGGGCCGAGCGTGTCCACCACGCCCCAGCGGAAGAGGCGGCGGGTGGCGTCGAGCTTGGCCTTGGCGACGAGGTCGTGCATGATGCCGTAGGGGATGTGCATGGTCGAGAGGCACTCGATGGCGCCGCGGACCTGCACGGGGCCGCACTGTTTGGAGCGGGTGGTGAGCTGGGCGGCGTCCCAGACGTCGGGGTCGAAGAGTTCGACCTCGTCGCAGCGGAGCTTCTGGACGCGGGTGCCGCGGACGGAGGTCTGGCTCTGGGCGAGCAGCTCGACGCACGACCCGTTGGTCAGGCGGACGCGCCGCTCGGTGATCTTTCCCTCGACCATGTCCTTGAAACCGTCGCGTTCGAAGAGGTCGCGCAGGTGGCTGTGCATGCGTTTGGACTGCTCGAGCGAGCCGGCGAGGACGCGGATCTCGATGCCGGGCTTGAAGATCAGGTCGAGGGCGGTGGCGACGGCTCCGAGGTAGGTCTTGCCGCCGCCGCGGTTGGCCCAGACGACGCAGTCGCGTGGCGAGCGGTCCTCGAAAAAGGCGTGGGCGAGGTAGGCGAAGGGGGCGTGGTTGTGTTCGAGCAGGGCGTGGCGGGGTGTGCGGAAGCCGAGCCAAAGGTGAAGCCACGCGGCCAGTTCGTCGTCGGTGGTGGGGATGGGGCCGGGGAAGTCGGGCATGGGTCGGCTCCGGGGGGGGAGGGGGGGAGAAGAGGTACGCAGAGGTGCAGAGGTCACGCAGAGGGCGCAGAGGGGGGAAGAGGGGGAAGAGGGGAGCCTTAACGCGAAGATCGCGAAGGGGTTTGGGAGCGACTGGGGTCTGACAGGGCCAGGGCTTGCAGGAGGGCGGTGGTTCGGTTGGGGGCGGTGGTGTTGAGGCGGGTGAGGACTTGGCGGCGTTGGTCGCGGGTGAGGAAGAAGGTCAGGGCGTCGGGGAGTGAGCCGCGGGCGTGGGGTTCGGCGGGGGTGGGGACGGTGGTGTGGTGGTTCATGCGTGGTCTCCTCGGGTGTGGGCGTACGCGCGCGGGCGCGTGGCCAAGCGGCCCGCGGCGTGGGCGGCAATGGCGCGGAGGGGGTCGGGTGTGCGTGCGCGGTCGGGACGCACCTTGGCGTGCTTGGCCCAGCGGGTGAGTTCGTGGTCGAGGAACGGGTCGGGCGTGAAGCCCGGGCGGATGAGGTCGGTGGGTTCGAGCCCGGCGTGTTCGAGCGCGTCGGACAGGCGGGCGTCGTGGGGTGGTCGGGGGAGGTGGTATTCGGTCATGCCCGCGGTGCGGAAGAAGGGGGACACCGCGCCCATGGCGGCGACGGCTTCGGTGGCGGGGCTGAGTGGGCTGGCGAGGTAGGCGCGGACGAGTTGGCTGGCGATGCCGAGGCCGCGGGAGCGGGGGTCGACGATGACGCGGGAGATGCAGCGCAGTTCGGTGTTGAGCCTGCGGGCGGTGTCGCGGCGGTTTGCGTTGGTGTAGCGACCGGGCCACGCCTGCGCCCGCCACACGGCGTTGAGCACGGGCATGGAGACGGTGAGCACGCCGGCGAGCAGCTCGCGTCCGTCGGGGGTGGTGCGCACGGCGCGGAGGGTGCGCACGACGGTGGCGGGGCGCCCGGCCCGGTAGTGCAGGGGCGCGAGCGCGTCGTGGTCGGCGATCGAGCCGGGCTCGATGCGGACCAGGATCGGCGCGGCGACGGCGCCGGGGTGGGTGTTTCGCGCACCGGGTGATCCGACGCGGATGATGGCGGTGGTGTCGAGGAAGGCGGTCAGGTCCTCGTGGGCGCTGGCGGCCAGCAGCGTGACGCCGGCGCGGCCGGCCCAGCGGGACGCGGTGCGGGCGAGGGCCTGCGCGGCGGCGCGATCGAGGGGCGTGGCGAACTCGTCGCAGACCACCAGATCACCGCGCCGGGCGTGGGCCATGGCGTGGGCCAGCCCGAGGCGGGCGCGTTCGCCGACGCTGAGGGTGTGCGGCTCGCGTGTCCAGAGGGCGGGCTCGCTCAGGCCGGCGGCGCTGAGCGCGTCGAGGGCGACGGGTGTGGGGACGCCGAGCGTGTCGAGCACGCACAGGCCGGCGTGCGGGACGGGATCTTCGCAGCCGATCACGCGCCGGCCCTGCCGGCGGGCGGTGTGGGCGAGCGCGTCGAGCAGGCGGGACTTGCCCGAGCCGCTCGGGCCGGTCAGCAGCACCACGCCGGGCGGTGCGATAGTCTCAAGTTCGGTGTCGGTCACGGCGATCGGCTGCGTGTGGGTGGGCGCGGGGGTCGGGATCAGGCCGAAGCCGGCGCAGGCGCGGCGTGCGGGCGTGCTGATCCACGCGGGCGCCGGGACGGTCCGGGGCGGATGGGTGGTGGGGCGGTTGGTCATCGCCAGGTCCGGTCGGGTTGGCGGGTGGCGGCGGGGGATTTGGGCTCGGTGCGGGACGCCTCGTACATCCCCTCGACCGCCAGCCGGTGGGCGCGGACGGTGTGAAGCGAGAGTTTGTGGGCGGTGGCGATGGCCCGCATGGTCAGCCCGTGGAGGTAGAAGGCGCGGGCGACGCGGGCGCGGGTGGGGTTGGCGGCCGCGATGGCGCCGAGGTGGCGGGCGACGAAGACGGTGCGGTCGTCGGTCAGTCGGGCGACGGCCGCCCCGAGGCGCCGTCGCAGCGAGCGGGGGCAGCCCTCCTGCACGCGGGCCAGGGCCGACACGGACTGCCCGTCACGCAGGACCGCCAGCACCAGGGCCCGGTCGGACGGGTTCAGCCAGTCCGCCCGGTCCACCACCCGCCGGGCGGCGTCGGCGTCCCGCGGGCGACGCAGGTCCAATCCCCCGGCCACGGTGTCGAGCCACGGGGTTGGCCGCGTGCGGCGGCGGGCGGGTGACGGGCTGGAATCGGTCATGGTTTCCCCCTCACGGGGCCTCAAAGGCCCGTTTGTTCGTTCTCTATTTGGTGAACAGGCTTGATTTGTACCCATCGGTCGGCGATGATGCAAGGGTTCTGTTTGGTATGTCCGCCAAACAGCGCACCGCGGCGTACATCCGTGGAAAACGGGGTTGGCGACTGACAGGGGGTGGTCATGGAGCACGCGAAGGAGACGACACCGGCCACCGCGTTCGGGCGGGCGTTGGCGGATCGGCGGGCGGGGCTGGGGTGGTCGCTGGACGCCTTGGCGGATCGGGTGGGGTGCGCGAAGTCGTATCTGTGGGCGGTGGAGCGGGGGCGGAAGGGGCCGCCGTCGGAGGAGCTGGTGGCGCGGCTGGAATCAGCGCTGGGGATGGACGCGGGGGCGTTGGCGGGGCTGGCGCGGTGGGAGCGGACGCCCGGCGCGGTGCGTCGGGACATCGGGGCGTTGCGGGTGCAGGGCAAGGCCGCCGAGCGTCTCGCGCGGTTGCTGGGCGAGGGCGTGCGTGCCGGCGCGTCGCTGGACGAGTTGTACAAGTCCGGGCGGTTGCAGGGGTTGATCGAGGGTTTGTCGCCGGGCGGGGTGTCGATGGAGAGCGTGGCGGCCGCGCTGCCGCGGGAGATCCCGCTGATCAACCGCGTGACCGCGGGATACCCGGCGGGCTTTACGGACCTGGGGTACCCGGCGCGGGTGGCGGACGAGTACGTGCGGGCGCCCGACCTGAACGACCCGGACGCGTTCGCGGCCCGCGTGGTGGGGGACTCGATGGAGCCGGATTACCGCGCGGGCGACATCGTGGTGTTCTCGCCGGCGGTGACCGTGCGCAGCGGGATGGACTGCTTCGTGCGCTTGGAGCCCGACCACGAGTCGACGTTCAAGCGGGTGTTCTTTGGCGGGGAGGCGGGGGAAGAGGTGATCCGGATCGAGCCGCTGAATCGGAGGTACGAGGCCCGGACGGTGCCGCGGGAACGGGTGGCGGGGCTGTACGCGGGTGTGTCGGTGACGAGGCCGATCGGGGGGTGAGAACGGGGGGGCTGGGGGGGGAGGGGATTCAACGCGAAGATCGCGAAGGGTTCGAAGCGGTGCTGATTGATCCTGTACCCACTTTTCAGAACGAGCTGTGAAGGGTTGGCTTTGGAGATCAGATGAGGAGCGGCAGGAGCCGCTTCGCGCAACTTCGCGGGCTTCGCGTTGAAGAACTCTTTGTTTGCGACCTCTGCGATCGATCTCTTCCGTCACCCGATCTCGTCGAGCAGGCGGTTGGCCTCTTCGCGGTCGATCTTGGGGTCGGGGAACTTCGGGTCGATTCGCTCGAGGGTGGCGCGGAGGATCTCGGACACGGCCAGCAGGCGGTACCACTTGCGGTCCGCCGGCACCACGTACCACGGCGCGTGGCCCGTCCCGCAGCGGGCGATCGCGTCGGCGTAGGCCTCCATGTACAGGTCCCACTTGCGACGCGTGTCGAAGTCGGCCGGCTCGAACTTCCACAGCTTGTGAGGCTGGGCCAGCCGGTCGGCCAGTTTCTCCCTCTGCCGATCCTTGGAAAGGTGCAGGTAGATCTTGACGATTTGCGTGCCCGCCTCGGTCAGCGCCCGCTCGAACTCGTTGATGATGGCGTACCGCTCCCGCCACACGCCCCGCGCCACCAGTTCTTCTACCCGCACCACCAGCACGTCCTCGTAGTGCGAGCGGTTGAAGACCTGGATGAAGCCTTTCCGCGGCGTGTGCTGGTGGACCCGCCACAGGAAGTCGTGCGACAGCTCGTACTCTGTCGGGCGTCCGAAGGCGTTGACCCGCACCCCCTGCGGGTTCAGCGGCCCGAACACGCCGCGGATCGTCGAGTCCTTGCCCCCCGCGTCCATTGCCTGCAGCACCACCAGCATCGAGCGCTTCTTCTCGGCGAAGAGGCGGTGCTGGAGTTTCTGCAGCGCGTCGATGTTGTCGGCCAGCCGCGCCTCCGCGACGTCCCGGTCCACGCCCGCCGCGTCGTCCGACTTCCACTCCGACAAATCCACCCGGGCCCCGGGCGTCACGCGATACTTCTCGGCCAGGCTCATGGGCGGAGCATACCCGAGCGAGGGAGAAAAAGGGAAGACTCCAACGCGAAGCCCGCGAAGCCGCCCCCGGGCGGACCAGACTCGATCTCCGAGCCCAGATCGATGAGCGGTCTTCTGGAAAGCCGGTCAAGGACCGGCCGGAGCCGCTTCGATCCCTTCGCGATCTTTGCGTTGAAAATACGCCCTACCGCGCGTCCACCGGCGCATCAAGCACGAACTTGCGGCCGTCCCAGAGCTTTTCGAGCCGTTCGGAGAAGCCGCTGGTGGCGGGCAGGTCGCGGCCGCAGCCGATGAGCAGGTCGACCATGCCGTGGAAATCGTCGATACCGATGTGCTCGGACCCGACGCGGGGCGTGCCGCTGTAGGTTCCGGCCTGGACCTCTCCGAGGTTGGCCATGTTGTGGTAGTTGCCCAGCGGCAGGCACACGCAGGTGCTGGTGTAGCCGTACGCGCAGAAGACCGACGCCTCGCACGCGCCGCCGGCCATGAGCTTGCGCTGCCAGCGCCACTTGGGCAACTCGCTGTTTTTCTGGCTGGCCTTGGGGGTCGAGGGCCCGCCGGAGATCGTTTCGGCGACCTTGGCGACGGCCGCGGTCAGTTCGGGCGAGAACACGGAAACCCGGTCCCCCACACGCACGATCGGCCCGCCGTGGATGGGCGAGTCGGGGAACGACCGGGAGTTTTCCAGCGCGATGATGCGGCTGTTGCGGGGCATGAACCCGTCCCGCGCCGCGCCGATCGCCCCGATGAATCCGATTTCCTCCGCCCGCGTGAACAGCACCCGCACGTCGCCCACCGGCTCGCCTTCCGCGAGCATCCGGCGCAGCTCGTCGAACGCGGCCAGCGCGCCGGCCACGGCCGCCAGGTCGTCGCAGGCGTCGGTGTGGAAGATGCCCCCGAACTCGTCGTCGACGATCTTCGGCGCGGGCAGATCCCAACTGGCGATGTCCCCCGTGCTCGCCCCGTGCGGCGCGTCGGTGGTGCAGGCGTACTGCTTGAAGGGCCGGTCGTCGGTCTCGGACCACTCGACGCCGTCGGGGTTGTGATCGCCCGTGATGGTGCCGAGCGTGAACGAGTCGCCCGCGTGCACGCGGACGCGGGCCTCTGGAAAATAATCGGACATGACGCCGCCGCGGAAGCCGAGCACCAGCGCGTCGGGACCGGTCACTTCGTCCACGACGAAGGTGGGGTGGTCGAGGTGGGCCGTGAAGTAGATCGGCGCGTCGGTCCGTTGCGTGCGGGCCAGGCTCAGCTCGATGTTGCCGTGCGGTTCGCGTCGGACGGCGATGTCGGGCCGCGCACAGGTCCACGCGTCGATCCACGCGACGACGCGGTCCTCCCGCCCGGCCGCGGAGGGGATCACGGTGACCTGCTTGAGCCATTCGAGGTGCTGCTGGCGGGCTTGTGGTGTGGTCGGCATGGGCGATGGTAGGTGAAACGGGCCGAAAGGGTGCTCGCGCCCGGGGTCTCGGGCCGCGCCGGGGCCGCGTTGGACAAGCTCTGTATGATGAAAATCATGCACGATCGATCTCCCGACGAGTTCCACTCGGATCCGACCGTTCCGCACCGTCCTGAGCTCGATCCCACCGTGGCGTCCGGCGGATCGTCCTCGGGGCCGACGGAGGGTGCGGGGCTGCCCGAGAGCATCGGGAGGTACCGCATCCTCGGCCTGATCGGCGAGGGCGGGATGGGCTCGGTGTACAAGGCCGAGCAGGACGCTCCGCGACGCACGGTGGCGCTCAAGGTGATCAAGGCGGGCGTGGCTAGCAGCCGCCTGCTGCACCGCTTCGAGATCGAGGCGCAGATCCTGGGCAGGCTCGATCACCCCGGGATCGCCACGATCTACGAGGCGGGCACCTTCGGCGAAGGCCGCGGCGCCCAGCCCTTCTTCGCGATGGAGTTCATCGAGGGTCAGGAGCTGCTCGACTACGCCGATCTGCGCAAGCTGGGCACGCGCGACCGGCTCAGGCTGCTCGCCAGGATCGCCGAAGCGGTGCAGCACGCGCACCAGAAAGGCGTGATCCACCGCGACCTCAAGCCGGGCAACATCCTGGTGACCAAGGAAGGACAGATCAAGGTTCTCGACTTCGGCGTCGCCCGCGCCACCGACGCCGACATCCAGACCGCCACCATGCAGACCGACATCGGGCAGCTCGTCGGCACCATCCCCTACATGAGCCCCGAGCAGGCGTCCGGCAATCCCGACGACCTCGACACCCGCAGCGATGTCTACGCGTTGGGCGTGATCGCGTACGAACTGCTCACCGGCCAGATGCCCTACGACCTGCGGCAGAAGATGATCCACGAGGCGGTGCGTGTGATCCGGTTTGATGAGCCGACGCCGATGAGTTCGATCAACCGGACGCTGCGTGGCGTTGTGGAGATCATCGTCGGCAAGGCGCTGATGAAGGAGAAGACCCTCCGCTATCAGAGCGCCAGCGACCTGGCCGGTGATATCGAGCGGTACCTGGGCGACGAGCCGATCGAGGCCCGGCCGCCGAGCACCTGGTACCAGCTGAGCAAGTTCTCACGGCGGAACAAGGCCCTGGTCACCGGCGTCGCGGCGGTGCTGGTGGTGTCGGTCGCAGGGGCGTTGATCTCGATCAACTTCGCGCGGAGCGAAGCGGAGCAGAAGCAACTCGCCATCGATGCCGCGGAGGACGCACGGGTCGCGCAGGAAGCGGCCGAAGTCGCCCGGGCCGAAGCGATCAGGCGTGCCCAGGAGCTCCAGCAGGTGGCGGACTTTCAGAGCGAGCAGCTCGGTCAGATCAATGTCGAGATGATGGGCACCCAGCTGCGTGACTCGATCCTCGACGGCGCTCCGGAGGACGCTCGAGAGGCTCTCGCCGATTCGCTCGCCTCTGTCAACTTCACGAACATCGCGTTGGGCACGCTGGAGGCGAACATCTTCCAACGAACGATCGAGGCGATCGACACGCAGTTTGTCGAACAGCCGATCGTTCACGCACAGATGCTGCAAACCACCGCGTCCACGCTGGGCCAGGTCGGTCTGCACGATCTGGCCGAGGATCCACAGTCTCGCGCCCTGGCCATCCGCAGAGAAAAGCTCGGGGACGAGCATCCGGACACGCTCGCATCAATCGCTCATATGGGTACATTGTTCCGATCTCAGGGCAAGTTTACCCATGCGGAAGCACACACAAAGGAAGCGTACGAGGGGCGTCTCCGTGTGCTCGGCGCGGACGACCCCGAAACGCTCGGCGCTTTGATCGAGTTGGGGTTCGTGCTGACTGATTTGGGGCGACTCGATGAGGCGGAGCGGTATCTTCGTCAGGCAACCGAGAACAGCCATCGCACACTCGGGAGTGATCACGCCACGACGCTGAAAGCGGCGAGTTACTTTGCTGATCTGCTCGTTACTCAGGGCAAACTGGCGGAGGCGGAAGTGAATGCGCGACACGCGTTCGAAGGCGCTCGCCGGGTACTCAGTGATGATCATCCAAACACTGTCACTGCGAAGAGCAAGCTCGGCAGTCTTCTCGTCGCGAGAGGCGAGTTCGCCGAGGCAGAGACGTACCTGCGTGATTCACTTGAAAGAAAACGCGCGATGCACGGGGATGACCACCCCGCAGTCATTACCGAACTCAACGAGATGGGTGGATTACTGCTGGCCCAAGGAAAGCTGGCCGAGGCTGAGACGTTTTTCCGCGAAGGTTTGGAATCGAGTCGTCGAGTGAATGGGAATGACCATCCCTCGACACTCATCAGTATCAGCAATCTGGGCACGCTGCTTCAGAATCAGGGAAAGTACGAGGACGCGGAGCCGTTTTATGTTGAAGCTTTGGATGGTTTTCACCGAGCAGTCGGCGAGGATCATTTTTATACACTGATAACGAAGAACAGTCTGGGTACTCTTCTGTACAGCATGGGACGATTGACCGAGTCCGAATCCTACTATCATGAAACGCTTGAAGCTCGCCGGCGCACGCTCGGAGATGATCATCCCGACACGTTGCATTCATGGAACAATCTGGGTTTCGTGCTGGATGCTCAGGGCAAACCGGCCGAGGCCGAGCCGTACTACCGAGAAGCCTTGCGAGGACGACGCCGTGTGCTCGGCGACGATCACCCATCGACGCTCGCCTCGATCGAAAGACTGGGTGAACTGCTCGACGCCCAGGGCAAGCCGGCCGAGGCCGAGCCGTTCCACCGAGAAAGTCTCGAAGCGAGCCGTCGTGCCGAACCGGAAGGCGGTGCAGGAGTGGGTTCGGCGCTGGCCCGACTCGGCGCAAACCTGATCGCACAGCAGCGACATGCCGACGCCGAACCGCTGTTTGTGGAGTGCCTGGATACTCGGAAGCGTGTATTGCCCGAAGGGCACTGGCTCATCTGGACCACCCAGAGCCTGCTCGGCGAGACCCTGGCCAAGCAATCCAGGTTTGAAGAAGCGGAGGCCTTGCTCGTCGAAGCGGCGGAGCAGATCCAGCCGCCAGATGCGTCGCGGATTCGCCGCGACGAAGCGATCCAACGCGTCATCGACCTCTACACCGCCTGGCACGCGGTCGATCCCGCGGGCGGCCACGATGCCAAGGCCGCCGAGTGGCGGGCGAGATTGCCGGGCGGTGACTGAGCCGCTCCCGTTGCCGCTGCCGCGGACGCGCTCCGGGCGCGATGGTCAGGGATAGTGGTAGCGCCGACGCATCCGGACGCCGCACTCCGGGCAGGTGCCGAGCACCCCGGAGTGGGCGTACCCGCAGTTCAGGCAGACCCCGCGCGACCGGCGCTCCAGCACCAGCCGGCGCCGGCGGACGGCGCCGAGCAGGTGCACCAGCGCGATCGACAGCATCGCGTATGCGCCCAGCACGGCGGCTTCACGCCGGAACATCGGCCAGTTGATCCGGCGGGCGGGCAGGCGCCCGGCCAGCTCGTCGTCGATGCCCGCGGCGATCGCGTGTGCGGCCGGCGCTCCGGGTGCGGCGGAGGCGTAGAAGGGATGCGCGGCCCGCAGCACTCCCTTCCAGCGCGGGTCCGTGCTACCCGTCCGCAGATCGCGGAACGACGCGGACGCGGACAGCGCCTCCAGGTCGGTTGTCTCCAGCCACGGCGCGAACAGGCCGACGCGGTCGCGGCGCACGATGACCCGCAAGTGCTCCTCAGCGCCCAGCCCCTCGCCCGTCAGGTCCACCGAGACCCACCATCCCGTGTCAGTGAGTTCAGCGCGGCTCCCGATCGGTGCGGATCCGGCGGCCCCGAGCCAGATCATGGCGAGCGACCACCCGCCGCTCGGGTTGTTCGCGGCGATGCCCCAGCCGTACCACATGCCCGCGACCCAGAAGGGCAGCAGCAACGCGATGACACGACCCGGAGCGCGTTTCCTGGCGTTCCTCCCCATCCGACCATGATACCAAAGGGGGCGGGCGAGCCCGCCTACTCCGGGCGCGGCCCGCCGGCGGGACCCCCGAGCGTGTGCAGCCAGCCCTCCACCGCGCCCGGGCCGGCCCCGGTGACGCGGACCGTCTTCTCGGCGTGCGAGATCCCGGCCACCACGCTCACCTGTGAAGGCCTGACGCCGAGTTCGCGTGCGATCAGCCCTTCGATCGCCTTGTTCGCCTTCCCGCCCTCGGGTGGGGCGCTGACACGGACCTTCACCCTGTCGCCGAGCATCCCCGCGACCGCGTCCCGCGATGCGCCCGGGACCGCCTTGACGCGAATGTCCACCGGCCCGCCCCCGCTCACGGGCACGGGCTCAGGAACCGCTGGATGAAAACCGGAAAGTCCGCCGGCCCGACCTTCCCGTCCGCGTCGAAGTCCGCCCGCCAGTCCCCCGCGCGGTACGCCCCGATGAACGCGGCGATGTCGAAGAAGTCGAACCGCACGTTGCGGTCAAAGTCCGCCGGGTGCCACGCCTCCACGGTGATCTGCTGATCCGCGTCCACGCCGAAGAGCACCTCGCGCGACCCGTCCGCCCAGCGGATCTCCACCGAGTCGGCGATGGCCGCATCGCCGAGGCCGAAGTGCAGCGTCTGCTCCGCCTGGCCCTGGTAGGTCGTGCGCGAGTCGAGCAGCTGCATCCGCGTGCGTCCGCCGGCGGTGACGAACACCCGCGATCCCACCCCCCGGGGCGCCAGGCACCCGTGCCGCCCGGTGTCCAGGTCGATGCGCAGCCAGTGACCGGTGTCGGTCGAGTCGTTGCGATAGAGCCGGCCCTGCTGCCCGCTGTTGACGAAGAACAGGTCCACCCGGCCGTCGCGGTTGTAGTCGAGGTGGACGAGCCCCCGCCCCTGGCCGGTCCACGCCATCTGGGCGGCCGCGGCCCGGTTGGTGAAGGTCGCGTCGGCGTTGTTCATGTAGAGACGCGCGGGCGTGCCGGGCCACTGGGGCCAGCCGCCGGTGGTGGCCAGGTCGGTCCAGCCGTCGTTGTCGAAGTCGGCCGCCGTCGTACCCCAGGCCCACCCGGCGTCGGCCACGCCGGCGGCGATCGCCCGGTTCTGGAAGCGGGGCAGCCCCTCGGAGACCCCCAGCCCGGCGTACAGCGTGTTGCCGCACGGCGGGTTGGCCTCGGGGATGTAGATGTTCGTCATGAACCAGTCCAGGTGCCCGTCGGCGTCGAAGTCGGCCAGCGCCGCTCCCATCCCGTTGCAGTCCTTAGTGATGCCCGCCGCCTGCGTGATGTTGGCGAAGGCGAACGAGCCGTCCGCCTGCGGCCCCAGGTTCCGGTACAGCCGGCTGGTGCGGAAGTCGTTGGTCAGCAGCAGGTCCGGCCAGCCGTCGTCGTCGATGTCCGCGAAGTTCGGCGTAAAGCCCCGCAGCGGGAACGGCTCGGCCGGCAGGATGGCGGAGACGTTCGTGAACGTCCCGTCCCCGTTGTTGCGGAACAGCCGGTTGCCGCCGGGGTGGAAGATCCAAGTCGAAACAAACAGGTCCAGGTCCCCGTCGAGGTCGTAATCCCCGAACGCCGCCCCCATGCCGCCGGTCACGCCGAACACGGTGTTGACGCCCGCCTGCGTGGCGACGTCCTGGAAGCGCCACCGGCCGTCGGCGTCCGGCCCGAGGTTCTTGTAGAGCAGGCAACGCCCCACGCCCGCGGGGAACGGGAAGTCGCCGTAGTTGACCACGAACAGGTCGGCCAACCCGTCATTGTCAAAGTCGCCCACCGCCGAGCCCGCGGCCCGCGTCCATCGGTTGATGCCCCAGGCCGGGGCCTCGTCGCGGAAGGTGCCGTCCTGCTGGTTGATGTACAGCTTGTCCGGCCCCGTCCCGCCCGACGGCACGAACAGGTCCGGCCAGCCGTCGTTGTTGAAGTCACCCACCGAGGCCCCTCCGGCCTGGATGCCGTTCTCGCCGGGATACCCCGCGCTGGGGATGAAGGTCGCGTTGGACAGCCCCGCGGGCTGCGTGACGAGCGTGAACCGCGGCTCACCCGCCCCGGCCACAGAGACCGCGCCCGCCTGGACAAGGCCGCAGGCGGCGGACAGGGCGACAGCGTTTCGAACCGACCCACGGGCGGACATCACCATCAGCATCTCCCAACACCGGGGTTCGATCAAGGGAATACGCCGGATGTCGGGGCAATGGGGCCTGAAGGCTGAAGGAGGGGGCGCGGGGGAGGCGGGATTGACGAGTTATCGCCGGCGCCGGGCGGCCAGCAGCCCGGCCAGGGCGAAGGCCGAGGCTCCCCCGGGCGCGGGCACCGCCACTGTGAACAGCGTCCAGTCCGGGCCGAACTGCGACGAAGTCCCGCGAAGGATCGCCCCGTACACCGTGGACCCGTCCGCGGAGATGCCCCCGATCGAGGCGTGCTCTCCAGCGCCGAGCGTCACGCCGCTGCCGGCCAGCAGTTGCTCGGCCGAGTATGCCCGGGCGGCGTCGTAGAACAGAAAGGAACCGTACTCGCCGGTGTCGGTCATCGCGGAGCCCACCATGGCCCGCGCGTCGTCCGTGATCGACAGGATCGAGAGTTGGGAGAAGCCCGCAACGGTCAACTCGCCCAGCGTGCCGTCGCGGTAGATCCACGACTTGTAGACCGCATCGAAGTCGTCGATGCCCCGGGACGACTCGGTGCCCACGACGACCGAGCCGTCCGCCGTCATCGCGCTGACGCCGAAGTGGACGACGTCGGCGTTGGTCAGCGTCGGGAGTTCGATCAGGTTGCCGGCGTCGTAGATCACGGCGCGGGTCATCCCGCCGACGCCCAGAGCACTCTGTTCGATCTGGGCCTCGATGGCGAAGAGATCATCGCGATCGCCCGCGACCAAGCCGCCCCCGCCGACAAACCGGTCCGACAAGGTCGCGACCAATACACCCGGGAAGGAGTCGGCACGGTAACGGTACAACTCCACGAACTGATCGCTTGCGAAGATCTCGGGCTGCAAGGAGTAGAAAACGGTCTGCCCGTCCCTGGTCAACGCGCCGTGGATGCGGCGACCACCGTTGGCGAAGGTCACCGTGTCCCGCACGCCGTTCTCGACCCGCACCAGGTGCCCGTCCTGGCCCCAGTCGCTGCTGACCGACAGCGTCGTCCGCCCGTCTCCGGAAATCCCCTGCCAGTTGTTGAACCGGTCGTACCGCGGCAGCGACCCCCACGCCCCGCCGCGCCACGCGTACGCGTCGTACGCCACCGAGTCGTTGATGAACATGTCCACCGCCAGCGTCGAACCGTCGGCGGAAAGGCCGTGCATGCCACCGAGCGTGTAGCCCGGCAGCAGGTCGATCAGTTCAACCTGAGCCGAAGCGGAACCCGTGGCGGCGAGCAGGACGGCGGCGATGAGCGGCGTGGTGTTCATGCCGCGGACATCGGCCGACTCGTCTCGCATCCATGAGATGCCGGGATGAAAGCCGCGTTACGGCTGCTTTCCACCCCGCCCCGCCCGCGGTGTGACCCGCTGCGGGTGGATGGCCGTCGACTCGCCCCGCATCTGCTCGGGCGTGCGCACCGGCCCGGCCGCGATCCGCTCGCAGGCCGTCGTCGCGTTGGACTTGGCGAACTCCGTCCCGATGAACCGCCGCCCGAGGGCGTGCGCCATCACCCCCGTCGTGCCGCTGCCCAGGAACGGGTCGAGCACCAGATCCCCCGGGTTCGAGGTGCTGGCGATCACGCGGTGCAGGTAGGTCTCGGGGAGTTGGTTGTCGTGCTTGTCCCGGCGCTCTTTGTTGTTGCCCTGGATGCGCCCCCAGTACGGCCCGTACCACACATCCATCGGCACCCGAAGCCCCGGCGGCATGCCGTCCTTCTTCGACTCGGTCCGCGCGTCGCCATAGATCGCCCGCCGATCGCTCGTCTCCAGCACCGGGTCGGGGTTCCAGGTGCGACGGTCCGGGTCCTTGCAGAAGTACAACGCGTGCACCTTGGAGTTGATGAACCGGCTCGTGGTGTTCTGCCCGAACCGGTAGTGCCACACGCACCAGTTGACCATCGTCAGCCCGCGCGCCTTGCAATGGACCACGATCTCGGCCGCCCAGTCGTCGGGGATGTTGACCCACATCGACCCGGTGTCCTTCAGCCCGCCGATGCACAGGTCGATCCACTGGAAGGTGAACGACTTCGACTGGCCCAGCGGCTGGTCCGCGTCGTGCCGGTCGCAGTACTCGTCATCCCGCAGCTTCTTGTCGTCCCACGCGTCGCCGGCGCGGTGCCGGTCGTAGTCCCGCGCCCAGTTGAACGGCGGGTCGGCAAACACCAGGTCCAGCTCGCGGTTCTTCACCTCCGGCAGCGTCGCGAGGAGGTTCCGGCAATCGCCCACGTGCACCGTGGCCGTCACGCCCGATTCCGGGTGCGTAATGATCTTCGGGAACGCGCCGGCGCGCGCTGAAGGCTTCTTCGGTGCGGGTTTTTTCGCGGCGTTGGCGGGCATGGCGGGCCCAAGGATAGCGCAAACCCCGCCGCCGCGCAAGCGATCCCACGCGTTCGAAACACTCAGTCCGCCGGTGCGCCGACCAGCACCCGAACGGTGTCCGGGCCCATCGTCCCCGAGAGCACCGCCAGGCCGCGTGCCATGCCGATCTTGGCGCGCCCGCGCTTGGAGCGGAACAGCTTCTCGGATTCGGTCCGCCCCAACGCCGCGCGGACCCGGGCCCCCAGCGTGTCGATGCGCTCGATGCGGACCACCACGTCCACGGCCCGTGCCTTGGTAATCTGCACGCCCACCCGGACCGCCCCCCCCGTCCCCCCTGTCCCCCCCGCCCCCCCTGCACCGGACCCGGCGGAAATCCCCGCCGCCTCGATGGCCTTCGCCCACTCCCGCGGCGCGTACCCGCCGTCCTGGTTGTACCGCACCACCTTCAGATTGCGCAGCACCGCGCCCATGGCACTAATCTACGCCCAGTGACCCCGTCCCGTTCCACCCAATCCGGCCCCGCCGACCTCTCCGTCGCCATCGTCTGCCGCAACAACGCCGACACCATCGCCCGCGTCCTCGATTCCGTCCGGGGCCTCGCCTCCCAGCTCGTCGTGGTCGACTCCGGCTCGACCGACGCCACGATGGACCTCGTCGCCGCGTGCCGCGGCTCGGCCGAGGTCGTCCTGCTCGAGACCGCCTGGCGCGGCCACATCGCCACCAAACAGTTGGCATTGAGCGCCTGCACCCGGCGCCACGCGCTCAGCCTCGACTCCGACGAGCCCCTGACCCCCGAACTGGCCGCCTCCGTCCGCGCCGCCTGCGCCCGCGACGTGCCCGCCGCCCGCGTCAACCGCGTCGTTGAGTACCGCGCCCGCCTGCTGAACCACTCCTGGCAGCCCGAGTGGCGCACCCGCCTCGTGCGCACCGACCTCGTCGCCGACGGGCGTGCCAAGTGGGGGGGCCTGGACCCCCACGACAAGCTCGAACTCGCCCCTGGCGTCCCCGTCGAATCGCTCGAAGGCACGCTCATCCACCAGTCCTTCGACTCCTTCGAGCGGCACCTGTCCAACCAGCTCCGCCTGCAGTCCGTGTCCGCCCGCTCGCTCCGGGCCGCGGGCAAGCGCGGCAGCCGCGTCAAACTGGTGACCTCGCCGGTGGGGGCGTTCCTCAAGCAGATCGTGGTCAAGGGGTCCTGGCGTGACGGCCGGGCCGGGTGGCTGGCCGCCGCCACCACCGCCTCGGGCACCCTCATGAAGCACATGATCCTGCTCGAACAAACCGACCAGCCCGCCGACGTCGCCCGGCCCCCCAAAAAGCCCGCAAACACCGCTCCGGCCAAGGCTTCGCGTCCGCCTGCCTAGAATGGCCGGTCCCGTTTCCGGGCCCCTCGGGGGCCTGCCGGGGCATCGACGGAGCCGAGGAGGCCGCGGGCCTCCGGTTCGGCAGTTAATTGAGGATCGAATGAGCGACGACCAGACGACGGGCGCCCTCGAGGAAACCACCTCGGGCCAGAACGCGGACCAGACCACCAACAACGAGACGACCAGCGAGTCGGGCGAGTCGACCGGAGGCAAGAAGCGCCGCCGCCGTCGCCGCGGCAAGAAGCCCGCCGCCGACGCCGCCGACGCCCCGGAATCGGCCGCATCCGCCGAGTCGGACGATGCCGCTTCCGACTCCGAGGACGCCGGCTCCGCCGACGACGCCGACGACGCCGGCGACGTCGCCCCCAAGAAGAAGCGTCGGCGCAAGCGCAGGCCCGCCGCCGACCGCGCCCCGGACGCGGACTACGACCCCGAGACCGAGTCCGTCCCCGCCCCCCGGCGCATGACCACCAAGCCCAAGGCCGGCTGGTCGGGCGAGAGCTTCCAGCTCGACAAAACCTTCGCCGACCTTGGACTGAAGGACGAGATCCTGGCCGCCATCAAGGGCCTGGGCTTCGAGCACCCCACCAAGATCCAGTCCGAGCTGGTGCCGTTGGCGTTGACCGGCGTCGACATCCTCGGCCAGGCCAAGACCGGCACCGGCAAGACGGCCGCCTTCGCGCTGCCGCTGCTCAACATGATCCGCAAGGGCGACCGCTCGGCGGCGCTGATCCTGGCCCCCACCCGCGAACTCGCCGTCCAGATCAAGCAGGACTTCGACGACCTGGGCTCCAAGACCGGGCTCAAGGCCGTGGCCATCTACGGCGGGCAGTCCATCCGCGTGCAGGCCGACCGCCTGGCCAAGGGCCCGGAGATCATCGTCGGCACGCCCGGGCGCATCCAGGACATGGTCCAGCGCGGCTACCTCGACCTGCACGACGTCAAGTTCGCCGTGCTCGACGAGGTCGACCGGATGTTCGACATCGGCTTCCGCGAGGACATCCGCCGCATCCTCAAGATGTGCCCGGAGGACCGCCAGACGATCTTCGTCTCGGCCACCTTCACCGACGAGATCGAGAACCTCGCCCGGCGCTACATGAACAACCCGACGAAGCTCGTCGTGTCGTCCGGCTCGCTCACGGTCGAGTTGGTCACGCAGGGCTATGTCACGGTCGAGCCGTGGGACAAGAAGCGCATGCTCGCCCACCTGCTCACCCACGAGGAGCCGGCGCTCACGCTGGTCTTCTGCCGCATGAAGCGCACCGTCGACGACGTCGTGCGGTACCTCAGCCGCAAGAACATCGAGGCCCACGCCATCCACGGCGACATGACCCAGGGCAAGCGCAACAGCGTGATGAACCAGTTCCGCACCGGCCAGCTCGCCGTGCTCGTCGCCTCCGACCTGGCCTCCCGCGGCATCGACGTCGAGGGCATCACCCACGTCGTCAACTTCGACCTGCCCGACGACCCCGACCTCTACGTCCACCGCATCGGGCGCACCGCCCGCGCCGGTCGCGAAGGCCACGCCTGGTCGCTGGTCACCCCCAAGCAGGGCCCGCTGCTGACCGACATCGAGATGCTGGTCAACACCGAGATCCCCCGCATGGACTACCCCGACTTCGACGCCCGCGAACGCCCCGAGGACTGGAAGGACGAGCCCACCGGCGGCCGCCCCATCTACGAGGTCAAGGGCGCCAAGGTCGAGCACAAGAACCGCTTCGAGACCGAGGCCCCCCCGGCCGCCGAGTCCATGACCGACGCCCAGAAGGCCGCCAAGTTCCCCGGCGGCATCGTCCCCAGCAAACTCCCCCCCAAACTCCTCCGCGGCAAAGCCAAGACCCGCGGCCGCTAACGCCAACCGTTTCCCCGGAGCGGGGGGCTTCCAGCCCCCCGATCGGGCCACGCCCGATGCCATCCCGCCCCCGATCCCCAAGGCCGGTCCCACCGGCCTTTCTGATAGACACCCCCCGCCCCCCCGCCCCACCGCCCCACCCGGACCAGCCCATGTCATCCGCCACCCTCCCACGCCGCACCTTCGCCATCATCTCCCACCCCGACGCCGGCAAGACCACGCTGACCGAGAAGCTCCTCCTCTACGGCGGCGCGCTCGACCTCGCCGGCTCCGTCACCGCGCGCAAGAACCAGCGCGCCACCACCAGCGACTGGATGGAACTCGAAAAGCAGCGCGGCATCTCCATCTCCTCCACCGTCCTCCAGTTCAACTACAACGGCGTCCGCGTCAACCTGCTCGACACCCCCGGCCACAAGGACTTCTCCGAGGACACCTACCGCGTGCTGACGGCCGTCGACGCCGCCGTCATGGTCATCGACGCCGGCAAGGGCATCGAGCCGCAGACCCGCAAGCTCTTCGAGGTCTGCCGCCAACGCGGCGTGCCCATCTTCACCTTCATGAACAAGTGCGACCGGCCCACCAAGGACCCCCTCGAACTGCTCGACGAACTCGAGAAGATTCTCGGCATCGGCGCCTTCCCGGTGAACTGGCCCCTGGGCAACGGCGAGGACTTCAAAGGCGTCTACGACCGCCTCACCAAGACCGTGCACCTGTTCGAGCGCACCGCCCACGGCGCGTACGCCGCCCCCGTCGATGTCCGCGGCATCGACGACCCGGCCGTCAAGTCCAAGCTCGACCAGCGCACCTACGAGCAGGCCCGCGAGGAGATCGAGATGCTCGAGGGCGCGGGCGAAGACTTCGACGAGGCCCGCGTGCTCGCCGGCGAAGTCACCCCCGTCTACTTCGGATCGGCCGCCAACAACTTCGGCGTCCAGTTGATGCTCGACGGCTTCCTCGAGCACTCCGCGCCCCCCGGCCCCCGCAAGGCCGGCGACCGCATGATCCAGCCGACCGACAAGCCCTTCAGCGGCTTCGTCTTCAAGATCCAGGCCAACATGGACCCCAAGCACCGCGATCGCATCGCCTTCATCCGCGTCGTCTCCGGCTCGTTCACCCGCGAGATGACCGTCATCCACACCCGCACCGGCAAAAAGATCCGCCTCTCCAACGCCCAGAAACTCTTCGGCCAGACCCGCGAGACCGTCGAGGACGGCTTCGCCGGCGACGTCGTCGGCATCGTCGGCCACGACATCCTCCGCATCGGCGACACCCTCACCGAAGACCGCACCATCGAATACAACGAGATCCCCCGCTTCACCCCCGAAGTCTTCGCCTACCTCCACAACCCCCAGCCCGGCAACTCCAAGAAGTTCCGCCTCGGCTTCGACCAGTTGCTTCAGGAGGGCGTGATCCAGGTGTTCATGGTGGGCACCGGCCAGGTGCAGACGCCGTTGCTGGCCGCCGTCGGCCCGCTGCAGTTCGAGGTCGTCCAGCACCGCATGCTCGCCGAGTACGGCGCCGAGTCCCGCCTCGAACCCGCCCGCTTCAACATCGTCCGCTGGTACCGCAAGGAAGACGCCGACGACGACTACAAGCCCGACATCCCCATGGACGCCAGCCTCGGCAACGACACCGACGGCCAACCCGTCGCCCTCTTCACCGACGAATGGGCCTTGAAGCACTTCACCCAGCGCAACCCCGGCCTGGAAATCTCCGCCAGCCCGTTCCCAATCCCCGTCAAGTGACCAACCGGCTCTGATGAATTGAGCCGCGGGCTTAAGCCCGCGCGGTCGCGTTGGTCCAACGCCATCCCCCTCTCCCCGCCCCGTGGGGAGAGGGCCGGGGTGAGGGGTCTTCGCACGCCAGCCACCCACAAAATCCCCCCGATGTACGCCCCCGTGCGCCGTTTCATGGAACTACAAGCAACACCCCTTGAACCCAGCCGAATCGCCACTACCTTGGCCCCATGCAAACACAAACACACACCGCCGAATCGCCCGAACTCACGCACGAACTCTTCGCCGACCTCCTCGACCACACCCTGACCACCTTCCAGATCTGCCACAAGCACAACCTCGCCATCGACCAGCTCGAGGCCGTTGCCGATTCCCCCGCCTTCCAGTCCGCGGCCCGCGCCCTCGAACACATCCACGACGCCCGCGCCGCCGCCATGCTCCCCGAACTCCGCACCCGCGCCCTGACCCAACTCGCCCACATCATCGACCAGACACCCACCACCCCGACCCACACCGAAACCGTCCGCCGCGCCACCGCCACCGTCCTCCGCTGGAAACCCGAACCTCGGCACACAAACGAAGAACAAACCGAAAAGCAAGCCGAAAAGCCAACCCAAGACGCGTCCGGGCAACCGCACGCGCAAGCCGAGCCAACCAATACAGACACACGCCCCGAACCGGCGCACCCGCCCGAGTCACAACCCGACCCGGCCCACGCCCCGCGCCCGGCCACCCCGCTCAACGCCGAAACACCCGAGCACGGCACACGCCCGCAAGCCGATCGCCCACCATCACAAGGGCACCAACCGGAATAACGGAGACGCCCCGCGCCCCGGAATCGCAACAACCTGCTCGATCAAAGGTTTTCAACGCGAAGCCCGCAAAGCGCCCGAAGCGTCACAAGAAGCCCCAAACCAACGAACCCAACCAACCCCCACAACGACAAACCAAACCACCACGCCCGTCCTGCAATCCAAACCCCCTCACTCCAAACCCCGCTTCGACCCCTTCGAGATCTTCGCGTTGAAGAATCTCTCCGCGCCCTCTGCGTCACCTCTGCATCTCTGCGTACCTCTTCAACAAACAGCAATGACCCCCGCCCCATAACCACCCGCCAACACATCTCCACCCCCCGCCAACCCACCCCGTCCCGCACCACCCCACCCGCACCCCCACCCCACCGACCAAGGCGCATCGCCCAACCAGCCACCGTGTGTCATGGTTCCCCGCCGCCCTGTTCTTGGGCCGCAGGGGACCCCGACCGTGCCGCACACCCACACGCAACGCCAGCCGCGACCATCGCGCCTCAGCCGAAGGTCCGACAACCGCATCGACATCGGCACCATCGAGTCCAACACCCCCGCGGCCGTCACGCCGGCCCGCCCGCCGTCCGACCGCCTCATCCGCGTCCGCCGCCCGGACCCCGCCGACCCCGATCTCACCGGCCTGGCCATCCGCCAGCCCGCCCTCCGCGCCCCCGACGCGCCCCGCCTCCGCGCCGAGATCGTCGCCAACCACACGCCGGGCCAGGCCCTCCGCGTCGTCCTCTGCCTCCGCGGCCTCACGGACATCGCCGCCCCCTGCCTCGCCACCCTCGCCGAACTCGCCGAAGCCCTCCAGCCCACCGGCGGCTCCCTCGTCCTGATCGAGGTCCCCGCCCCCGTCGCCCGCCTCCTCAAACGCACCGGCCTGGCCAAGACCCTCCGCATCGCCCGCTCGCCCGACCACGCCCGAAAACTCTCCGCCCCTCGGAAAACACCCAGACCCTCCGCCTCCGCGGCCTGAAACCGGCCCCGGACCGGCCAATCCGCCCCCCAACCCTTGTATGAACCGCCGGAACCTGTCACCATCCCGATCCGTATCACTCTGTGAGCGCCCACTCGGGTGTCTTTGTCGGTTCTGCGTATCCCCCGGTTCGTTCCCCATCGGACGCGTCCCCTCGCGGCACGCGGGCCCGGTCTGAGCCACATCCAGCGAGATCAAGACATGAAGCCCACCGCCACCCCCGTGCTCCTCCTCGCCGTCTGCGCCGGCCTGGCCACCGCCGGCCCGCTGCACTTCAAGTCCGGCACCGTCGAGGCGACCGCCCTGCCCGACCTGCGCCTCCAGGCCGCCCAGGCCCAGCGCCTCCCCGAGCGCGCCATCATCCAGCTCGCCGGCCCGATGGACCCGGACCGCCGCGCCGCCATCGAGGCGTCTGGCGCCCGCATCATCGCCTACGTGCCCGACAACGCCTTCATCCTCGACACCCGCCGCGCCCGCATCGGCGCCATCAACGCCCTGCCCTTCGTCACCGCCCTGGTCGACTTCCGGGCCGACTGGAAGCTCGACCCCCAGCTGGGCCAGCGCACCTACACCACCGCCTCGATGAAGGCCCTGGCCGCCAACGGGGCCGTCCCCGCGGTCATCGAACTCTTCCCCGGCGTCAACCCCGCCGACGCCGCCCGCGCCGCCGCGGAAGCCGGCATCAAGGTCCTCGCCTCCGAACTCGACGGCGAGCGCTTCATCCTCGACGTCACCGGCTCGGCCGACGCGCTCCGCGCCATCGCGACCAACCCCGACGTCAAGTGGATCGAGCCCGCCCCCGAGGTCACCTTCCGCAGCAACACCAACACCCGCTGGATCGTCCAGACCAACCAGCTCAACAACACCCCCGTCTACGCCGCCGGCCTCCACGGCGAGGACCAGCTCATCGCCGTCATGGACGGCCGCGTCTCCGTCACCCACTGCTCCTTCTCCGACCCCGAGGGCGACCCCGTCGGCCCCAACCACCGCAAGATCCAGGCGTACAACACCTCCCTCGGCTACGACTTCCACGGCACCCACGTCGCCGGCACCGCCCTCGGCGACGCCGGCTCCAACTCCAACACCCGCGGCATCGCCTACGAGGCCCGCCTGGTCTACGGCACCACCGCCTCCTTCGGGTCCTTCGCCTCGATGAACGGCAAGCTGACCACGCACTACGGCCAGGGCGCCACCATCCACACCAACTCCTGGGGCAACGACGGCACCACCGCCTACGACAACTGGGCCCGCGCCATCGACGTCTTCAGCTGGAACAACGACGACAACCTCGTCCTCTTCGCCGTCACCAACGGCTCCTCGCTCAAGAACCCCGAGAACGCCAAGAACTGCCTCGCCGTCGGCGCCACCGGCCCCAGCGGATCGCAGCACAGCCACTGCACCGGCGGCACCGGCCCCACCAGCGACGGCCGGCGCAAGCCCGAGATCTACGCCCCCGGATGCTCGACCGTGTCCAGCTCCGGCACCTCCTGCTCGACCGGCTCAGCCAGCGGCACCTCCATGGCCTCGCCCGCCGTCGCCGGCGTCGCCGCCCTCGTCCGCCAGTACTACACCGAAGGCTTCTACCCCACCGGCACCGCCACCCCCGAGGACGCCTTCGTCCCCTCCGGCCCCCTCATGAAGGCCACCATCATCAACTCCGCCGTCGACATGACCGGAGTCTCCGGCTACCCCTCCAACCGCGAGGGCTGGGGCCGCGTCATGATCGACAACGCCCTCTACTTCGACGGCCAGGCCCGCACCAACATCGTCCGCGACGTCCGCAACAACTCGGAAGGCGCCCTCGACACCGGCGATGTCATCGAGATCCCCTTCACCGTCACCTCCAACGCCGAGGAACTCCGCGTCACCCTCGCCTTCCACGACGCCCCGGGCACCCTCAACACCAACTTCGCCCCCGTCAACAACATCGACCTCGAGGTCGAGAACGGTTTCGGCATCGTCGTCAAGGGCAACGTCTTCTCCGGCGGCTTCTCCACCACCGGCGGCTCGGCCGACGCCATCAACAACGTCGAGGTCGTCCGCATCGCGGCCCCCTTCCCCGGCGACTTCGTCGCCCGCATCCGCGCCACCGCGGTCAACGAGGGAGCCCAGGGCTACGCCGTCGTCATCAACGGCGCGGTCGAGGAAGACAACCTCCCCGGCTGCTCGCTGGCCGACCTCGCCGAGCCCTACGACACCCTCAACTTCTTCGACCTCTCGGCCTACCTGAGCCTCTACAACGCCAACGACCCCTCCGCCGACCTCGCCGCCCCCTTCGGCACCCTCAACTTCTTCGACCTCTCCGCCTACCTGGCCCTCTACAACGCCGGCTGCCCGTAACCCCCCAGCCCCGACACACCGTGTGCAAAAAGAGAAACACCGGCCCGAAAAGGCCGGTGTTTTCTTTCTTCCAGAGTCCGCCCGCTCAGTGCCCGTCCCGCACCGCCAGCACCGCGCACTCGGTCTCCTTGAGGATGTACTCGGCCGTGCTGCCCAGCAGCCAGTACCGAAGCCCCGGTTTGCGCCGCGTGCCCACCACCACCAGGTCCGCCGCGTGGTCCGTGCACCAGCCCGCGATCGCCCGCCCGTAGTGGGCGTCGACGAGCACCTCGGCGCTGACCCGCCCGCCGGCGTCGGCGCTCATGGACTGCGCCACCCGGTCCAGATCCGCCTGGATCGCCTGATTGAAATCGTCGTACCGCACCGGCTCGTCGAAGCCGAAGCCGGTGTAGTCCAGCGCATCGAACGGGTTGGCGTGCGCGTGCAGCAGCACGATCTCGCCGCCCGACGGGTCCGCCATGCCCGCCGCCGCCCGGATCACGCCCCGGCCTTCCTCGGAGAAGTCCACGCCCACGACCACGCGCTTGAACGACCGCGCGTGCGAGCGCCGGGTCAGCAGCACGTCGCACGGCGCGTGGCGCACGCACCGGCCCGCCACCGTGCCCGGGCCGCGCCCGCGCTCGGTCTTGCCGTGGTAGCCGAGCACCAGCAGACCCGCCCCGAGCCACTCGCACAGGTCCTCGATCGCGTCGGCCGGCCGGCCGATCGACACGTGCAGGCTGGCGATCGCCTGCTGGCCCGCGTCGTCGAGCTCCTGTCGCAGCAGGACCTTGGTGCGCTCGATCACCTGCTTCTCCACGGCCTCGCGGCTCAGTGGCACCGACGACGCCAGCGTGGCGATGTGGTCGCTGTCCACGACCGTCGCGGCGTGCACGCCCACGCCGCGGTCCGACGCGATGCGGGCCGCGTGCCCGATGGCCACCCGGGCCGAGGGTGAGAAGTCCGTCGCCACGATCACGTCACCGGCCATGCCTGCCCTCCGATCCGTCCGTCGCCCCGCCATTGCTCTGCGGCGCGGGCACGACGAGTGTACCGCGCCAGCCCGGCGGCCCGTTGCGGCGTCAAGGCCCCGGCCCGCACCGGCGAGGGCCACTAGGCTTGACCGTGGGCACCGCCGCCGCCAGCCTGACACTCTTCGCCCGCGCCGGCCTGGCGATGCGGGACATCAAACTCGCACACTCGGTGTTCGCCCTGCCCTTCGCCGTGCTGGGCGCCTTCATGGTGGCGCCGCGCGACGGCAAATACGGATGGATCCTCTGGGGCCGCTTCGCCGGCATGCTCGCCCTGGTGGTCGCCTGCATGTTCTTTGCGCGGACCTGGGCCATGCTGGTCAACCGTGTCGCCGACGCCCGCATCGACGCGGCGAACCCGCGCACGGCCCGGCGGGCCTTCGCCGCGGGCGCGCTGACCGCCCGCGACGGGGCGCTGCTGCTCGGGGCCAGCGCGGGCGGGTTCCTGGCCTGCTGCGCGGGGTTCGGGCTGGCGTTCGGCAACTGGTGGCCGCTGATCCTCGGCGGGCCGGTGCTGGTGTGGATCGGGTTCTACTCCTTCACCAAGCGGTTCACGTTCCTGTGCCACGTGTTCCTGGGCGGGGCGCTCGCCGCCAGCCCGCTGGCGGCGGCGATCGCGGTCGGGGGCGTGGGGGTGCTGGGTGGGGCCGGGGGGGAGGCCGGTTCCCCGGCCTTGTGGTGGCTGGCGGGCATGGTGCTGCTCTGGGTCGCGGGGTTCGATGTGATCTACGCGCTGCAGGACCTCGACTACGACCGGGGCGTCGGGCTCAGCTCGGTCCCGGCCCGGTTCGGTTGGCAGCGGGCGGCCTGGATCAGCCGGGCCATGCACCTGGGTGCACTCGTCTGCCTCGTGCTCGCGCAGCGGGCGGAGCCGCGCCTGGGCGGGCTCTTCGCCGGCGCCGTCGCCCTGGTCGCGGTGGTGCTGGTCTGTGAGCACGCGGTGCTGGTCCGAAGGGGGCGGGCGGGGATCCCCATGGCGTTCTTCACGCTCAACGGGGTCGTCTCGGTGACGCTGGGGCTGGCGGGCGTGGCGGACTTGGTGGCCTGAGCCGGGCGCACGGGGCTTCGCCCCCCGGCCCCCCGCGCGGGGCCAGAACTTAGGGTTTGTTTCCTATATCGAGCAGCCATCCGATAACCGGAATGTGGTGGTCGGAGTCCCGATAATGCACGAACAAAGCAAGAACATCGAGGTATTCAAGCCGAATTCGGGGATATGCGTTGAACTCCCGATCGCGTCGGGTTACCTTTGGGGATCAGCACGGGTCTTGGTGGCTCGGTTGTGTTTGTTCGGTACCGCTTTGTGGCAGTACCTTTTCGCATCGATGCAGAGATAAGAGCAAGGAGAGAAACATGAAGACTCAGATGATCGCGGCCATGGCCGTCGCCGGTTTCGCTGGCCTCGCCACCGCCGGTGGTTCCCACACCTTCGACGTCAGCGGCCTGGGCGTTGACGGCGGCTACTCCACCAACTTCTTCACCCTCTCCCACGACTTCGGCGGCGCCGGCACCGTCACGGGCATCTCGTGGGACATCAACTACACCCCCGCGTCGCCCAGCTGGGCGAGCGAGCTGGTGATCTCCCTGGACACCGACGGCGGCTTCGCCGACTTCTCGATGGCCGACTACGGCGCCGGCGACACCTCCGATCCCTTCGCCTCCGTGGCGTCCGAGGGTCTGTCGATCGCCTCGTCCGACGGCATGGTCATGCTGACCCTCTGGGACAGCTTCCAGGACGGCGCCGTGTTCCCCGACCTCGTGTTCGGCTCGGGCAGCTCGATCACCGTCACCTACGTGCCGGCCCCCGGCGCGATGGCGGTCCTCGGCCTCGGCGGCCTGGTCGCCGGGCGTCGTCGTCGCTGAATCAGACCCCGTGCGGCCCGCCGCACGGACTGAGGCGATTCTGACTGCATGACGACGCCCCGCTCCGGCGGGGCGTCGTTCTTTTTGGCTTTCGCGGGTCCGGGGCGCCGGTCGGATCGGTCCTTCCGGGCCGCTTTCCCTGGGCCTCTGGCACAACTCATTTCAATCTTTTCTGAAATGTACTCGACAATCCGGCCCGGGCGTGCGATACTTCCGGCATGGCGCCCAGTTCCGACACCATGACCAAGGCCGAGGCGGCCCGGCTGCTCCGGGAGGCCCAGGACCGGTTCATCGCGTCGTGGGGGCGGATGGGCTCGGCCTGGGGCATCAGCCGCACGATGGCCGAGGTGCACGCCCTGCTGTACGTGACGGGCGAGCCGATGAACACCGACGAGATCATGGAGCGTCTGGCGATCTCGCGGGGCAACGTGTCGATGTCGGTGCGGGCCCTGCTGGACTGGGGCGTGATCCAGAAGACGCACAAGCGCGGCGACCGCAAGGACTACTTCCAGGCCGAGCAGGACGTGTGGGCCATGCTGCGTGCGATCGCGCGGGAGCGCATCAAGCGCGAGGTGGACCCGATGCTCCAGTCGCTCGAGGAGATCCGCGAGCTGACGCCGGACACGACGAAGGCCACGCCGGAGGACCTGTCGGCGCTGAACACGCGTCTGGACGCGGTGCAGGAGTGCTTCGAGCTGATGAGCGTGCTCAGCCACAAGTTCGCCGGGCCGACGCAGGGCGGCGGGGCGGGGCTCAAGGCCGCGGCCAAGCTGCTGGCGAAGATGCCCACCCGGGGCGGTGGGGGCGGTGGGGGCGGGGGGGGTGGCTCGTGAGTCTCGCGCCGCGATCGCTGCCGCACCCGTCGCTGGCGGGGCGTCCGCCCCGGGCGGCCGATCCGGGCGTTGACGCCCGCGCGGTCGGGTCGGTCGCGTCTGAACAGCAAACCTCCGAGCCGACGATCTCGGCCCTGGGCGTGACCTGGCGTCTGACGCGGCGTTCGCTGGGCGATCGCGCGCCGGCGGGCGCGAGCCGCCTGCTGGAACTGACCGTCCGGCTGGAGGGTTTGGATACACCCCGGCCGTCCGCGTCGGTGATCGCGGTGGACCCGGTGTCGCGGGACACGGTGGTGCTCGAGGCGGCGACGCCGTCGGCTTCCGAGACCGAGGTGATCCCGGACATCCGCTCGCAGGTGCACGTCGAGTGCCCCGGCGTGCTGCACGCGACCGTGGTCTGCTCGGGCGGGCAGTGGCGGCTGGTCTACGCCCGGACGCCGGTGCTGGCCGCGTTGGGCGTGCCGGGCGGGCGTGCCGAGCCGGTGGGCGTGAGCGTCCGCACGGCGTGAGGCCCGGGCCTTGCTTCCTTGACAGATCGGCGGCATGGCAGGACCATGGGGTTCTGACCGAGGAGGCCGCATGCGTTGTTCATCGATCCTGGTGTGGTCCGCGGCGGCGCTGCCGATCGCGGGCGGCGGTGTGCCCGCGGTCGCGGACGATCGGTACGAGCCGGGGCTGACGCTGCGGGTGTACGACGTCGGCCGCCCGATGGAGCGGCTCGCGCCGCTGCGGGAGGGCCAGACGCCCAACGTGGACCGGCGGATCGACGCGGTCGACCTGCGGTCCGCTTCGGACTTCGGCGCGCCGGACGACTACTTCGTGGCCGAGGTGAGCGGGTTCGTGCGGGTCGACGCGCCGGGGGACTACCTGTTCGGTCTGGCCAGCGACGACGGGGCGCGCCTGACGATCGGCGGCGTGGTGGTGGTCACGCACGACGGGCTGCACGCGGCGACGACGCGGACCGGGTCGGTGCGTCTGGAGCCCGGTCTGCACCCGCTGCGGATCGAGATGTTCGAGAACGACGGGCAGGAATCGCTGGCGTTGTCGTGGCGGGTGCCGGGGGCGCGGGCGATGGAGCCGGTGCCGGCGTCGGCGTTCTTCGTCGAGGCGGGCGTGACGCGGGTGGTCTCGCCGGGGCCGAAGGTGGTGCTGGACGGGCGGGAGAACCTGCGTCCGGGCGACGGGATGCCGCTGGCGGGGGTGCACCCGGGGTTCGTGGTCGAGGCGATCCGGCCCGCGGGGTTCGAGCCGCAGGTGGGGGGCATGGCGTTCCTGCCCGACGGTCGGCTGGTTGTGTCGAGCTTCACGCCCATGAACAACGGCGTGCTGCGCGAGGCGCCCAACGGCTCGCTGTGGGTGCTCGGCGGCGTGGTCGGCGGGGACGCGTCGACGGCCGCGGCGACCAAGATCGCCGGCGGCTTCCACGACCCGTGCGGCGTGGCGGTGGTGGACGGGGACATCTACGTGTCGCACCGCGACGACATCACGCGCCTGCGCGACGCGGACGGGGACGGCGCGTTCGAGACGCGCGAGGTGTTCGTCGCGCCGTGGACGAGCGACAACTATCACCATTTCTCGTTCGGGCTGATCGAGCACGGCGGCTGGCTGTACGGCACGCTGAGCACGGCGATCTACTTTGAGAACACGCTCAAGGCCGATGGGGTGCGCGGCGAGGTCGTGTCGATGAACGGGCCGAATCCGCCCAACCGCGGCACCTGCTACCGCGTGAATCTGGCAACGCGGGAAGTCGAGTTCCTGGCCGGCGGGTTCCGCACGCCCAACGGCGTCGCGGTGACCGGGGCGGGCGACGTGCTCGTGACCGACAACCAGGGCGCGTGGCTGCCGACGAGCAAGCTGATCCACGTCAAGCCGGGCCGGTTCTACGGGCATTCCAACGGCGGGCAGGTCAGCGAGCGGTATCCGGAAGGCGGGGCGCCGAGTCTGCACGCGGACGAGCCGGTGTCTCCGCCGGCGGTGTGGCTGCCGCAGAACGAGGTGAGCAACTCGCCGACGACGCCGCTGGAGATCACGCGGGGCCCGTTCGCCGGGCAGTTCTATCTGGCGGAGCTGACGATGGGCGGGATCCGGCGGGTGTTCCTGGAAGAGGTCGGGGGCGAGCTGCAGGGGGCGGTGTTCCGCTGCACGCAGGGGCTCGAGGCGGGCGTGAACCGGCTGATCGCCGGGCCGGACGGGTGCCTGTACGCCGGGATGACCGGCGCGGACGGCAACTGGAGCTGGAAGAACACGCGGTTCGGCCTGCAGCGCCTGCGCCCGACGGGCGGCACGGCGTTCGAATACCACTCGGTCCGCGCGACGCCGGACGGGTTCGCTGTGCGCCTGACGCGGGCCGTGGACCCGGCGTGGCTGGCGGAGATTTCCAACTACACGATCGAGCAGTGGCGGTACGAGCCGACCGCGCAGTACGGCGGGCCGAAGGTCGATCTCGAGGCGCTGGCGGTCGCGCACGCGGCGCCGGACGCCGACGGGTTCGGCGTGCGCCTGGTGGTGCCGGGGCTCAAGGCCGGGCGCGTGGTGCGCCTGCGGGCCGACCCGGTCAGCGCGGCGGGCGAGGCGATGTGGTCAACGGAGGCGTGGTACACGCTCAACGCGATCCCGGATTGAACGGGGCGTGCGGCGGCGTCACGCGCCGAGCAGTTCCAGCGCGGGGGTCCGGTCGAGATCGCCCGAGCGGGCGGGGCGCATGGGGTCGGCCGAGCCGGCGAAGGGGCGGCTGAGCCGGTCGAAGTCGGCGCGGGCGAGGGCGACGGTGCGCCACTTCGGGCTGCGGACCTTCATGCGGGGGCGGTAGTCGTCCACGGCGATGGCGCGGACGGCGTGCCACACGCCGCCGAGCTCGACGACCTCGCCGAAGAGCCCGTCGGGCGGCGGGCCGGGGCAGGCGTAGACGAACACGAACACGGCCTCGTACCCGGGGCCGAAGAGCTCCTGCCAGCGCGACAGGGCGGCGACGTCGTCGAGCGTGACCCAGGACTCCAGTCGCGGTGGTCGGGCGGGTGTGTTCAGCGACGTGGCGGATCTTGCGGCGGGGATGGAGCGGCCCTTGACCTCGACGAGCAGGTTGGTGGAGCGGCCGTAGACGATGAAGTCGAAGTTCTTGAGGCTCGGGTCCGCGGGTGCGTCGCCGGGCGCGAATGCCGGGCCGGCCGGGAGCAGGGCCTTGCGGGCCTCGTTGACGGCCACGTAGGGGATGCGCTCGGCGCGGAGGAGCTTCTCGAAGACACGCTCGGCCTGGTGGCGGCGCTGGGCCATGGGGGGATCATACCGGTTGCCGGGGGAGGGGGGGGGAGGGGGGGCGGGGCATTGGGCAATGGGGGGGAGGGGAGCGGCGGTTGAGCGGTTTGCGGGGAT
>CAXBHL010000007.1:0-158728 GCA_963975575.1 uncultured Phycisphaerales bacterium | reverse complement strand
CTCGGTCCTCTCCCGCCGGGGGCGGGAGAGGAGGGGGGGAGGAGGGGGATCAGGACTCGTCTTTTTCGGCGAGTTTGGCGACGACGGAGAGGTCTTCGAGGGTGGAGGTGTCCTGGGTGATCTCGGTTTCGCCGGCGGCGATGCTGCGCAGCAGGCGGCGCATGATCTTGCCGCTGCGGGTCTTGGGCAGGGCGGCGGTGAAGCGGATCATGTCGGGCTTGGCGATGGGGCCGATCTCGGTGGCGACGTGGTCGCGCAGGGCCTTGATGAGTTCGTCGCTGGCCTCGTGGCCCTTGGCGGGGGTGACGAAGGCGGCGATGCCGGTGCCCTTGATCTCGTGGGGCATGCCGACGACGGCGGCCTCGACCACGGCGGGGTGGGAGACGAGCGCGGACTCGACCTCCATGGTGCCGAGGCGGTGGCCGGAGACGTTGATGACGTCGTCGATGCGGCCCATGATCCAGAAGTTGCCGTCCTTGTCGCGCCGGGCGCCGTCGCCGGCGGTGTAGACGGGCTGGTTGTCGATCTTCACGCTGGACCAGTAGGTGTCGATGAAGCGCTGGCGGTCGTTGTGCACGCCGCGGAGCATGCCGGGCCAGGGCTTGCGGATGACCATGAGGCCGCCGGCGTCGGCGGGTTGCTCTTCGCCGTCGGTGTTGACGATGGCGGCGTCGACGCCGAAGAAGGGGCGGGTGCAGGAGCCGGGCTTGCAGGGGGTGGCGCCGGGGAGGGGCGTGATGACGTGGCCGCCGGTTTCTGTCTGCCAGTAGGTGTCGACGATGGGGCAGGCGTCGCGGCCGATGTGCTTGCGGTACCACATCCAGGCCTCGGGGTTGATCGGTTCGCCGACGGTGCCGAGGACCTGGAGGGTGGAGAGGTTGGCGGAGGCGGGGTGCTCGTCGCCCCACTTCATGAAGGCACGGATGGCGGTGGGCGCGGTGTAGAACTGGGTGACCTTGTGTCGCTCGACGATCTGCCAGAAGCGTGCGGGGGTGGGGTGGTCCGGGCCGCCCTCGTACATCACGGTGGGGACGCGGTTCGGGAGGATGCCGTAGACGATGTAGGAGTGGCCGGTGATCCAGCCGCAGTCGGCGGTGCACCAGTAGACCTGGTTCTGATCGGGGATCAGGTTGAAGGTGTACTTGGCGGTGGTGGCGGTGAAGACCATGTAGCCGGCGGTGGTGTGGACGATGCCCTTGGGCTTGCCGGTGGAGCCGGAGGTGTACAGCAGGAAGAGCATGTCTTCCGCGTCCATGGGCTCGCAGGGGCAGGTGGTGGGCTGGGGGTCCACGAGTGTGTTCCAGTCGTGGTCGCGGGGGGCGTGGTCGATGACGGTGTTGTTGCAGCGTTTGAGGGTGACGACGTGCTTGACGGGGGAGTCGGCGCCCATCTGCTCGATGGCGGCGTCGACGTTGGACTTGAGTTCGACGACCTTGCCGCGGCGCCAGGCGCCGTCGCAGGTGAGGATGACCTTGGAGCGGGCGTCGGCGACGCGGTCGGAGATGGCCTGGGCGCTGAAGCCGCCGAAGATGACCGAGTGGGGCGCGCCGATGCGGGCGCAGGCGAGCATGGCCACGGCCAGCTCGGGCACCATGCCCATGTAGATGGTGACGACGTCGCCCTTCTCGACGCCGAGGGACTTGAGGGCGTTGGCGAGGCGGCCGACGTCTTTCTGGAGCTGGGCGTAGGTGATGCGTCGGACCTCGGGGGCGCCGTCCGGCATCGGCTCGCCTTCCCAGATGATGGCGGTGTCGTTGCCGTGGCCCTGCTCGACCTGGCGGTCGACGCAGTTGTAGCAGACGTTGGTGGTGGCGCCGGGGAACCACTTGGCGTCGGGGGCGGACCACTCGAGGACGGTGTCCCACTTCTTGAACCAGTGGAAGCCTTCGGCGATGTCGGCCCAGAAGGACTCGGGGTCGTCGATGGAGCGGCGGTACATGGATTCGTAGTCGGCCATGGAGGGCACGAGCCACCCGGCGGCGCCGACGGAGGCGGCGGGGACGGGCGGGAAGACCCGGTTCTCGTGCATGGTGGATTCGATGGCTTGCTGGGACATCGGCGGGACTCCGGGAGGGGGTCAACGGATGCGGCCGGGTGCGGCGCAGGGACAGGGTACCGTATGGCGGTTCGGGGGCGGGGGGTGGTTTCGCGCCATCGGGCTACGAGCCGCGGGTGGCCGGGGGGACCTGCATCTCGTGCGCTTCGCCCGCGCCCTTGGGCACGCGGATGTGCTCGATGAGGTCCTGGATGTTCTGGGGCGGGGGCGGGGTGATCAGGCTGACGCCGATGGCGACGGCGAAGTTGATGAGCATGCCGATGGAGCCGATGCCCTCGGGGCTGATGCCCATGAACCAGAAATCGGCCTTGGGTGCGCCGGGCTCCCAGCCGGAGACGACGCGGAGCAGGCCGTCGGCCCAGGTGAACTTGAACATGACGATGTAGACGGCGGTGTAGGAGATGCCGGCGATCATGCCGGCGACGATGCCCTCGCGGCTGGCGCGCTTGGAAAAGATGCCGAGCATGATGCAGGGGAAGAAGCTCGACGCGGCCAGGCCGAAGGCGAGCGCGACGACCTCGGCAACGAAGCCGGGGGGCCAGATGCCCAGGCAGGCGGCGCCGGCGATGGCGAATGCGGCGGCGGCGCGGGCGACCCAGAGTTCGCGCTTCTCGGTGATGGTGGGCACGAAGACGCGCTTGAGCAGGTCGTGCGAGACCGCGCTGGAGATGACCAGCAGCAGCCCGGCGGCGGTGGAGAGGGCGGCGGCCAGGCCGCCGGCGGCGACGAGGCCGACGACCCAGTTGGGCAGGTTGGCGATCTGCGGGTTCGCCAAGACCATGATGTCGCGGTCGACATAGAGCTCGTTGGCGTTGTCGATGGGCGGGTTGGTGACGAGGCGCTGGCCGGCTGGGCCGCGGGCGGCTTGGTCGGTCGCGGGGCCGGCGAACACGGGCTTGCCAGCGAAGGCGGCGCCGCTGCGGTACTGGATGCGGCCGTCGTTGTTCTTGTCGACCCAGGCGAGCAGGCCGGTGGCCTCCCACTCCTTGAACCAATCGGGGACGGCCTTGGTGTCCGGCGTCGCGGCTTGGTCGGGGGCGTAGGCGGCCTCGTTGATGGTGGCGATGAGGTTGGTGCGGCCGAAGGCCCCCACCGCCGGGGCGGTGGTGTAGAGGATGGCGATGAAGAAGAGCGCCCAGAACGCGCTCATGCGGGCGTCGCGGACCTTGGGGACGGTGTAAAAGCGGATGATGACGTGGGGCAGCCCGGCGGTGCCGACCATGAGCGCCAGGGTGATGGCGAAGATGTCGATGGTGGACTTGGAGCCGTCGGTGTAGGCGGCGAAGCCGAGTTCGGTGTTGATCGCGTCGAGCTTGTCGAGGAAGCCGACGGCCTCGCCGCCGGCCAGGCGGGCGCCGACCTCGCCGCCGAGGGTGCCGGCGAAGCCGACCTGGGGGACAAAGGTGCCGGTCAGCAGCATGGCCATGAAGATGGCGGGGACCATGAAGGCGAATATCAGGACGCAGTACTGGGCGACCTGGGTGTAGGTGATGCCCTTCATGCCGCCGAGCACGGCGTAGACGAAGACGATGCCCGATCCGATGATGACGCCGAGCGTGATGTCGACGGACAGGAACTGGCTGAAGACGACGCCGACGCCGCGCATCTGGCCGGCGACATAAGTGAAACTGACGAAGATGGCGCAGATCACGGCGACGACGCGGGCGAACTGGGAGTAGCAGCGGTCGCCGACGAAGTCGGGCACGGTGAACTTGCCGAACTTGCGGAGGTAGGGTGCGAGGAGCAGGGCCAGCAGCACGTAGCCGCCGGTCCAGCCCATGAGGTAGACGCTGCCGTCGTAGCCGGCGAAGGAGATGATGCCGGCCATGGAGATGAACGACGCGGCGGACATCCAGTCGGCGCCGGTGGCCATGCCGTTGGCCAGGGGCGGCACGCCGGCGCCGGCGATGTAGAACTCGCTCGAAGACCCGGCGCGGGACCATATGGCGATGCCCAGGTAGAGGGCGAAGGAGGCGCCGACGATCAGGAAGGTCCAGGCTTGCACGTCCACGGCTTAGTCCTCCCTGAAACCGAAGCGGCGGTCGAGCCGGTTCATGAGGAACACGTAGACGGCGATGAGGACGACAAAGGTGTAAATGGAACCCTGCTGGGCGAACCAGAAGCCGAGCTTGGCGTGGCCGATGTGGTACTGGTTGAGCTGGTCCACGAAGAGGATGCCGCAGCCGAAGGAGACGGCGAACCAGACGGAGAGGAGCACGGCGAGGTAGGCGAGGTTGGTGCGCCAGTATCGGAGAGCGGGACTGGGGTCGGTCATGGGGGCTCCTTCGTCGAGTCGCCGGGGGGCGGCCTCAGACTACCACAAGAGGCCCCTGGCGTGAAGCCGCGCGAGCGCACGCGAAAGGCCCGCCCCACGGGGGGCGGGCCTTCTCCGAACGCCGGGATGTCGCGGCGGGCTACTTGCTCAGCCATGCGTTGAGCTTGGCCACGGACTCGTCCTTGAGGTGTTCGTAGCCGCCGGCGACGGTGGACTTGATTTCGGCCAGTTCCTTTTGCAGCTTCTCCGCCTGTTCGCGGCCACCCTTGGCCGCGTCGGCCTTGAGTTCGTGCACGCGGGCTTCGACGCGCTTGCGCTTGGCCTCGACCCGCTCCTTGAGTTCTTTCTTCTTGCTGTCCATGGTGGGATCCTTTCAGGCTGGCTAATCGTGATCAGAACGAGATGGGGCGAACCCGGACGGAGATCACATCATCCGCCGAATCGCTCCATGGCCGATCGACGCGCTGCGTTGAGATCCTCCCACGCGCGGTCGAGTCCGGCCTTGATGTCCGACCAGGCCGCGGCGGAGCTTTCCGGGATCTCGCTCATGCGTTCCACGAACGCGTCGCGCTCCCGCTGGAGCGAGTCGACCGCCTGCTCCGCCTCTGCCTTGACCTCGCCGGACATACCGGCGACCCGATCCTGCAACGACTGGATGTCACGGTTCAGGCTGTCGATGCGTTCCTGCATGGCCTGGCGGTACTCCTGCACGGTCGCATCGGCGTACGCGGCCGCCGTGTCGACGGTCCGGCCCGCCTGCTCGCGGACATCCTGCGCGGTCACGTCCCCGGGCGGTGCGTCGGGGGATTCGTCCGAGCAGCCCGCGGCGAGCAGCGCGAGTGGGACGAACTGGAGTGTGGCGATGTGCATGAGCTTCATGGCATGCTCCTTTCCTGCTGAACTTCGTGCGATCGATGGGTCGACACCGCGGCGCGTGGCCGCTGCATCGATGGGTCGACACCGCGGCGCGTGGCCGCTGCCCCGGCGGACCCAACTCCTGTGCGTAACACACCGCGGCTCGGGAATATTCCCGGTCGCGATACTCGGCTGCCCGGATGTGGGTGAATCGTCCAGGCCCGCGCGAGGCCCGGAAGACGCGCGTTCAGTGCGCGCTGGTGACGCGGATGACCTCGGGGATGCTGGTCAGCCCGGACATCGCCTTGTTGATGCCGTCCTGGCGGAGGGACTGCATGCCGCGTTCCAGGCACATGCGCCGGAACTCGGAGACGTTGGGGTTGCGGGCGATGACGTCGCGGAGCGAGTCGTCGATGGCGAGCAGCTCGTAGGCGCCGACGCGGCCGGAGTAGCCGGTGTTGCGGCACCGGTCGCAGCCCTTGGGGCCCCACATCTCGCCGCTGGGCAGGCCCTGGAGTTCGAGGAACTCGGCCATCTCCTCCGACGGTGCTTCCTTGAGGCGGCAGTGCGGGCAGAGGCGCCGGAGCAGGCGCTGGGCGAGCACGGCGTTGAGGGCGGCGCCGACGAGGAAGGGTTCGAGGCCGATGTTGACCAGGCGGGTGACCGAGCTGGGCGCGTCGTTGGTGTGCAGGGTTGAGAGCACGAGGTGGCCGGTCAGCGCGGCCTGGACGGCGATGTGGGCCGTCTCGTGGTCGCGGATTTCGCCGAGCATGAGGATATCGGGGTCCTGACGCAGCAGGGCCTTGAGGGCCTTGGCGAAGGTCATGCCGATCTTCTCGTGCGTCTGGGTCTGCGTGATGCCGTCGAGGTGGTACTCGATCGGGTCCTCGACGGTGGAGATGTTCAACTTGTTCTTGTCGAGCTGGCGCATCGACGAGTACAGCGTGGTCGTCTTGCCCGAGCCGGTCGGGCCGGTCACGAGGGCGATGCCGTGGGGGACGTGGATCTGCTGCTTCCAGATCTCCAGCGTCATCTCGTCGAAGCCGAGGTCCTCGAGCTGCACGTTGATGGACTTGGTGTCGAGGATACGCATGACGACCTTCTCGCCGTAGCCGGCGGGCAGGGTCGAGACACGCAGGTCGAGCTTGCGGCCCTGGACGGTGCAGCGGATGCGTCCGTCCTGGGGGACGCGGCGTTCGGAGATGTCCAGGTCGGCCATGATCTTCAGGCGGCTGACGATGGCCGCGGACATGCCGGGGGGCGGGTTCATCATCTCGAAGAGGATGCCGTCGATGCGGAAGCGGACCTTGAGCTTCTTCTCGTTGGGCTCGACGTGGATGTCGGAGGCGCCCTCCTTGACGGCGGTCTGGATGATGTAGTTGACGTAGCGGATGACGGGCGACTCGCCGGCCTTGGCCTCAAGGTCCACCGCCTCGGCGGACTCGGAACGCGAGACCTCGACGTCGGCCTCCTCGACGTCGGCGAGGATGTCGTTGAGGTCGTCGTCCTCGGCGCTGCTCTGGCCCACCAGCTCGAGCGCGGCCCGCACGTCGGAGGCGGTGACGAGCACGACCTTGACGCTGGGCACGCCCAGGCGCGAGCGGATCTCGTCGATCAGGAAGATGTCGTCCGGGCGGGTCGATCCGACGACGGCGCGGGTGCCCTCGACGCGGAGGGGGATGACCATGTGCTGCTTGCAGAACTCGCCGGTCAGGCGCTGGAGCATCCTGCCGTCGAACCCGCCGTCGAGGCCGGCGGCGACGTCGATGCGCTCGAACGGGACGCCGGCGGATTCGGCGACGACGCGCTGGATGGCGACCTCGTCGGCGCCCTGGTCGATCAGGACGCGCACGAGCGACTGGCCCGGGCTCTGCTTGATGACCTGCTCGGCGGCGGTCATCTCGCCGGGCTTGATCACGCCGGAGGAGAGGAGGCGCTCGCGCAGGTCCTCGGGCAGCTCGGTGAGTTCGCCGGCGTCTTCCGGGCGGTAGATCTCGGCCACGGAGGCCTGGACGCCGGTGGCGGCGGGCCGGGCGAGGGTGCCTGGCACGGCGGGGTCGTCCTCGATGGGGCGGCCGTCCTCGCCGAAGCGGCGCTGGCCGCTGGGCATGGAGGGCAGCGGGCTGAACGAGGCCGGGCGGGTGTCGATGGAGTGCTTGGCCTTGCGGTCGGATTCGCGTCCGCGCCGGGAGGGGCGCTTGCCGTCCGCCGTGACGCCGAGCTCGTTCAGGATGTCGTCGATGTCGGCCATCTGGCGGGGACCCCGTGTGTTGGTCGGACGCGTCAGTCGATCCGGCGTGCGGGCATGCCCATGGGCAGCTCGTAGACCAAGTCGTCGGCGCGGATGTAGACGGACTGGCCGCTGATCTCGACGACCTCGAAGGACCCGAGCATCTTGCCGACGGTGACGGGCTGGCCGTTGATGCGGGCGACGGGGACGCGTCCGCCGATGACGCTCTGGACGATGTAGCGTGCGACCTCGCCCTGGAGCATGGCCGTGCGTTCTTCCTGCTCGAGGCGGCGCTGCTCGGCCGCGAGGCGGGCGAGGCGTTCGAGGTCGCTCATGGAGGTGGGCGCCTCGAGGAGCGGGCTCGCGTCGGGCTCGGCCTGGGCCTGGCGGGTGAAGGGTGCGGGGGGCAACGCGGTGTCGCCGGGGAGCTGGACGGCGCTCATGCTGTCGTCGAGTTCGCTCATGACGCGGCCGAAGCGTTTCTCGGTCTCGGAGGACGCGGCCTGGGAGGTGTAGTCGATCTTGACATCGTCGGCGCCGAAGCCGGCGTTGAGGCCGACGAACCGCATGCCGTAGATCGCGCCCGCGGCCAGCACGAGCACCACGCCGGCGATGACGACCTGGACCGAGACTTTCGACTCGCTCTGGGTGCCCATGGGGTTGGGGGCGGGCTGGGACCCGAAGCCGGCCAGGCCGGGGATGCCGGCGGACTCGTCGGGCGAGAGGCCCGCGGCGAGCTGGTCGCCCTCGGTGGGGATGAGTTTGTCGCTCACGACGCGCTCCCTTCGTCTTCGCGGAAGTAGATGCTCAGCGTGAACTCGACCGAGATCTCGGCGTCCTTCTCGCGTGATTCCTTGATGCTCATTTCCACCACGCGGGTGATGCGGGGCAGGCGTTCGAGGGAGACCAGGAAGTTGTAGAAACCCTGGAAGGTGCCGCGGGTGGTCATGATGAGGGGCTGCTCGCGGTAGCGGGCGGCGGCGACGGGCTTGTCGCTCTTGAGCCCGGGGGGCTGCAGACCGGCCTCGATGGCCAGGGCGGAGACCTGCCGGAGGATCTGGTCGATCTCCTTGTTGGTCGGCAGGCGGCTCTCGATGACGGTGATGCGTTCCTGCAGCGAGTCGTTGACCGCGACGAGGTCCTTGCTGCGGGCGGTCTCGCGGCGCAGCTGGTCGAGCAGCTCGCGCTTGTGGCTGATCTCGGCGGTGGCCTGGTCGATGCGCTTGTTCTGCGGCTGGAAGATGGTGAAGTAGCTGACCACCGGGAGCAGCAGCACCGTGAGGAAGAGGACGATTTCTCGGGTTCCGAACTGCATGGCGTGGTTCCCTCGGTCGGGTGGGCTGGGCGGGCGGGGGCGGGGGATCTGCGGGGGTCAGTCGGTGCTCACGCCGGCGCGGGGCGAGCCGGCGTCGGGCGTGGCGGTGGGCCCGCCGGGCGGGATCGCGTCCTCGGCCAGACCGAAGGCGGCGCGGTCCAGGGTGAACTGCTCGACTCCGGCGACCTGGCGGGCGTCGGCCTTTTCGGGCAGACGCATGGTGATCTTGAAGCGGCGGTAGCCGACCTGATCGACGATGGAGCTGGTGACCAGCGGCAGTTCGACCTCGGTGAAGAGTTCGCTGCTCCGCAGGGAGAGGACGTAGTTGGCGATCTCCTCGTTCTTCTCGGCCAGGCCCTCGACGGTGACGGTGTGGCGGAAGCGCGGCGGGAGGACCTTCGGGGCGGCCTCGGGCTTTTTCGTGTCGTCGGCCTTGGTGGTCAGCGAGCGGGTCTTGCCCTTGGACTTGTCCTTGGGGTCGGGCGCGGCGGTCGGGGGGCGGACGCGTTCGCCCTCGAGGCCGACGAGGGTCAGGGTGATGCCGGCGGGCATGTCGCGGACGATCTCGGCCATGAGCACGGAGCGGGGGACGCGGTCGATCAGGGCGGTGACGACCTCGGCGCGGTCGAGCAGGTCGGCGCGCTGCGCCTCGAGGCCCTTGAGCTGCTCGATCTTGGAGGCTTCCTCGGTGAACAGCGCGGTGATGGTCTCGGACTCGACGCGGACGTCGCGCCAACGCTGGTGGTTGACGACGAACGCGCCGATCACGCCGGCCATGACCAGCGTGAAGAGCAGCAGGGCCACGAAGTTGGCGCGGACCTGGCTCTTGTTCTTGACGTACTCGGTGGGGAGGAAGCTCCCGTGGGCGGTGTGCTTGTGGTTGGTCGGCTTGGCCATGGTTCCTCCGGGGTCACAGATCGGTGGGGCTCAGACACATGCCCACCGCGGCGGCCCAGCCGGGCTGGGGAGCCGTGACGTCCACGCCCTCGCTGGGCACCTTGCCGCTCCGCGCCAGCCTCGCCAGCGGGTCCACGCTCTGGGCGGCCAGGCGCAGCGAACGCGCCAGGTGTTCACACACCAAACGCTGACGCGATTGACCACCCAGGAAGACAACCTTCTCGACCGGACGGTCCGGGAACAGCATGCGGTGGTACCGCAGGCACATGGAGGTCTCGTCCGCGAGGATCTCCAGCGGCTCGGACAGGTCGGGCTCGGGGGCGACGGGGCGCACGGGCATCTGGGCGGGGGCGTCGCCGGTCTGGGCGGCCGCGGCGCCGACGGCGGCGGGGGCGGGGACCAGGCGCTGGAGCCCCAAGCGGGTGCTGCGGGCCTCGGTGAGCGTGCAGCGGAGCTGGTGGGCGATGGCCTCGTCCATGTGGCGGGCGCCGATCTCGACCGAGCGGGCGAAGACCATGCGTGAGCCGTGGGCGATGATGACCTTGGTGGAACCGACGCCCAGGTCGAGCACGAGCGTGGGCGCGCCGTCGGTCTCGCTGGACGCCTGGCCGGGGGCGGCGACGGCGTCGATGGACCTCAGGGCGGCGACGAACTCGTTGTGGATGCCGACCGGCTCGAGCTTGGCGGCCTTGAGGGCGCCCATGAGCCGGGCGATGAAGTCGCGGGCGGCGGCGAAGCAGATGACCTCGCGCTTGGGCCCGGGCTTGGTGCCCTCGACCATGCGGCAGCGGACCAGCAGGGCCGCGGGGTCGCAGTTGAGCTGGGCGCCGATCTGGGCGGCGGCGAGTTTCTCGATGGGGATGTCGTCGCTGGGGACGATCTGGACGTGCTTGCAGACCATCTGGCCGACGGGGACGGCGCAGACCGCCCGCGTGGTCTTGAACTTGCCCTGCTTGAGCAGCTTGGGCAGCGCCTCGATCTGGAAGGAGAGCCGCTTGGCGGGGTTGTCCTGCAGATCGTCCGGGGTGTCGATCTGGACGGCGGCGGCGATGCTCGGCGTGTCGCCCGGGGCGAGCTGGAGCACCTTGAGCGAACCGACTCCGAACTCGACCGCCAGCGGGAATCCCGCCGGACGGATCGAGCCCAGTTCGCGGATCGACGCGTTCAGTTTGCCAAACCTGGGCTTGAACATGCCTCTCCGGACCTCCCACCCGGCGTCGGGACCGTTCGCCGGACGAAGTGTCCGTGCGGGGTTCCGCCGGTGGGATCGGCCCGATCCGCGGGGCTGTTGAGGCGGTCGGCCCGCGTGCTCGGCACCGGGCGACCCGCGGGGACCGGGTCGCCGTCCCAGGCGTGCCAGACCGAACGGGGGGGCGGGGTCAGTCCGAGAGCGCGTCGAGCGCTGGTCCGAGAAGCTTGGCCATGCGGGCCAGGGCGCGGTCCAGGTCCCACCGCTGGCCGGCGCGGTCGCCGGTGGTGTTGGACACCACGCGGATCTCGGCGAAGCGGGCGTCGGGGTTGATGCGCCGCGCGGCCAGGGCGCAGGAGAAACCCTCCATGGCCTCGACCATCGCGCCGGTGCGGGCGGCGGTGTCGTCGGCCGCGGCGTCGGTGCCCGAGCCTGACGAGACGGTGGCGACCGGGCCGGTGCGGTCGGCGAGCGGGGCGAGGGCGGCGCGGGACGCGGCGTCGGGGCGGATGGGGGCGGCGTCCTCGGGGAAGCCGATGGCGGCCAAGTCGGTCAGGCCCTCGGGCGTGCGGACGCCGTCGTCGCCGGGCAGGCTGGGATCGGCCAGGACCGCGTCGCCGATTTCCAGGCCCGAACCGGGCAACGACCCCCCCACCCCGATCGAGAGCACGCCGGCGTGGCGGGCGGGGTCGTACCAGCGGGCGGTGGCCCCCGCGGCGGCGGACTTGCCGACGCCGCTGCGCAGGAGGAGGGCCCGCGGCGCCTGCACAACTCCCCATAACTGGGGGATATCCGCCCGGGCGTCGTCGATTCCCAGGGCCTGGAGGGCCGCCCGGACCTCTTTCGGGGCTGCAACGACGATCAGCCAGAGGCGTTGGGCGGGCATGGAAGAGGATATGGAAGGATGCGGATCGGACGGAACCGGTCCGACGAACACCGGTATACATTTGTTGCAACGGACGACGTCGGACGGATCCCACGGAACTCGAATCAACGGAACAAGTCGGCGGCAGGGTCGGTTTTCCCCGGAGGACCGCCGGGCCGTCCCGGGAGGTTGGCCCGCCTCGACGGCGATCGCCCCGTCCGGTGGCCGCCCTCCACCACATTCCCCGCCCGCACCGCGGCGCACGGCACGCAGGAGTAGATGACGATGACCAACCTCGCAACTTTCGCACGGACGACCCGGCCGGGGCTCGGGCTGTGGACCGTGGTGCTCACGGTGGCCGCGGTGGCGCTGGCGGGGCTTGGTTTCCTGGCGGTGGCCGGCTCGGGCGAATCGGGCGAGCGGGTCTCGACGGTCGAGCTGGGGCGGGCGCAGGTCCGCTCGTTCAACATCACCACGCTGGCCAACGGCGAGCTGGAGGCGAAGAACCGGGTGGAGATCCGCAACCGGGTCGAGTCCCGGACGGCGATCGTTGAGATCATCCCCGAAGGCACGTCGGTCAAGAAGGGCGACGTGCTGATCCGGCTGAGCGACGAGTCGCTCAAGAACCGGATCGCCGAGGAGGAGCTGGCGGTCATCGAGGCGCGGACGAACGTGGAGAACGCGCAGGCCGCCGAGAAGATCCAGCTCTCCGAGAACGACTCGAAGCTGCGTGCGGCCGAGTCGAAGGTTTCGATCGCGAACCTGACCTTCCAGCAGTGGGAGCAGGGGGACGTGGTCAAGCAGAAGCAGCAACTCGACCTGGCGGTCGAGCGGGCCGAGAAGAACTTCGTGCGGCTCAAGTCCAAGTACGAGAACTCGCAGAAGCTGTTCGACAAGGACTTCCTGAGCAAGGACGAGCTGGACCGCGACGAGATCGCCTTCATCGAGGCGCAGTCGGCCCTGCAGACCACCAAGCTCGACAAGAAGGTGTACGAGGAGTACCAGTACCACAAGGACGCGGAGCAGCGCCGGCGCGAGGTCGAGGAGGCCAACGCCGAGCTGGAGCGCGTGCTGCAGGAGAACGAGATCAACCTGCGGTCGCGTCAGACGCAGACGTCCAACCGCGAGCGGCAGCTGGCGCTGCGCGAGGAGAAGCTCGCCGAGCTGCGTCAGCAGTTCGACTACTGCACGGTGCGGGCCCCGCGTGACGGGCTGGTGGTGTACGGGTCCAGCGTGCAGAGCGACGCGCGGCGCTGGCAGAACGAGGGCGGGCTGGCCGTCGGCTCGGAGGTGGGCAACAACGACCTGCTGATCGCCCTGCCGGACACGAGCCTGATGACCGCCTCGGTGAAGGTGCACGAGTCGCTGGCCGGGCGGGTGCGTCCCGGCCAGACGGTGTCGGTCAAGATCGACGCGATCGACCGGACGCTGCCCGGGCGCGTCGAGTCCATCGGCGTGCTGGCCGAATCGGGCGGGTGGCGCGATCCCAACCGGCGCGAGTACACGGTCAAGATCGATCTGGACCCCAGCGCGGCCGAGGGGCTGAACCTCAAGCCGACGCTGCGTTGCGAGGCTCGGATCGAGCTGGGGCGTGTCGAGGACGCGCTGGCGATCCCCGTGCAGGCCGTGTTCAACGAGGGCCCGGTGCGGTACGTGCTGCGTCCTTCCGCGAACGATCGTTTCCAGCGGGTGCCGGTGCTGCTCGGTCGCACGAGCGACACCGACGCGGAGATCCTGCGCGGCCTGAGCGAGGGCGACCGCGTCCTGCTGCGTGAGCCGATGCCGGGCGAGGTGGAGAACCCCACCGGGTGGGACGCTTCGCTGCTGGCCGCAGCGGGGTACACGCTCAACGAGAACGGCAAGCCCGAGCTGGACATGGAGGCCATGCGGTCGATGATGATGTCCCGCGCGGCGGGTCGGGTGCCCGCCGGCCGGGCGCCCGAGCAGGGCCAGGGCGATGCGTCCGCGGGTCAGGATCAGAACGAGGGCCAGGGCCAGGGCGCCGCACCGACCGGCCGGCCCAGCGGCCAGACCGGCGGACAGCGTCCGGGCAAGGCCGGCTGAGCCCTCGCGCTCAGGCGGTCAGGGCGCGGATCTCTTCGATGGGCTCGCCCTCGAAGCCCGCGTTGCACATGAGCTTCTCGATGTGCATCAGATCGAACTCGACGGGGGTGCGCGGCGCGAAGTTGTCGTGCCGCACATCGATCCCGTCGAACTCAACGATGGTCAGGTCGCGGTGTTCGCGCAGGTCGATGGATTCGCCGCGGTCCTCGTCCTCGAAGTGCGTCAGTTCCTGGACGACGGGGCGGCAGGGGTCCAGGGGCGACCAGTCGGCCACGACGGCGCGCATGCCGTCGCTGAGGCGGACGATCGATCCGGGCGCGTAGGCCGGGCAGACGGACAGCAGCGCCCGCAGCACCACCGGGTCGATGCGTGATCGGATGGGCTCGCGCAGCATGGCGTTGAGCACGCGGACCGGGGGCACGGGCGCAGGGGCCTCTTCGCCCGGGGCGTGCTCGGTGTGGACCATGCGGTCGTAGGTGTCCGCGGCGGCGATGATGCGTGCGAAGACGTGGATGGACGAGCCGCTGACGGGCTCGGCGCGCCCCGACAGGTCGGCGCGTGCCGGGAAGCCGGTGCCGTCGAAGCGCTGGTGGTGGTGCAGGACGGAGGCGGCGGCGCTTGGCTCGATGTTGCCGCGGACCATCTCGAAGCCGATCTCGGTGTGGGCGCGCCATTCCGGGTCGGACTCGTCCTGGGTCTGGCGCCAGCGGGCCAGGACGGGCTCGGGCAGGCGGGCCATGCCGATGTCGTGGAGCATCGCCGCGACGCCCAGGTTGGTCACGTCCTTGGCCAGCATCGCGGGCAGGCGTTTGCGCTCGCGGAGCAGGTAGAAGCCCAGGCGCAGGCCCATCAGCACGGAGATGAACCCGACGTTGGCGCCGTGCCGGACGGCCGGCTTTCCGGCGTCGACGATCTCGCTCATGAACACGGCCGAGTCGGGGTCGAGCAGCAGCTTCTGCATCAGCGAGCCCATGGACCGCTTGTATGCGTTGAAGTCCATGCGGGCGTGGACCTTCTTGCCGGCCTGGTCGAAGGCGGTGGAGACCTCGGCGGCCACGCCCGCGCGGGCGGCCATGACGGCCGGGGAGACGAACCGCGAGATCATCTCCAGGCGCGGGTAGCGGATCCAGATCTCGGGCACGCACATCTCCCGCAGGCGGGTGATGGTGCGGCGCTCGATCTCGGCGTCGGCCTTGAGCAGGACGGTGGCCATGTTCTGCGGGTGGTAGACCGGCAGCGCCAGCGTCATGCCCGGCTCGGCTTGTGAGATGGGGACTCTCAGCATGGGCCCGTGTGCCGCCCGGTGGGGGCGGCCGCTCCTCCACGGACAGCATCGGATCTGCGCGGGCGGATCTTGGCGTCGGCGGCCGGTTTCTTGGCCGATCGGGGGCGCTCAGGGTCGGTAGGCGAGGATCACATAAGCCAGGTAAGCCGCGAGAAAGGCGAGCCCGACGAACCGGCCGATTACCGGGCGTGCCAGGGCGTAGACGAGCAGGAGCACCGTGGCGGCGGCCATGGCGTAGACGTGCCAGACCATCAGGTCGGGCATGACCAGGGGGCTGACGAGGGCGCAGACGCCCAGCACGCTGAGCAGGTTGAAGACGTTGGACCCGACGATGTTGCCGACGGCGATATCGGACTTGCGGGCCAGGGCGGCGCGGACGGTGGCGGCCAGCTCGGGCAGGCTGGTGCCGAAGGCGACGATGGTGGTCCCGATGACGCCGCTGGGCACGCCCGCGCGTTCGGCGATGGCGACGGCCCCGAGCACGACCGCGCGGGTGCCCACGCCCAGCCCGATGATGCCCAGCAGGATCAGGAGCAGGTCGAGCCCGACGCTGCCCTTCTGGTCGGGAAGGGCGTCGGTCGGGTCGATCGCGCCGCCCTTGATGCAGAAGACGATGTACGCGAACAGGCCGGCGAAGAGGATGGCGCCCTCGACGCGGTCGAGGCGCTGGTCGAGCAGGAACGCCATGGCTACAGCGGTGATGGCGGCCATCACCGGGATCTCGACGGTGCGGACGCGGGCGCGCATCACGATGGGCGCGATGACGCCGCCCGCGCCGAGGATGAGCAGGATGTTGGCGATGTTGGAGCCCACGACGTTGCCGATGGCCAGGTCGGTCTCGCCCTCGAGCACCGCCCCGACCGAGGCGAACAGCTCAGGGGCGCTGGTGCCGAAGGCGACGACGGTGACGCCGACCACGAACTCGGAGATGCCCAGGCGCCGGGCCAGGGCGGCCGAGGCGCGGACCAGGGCGTCGGCCCCGAGCACGAGGATGGCCAGGCCCACGCCCAGCACGACGCTGGCGAGCAGCAGGTTCAAGCGGCGCTCCGTTCGGGCGCTCGGCTCGGGGCGGGGCCCGACACGGGTTCGGGTGTGGGCTCCTGCCCGCCCTGGGCCGGCGGGGCCTGGGCCGGAGCGGCGGTGAGCCGCGGGACCAGGACCATGAGCACCTTGCGCGGGCCCACGGCGTTGCGTCCGTCCCGGGCGGGGGCGCCGGGCGAGGCGAGCATCCATTCGCCGAGCGTGCGGGTCCGGGGGCCGGCGGGCCCGTAGGGCGCCGGGGCGGCGGGTTGGTCGGGGCCGGTGGCGGGCGTCGGCGCGGCGCCGGGATCGGCCCGTTCTTCGGCGGAGGCCGCGGGCCCGCCGGCGGCGTCCGCACCGGCGGGGGTGCTGGGCGCGACGGGCGGGGGCGGCTCGGGCAGGGCGGACCATTCGAGGTCGGGGGCCTCGGCGACGATGACGAAGGCGACGCGCCCGTCGCTGGCCACGGCCGCGATGAGTTCGTCGACGATCTCGCCGGCCTCGGCGATGCCGCGGTTGGCGGGCAGCTCGGTCAGCAGCGGGCCGCGGCGTTCGGACTCGATCTGGATGGCCAGTTCGGTGCGGACGGTCTCGACGGCGCGCCCGGAAGAGAGGTCGGGCTCGATCCAGCTTCGGACGATCAGGCGGGGGCGTCCGGGCTCGAGGCGACGCCCGCCGGGGCCGGCGACGCCGTCGGGGAGCCTGGGCCCGCGGACGATGGGCGACCATACGGGCATCTGCCCGTATCGCTGGCGCTGGACGGGGGCGAGCGGCGGGGTCTGGCCGATGAGGGTCTCCAGGGCGTCGACCGGGATGGCGACGATGCGCAGGCCCGCGCGGCGCCACGCCTGGGCCTCGGCGGGCGGGAGCACGGGCTCGTCGAGCGCGAGGGCGTCGAGTGCGCGGCCGACGCGGAAGTAGGTGTCGTCGCTGGTCCACACGACAACCTCGAGGCCCTGCTCGGCGGCGCCGACCGCGGGGGCGTCGGGGCGGACGATGCGGGCCGGCTCGGGCGTTTCGCCGAAGCGGGCGGCCCAGCGCTCGCGCATGCGGGCGCAGCCGGAAAGGGCTCCCGCGGCGAGGGCGGCCAGGGCGATCAGCGTCGGGATGGCGCCGGACCGTTCCCTCATGGCGCGAAGCTGTTGATGCGGTCGATGAGGGCGCGGACGAGGGCGAACTTGTGGCGGGTGTGGGTGAAGACGATGCGGGGCAGGTCGAGGTGGTCGCGTTCCTGCTCGTAGGGGCCGCGCTGGACGATGCTGCCGGACTTGACGAGCACGGCGAACTCGTCGTTGAGGATCGCGACCTGCTCGTCGGTCAGGGGCTTCTGGATGCGGATGATCAGGTCGTCGCGGACGTATCGCGAGGAGTGGTACATGGTGTAGAAGCGGAGGACGTGCTCGGCGGCGTCGCGGGGGTCCTTGGCGAGGTAGAAGAGGTGCTCGTCCTCGGGGCTGATCCAGCCGCGGCTGAGGAGCTGCTCGCGGATGAAGGTGATCCACCCGGGCCAGTAGCCGCTGATGGCCTTGTCGGGGTCGCCGCCGGAGGTGGTTCGGCCGGGGATGGGCTCGCCCTCGACGAAGACGACCGGGACCATGGAGGCCTTGCCGGTCTGGATGAGGGTCAGCGCCTCGAAGCACTCGTCCATGGTGCCGAAGCCGCCGGGGAAGCAGACGACCGCCTCGGCCTGTGAGAGGAACATGAGCTTGCGTGTGAAGAAGTAACGGAAGTTGATGAGCTTCTCGTCGCCCTTGATGACCTCGTTGGCGCTGGTCTCGAAGGGCAGGCGGATGGCCACGCCGAAGGAGGCCTCGCGCCCCGGGCCCTCGTGGCCGGCCTTCATGATGCCGTCGCCCGCGCCGGTGATGGACATCCAGCCGGCCTGGGCCATGAGGCGTGAGAACTCGACGGCGGCGCGGTAGTCGGGGTGGTCCTCGGGCGTGCGGGCCGAGCCGAAGATGGTGACCTTGTGGCTGTCGGCGTACTCGCCGAAGACGCGGTAGGCGTAGCGCAGCTCTTTGATCGAGGCGGTCATGAGCTTGAGTTCGCCGGTGTGGCGGCCGTCGGGGATGAGCTTGAGGCCGGCGGTGATCAGCTCGCGGACGAGCTTGAGGTCGTAGTCGCTGGCGCCGGCGGCGACCATGTCGAGCAGCTCGATGATGCGTTCCTGGACCTCGCCGTCGTCGGCGCGGCGGACGGCGGGCTGCTCGGGGGGTGCGGCCTTCTCGTTGACCGGCTGGGTGCTGCGCGGCGGGTCGAGTTCGACGCGGTTGGGTTCGGCGCGGTTGGGTTCGGTTCTGTTGGCTTCGGGGGGCACGCTGGCTCCTTCGGGTGTGTAGAGAGTCATTCGTCGATGGCGGGCCAGGGTTCGTCCGGGTCGCCGGCGGTGGGCAGGACGGCGGGCGACTCGCGCACCGGGCCCCGATTCTTGCTCGCCCGCGACGCCTGTTCGACCGCGGACATGACCCGTTCCTGCTCGGTCTCGGGCTCGCCGATGAGGGCGCGGATGAGCCGGCGGGTGGCGCCGAAGTTCTCCGTCGAGAAATCGAGGTTGCCGGGACGGCCGGTGACCTTGGTGGTGATCAGCTCGTCGCGGACCTGCTCGAGCAGGCTGGAGAAGAATGGTACGGGCCGGATCGAGCGCGAGCGGAACCGCAGGTCCAGATCCTGCGTGACCCAGTTCATGGTGCCGTGGCCGAGGATCTCGACGGAGTTGGACGAGGCGCTGAGGCGTTCGAAGGCCAGGACGGGCCCGTCGATGTAGAAAACGCCCTCGGCCAGGTCGAGCTGGGCGCCCACGGGGGCGCGGAGGTTGCTGACCTCGATGAGGTTGATCAGGCCGGGCAGGGCGATGACCGCGCCGCCCGCCACGCGGACCACGCCGCGTCCGGCGGTCTTGTCCGCCTGCCCGCCCACCCCGGTGATGGAGACGTCGGCGTCGAGCAGCCCGCGGGTGTAGTCGTCGGTGACGGCCCAGGCGCTGCGGACGGTGTCCTCGCCGGGCAGGGGCGGGCCGGTCAGGCCCTCGGGGGGCAGGAGCAGGTCGTCGAAGACGGGGGCGGCGCGGACGTCGGAGGCGTGCAGGTCGACCCAGTAGCGCGTCTCGCTGCCGTGGGTGCGGGCCTGGGCGCTGCCGGCGATGCGCCCGCCGTGGAGCCGGCCGTTGATCTCGGGCACGAGCACGATGCCCGGGCGGGTGCGGTCGGCGAGGATGGTGGCGCGGGCCTGCTCGACGCGGAGGCGTCCGGCCCGCATGCGGTCGGCGGCCAACTCGACGGAATAGCCGGCGCCCTGCGGGGTGACCTCGGCCTCGAAGCCGATGCGTCCGGCCAGGTCGGTGATGGCCACGCCCACGACCGCGCTGGTGCGGCTGACCTGCGCCTCGCCCCGGACGGTCAGGGTGGACTCGGGCGTGCCCAGGCCCGACGCGTTGATGCGCAGGTTCTCGGCGGTGAGCGGGCCGTCGACGGACACGGCGAACCGGTCCATCACGCCCAGGAGGACGGCGGGCAGCAGGGTGCGGACGGAGTCGTTGAGGCGGTCGCCGCCGACGTCGAGCGCCAGGTCGAGCCCCGCGCCGCGCCCGGGCTCGAAGGACCACGGGCCGTCGATGGCCACGGACAGGCCCGGCGCCTGGGCGTTGATCGAGTCGACGCGCCCGCCCAGGCCCTCGAAGAGGACGCGCCCGGTCACGGAGGTGAACTCGATGCGTGCCTCGGGCAGGTCCAGGGCGAGCGCCGTGGGGCGCAGGGTGCCGACGGCGCTCATCGCGGGCAGGGCGTAGGCGTCGCCGGCGGCTCTGGCGACGCGGGCGTCGAGCCGCGGGGTCAGCGTCAGGTCGAGATCGAACCCGCCCTCGACGCGCCGGTCGCGCAGCCACGCGGCTGGGCCGGGCCCGCCGAAGGCGCCGACGATCTGCGCGGTGGCGGGCGACTCGATGCGCCCGCCCCGCAGGCCGGCGCGGAGCGTCCCGGCGTCGCCGGACCAGCGGGTGCGCCCCGGCGGGATCAGGGGCATCGAGCCGTCGAGGGACAGCTCGCCCGAGTCGATGCCGCCGGCGTTGATGGGCACGCGGAAGCCGGAGAAGCGGGCGCGGGGCGCGATGCCCAGGGTCAGCTCCATGGACCCGCGGCTCTGGCCGATGCGGTGGCGGGTGCCCAGATGGTCGAGGGCGAGCGAGCTGATGCGTTCGACCTCCAGGACGGTCTCGGTGTGGCCGCCGACGATGCCGTCGAGCTCGGCCCGCAGCGCGACGACACCGTCGGGGCGGTGGCTCTGGCGCAGGGCGGCGAGGCGCTCGGCCAGTTCGGGGCTGAATACGGCGGCGGCGTGCTCGAGGGGCATGGCCAGGTCGAGCCCGTCGGCGCGGGCGTTGGCGTAGAGCGTGGGGCCGGGCACGGGCGGGCCGTACTCGATGGGCAGCAGCCCGCCGACGCGGGCCACGTCGCCGAGCCCGCCGCGCTGCTGTGGCAGGGTCAGCTGGGTGAGCAGCGTGATGGGCGTGGGCGCGAGCGGGCGGCTGGGCGACTGCAGGTCGCCGCTGAGATCGACGACGATGATGCGCTCGGTGACGTAGACCGTTCCGGACATGCCCGCGAGGACCAACGGGTCCGGCTCGTCGGTGGTGGCGACCATGCCCGGCGCGGCGGCGTTGGGGCGTGCGGTGGCGTTGTAGAGGTTTGCCTCGACGTCGTAGCCCAGGCGTCCGTCCGAGCGGGGGCCGATGACGGCCCGGCACTCGACCGAACCGGCCACCCGCAGGTTGTCCAGGATGGACCGCAGCGACACGGGCTGGTCCGGGTCGGGCGTGCTGCGGTAGCCGGGGATGGCGGCCAGCAGGCGCTCGTCGACCGGGATGCCGCTGGCGGTGATGGACACCACCGGGAGCGTGTCGCCCCCGGGCGGGGTGGCGGTCTGGTCGAGGGCGGCCTCGACGTTGGCCTGGCCTCCGGTGAGGCCCTCGTACCGCCCGCCGGTCAGGGCGAGTGTGTCGTCGGTGATGCGCAGCTCGATGCCGCGGGCGACGATGGGCAGCGGGAAGTGCTCTGGGACAAGCCCGGCGCGGTCGAGGCGCACGACGGTATCGCGGGTCCAGCGGTCGTCGGCGGGGCGGGCGGGGTCGCGCCGCAGGACCAGGTCCACGTCGGCCGCGCCGCCGAAACTGAAGACGGGCGCGTCGCGCCCGCCGCGCCCGTCGGGCGTGCGGATGAGCCCGTCGTCGAGGAGTTCCTGGTAGCGGTCGGGGTTGAACAGGGCCTCGACGAGCTTGCGCCGGTCGTTGTTGAGCGCCTCGTTGAGGTAGCGGTCGACGGGCACGCCGCGGACCTTGAGGTTGATCACGACGGTGGACTGATCGTCGAGGCCGTCGAACCGCCCGTCGGCCTCGAGCGTGGCGCCCGTGGGGCCGCGGGCGGTGATGCGCTCGATGACCAGGCTGTCCTGGGTGAACGCGACCTCGCCGGACAGGTCGGAGAAGGGGTAGCGGAACTTGCCGTAGCTGGCCCGGCCGTTGCTGACGGTGGCCCGCCCCGAGACCTCGACGGGCGCCCCGCGCGTCGCGCGGGTCACGCGGACTGTCGCGTCGACGTCGGCGGTGGGGTTCTCGAACATCTCGAGCTTCTCGACCGCCTGCTCGGGCAGGAACCGACGCGGGCGGAAGGCGCTGTCCATGCGGAAGCGGGTGGTCAGCTCGGTGGAGAACGGCGCGTCCGCGGTCAGGCCGGCGTAGCGCAGGTCCACGTCGTAGCGGAGCTCGTCGATCAGGCCGGTCAGGTCGGCGCCCAGGCCGTCGGTGCCGAACTCGATCGTGCCGCGGGTCTGGCGCATGCGGAGCAGCTCGCCCTCGCCCTCCAGCGAGTAGTCCTCGTTGAATGGCAGGTTCAGGTCCACGCCGTCGAGGGTCATGCGAACGGTGACACGACCGTCGCGGTCGATGACGAAGCGTGTGGGCAGCAGGCGGCCGGTCAGGTCGAGGCGGGCGTAGATGACGCGAAGCCGGGACGGCACGATCGACGCGGGCCAGTCCTCGAGCGTCAGGCCGTCGAGCCGGGCCTCGACCCCGTCGGGCCCGATGGTGCCGGTCAGGCCGAGCGATCCGGTCGGCGACGCGCCCGCGGCGGCCTCGGCGGGGATGGCGGCGAAGGAGAACGCCGACACCCCGTCGGCGTCGGCCGGGTCCATGTCGCCGATCACGCTCCAGCGGCGCAGCGGGGTGTATTGCTCGCCCGTGTGCTCGGCGAGTTCGATCGTGCCGCGCTGGATGCTCACGCGGGGCAGCGAGCCGCCGCCTCCGCCGCCGAGCATCTTGAACGCGGCGGCGTTGAGCACGCCTGTTTCGGAGTCCTGACTGAGGCGCAGCACGGGCCCGGTCATGCGCAGCGCCTTGAGCCCGGGCGAGCCGGCGAGGGTGGCGGTCCAGTCGATGCGGGCGACGACTCGGTCGACCTCGAGCACCTGGCCGGCCACGCCGGGGATGGACGGGGCGCTCAGGCGGGCGTCGGTGATGACCACCGTGCCGAACGGCGAGACCCGCACCGAGCCGGTCTGGACGTCCATGCCGGTCTGGGCGGCGAGGATGGGCTCGACGAACCAGGCGGCCGCTGGCGTCTGGAGCAGGATCAGCACCAGCCCGATCAGGCCCAGCGGGACGATCAGCAGCCACCGCTTCCGGCGACGCCGGCGTCCGTCACGGGCGCCCTTCCCGCCGGATTTCGGGCCCGGACCGGCCTTGCTCGGGGGTCCCGACGGGGGACTGGGGGTGGATTCTGGTTGGCTGGGGACGGGATCCACGGGCGGGATGCTACCCGGACGGGCGGCGCGGGCCCGGACGCCCGACCGCCGGGCGGTCCCGGCCCGGCTCATACCCAAACAGAGCCCGCATCTCTTGCCCGGAGCGGCTATGCTGTGGTCCGATGGCCAAGACCCGCAAGCTCTTCGTCTGCCGCGCCTGTGGCGCCACCCAGCACCGCTGGGCGGGCAAGTGTCCCGACTGCGGCCAGTGGGACAGCCTCGAGGAATCCACCTTCGACGCCTCGGCCGAGAAGGACCCCCAGCGCGGCTCCGGGTGGGTCGAGCCCAAGGCGGGCGGCGAGGCCCCCACCGCCGTGCCCATCACCGAGGTCTCCAGCCTCGTCGGGCCGAGCCGGCGGTACCCGACCGGCATCGGCGAGTTGGACCGGGTGCTGGGCGGGGATGAACGCAGCCGCGGGCTGGTGCCGGGCTCGGTGGTGCTGGTGGGCGGGGAGCCGGGCATCGGCAAGTCCACCCTGCTGCTGCAGGCGGCCGGGGCGTGGGCGGGCGCGGTGCGGGCGCGGACCAACGCCGCCGACTGGGCCGGGCGGGTGCTCTACGTGTCCAGCGAGGAGAGCGCCGAGCAGGTGCGCTCTCGCGGGGCCCGCCTGGGCGTGGCCGAGAGCGACACGCTGTTTGTGCTGGCCGACACCAACCTCGCCCGCATCGTCGAACAGGCAAGGCGGGTCCGTCCCGACGTGCTGGTGATCGACTCGATCCAGATGATCTACAAGGCCGACCTCGACGCCGCGCCGGGTTCGATCAGCCAGCTGCGCCGGTGCGCGGCCGAGCTGGTGTACCTGGCCAAGGCATCCGGCATGGCCGTGGTGCTCGTCGGCCACGTAACCAAGGACGGCCAGCTCGCCGGGCCGCGCCTGCTCGAGCACCTGGTCGACGCGGTGATCAACTTCGAGGGCGACCGCACGCACAACGCGCGCATCGTCCGGGCGATCAAGAACCGCTTCGGCACCACGATGGAGCTGGGCATCTTCGAGATGACCGGCGATGGGCTCAAGGAACTGCCCGGCGGCGCGAGCGTGGCGGCCCTGGAAACCGGTACCGACCCGCGCCCCGGCGCGGTGGTGTGCCCGGCCGTGCACGGCTCGCGGTGCGTGCTGGTCGAGGTGCAGGCGCTGACCGCGACGGGCTTCCTCGGCGCGGCCAAGCGCAAGAGCGCCGGGCTGGACCCCAGCCGCCTGGCGATGCTGATCGCCGTGCTCGAGCAGCACGGCGGGCTGCGTCTGGCGGACCGGGACGTGTTCGCATCATCCGTCGGCGGCCTGCGCATCGTCGAGCCGGCCAGCGACCTGGCGTTGCTGCTGGCCGTGGCGGGAGCGCACTACCGGCGGGCCGTCGAGCCGACGACCGTGGCCATCGGCGAGGTGGGGCTGGGCGGGGAGATCCGCTCGGTGACGCAACTGGAGCAACGCCTGCGCGAGTCGGCCCGCCTGGGCTACACCCGGGCCATCGTGCCGGACCTGCGGGGGACGGGGGCGATCCCGAAGATCAAGGGCATCGAGATCCGCCCGGCGCGGAACGTGTCGCGGGCGATCGAGATGCTGGGGTGATGGGTGAGATTAGACCGCCCCGGCCGCGGGCTGGGCCCGCGTGTGCGTCACGTGCACGAACAGCATCTCTTCCTCGTTTTCCTCGGCCTTGCACAGCACCTTGTCGGCCGGGTGGGTGACCTGGGACCGGCCGCTGAGGACCGCGCTGCCGTCCTCGAGCTCGCCCGCGGCGTTGCAGTACACGAGGACGATATCGTTCTCGAACGCCCGAGCGGTGCAGAGCGAATCGATCAGCAGGATCTCGTCGTCCCCGACCGACTCGATCCGCTCCGCCTTCGGCGTGAACGACCAGTAGGTGGGCGAGATCACCATCTCGACGCCCTGCCGGTTCATCTCCGCGAACATGGCGGGGAACGCGATGTCCCAGCACACGATCAGGCCGACGATCCCGTGCGCGGTGGGGAACACCGACACGCCCGGTCCGGGGGTCAGGGCAAGCTTCTCGGTCTCCCAGAGATTGACTTTGCGGTAGCTGCCCGCCACCGTCCCGTCGCGGTTGATGTAGTACGCGGTGTTGTAGAGTGCCTCGCCCTCCCGCACGGTCCAGGTGCCGGGCACGAGGTCGACGCCGTACTTGACCGCCAGGGCCTGGAAGTGAGCGAGGTAGCCCGGCGCCTGCTCGATGAACGCGGTCTGCCCGCCCAGCGGGCCGGTCACGGCGTCTTCCGGGAACACGACCAGTTGAGCGCCGAGCTTGGTCGCCTTCACAATGAACGACTCCATCCGCTCCAGATTCAAATCCGGGCGCATGGTGGTGACGTCGAGTTGTACGACCGCGATCGCTGCTTGCATGAGCAAACTCTACCCCGGGATCGCAGAATCGCCATCCGGCCGATCGGTCCTCATCTCGCAATGGGTCGATCAGCCCTTCGCCGGCGTGTCGGCGCGCGGGGCGGTCAGCCACGCCGGCAGCTCCCTCGGACGCCCGTCCGTGCCAACGCACGCCAGCTCGGTCGTGCCGATGGCGCACACGCCGTCGGACGGTGTCGCCGGATCGCTCGGGTCCGGGGCACGTCCGTGGCGCTCTATGAGGGCGATTTCATACTGGTGGCGGATCTTGATGCGGCTGGTGTGCTCGACGCGGGTGCGGATTTCGATCAGGTCGTCGTAGCGCACCGGGCGCCGGTAGCGCAGTTCGCAGCGGGTGATGACGAGGAAGAAGCCCTCGGCCTCCATGGTGCCGTAGGACACGCCGCTGGTGCGGAGCAGTTCGGTCCGACCGATTTCCATCCACGGCAGGTAGTTGGCGTGGTAGGCCACACCCATCGGGTCGCACTCGGCGTAGCGCACGCGGACCTGGATCGCGCCGGACAGGTCCGGCGCGCGGGTGGCTTGCAGCGGATTTGTTGGGCTGTGTCCGGCTTTCACGGCCAAGTCTAGGAAAGGCACGCAGGCGTGCAGAGATCACGCAGAGCAGGATCTCAACGCGAAGACCGCGAAGGGTTCGAAGCGGTGCTTCCCATGCCCCGGCCACTGCTCCGCGCCGGCACGATCGAACGGGAGATCGGGCCGATGAAGACCGGGGTCTCGGAATGTCGGGAACCGCTTCGAGCTTCTTCGAGATCTTCGCGTTGAATCTCCTCTCTCTGCGCCCTCTGCGTGACCTTCGCGACCTCTGCGTTCAATCTCCTACACTTGCCCCCATGAGTTTCGGACTCGGACACGGCCGCCCGCTCGACCCCGCACCCGGTGTGGTGGCGATCTCGCAGGAAGAGCTCGGCACGCTGCCCGACGACATCATGACCAACCCGGACGCCGGGCGGACCGACCCGCGCCAGTGGTTCCCGCACCCCGAGCGCCGGTTCGAACTGGAAATCGGCTCGGGCAAGGGCACCTTCCTCGTCCAGCAGGCCGAGTTGGAACCCGAGACCAACTTCCTCGGCATCGAGTGGGCGGGCGAGTTCTGCTCGTACGCGGCCGACCGCGTCCGGCGTCGGCGTGAGGCAGACGGCTCGTTCATGCATGTCCGCCTGCTGCGGGCCGACGCGACCGAGTTCCTGCGGTGGCGGTGCCCCGCGGGCATCTGCTCGGTGATCCACCTCTACTTCTCCGACCCGTGGCCCAAGACCCGCCATCACAAGAACCGCGTGGTGCAGCACCGCTTCCTGCTCGACGCCTGGAAGGCGCTTGTGCCCGGGGGCGAGCTGCGGGTCGTCACCGACCACGACGACCTGTGGAACTGGGACGCGGCCCACTTCAACATGTGGTGCACCCCGGACGGCCTGAAGGGGCCGGCGCCCAAGAGCATCCCCCCGGTCCCGGCGGACGTGGCCCGGGGCGTCGGGTCACTCCCGGACCAGCCGTTCGAGCGCCTCGCGTTCGACCGCCCGGGCTCGGCCCGCGCGGGCGAACTCGTTGGAACAAACTTCGAGCGTAAGTTCCGCGAGGAAGGCCGCGGGTTCCACGCGGGCGTGCTCCGCAAGCTGGGCTGACCGCTCGCCGCACCGCGTTGGTGTTCCGGTTTGAGAATACCTCGGACTTATGTCTACCCTAAACAGGGGCCGGGAAGCGCGTTTATAACCTGTTTGTACGAACCGATTGCGGACGCACGCCAAGAGCGCAAGCGAACCAAAGAATTTCAGCGAGGTTGCTTGCTTTTGCGATTGTGCGAATCGGGGTCTCCGGTAGGCTGTGGTGGTGGGCAGGATCCACCGATTCGTGGGGATCCTTGATCACTCGGTCTTTCGGAACACCGCCTCGTGGCTCGGTTCCGTTCGCACAGTCAGACTTTGAGAGAAAGGGAGAAGAATGAAAGCACGCATCCTCGCATCCATCGTGGTCGCCGGCACCGCCGGTCTGGCCCACGGCCAGGCCGTCACCGGGTTCACCGGGGGCTCTCAGTTCGGGTCGTTCTTCGGCGGCACCGTCGCCGGCGACACGGTCGGCTGGCAGTTCACCGTCAACGAAGACATCTTTGTGACCGGTCTGGGCGTTTGGAACGGCGATACCCAGCTCGGCCTCGAAGGCCTGACCAGCAACCACCAGGTCGGTATCTGGAACCTGGGCTCCGGCGCGCTGCTCATCGACGGCGTCGCCGGTCCCGGCGGCTCGGTCATCGGTGCCTGGACCTACAGCAGCGTCGCCGACACGGTGCTGACCACCGGCAACACCTACGTCATCGGCGCGGTTTACACCTCGACCGACGGCGACAGCTACATCAGCAGCGCGTCGAGCGTTACGATGGCCTCGGCCATCAACTTCGGCGGCGGCCGTTCGCCGCTCGCCGCCAACGGCGGCTTCGCCCTGCCCGGTACCTTCAGCGGCGCGACCTCGCTCGGCCGCTTCGGTCCCAACTTCACCTTCCGCCCCGTCCCGACGCCCGGCGCGATCGCGGTGCTCGGCCTCGGCGGCCTGGTCGCGACCCGTCGCCGTCGCTGAGTCCATCGGCGGACCTCTTCGGTATCTCCTCGCAACGGCCCGCCCTCCGGCGGGCCGTTGTTCTGCGCGGGATTGCCTAAGTATCCCCTGAATAGGTGACGCACGACAGCTTGGATTTTCGACCTGATCCCGAACATGAGGGTTTCGCTCCGGTCGAAAGTCGGGTAAATTGCAGGAGCGCCCGATTCGTGGGGGCGCCCGGACCCGCCGCCGGTTCGTCTCGGCGAGGATGAGAGAAACGAGAGGATCTTGAAATGAAGGCATTGCTCGCACTCGCCGTGGTCGGCGGTATGGCCGCGTCCGCCTCGGCCGCCGTCGTGATCTGGGACGAGACCGTGGACGGCAACCTGTCCAACGACCCGACCGCCCCGACCTTCCTGAACTTCGTGGTCGACGACAACATCGTCCGCGGCCGCACGCTCGGCTCGTCGACCCCGCCCAGCGACGGGTACGACGTGTTCAGCTTCACCATCGGCGCGGGTCAGACCCTGCAGTCGATCGTGCTCAGCGCGTACACCCCCGCCACCGGCGGCACCTCCGGCTTCAACTTCTCGACCGGCGCTGCGGCCGGCAACGGCGGCACGGTCCTCTTCGGCCCGGGCGTCGGCGGCTCGTTCGTCGGCAGCGACTTCCTGGTCACCCAGGCCGTCGGCCCGCTCGGCGCGGACACCTACTACATGGAAGTCCGTGAGTTCGGCGGCCCGCTGGCCGACTGGGAGCTGACCTTCACGGTCACGCCCGCGCCGTCCAGCGTCGCGATGCTCGGCCTCGGCGGGCTGGTCGCGGCCCGTCGCCGCCGCTGAGTCCATCGGCAGACTTTTTCGGTATCTCCTCGCAACGGCCCGCCCAAAGGCGGGCCGTTGTTCTGCACCATGTTCGAGCGCCATGGCCCGGCATCAATCGCGTCACCGCGATGCCGTTCGAACCTATTCTCGGTGGGGCGATGGCGATCGGGTCGGGCGCGGTCGATCGGCGGATCAGCCGGGGACCATGCCGGACCGCTTGATCTGGTCGATCTTGCCGCGGACCTTGTTGGGGCGGATCTTGAAGCCCGCGCCCACGCGGATGGCCTGGAGTTCGCGCCGTGCCTGGCGGATCTCGCTCTCGCTCGGGTCGAGCGGGGCCAGGGCCATGGCGAGCCATGTCCGGACCCTCTTGCGCGGCGAGTGCGTGGCGATCCAGTACCACAGCCAGACCCAGAGCCCCACGGCCGTCAGCGCGAAGACCGCGGCCACCACCGGGTGGTCGAGCCGGAAGAACGCGAACATGGCCACGCCGAGCAGGACGATGGTGGCCAGGAACAGCGCCCCGCTGGCCAGCGGGGTGATGCGGGCGGTGGGCTCCTCGTCGTAGATGCGCGCGAAGCAGTGGACGGCGTGGCGGATCATCTCCTCGCGCGCCTCGGGCTTGAGCTTGTTGGCCTTGCGGGCCGCCTCCATGCGGGTGCAGTCCGCGATGCGGTGGGCCACGATGGGCAGGCACTCGGGCTCGAAGGTTTCCGCCGCGGGTCCGGTGGGGACGTGCTGGAGCGGGCGCTCCGCGGCCGGGCGCTCGACCTTGCAGCCGCAGGATTTGCAGGTCAGCTCGTGGTGCTCGTGGCCGATCCGGCCGCGGTCCATCAGGAGGACCACGCGCCGCTGGTCGGCGATGGAAAGTCGGAAGCGGCGCTCCTGGCGACAGACGGGGCAGAAATCGCTCGTCACCCCCGCCGGGCGAACTCGAAGAACCGTCGCGCTGAGAAGCGACATCGGCATATCCCAGTTTACCAGAATCGGCCCCGGGGTGTGCAAAAATCGGTGCGTCGCCCGGCAGCGATTCCCGGGCGTCGGCGTACCGTTGCCCGATGTCCGCCTCCGATCTGCCAATCCGGCCCGCCGAGGGCACCGCGCACCGGGACCGCGCGCCGCCTCAAAACAGGGGGGGCGTCGTGCTGCTCTCCGGCGGGTTGGACAGCGCGACCGTGCTGGCGATCGCCCGCGAGGCGGGCTTTAACTGCCACGCGATCGCCTTCGATTACGGGCAGCGGCACCGGCACGAGCTCGACGCGGCGCGGCGCGTGGCGGCGGCGCTCGGGGCGGCCTCGTTCCGCGTTTTCCCGCTCGACACCGGCTCGTTCGGGGGTAGCGCGCTGACCGACGACGCGGTGGCGGTGCCCAAGGACCGCGACGGGGTCGCGATGGCCGGCTCGATCCCCGTGACCTACGTGCCGGCGCGCAACCTGGTGTTCCTGTCGATCGCGCTCGGGCTGGCCGAGGTGCTCGGGGCGGAGGACCTGTTCATCGGGGTCAACGAGGTGGACTACTCGGGCTACCCGGACTGCCGCCCGGAGTTTGTCGCCAGCTTCCAGCAGACCGCCAACCTGGCGACAAAGGCGGGCGCGGAGGGGCGCGGATTCACGGTGCACACGCCGCTGATCGGGATGGGCAAGGACGCGATCATCCGCACGGGCGTGCGCCTGGGCGTGGACTACGCGATGACGCACTCGTGCTACGACCCGATCGTCGAGGGCGGTGCGACGCTGGCGTGCGGGCGGTGCGACTCCTGCCGCCTGCGCCGCGAGGGGTTCGTCCGGGCCGGCGTGGCCGATCCGACCCGGTACGCGGGGGGTGTGTGATGGGCGATGTCTCCCTGCCGATGCAGAACGGATCCGCCGCGCCCGTCGATGCCGGGCGAGACGACACGCTGCCCGTGTCCGAGGCGTTCGTGTCGATCCAGGGCGAGGGCAAACTGACCGGCGTGCCGAGTTGGTTTCTGCGTCTGGCGGGGTGCAACCTGCGGTGCCGCTGGTGCGACACGCCCTATGCGAGCTGGAATCCCCAATCCGAATCGCGCACGATCGCGGAGGTCGTCGAGGATGCGCACCGGAGCGGTGTTCGCCACGCGGTGCTGACCGGCGGCGAGCCGATGATTTTCCGGCAGCTCGTGCCGCTGACGCACGCGCTGCACGCACGGGGCATGCACATCACGATCGAGACCGCGGGCACGGTGACGCTGCCGGGCGTCAAGTGCCACCTGATGAGCCTGTCGCCCAAGCTGGCCAACTCGACCCCGAGCGGCGACCCGCGGGACCCGTCCGGCAAGTGGGCGCAGCGGCACGACGCGCGCCGCCTGAACTTTTCGAGCCTCAACGAGCTGGTCACGTCCACGCCGGACCGGCAGCTCAAGTTCGTCGTGACCGGGCCGGGGGACCTGCCGGAGATCGACTCCGTGCTGGGGCGGATCCGCGGCTGGCGCCCCGAAGACGTGGTGCTGATGCCCGAGGGCGTGACCGTGCCGGACCCGGCCAGCGTGGCGTGGGTGGTGGACACCTGCCGGACGCGGGGGTGGCGCTACGGCGACCGGCTGCACATCCGGCTGTTCGGGGACACGATGGGGACCTGAGCCGGTCTCTCGGGACTGCCCGCGCGAGCCTTGGCCGCTTTTGATGCCCCCTACCATTCCCGACGATGCCCGCCCGAATGATCTACCGCGTCTGCAAGTCGTTTGAAGTCGAGTCCGGCCACATGCTGTCCAAGCACCCCGGGCGGTGCCGGTTGCCCCACGGGCATTCCCGCCGGATCGACCTGGTGATCGCGTCCGAACGCCTGGACGACCGGGACATGGTCTGCGATTTCAAAGCCCTGAAACTGGCGGTGACGGACGAGCTGGACCGCTACGACCACGCTCTGGCGGTGAACAGCAAGGACCCGGTGCTGGGCCAGTTGTGCGAGACGAACCGCACGCGGGTGGTGGTCTTCGAGGACCAGGACCCGACGACGGAAGCGCTGGCCCGGCGCATCTATGACTTTGTGGCCGGGGAGATCGCCCGGGGTGCGTCGTACACGGACGAGCACGGGAACAGTTTCGGGCTGTCGAGCGATCTCGTGCTGGAGCGGGTGCGGGTGACGGAAACCAGCTCGAGCTGGGCCGAGTACGGCATCGCCTGACCGCGTCGCTCGCCCGGGCGGGCAACCCGAACCGCCCGCGTCCCAATCAGGTAGGAGTCTGCGGGCCGCGCCGGCCCCGGGAGGTCTCATGAATCGCAAGCCGCTGCACGCCGTCGCCCTGTCCGCCTTCCTGCTGGCCTTCGCGGGGGCCGCGCCCGCCGGCCTGGCCGGGTGGGCCCAGCCCTCGGTCTCGGAAGCGATCGAGCGTGAGCGGGCGATGGTCTCGGCGCGGGACCTGTCGGCGGCGTTCCGGCACGCGTCGGAGACGATCGAGCCGGCGGTGGTGCACATCATCACCGAGCAGAACAACCGGCGGGGCTTCCGCGCCCAGACCGGCGTGGGCTCGGGCGTGATCATGGACCCGCGGGGCTACATCCTGACCAACGCGCACGTGGTGGCGCAGGGGACGAGTTTCACCGTGCGTCTGGCCGACGGGCGCGAGGTAACGGGGACGCTGATCGGCGCGTTCGCCGAGACCGACCTGGCCGTGCTGAGAATCGACGCGCCCGGGCTGCGCGTGGCGTCGTTCGGCGACTCCGAGGGGCTGGGCGTGGGCGAGTGGGTGCTGGCGGTCGGCTCCCCGTTCGGGTTCGAGCAGACGGTCACGGCGGGCATCGTCAGCGCCAAGGGGCGGGGCACGATCGACCCGCAGTCGATGGAGGAGGGGCCGACGCGGTTCCAGGAGTTCATCCAGACCGACGCGGCGATCAACCCGGGCAACTCGGGCGGGCCGCTGGTGGACCTGGAGGGACGCGTGATCGGCATCAACACCGCCATCGCCTCGCGGGACGGGGGAAGCAGCGGGCTGGGGTTCGCCATCCCGTCGGACGTGGCCCGGGTGGTGATGGAGCGGATCATCGAGAACGGGCGGGTGGACCGGGGTTGGCTGGGCGTGAGCATGGGGCGCCTGGACCCGCAGGTGGCCTTCGAGCTGGGCATCCAGGGCGGGGTGCTGGTCGAGAGCGTGCTGGACGACTCGCCCGCGGCCCTGGCCGGCCTGGAGACGGGCGACATCATCGTCAGCCTCGGCGGGCGCCGGACCGAGAACGTCACGCGCCTGGGCAACGCGATCATGCTCTCCGAGCCGGGCCAGCCGGCGGACATCGCGTACTACCGCGCGGGCGTGCGGCGCACCACGAGCGCGGTGATGCAGGACCGGGGCACCGCGCAGGCGGTGGCCGCGGGCGGCGAACGGCTGGACCGGGCCGGCCTGATCATCGTGCCGTTCGAGCTGCCGGTGCGGCGGGGCACGCGGACGGGCGAGATCGGCGGGTACCTGGTCTCGGAGGTGCTTCCGGGCACGCCGGCGTCGGCGTCGGGGTTCCGCGCGTCGGACTTCATTGTGGAGGTGGACGGGCGGTCCTTCGACACGGCCCGCGAGCTGGGGGCGTTCATCGAGGGGCGGACGCTGGAAGAGCCGCTGCGATTCTCCATCATCCGCGGCAACCAGCGCGGCTCGATCTATCTGAAGCGCGACTGATGGGCTGAAGCGCGACCGACGGGCTGAAGCGCATCCGACGGGATCGACGATCAACGCCCGTCTGCTCCCCGCGGCCCGCCGTTGCGCTCCAGTTCGGCCACGTCGGCGTCGGGGATCATCGGGTTGATCCGCGGGTGGTCGAGCCGGCCCGTCCAGCCCACGCGGGCGACGTGGGCGATGTCGTCGAGGATCATCAGCAGGCTGGGCAGCACCAGCAGGATGATGACGGTGGCGCTGAGCAGGCCGAACGAGATCGTGATCGCCATGGGGATCAGGAACTTGGCCTGGAAGCTCTGCTCGAGCATGAGCGGGGTCAGGCCCAGCACGGTGGTCACCGTGGTCAGGACGATCGCCCGCACGCGGGCGCGCCCGGCGGCGATGCCGGCGTCGTGCACGCTGCGGCCCTTGCGTCGCTCGTCGTTGAAGAACTCCATGTAGATCAGCGAGTCGTTGACCACCACGCCGGCCAGCGCGATGAACCCGATCAGCGAGAGGAAGGTCAGGGCGTAGCCGAGGATCAGGTGGCCCCAGATCATGCCGATTGTGGCGAAGGGGATCGCCGACATCACCACCAGCGGCTGCGTGAAGCTGCCGAACAGCCAGGCGAGGATCACATAGATCAGGCCCGCCGCGACCGCCATGCCCAGCGGCAGCGACGCGAAGGAGTCCTGCACGTCCTTCTGGCGTCCGCGCTGGATCAGGCGGACGCCGTGCAGGTCGGCCATCTGATCGGCCAGGCGGGGCTGGGCGTCCGCCGCGATGGTGTCGGGGTTGCCGGCGGCACGGTTGACGTCGGCGGTGACGCTGATGGCCCGCTGGCGGTCGATGCGCCGGATGGTCGCGTCGGCCTCGGCCTCCTCGATGAGGGCCACCTCGCTGAGCGGGACGGGGCGTCCGTCGGGGGTGAAAACGTACTGCGATTGCAGGGCGGCAAGCGAGCGGCGGACGCGGTCGGGCGTGGTGACGCGGACCTTGACGTCCTCGCGGTCGCCGGCGAAGGTGTAGGGCTCGAGGCCGAAGACCATGGCCTGGATCTGCCGCCCGAGGCCGGCGCGGGTGAAGCCGAGTTCGGCCGCGCCGTCGCGCAGGGTGAAACGGATCTCGCGGTTGCCCGAGTCGGCGTCGTCGGAGATGCCGTACACGCCGTCGAACTGGGCGAGCACGGCCTTGATACGCCGGACGCCCTCCTCAAGCGGCGCGCCCTCGGCGCCGGTGACGGTGAAGGTCAGCGCGGGCCCGCCGGGGCCGCCGGAGACGCCCTCCATGCGGATGCTCTTGGCGTCGGGCACGGTGCCCAGTTCGTCCTGCATGGCCTGGATGAGTTCGCTGCTGGGGCGTTCGCGCAGCTCGACGGGGGTGAGTTCAAGAATGATCTGGCCCACGTGCGAGGCGCTGGAGCCGAAGCCGTCGCCCTCCAGGTCCCCCACCGCGCCGGCCTGGGCGAAGATCGAATCGATCTCGGGCTGGGCCAGGGCGATGCGTTCGATGCGGGAGACGACCTCGTCGGTGCGGGCCAGTGAGGTGCCGATGGGCATGACCACGGTGATGTTGATCGTCTCGGCGTCGTCTTCCTCGAAGAAGATGAACTCGAGGCGGCCGCCGACGAACATGCCGGCGGAGACCACCAGCACCGCGATCGTCGCGGCGAGCGTCACGTATCGGTGGGAGATGCTCCACTCGAGCACCCGGGCGTAACGCGGGATGATCAGGCCGTTGAACAACCACGTACGCGCGGACTCCAGCCGGCGTTCGACGGCGTGCAGGCGGCTGTCCCGCCGGCGGAGCTTGGCGCGGTCGGCCGAGCGCAGGCTCTCGCCCATGTGCACGGGCAGGATGAACAGCGACTCGATCAGCGACACCGTCAGGGCGCACGCCACGACGACCGGCAGCACGCCGAGGAAGTCACCGATCTGCCCGTCGATCAGGGCCAGCGGCAGGAAGGCGCAGATGGTGGTCAGCACGGTGGAGACGACCGGCCAGAGCACCTGGTCGGTGCCGCGGACGGCCGCGACGAGCGCCAGCTCGCCCCGCTCGTGCCGGGTGGTGATGTTCTCGGCCACCACGATGGCGTCGTCGACAAGGATGCCCAGCACGATGATCAGGCCGAACATGGTCAGCAGGTTGAGCGTCACGCCCGCCCAGGACATGACCGCCAGCGTGCCCAGCACCGATACCACCAGCCCCAGCGCGACCCAGAACGAGATACGCCAGTTGAGCAGCAGCACCAGCGTCAGGAACACGAGGATGCCGCCCCAGAACGCGTTGCGGGTGAGCAGGTCGAGGCGGCCGCGGACGAAGCGGGCCAGGTCGGTCGAGGTTTCCAGCGTGCCCGGGGGCGGCGCGACCCGGAACCGTTCCAGGCCCAGCGCGTACGCGGCGTAGCGGTCCGAGACCATGCCCGGGTCGATCTCGCGTGGGATCAGTTCCGGCACCGGGCCCGGCGGCAGGCCGAGTTCTTCCCGTTCGGCCCGGGCCTTGCGGGCCTTCTTCAGGCTCGATTCCGCCTGGCGCCCGGCGTTCTGTTCCTGCATGAACAGCGCGATGCGCTCGCCGGCGGTCAGTTCGATCGGCTCGCCCCGGCGTCCGGCGGCGTAGGCCTTGACCATGTCGGCGATGCCGATGACGTCCTGCTCGCCGACGCGGAAGATGGTCAGCGTCATGGCGGGCTTGCCGTTGAAGCGGATGGCCAGGTCGTTGTCGACGAAGCCGTCGGTGACGGTGGCGACGTCGCCGAGGCGGACGAGCCCGCCCTCGCCCGAGCCGCGGAGGACGATCGAACGGACCTCCTCGGCCCGCTCGCCCACGCCCATGGAGCGGATGGCCACGGTCGAGGACGCGCCGCGGACCGCGCCGCCGGGCAGCTCGGCCATGGCGGCGCCCACGCGGTCGGCGATCTCGGTCAGGCTCATGCCGTGCTTGACGGCCATCTCCGGCTCGACCTCGACGCGCAGCTCGTCAACGCGGAAGCCCCCGGGCGCGACCTCGGTGATCTCGGGCAGGCTGAGCAGGTCGTCGCGGCACTGCTGGATGAACTCCTTCATTGTGCGCTCGTCCGCGTCGCCGGACACGGAGAGCACGATGGCGGGTAGGTTCGGCTCGACCTTGTCGACGATGATGCGGTCGGACTGATCGGGCAGGTCCTGCAGCGCGTCCATCTCGCGCTTGACGTCGGCGACGGCCCGGTCGATGGGCGTGCCCTCGACGAACTCGACCTGGACGAGGGCCAGGCCGGAGGAGACGGTGGTGACGATCTCCTTGACGCCGGTGATGTCCGCGACGCGGTCCTCGATCTTCTTGGCCAGCGCCGACTCGACCTCTTCCGGGGCCGCGCCGGGGTACGGGGCCGTGATGCTGACGACCCGCGACTGGATGAAGGGAAAGAACTCGCGGCGCAGCGTGAGCCCGAAGATCAGCCCGGCGCCGATCACCGCGAACATCACCAGGTTCGCCACCACCGGCTTGCGGACGCCGAAACGGGCCAGGCTCATGGATCAGCCCTCCCCGACGGCCGGCGCGTCGGTGCCGGTCCGGGCCGGGGCCGGCCCGTCCAGACGCACCCGCACGCCGGTTTGGAGCTGCTCGAGGGCGGTGACGGCCACCAGCGAGCCCGCGGGCGGCTCGGTCCCCGGCGCCAGCACCACCCACTCGGTCTCGGAGGGATCGACCTCCGGGAAGCGGGCGTCGAGGGCGTAGCCCGTCTCGACCGCGTGCACGGACACGAGACGCCCGGCGTCTTCCTCCGGGCCGATCAGGTACACCCGTCCCGAGCGGATCGATCGGCGCGGCAGCACCACCCGCTCGACGAGGTCGGGCGTGCGGACCCGCCCCTGCACGAAGGCCCCGGGCAGGAGCCGGTCGGTGCGGGTTGGGTCCTGGTCCACCTCGACGAAGACGGTGATCGTGCGGCTGGCCGCGTCGGCCTCGGGCGCAAGGCGGGTGATCCGCCCCACGTGGTCTGGCCGCCCCACCGCCGGGCCCGTCCAGAGGCTGACGGTGCCCTCGTCGCCGACGATGCGTCCCACCCAGGACGCCGACGACGCCGGCAGACGCAGGGGGACCTCGACGCGCGCGAGGTCGACGACCTCGGCCACCATCGTGCCGGCCGCGACGAAGTCGCCCTCCCGCGGCCCGACGCTCTGGATCTCCCCCGCGATGGGGCTGCGGACGCGCGTCCGGGCCAGGTTGGTCTCGGCCAGGCGCAGGTCGGCCAATCGGGCGGCGCGCTCGGCCTCGAGCGCGAGCCGGCGCGAGGGGATCAGCTCGAGCTGCTGACGGAGCGCGTCCTGCTCGCGCTGGGAACGCCGCAGCGCCGAGAGTTTTGCGTCCAGCTCCCCGGGCGAACCGGCGCCCTGCTCGATCGCGCGTCGCGTCCGCTCCATGTCGCGCTCGGCGGCGGCGATCTCCTCGTCGGACAGGGCGATCTGGCTGGCGATCCGCTCGGTCTCGATGGCCAGCCCGTCGATCTGCGAGCGCAAAGCCTCGGCGGAGCGGGTCGCCCGCGTCAGGGCGGCCTCGTAGTCGCTTCGGTCGATGGCCAGGAGGAGCTCGCCGGCGGCGATGGTCCGCCCGGGCTCGATCCCGGCGGGGCGTTCGATCACCCGCCCCGTGACCTCGGCCGCGACCTGGGCCCGGCTCATGGACCGCACCGTGCCGTAGCCCTCCCAGACACGGTCGACCGCACGGGGGAGCACGGGGACCGCGCGAACGAGCACCGGCGGGACGGGCTCGGTGCGTTCGCGGCTGTCAGCCTTGGTGGCCTTGAGGAACCCGAAGACGGCGCCGGAGGCGACCAGCAGCACGAAGATGATGGCCAGGCGGACGCCGACCTTCAGGCCCTTGCTCGTGCGGTGGTGATGGTGGTGGGACTCGGACGCGCGCGCCGCCCGCTGGGGCGTGGCGTCGGACGCTTGTTCGCTGCTGTCGGTCACTGGATGGTCCTTCGCCCCCTTGGGTCGGAGGGGGCTTTGCATGCTAGCCCCGGACAACTTGTTGACCACGCCCGCGCTCAACCGGCCGGGCTGGCGTGGAACGGCCCATCTGGCCGATCTCAGGCCCGTGGTCAAGTATCTAGGCTCCAAACGCCGGCTCGTAGAACAGATCGTCGCCGCGTGCGCTTCGGACGCACCGCGTGCGGGATCGGCGATCGATCTTTTCTCGGGCACCGCCCGGGTGGGCATGGCCCTCAAGCGGGCCGGGTGGCGGGTGATCAGCAACGACCACACCGCCTTCGCCCACGTGCTGGCCACTGCCCATGTCCAGGCCGACCCCGAGCGTGTGGGCGCCCGGGCCGGGGCGCTCATCGCCGAGCTCAACGCCTTGGAGCCCGCGCCGGGCTACATCACCGACATGTACTGCCGCCGGTCGTGGTTCCTGCACCCGGACAACGGGGCCCGGATCGACGCGGCCCGCGCCCGCATCGACGCGATGGACCTGGACGACGAGATGCGGGCGGTGCTGCTGGCCAGCCTGATCGAGGCCGCCGACCGCGTGGACTCGACCACCGGCGTGCAGATGGCCTACCTCAAGCAGTGGGCTCCGCGGGCCCACAACCGGTTGCACCTGCGCCTGCCCGAGATGGTCGAACGCCCGGCCGCGGGCGGCTCGCGGGCGGTGCGGATGGACGCGCTCGAGGCGGCCCGCACGCTGACGGGCGACGTGGCCTATCTCGACCCGCCGTACAACCAGCACAGCTACCTGTCGAACTACCACGTGTGGGAGACCATCGCGATGGGCGACGAGCCCGAGGTGTTCGGCAAGGCGTGCAAACGCGTGGACTGCAAGACCCGCAAGAGCCCGTTCAACTCGCGGCGCACGATCGGGGACGCGATGCGGGCGGTGCTCGACGCGATCGACGTGTCCACCGTGGTGCTCAGCTTCAACGACGAGGGCTACCTCGGGCGGGAGGAACTCGTTTCCATGCTCGAGCACCGCGGGCCGGTGGCGGTGTTCGAACGCGAGATGGACCGCTACATCGGCTGCAAGATCGGCATTCACAGCCCCAAGGGCGAGCTGGTCGGGAAGGTGGGCCGGGTGCGGAACACCGAGCTGATCTTCGTCGCCGGGAGGGGCGCGGACCGCCTGCGGACGCTCGAGCCGGTCGCGGCGTGAGCGGGAGGGATCTCAACGCAGAGGGCGCGAAGATCACGCAGAGACCGCAAAGCAGACTTTGAACGCGAAGATCGCGAAGCGTTCGAAGCGGTGCACGCGGTTCGGGGATCCAACCTTCAGCACGAGCCCCAACACACTTGTTGTTCTGAAACCTAAACTTCAAGAACTTCCGGCGCCGCTTCGCGATTGTTCGCGATCGTCGCGTTGAAACTCTGCACGCTCTCCGCGGCCGCTGCGTTCAAAGACTCGCCCCTCACAACAGCCACGGGCCCAGCAGGGACACGTACGCCGTGATCACCCCGATCGAGATCAGGTTCATCCACAGCCCCGCCCTGGCCATCTGACGGATCGTCACGTGGCCCGAGCCGAAGATCACCGCGTTCGGCGGGGTCGCGACCGGAAGCATGAACGCGCAGCTCGCCGACATGGTCGCCGCGATCAGCAGCGGCCCGGCGTCCATCCCCAGACCGTCCGACGCGGCCGCCAGCACCGGCAGCATCGTGCTCGTGGTCGCCGTGTTGCTGGTCAGTTCGGTCATGAAGACGATCAGGCCGGTGACGCCGAGCACCGCCAGCCAGGCCGGCGGCGAGCCCATGCCAGCCAGCTGAGATCCCAGCCACACGTCCAGCCCGGTTTCCCCGAACCCCGCCGCCAGCGAGAGACCGCCTCCGAAGAGCAGCAGCACGCCCCAGGGGATCTGCCGGGCGGTGTCCCAGTCGAGCACGCGTTGCCCGCGCTCGCTGCCCTTGCCTGCGGGCAGGAGGAACAGCACGACCGCGGCCGCGATCGCGATGGCGGCGTCGTGCAGGCCTGCGAGGCGATCCTCGGCCGGCCGATCGGCGTTGAGCCACGTCGTGACCGGGCCGTGCAGCACCCACGCCAGCGCGGTCAGCGCGAACACGCCGATGGTGATCTTCTCGGGTCGGGACGGGCGCCCCAGATCGCTCAGGAGAGATCGCACGTGCTCGCGCCCGCCGGGGATGGAGGTGATCTTGACCTTGCGGGCCGCGAACACCAGCACCAGCCACGCCGTGGGCAGCAGCAGCAGCGTGACGGGCAGCCCGATCATCAGCCAGCCGCCCCAGGTCAGTTTCACGCCGCGCTCGCCGAGGAACCCCACGAGGATCCCGTTGGGCGGCGAGCCGGTCACCGTGGCCAGCCCGCCGATGCTGCACGCCCAGGCCAGACCGATCAGCAGGCTGGCGGCGAACCGCTGTGTTTTCGGGGAGGAGGGGTCGCCCTCCGGTCCCTCGCCGCCGGCGAGCGTCGCGATGGTCACGACGATCGGCAGCATCATCACCGCCGTCGCCGTGTTCGACACGAACGCGCTGATGATCGCCGCGGCGATCATCACGCCGGCCACGATCCGCTTCGGCCCGACCCCGACCCGCAGGATCACGTGCAGGGCCAGACGCTTGTGCGCCCCCCACCGCTCGAGCGTCTTGCCGAGCATCAGCCCGCCCATGAACAGGAAGATCACCGGATCGGCATACGGCGCCGCGGCCGCGCGGATCGGGCTGATGTCGAGCGGGTGGAACAGCACGAGCGGCACCAGCGCGGTCGCGGCCAGCGGGATCGCCTCGGTGATCCACCAAACCGCCATCAGCACCGTCACCGCGGCGAGCCGACGCGCGGGCTCGTCCATCGCCGCGCCCGCGAGGGCGAGATAGGCGATCAGTGCGAGGGCGGGCCCGAGCCACACCCCGACCGCCGCCACCCGTCCCGGATTGGACGCCATCGACTCGCTCACGCGCCGATCCTAGCGGACGGGAACGGTCAATCCTCCGGCACGTTGTCCGAGGTGACGATCTGGCGGAACTTGGTCCGCAGTTCGTTGGTGATCGGGCCCTCGCCGTCGGAGATGGTGTGGGTCGCGGTGACCTTCAGGTCGGTGTGCTCGAGCACCTCGCGGACGGCGATGATTTCGGCGGCCGAGCCCGTCAGGAAGACCTCGTCGGCGTTGAGCACGTCGGACAGCTCGAAGTCCTTCTCGACGACCTTGTGGCCGCACTCGGGCGCCAGCGTGTTCATGACGAACCGGCGGGTGATGCCCTCGAGGATGCCCGCCTCGCTCGGCGGCGTGAAGATCTGGCCGTCCTTGATGATGAAGATGTTGTCGCCCGAGCCCTCGGTGACCTTGCCCTCGGTGTTGAGCATGATCACCTCGAGGAGCTGGTCCTCGGCCTTGGTGATGCCCAGCTTCTGGCCGAGGTGGATGGCCTCGCACTTGGCCAGGATGTTGTTGAGGTAGTTCAGGCTCTTGACGCGGGGGTCCAGGCACTCGATGGGGGTCTTGGGCCGGTTGGCGAGCACGACGCGCATGCCCTTCTCGTACATCTCCGGCTTGAAGAGCTGGATGGTGTCGGCGATGCAGACCACGCCCGGCTCCGGGCACAGGTACGGGTTCAGTCCCAGCGTGCCCACGCCGCGCGACACAACGAGGCGGATGTACCCGTCCTTGATGCCGTTGGCCTTGATGCACTCACGCTGGATGCGGACCATCTCGTCCCGGGAGACGTGCTTCTCCAGGTCGAGGTGGATGCGGTTGGCGCAGGCGTAGAGGCGCTCGATGTGCTGGGCGCACTTGAAGATCTTGCCGTTGTAGACGCGGATGCCCTCGAACACGCCGTCGCCGTAGAGCAGCCCGTGGTCGTAGACCGAGACCATCGCCTGGCTCTTGGGCTTCAGTTCGCCGTTGACCCAGATCAGGGGGCGGTCATGGGCGGCGTGGGAGGGGGAGGTTGCGGTTTCGGGCTTGCTGGCCATGGCGCTCATCGGGTCCCTCCTGCGGCATCGCGGATCGCTCCGCCGCGTGATGACTGTATCGGTCGCGGGTGCCTCGGACCCGTCCGGCGGGGGCCGGTGGGGGTCCGGGCGGATCGGGCGCGGGGGGGCGGCGGCCCGGACCAAGGTCCGAGAACGCTGGCCACGCGGGCCGAAGACCCGGGTGGCACGGTTTGATCCGAGCCCGGGGATCCCTCACCCCCGGTGAACCTCGGAAATGCGCCGATCGTGGGCAGAAATGCCCCGAACGTGGTCCGTTTCCGGACGCACCCAGTATACGAACAAGTCGTCCGCGGGTCGCACATTCCCGCGGAGATCCGCTCAGGCCCTGATTTCGGCCCCGAGATCCGCTTTCGCACGGGCTGTGAGCCGCTCCAACTGGGGATCGACCTCCTCGTGACGGAGGGTCCGCTGCTCGTCGCGGAACCGGACCCGGACGGTCACGGACTTCTTGCCCTGGCCGACCTGTTTGCCCCGGTAGACCGAGACCAGCTCCGCCCCGACGCACCGCTCCAGCGCGCACGCTTCGACCAGGGCCCCCACCGTTGCCCATGGGGTGGACTCGGGCACGATCAGCGAGAGGTCCCGCTCGATGCCGGGGAACTGGGGCAGCGGGCGGATGGTGGTCTTGGGGATCGGGGCCGCGGTGAGCACCTCGAGCCACAGCTCGGCCCCGACGACCGGGGTGTCCAGGTCCTCGAGCTTGCGGGCCTCCTCGGAGATGATGCCGAAGGAGCCCAGCTCATGGCGCTTGCCCGCGGCCGTGACGAACACGCGGGCGTGGGCCTTGGCGTCGAACCCGCGGTGCGTGGGCGCCACCGGATCGACCGAGACCTCCGCGTCGGGCCCGAAGCAGGTGCGGACCACCGCGTCGATCGCCCCGCGCATCACGCGGACAGCCCGCTGCAGGTCGTCCACGCCGGGCTTCTTGCCGGAAAACTCGACGTCGGCCAGCATGGCCAGCGCCCGGCGCTCGACGGTTTCGCGGGAGTTGGGCACCTGGGCGAAGGTGGCGGCGCATTCGAACAGGCGCACGCCGCCGGGCAGGTCGGCCCGGGCGTCGGCGTTGGCCTTGCGGGTGCCCAGCAAGCCCAGCAGCACGCTGGGGCGCAGGGTCGGCTCGGCCTTGCGCCGGTCGTCATCGACCGACACGGCGGCGAGCCCGCCGGGCAGGAAGACCGCGCCCTTGGCCGGGCTGGTGAAGCTGAAGGTGACCGTCTCGTGGAAGCCCAGGGCCGCGAGGGTGCGGGCCGCGTCCTCCTGCAGGCGTTCGGCCCGCTGCGGCGGGTGGACCGTCACGCCGAGCTTCTCCTTGAGGGGGATCGCGCCCAGCGACCGGGCGCGGGCGACCTCCTCGATCAGGTCGATCTCGCGGGTCAGGTCGTGCGAGCGGTGCGGAGGGATCGTGCAGGCCAGCACGCCTTCGTGGGCCACGCCCGTGCGGATCGACAGGGCGTTGAGCAGCTCGGTCATCTCGTCCGCCGGCACATCCACACCGAGGACCTGCGACACGCGGGCCACGCGGAGTTCGACGATGCGGTCTTGGGGCAGCCGGGCGCCCTGGCTGAGCACGCCGGCCGCGAGTTCGCCGCCGGAGACTTCGCAGAGCAGTTGCACCGCCCTGCGGGCGGCGTAGTCGATGGTGCGGGGGTCGATGCCGCGCTCGAAGCGGTAGGCCGCGTCGGTGCGGATGTTCAGGCGGCGCCCGGTGTTGCGGATGGTGACCGGGTCCCAGGTGGCCATCTCGAAGACGACGTCGGTGGTTGACTGGTCCACCTGGCTGTCGTGGCCGCCGATGATGCCCGCCAGCGACTGGGGACGCTCGGCGTCGGCCACGACCAGGTCGGTCTCGCGCAGGGCGTGCTCGCCGGCGTAAAGGGTCTTGACCTTCTCGCCCTTGGTGGCGAAGCGGACGACCAGCTGGCCGCCCTTGAGCTTCTTGAGGTCGAACACGTGGCAGGGGTTGCCCAGCTCGAGGGTGATGAAGTTGGTCACGTCGACCACGTTGTTGATCGAACGCTGGCCCATGGACTCGATGGCCTCCCGGAGCCACGCCGGGCTGGGGCCGATCTTCACGTTGCGGATGAGACGCGCGGTGAACAGCGGGCAGTGCTCGGGCACGCGGTTGTCGAGGGTGACGGCCTCGGCGACGTCCTTGCCACCCTTGGGCAGGTCGATCTCGGGCAGCTTGAGCGTGCGCCGGGCTTTGGCGTGCCGGGCGGCGGCGATCTCACGGGCGATGCCGACGTGGCCCAGGCAGTCGCCCCGGTTGCTGGTCACTTCGACATCGATGACCGTGTCGCCGTTGTCCAGGGCGGTGTGGGACTCGATGGGCAGCCCGGCCTCGGTCAGGAGGGCGTCGGCCTCGGCGGCTGTCACGTCGCCGGGTTCGAGGTACTGATTCAGCCAGCGGAGGGAGATATCCATAGGGCCAAGAGGATAGGGCCCGGGTCGGGGGTGCCCGCCGCGCGGGGGCTCGTAAACTCCCGGCATGCCGAACACGCCGGGCTTCGCCCAGAGTCTCGCCCGAACAATCACGCGGTCGCTCGCGCCCGCCCGCCCGCTCGCCGCCCTGGCCTGCGTGCTGGCCCTGACCGCCTGCGTCTCATCGCGTCCCACAGACCGGCCACTGCCCGACGCCCGCCCGGCGGACTTCGCGTTGGGCCTGACCGTCTACACGCCGGAGGGCGCCGTGCGCCGGCCCGGGCAGCGGGCGGCCCGGTACGTGGTCGAGCCGGACGGACGCCTCGGGGCGGCCGTGGGGCAGGGGGCCTCGGTGACCGTCCGCCCCGAGATGGCCCGCCAACTGACCGACGCCCAGCGGGACCGACTCTGGGACATGGTCCGGGCGACCGGGTTCGACGCGGTCTCGCCGGCCCTGCGTCTGTCCAGCCCGGAAACTTTCGACAGCCCGTCCGGGCGCCGGGTGTATCTGGTGGAGATCACCGCCGACGGCACCCGCCGGGCCGTGGCCATGCCCGAGGGCGAGCCCGAGACCGAGCCGTTCATCGACCTGGCCGACGCACTGGCCGACCTGGCGTGGGTCCGTCCCTGACCCCTCCACCCCCGCGCGGGCGCCTCGATACGATGCCCCGTGGCCGACCCCAAGACCCCCCATGATGAGCCTGGAACCCGGACCGACCCAATCGTCGGCATCGATCTGGGCACGACCAACTCGCTGGTGGCGATCAGCGACGAGCGCGGCCCGCGGGTGCTGGCGGGCGCCCCGGACGCCGACCCCATGGTCCCCTCGGCCGTGCGGTTCGACGGCGCGGGCGTGATCGTCGGGCAGATCGCCCTGGACGAGGCCCCGGCCCACCCCCGCACGACGGTCACCAGCGTCAAACGCCTGATGGGGCGGTCGATCGAGGACGTGCGCCCGGACCTGCGGTACCTGGGCTACGAGGTCCAGGCCGGGCCGAACCGGACGGCACGCGTGGCCCTGCCGGACGGGCGGGTGCTCTCGCCCGAGGCCGTCTCGGCGGAGATCTTGAAGGATCTGAAACATCGGGCCGAGGCCGAACTCGGCGTGCCCGTCCAGCGGGCGGTGGTGACCGTCCCGGCCTACTTCGACGACGCCCAGCGTCAGGCCACGCGGAACGCCGGGCGGATCGCGGGGCTGGAGGTCGTCCGCATCGTCAACGAGCCCACGGCGGCCGCGCTGGCTTACGGCATCGGCACGGAGCGGACGGCCGACCGCAACGCGGGGCCGCAGACGGTGGCGGTGTACGACCTGGGCGGGGGCACCTTCGACATCTCGATCCTGCGTCTGACGCCCGCCGCGCCGGACACGGCGGGCGGGACCGACTTCTTCCAGGTGCTGGCCACCGCGGGCGACACCCGTCTGGGCGGGGACGACATCGACCACGCGATCGTGTCGCTGCTGGCGGGCGAGATCGGCGTGCAGATCGGGCGGGACGCCAACGCTTTGGAGAGCCTGCCCGTCGAGACGCGCCGCGCGTTGCTCTCGTTCGCGCGGGGGATCAAGCACCGGCTGTCCGACGCCGACGCCGCGCCGGTGGAGATCGCGCTGGGCGAAGGGCGCGTGTACCGACGCAGCGTGACGCGGGCGGAGATCGAGGCGATCGTCGGGCCGCTGGTGGAACGCTCGCTCAAGGCCTGCGAGCGGGCCATGCGTGACGCGGCCCGGGCGATGAAGGACCAGGCGATCGACGCGGTGATCCTCGTGGGCGGCTCGACCCGCATCCCGCTGGTCCGCGAGCGGGTGGGGGCGTTCTTCGGCGTCGAGCCGTACACCGCGCTCGACCCAGACCGCGTAGTGGCGCTGGGCGCGGCGGTGCAGGCGTCTATCCTGTCCGGCGAACGAAAGGGCTCGCTGCTGCTCGACGTGATTCCCCTCTCGCTGGGCGTCGAGACGGTCGGCGGGGCGGTGGCCAAGCTGATTGTCCGCAACAGCCCCGTGCCGGCCCGGGCGATGGAGCGGTTCTCGACCAGCGTGGACGGGCAGACGAATATCAAGCTGAACATCCTGCAGGGCGAGCGGGAGATGGCCGCGGACTGTCGCAGCCTGGGCGTGTTCGAGCTCAAGGGCATCCCGCCGATGCCCGCGGGGATCCCGAAGCTGGAAGTGACCTTCCTCGTGGACGCCAACGGCGTGCTGCGGGTCTCGGCGGTCGAGCAGCGCAGCGGCAAGCGGGCGGGCATCCAGATCGTGCCCAACCACGGGCTGACCGAGGACGAGGTCGAGCGCATCGAGGCCGAGAGCCTGACCCACGCCCGCGACGACATGCAGCAGCACCGCGTGGTGGACCTGATCACCAACTCGAAACTGGACCTGAAGTGGATCGGCGAGCGGTTCGAGCGGTTCGCGGACCGGCTGGAGCCGGCGGACCGCGCCGCGCTGGCCGAGTCCATCGAGACGCTCAAGGGCTTTGTGGCCAGGGCCGAGGCCGACTGGCGTTCGGTGGACGCCAACGCGTTCTACAGCGCAAAGACCACGATGGACAACGCGAGCGTGCGATTGCAGGAAGTGGGCATCGCCGACTCGCTGCGGGACGAATGATGCGAAACCCGGCGGTCACGGTCTCGGTAGAGTGCGGGTCGATGCGTCGGTCCAGATCCCAGCATGTTGTTCGCGCGGCCGGCCTCGGCGTGGTCCTGCTGTCGCTCCACTGGGCGGCGGGCTGCGCGTCGGAGCCGCCCTCGGCCGTGACGGCGGTGGAGCAAGACTTCGGGCCGATCGTGGTGATCGCACCGGGCTTCGATCCGATCGGGATGGACGGGCTGGAGAATGTGCTCGCGCTCACGCCCGGCGTGCTGTCGGGCGGCGAGCCGCGGGGCGACGCGGGCTATGCGTCGCTGCGTGATCTCGGCGTGCGGACGGTGATCTCGGTCGACGCGGTGCCGCCGGACGCGGAGGCGGCCCGCCGGTCGGGCATCCGCGTGATCCACCTGCCGATCGGTTACGACGCCGTGCCCGAAGAAACCCGCCGCGCCATGGCCAGGGCGCTGCTCGAGGCCGACGGACCGGTCTATGTCCACTGCCACCACGGCAAGCACCGCGGCCCCGCGGCCGTGGCGGCCGGGGCGGTGTGCGCGGGGATGATCGGCCCGGACGAGGCCCTGTCGTTCATGCAGGCCGCGGGCACGAGTCACGCCTACACCGGCCTGTGGCGCGACACCGAAACCGCCCAGCCCGAGGACCCCTTCGCCCTGCTCGCCGCCGACATCGACCTGCCCGAACGCGCCGACGTGGGCGGTTACGCCGGGGCGATGTCGCTGATCAGCCGCGCGCACGACCGCGTCAAACTCGTCGCCGCCAACGACTGGCGTGTCCCCGACGACCACCCGGACCTGGCCCCCCGCAGCGATCTGGGCCTGATCCACGACCTGCTCCGCTCGCTGGAAGACGACGCCGAGTCGCTCGCCTATGGGCCGGAGCACGCGCGGATGCTCAGGGAATCCGTCGACGCGGCGGTTGCCGCCGAGCGGGACTTCGACGCAGGGAATCTGCGGGCGCTGGCGGTGTCGTTCAAGGGGCTGGCCGCCTCGTGCAATGCGTGCCACGCGGCGTACCGGGACTGACCGCTTACCGCCCCATGTCCAGCAGCACCTTGATGCCCCTGCCCGAGATCATCGTCTCGAAGGCCTCTTCGTAGTCGGCCATGGGGAACTCGTGGGTGACGATGGGGGCCAGGTCCAGGCGTCCGGAGAGCAAAAGCTTCTCCATCTGGTACCAGGTGTCCCACATGCGTCGGCCGTTGATGCCCAGCACCGTGCAGCCCTTGAAAATGATGTGGCTGTTGAAGTCGAAGGTGACCTGCTTGGCGGGCAGGCCGAGCAAGGCGGCGGTGCCCCCGTTGCGCAGCGTGCGGAAGCCCTGGTCCATCGCGCTGGGCGCGCCGGACATTTCCAGCAGCACGTCCACGCCCTCGTAGGTCTCCTTGCGAACACGCTTGATCCAGGTGTCGTCCCGCGCATCGAAGGCCTCGGTGGCGCCCAGCTTGCGGGCCAGCTCCATGCGGGGCTCGTTGACGTCGGTGCAGTAGATCCGCGCCGCGCCCGCGGCCCGGGCCACCGTCACCGCCATCAGCCCGATGATGCCCACGCCGGAGATCAGCACCGTTTTGGCGCTCACGCCCGCGGCCATCACCGTGTGCACCGCGTTGCCCAACGGGTCCATGATGGCCGCGTGCTTGTCCGGGATGTCCTTGTGGATCGGCCACACGTTGGTCTCGGGCACCACGATGTGGTCGGCGAAGCAGCCGTCGCGGTCGATACCGAAGATGGTCGTGTCGCTGGCGATGTGGGCGTTGCCCGTGCGGCTGTTGTAGTCCGTGCCGGCCGTCAGGTGGCCCTCGGCCGAGACCCGCTGCCCGGCCTGCCACTGCGTGACCGCCGAGCCCAGCTTGTCGATCACGCCCACGAACTCGTGTCCCGTGATGATGCCCACGGGCACCCGCCCGGCGGACCAGTCGTCCCACTCCCAGATGTGCCGGTCGGTGCCGCAGATGCCGGCCTTGGAGACCTTGATGCGGACCTCCCGCGGGCCGGGTTCGGGCACGGGCCGGTCGTCGACGAGCTTGAGGCCCGGGCCGGCGTGGTGCTTGATGAGCCCCCGCATGGTGCCCCCGGCGCCGCGTGGGGCGGTGGTCCCAGAAGTCTCGGGCTGGCGGGCGGTGGGGCTGGTGGGCATCGGGGCTCCGTTCTGGGGTCGGGCTGTTTCGTGGGGGGTCCGGGGCCGGTGCCGGAATGCGGGGATGCAAGCCGCACGGCACCGGCTGCGTTCATATTGTGGATTGCCCGGACCGGCCGATCAACAAACCGGCCGGGCCCGTATCAATATGGTCGCCGGGCACCCGCGACCGGTGCATGCTGTATACACCGACTGACCCCGCGACCCCGGCGGAAGACCCTATCAGAAGCCGACCCTATCGCCCCGGAGCCTTGACCCGATGACCCGCACGGCCACCCATGCCGGATCCTTCCTCTATCTGGCCAACAAGCCGGGGGGTGGGAAGTCCATCGGGATCCGACGGGCCCGGTCCGAGCGGGCCCTGGCCGAGGCGCTCCGGCGCGACCGCCAGGTCCTCCGGCGGACGTGGAAGCTGCCCGTGTCGGCCGGCGAGGGCGGGTATTTCAATCTCAACGATCAGGAAGCCCTGAACACCCAGCTGTCGCAGCTGCTCTCCCGCGGCGTGCCCCTGGTGGACGCGCTCGAGGTCGCCTCCACCGTGGTGGGCTCGAAATCGGCCGACCGCGTGCTGCGGATGCGGGACGCGGTGGCCAGCGGCAAGTCCTTCGCGGAGGCGTGCGAGTTGGTCCAGGCCTTCGACGAGGTGTCCATCGCCGTGTACCGGGCGGGCGAGCGGACCGGCGACCTGGCCGGGGCCGCGGCCCAGCTCGGCGAGAACGCGTCGCGCATCCGCCTGGTCGCCGGCAAGGCGGTCACCATGATGATCTACCCGGTCGTGGTGCTGTCCATCGCGATGCTCGCGGTGCTGGTGCTGCTGACCGTCGTGGTGCCCATGATCGGCGGGGCGATGCTCTCGGCGGGCGTCGAGCTGCCCACGTTCACCAAGATCGTGCTCGGGCTGGGTCTGTTCCTGCGTGCCAACGCGGTCGTGCTGCTGGCGGTGGCCGCCGTGGCGATCGTCTTCGGCGTGGCGGCCCGGTCGGCGATCGGCGCGGCGCTGATGTCGGTCGTGCGCCGGCTGCCTGGCGTGAAGGTCGTGATCAAGCACCAGGAGCTGGCCCGGTTCTTTTCGGTGATGGGCGCGATGACGCGCTCGGGCATCCCGCTGGCCGACGCGCTGGCGGTGAGCACCCGGGCCATCGGCGACAAGGCCATGGCCCGCGACCTGACGCGGATGCGCACCCGCCTGATCGAGGGCGGCGTGTTCCGCTCGCTGGTCGAGAAGGTCGAATCGCTCCCGCAGGCCACCCGGCGTCTGCTGATCGCCGCCGACCAGGGCGGCGAGCTGGACTCCGCCTTCAACGCGCTCGCCAAGGACCACGCCAACGAGGTGGACACGCGGACGGGCCGGCTGATGGCCGTGCTCGAGCCGCTGCTGATCGTCGTTCTGTTCCTCGTCATCGGCACGGTCATCATCGCCGTGATGCTGCCGATGCTCACCGTGACCAACCAGGTGCTGTAAGAAACGAACCCGACCCGGGCGGGCCCGAAGCCCGCCGGACCAACCGGACCAGACCAAGGAGACCGCCCATGACCCGCACCACCCGCCGCCCGATGGCCCGGCCCGGCTTCTCGCTGATCGAGATCACCGCGGTGATCCTGATGATCGGCATCCTCGCCGCCGCCGCCGCGGTGGCCATCCTCCCGCAGGTCAGCAAGGCCCGCGTGAACACGACCAAGAACTCGATGAAGACGGTCAAGACCGGCATCAACAGCTACATGGTCGAGAACTCGGTCGCGCCGTCGTCGCTGGCGGTGCTCATCGGCCCGTACCTGGAGGAGGGCTCGGACCTGGACGCCTGGGGCACGCCGTTCTACTACCGCGTGACCGCCGGGGGCGTGCGCCAGTACGAGCTGATCAGCGCCGGCCCCGACAAAGACTTCGCCACCACCGAGGACAACATCGACCTCTGGACCATCGACCAGCCGAACTGACGCATGACCGCACGCCGACGCCATTTCGGACCGATGAGATCACGCCACGCCCGGCGCGGCGTGACCTTTCTCGAATCGGTACTCGGCGTCGTCCTGCTCGGGCTGGTCACCGCGTCGCTGGCGAGTTCGGTCGCGTTCATGACCCGGGCGCAGCAGCGCCTCGAGCGCCGCCTGGCCGCGTCGGAGCTGGCCAACCGGCTGATCCTCCAGCTCATCGACGACGACCAGTCGCTGCCCAGCCAGTCGCTGCCGCTCGAGTACGGCCAGGACCTGTTCCGGTGGTCGCTCGAGCAGCAGCGCGTGCGCTTCGTCACCCGCACCGCCGGGGTCGCGTCGGCCCAGGGCGTCGTCGGCGGGGGCGTCTCGCTCGACCGCATCCAGATGGTCATCATCCGCGTGTGGCTCGCGCCCGAGTCGGGCGGCTCGTACGCCTACGACCCCGAGGTGCCCGGCACCGTCATCACCCGCCTGGTCGACCCGCTGGCCTTCTCCAACCCCGACTCGCTGCAGACGCTCATCGAAGAGCCCGGCGGGCTCGAGCGCCTGATGAACATGCTGATGCAGCTCGAAGAGGGCACCGCCGGAGGGAGCACGCCATGACCATCGCCCCCCAGTCCGCACACCGCAACCGCGGCTTTACCATCATCGAGACGGTGCTGGCGGTGGTCGTCGGCGGGCTCGTGCTGATGGGGTGCGTGTCGGTGTTCCTGGCCGCCAACCGGGCCGAGCGGGCCTTCTCCGCCCGCTTCGAACGCACCAACGAGCTCTGGACGACCCAGCTGGCCGTGCGGCGCACGTTCCTGCAGCTGCTGATGGAAGAGCAGGCGACGACCAACACCGCCGCGGCCACCACGGAGACCGCCGCCCGCCCCCGCGTGATTTTAGAGACCGACGCGGCCGCCCCCGCCGACGAGTTCGGCTGGCGCCCCCAGCGCCTCGAGGTCAGCGTGGCGCGCTCGCCGGTTCCGGCCATCGTCGGCTCGCAGGTCGGCTCGTGGCTGGTCGAGGCCGACCGGGCCGACTCGCTGGACTTTACCGGGGACGAGCTGTCCTCCGGGGCGATCCGCGGCGTGTTCGAACTCCGCCCCGCGGGCACTCGCGAGCTGATCATGTCCAAGCTGGGTCTGGCCGAGTACGACCCCCGCCTGGAAGAACGCATGGCCACCGACCCGCCCCCCGGCTGGACGCTCTGGTGGCGCCCCATCCTCAGCGCCGAGCTGGCCGACCTCAACGCCGGCTACGCCACGCCGCCCGACACCGAGGGCGGCAGCGAGGCCATCCAGACCCGCCTGGCCGGCGCGATCATGGTCCTCTCGGGCATCGAGTCGATGACCTGGCAGATCTTCAAGGGCGATGAGCGCCTGCTCGAGTACGCCGGCAGCACCATCCCCGACCTGCCCGCCTTCGCCGAACTCGAGATCCTCCTCCACGGCGGGCGCTACGCCAACTGGATGTTCGAGGTCGGCTGGGCCACCGGCGAGGATCCCGCGGCCACCGACGCCGACACCCCGGTCGACCCCAACAACCCGGCCGACCCGAACAACCCCGGTGGCGGTCCCGGCGGCGGGCCCGGAGGCGGACCGGGCGGCAACCGGCCCCCCGGCGGAGACCGGCCCCCGCCCGGCGGCGATCGCCCGCCGCCCGACGGCGACCGGCCCGGCGGACGCCCCCGCCCGGACAACGTCTTCGACGTCGGCGGACGGAGGGACCGCGAATGACCCGGACCGCTGCCACGCCGTCGCCGCGCGGGCGTGCGTTCGTCATGCCCATGGTGCTGCTCGCGCTGGTCGTCGTCGGCCTGGGCGTGGGCGTGGCCATGTCGCGGTTCGCCGCCGAGACCAAGGTCTACGCCCGCCAGGCCCGCGCCTACCACGAGCACCACGCGGGCATGGGCCTGCAGGAGGCTATCGGCGCCTGGCTCAAGCAGCAGACCGGGCGATCCATCCCCGACATCATCGACCCCGTCACCGGGCACGCGATGGACATCGAGCTGGCCGACGGCTCGGTCGTGTCCGTCTACCTCCGCGACGGGCAGGGCACCGCGCTGGCGGACCTCTCCGCCCTCCCCCCGGCCCAGGTGGAAGAGGCCGGCGTGATCCTGCGCAACCTCGCCACCGATCTGACCGCCGCGGACTACAACCGCGTGACCCGCTCGGTCGGGCCCGCGTCGGTCTCGATCAACTCCGCGCCGGACCCGGTCATCGAGGCCGTCGCCCGCGCCATCGCCGGCGACCGGGGCGAGGACTTCGCCAACGAGCTGCTCCGCATCCGGGCCCGGGCCGGGGCGGTCACGCGCCAGGACATCACCTCGGCCGTGACCAACACCGACCTGACCAACGACCAGCGGGTCATGGCCCTGCGCCTGTTCGCCACGGACGTGGAGCTCTGGGCCATCATCGTCGAGCTCGAGGGCGGGCGGGGCGTGGACCGGGGGAAACTGCTCTCCCGGTACGGCGGGCTGGCCCGGCTCCGCATCGGCGCCACCGGAAGACGCGGCTCGACCAGCAATCCCACCGAGCTTGGCTCGTTCCTCACGTGGAAGGATCTGGGCACCGACTCGGACGACTTCGACCTCGAGGACCTCGACGACCGATGAGGCGATAAACTCTCCCCGGAAACACCCGACTCCGACCGCAGGGGCCCCACCATGAGCCAGACCATCACCAAAGCGAACGCCGCGAGCACCACCCGGATCACCAGGGTGGCCGCCGTCGTCTTCGCCGCGGTCGCCGTCGGCTTGGGCGTGGCCGGCCTGCCCGACCGGGACCGGCCCAGCACCGAGCCCGCCCCCGCCTTCGACCCCCGCGGGCCCGGCGAGGGCAACGCCCCCCCGCCCACGGGTGCCACCCAGGCCCCGTTCACCCGGGTCGATTCCGAGGGCGTGGCCGCCCGCCTGGCGATGCTGGGCAACGCACCCACCATCGCCGCCGCCGCCCCGCCCGTCACGCCCCCCGACCCCGGCCCGACCATCGACCCCGGCGGCGACCCCGTCTACGCGGGCATCGGCGACCGCGTCCGCTACATGGGCATGGTGCAGCTCGGCGAGACCCGCGCCGCCCTGGTCCGCATCGACGGGCGCCAACAGATCGTCCGCGAGAACGCCACCGTCGCCCCCCCGCCCGAGCACAGCGACTACCCCGCGCTGACCGTCGAGCGCATCTCCGGCGTGCAGATCGTCGTCAGCGACGGCGAGGGACGCGCACCCGTCCGGATCGCCGAGCGGACCGGCCCGTCCATCACCATGGCCTCCGGCGGTCCGGTGACCACCGTCGCCCAGCCCGTAGAAGCCGCCCAGGACGACCCGTCGCGGGCACGGATCACCAACGAGCGCGAGCTGCCCCAGCGCGAGATCGACCGGCGTGCCCGCATGCTCGATCGCCAGCGCAGCGGCACCATCAACACCAACCCCGAAGCGGGACTCCGCCCCCCGGAGATCACCCGCACCATCAACGCCTCGGGCCGGCGCAACGAGCAACCGGACCGCAACCGGCGCGACGACTGACCGGTCCGACGCGGCACCGCGGCGTCCATCCCCCGACCCGGCCCCCACCGGGCCACTCATCTCCCAGCACCGTGAGCAACCTTGAGCGACCGCGCCTGCTACATCCGAAGAACAGACCGCGGCGCCCGCATCGTGCAGGCCCGGCTCATCAGCGAACGCTCCGACGAGACCTGGAGCGCGGGCGGGGCCGACGACGCGGAGACCGCGGCGCTCAACGCCGCCGAGTCGGCCGCCTGGGTCAAGGAGCGCCTGGCCGAGACCCGCTCGCCCCGCAAGCTCGACACGCTCTGCCTTGACGTGGACGGCGCGGTCTGCTCGTGGGTGCGCGGACGCGACGCCGACTCCGAGCTGATCCGCTCGGCCGTGGAGGGCGCCGACACCGGCGCCGCCCAGGGCGAGGAGGACGGGCTCGACCCCCACCAGGCCCCGGGCGTGTCCGACCGCCTGCCCCGCCTGCCCCTCGAGGTCAGCTACGACCTGCTCGACCACGACCCCGGCGAGTCCCGCACCGCGGTGCTGGCCGCACCGGACGCACCCGCCCGGCTGTTCCTCGACCGGATCGACGCGTTGGGCGTGCGGGTCGAGCGGGTCATCACCCTCTGGCACGCCCTCGCCGAAGCGTGGGACCCCGGCGCCCGGGCCGCGTCGAACCAGGGGCCGGACGTCATCACCGCCGATCACCCCCCCGCCGCCATCGTCGCCATCGACGACGACGCGGGGCGCCTCGTCTGGGCGTGGTCGCGGAACGGTTCGCTGCTCGCCTGCGGCTCGATGCGCCTCAAGCACGCCCGCCCCGCCGCCCCGGCGGTGGGAGGGGTCGGGGGCGTGGTGGGCGAGAGCGCCCGCGCGGCCTCCCAGGTCCACGACCACGACATCGCCCGGCTCGCGGCCGACTGGCTCGGATGGTCGGCCCAGACCGGCGTGTGCCCGGCCCGCGTCGTCGTCGTCGGACGCCCCGCCGAATCCGGCATGAGCCCACGCGAGATCGGCACCGCGCTGACCCGCGCCTGGCCGGGCGCCCTGACCGACCTGGCCGGGTGCGACGACGCCGTCGCCGAGACGCTGCGCCGCACGCTCGACGCCCGCCACATCAACACCTTCGCGCCCCTCACGCAGCGCCCCACCCGCGCGCACCGCAGCGCCTACCGCTCCGCCGCGGCCGCCCTGCTCATCGCCGCCGCGTGCGTGGGCGTGCTCGCCACCCTGTTCTTCGCCCGCGCCGCCCGCACCCGCGCCATGGCCGACGACATCCGCACCGAACGCACCGAGGTGCTCTCGCGGGTCGACCAGTCCCTGGTGACCGACCCCTTCGCCCTGCGCACGATCGATGCCCAGATCGCGGCCCTGGAGCGCCGCACGGGCGCCCTGCGCGAAGAGAACCCCCGCCCGATCCTGTCCGAGCTCGAGACGCTCTCGCTCGTGCTGGCCGCCCCGGGCATCTCGGTGGACGAACTCGACATCACCGACTCGGTGGTCACCATCAAGGCCCGCCTGTCCGACGTGCAGGCCGCCGAGCAGCTCGACCAGGCGCTGCGGCGCGTCGGGGGCTCGCAGCTCCGCTGGACGAGCCCCAGCGTCACGCCCGGGCGCAGCGCCGAGGTCAACGCCACCTATTCGGCCACCTGGCCCCAGGGAAGGACCGGCCCGTGAGCAACGGCAAGCGACTCAGCGAGGACGACCGCTACGGCCTCGCGTCGGCCGCCGAGGCCGGCGCGCGGGCCAACCGGCCCAGCCACCTGGTGACCATCGGCGTGCTGGTGATGATGCTCGCTCTGACCGTCGGCCTGTTCGCCTGGCGGGCCGACGCGCGGGCCGCGGGCAAGCTCCGCCAGGACGCCCGCGCCCTGGCGACGCTCAAGCAGAGCTCCGAACGCCTGGCCGAACTGAAGTCCGAGGCCGCCGCCTCGCCCGACGAGGACCGCTACCGGCCCATCCCGGACATGCTCAGCCGCCTGGCCAACCTCGCCCGCGAGGCCGGGCTCGAGGGCGTGCCGGACATCATCCCCCGCACCGTCAACGAGAGCGCCACCGACGCCCGCCGCATCAACTACATCTACAACAACATCCGCACCGAGTCGCTCGAGAAGCTCATCGCGTGGACCGGCATGACGACCGAGCGCGTCCCCGGCATGCACGTGCGCCGCCTGGGCATCAAGCCACAGAACAACGCCTGGCTCGTCGACGTGACCTTCGCCCGCTACGAACGCCTGGAATAAACCCGGCACGCCCCCGCCGCCCCGCCGACACGCACCCAACCGGAAGCACCAGAACCATGCGCCACGACACCCTGCTGATCTCCGCCGCCGCCGCCCTGCTCGCCGGTCCGGTCGCCTGCTCCAGCTCGCCCCGGCTCGCCGACCGCGGGCAGGACAGCGCCGCGGCCGCCATCGACCAGATCGGACGCCGCCGCGCCGAGGCCAACCGCCTCGCCCAGGAGGCCGAACGCCTCGAGGAGACCGACGCCGAGAAGGCCCTTGAGACCTACCGCCGGGCGTTGTCCATGGACGACTCGCTCCACAACGCCTGGAACAACATGGGCACGCTGCTCATGGAGCAGGGCAACTACGCCGACGCCGTCGCCGCCTTCCAGGTCGCCGCCGACCTGATGCCCACCGACCCCCGCCCGCAGTACAACATGGGCATCGCCTACCAGCGCAACGGCTGGGGCGAGGAGGCCTTCCGGCACTTCGCCCTGGCCATCGAACGCGACCCCTCGCACCTGCCGTCCATGCGGGGCTACATCCGCGCCGCCGAGATGACCGGACGCGCCGACGAGCGCCTGATCCAGGTCATCCGCTCCGCCCTGCTCCGGGACACGGACGAGCAGTGGCGCACCTACTTCCAGCGCCAGCGCTACCGCGTCGAGGCACTGCTCGACAACGGCTGACCGCGCGCCGCCGGGGGGGGCGGGTGCGGTGGTCCCGCCTCAGAGCCGCGAAGCCGCCAGCGACGCCAGGTCGCTGCGCTCGGAACGCTGCAGCGTGATGTGCCCGACCAGGCCCACGCCGCGCATCCGCTCGACCGAGTAGCTCAGCCCGTTGCTGGACTGGTCCAGGTACGGGTTGTCGATCTGCCCGATGTCGCCGGTGAGCACCAGCTTGGTGCCCTCGCCCACGCGGCTGACGATCGTCTTGACCTCGTGCGGCGAGAGGTTCTGCGCCTCGTCCACGATCATGAACTGGTGCGGGATCGACCGCCCGCGGATGTAGGTGAGCGGCTCGAGCACCAGGCGTCCGTCGGCCACCAGCTTGTCGATCCGCTGCTCGGTCGACTTGCTCTCGGGCTGCTGGTTCGGGCTGCCCCGGCTCGACAGCAGGTAGTTGAGGTTGTCGAAGATCGGCTGCATCCACGCGCCCAGCTTCTCGTCCTTGTCGCCGGGCAGGTAACCGATGTCGCGCCCCATCGGCATGATCGGCCGGGCCACGAGCAGCTTCTCGTACCGCTCCTCGCCGAACACCTTGGCCATGCCCGCGGCGATCGCCAGCAGCGTTTTGCCCGTGCCCGCAGAGCCCAGCAGCGTGACCAGCTTGATCTCGTCGTCGAGCAGCAGGTCCAGCGCCATCGTCTGCTGCACGTTGCGCGCCAGGATGCCGAAGGTCGGCTTCTTCTGCGGCGACACGGGGATCACGTGGTCCGTGTCCGCCAGACGCCGGCCCAGGCCCGAGTGCGCCTCGTCCTCGGTGTCCTTGAGCACCACGAACTGGTTGGGCGAGACCGTCCGCACGAACGGCGCCTCGCCCTTGCGGCGCACCGTCAGTGCCTCCTCGAGCTTCTCGACCGCCAGCATCCGGTCGCGGTACAGCTCGTCGATCAGCTCTCTGGGGGTCTCCAGCTCGACGAAACCGGTGTAGAGCCGGTCGGCGTCGACCTTCTGGTTCTCGAAGTCCTCCGTGCGGATGCCCAGCGCGTCGGACTTGATCCGCGCGGCCAGGTCCTTGGAGACGAACACCGCGCGCTTGCCGTCCTTGTGCAGGTGCCAGGCCACCGCGATGATCCGGTTGTCCGGCTTGTCGTCGTGGATCACCGGGGGACGCTCGCGGTCCTCCGTGTCGATCGACAGCGTGCCGGTTGCCCCCCGGGAGCCGGCGCCCAGCAGCGACAGGTCCACGCCCTTGGTCAGCATGCCCTCGCGCCGGATCCGGTCGAGGTGGCGGATCGCGGCCCGGGCGTTGCGCCCGACGTCGTCCTCCCGGCGCTTCATCGCGTCGAGTTCCTCGATCACCGGGTAGGGGATGACCAGGTGGTTCTCCTGGAACACGAACAGGGCGTCGGGGTTGTGCAGCAGCACGTTGGTGTCCAGGACGAAGTGCTTGACGCCCTTCTCGTGCGCCGCCGACCGTCGCTCCCGCGGGGCGGGTTCGTCCTGGGCGGGTGCCGCGCCGGCCTTGGCCGGGCCCGATTCCGTCACCGTCGTTGCTTTGGGTGCCATGTGGACCGCGTACTCCTCGATCACGCCGGCACGGCGCGATTCTCTCCCGGGGCGGCCTCCTGCCGCCGACCGGATCAGCATACCGCGTCGGACCCCTCCGCACCCGCCATCGCCCGCACCGCACGGGCGAAACGGGGCTCGACGCCGTTGGACGCCGCCCGCAGCCACCGCCCGGACCCCGCGACCACCCGCACGGGCCCGTCCTCCCCGCCGGAGCGCACCCGCACCTCGCCCAGCGGGACCACGCGGTCGATCGCCGGCTCTCCGCGGGAGGCCCGCAGCAGCACCAGGCGCCGGTCGGTCAGCAGCCCGAGCCTTCGCCCGGATCCCTGCGCCCACGCCGCGACCAGCACCGAGCAGGGCAGCAGCACGGGCACGATCACCCCGAGCAGGAACGCCGAACCGATGACGACGCCCCGCCCGCCCGGCAGCAGCAGCGCCCAGCCGACCAACCGCTCGTCGGGCTCGCGCACCGAGCGCCACGCGCCGCGGATCCGCATCGGGCGGCACGCACAACCGGGAAGCCTTCCCCACTTCGGGCGTCTGGGCATGCCGCGGTGATCGGCACCATCGCGACGCCCGCGCACCGCGTCACCGGCGTGCGCGTCAAGATCCGGTTATCGGCCCGCCGGTCCTTGATCAGACCACACGATCCGACACGAACGCGGTCAGAACAGCGACGCCACCGCGTCGGCGGTCAGCAGCAGCGCGACCACCGCGCCCATCGCGGTCTTGAGCACCATCGAGAACGCTCGCCCCTGGGCCGCCCCGCGCCCGGACCGCCACGAGTCCGACCACGTCCGCTTGGCCACGCTCCGCTCGGTGAACACCGCGCCCAGGCCCGCGCCGACGATCCCGCCGAGGATCGCGCCCAGGATCGGGATCGGCACGATGATCTGTCCCGCGATCAGCCCGACGACCGTGCCGAACAGTGCGCCCCACCCGCCCGACCGCGAGCCCCCCGCCCGGCGCGAGCCCGCGGCCGACGAGGCGAACTCGACCACCTCGGCCAGCAACGCGATCACCACCGCGGTGATCAGCACCCACGTGCTCATCACCTCGGGACGCCACACCTCGATGAGCAGGGCCGCGAGCACGGCGAACCAGATCCCCGGCAGCGTCACGGCCACCAGGGCCACGCCCAGCCAGGCGCAGAGGATCACGATGATGACGGCAACCCAGGTCAGCATGCTCTTCCGCGATCAGAGCCGGGGCGGTTCACCCGGCCGCGTCCGACGCCGCCCGCGCGGGCTCGGCGTCGTCGTCGCCTTCTTGGGGGCCGAAGGCCCTGCGTTCCATCTCCAGGATCCACCCCTCCAGCTCGTCGTGCTGGTAGGTGTCGAAGCGGATCTCCTTGCCCCCCAGCGCCGGGTGGCCGGGCTTGATCTTCAGGAACACGATGAACTTGTCCCACTTGCGCTTGTCGACTTCCTCAATGTCCTCGGGCGTGATCGACGCGCCGCCGGGCAGGGTCAGCGTCATGGTGGACGGCTCCCAGCGGTACTTCGTCGCCGCCACGCGGGCCGCACGCACCAGGATCACGCCGGCGATCGACCAGCACACGATCATGATGGCCCACTGGCTGGGGATGTCGTAGGCCGCCAGCGGCTTGGGGTTGCCCCCGGTGGCCAGCTCGGCCTGCAGGCGCTCCAGCTCGGCCCGGGGGTTCTCGAACGTGGTCCGCTCGGGGTTGAGCTCGCCGATCCGCTTGAGACCCTCCAGCCAGGCGAGCCGGGCGTTGAGCATGATCGCCCGCATCCGCCTGCTCGACGAGGTGTTCGCGGCGTCGGCGGCGTTGCGCTGGCGCTGGTCGGGCGCGGAGAGCCTTTCGTACTCCTCCCGGGGGTTGGGCACGGAGGCCTCGCGCTCGAAGATGCCGAAGTCCTCGGCGTTGGCGCTGCGGGCGGACTCGAGGTAGCTCATCCGGGCCCAGGTCGCGAACCGCTCGCCCCGCTTGGGGTACACGCTCACCGCGTCGTAGAGCCCCCAGGAACCGAACGCGAGCAGCACGACCACGAAGATCGCCGTCTTGCGCACCCACCGCTTGCCCAGCGGAGCCGTCCTGATCCCGTCGTCACTCATCGGTGGTTCGCTCCCTCGTTCGGCCCGCCGCGGCACGGCCCCCGCGGACATCGGCCCACCGGACCCGCCCGCGTGAGCAAACCCCGGCGCCCGGAGCCCCGCCGGGCATGATACAGGGCCACAGCTGCAATTATTCAGAAAACGTCGTTGACCTTGGCCAGCGCCGCCCGCCACCACGCCGCCGCACGGGCCATCCCGCCGTCCCGACGACGCAGGGCCTCGAAACCGCCCCGATCCGCCCGCTTGGTCGGGATCCGTGGGTAGGCCCGGCCCGTCAGCATGGCCATCGTCAGCCACGCGGAATGCTCGGCCTTGAACCGCTCGGACGCGGTCTGGATGTCCCGGATGGATCGGCGATCCCAACGCATCAGGCGATTCTACCGGCGCACGCCCGGCGCCCGGCGTCCCGTGGTGCCGGGAAAGATCGGACGAAACGGTCCGGATTGCCCGCGGCGGTCGCCCGCGGGGCGTTTTCCCCCGACCGATCCCGCGGCGTCCACGGCGCCCGGCTCACGATCCCACCACGCCTTCCTTGGGCGGAGTCTGCGCGGTGACCATCGCGGCGCCCTGCACCCGCCCCCGCCACGCACGCTTTCCCGTCCGCTGCAGCCACCAGCTCCACCACTGGACCGCCGTCATCAGCGTGACGCCGACCGGGTGCAGCCACACGGACGACCACGCGTGCCCGACGCGCCGCGCGATCATCGCCCGCTGTACGAGCTGCAGCACGCAGGCCGCCACGGCCGGGCCCCAGATCAGGGGCGACCAGCCCATCGCCAGGCCCAGGGCCGCGATCAGCCACGCGCCCGTGTGCCCGCCCACGTGCAGCAGCGTGAGGAACACCAGCAACCCGAGCGAGCCGACGCCCTCGAAGGCGTTCTTGGCGAAGCCCCGCCAGGTCTGCCGCCAGCCGCGGTACATCCGCACGCTGACCAGGTCCGACCCGTCGAACAGGTCGCTGCGGTGCCCCAGCGCCCGGGCGGCCCTGGGCATGCGGATGCCGTCGTGCATCGTGTCCTTGAAGGCGCGGTGCCCGTCGAAGGCCTCGTACACGTCGGACCGCACCAGCAGGAACTGTCCGCACCCGGCGCCGTAACTGGGCGCGGTGAACCGGCGCATCCGCCCCATGGGCAGGTAGCCGAGCAGCAGGAAGTACATCATCGGCACCATCGCCGCCTCGGACATCGTGCCCGTGATCTGGCGGGGGAAGGTCGAGACCATCGGCGCGTCCAGCCGCGTGGCCTCGCCCATCGACCGGCGTACCGCGTCGGGCTCGAATCGCACGTCGGCGTCCGTGAAGAGCAACCAGCCGCAGCCCGCCGCGATGCCCGCCAGTCCCGCGTGCCAGCACGCGTGCTGCTTGCCGTTCCATCCGTTCGGCAACGGTGGCGGCGTGACCACGATCACCCGATCATCCTCCGCGGCCAGGCGCGCCAGAATCCCCGGCGTGCGGTCGGTCGAGCCGTCGTCGCTGACGATCACCCGCACGTCGCCCGCGTCCTGGGCCAGCACCGACCGCACGCACGCCTCGATGTTCGCTTCCTCGTTCCGCGCCGGGACGCACACGCCGACACGCACGCCCGGGTCGGGCGCGTCACGGCGCGAGCGGGCGTAGCGACGCAGGTTGCCCCACGCGACGAGCAACGGGATGGCCGAAGCCCCCGCGCACCACCACGCCCAACCCGTCATCCAGAGACTCATGCCCGTTCCTCGCTGGTCGGCCCGGATACGCCGGTCGCGGTGTGTTCGGCCCGGACGCCCGCGCCCGATGCGGCTCCGCCGCCGTTCTGAGGCGTTTCCCGCGTCACGGCGATGCCCCCGCCCCGCCCGCGGGCCTTCAGCCAGAGATCGTACCAGAACCCCCCCTGGCGACCCTCCTTCGAGACGATCGGTTCGAACGCGTCCGCGTCCCGCGCGACCGCCAGACGGGCCAGTTCCGCGGCGCCCTCGCCCATCGCGCCCGCGATCGCCCGGTGCCATCCCGTCGTCGAACCGCGCTCCGCGACGACCTCGCGGGCCGCGACCAGGATCTCGGGCTTGGGATCGGTCCAGAAGCAGTACTCGACCGAGACCGATACCACCCGCGCGCCCGCGGTCGACGCCGCCATCTTCGAGACGCCCGGACGCACCACGACCGGCTCGCGCACGTCGGCGAAGCGTCCCTGCGGCGTGATCCACAGCGTCGGGCGGTCGGCCTTCGCGAAGTAGGTCTCCATCTCCGAACGCATCTTGTTCAGGCTGGCCGGGTCGTCCGGGTCGATGCCGAACACGCCGAGCCGCCGGAACAGCCCGAACCGCTCGAGCTGATCCGCGTCCATCGGTGCCCGCATCGAACGGTCCGGCAGGAACACGCGGTGCAGCGTGAGCATCGTAAGCGGGTCCCACCATCCGATGTGGTTGGCCGCGATGATCAGCGGTCCCTCGAAACCCGCCAGCGAGCGCAGCAGCGCCGCGCTCTCCCGCTCGACCCGCATGGCCGAGAACTTCTTACCGATCAGACGCTTGCGGCACCACCCCTCGAACCACGCCCGGAACCGCGGCGACTCACGGGGCGGGATGTAGCGGGGTTCTTTCATGCTGATCCTCGGAAGAAGTACGCAGAGGTGCAGAGATCACGCAGAGAGCGCAGAGCGGATACAAGAAGATGAACACAAAGACCGCGAGAGGGTCGAAGCGGTTGATGAACCACGGAAATCACTGCTCCAGGCGGAGCAGATTTGGCTCGGGCTTTCGATCAATGCGTGGCGGAGCCGCTTCGCGCATCTTCGCGGTCTTCGCGTTGAATCCCCTTCTCTTCTCTGCGCTCTCTGCGTGATCTCTGCACCTCTGCGTACCTCCCCCCGCACCCTCCTCACGCCCCGATCAACTCGGCGTCGTACGACCGCCCCTTCTCCGCCGCGGAGTACTCGCCCTTCGGCTCGCCGCCGTCGTCCTCGATCACGGCCCGCGCCGCGGTCACGCCGGACATGAGCACCATGGGCACGCCCGGCCCCGGATTGGCGCTGCCGCCTGCCAGGTAGAGCCCCTTGAGCACCTTGGACCGGTTCCGCGGCTTGAACCCGCCCGCCAGCTTGCCGTGACTGGCCAGCCCGTAGATCGCCCCGCCCTCGGCGTTGTACATCGTGTCGATGCCGTCGGGCGTCAAGGCCCGGTCGACCACAATGTGCCGGTCGATGTCCTGCATGCCGAAGCGCCGCAGCTTGTCCATGATCACCGGCTTGTAGCTCTCCAGCAGCCCGCCAGGCCCCTCCCACCGCTGACCCTTGCGCTTGTACGCGGTGTGGACCAGGATGTAGAGCGCCTCGCCGCCCGCGGGCGCCTGCGTCGGGTCCGTGCGGCTGGGCACCGCCAGATACAGCGTCGGGTCCCGCGCGGGAATGCCGCGCTGGTAGATGTCGTCGAACTCCTGCTCGGAGTCGTCGCTGAAGATGAAGTTGTGGTGGGCCAGGTGCTCGTACTGGCGGTCCAGCCCCAGATACAGCACCACGCCCGAGCACGCCGGCTCGTACCTGCCGGCGATCGACTCGGCGCGGTCCTTCGCGCCGGACAGGTCGGGCAGCAGATCGCGGTGGGTGCGCTGCACGTCGCAGTTGGACACGACGATGTCTGCTTCGATGGTCGTGCCGTCGTCGAGGAAGACGCCCGTTGCCCGGCCGCCGGCGTGGAGGATCCTGGCGACCCGCTTGCCCAGCACGGGCGTGACGCCCTGCTCCTGGGCGATCTTCGCCACGGTGCGGGCGACCATCCGCGTGCCGCCGTCGGTGCCGTCGGGCGACATCGCGTACCAGCAGCCGTGGTCGGCCTGGGCGGCGGCGATCAGGCTCAGGATCGCCGGGGCCAGGAACGGCGACGAGCCGACGTACTGGAGGAAGTGCTCGCAGATCTGACGCACGTGCGGCTCGGTCACGTGCTTGTGCACGGTGGCGCCCACCGTCGAGTGCATCCGCATGTTCAGCACGTCACCCAGCAGGGCGGGGTCGGGCGGGGAGGACTTCATCATGTCCGCCACGCCCCCGAGATCGTTGTAGAAGAACACCTTCTCCGACAGTCGGAACATCCGGCGCGAGTAGTCCAGGAACTTCGTGTAGCCCGCGCCGGGCTTGTGGTCAGGGAACTGCGCGTCGATCGCCCGGGCAAACTCGGCCGGGTCCCGACGCAGGTCCACCACCGTGCCGTCCTCGAAGTGGCACCGCCACTGCGGGTCCAGGTCGATCAGGTCGATGTAGTCCTCGACCCTGCGTCCCGACCGTCTGACGATCCCCCGCAGCACCTCCGGCAGCGTGATGATCGTCGGGCCCATGTCGAAGGTGTAGCCCCGCTCGGTCAGCAGGTTCATCTTGCCGCCCAGGTGCTTGTTCTGGTCCACGATGGTCACGCGGTAGCCGTGGGTGGACAGCTCCGCCGCGGCGGCCAGACCGGCCAGACCGGCCCCGATGACGACGGCGTGCTTGGAATCGGAACTCATGGGGCTGGTCCTCCCGCCGCGGGGGCCGGGTGTGGTTTTGTGGTCGGTTTCGTGCCCGGGGGCGGCGCCGGGGGGCGATCCCCCGTCCCGGTGGTTCGTCGCCCCGCCCCGGCCAGACGCAGCAGCGTCCGCGCGCCGCGCTCCTGGCCCGCTTCGTCCGGCGCGTCCAGCGGCGGCCGGATCCGACGGGAGGTCCGCGCCACAAACACCTCCCGCGTCAGGGCTTCCAGGCCGCGACGCCCCTGCGTCAGCCCCCAGCCCGAGGCCCCCACCCCGCCCACGGACACCTCCGGGTGGGCCGTGGGCATGATCGCGTCGTTGACCATCACCCCGCTCGAGCCCAGCCGACCGGCCAGCGCGGCCCCCCGGCGGGTGTAACGGGTAAACACGGAAGTCACGAGCCGCTGGTCGATCCGGTCGTGGATCGCGAGCATCTCATCCAGCGAGCCGCACGGGATCACGGCCAGCGCCGGGCCGAAGTGACGCCCGTCCACGAGCGGCGCGTCCGCGGGACAATCCACCACCGCGACCGGGCGGAACGCCTCGCCCCGCGCCGGTTCGAACACCCCCGAGATCGACCGTCCGCCCCGCGACAGCGCTTCCGAGACCTGCCCGGACACCTTCGATGCCGCAGCCGCATCGATCAGGTGCCGCACCGCGGCCCGCGACGCGAGCGGGGCCATCGCCCGGAGGAACCGCTCGTAGACCGCCGCATGCACCAACGCCCGGCGCGGCGCCATGCACGTCTGGCCGCCGTTGACCGTCGCGGCCCACCAGATCGTTCGGGCGGCCAGCGCAGCATCCGCGTCGTCGAGCACCAACGCCGAATCCCGACCGGACAGCTCCAGCGTGCTGGTGATCAGGCGCGGCGCGAGTTCCGCCGCGATCGCCCGCCCAACCTCGGTCGATCCCGTGAACACCAGATGATCGATCGGTCCGAAATCCCCCGCGACCAGCGCGGCCCCCGCGGTGCGGTCGGCATCCACGACCTCCAGGCGATCGCGCGGGCAGCCCGCCTCCCACGCCAGCTCCGCCAGACGCCGCTGCGTCCGCGGCGAGCGCTCCGACGGCTTGAGCACCACGCGGTTGCCCGCCACCATCGCCTGCAGCACGTGCTGACCCGCCAGCAGCAGCGGGTAGTTCCACGTCGCGATGATCCCCACCCGCCCCAGCGGCTCGCGCCGCACGCGGTGACGCTGCCCCAACGCGAGCAGCCCGCCGCCGGGCACCCGGCGGTCGCGCAGGATCCGCGCCCCGTGCCGCCGGTGCCAGCGGCAGGCGTTGACCAGCGGCACGACGTCGGCCGTCAGGCACTCCCACCGCGTCTTGTGGACCTCCGCCCCCGCCAGACCGCACAGCGTGGCTTCGTTCTCGCCGATGAGCCGCCCGAACCGCCCGGCCCATCCGAGCCGCTCGGCCAGGGGCCAGGCCTCCACGCCGGGCTGGTTGGTGCACGATGCCACGATCCTCATTGTACGAGACGGGCCGCCCCCCCGACGCACGCCGCATCCGGTGTCCCCACCCCCGCGAAACCCCGGACGCTCTTCATGTGCGGGGGCGTCGGCGGACGCCGACGACCCCGTTTCCCGACCGTACCATCCGCCGGAGGCCCCGCGTGACCAGCCCGAAGCAGCCGAGCGTCGCCATCGTCGGAGCCGGCCCGGGCGGGCTCTCCGCGGCCGTCCTGCTCGCCGCCCGCGGCTGCCGCGTCACGATCTACGAATCCCAGGATGACATCGGCGGACGCACCGGCCAATACCGCCTCGAGTCCGCCGGCGGCACCTTCCGATTCGACCGCGGCCCCACCTTCTTCCTGATGCCCTACGTCCTCGACGAGATCTTCGCCGCCGCCGGCAAGAAAGCGTCCGACTACCTTTCCATGACCCGCCTCGACCCGATGTACCGCCTGATGATCGGCCGCAAGGGCCGCGAGCCGCTGGTCCTCGACACCACCCAGGACCTCAAGCAGATGGCCGAGCGGATCCGCCCGCACGCCCCCGAAGACGCCGCCCGCTTCGAGAAGTTCATCAACGAGAACCGCGCCAAGCTCGATGTGTTCGAGCCGATCCTGCGCAAGGCCATCCTCAACCCGACCGACCTGCTCGACCCGACCATGTTCAAGGCCCTGCCCAAGCTCGGGCCGCACAAGAGCGTGCACGACGACATCGCCCGCCACATCAAGGACGAGCACGTCCGCCTGGCGGTGTGCTTCCAGAGCAAGTACCTGGGCATGTCGCCCTTCGACTGCCCCAGCCTCTTCACCATCCTGCCCTACATCGAATACGCCTACGGCGTGTGGCACCCGGAGGGCGGCTGCCACGCCGTGATGCGGGCGCTGGCCGCGTGCGCCCGCGACCTCGGCGTGGAGATCAAGACCTCGACCCCGATCGATCAGGTCACCTTCACCGGCAAGAAGGCCACCGGCGTGGTGGTCAACGGCCACGAGACCCGCTTCGACGCTGTCGTCGTCAACGCCGACGCCACCTGGGCCCTGCGCAACCTCGTCCCGGCCTCCGTCCGCCCCAAGCGCTTCAGCGACGACGCGCTCAACAACAAGAAGTACTCCTGCTCGACCGCCATGCTCTACCTCGGCCTCGACGGCGAGGTCGATCTGCCCCACCACACCATCTACACCTCCACCAACTACACCGAGAACCTCGCCAACATCTCCGACAACCACGCCCTGACCGAGGACCCTTCGATCTACGTCTGCAACCCCAGCCGCACCGACCCGACGATGGCCCCCGCCGGCAAGAGCGCCCTCTACATCCTCGTGCCCACCCCGTCCAACCAACGCAACGGAAAGAACGGCGACAAAACGCCCATCGACTGGACCGCCCAGCGTCCCCGCCTCCGGCGTGAGATCTTCGAGCAACTCGAACAGGTCTTCGGCATCCCCGACGCCGAACAACGCGCCGAGACCGAGCTGCTGCTCACCCCCGACGACTGGCAGAGCATGAACATCTCCTTCGGCGCCACCTTCAACCTCGCCCACAACCTCGGCCAGATGCTCCACAAACGCCCCGGCAACCGCGTGCAGGGACTCGAGCACCTCTACCTCGTCGGCGGCGGCACCCACCCCGGCTCCGGCCTGCCCACCATCTTCTTGAGCGCCCAGATCTCCACCAAGCTCCTCGCCGAAGACCTCGGCCTGCCAACCGTCCCCGCGGCCAAGGCCCCCAAGCCCTCCGCCCAAGCGGCCCTCGCCGGGGTGTGAAGAGGTACGCAGCGGTGGGGAGATCACGCAGCCGGCGCAGAGGCGGGGAGGAAGTTTCAACGCGAAGCACGCGAAGCTTCGCGAAGCGGTCCAGGCACGCGTTGACCGAAAACCCAAACCCTGCTTTCTGAGCTTGGAACAGCGACAGGTTGGTTCAAGAACCGCTTCGATCCCTTCGCGATCTTCGCGTCCAGCTCTTCCTGTGGCCTCTGCGTCCTCTGCGTGAACTTTGCGACCTCTGCGTTCAGTCCCCCTCCCCCCCCGCATATCATGGCAAAACCGCCCGAGGGAGCCCGCCATGACCACCACCACCGCCACCGTCTTCAACGCCCGGACCGACGAGATCCTCAAGACCCTGACCGACGGCGGGCAGTACAAGCACCTCCACCTGCTCGACTCGCCCATGGACGCGGTGGTCAAGATGGTCGGTGACGACGGCACCGCCCGCGACGTCCTCTGCTTCTGCTCCAACAACTACCTCGGCCTGGCCAACCACCCCGCCGTCATCGAGGCCGGCATCGAGGGCCTCAAGCAGTACGGGGCCGGCACCGCCTCCGTCCGCTTCATCTGCGGCACCTTCACCCCCCACAACACCCTCGAGGACACCATCGCCCGCTACATGGGCACCGAGGCCGCCTACACCTTCGTTTCCTGCTGGACCGCCAACGAGGCGATCTACCCCACCTTCGCCGAGGCGGGCGACTGCATCATCTCCGACGAACTCAACCACGCCTGCATCATCGACGGCATCCGCCTGGCCGCGGTCATCAAGAAGGGTGTGGTCAAGACCGTCTACAAGCACGCCGACCTGGGCTCGCTGCGCACCAAGCTCGAAGCCGCCCGCGACAACACCGAGGTCACCGGCCAGATCTGGGTCGTCACCGACGGCGTGTTCTCCATGGAGGGCGCCGTCGCCGACCTGCCCGCCATCCGCAAGCTCTGCGACGAGTTCGGCGCCATGCTCATCGTCGACGACTCCCACGGCCACGGCGTGATGGGCCCCACCGGGCGCGGCACGCACGAGCACTTCGGCATGTGCCCCGGGGCCGCCAACCACGACCCGAGCAAGGGTGAGGTCGACTTCTTCACCGGCACGCTCGGCAAGGGCCTCGGCGGCGGCGCGGGCGGCTTCATCGCCGGCTCGAAGCGCGGCATCGAACTGATCATCCAGCGCGGCCGCCCCACCCTGTTCTCCAACGCCCTGCCCGTCACCGTGGCCTGCAGCGCCAACAAGGCCATCGAACTGATCATGGACGAGCCGCAGCGGGTCGCCAAACTCCGCGACAACGTAGCCTACGCCCGCAAGAGCCTCAAGGCCGCCGGCTTCGAGGTGATGGACTCGCCCACCGCCATCTGCCCGATCATCGTGGGCGACACCGCCAAGGCGATCGCGATGTCCAAGAAGCTGCTGGAAAAGAACGTCTTCGTCATCGGCTTCGGCTTCCCCGTGGTCCCCGAAGGCACCGCCCGCCTGCGCATCCAGATGTCGGCCGCCCACACCAGAGAGCACATCGACACCCTCGTCGCGGCCCTCAAGACGCTGTGACCCCCATACAAGCCGCGCACGCAGTAAGCGGGCTCTTCGCGCATCACGTGCGTCCAAAGAGCCCGCTTACTGCGCGCGCGGCTTGTACCTGGCCCGCCTCAGTCATTGAGCACAAACGTCACCTTCATGTTCACCCGGTACGCCGAGATGTGGCCGTCCTGCACATCCACCGTCATCTCCTGCACCCACGCCCCCGTGACGTTGTCCACGGTCTTGCACACGCGCTCGATCCCCTTCTGGATCGCGTGATCGAACCCCTTGTCGCTCTGCGCGGTGATCTCCGTGACCTTGGCGATGCTCGAAGTCATGACCTCCTCCGTTCTGCCCTCTTCGTGTTGCGGTGTTTCCCAGCCTAACGCGCCCCGGCGCCTTTCCCAATCCCCATAACCGGGGCTCCGCAGCCGCGCTCGATCCACCCCCCCGTTTCGCCGATACCCTTGTCCATGCCCCCCACCAGCCCGGCCCCCGCCAAGAACCCCCGCACCGGAACCGAAGCCCTGACCACCGTGAGCCTGATCGGCCTGGGCGCGTTCGGCGCGCTGGCCGCCCGCCTGCTCAAGGACCACGCCGAGGTCCGCGTGCACGACCCCAAGGCCGCCGACGACGCCGTCCGCGCCCTCGGCGTCACCCCCGCCTCCATCGAGGACGCCGCCCGCGCCGAGGTCGTCGTCCTCTGCGTGCCCGTGCAGGTCATCCCGGTCGTGTGCGTGACCATCGCCCCGCTGCTGGCCGAGGGCGCGCTGGTGTGCGACGTCGGCTCGGTCAAGCTCCGCCCGGTCGAGTGGATGCAGAACACCCTGCCGCCCCACACCCAGGTCCTCGGCACCCACCCGCTCTTCGGCCCGCAGACCGCCGCCGAACTCGGCGGCGTGTCCGGCGAGCGCATCACCCTGTGCCGCGCCCGCGTCGACGACGACACCCACGCCCGCGTGCGCAACTTCCTGGGCGACACCCTCGGCCTGAACATCCTGGAGATGACCGCCGACGAGCACGACCAGCAGATGGCCTTCGTCCAGGGCCTGACCCACCTGATCGGCCGGGCTTCGTGCGAGGTGCAACTCCCCGATCTTCCCGCGTCCACCCTGGCCTACCGCCGCCTACTGCAGATGAAGCACAACACCGAGTGCGACGCCCCCGAACTCTTCGAGGCCATCCAGAAACTCAACCCCTACGCCAAGAACGCCCGCAACGCGTTCCTCAAGGCCATCCAGGAAGTCGCCTCGTCCATGGACGACGCGTAACCAGCGCCACCAAGGGGTGCCACGGCTTGCTCGCAAGCCGTGCTCCCCACGCCCACCAACACGAACGAGCCGCGCCCGGCAGGAAGCGGGCGCAGCGACCGCGTTGGCACACCGCCGACACCCACTTCAATCGCCACCGTCAAAGCCGATCCCGCGAACCCGACACGCCACCGCGCCCGCTCCCTCCCGGTCGCGGCTCGTCATCAGTCGGCGCTCCCCACGCTCACACCGGCAGCTTCGCCATCCCCGCCCGCGTCGCGCCCGACCACCACCGCCCGCGCGTACGGGTGCAGCACGAACCATCGCGACAGCGACCGTTTCAACACGCCCTCGCCCGACACACGCAGATCCCGTGTCGACAACGCGTCGGCCAGCGGCCGCCGCCCCATCCACACTTCGGCCAGCACGCGCACCGTCGTGACGAAACTCAGATCAGACTCTTCGCCCGGATCATCGATGCACACGTCGACCGCCCCGCCCTCGATCAGCAGCCACCATTCGGAAAACTCGGCGACGTCCGTGAAGCGGAACCGAAGCACGGTCCGTCCGTCCGGCAGCCCCGCCGCGTCGATCCGCCGGCCGATGTCCGTCATCAGCAGCTCGACATCCAGCTCCTCGTCCGCGATCCGGCCCTTGGTCCAACGCAGCCCCCACGCGCCGATGGCGAACACGATCGGCTCAAGCTCGCGCCCGATCGGCGTGAGGTGATACGTCGCCGCCCGCCCGCCGCGCCCGCGCCGGACGACCAGACCGGCCGCCTCCAGCTCTTTCAACCTTGCGGCAAGCATGGTCGGCGAGATCCGGGAGATGCCCCGCTGCAGCTCGGAGAACCGCGTCGAGCCGCACAGCAGCTCCCGAACGATCAACACCGTCCACCGCTCGCCGAGCACCGAGCAGGCCTGAGCGACCGGGCAGAACTGGCCGTACGCGTGCATGCCAGAGTCTAATGCCCCCCAGGTCCATCCCGATCCCCCAACCCCGCCATCGTTTGCTACGAATTCCGGAGCGGTTTGCTCCGGACGCCGCAGGTGAGACCCGACCCCCGCCCCGCCATGCTTGGTCCATGCAGGGCGACGGGCCCGGCAGACCAACCCCCCACCCCCTAACCGAAGGATCCGAACGTGCCACTGATCACCGTCAAGCTCATTGAGAACGTCTTTACCCGCGAGCAAAAGCACCGCATCATCGACGAGGTTACCGAAGCCATGGTCCGCGTCGAGGGCGAATCGATGCGCCCCCTGACCTGGGTCTGGATCGAGGAGATCAAGTCTGGCGATCTGGCCGCCGGCGGCCGGCGGATGGCCACGGCCGACGTCCACGCCGTCCAACACGGGGCGCCCGCATAATCAAAGCATTCCTATTGGGTGCCACGGCTTGCTCGCAAGCCGTGCGCCCCTACGCCCCCCAACATGAACGAGCCGCGCCCGGCAGGAAGCGGGCGCAGCGACCGCGTTGGCACACCGCCGACACACACTTCAATCGCCACCGTCAAAACCGATCCCGCGCACCCGACACGCCATCGCGCCCGCTCCCTCCCGGTCGCGGCTCGTCATCGGTCGGCGCTCCCCACGCTCACACCGGCAGCTTCGCCATCTCCGCCTCGACCCGCCCGACCAGCCGGCCAACCGTCTCGGGCCCGAAGTCGAACGGCAGGTCCGCCGCGGCGAACAGCTCCGGCAGCGGGCGCGAGCCGCCCAGCGACAGGCTCCGCCGGTACGCGTCCATCGCCGCCTCCGGGCCCTCCTCGAGGCTCTTGAGCCAGAGCCCGAGCGCCCCCAGCTGCGCGATGCCGTACTCGACGTAATAGAACGGGCTGCCGAACAGGTGCCCCTGGCGCTGCCAGATCAGCGGCCGGTGCTTCTCGATCCCCTCCCACGACACCCGGTGGCCCTGGTGGCCGAACCGCTGCTCGATCTCCAGCCACGCCGCGGCCCGCTCGGCCTGCGTGTGCTCGGGGTGCGTGTAGATCCAGTGCTGGAACGCGTCGATCGTCGCGATCCACGGCAGCAGCCCCACAGAGCCCTCGAGCTGACGCCGCCGCGCACGGTCCGCGTCCTCCCGGCTCGGGTAGTACTCGTCCCAGAACGGCATGGTCAGCAGCTCCATCGCCATGCTGGCCACCTCGCAGAACTCGATCGGGGCGTGCCGGTAGTGCGCCAGCGGCTCGTCCACGCAGTACATCGAGTGGAACGCGTGCCCCGCCTCGTGCACCATCGTCTCCACATCGCGGTGCAGCCCGGCCGCGTTCATGAAGATGAACGCCTTGCGGCTGCGGTCCCGCATGTACTGATACCCGCCCGGCGCCTTGCCCTTGCGCGAGTCCAGGTCCAGGCTCGCACCGCCCTCGGCCCCGTTCGTGTTCGTCCCGTCGCCCAGGCTGGCGAACATGGCGGCCAGTTCGGGGCTCAGCCGCTCGAACACCCGCCGGGTCTTGGCCACCAGGTCCGCCCCGCCCTCGAACGGCTGCAGCGGCGCCCGACCCTTCGGGTCCACCGAGAGGTCCCACGGACGCAGCGCATCGACCTTCAGCAGGCTCTTGCGCTCGCTGTCCAGTTTGCCCACGAACGGCATGACGTGCCGCTCGATGCCCTCGTGGAACGCGAAGCAGTGCTCGGGCGTGTAATCGAACCGGCCCTTGGCCTTGAAGCTGTACCCGACAAAGTCCTTCAGCCCCGCGTTCTTGGCCATCTGGTGGCGCTTGACCACCATCTGATCGAAGATCGCGTTGATCCGGTCCGCGTCCTGGCCCCGCCGATCCGCCACGGCCTTCCACGCCGCCTCGCGCACCGCGCGGTCCGACGACTCCTGGTACTTGCCCATCTGCGGCAGCGTCTTCTCCGCCCCGTCGAACTCGACCATCATCGCGCCGCACAGCGTGTCGTACTCGGTGTCCAGCTTCGTCAGCTCGGTCTGGATCGGCACGTTCTTGTCGCGGAACAGCTCCACCGCCGCGATCGTGTCGCGGTTGATCACCTCGTAGCGCTTGCCCAGATCGAACCGCTTGGCCAACGCCGCCTGCTTCTTGTCCAGCTCGAAGCTCTCCGGCTTGATCATGGGGATCACGCCCTCGACGAACGCCATGTACGCGGCCTTCTTGCCCTCCGACGCCGTGTCGCAGGTCATGCCGATGTACCGCGTCGCCCCCGCCTCGGACATCGCCGCGTCCAGCTCCGAACGGTCCAGCAGCCACCGCTCGAACTCTTCGCCCGACTCGACCGACCGGGTCTTCAGCTCGGCGAACAGCGGCTCCACGTTCGCCCACTTCGAGGCATCAAGATCGGCGGGCACGAAGTCGCTGGTGGCCAGGCTGGACATGGTCGAATCCTCCAAAATAGTTCCAGAAATGAACAGACCATCCTACGCCGCCGCCACGCCCGGTCCCCGCCCCCGCCAAGCCGACCCCGAAATCAGGGCCCCGATCCCGGGAGATCCCCGCAGGCGCACGACACAGCCGGCCGCCCCGGCGGGATCCGGGGCGGCCGGCGGCACAATGGGAAACGCCGTTTACTTCCGCGCGTCGCGCATGTCGCGGACCGCGTCGTGGTCGGCCTTCACCGACGCGTACTGACGCTGGATCACGTCGTTGAGCGCGCTCCCCGCCGTGCTCTTGAGCGTCTTCTCGTACCGCTCCTTGATCGCGTCCTCGCCGCGCTCGGCCTCGGCCAGCACCGCGTGCTCGTCGCCGTCCTGCACCGTCCCCCGCAGGTCGAGCCACCAGCGGTGCAGCGTCCCCTTGACGCTGCCCGAGTCCTCGGGCGTCTCGCCCGACCGCGCCACGAATCGCTGCAGCTCGGTCGCGAAGCCCTCCCGCCGCGCGCCGCACTCGCGGAAGAACCGCGCCACCGCGCGGTTCTCGATGTTCTCGGCCGCCTCGGCGAACCCCTTCCCGCTGTCGATGTTGATCTCGATCAGCTTCTGCACTTCTTTGATCGTCGCCTCGTTCAGGCTGCCCTTGGTCTCGAGCATCTCGTTCTCCTGCAACACGGTTGCGTTCGGTTCTGTCTGGAACAACGCCGCCGACACGCCGCCGGCGGGCGGACCGGGGCGGCCCGGCCCGCGCCGGCAACCGGCACGGACGACACGCCCGATCCACGCACAGTTATCCCGCCCGAACCTGAAACCAATCGGGCCGTCACGGTGAAACCACGCTCATCTTGCCCGCGACCGGGCCGATCCGCCGGCTCAGCCCGCCGCCATCGACCGCGCCAGCTCAATCGCCTCCTGCGCCGTCGACGCACGCCCCTCCAGCTGCGCGTCGTACACCGCGTCGAGAATCTCCGCGAACCGCGGCCCGGGCCTGAGCCCCAGGGAAATCAGCACCCCCCCGTCCACCCACGCGTCCGGGCACAACCCCCCGAAACGCCCGCGCAGGCGCTCGACCTCCGCACCCACCGCGTGCCCCCGCGCCGGATCCGCGGCCGCCAGCACCGCGAACGCGTCCGCGAACCCCCCGCCCGACGCCAGCCGCTTCCGCCCGGCCTCGCCCATCGCGTCCCAGCCGCCCCGCAACACCCCGAGCGTCGCCAGCCCGTCGCGGAGCCCGTCCCGCTCCGCGTTGGACAGCAGCAGGGCCCGCCGCAGGCCCCGCGCCGCGTCACCCGCCCGCCCCGGACCCTCCACCGTCACGCCACGACCGATCAGCAACGCCATCAGCGCCGCCACGTACGACGCGTCGGGCGCCAGCGCTTCCATCACACGCCCGTCCCATCCCCCGCCCGATCCCCCGCCCAGTCCCCCATCGGGCCCGACCGGCCCAAAGACCGCCCCCGCCAGCCCCAGCTCGTGCAGCAACGCCGCGGCCCGCCCGCGGCTGGCGTGCGTGAGCATCCGGCGCACCTCCTCCCCGATCCGCTCGCGCGACACCCCCTCCAACGCCCCGGCGTGCCGGCGCATCGCCCCCGCCGTGCGCTCCTCGATCGCCAGCCCGTACCGCGCCGCGAACCGCACCCCCCGCAGCGCCCGCAGGTGATCCTCGCCCAGACGCTTATCCGGGTCGCCCACCGCCCGCAGCGTGCGGCTGGTCAGGTCCGCCCGCCCGTCCACGAAATCGATGACCCGATCGTCGCCCTCGGCCGTCGGGTCGATGAACAGCGCGTTGACCGTGAAATCCCGGCGCAGCGCGTCCCGCCGGGCGTCGCTGAACGACACCGAATCCGGCCGCCGCTTGTCCGAGTACGACCCGTCGTCGCGGAAGGTCGCCACCTCGACCGTGGGCCCGAACTCACGCACCAGCATCACCCCGAACGCCGCCCCGACCTCCGCCGTCCGCTTGAACAGGGGGCGGATGTCGTCCGGACGGGCGTCCGTGGCCACGTCGAAGTCCTTGGGCACCTGCCCGAGCAGCTCGTCCCGCACGCACCCCCCGGCCAGATAGGCCGTGAACCCGTGCGCCCGCAGCCGGCGCACGATCGCCCCGGCCGCGTCGCGGGGGCTCAGGATGTCCGAAGGCTCGCCCACGGGAACAGGGTATCGCCAAGCCCGTATGCTCGGGGCATGCAAGCCGAGTTCCTCTGCACCCTCCAACCCGCCCGCCCCGGCATGCCCGACGACCCGACGCCCGAAGAACGCGACGCCGTCGGCGCCCACTTCGCCTACTACCAGCAGCTCCGCGACCGCGGCGTGCTCGTCCTCGCCGGACGCACCACCGAGCCGCCCTACACCGGCGTCTTCATCTTCCGGGCCGAATCCGAAGACCACGCCCGCGCCATCGTCGACACCGACCCCGCCGTCGCCCGGTCCGTCATGACCGCCACCCTCCAGCCGTTCCGCACCGCCCTGACCGGCCGGGGGCCGGACGAGGCCCGATGATCAACAAGGCCACCAAGCGACGCCTGGCCGCGGACCTGTTCAACCGCACCTGGGAGCTGCTCGAGACCAACCCCCGCACGCCCCCGCAGGACGAGGAGATGGTCCACGCCGCCCACGCCTCGGCCTACTTCTGGGTGCAGGTCGGCAACGCCCAGAACCAGATGCGCTCCCACTGGCAGATCGCCCGCGTCTACGCCGCCGTCGGCCGCGCCAACCCCGCCATCCACCACGCCGAGCAGGCCATGGCCCTCTGCGCCGACCGCGTCCTGACCACCTTCGACCACGCCTGCGCCTTCGAGGTCCACGCCCGCGCCATGGCCTGCGCCGAGCGGTTCATGGAGGCCCGCATCAGCCTCCAGCGCGCCAAACTCGTCGCCGCGTCCCTGACCGACCCCGACGAACGCCGCGTGATGGACGACGACATCGCCGCCACCGAGGCCACGCTGCCCCGCTCGGCCTGACGCCCGGGACGCCGATCCGGCGATTCCGCCCCCGATCCTGCAACCGATCGCCCCCCGCCACCAACAACCCTGTCAGCACGTCCCGCTCAGCGCGGTACCCGTCCGAGCCCCCCGCCCCCCCGATCCCCTGAACCGCGCCCACGCACAGGAACCACCCATGCACCGCACGACCCCCGCCGTCGCCCTCGCCGCCGCCGCCCTGCTCACCCTACCCGGCTGCCTGGTCGTCTCCGGCAAGGAGACCACGCTCTCCGGGGCATACGCCGCCCCGCAGGACGTCGCCCAGGTCCGCATCGGCACCACCACCATCGACGAGGCCGTCGCCATCCTCGGCGAGCCCAGCGAACGCACCGCCGACGACGCCGGCAACGAGACCCTGCACTACCACTGGACGAAAGAATCCGCCGACGGCGGCGCGGTCTTCCTCATCTTCGCCGGCGGCTCCAACACCACCGTCGAACAATCCCTGCACATCGCCTTCAAGGACGGCGTCGCCGCCCGCAAGTGGCGCGACTGACCCCACCCTTCCCCACCACCGCCAACCATCCCGAGCGAAAGGCCCCCGATGCGCCGCAGAACCACACTGATTCCCCTTCTCGCCGCCGCCGCGCTGCTCACCCTCCCGGGCTGCCTGGTGACCTCGTCCAACGCCTCGTCCTACAGCGGCAACCGCGTCGAACCCGGCGCGGACGCGAGCATCGTCCTCCTCCGCACCACGCCCGACGAGGCCGTCGCCGCCCTCGGCGAGCCCAGCACCCGCAGCGTCCGCGACGACGGCGACGAATCCATGACCTGGCGGTGGACCAAACGCGAGTCCAGCCGCGGCAGCGTCTTCCTGATCTTCGGCGGCTCCAACCGAACCACCCAGGACTACAGCCTGACCGTGAACTTCCGCAACGGCGTCGCCATCAACAAATCACGCAACTAAACCGCACGCTCCCATACAAGCCGCGCACGAAGTAAGCGGGTTCTTCGCACGCCCTGTGCACCCGAAGAACCCGCTTACTTCGTGCGCGGCTTGTCCGTCTCCCTCCCGGTGCCGTGCTCTTGGGTCTTCCCAAGAGCACGCTCTTCTGCGCCCAATCCACCAATCGCCCGTCAGCCCCCACCCGGCTCCCGCGGTTCTCAAACGAACCAACGAGAGGAGCCAACCATGCCCACCCCCCTGCCATCCTTCGCCTGCGCCGCACTCGCCGCGCTGACCCTCACCGGATGCCACGCCCCCGCCCGCCACACCAGCCGGACCGTCTACCTCAACCAATCCACACCGCCCCGGATCATCCACTACCCCTCCCTCTGCACCCACGGCCACGACGCCTGCTACGAGCCCACGCACCACGCCGACACCACCATCAACCAGTACAACAACGCGTACTACGACATCGATCACACCACCTACCACACCGAGTACAACGACTACCAATACAACCACTACGAGCACAACCACCTCACGAAGAACGTCGTGATCCACCCCCCGCGCCCACCCCGACCGCACCCGCAGCCCAAACCCCACCCCCAACCCGAGCCCCGCCCCGGCGTGACCGTCACGCCCCACCCGCTCACCCCACAACCAGCGCCATCAGCACATCGTCAACCAGTGACCCGTCCGCCTGGCGGAAGCGCCCCCGGAGCCGGCCTTCCTCCACGAACCCCAGCGACCGGTACAAGGCCAGCGCGCCCGGATTCGTCGCCAGCACGCCCAACTCCACCCGACGCACCGAAGGCTCGGCCCGCGCCCAGTCCAACGCCGCCGAAAGCATCGCGTTCCCCAGCCCCACGCCCCGCCACCCCGCATCGCACATCATCCCCATCATCAAAACCCCGTCCAGCTTCCGACGCCCGAATCCAACCAGCCCGCAATCCCCCACAATCGAAGCCCCCGGCCGCCCGTCCGCCCCAAACGGCTCGGCAAACAGCCCCATCCCGCCCCGCGTCGGCAGGTACTTCGCCAGCTTCTCGCGGTACTCCGGCTCGGTCAGCACCTCGTCCACAAACAGCCCGACCCCGTCCGCCGAAGGCACCGCCCGCAACAGATAGTCGCGATACGCCGCCGCGTCGTCCGGCCCCCCCGCCCGCAACCAAACCCGCCGCCCGTCCCGGAGCGTGACCGCCCGCGCCTCAAACCCGTTCACATCGCCCATGCCCCAAACCTAGCACAACACCACCAAGCCCGGCGCCACGACTCCGGGTGCCACGGCTTGCTCGCAAGCCGTGCTCCCCCAACCACCCAATACACTCCCCAAATGCCGGCCCCAACCCCCGCCACCCCCGACCAACTCGCCGCCCTCTACCTCCGCGACCGCGACACCCCCTGCCCCGCCTGCGGCTACAACCGGCGCGACGCCACCACCGCCGCCTGCCCCGAGTGCCAAACCCCCCTCCGACTCGGCGACACCACCTTCGCCCTGACAACCCGCACCGCGCACACCCTCCGCCGCGTCGCGATGGTCTCCCTGATCGTCGCGTCGGCCCTGACCATCACGAGCGCCCGCGGCGCCTACCTGACCGCGCAGCGGTGGCTCACGGACAGCACGAGCACCTTCTTCGCCAAGCCCTGGTTCGTCTACGCCGGGACGCTCATCTCGATCGTCACCCTGGCCGCATGGATCACGCTCGCCGCCACGAGCCTCCGCGCCCTGCGCACCCCGCCCGAGGCCGGCCCCGACCGCCCCGCCCGCGCCCTGATCACCGGCTACGCCGCCCTCCTGATCCCCGCCGTCCTCAACGCCGCCTACAGCGCCGTCTGGCTCTTCCGCTTCTGAACCCACGGGTGCTCCCCCAACAAGCCGCGCACGAAGTAAGCGGGCTCTTCGAACACCCTCCGCGCCCAAGAAACTCGCTTGCCCCGTGCGCCGGGTGCCTCGACCCCGGGGTGCAACGGCTTGCTCACAACCCGTGCTCCCCCGGCCATCCAATACACTCCGAACATGCCGGACCCAACCCCCGCCACCCCGGACCAGCTCGCGAAGCTCTATCTCCGCGCCCGCGACGTCCCGTGCCCCGCCTGCAACTACAACCGCCGCGACGGAACGACCGCAAGTTGCCCCGAGTGCACCCACCCCTTCCAACTCTCCGACCTGTTCCCCATCGCCACCGACGCGGTCCGCCGCAACCTCCGAATGCTCTGCGTTGTCATCCTTCTGACCCACACGCTCGCCGTCGCAAGCGCGATCTACACATTCGTGGTGATCCTCCGGATCGCCCTCGAAGTCAACGCACTGGCTCCGAGCTACGCCCACACCCTGACCCGCACGGGCTTCCACATCGTGCTCGGAACCGCCGCCATCGTGTTCGCCTCCCGCGCATGGCACGCCATGCGGCCCGCCCAGCCCATCACCCGCCCCGCCCTGCGTCACTTCATGATCGCCGTCCTGCTCCTGACCGCGACCCCCCTTCTCAGCCCCATCCTCTTCGCGATCTTCAACTTCGTGCTCTAGCCCTCGTCAACAAGCCGCGCACGAAGTAAGCGGGTTCTTCGAGCACCCTCCGCGCCCAAGGAACCCGCTTACTCCGTGCGCGGCTTGTACCGTTCCCCCCTCCGTCTCTCCGTCTCTTCTCACAACCGATCAAACAACGGCAACTCCCCCACCAGCGGCCGGCAGTAATCCAGAAACTGCCGCGACACGTTGCAGTGCCCCTCGATGTACTCCGTCGGCATGTGCCGCGTCTTCGCCGCGATCTGCTCGAGGTTCACCCGCTCGTACCGCGCCGCATAAGGCTGCCCGCTGCCCACCGGGTGCACCCTTTTGATCGTCACCGAACCGTCCAGGTCGCCGCTCGACGCCAGCTTCGCCGCGAACCGCCCCGTCCCCCGCGCCTCGCGCTGGTCCACGCTCGACTGGTCCGGGAAGCACCGCTGCACGTACCCGAACGTGTCCGCCCGCACCCGCGGCGGCTTGCCGCCCGCCGGCGTCAACGCCTTCTTCAGATGGTTGGACAACGCATCGCCCAACGCACCCGACCCAGACAGTTGCACGTTCCCGTGCGCGTCCGTCTGCCCGCCCTCGATCAGCTTGGCCGCGATCGCGTGGCCCTGCGCGTCGCACACGCCCTCGGAGACCGCGATATGCACCCGCCCCTTCTTCTCGTACAGCTCCGCCACGTCCTGGCTGAACCGCTCCAGGTCGAACGCCACCTCGGGCAGGTAGATCAGCTGCGGCCCGTCCGTCGTCGGCCCCTCGTGCTTCATCCGGTCGTCACGCCGCGCCAGCGCACTCGCCGCCGTCAGGAAGCCCGCGTGCCGCCCCATGATCACGTTGATCTTGATCCCCGGCAGCGAGATGTTGTCCAGGAAGTCCGCCATGCACGCCTTGGCCACGAACCGCGCCGCCGACGCGAACCCCGGCGTGTGGTCGTTCTCGACCAGGTCGTTGTCCACCGTCTTGGGCACGTGGAAGCACCGCAGCTCGTACCCGCCCCTGTTCGACAGCTCGTTGACGATCCGGCAGGTGTCGCTCGAGTCGTTCCCGCCGATGTAAAAGAAGTACCGGATGTCGTGCTTCTTGCACGCCTCGAAGATCCGCTCGCAGTACGCCGAGTCCGGCTTGTCCCTGGTCGACCCCAGCGCCGCCGACGGCGTCTTGGCCAAGAGCTGCAGCCGGTCGTGATGAATGTCCGTCAGGTCGTGGAAGTCGCCCGTGGTCAGCCCGCTGACCCCGTGGCGCATCCCCAGGATCTTCTTGATCTTCGATCCCGGCGCCCCCGCCTGCCCGTAGAGCCGCAGCCCCTCGACCACCCCCACCAGCGACTCGTTGATGACCGCCGTCGGCCCGCCCGACTGCCCGATGACCGCGTTGCCGGGGATCAGTTCCGCCATATCAAGAAACTCCTTCCACGAACCGCCAGCCCAACCGCCGGGCCGCACGGACCCCCACGGTAGGCCCGCGGCCCGCCGCATCGCCCCCTCGGGGCCCCCACGCCATGGGGTGCAAACGCCCCATACCAGTGAGGCCAATCCCCCCGATTCCAGCCCCCGCAACCCACACACCGGAATCCGCGGAATTCGGGACGCCAAAGTCTTGATCTACCGGACAAAATCCCCATAATCGGAGACGAAGCCCACCCTCTGAACCACCATGTTCCGGGTGAGCCGCACAGGGGACAGCCAAACACATGCGCCGCCACAGGATCATCCAGAGCGTCATCATCGCCGCCGCGGCGATCGTGGTCGCCGCCGTGGCCTGGCCCACCGACGCCCCCTCCAGCCGGCCCGAATCAACCTACAGCCAACGCCAAGTCCTTCCCACCACAGCGGTTGCGATCACCGGCCTGCTCGTCCTGCTCGCGTTCAGCCGCTCCCAGTCTCGCCGCGCCTGACGCCCGCCCGCCCCCCGCAAACCCTCCAACCGAATGGTCGGCGAATCGCACAGTTTGCGATTTAGTCCGGAATTCGCCCCCCGATCCGGTTAGACTCCTTCGGTCGGAGGGGTGCTTTCCTCATCGTACACACAGGATCGCGTCCGATCACACCATCGGACGCGGCACGCCGCACCACCCCAGCCGACACCCTGTTTCCCTGCACCGGAACGGGGCATCCTCGTGTTCTGGAGAGAACAAATGAAGACAGTGACCGCCGCCGCGATCATCGCGGCCTCCGCATCGTTCGCCCTCGCCGACAACGTCAACCCCGACGTCATCTTCGGCTCCGGCAACGCCAACGGCTCCTTCACCATCGCCACCGGCTCGAACATCGAGATCGGCCTCCGCGGCAAGCTCCGCTACAACTCGCTGGGCCAGCCCGAGAACACCTTCAACCAAGTCGGCTCGTCCAACACCTACCGCTTCGACAAGGGCGCGCCCGTCTCCAACCCCAACCGCGGGCTCTGGAACTTCGAGTGGTCCATCAACACCGACGTCAGCGGCTCCGGCAGCACCGGCAGCCAGCTCAACGACTTCTACTACAGCCTCCAGATGTTCAAGCTCGACGCCGACGGCACCAACCCCGCCGACGCCGTCTCGTTCGACCTCATCAACCTCCCCTACGCCGACCACTCCATCGGCGACAACTCCACCGGCAACGGCGCCGGTGTCGAGGCCGCCTCGGGCAACATCCCGCAGTACCAGGGCCTCATCTCCAACTTCAACGTCGCCCAGAACTCCTGGAACTACGACTTCTTCGACGCCAGCGGCAACGCCCTCGAGGACTGGAACCCCAACGCCGCCGGCACCTACCTCATCCGCCTGACCGTGTTCGAGAACAACGGCGGCGCGATCGGCAACGAGCTGCTCAGCAACTCGATCAACATCCAGGTCGTCCCCCTGCCCCCGGCCGCCTTCGCCGGCCTCGGCCTGCTCGGCACCCTCGTCGGTGTCCGCGCCATCCGCCGGCGCTGATCGGCAAGCCAACTCGGAAGAACCTTCCCAAGACCCCCCGCGCTGCGGGGGGTCTTTTCGCGCGTTCAACCCCCCATCCGAAGGGGTCAAGATCACCCCAATATGGCGATCGGCAAACATCCCAAAAAACCCCTTTGAAGCCCGCCCTCAACCCAGTACGCTCGAATGACTTACCCCGATCGGGTGCCCCCTCGCACAGGGATCTGACGGGACGTTCTGAAGAGATTGGGAGAAACAGAATGAGAACCAAGACCGCTCTCGCCGGCGTTGTGATCGCGTCGGCCACCATCGTGTCCGCCGCCTCCGCCGGCGAAGTCTTCAACCAGGGGTTTGAGACCGACACCGCCGGCATGTCCGCCAGCGGCGGCTCCTACGGCGCCTGGACCCGCGTCGCCTCCGGCACGGGCGGCGTCACTTCCGCATCCGGCGGCTTCCACGCCATCGCCACCCAGACCACCTACGGCGGCTACCACTTCTTCGACGGCGGCCGCTCGTCCTGGCCCGGCGGGTACACCGCGAGCATCGACGTCTACCTCGACACCGGCATGGCCGCGGGCGAGGGCTTCGACTACTCCGTCGCCTCCAACAACACGTCCGGAACCCACCTGCGCGACTTCATCTTCCACGTCGCCAAGGACACCTCCACCGGCCAACTCCTGGTCGGCGGCAGCAACAACACCAACTTCAACCCCCGCGAAGACCTCGACACCCTGAGCAACTTCCACGCCGTCACCGCCTCCGGCTGGTACACCCTCGAGCACGTCTTCCGCGACGCCGGCGACGGCACCCTCGCGGTCGACCTCAACCTCCGCGATGCCCTCGGCACCCTCCTCTTCACCGAGACCCGCAACGACGGCACCGACGTGCTCAACGTCAACGTCGGCGGCAACCGCTACGGCTGGTTCACCAACATCGACGTCGCCAACGGCATCCACGTCGACAACGTGACCCTCAACATCGTCCCGCTGCCCCCGGCCGCGTGGGCCGGCCTCGGCCTGCTCGGCACCCTGGCTGGCGTCCGCGCCGTCCGCCGCCGCTGACCGATCCCACGTTTCACAATGCCGCATGAAAGAACCCCCTCTGCAGGGGGTTTCTTTGTGCCCCGGCGCGGCGGAAGCCACGCAGGTCTGTGATGTTCAAAAAAACAGCTCAAAGCGCACAACTGGAGGGTTGTTTGCCCCCCACAGACCGGGTAAATTCCGGTCGGTGAACGGCCCGCCTGATACCCCCACGTACAGGGATCCGCGCGGGGCGTCCCGAAGAGTTGGGAGACTCAGCATGAAAAGTCAGATGGCAGTCGCCGGCGCGATCATCGCGTCGGCCGGGATCGTGTCCGGCGCGTCCGCGAGCGAGGTCACCATCGGCGGCTACACGTTCGACCTCGGCCAGTTCGCCGGCGCGTCCGTCAACTACCGCACCAACGCCGACGGCGGCCAGGTCACCTTCGACGGCAAGCTCTGGGACAACGCCGTCGGCGTCGACGGATACACCATCGGCGAACTCGCCGCCGGCCAGTTCGGCAGCGACCCCGGCGACCAGCTCTCGCTCAACAACCGCTCTACCCCCGACTGGTTCACCCTCAACTTCGCGGTCGACCTCGCCGTCGGCGGCCCAGCCAACGACACCTTCGTGTTCTACGAGATCACCAGCTCGAGCTCGGGCGTCGACGTCGAAGGCACCAGCTGGCAGATCAGCTTCAACGGCGGCGCGTTCTACAACGCCAGCCTCGGCACCGCCACGTTCCTCAACTTCTCGGGGCTCGGCGTCGAGAACGTCAACCAGATCGCCTTCGACCTGACCGACTTCGGGCTCAGCGTCGGCGACCTCCTCACGTCTGTCACGGTCCGCAATCTGGACACCGGCTCGAGCACCTCGGACCCCGACTTCATCTTCGGCGGCCTCGAGGGCACGCTCAATGTCGTCCCCCTGCCCCCGGCCGCCTGGGCCGGCCTCGGCCTGCTCGGCACCCTCGCCGGCGTCCGCGCCGTCCGCCGGCGCTGACCAGAACGCCCCAGAGGCAAACCGCCCTCATCACCACCCCCGGCCCCGCGTCGGGGGTTTTTCGTGCACACACGCCCCACACCCAGCCACCAATCCCCCGGCTTTCGGTACCATCACCTCCAACCGTTCCAAGGAGTCTCGTTCCATGAATATCACGCCGATGCTCGCCCTCGCGGCCGTCGCCGGGCTCGCCCATGCCGCCGACCCGCTCGCCCCGCGCCCCAACGGGCCCATGCCCGCCCCGCCCGCCCGCCACCTGATCGACAACGCCACCGTCCACGCCGCCCCGGGCCAGACCCCGAAGGTCATGGACATCCTCGTCGAGAACGGGCGCATCGCCCGCATCGCCGAGACCATCGAGCCGGGCACCGCCCGGGTCTGGAACGCCGAAGGCCACCACCTCTACGCCGGCTTCATCGACGCGTACGTCCCCGTGTCGGCACCCGGCATCAACTCCGACGCCCCGGGTGCGCACTGGTCGCCCCTGATCACCCCGCAGCGCGACGCGCTCGCCGGCGCGGGCCTGCCCGCCTCGGACGCCGAGAAGCTCCGGGCCATGGGCTTCACCGCCGCGGGCATCGCGCCCGACGCGGGGATCTTCCGCGGGCGCGGCGCGGTCGTCTCGGCCGCCGAGCCGTTCTCCGACCCCGCGCTCGGCAAGCCGCCCGTCTACAAGGCCGGCGCCACCCAGCACCTCGGCTTCGAGACCGCGGGCTGGCGCACCGGCTCGTACCCCACCAGCCACATGGGCGTCATCGCCATGATGCGCCAGACCTTCATCGACGCCGAGCACCGCGCCGCCTCCGGCGAGCACGCCGACACCAGCTGCCTCGACGCGATCGACCCGTCCTCCATGATCGTCTACGACACCTCGTGGGAACTCGAAACCCTGCTGGCCGACAAGGTCGCCTCCGAGTTCGACCACCAGCACGTCGCGCTCGTCGGCTCGGGCACCGAGTACAAGCGCCTCGACGCCCTCGCCGAGGCCGGACGCCCGATGGTCGTCCCGCTGGTCTTCCCCGCAACGCCCGACGTCTGGAGCGTGGGCGCGGCCGACGCGACGAGCCTCGAGGACCTCAGGTCCTGGGAGGCCGCCCCCGCCAACGCCAAGTGGCTGGCCGACAAGGGCGTCGCCGTCTCCCTGACCAGCAGCAAGCTGCCCCGCAGCCAGAAGTTCCACGCCAACCTCAACAAGTCGATCGACGCCGGCCTGACCGCCGAGCAGGCCCTGGCCATGCTCACCACCAACCCCGCCGAGCTGCTCGGCGTGAGCGACACCATGGGCACCGTCGAAGCGGGCAAGGTCGCCAACTTCGTCATCAGTTCCGCCCCGCTCTTCCACGGCTCGGACGCCAAGGGCGACAAGAAGGCCCAGATCCTCTCCGTGTGGGTCGACGGGCGCCACCACAAGATCAACGACGCCAAGGCCACGCCCCTCGACGGCCGCTGGACGGTCAACATCGTCGGCACCGAGTTCCGGCTGACCATGAAGATCGACGGCAACAAGGTCACCAGCATCGAAGAGGACACCGAGACCAAGGCCCGCAAGGTGGCCATCAAGGACAACCGCATCTCCTTCGTGATCGACGACGAGGACGACCAGGGCACCGGCTCCTACCTGCTCTCCGGCGTGCTCGGGCCCGACGGCGTGATCCGCGGCACGGGCGTCGCGCCCGACCAGTCCGTGTACGAATGGACCGCGAGCCGCGCCGAGCCGGACGCCGAGGAGCCCGCCAAGGCCGTGCCCTCCGACGACTTCCCCGCCGGCGAGAAGGCCGACGCGGGCGAACCCGACGACGCGGACAAAGCCAAGAAGCCCGAGACCGCCGAGGCCAAGGCGCCCCCCGCCATGCCCGTCGGCGCTCCCTTCGGCGCCTACACCGTCGACGCCATGCCCGAGCAGCGGACCTACCTGCTCACCAACGCCACCGTCTGGACCCAGTCCGACCGCGGCATCATCGAGAACGGCTGGGTGCTCGTCCGCGACGGCAAAGTCGCCCAGCTCGGCTCGGGCGCCGTGCCCGAGATCGCCGGCGAGGTCATCGACCTCGAAGGCAAGCATCTCACCCCCGGCCTGATCGACGCGCACTCGCACACCGGCCTGTTCCGCCTCGGTGTCAACGAGTCCGGCCAGGCCGTCACCAGCGAGGTCCGCATCGCCGACTCGATCGACCCCGGCCATATCAACTGGTACCGCCAGCTCGCCGGCGGCGTGACCAGCGCCCTGCTCCTCCACGGCTCGGCCAACCCCATCGGCGGCCAGTCCCAGACCGTCAAGGTCCGCTGGGGCGCCCTCCGCCCCGAGGACATGTTCTTCGAGGATGCCAAGCCCGGCATCAAGTTCGCGCTGGGCGAGAACGTCAAGCAGTCCAACTGGGGCGACCGCAACACCACCCGCTACCCCCAGACCCGCCTGGGCGTCGAGACCATCATGCGGGACCGCTTCACCAAGGCCCGCGAGTACGGCATCGCCCGCGGCATCCTCAAGGCCGACGCGAGCCCCTCGCGCTCCGGCTCGTTCCTCTCCACCACCAACCCCGGCAACAACGCGCCCAGCAAGCCGGCCGTCAACGCCGCCGACCTGTCGCGTGACCTCGAGCTGGAAATCCTCGCCGAGATCCTCGCCGGGGAGCGCCTCGTCCACTGCCACAGCTACCGCCAGGACGAGATCCTGATGCTCTGCCGCGTGGCCGAGGACTTCGGCTTCACCATCGGCACCTTCCAGCACGGGCTGGAGACCTACAAGGTCGCCGAGGTCGTCAAGGAGCACGCCATCGGCGCGTCCATCTTCTCCGACTGGTGGGCCTACAAGGTCGAGGTGCAGGACGCCATCCCCTACGCCGGCCCCATCAACTTCGAGGCCGGCCTGAACACCAGCTTCAACTCCGACTCCGACGAACTCGCCCGGCGCATGAACGCCGAGGCCGGCAAGGCCTACAAGTACGCCCGCGCCAGCGGCATCGAGATGACCCGCCAGGACGCGCTCGACTTCGTGACCTTGAACCCCGCCATCCAGCTCGGCATCGCCGACCGCGTCGGCTCGATCGAGGTCGGCAAGGACGCGGACCTGGCCGTGTGGTCCGGCGAACCGCTCTCCTCCATGACCCGCTGCGAGCGGACCTTCGTGGACGGGCGTCAGCTCTTCAGCCCCGAGCAGGAAGCCGCCCACCGCCAGGCCATGCAGGCCGAGCGGACCCGCCTGGTCGGCCTGATCATGGCCGAGGGCAAGCCCAAGCCCAAGAAGCCCGACGACGACGATTCCGAGCCCGCCGAGTCCGAGGCCGAGGGCGAAGAAAAGCCCACCCGCCGGTCGCTGCTGGCCAGGGCCTACGAACGCTCGCTCAGCGAACACATCGAGCACGGCACCGCCCCGGGCGAGTGCGGCTGCAACCTGCTCCCCCGCCAGTTCATGACGCAACTCAACGACTAAGCCCGCCCGCTCCGAAGGAAACAACACCATGATCAGAACACTCACCACCATCGCGGCCGCCGCCCTCTGCTCCGGCGCCGGCGCCCAGGACCTGACCACCACCGCCCCCGCCCAGTCCAACCCCGTGTTCCTCGTGGGCGCCACCGTCCACACCGGAACCGGCGAGGTCATCGAGAACGGCGTCGTGTCGTTCAGCGAGGGACGCATCGGGCTCGTCGGTAGGGCCGACGACATCATGCCCCGCGTGCGCCTGACCGCCGACACGCAGGTCATCGACCTGTCCGGCAAGCATGTCTTCGCGGGCATCATCGGCGCCGTCACGATGCTCGGCCTGGACGAGATCAGCGCCGTCCGCGCCATGCGGGACTTCGACGAGGTCGGCGACGCCACCCCCGAGGTCCGGGCGTACGTCGCGGTCAACCCGGACTCGACGCTGATCCCGGTCGTGCGCACCAACGGCGTGCTGACCGCCGGCGTGTTCCCCACCGGCGGGCTGATCCCCGGGCGGGCGTCGGTGATCTCGATGGACGGCTGGACCAACGAGGACATGGCCATCGACCGCGACGCCGGCGTGATCATCAACTGGCCCTCCATGCGCCCGCGGACCAACCGGTTCGACGAGGCCGACGACGAGCCCGACACCGGGCGGATCGACGAGCGACTGGCCGCTTTGGACGACTGGTTCGACCAGGCCGAGGCCTACCGCAAGGCCCAGAGCCCGGCCGCGGACCTGCGACTGCAGGCCCTGACCACCGTCCTGCCCGGCCAGCCCGAGGGGCGGACCCAGAACCCCGTGTTCATCAACGCCGACGATTACGACCAGATCGTCGCGGCGGTGAACTGGGCCGCGACGCGCGGGTTCAAACCCGTCATCGTCGGCGGGCGGGACGCGGGCCTGTGCACCGACCTGCTCAAGGCCCACGACGCCGCGGTGATCGTCTCGGGCGTGCACCGCTTCCCCAAGCGGGCCGACTCGGCCTTCGACGACGCCTTCACGCTGCCCGCACGGCTCGAGGCGGCGGGCGTGCGCTGGTGCCTGGCGTCGGGCGCCGAGACCGGGCACGAGCGCAACCTGATCGACAACGCGGCGATGGCCGTGGCGTACGGGTTGCCGCTGGAGGCGGGGCTGCGTTCGATCACGTCGTCGCCCGCCCAGATCCTGGGCGTGGGCGGCGAGCTGGGCACCATCGAGAACGGCAAGCGGGCGACGCTGATCGTGACCGACGGCCACGCGCTGGAGGTGACCACGACCGTCGAGCACGCGTTCATCGACGGGCGGAAGATCGACCTGTCCAACAAGCAGACCGAGCTGCGGGACAAGTATCGGGAGAAGTACCGGCAGCTGGGCGTGAGCCGGGACAACTGAGATTCGGGTCCACCGGCCTTTGGAGCGGCACCTTCGGGTGTCGCTTTTTTTGTGCTCTGATCCCAACCGAGCCGCGTGAGCGGCCGGTCGCAGGGGCGTGTTGAACACGGCGGGGTTCGTTCGATTCCGATTGAGTCGCACACGCCCGGGAGACCGGGTGCTTACGCACCTCGGCTGGGATGGGGGTCAGGGCTGGACGGTGAACTCGTCGCGGAATACGACGGGGGTGCCGTCGACCTCGCTGGTGAGGAAGAGGACGCGGAGGCGGGCTTGCTGGGGGGTGGCGGCCTTGACGGCCTCGGCGAGCCAGGCGGGCAGGCCGGCGAGGACGATGCGGTAGGTGCGGGTGGCGGGGTCGTAGAAAGAGGCGTTGTCGCCCAGGGCGCGGAGGTCGATGTCCCAGCGGGTGGTCTCTTCGTTGGACTGGCCGTCACGCCAGAGGCGGGACTGGACGCGCCCGATGCCCTTGACGGTGTCGCCCCAGGCGTCGGTCAGTTCCACGTGGAGCACGACGCGCGGCTCGCCATCCGCGTCGATCTCGGCGTGGGTCAAGGGGTGGATCCGCATGGCCTTGGGCGCGAAGGGGCCCGGGAGCACGAGCCCGTCCTCGGTCCGCACCACCTGCTCGCGGACGACCACGCCGGCGGGCTGGCAGGCGGGCAGCAGGGCGGCAAAGGCGGCGGCGAGGAGACCGGTCGTGATGTGGGCGGGCGTGGAGCGCACGGCCCATGCTATCACGCCGTGCCCGCGCCGGGGGCGGGTTGATGGGGCGCGGCCCGCCCGACCGCGGCCACCAGGGCCCGCTGGGCGCACTCCAGGGCCACCATCGCCCGCGTGCAGTCCCGCAGCGCCTCGACCAGCGCCGCCCGGTCCTCCGACTGGCGGATGATCTTCTGGTGAGACTCGGTCAGCTGGCGGTCCCGCTCGGTGGATGCCTTGCGCTCGGTCAGCCACATCCAGCCGATCAGGCCCGCGACGCCGAACTGGGTCAGGGTGGTCAGGAGTTCGGGCGGCATGATGGATCCTCTCATCCCAGCCGTGCCGCGTGAGCGGCCGGTCTCGGGGGGGTGTTGAACGGCAGGTCTTCGTGGGGTCGGGATTGAGTCGGACACGCCTGGGAGACCGGGTGCTTACGCACCTCGGCTGGGATTTGGGATCCTCCATTCCCAGCCGTGCCGCGTGAGCGGCCGGTCTCGGGGGGGTGTTGAACGGGGGGTCTTCGTGAGGTCGGGATTGAGTCGGACACGCCTGGGAGACCGGGTGCTCACGCACCACGGCTTGGATTTGGGATCCTCCAATCCCAGCCGTGCCGCGTGAGCGGCCGGTCGCGGGGGGGGTGTTGAACGGCTGGTCTTCGTGAGGTCGGGATTGAGTCGGACACGCCTGGGAGACCGGGTGCCTACGCACCTCGGCTGGGATTTGGGATTGAGATCACTCCGTGAGTCGGCCGAACTCGGCGGTGTAGCCCACGCTGAACTCCCGGCCGCGGTCGGTCGGGCCGTCGGGTGTGAAGGAGAGCAGCTTGACGTTGGCCCAGGTGCGTCCCAGGCCGTCGGCCAGCGTGCCCGCGCCGGACGTGCTGGCGGCCTCGGCCGCGATCGCGTCGCGGAGGGTCCACAACGCCGGCCCGGTGGCGGCCGCCAATCGGCCACGCACGGTGACCCGCAACTCCTGATCCCCCGCGGAAAACGAGCCGGGCGCCGTCGGATCGCCGGCCACCGCCGCGTAGGTGACCACCCGCCGGCCCTGTCGCCCGACTTCGAAGCGGTGCGGCCCGGACCCGAACAGATCGACGCCTTTGAACGAACTCATGCGAACCTCCTCTGCCGGTTGATCAGGACGCGTCCGTCACCACCACCGGGTCTTCGTCGCCCTGATCGGACACGGCGATCAGGGCGATGACCCGCCGGGCGCCCCGGGCGGTGATCTCGCAGGTGACGGACTCGACCACCGATTCGATGCGCACCAGCTTGCGTCCCTCGTCGGCGCCCGCGCCGGGCTCGACACGGAGCTGGCCGCGATCGCCGGGGCGCGGGGACGTGAGCACCGTCTGGTCGATAGTCTGGGTGAGGTGCACCCGGATAAGTTGCTCGGGCACGTCGACGAACACCGCGTGCGGGCCGTCGTCCGCCCACGCCTTGACGACGCGGGTGCCGACGCGGTCGATGCTCAGCCGCTCGACGCCCGCCCACTCGGCGCCGGCGAAGGTGACCCGGTTCGGTCGCAGGATGATCACGGCTCGCCCCCTTCCTGGTGCGCGTTCAGGCACGGATCCACTGGATGATCGAGAGCGAGCGGCGTGCCTCGGCGATGCCGTCGGCATCGAGGTCCACCAGCACGGCGACCCGCCCGCGTTCGGCCCCGAACCGTTCGCGGTACATCGCGGCCCGGTCGGCCAGGGCCATGCCGCCGCTGCCGGGTGCGCTGGCCCCGGCGTAGATCAGGTGCAATGCTCCCAACGCTTCGAGGCGGACCAACGCGTTGGGGTTGGTGATCGCGGACTGATCGAGCGGGCCGGTGCCGTCGGGGTCGATGCCGGCCATGGTCAGCACCTGGCGGTGCACGAGTTCCCGCTGCGGCCCGAAGGTGTACGCCCGCACCGCCCGGTTGGTGGCCGCGGGCGGGGCGACCTCCGGCCCGTCCCGCCTGGCCCGCAGCAGCGAGACCGTGGCGGTGGTCGGCGTGAGGATGGCCACTACTTCTAGGGCAAGTCCGTCGACCAGCGCCACCGAGCCGGCCCCCAGTCCCGCGTCGGGGAACGATCCGGACGCCAGCGTCAGGGTGGTGCCCGCGACCGAGCCCGTGGTGTCGAGCACCCGCTGACCGGCCCAGCCGACATCCCGCAGCAGCGCGGGCTCGAGCACCAGCAGGTCGCGGTCGTGTGCGAACGGTTCGTTCATCGTCGTCCTCTCTTTCCGGGTTGCTGGTTGTGTAAACCCGGGCACGGGCGTTTCCGACCGTGCCGGGCGGGCCCGCTCTCCCCGGGGCCCCGCGAGATGTGCCTGCCAGAGAACCGCCGGGGTCAGACCGCCAGCCCCCGCAGCACGCCGTGGGCGTTCTCGTTCTTGAACTCGAGGGTGTACTCGCCGATGACCTGGCCCGAGACCGAGTCCCCGGTGGCGGCCAGGGGCTTGTAGTGGAAACTGCGCCCCTGCAGCGGCATGACGGCGATCCGCGACGAATCGAGCAGCAGCAGCGCGTCCGGCGGCACCCAGCGCGAGAGCACCACGCGGCACACCCCGAAGTCGCTCTCGTAGACCGAGACCATGTCGGAGAAGGTCTGGTCGCCCGGCAGGTAGGACCGCGATCCGGTGGCGAATGCGTTGATGCGGCGTTTCTGGGCGCCGCCGACGACGATGGTGTCCACCACGCCGGAGGACTGCTCCCACACCGTGCGCAGGGCGGCGTTGAGGACTTCCTCGGTCAGTCCGTCGCTGCCAGTGCCGTCACCATCAGGGATCGCGCCGACGCCGGGCTGGAAGGCGTTGGTGGTAACCGATCGCAGGATGCCGTCCATCGAGCGGCGGACGGTGGACGAGCCCTGCTGGCCCGACGCCGGCGCCACGCCGTTGATGACGCAGTTCTCAAGATCCCGCAGCAGTTCGCGCATGCGTTCCTGCTTCTGGTAGTCCACCTCGTCCGCCACGCCGTAGGCCGCGGCGGCCTGCATCGAGCCCGACACGTCTACCGACGCGGTGAAGATCTGGGTGTAGTTCTGGCGACGGACGCGGTTGGTGAAGCGGGCCTCGGGCGCGTCGTCGCCCTCGAGGGCGGCGTTGCCCAGGATGTGCAGCACCATGTTGTCCGCCAGCGCGGCGGCGGTGGTGCCGCCGTAGGCCCGCGTGACGGTGATGACGTTGGTCCCGGTGTTGACCGAGACGACCAGCATCACCTCGCCCGTTCCGCCCGGGCGCACCAGATCGCCCGGACGGAACCGCGACGCGTCGTCGCAGATGATCGCGGCCGCCGTGGTCGGGCTCGGGCTGAAGCTCGTCTGGTTGATCTGCCCGGTGTTGGGAAGCAGCGTGTCCTCGATCCACTCGTGCACGGTGCCGATGGCGGCCCGTTTCGCGTCGCCGAGGTGGTCGAGCAGCGGGGTCTCGTGCGGGCTGACGATGCCGATGATGTCCGCGACGTCCTCGACCAGCTCCGGCAGGCCCGCGCCCGCGCTGAATGTTGCTTTGCCAGTGAATGCCATGTGTTCTGCTCCTCCGGTTCGGTTGGTTGTGTGTGCTCGTCCGATGCCGCGTCAGACCGCCCGACGCCGGCGCAGGTACCGCAGCAGCGCGGCCCGATCGCCCGTGCCGCGGGCGCTGGTCGCCATGTCGCCCAGTTCGTCGCCGGCGTCCGCCGGGCCCATCGACGCGCTCGTTGCCCTCGGGGCCGGGGCGAACAGGAACGGCTTGCGTCCCTTCAGATCCCGCACCGCCGCCGCGATGTCCGCGTCCGGCGTGTCGCCGATCACCGCGTGCAGCAGGAGACCGGCCGCCTCCAGATCGATGGCCCCGGCCCGCGTGAGTTCGCGCTCGATCGCGCGCCCCCGCTCCCGCTCGGCCGCCGTCGACTCCGCGGCCGCCAGCGCGCCCTCCAGCTCGGCCACGCGGGCCTCCAGGTCGGCGATCTCCGACTCGGCCTCGTCGAGCAGGGCCTGGAGGCGCTGCTCGCCGTGCACGGCCGGCGGGCGGGCCTGCGTCGCCGGTTGCGGGTCCCCGCCGCCGATGGGCGTACCGCCCCCTTCGTTATCCTTCATGGTGTGCTCCTTGGTTGTGTGTGTGATCGGTCGTGTCAGACCACGCCCGGGTCGGGGCGGTCCTGGCCGAGTTCCGCGAGCACGCGCCCGCGATCGACGCCGAGTTCCTGCTTCTGCCGGGCGGCGGCGAGCTGGTCGCGCTCGTCCTCGAACACCAAGCCGGGCCAGACCGTGCGCAGGCCCCGCTCCCGCTCGGGCAGCCGCAGCGTGCCCGACTCGTGCAACGCCCGCAGGATGAGCTGACCGACGCGCTCCATGCCCCGGCCGTAGCCGATCCGCTTGCGCTGCGTCTTGGCGATCAGGCCCATGAGTGTGACCCGCAGGGCGTTGGCGCTCGACAGGTTCCCGAGTTTGGCCCGCACCACCCCGCCCGCCAGCGGCGGCACGCCGCTGACCTTGTCCATCGCCTCGCGGATCTCCGCGATGTGCGACTCCTCCCCCGGGTTGTAGAGGTCACCCCCGAACGCCTGGATCGACGCGTCCGGGTTGTTCGTGCTCCACACCGTGCCCGGCCCGATCGACTGCGCGTCGAACGACTCCAGCCCCTTGGCCAGGTACATCCGGAACGACTGCAGCGTGACGCGGTTCGCCCGGTCGCTCAGGCGGGTGTTGAGCTCGTCCTGCAACGCCACGAGGGGCTCGACCTCACCCACCCCGCCGTAGACGAACGGCTGGCTGACATTCTGGATGTGCACCACCGGCACGGTGTCGGCGAGCAGCGTGGTGCGCTCGCTCGACAACCGCTTGCCGTCGCGATAGACCCGGCGCACGCCGGGCGCGAAGACCTCGGTGATGGTCTCGTGGGCCTTGGGGCGTTCGGTCTCGGCGACGCCCTCGAAGGCGTCGATGGCCCGGCCGATCGGGCCGCGGGGCTTGGGTTTGATCGTGCGCCGGGCGTGGATCGCGTACCCGTCCAGTTCGCGGTAATCGGCCGCCGACACCAGCGGCACGCCGCGACGCGGGTCCACCGGCTCGATCGTGAACGCCCCGGCCGCATCCTCGATCGACCCGCCCAGGCGGGATTCGTCGATCCGCAGGAGCAGGTCGACGTGGCCGAAGACGTGCCCGAGCAACGCGGCGTCCTGCATCATCGCGATGCCGCCGGATCGCTCCCACACCGCCTCGATCACCCGTTCGACGCTGGCCCGCGTCCGCTCATCGGTCGCCAGCGACTCGAACCGCACGGGGCGACCGAACATGAAGTCCACCATCGTCTGCACCCGCCATGCGATGTCGTTCTCGATGACGACCTCGCGCCGGCCGGGCTCGGACCCGGCGAGGGGGAGCACGCCCGCCCTGCCGCGGATCCGGCGGGGCAAGCCGACCTCCTGACCCTGGCGGTACCAGCCGCCGGGCGAGGTCGAGTCGCTTCCCGACATCCCGACCAGCCCGAGCGGGTTGCGGTAGTACGCCCAGAGTTTCTCGTGCCGGGGCAGTTCCCGGCGACGGTGCTCGCCGATGGCGAGCGTGGCATCGCCCCACAGGGCGTCGGCGTCCGCAGATTTCCGTTCGGGCTGGCCGGGCATCGGTCCCTCCTCCGCATCCGGGGCCGCCGGTGTGGCCGGCCCTCACAGGGAGGGGTGTTCGGACGCGTTTGTGCGCACGGGGGCGCACATCGGCGGTGCGGCCGGCGCGCAAGGCGTTGGCGGGACACGAGTAGAAAATCTCAGAAAATCCGACCGGCCCGACGCGTGCGGCGCCGGCCTGTGCGCACCGGGACGGACATCGGTGCACGGGGCGGTCCAAAAACGGACAGGGCGGCCCGGAGGCCGCCCGTGAGTTTCAGCCGGAGATGGGCGTTACAACACCTTTTCGACCCGGGAGAACTGGTCGAGGTTCACGGTGACCAACTCGCCGTCGTCCAGACGCAACTCCAGCCGGTCCAGCCAGAGCTTCTTGTCCTTGGCGTGGGCGAACCACGAGCCGGTCTTCTGCTGCCCGGCCCGGAGGATGACCCCCTCCACGCTGGTGGTCGTCGTCCCCGTCCGGCGCGGCACCTGCTGCACCACACGGACGCGGTCCCCGATCTGGTAGTTGGCTGTGTGCGTCGTCATCGCCCCCAGTATAGATAAGCCGCAGGCTTCGGCCCGACGCACCCGGCGCTTGTGCGCCCGCCCGGTCGAAACGGGGGAGGCCGGCGATCCGCCCCGATCGGGTCAGCAACCCGCCCCCGTCGGCCCTGGCCGGGCCCCACGCCCACGCCGCCGCCCACCCCACACGGGGCATTGACCCGACCCGGCCGGCGCGGTGCGATGCGGGGTCCACAGGTTCCAGTCAAACTGGAGAAAGGAGCCCGTCATGAGACGCGGCACGACCGCCATCCTGGCCATCGGCGCGATCTTCGCGCCCGCCCACGCCGACGAGATCTCGTCCCTGAACGACCACCTGCAGGCCTTCGTCGACGCCAACCACCCCGGCGAACTCACCTTCGCCATCACCCCGCAGACCGTCGTGGACGCCAACACCGACCTGGCCGCCGTCGCCGCGGCCTTCGCCGACAGCGCCTGGGTCCTCGACGCCCAGACCGTCGACGACGACTTCTTCCCGCCGTCGGGCTTCGACAAGCTTGAGGGCGTCGGACGCGACCGGGCCATCGCCTCGCTGATCCTCCCGCGCCTCCACGACGGCGTCGTCATCGCCCACGTCCAGTGGTCCTTCGCCGGACAGACCGTCACCACCCACGCCCTCGTCGAACCCGGCGACCACAGCCCCGGCGACATGGCCGCGTTCTACGAGCCCGTCACCGCCATGTACCACGTCCCCGGGCCGGACCGCGCCTCGTGGTCCAAGAACTTCTACAACGGCTTCGGCCAGCTCGCGGCCACCTACTCCGCCACGCTCACCTGCGTCTCACGCGTCTGCGACCCCGATATCGAGTGCAACGACATCGGCCTGGGCTGCAGCGCCGACTGCCGCGAGCAGACCGTCTGCCTGCCCAACGGCGTCTGCAAGATGAAGGCCGCCTTCGTCGGCTACTGCGCCTTCCCCGACGTCAAGTTCAAGAACAAGACCTTCGAGTTCGAGGTCACCGGCTGGGGCTGGCAGTACTTCAAGTCCACCCAGACCCTCCTGGAAGACTGCGACTGCGACCCCTCGCTCAACACCCAGGTCAGCCTCGAGACCCAGTCCTCCGACACCGTCGCCGAGGTCGGCAACTTCACCCAGCCGGTCACCATCTTCGCCAACACCTCTCTGCCCGGGCCCTCGCCCGCGCCGGGCGTCCTCCTCGAGTTCGGGCGTGAGGCCGGCACCTACGAGATCGTCGGCGGCTTCCCCTTCATCCTCCCCGGCCCCTTCGACGACGTCGTCCTGCTCGAGACCGACCCCGGCGGCAACGCCGGCATCCAGGTCGTCGCCCTCGAGCCCGGGCCTGTCGAGATCAACGTCCACGTCACCGACACCGACACCAACCAGTCCGCCGGCTTCTACGCCGTCCTGACGGGCTGCGCCGCCGCCGACCGCGCAGAGCCCTTCGGCGTGCTCAACTTCTTCGATGTCGCCGCCTACATCCAGGACTTCAAAAACCGGGAGCACTCCGCCGACCTGTCCGAGCCCTACGGCGTCTGGAACTTCTTCGACATCTCGACCTACATCAACATCTATCTGGCCGGCTGCCCGTAACGCCCACACGAGGGCGTCCGCACCCCGAAGGGTCGGGCGCCCTGTCCTACGTGCGCACGCCCGCGATCACGCCCTCGACCTCCGAGGCGACGGCCCCCGCCTCGCCCTCCGTGGGCGCCTCGACGATCACCCGCATGATCGGCTCGGTGTTGCTCGCCCGCACGTGCGCCCACACCCCGCGCTCCGGCCAATCGATCCGCACACCGTCCTGCGTGTCCACGACCGCGCCCGCCACGCCCTTGTAATGCCCCGCCACGTGCTCCACCACCGGCGCCGCGTCCGCCTTGCTGGACAGCGGCGCCTTGCGCTTGAGGATGCAGTAGCCCTTCTTCCCCGGCCCCATCGCGTCGACCATGGCGACCAGCTCCGACACCGTCTTGCCCGTCCGCGCCATCAACGCCAGCGTGAGCGCCATCGCCGACAGCGAATCGCGGACGTAGGTCACCTCGGGCCAGATCACGCCCCCATTCCCCTCGCCGCCCATGACGACGTCCCGCCCCGCGCCCTTGAGCCGCTTCATCGCCTCGACCACGTTCGCCTCGCCGACGGGGGTGCGCACAACCTCCGCCCCGTAGTGGGCGGCCACGTCGTCGATCATCCGCGAAGTCGACAGATTCACCACAAACACCGGTGCCTGTGAGCCGCGGGCTTCAGCCCGCGCGGCCCCCGTCCCGCCGGCCGCCCCCCGCCCCTCCATCAACGCCATCGCACACAGCACCAGTGTGTACTCCTCCCCGATGTACACACCCTTCTCATCCACGATCGCCAGCCGGTCCGCGTCCGGATCCTGCGCAAACCCGACATCCGCCTTGAGCCCCGGTACAGCGTCACACAGGCCGCCGGCGCCGGAGAGATTTTCCTTGGTGGGTTCGGGGGTGTGGGGGAAGATTCCGGAGCCGTCTCCGTTCAGGTGGGTCAGACGAACTTTCTTAGTGAATCTCGCGAAGCACCGGGTGATCTCGCAGCCTGAAGCATTGACGGAATCGACGGCGATAGAAAAGTTCGGCCAACTGTTTGAGTGATCACGCAGAGCACGAAACACCGAGGCGACATGGTCGTCACCGCCACCTTGATAAATCTCGGAACTCGCGTACAGCGGGTGCTTAAGCCATGCCGGACGGGCACCTTGATAGATTTTGATGATCTCGTCGGCCTGAGTGGCGGTGGGCGCCTGAGCTCCGGAAGCCCGTGCTTGGTTGCGAATCCGAGCGGTATCGCGGCTTTCGATCGCATCAAGCATCCCACTCTCATTGCGGTCTTCGACCAAACACTTCAGACCGTTCCACTCCTGCGGGTTATGACTGGCCGTGACCTGGATCGCACCGTTCAACGCCTTCTCCGTCACAACAACCCCAACGGTCGGAGTGGTCTGGATGCCAAGTTCAACCACCTGACAACCGGACGCCAAAAGCCCTGCCTTAGCCGCCGAATAGACCGCCTCCCAACCCTTGCGCCCGTCCGAGGCCAAAGCGACGACGGCGCAACAATCTCGCTCCATCAACCAACTCCCAAACGCCCCCGCATACCGCACCGCCACCTCCGGCGTCAAGCTCTCGCCCACGATCCCCCGCAGCCCGCTCACGCCCAGAATCAACGGTGCATCACGCATCCAAACCTCACCTCTTGCGAGCCCCGAGCATCAGCGACGGGGTTTCCTGTCTTCGCCCGAGCGTCAGCGACGGGCTCACGGGCCGCCTCCGCGCGGCCCGACCGCCCGTCACGAAGGCTCCGGTCCAGTTTAGAGTCCCCCAGCCCGCCGCGCCCCACACCGCTCCATACCCCCCCCGCCCCCCGCCCCCCGCTACCCTCCGTCCATGCACGACTTCTTCTTCAAGCATTACGCCCTCGACTGGGCCGCCGCCGTCTTCATGTTCCTGTCCATGTACCGCCTCGGCAAGCACCACCGCGACGGCTTCGTCCTCGCCGCCCTCGCCAGCGCCTTCTGGATCGCCTTCAACGTCAAGGTCGATTCCGCCGGCGGCATCGTCGCCAACGCCATCATCCTCGCCATGGCCGCCCGCTCGTTCACGACCTTCAGCAAGGCCAAAGCCCCCGCCGACGCTCCGAATCCCTGATGGCCGGTCTCAAGTCCCCAGTCCCTTCCTCCCCCTAACATCCCCCATGTTCACCGTCGAGATCACCACCGAGTTCGCCGCGGCCCACGCCATCGTCATCGCCGGGCGCCGCGAGCCCGTCCACGGCCACAACTGGCACGTCACCGCCCTGATCTCCGGCCCCACCCTCGACCCCGACGGCCTGCTCTGCGATTTCCACACCGTCCACGAAGTCCTCGTCGACATCGTCGCCCCCTTCCACAACAACAACCTCAACACCACCACCCCCTTCGACGAGACCAACCCCACCGCCGAACGCATCGCCGAGCACATCGCCGACCAACTCACCCAGCGCCTGGGCGACGCCCTGGCCGCCGCCGCCCGCGTCGAATCCGTCCGCGTCACCGAATCCCCCGGCTGCGCCGCCATCTACCGCCCGTAAGGATCGCGCCCCTCGCGGGCCGATACACCCCACGCCATGACCGACCCCGCCCCCACCCAAGCGCCCGGCGCCGCGTCCCCCCAGACGCCCGACGCCACCGACGCCGGACGCTTCTTCAACCGCGACCTCTCCTGGCTCGAGTTCAACCGCCGCGTCCTCGCCCAGGCCCTCGACGACCGCACCCCCCTGCTCGAACGCGTCAAGTTCATGGCCATCTACGCCAACAACACCGACGAGTTCTTCATGAAGCGCGTCGGCCTGCTCAAGCAGCGCGAGCAGCACGGCAACATTGGCTCCCCCGCCCGCCCGGGCGAGATGGCCCCCGACCAGACGCTCCAGGCCTGCCGCGCCGTCATCGTCGACCTGCAGGTCAAGCTCGCCGACTGCTGGACCAACGCCCTCGTCCCCGCCCTCCGTGACGAGGGCATCCGCATCATCAGCTACGCCGACCTGCCCGAGACCGACCGCAAGGCCGTCGACCGCTGGTACCGCAACCAGGTCTTCCCCGTCCTGACCCCCCTGGCCGTCGACCCCGGCCACCGCTTCCCCTTCATCTCCAACCTCTCCGAGAACCTCGGCGTCCTCCTCGAACGCCCGGGCGACCCCGAACTGCGCTTCGCCCGCGTCAAGATCCCCGACGTCCTCCCCCAGTACGTCCGCGTCGAGTCCATCGTCTCGGGATCCCGCACCCCCGCCCCCACCCGCGACAACCCCGGGCGCTACCTCCAGCTCGACGAGATCGTCCTCAACAACGCCGACGAGCTCTTCCCGGGCATGAAGATCGCCGAGATCCTTCCCTTCCGCCTCACCCGCTCGGCCGCCGTCGAGATCGACGACGAGGACGTCGAGGACCTGCTCGAGCACGTCGAGGCCGAACTCCGCATGCGCCGCTTCGCCAGCGCGCTGCGCATCCAGGTCGCCCCCGACCCCTCCCCCCGCATCCTTTCCTTCCTCCTCGACGAGCTCGAGCTGCAGGAAGAGGACGTCTACGTCCGGCCCGGCCCGCTCGCCTATGCCGACCTCTTCGAGATCGCCGAGATCGAACGCCCCGACCTCAAGGACACCCCCTGGCGCCCCGCCCGGCCGCCCGCCCTGGCCGACCCCGACGCCGACATCTTCTCCCGCATCCGCGAGCGCGACATCCTCGTCCACCACCCCTACGAGTCCTTCTCCGACTCCGTCGAGCGCTTCATCGCGGCCGCCGCCAAGGACCCCGACGTCCTGGCCATCAAGCAGACACTCTACCGCACCAGCAAGGACAGCCCCTTCGTCGGCCACCTCATCCACGCCGCCGAAGAAGGCAAGCAGGTCGCCTGCCTCGTCGAACTCCGCGCCCGCTTCGACGAGGAGAAAAACGTGACCTTCGCCCGACAGCTCGAGGCCGCGGGCGTCCACGTCGCCTACGGCGTCGTCGGCCTCAAGACCCACTGCAAGTGCTCCGTCGTCGTCCGACGCGAACGCCTCGACGGCCAGTGGGGCATCCGCACCTACTGCCACCTGGGCACCGGCAACTACCACCCCAAGACCGCCCAGCTCTACACCGACCTCGGCCTGCTCACCTGCGACCCCGCCATCACCTCCGACGCCACCCGCCTGTTCAACGCCCTGACCGGCCACTCCGCCGACCAGGACTACGACCGCCTCATCGTCGCCCCCCGGCACATGCGCGACCGCTTCATCGCCATGATCGACCGCGAGATCGACCACGCCCGCGAAGGCCGCCCCGCCCGCATCATGGCCAAAATGAACTCGCTCGAAGACCGCGAGATCACCGAGGCCCTCTACCGCGCCTCCAGCGCGGGCGTGACCATCGACCTCATCGTCCGCGGCTTCTGCTGCCTGCGCCCCGGCGTCCCCGGCATGTCCGACAACATCACCCTCCGCTCCGTCATCGGACGCTTCCTCGAACACTCCCGCATCTACGCCTTCGCCAACGGCGCCGAAAAGCCCCACGAATACGAGTACTACATCGGCTCCGCCGACTGGATGTACCGCAACCTCTCCGCCCGCGTCGAGGCCATCACCCCGGTGGCCGACTCCGACGCCCGGGCCCGCCTCGCCCAGCTCTTCGACATCTGCCTGCGCGACCGCCGCAACGCCTGGATCACCCAGCCCGACGGCCGGTCCGACCAGCTCACGCCCCCCGAAGACGCCGCCCCGGACAGCCCCGAAGCCCTGGGCACCTTCGCGAGCCTGATGCGCATCGCCGCCAACGCCTGACCCAGCGGCCCGACCCCCAAGCCCCCACACCCGGCCCCGCCCCGCCCCGCGCACCCCAAAACGGCCAACGCCCTCCCGAAGGAAGGCGTCGTCCGTGTCATTCAACCTCGCCGGCAAATCACCGGCCGGTCCCCGGCCGAGTGCACGCACCCGAAGCCGGTCCTGACCCACCACCGCAAACATGCCACAGATTCCGGGACCTGCCACCCCCCTCGGGCACTTTTCCTCACCGAAACCGTTGACCACCGCGACCCCTTCCGCTCCGCACCGGCGCATCTGAAGCAATGACAGATACTTGCGGCCCGATCCCGCCTTCGACTCCTTCCCGGAGCCAATCAAACAATCCCGACCCCACCACGGCGGCCCCGTTACCATCCGACGCCCCCCCGCCACCCGCCCCGCCACCGCCGAAGCACGCCGACGAGATCCCCCGCATGCCCGACCTCCAAGGCGACCCCACCCCCACCGCCCTCAACCGCCCCCTCGACTTCGTCGTCGTCGGCCCCCTCCGCGCCGGCACCACCCTCCTCCGCCTCCTCCTCGACAACCACCCATCCATCGCCTGCGTCGGCGAGTTCGAAGAAGCCGTCTCCCGCATCGGCGGCGACGGCTGGCCCGACATCGACGAGTACCGCCTCTACCTCGCCCAGGACCGCCCCGCCCGCGCCAAGAACCTCACCATCGACCCCGAGACCCGCTCCTACCCCGACCTCGTCCGCTCCATGTGGGACCAGCTCGCCGCCCGCGCCGACAAGCCCGTCGTCGGCTGCTGCATCCACTCCCGCTTCCACCGCGTCCGCGACATCTGGCCGGGCACCAAGTTCATCTTCCTCACCCGCGACCCCCGCGACGTCGCACGCTCCTGCGTCGGCATGGGCTGGGTCGGCGAGCCAACCAGCGGCGCCCGCTACTGGCTCGAGCCCGTCGACCGCTGGCTCGCAGTGCGCGAATCGCTCCCGCCCGAGGACTTCATCGAACTCCGCTACGAGGATCTCCTCCGAAACCCAGAACACGAACTCGGCCGCTGCTGCCGCCTCCTCGGCCACGACTTCGACCCCGCCATGCTCGGTTTCCACGAGTCCTCCACCTACGAGCCCCTCGATCCCAAACTCGCCGAGCAGTGGCGTCGCAAGATGCCCCCACGCACCGCCGAGATCATCGACGCCGCCTGCGGCTCCCGCATGCCCAAGTTCGGCTACGAACCCAGCACCCCCCATCCCCGCCCACCGACCGGGCCCGAAGCCCTCCGCATCCGCCTCACCAACCGCATCGGCCGCCTCCGCTTCCGAATCCACCGCTACGGCCTCCCCCTGAGCCTCGCCTGGTTCCTCGCCAAACACCTCCCCCTCGGCCACCCCCGCCGAACCCGCGTCAAACTCCGGCTCAACGCCGCGGATGCGCGTCACCTGCGCTGACCCCGCACCGCGTCCGAGAACCACGACCCATCGCTGACAACACCCAGTCAGTCACTCCACACCGCGGTGACAACACCCCGGCAGAGTCCTCAACTCTTCCGGTGATCACCGCCTGACATCCGCACGCGATCCGCCATGCTCATCCGCATGAACCGACCGATCGCGCACGACGCCCCCACGACCCGCGTCCTCTTCGCCGCCGGCAGCGGCGACGTCGCCGGAACCCTGCTCCGCTGGCACCGCAGCGAACCCGACACGCGCATCATGGCCGAGGCCTACTCAGCGCAGATCTACGACATCGCCCGCGAGCGCGCCTGGACCCTCTTGGCCCAACCCAACCACCCCTGCCCCGCCGTCGTCCGAGCTGGCATCGCCGTCCACCCGCTCCCCAAGCGCCCCGCCCGCGGCTGGCGCTACCTCGCCGAAGAAGTCCGCTACGGCCTCGCCCTCGCCGCAGCCGCACGCCGCTTTGACGCCGACCTCCTCATCGTCGCCACCGGCATCCACCCGCTCGGACACCTCGCCCTCTGCACCGCCCGCAGACCCGTCGTCCTCAGCCTCCACAACACCTTCTGGACCCGCGGTACCGCACCGCCCAGGCTCCACCACCGCCCGGGCCTCCACCTCCCCGCCCGCCTGCTGCGCCTGGGCGTCCGCGCGGCCGTCTGCGTCTCCGAAGAGATCCACCGCCAGGTCGTCCATCTCCGCATCCTCGACCCCGTCCGGGTCGCCGTCTTCATCCCCCAGTACCGCCTGGAAGCGCTCCCGTGGTCGGACCCGCCGACACGCGAGCCCCGTCAACTCCTCTTCGCCGGCCGAATCGAGCACCACAAAGGCGTCGAGGACATCCTCCTCGCCGCCCGCACGCTCGAGTCCGAGCGCCCCGGCCGATACCACTGGCGCATCGCCGGCGACGGACCGCACCTCGAGCACGCCAAAGCCGTCGCGCACCGGCTCGGCCTCGACGCCGCCATCCGGTTCCTCGGACGCCTTGACCGCGACGCCCTCGCCGCCGAGATCAATGACTGCTTCGCCACCCTCACCCCCACCCGGACTTCCTTCCGCGAAGGACTCGCAAAGCTCCCCCTTGAAGGCGCCGCTTGCGGCCGCCCCGCCATCGTCTCCACCGCCGTCCCCGCCGCCGACCTCCTCGCCGACGCCGCCGAACCCGTCCGCCCCTCCGAACCCGAGGACATCGCCCGCGCCGTCCGCGCCCTAGATGACCAGCCCGACCACTACCGCCACCGCCACCACGCCTGCCGTCGCGTGCGAGAACTCATCAGCAACCCCGCGCTGGGCTACCGCGCCCGCGTGGCCGAGGCCGCCGACACCGCGCTCAAACCAAGAACCCGCCCGACGAGACCCCGCTGACCATGCCACCGACCCGAATCGCCAACCTCGCCCGGCCCTACATCCGCCGCGAACTCCCCGCCTGGGGAAAGCTCTACCGCGCCCTCGTCGGACCGCCCGACAACCCGCGATGGAAAAACGCCCCCGCCCGCACCGTCCGCGGCAAGCTCCACCACCACCGCATGCAGCTCGAACTCTCCAACTGGTCCGAGCGCTCCGCCTACTTCCTCGAACGCTACTACGACCTCGACAGCCAGCTCGTCTTCCGGACGCTCATCGACCCGGGCGACCGCGTCCTCGACGTCGGCGCCAACATCGGCATGATGATGCTCCTCGCCTCCCGGCTCGCCGGACCCGCGGGACGCGTCGACTGCATCGAACCCAACCCACGCTGCGCCGCGCGCATCCGAGAGCACGTGCGCATCAACGACATCACCAACACCTACCTCCACGAGGTCGCGCTCGCCGACGAGAACACCCGCATGACCCTGCGCGTCCCCGCCGGCCACACCGGCATGGGCACGCTCGCCGAACCAACCCCCCACCAGGCCGCCCTCATCACCGACACCGTCACCGTCCCCGTCCGCCGGGGCGATGAGCTCGTCGCCCAACTACCTGGCCCACCGCGATTCATCAAGATCGACGTCGAGGGCTTCGAGCACCGCGCCGTCCGGGGCCTCGCCGAAACCCTCCGCAACCACCGTCCCATCCTCCTCGTCGAGTTCGTCGAGCACCACCTCGCCCGCGCCGGCACCTCACGCCGCGCGCTCGCCGCCGAACTCACCGACCTCGGCCTCATCCCCTACGCCTCGTCGGTCCGCCGCGCCCGACTCCGCTACCGCCTCGCCCTGACCCCCCTCGACCCGGACCACCCCGCCACCGACGCCACCGACACCCTCTGGATCCACCCCGACGATCCCCGGATCCAGCGCCTCGCCCCCCACCTCCTGCCACCTTCCCGGGCCCCGCGACGCTGAGCCCCTCCCCGCACGCCCCAGCCCCCCACCCCAACCCCCGCCCCCTACACTCTCCTCCCGCCCGCGCCGGGCGGCCAGGCCTTAACGCAACCACTTTCGCACCCGAGAATCAGCAGGAACCCCACCATGCCCAACCTCACCATCGACGTCACCAAAACCCTCGGAGACGACAGCCTCCTCACCTACCAGTCCAAGACGATCGACAAGTCCCGCCTGCACCTGCCCGGCCCCGACTTCGTCGACCGCATCCTCATCAACTCCGACCGCAACATCGGCGTGCTCAACAACTTCAGCCGCATCCTCAACACCGGCCGCCTCGCCGGCACCGGCTACACCTCGATCCTCCCCGTCGACCAGGGCATCGAGCACTCCGCCGGCGCATCGTTCGCCCCCAACCCCGACTACTTCGACGCCGAGAAGATCATCGAACTCGCCATCGAGGGCGGCTGCAACGCCGTCGCCTCCACCTTCGGCGTCCTGGGCATCACCGCCCGCAAGTTCGCCCACAAGATCCCCTACATGGTCAAGTTCAACCACAACGAACTGATGACCTACCCCAACCAGTTCAAGCAGATCCCCTTCGGCAACATCAAGCAGTGCTGGGACATGGGCGCGGCCGCCGTGGGCGCGACCATCTACTTCGGCTCCGACGACTCGACCAACCAGATCCAGTACGTCTCCGACATGTTCGCCGAGGCACACCAGTACGGCATGGTCACCGTCCTCTGGTGCTACATCCGAAACAACGCCTTCAAGGTCAACGGCGTCGACTACCACTCCTCCGCCGACCTCACCGGCCAGGCCAACCATCTGGGCGCCACCATCCAGGCCGACATCGTCAAGCAGAAGCTCCCCACCAACAACGGCGGCTACAACGCCCTCAACACCGGCGACTCCTCCTACGGCAAGTTCCGCACCGAGGTCTACACCGACCTCGCCGGCTCTGACAAGACCGGCAAGGGCGGCCACCCCATCGACCTCTGCCGCTACCAGCTCGTCAACCAGTACATGGGCCGCGTCCCCCTGATCAACTCCGGCGGCGAGTCCAAGGGCGCAAGCGACCTCAAGGACGCCGTGACCACCGCCGTCATCAACAAGCGCGCCGGCGGCATGGGCCTGATCTCCGGCCGCAAGGCCTTCCAGCGCCCAATGAAGGAAGGCGCCGCCCTCCTCAACGCCATCCAGGACGTCTACCTCGACCCCAAGGTCACCATCGCCTAGGCAGCCCGGCACCCCGTGCCGGTCCCCCCCGTTGGCCATCCAGACCTCGCCCCAAACGCCCCGCCCCGCGGGGTGTTTTTCACGGCATCGCGTGATCCGGCACCACCCCGCTGACGATGTACCGCCGCACCTCGTCGAGCGTCCAGTTGTCCAGCGGCACCACCAGCACCCCGTCGTACACCCGATCCGCCCACAGACCGCCGTAGGTGGGCCGCGTGTTGCCCTGCATCGGCGTGATCCGCACCATCAGCCGGCGCTGCGAACGGTCACTCACACTCGGCAACGTGAAGTTGCCTTGCACCTCACCCGGAAAACGGCTGGCCCGGTCCCCCCGCGCCGTGAGTTCCGAGGTGCGATAACCCCGCCGCGGCCCATCCACGAGCCACCAGGTCTGAGTATGTGCGCTTTCAAACAACTTCAGTCCCTGATCGATCGGCGAACCGGCCATGACATAGTCCACGGACACCATCCCCCCGAACAACAACGCGTCGCCGATCTCCCGATCACCGACCCACCGTAGTCTTACGTACGGCACCCACATCTCCCGTGCCTGGTCAAACTGAACCGTCAGTTCCGCCCGCAGCCGAGACTCCAGCCAAGTCCGCGTCTGCGCCGAACCGTCCGCCACGATCACCCGGTCCTCGTCCACTCGCACCGGGATCGACCCCTCCACCATCCCGACTCGCACCATACGGCCCGCCTCACCGCGTCCCGCCTCGGAGATCAGCACCGCGTAATTCAGATGAACGGCCGCACCATTCTCGTCGATCTCCATGAGACCGAACGGATGTTTTTCGTCAAACGATGTCAACCCCCGCACCCGGTCCTTTTCGTACACGCCGTCCCAACTCAACCGCCGAATCCAGAACTCTGCCATTCCTTCCGGCGTGCCCGATGGCATGAACCCGTTAGTCCACATGCTGTTCGGCGTCGAACACTGAAACTCCACAAAGTTGTCCCCCAGGTTCCCCGATAGCGTGTACCCACCCAGCACCAGCCGCCGGATCCGAAACTCCCCCCGCACCAGCTCGCCCACCCCGTACGCCCGATCCGCCGACGCCTCCACGTACGCCACCCCGTTGGCCCAGTCCCGCTCAAACACATACGCGCCGCTCCCGGACAGCACCGCCGTCACCGCCCCCTTGTACGCGGCCCCCTTCGCCGTCGTCCCATCCGTGATCACCTCAACGTCCTGCGTGCGCCCCAGCAGGAACAGCAGCCGACGCGACGCCCACCCCAGCCGCCGCGGAGCGGGCGCGCCGCCCCAGTAACTGGTCGCTGGAAACTCGGCCATCACCAGCCGGTCCATCCCGGACGCCCGCGGTAACGCGCCCGCCGGCCCAAACATCAGCAACCCTTCCAACCCCGTCCCCGGTTCCTCCGACATCAGCGGCATCCACGCCACCAGCACCACCCCCGGCACCGCCGCCCCCCACCCCCGCTTCTGGATCCCCGGCACCGACCACGCCGCGTGCGCCGCCACGAACACCCCGGCCGCGCACACCACCCACTTCCACCGCCGCCGCGTCCTCCGCATCGCACGCCGCGACCCGTGCCCCTTCCCGCACTCCGGACACACCACCGGCGCCTCCGCCGATGCCCGCTCCCCAACCCCCGCCAGGTCATACCAGCACTTGCGACACCGCAACACCGCCCGCCCCCGCCACCCCGCCCGATCCCACCACAACGCCCACACCAAGACCCCGACGCCCAGCGCCAGCAACCCCCACCCCAGCCCGCTCCACAACCACCCCATCGAGCCTCCCCTCACTCAAGCATCGCGTGATCCGGCCATACGCCCGAAACCCGCAGCCGGTTGATCTCCTCCACCGTCCACCCCTCCAGCGGCACCCCCACCACCCCGAACACCCACGCCCCGATCACCCATCCCAGCGCCATACCGACCCCTCCCGCGTCAATCGGTTCAATCCCGAAGGCTCCGACCCGTCGCACGATACCGGTTCAGCCGCCCAACGGTCAGATCCGTTTCGAGTTGCAACACGCCGTCGAACACCCGTTCCGCCCCCAGATCCGCGTACGCCGCCGCGTTGCCGCCGACCCCGATCCGCAGCATCACCGGCTCGTCCGACGCGAAGTCGTCGCGCGCCTCGCCCACCCACGCCATCGACGGCATCACCCCCCACGGGGCCGGCAGCAGCAGCTCGCCCATGCGGAACCACCAGTCGTCACCCTTCGACAGCGGCCCCATCGGCGCGATGACCCGCCACCACCCCTGATCCAGCCGCGCCATCGCCACCCACGCCCGCTCCGCTCCGTCCGTCCCGTCGGCCCAGTAACCCAGCTCGGCCGCGCCGCCCACCGTCACGTCCGCATCCAGCCAGGCCACATCCGCGAGCACGATGTCGATCGACAACGGCCCGCCGGGAACCGGGGAACCCGCATACACCACCGCCTCCAGCGCCCGCTGCAACTCCGCACGCACGACTTCCGTCGCCGCGCGCACCGGCCGAGCGCCCGCCTCCACCCGGTGCTCCACCATCAGCACGCGCGACGCCCGCTCCGCAAAGCCTTCGCCCGCCTCAGTCAGCACCCGCAGCGGCACCGATACCGCCTCAGGGCCCTCGTGCATCGCCGCGTCACCCAGCCGCACCACCACCGCGTTCAAGCCGCGCGCTTGTCGCACGCCGAACACGCCAGGCCCGAGGTCCAGCACCCGGTCCCCGGTTTCGGACGCACGCCGCTCCCCCGGCCTCATCCCCGGCCCCGGGTTCGGACCCATCACGCCGCGATCGGTCGCACGCGTATCGAACCACTCTCCACCCACCTGCACGCGGTACGCCCCGCTCACCAGCCGCCGGACCCGAACCTCCGCCCACACCGGCGCCCCCGGCGCGATCCGGACCCGGGGTGTCGCCTCGAACCAGACCACGCCCTCCGCCCAGCGCCGCTCGAACCCGTACGCCGCGCCACGCTCCAGCGCCCCGTTGACCATCACGTGAAACAACCGCCCCCGCATCGCACCCTGATCGGTCAGCGTCCCCGTCGGAGTCAGCCTCGCGCCCGCGAACAACAACCGCCCCGCCAACCACCCATCGACAAGCGTCGGATCGCCCCGTGCGGCCCGGACCCGCAGCTCGCCCAATGCCGCGGACCGCCAACCCGGCCCGGTCCGCGTCCCCCGCCCCGCGGGCGACACCATCAACGCCGCGCCCATCGCCGTCGACGGCACGAACCCCACCGCACCCCGCGCCCGCGCCGACGGCGTCGCCCCCAACGCGTACGCTGCAACCCACAGCAGGAACACACCCACCAACCACCGCCGTCGCGGCCGCCGACGGCGCATCGCCCGCTCGTCTCCGTGCTCGGCCCCGCATTCCGGACACCGGACCGGCGCCGGCCCCGCCCCCGAAAGATCGTACCAGCACCCCAGACACCGCCGCTTTCCCCGCCCGGACCGATCGCGCACGAACGCCCACACCGCCAGCCCACCCCCCGCCAGCGCGAGCACCCACGCACCGATCTCCCAGCCGTACGCCATGGCCCCGATCAATCCTCGCCCCCCGCCGCACCCGTGATCTCCCGCGCCTCCATCGCGCCCGACAGCGCGACCTCCACCGTGCCCACCCAGATCCGCTCCGCGTCCAGGATCGACAGCCCCTCCTCCGGCACGCCGCTGATCCGCACCCGCAGCGTCCCCGCGTCCATCGCCGCCCTCACGCGGTGGGCGAACCCGTTGAAGTCGACGAACATCCCGTTCCCCTGGACGCGCTGCACCCAGTCCCCGTCCTCCGCCAGCCACCAGAAGTACCAGCTCCCCAGCAGCTCGTCCCCGTCGAACACCTCGTTGCGCACGCCGAAGCCGACCCCGTCCATCGCCTCGCCCAGCCACACCGGCCCGTCGATGAACGCGTTGAAGTCCCACGCCGTCTCCCGCGCGAACACCTCTACCATCGCGCGGCGGATCGGCGCGCTGTCCACGACCTCCACCGCCTCCCCGAGCCGCTCGACCACCCCCCAGCGCACAACCTCCCGCTGCTCCAGCAAGGGCGCCGCGTCCGGCGCTGGCTCCCGCGGATGATGCCGGAACCACCGCAGCGTCAAGTCCACCACCACCGTGTCCCCCACCCCGCCCACCGCCGGGATCGTCAGCCCGGTCCCGGACAGGTCCGTCCCCCGCACCGACCACGCGACATCCGGGTACGGCCCGTTGTAGTAACTCAGCCAGCGCGGGCTGACCTCTCCCGTGTCGATCGTCACCCCCATCCCCTCGGGATACGCCGCCCGTGCCCGCGGGTAGAACTTCGGCATGACGGTGTCCAACTTCGCGAACGCTTCGGTCAGCGCCGCGTCCGCCGGCGTCCCGTCCGGATAGGTCATCGCCCCCTGCGGCCCCTCCTTGCGAAAACGGAACAACTGCCCGGGAAACCACTCGCCCGTCGTCTCCGCCCACCGACGCGAACCCGCCGGCGCGTACCAGTTCCCCTCCGCCATCCGACGCACCACCCCCGCGATCTCCGCGTGCGACATCGGACGCGCCGTCCACGGCAGCGGCCCGCCGCCGCTGCGCTCCGACGCGATCAAACGCTGGATCAACTCGTACCCCGGATGGTGCTTCGCCGGGAACACAACCTTCCGAACCGACGGAAACAGCGGCACCATCTCCGCCAACGCCCACGACGGCGCCATCGCCATCAGCCGCCCGCCCCGATACGCCGGCGTCAGCCCCACCACCACGCCCGCGACCGACAGCACCACCCCCGCCGCCGCCAGCCGCCACCGCCGACGCGTGCGCGACATCGCCCGCACCGACCGGTGCCCCCGCCCGCACTCCGGGCACGTCACCGGCACCTCCCCGCTCTCGGACAGGTCGTACCAGCACTTCCCGCACCGCCGCCGCCCCCGCGCGCGATCCCACGTCAACGCCCACAGCGCCAGCACCAGCCCGCCGACACCCAGCACCCACCCCAAACCGATCAGTACCTGGTCCATCCGCCCAGCATACCCGATCCGGGCTTCAGCCCATCAGCCTGCCCCGGGGCCCCCCGCGCCCTGGGCCCGCCACGCCGCCAGCACCTCCGCCTCCTTCTCCGGGCTGATCCCGCCCCGGATGTCCTTGGCCCACTGGTCGCCGAACTCGTCCCCGCGTTCGGCGCGCAGCTCCGCCTGGCGGTCCCGGTAGTACGCCAGCGTCGCCCGGTTCGTGTCCTCCAGCGTCCGCGTCGTCAGCCCCGCCGCGATGGCGCGGGCCGTGCTCATCCGCCCGATCCCCGCGTACTCCGGGCGCGACGCCGGGATCCACGCCGGCATCTGCTGCCACGCGTTCACCCCGTGCTCGGACAGGAACCCCGCGTCGACCCACTCCGGCGCCGTCCCCGCCTCCCCGGTGCGCACCGCCGCATCCACGATGTCCCGCATCGTCCACTTCCCGGCCGGCGACAGCGCGTTGTACAGACCCGTTCGCCCGTCCTCCACGCACCGCACCGTAAAGTCGCCCAGATCGCGCACGTCCACGATCTGCACGTGGTCGGCCCCCGTCCCCGGCGCGATCATCGTCCCGCCCTCGCTCCCCCGCACCGGCCAGTACGAGTACCGCCCCGTCGTGTCCCGCGGCCCCACGATCAGCCCCGGCCGGATCACGCACACCTTCCCCGGCATCCGCGCCTCCGCCGCCGCCTCCACCCGCGCCTTCATCGCGCCGTAGTGCACCCCCACCTCCCGGTGCGTCGTGATCCCATCCGCCGTCGCGTCGTCCATCGTCGCCACCGGCGCCTTCTCGTCCATCCCCGGCTCTGCGTTCGACGCGTACACCGAGATCGTCGAGATCACCACGAACCGCCCCATCGCCGGCATCAACACGTCCATCGCGTCCGTCACCGTCTTCGGCACGTACGTGAACGTGTCGATCACCGCGTCCCACCGCCGACCGTCCGCCACCGCCTTCTCCAGGCCGCTCAGGTCCGTGTAGCGGTCCCCCTCGATGTGCTCCAGATCCGGGAACAGGTCCGGCCCCGTCCGCCCCCGGTTGAACAGCGTGACGGCGTGCCCGTTCTCCACCGCCCGGTTCACGATGTGCGGCCCCAGAAACCCCGTACCCCCCAGGATCAGAATCTTCATCCGCTTCCCCTTCGCCGCTCCGGACAACCCCGCCAACGCCGACGGCGCCACCGCCGCGCCCAGCGCAATCCCGCCCGCCGACACCAGAAACTCCCTGCGCGTCTTCATCGTTCCACTCCCCCGGGCGCCAGCCCGGCGTTGGAGGCGCCCAGCGCCCCGTGCAAGTCAACAACCAACGTTCCGCTCCCCCCGCCCTCCGCCCGACGCCGCTGCCCCCACGCCAGCATCAGGCTCAGCCCGCACCACACCACCGCCAGCGGCGCCGCCGCCAGCGCAACCCCGCTCAGCCCCACCGCCGCGCCCGCCAGCCACCGGTCCACGCCCACGCCCGCCACGTCCCCGCCGCGGTACACGAACACGTCCACGATCGGCTTGGCCTTGTACTTCTCCGACGCCGGCAGCACGCCGAACAACGTCTCCCGCGCCGGACGCGCCACCGCGTACCGCGTCGCCCGATGCACCGCGTTGAACGCGGCGAACACCGCGAAGACCTTCCACGGCTCCACGCCCTCGATCCGCGACACCCACGCCAGCGCCGCAAACCCCGCCGCCGTCACCAGCGGCAGCACCGCCAGCGTCCACCCAACCCCCACCAGCCGGATGAGCCGCCCCGTCACGAACAACTGCGCCAGCAGCGTCGCCGCCTGCGTCCACATGTCCAGCTGCCCGAACAGCGCCACCCGCTCCGACAACTCCGAACTGGCGTCCACCACCAGCCGCGCCTGCGTGAAGTACAGCAGCGTCGAACTCACCGCCATCAGCACGATGTAGCACCCGATCCCCAGCAGGTACGGCGACCGAACCATCGCCGCCGCCCCGTCCCACCACCAACCCCCGATCCGTCCCCCGCCCGAAACCCCGCCCGGCATCACCCCCGCGCGCTCCCGCGCCGTCGCCCGCCCCGCCCGCGCGTCGATCGCCCGCATCACCCGCACCGCGATCTCGAACAGCCCCGCCGCCGTCAGCATCAGCCACGCCGGCCCCATCGCCCCCGCCGCGCGCCACGCCAACAGCCCGCCCAGCAGCGCCCCCACCGTTCCCCCCACCGCGATCGACGGGAACAGCCGCTTGCCCTGCTCGAGCGTCCACACGTCCGCCATGAACGCCCAGAACACGCTGACCATGAACAGGTTCACGATGCTCAGCCATACGTAAAACACAAACCCGACGCGCACCCCCGCCGCCCCGTCCAGCGCCACCAGCAGCCCCGCGAACACCACCAGGCACGCCGACACCGCCCGCACCGCCAGCGGGATGAACCGCGACCGGTCCAGCCGCGACACCGCCGACCCGAACGCCAGCGTCACCAACAGCGACACCGCGCACGTCGTCACGAACAGCCACCGCAGCTCGTCCATCGACCGCTGCACGCCCATCGCCTCGCGCACGGGACGGATCAGAAAGTACCCGAGCATCAGCAGGAAGAAGAACAGCCCGGACAACGCCACCACGCCGCCCTCGCCGCGCCGCACACGCAGCGCGCCCCGCAACCAGACTCCCATCATCCTGCGCGTCATCCGCCAGACCTACAACCGCCCGCGCCCGCCCGTTGCACGATCTCGCTCCGATTCCGAAATCAGCCGACCACCCCCACTGAAGCCCCACCCGCCAACACCCCCCACAATCGGCCACTCCGCCCCACCCCCAGACCGCAATCCCCGCCGATCTTCACGCCCGAGAACCACCCACAACCCCCGTTCACGCCCACCCGGTGTCAAACCCTCCCGATCGTGCGGCCAGCCGCCGCCCCATCCACGCGCCCGCACACCCCCAACCCGAAACAACCGCCCCCGCGCTTCGTATCAATCAGCGAGCACGCACCCACCTTCTTCCAGCGCGCTCGACAACTACAGAAACGACAGAGGAGAGACCCCGGTCTCTCTCGCGCACCGGGCGTCCCGGGCGGCCCTTCCCCCCCCAAGGCCCCCGGGCGCCCGGTCGCTCTTTCCAACCACCCGCGCCCCACTCTCCCCCCGCCCCCGCGGGGGGAGATGTCACGCGCACGCGTAACAGAGGGGGGTCTTCAAGTACCAACCACTCCCCGGTGCCGTGCTCTTCGTCCGCGAAGAGCACGAACCAACCACCCCCAACCCCAGCGCCCCACTCTCCCCCCGCCCCGCGGGGGGAGATGTCACGCGCACGCGTGACAGAGGGGGGTCTTCAAGAACCAACCGCCCCCATACCAAAGCTCAACCTCCCCTCCGCGCCCTCTGCGTGATCTCTGCACCTCTGCGTACCTCTTTCTGCCCCCAATGTCCGCCCCCGTGCGCCGTTTCGCGGAACTGCGCCCCCAACCCCTTGCATCCCGCCCGCACCCCGGTACGTTGTCGCCATGACCACCTTCCAGATCCACCACCACCGCGCCACCGACGAACCCCTCGGCATGGGCACCGACCCCTTCCAGCCCGCCACCCCCACCGTCGAACGCCGCCCGCTGCGCGCCCCCGCCGAGCCCGAACACCCGCGCCCCGATCCGCTCAACACCGTCCTCCCCCTCCTCGCCGACCGCGACCGCTCCCTCTTCGAACTCTGCGCCCTCACCGGCCTGACCCTCGACGAACTCGCCGACCTCTTAGAGTCCGACCGCGCCCAAGACGCCATCCGCCACATGGACCGCTGCATCAAGGTCCGCCAGCGCGTCGTCGACATCCACAAAGCCTTCGCGGCCGACGCCGCCCTCCTCAACCTCGCCCAGACCCGCCCCATGAGCCACCGCGAGGCCGAACCCGTCCGCAAGGCCGCCAACCAGATCCGACGCGACCGCGCCAAACCCGCCCCGCCCGGCAACGATCCGCCGCCCGACCCCTACCCTTGCCCATGCCGCGACCGCACCCACGCCCCGCCGTCTTCCTCGACCGGGACGACACCGTCTGCCGCAACGCCGACCTGCCCGACGCCGCCTGGACCGGACGCACCCCCGGCGACCTGCTCGACCCCGACCACGTCCACGCCCTCCCCGGAGCCGCCGAGGCCCTCGCCCGCCTCCAGCGCGCCGGATTCGCCGTCGTCATCATCACCAACCAGGGCGGCGTCGCCCGCGCCGGCGGCACCCTCGCCGACGTCGACGCCTGCCACGACGCCCTCCGCGCCCAGCTCCCCCTCGACCCCCCCGACACCAGAGCCCCCCACCCCGTCGCCCACACCCTCATCGACGCCTGCTACTCCGCCCCCCACCACCCCCACGGCGCCGACCCCCGATTCGCCGACCACCATCCGTGGCGCAAGCCCGGACCCGGCATGGTCCTCGCCGCCGCCGACGAACTCGGACTCGACCTCGCCCACTCCTGGATGGTCGGCGACAAACAGCGCGACCTCGATTCCGCCATCGCCGCCGGCATCGACCCCGCCCGCACCGTCCGCATCGCCGAGGGCGGGCCCGTCACCGACCTGACCGCCGCCGCCGACTTCATCCTCGAGTCCGTCAGCCCGCGCCAGCCCACGCACGCCGAGCGCGTCTCCCTGCGCACCCTCGACGAGAACCACCACCCGCTCGCCGACGACCGCGTCCGCGCCACCGTCGCCGCCGCCGCCCGCGGCATCGCCGAGCGCGCCGGCGTCCGACTCCTCGAACTCACCCTCACCGACAACGCCGTCACCGCCACCCTCGCCACCCACCGCCTCGCCGCCATGGCCTTCATGAACGAACTCCGCCGCCACACCAACGCTTGGCACACCAAATCCAAAGGCACCCCCCTCTGGCCCGAAAAAGAATCCTGAGACCTCCCCACTCCCTCTCTCTGTCTCTCTGTCTCTCCGTCTCTCCGTCTCTCCGTCTCTTCCCCCATGCCCCCCCCACCCCCATCCCGCCTCCTCATCGTCCTCCCCTCGTGGGTCGGCGACACCGCCATGGCCACGCCCACGCTGGCCCGCGTCCGCGCCGCCATGCCCGGCGCGTTCATCGGCGCTCTGGGCCGCCCCGGCATCGACCAGCTCCTCGCCGGCGCCGACTTCCTCGACGAGATCCACACCTTCCAGCCCCACGGCGTGATGGCCCCCAAACGCGCCGCCAACAAGGTCCGCCCCCGCCGCTACGACGCCGCACTCCTGCTGACCAACTCCTTCTCCACCGCGCTCATCACCCGCCTGGCCTTCATCCCGCGGCGCATCGGCTACAACCGCGACAACCGCGCCATGCTCCTGACCGACCCCGTCGCACCCCCGCGCAACCCCGACCGCTCCTGGAAACTCACCCCCGCCGTCGACTACTACTGGAACCTCGCGTCCCACCTGCTCAACCAGCCGCCCGTCGACTGGTCCATCCACACGCCGACCGACTGCGTGCGCCTCCCCCTCGCCCTGCCGCCCGGCGCGCTCCTGCAACTGCCCGTCTCCGACGCCGACAACCAGGCCGCCGACGACCTCCTCGCCCGCGCCAACCTCGCGCCCGACCAACCCTTCGCCATCCTCAATCCAGGCGGCAACAACCCCGCCAAACGCTGGCCCGCCGACCGCTACGCCCGACTCGCCCATCACCTCATCACGAACCACAACCTGACCGTCCTCATCAACGGCTCCCCCGCCGAGTCCGACCTCTGCGAATCCATCCGTGCCCAGATAGCCCCGACCGGAAGGGAGGGGATGGCTTCGACACCCGACGACACGATGGCCTTCTCCCTCCCCCACCTCAACATCACCCTCAGCGCCCTCAAGTCCCTCTGCCGGCGCGCCCAACTCATGGTCACCAACGACACCGGCCCCCGCCACATCGCCGCCGCGACGGGCACGCCCCTGGTCACACTCTTCGGCCCCACCGACCCCCGCTGGACCACCATCCCCGTCCGCGCCCACGCCGACGGCACGCCCACCGAGACCGTCCTCGTCGCCGACCCCACCCTGCCCGCGACCGAGTCCGCCAACGACCACCCGGACCGCTGCCGCGTGGACCGCATCACCCTCGCGCAGGTGACCGCCGCCGCCGACGACCAGCTCGCCCGGCGCTGAGCGCTTCCTTCTTTGACATCACAAGACCCCGCCCCTCAGGCCGCCCGACGCGACCCCGCGGCGTCCCCCGGCCGCTCCGTCGCCGACGGCAGCACGTCCGCCACCGCCCACCGCACCCCGGGGAACCGCACCGCCAGCGCATCGACGATCTGCCGCGGCAGGATCCCCAGCACCGCCGCACGCGCCCCCACCCGCTCGACCACCCCGATCAGCGAATCCTCGCACACCCGCCCCGCCGCCAGGCACCCCTCCATCCGCACCCGCACCGGGCCCACCCGCACCCGCCCGAGCCCGTCCACCCACCAGAACAGCTCCCCCGCGAGCCGCCCGCTCCCGTCCGCCGTCCGCACCGAAAGGGTCGCCGTGTCCATGGCAGGGCCTCCTTGCCCGTCCCATCGACCCGATCCCGCCCCGCCTGAACCCCCACCCCCCGATCCGTTACAGGACCATCCCCCCGAACACCCCCCAGCCCCCCGCCCCCCGCCCCGCGACGAGCCCCGGTCCGTCCCAACCCGCCCGGATCCCTTGACCGCACGCGGCGGAACCCTACCATTCCCACCTGCCCGCCCGGCCGCCCGGGCGCCAGCAAGACCCCGCGGGGGCGTAGCTCAGTTTTGGTAGAGCGCTTCCATGGCATGGAAGAGGTCGAGAGTTCGAGTCTCTTCGCCTCCACTACCCGCGAAAACGCCGCGGCCCCCAGGGCCGCGGCGTTGTCTTTGATCCCCGCCCGCGCCGTCCCCTCAGGGCCGGTTCAGGGCCCGTCGGGCAGGCCCATCGCCCCGTCCAGGTACAGCTGGATCTCCGGGTCGCGCAGGCGTTCGTCCAGCGCCGAGATCGTCCCCTCGATCCGCTCGATCAGCGCCGCGTAGTACAGCTCGCTGATGAAGAAGTACCGGGCCACCTCCGCGTCGAGCACGGAGACCTTGTCCTCCTCCAGCGCCGGCACGTGCAGGATCTTGCCGATGCGGAAGCTGTTCAGGTTCAGCCCCTCGTCGTCGGCGTTGAGCAGGATGACCATCTTCATCATCATCGCCCGCTGCAGACGCACGACGTCGCTCTCGCTCTGCAGCAGCACCGTGTACCGCTCGTTGCCCAGCGCGTCGGGCTGGTTCAGCTCCCACAGCAGCCTGGACCAGGTCGGCCGGTCGGGGCAGTCGATCAGCGCGATGTCCGGGATCGGCTCGCCGGCCATCTCCTCCACGTCCGTCGCGTCGCGGTCGAACGTGTAGGTGATCGCCAGCGCCTTGCCCGTGTTGCGCTCGAAGAAGCTCGCCGCGCCCTCGCCGGTGCCCAGGCGGGCCAGCACGTCGCCGAGGAACCGCACCTGGTAGCCCTGGCTCTGGGCCTCCTCGAAGTAGATGATCCGCTCGGGGTTGACCCGCTCGTCGGCCTTCGTCCGCTTGATCACCTCGTAGATCATCCGCTGGACGAGCATCTCCTCGCCGGGGATGTTGCTGCCCGCGAAGTCGCTGAATGGGTACTCGCCCGCCAGGCGGAAGTTGTTGGCCATGATCGCCCGGGCCAGCTCGCGGTAGGCCTTCAGGCGTGTGTTCTCGGCGAGGAACCGCAGGTCGAACACGTCGTCCCCGCGGATGCGGTACGAGTCGCGGAACAGCCGGTTGCCCGTCGAGTCGAACAGGTCGTCGTCCTTGGGCAGGGCCCGGGTGATGATCCGGTTCTCCTCGGGCAGCACGTAGGGCGTCAGGACGATGATCACCTCGCGCTTGAGGTTCGACGTGCGGGTGGCCTTGAAGGCGTTGCCGATCAGCGGCAGGTCGCCCAGGAAGGGCACCTTCTGTGTGGTCACCGTCCGGTCGCGGCTGACCAGCCCGCCGATGATGAACGGCGTCTTGTTGGCGATCCGCGCGTAGGTCTGCACGCGGCGCGTCGAGATCGTCGGGGCCGAGGCGAGCAGGTCGCCGTCCGCCGAGCGGATCTCCAGGTCCCGCCCGGCGACCTGGGCCGAAACGAGCGTGTCGACCAGCATGCTCACCTCGTCGCCCGACTCGGTCATCCGCGGACGGATGTTGAGCAGGATGCCCGTGGGGATGTACTGGAAGTTGAAGGCGATCTTGTTGGAGTTGATCGTGCCTTCCTGGCTGGTGGCGATGGGGATGTCCTCGCCGACCCGGATCGTCGCCTGGCGGTTGTCGATGGTCAGCACGCTCGGGCGGCTGAGCACCTCGGCCTTGCCCTCGCGGACCAGCGCCTGGATCTTCAGCCCCCAGTCGTACGGCAGGTCGCGCGAGTTGAGCGTGGAGAAGTCCAGCGTCTCGGAGATGGCGGTCGGGTCGAGCGTGCCCAGGATCAGGTTGACCGGGCCGTCCTTGAACTCCCACTCCACGCCCAGCTCCTCGAGGCCCTCCTCGCTGATCTCGAGCACCATGCCCTCGACGAAGATCTGGCGGGCGGGGGTGTCGATGTAGTCGCGCAGGGCGTTGCGGACGAGGCTGAGCTGTTCGGGGTGGGCGGGGTGGTAGAGCACGAGCAGCTGGGAGGTCGGCCCGGCGTTGACGTCGTTGGGCAGGTCGGTGGCGTCGGTGGCCACGCTGACGCCGAACTGGCCGCGGGCGATCTTCTTGTCGCCGAGCAGGGCCATGTCGGCCGCGGCGGGGGCGGGCATCTGCGTGACCATGGGCAGCTTGTCGAACTCGACGGTGGCGGGCAGGGCCTCGATCTTCTCGACGGTGTTGACGCCCATGCCCTTGAGGGCGTTGATGGCGCCGGCGGTGTTGGTGTAGCTGAGGCGCACGATCTGGCGCTCCAGGTCGGCGTTGGACATGGCCTGGCGCATCTGCTGGACCTGGGCCATGGACTGCTCGATCTGGTTGTCGAGGATGGCCAGGTCCGGGCTGGGCGTCGGGTTGCCCTCGGCGTCGACGACGACGCCCTGGGCCCAGAGCTGGGGGAGCTGGCTGGCGTAGCGCATCGATCCCAGGCGGAGCAGGTAGAACGAGCCGTCGGGCCCGGGCCGGGTCAGGACCGGGCCGTGGGTGATGCCCTCGGGGGGCATGCCCATCAGGGCGGTGCGCTGGCGGTCGGCGGGCTGGTATCCCAGCTCGGTCTGGTAGCGCAGCTGCAGGGCGGCCATGGTCTCGCTGAGTTCGAAGCGGCTGAGCTGGGCCATGGGGATGAGCCGGCCGGACTCGGGCGGCATGGCCAGCTCGCCCTCGGTCGGCCCGCGCGTGCCCAGCGTGGAGCGGGACAGGGCCCGCGAGAGCACGGACTCTGCGCGCTCGGTGTCGGCCTCGCCGGCGCGGGTGCGCGCGGAGGCGAGCACGGACGCGGACACGGGCGGCTGGTCGATGCCGTCGAGGGCGCGGGCGATGCGGGACAGGCCGTCCTCGACGGGCTGGTCGACGAGCAGGCCGGTGGAGGCCTTGGGGGACTCGATCTGGATCTGGGTCGTGCTGGTGGTGCTCGATGCGCAGGAGGCGAGGACGGCGGCGGTCCCCGCGACGGCGATGATGGCGCCGAGCGCGCCCGGCGCGGTCCGGCGGGGGCGGGGCGGGCGGCGGCGGCGGTCATCACCCATGTCGGATGCTCCTGGAACGGTCGCCTCGGGGGCGGCATGAGCGGGGGTTGGCTGGGGGCGGGGGGGCGGGGTCACGTGGGCAGCCTAAGCGATCCGGCCCTCCTTGGTGTGCTCGGATCTGGGGTCGCGGGCCACTTTGCCGGAAACGAGGTTCGAGACTCGTTTGGTGTACTCGGGGCGGTCGGCGTCCTTGTTGATGCGCAGCCCGTCGGACTTGGCCTCTCTGAGCTCCTGGACGACGGGGTGCTCGCCCGAATCGCCGGGGGCGGGCTCGTCGGACGCGAGGGCGCCCTCGGTGTCGGCGTCGGACCCGGAGTCGGCGAAGGCGTCGAGGACGGGCGAGCGTGCGATGACGGAGCCCTCGGGCAGGCTGGCGGCGTAGGCCTGGGGCGTGCCGTCGAAGAACACGACGCCGTCTCGGATGCCGACGACGCGGTCGACCAGGTCGAGCAGGCGCGGGTCGTGCGTGACCATGATGATGGTGCGGTCGGACATCTTCTCCATGATGGCGGACATGATGGAGTAGGAGGATTCGGGGTCGATCGAGGCGGTGGCCTCGTCGAGGATGAGGATGCGCGAGTTCTTGAGCAGGGCGCGGGCGAGGGTGAGGCGCTGCTTCTCGCCGCGGGACATCTCGGCGCCGTAGTCGGACAGGCGGGTCTCGTAGCCCTTGGGGAGGCGCTCGATGACCTGGTCGATGCCGGTGATGCGGCATGCGGCGCGGACCTCCTCGATGCTCGCGTCCTCGCGGGCGTAGCGGAGGTTCTCGAAGATGGAGGCGTTGAAGAGGAAGACCTCCTGGAAGGCGATGCCGATGGCGGCGCGGAGGCTGGGGAGGGGGAAGTCGGCGGAGTCGACGCCGTCGATGAGGATGCGTCCGGACTCGGGCTCGATGAACCTTGGGAGGAGTTTGACGAGCGTGCTCTTGCCCGCGCCGGAGGGGCCGACGATGGCGACGCGTTCGCCGGAGCGGACGGCCATGTCGACGCCCTGGAGGACGGGGGCGCTCTGGTCGAAGGAAAAGCCGACGTTCTGGAACTCGAAGGAGCCGGAGGCGACGGCGACGGCGGGGGCGGGGCGTTCGGCGGCGCCGGCGTCCTGGGCGGGTTCCTCGAGCATCTGGGTGACGCGACCGACGCAGGCGGTGGCCTTGGAGAGGTGGCCCATGTCGGAGATGATGCTCAGGACGGCGGGGTAGAGCATCATGACGAAGCCGAAGAACATCATGAACTCGCCGCCCTGCATGCGTCCCTTGATGACCTCGAAGGCGCCGTAGGCGAGCAGGAGGATGGTGCCCAGGCCGACGAGCAGGTCGGCGGTGACCTTCTGGGCGAAGTGGAAGCGCTGGGAGCGGATCTGGCTCTGGCGGCTCTTGTCGATGGCCTCGTTGAAGATGGCGCTCTCGCGCTGCTCGCCGGAGAAGCCCTTGACGACCTCCATGCCCAGGAACTTCTCGACGAGCGAGCCGTAGGCGAGGCTGAGGTTCTCCTGCGCTTCGGAGTGGCTGCGCCGGATGGGCACGCGGAAGAAGCGGCAGGTGACGTACTGCAGCGGGAGGATGGCCAGGGCGGCCAGCGCGAGGCGGAGGTTGACGACGCACAGGACCACGATGAGGACCTGGCACTTGAGGACGTTGAGCATCAGGAGCGGGAACTTGTCCTGGATGAAGTTCTGGATCTTGTAGGTGTCGTCCATGACGCGGGCGCCGACGCTGCCGGGCTGGTTGGCGCGGTAGAAGCGCAGGCTCATCTGCTGGAGATGGTCGAAGAGGCGCTTGCGCAGTGAGAAGCAGATGTCCTCGCTGGTGCGCAGCGAGAGCATCTTGCTCGAGAAGAACAGGGCGTTGCGGACGATGTAGCTGAGGAACAGGCCGAGGAGGATGAGGGCGAGCAGCATGCCCCGGCTGCCGACGCGGTCGGCCAGGTCGGAGTCGGACGAGAAGACGTCGTCGATGAGGAGTTTGATGGCGTAGGGGGGCGCCAGGTCGATCAGGACCAGGCCGAGCAGGAGGAGGACGACGGCGCCCATGCGTCCGCTGTGGGGGCGCAGGAGCCCGACGACGCGGCCGCCGTTGCTCTGCTCGCTGTGTCCGGCGTGCCCGTCGCTGCCCGGCATTGGTGCCCTTCGTGCCCTGAACGGGGCATGGAACCCCGTGATCTCTCTCGCGTGCGCGGTGGCGGTCCCGCGCTCCTCCCGGCGTGCGCCGCGGTCTCCCGCGGCGTGTTCGTCCCTGCCCGACCTTTTTCCGCCCGATTCCCCCGGTCCGGGGGCGCGGTTGCGCGGCGATTCGTGGCCCGCGGGCGCACGGATGTGCGGTCCGCGGGAATGGTCTCCTTCGGAGGCGTACCGCCTTCGCCGGGCCGGGGTGCGGCCGTTGGGGTCAGCGCGGGGACTCCTGGGAGCACAGCGATACGGCCGCCCGCGTCCCGCGCGCGGCCTGCCCGTCGAATGAGGGCCACTTCCAGTGTACCAAGTTTCGGCCGGATCTTGCGCGGTTCTTCAGATCTGCGTGCCTGCGCGAACAAGTCTTCACACCGGACGCTCGTGTTGACGCGGGGATCGGCGATGGCGGGCGTTTCGTGGGCACTTTGCCCGCGGAAGAACCACGAAGTTCGGGCGGCTCGTGCGGGAGACGATCGGGGGGCGGGCCTGCGCAGCGGATGGCTGCGGGGCCGCGATGTCCGGCGTTTGGTCGTGTTCGCGGTGGACGCGGGCGCGTCAGCGGGCGCGGCGGGACCAGCGCTCGCCGAGGCTCATGATGCGTTCGAGCAGGCGGGGGTAGTCGGTGCCGGCCAGCTCGGCGGATTTGGCGAAGTCCTCGCCGTAGGTCAGGTCGGGGTTGGGGTTGGATTCGATGAGGTAGATCTGCCCGTCGTCGGTGAGACGGAAGTCCATCCGCGCGTAGCCGGACTGCTCGAGCGCGCGGTAGGCCCGCCGCGCCACGCGGATCACGCGCTGCTCGACGCCCTCGGGCATGGGCAGGGCCGGGCCGGTCTCGAGCCCGACGCGTTCCTGGTAGGCGAGGTCCCACTTGACCTTCTCGGTGGCGACGAACGGGGCGTTGGCGGGCAGGTTCTCGAGGCGCAGCTCCCAGACGGGGAAGTGCTCGAGGCGCTGGTTGCCCATGACGCCGATGTAGAGTTCGCGTCCCTGGATGAAGCGCTCGACGATCGCGTCGGTGTGCATGGTGTCGTGGACGGCCGTGACGCGTTCGATCAGGGAGGCTTCGTCGAAGACGACCGAGGCCTGGGTGATGCCCATGGACCCGTGGCTGGTCTGGCTCTTGACGATCAGGGGGAAGGCCATGCGTTCGGGGCGTCGGACCTTGCGGCCGCGGGGCGCCTCGAAGAAGCCGGGCGTGGGGATGCGGTGCTGGCGCAGGGCGCGCTGCTGGCGGGCCTTGTCGGCGGCGAAGAGCAGGCCGACGGGGCTGCACCCGGTGTAGGGCTGGCCGAGCATCTCCAGATACCCGAGCAGGTAGGCGACGAAGGTCTGCTCACGGGCGAACTCCTCGAGCAGGTTGAAGACGATGTGGGGGCGGATATCGGCGAGCGCGTGGCGGACGGACTCGAGGTCGTCGTCGACGCCGAGGACCTCGACGGCGTGGCCGCGCTCGGTGAGGCCCTCCTTGACGTCGAACTCGCCCTTCCAGGGCTTGATCTGTTTGTCGGAGAGGCCCTCGATGGACTCGGGGGGGACGTGGTCCTCGCGGACTAAGAGCAGGACGCGCCGCTTTTTCATAGGACGATCCTCAGGCCGCCGTCGCGAAGTTCGTTCATCGCCATGACGGTGAGGAGGACGGCGATCTCGCGGCGGAGATGCTCGCGGTCGGCCCCGGGGGGCACGCGGAGGTCGTGCTCGGCGGAGCGGTCGACCATCTCCTGGTACATGGCGTTGAGCGTGTACTGGTACTGGCCGGTCCACGTGGAGACGGAGCGGAGGACGTCGCGCCGGGCGTTGCGCAGGAAGGCGGCGCCGCTGGCGCTGCCGGGGGTGCCCGGCTCGGCGGGGAACAGGCGCCGGAGGTCGCGGGTGTAGACGTCCGGCTCGGTCACGCCGTAGAGGGCCTGGCGGTGCGCGTAGTGCTCGCGGACGGTGTGGCGGAGAGCGCGGATCGGGTCGACGGCCTTGCCGGCGCGGACGGGCGGGGTGCGCCCGGCGATCTCTTCCATCAGGGCGTCGACGTACTCGAGCTTCTTGAGCGCGCCCCAGCCCTTGTAGCGGGTGCGCCAGCGCGAGCCGGGGGTGAGCCAGACGGCGAAGGTCTCGGCGAAGTCCTCGCCGGGGTGGGCCTGGGCGTAGTGCGGGTCGATGTGCAGGACGAATCGCCGGCTGTAGGGGCGGGGCGAGTACGACTCGGGGTAGGGCGCGGACGGATCGCCGAAGTGCTCGCGCCACGAGCGCCGGCGGTGCAGGCGGAAGGCGGCCTGCACGGCGTGGCCGGCCTCGTGGCGGAGGATCTTGAGGCACTCGGCGCGGGTGCCGCCCTCGACCTCGAACATCATCTTGCGTTCGAGGCGCTTGAGACGCGGGTGGGCCAGGCAGAAGGGGATGGCGATGCCGGGGAATGCGTCGGGGCAGAACCACTCGTCGCTGAGCCAGACCTTGGGGCGCAGGCGGATGCCGGCGGCTTCCAGCTCGTCGTAGAGCCGGTCCACCCGCTCGCGCAGCTCGGAGGCGTCGACGGAGACGGGCAGGTCGCACACGCGGGTGTCGAGCAGTTCGTCGTCGGCCATCGCGGCGAGGTCGTCGGTGTGGATCCGGGCGGGCACGCGGGCATGCTACCCGATCGCGGGGGCGCGGGGCCGGGTGGCGCTGGGTGGGGCGGGGGCCGACGCGGCGGGGCCGACTCCGATAGGCTCAGGGGCGATGAACGAGCCGCTGACACTCATCCGGCTGGAGGGGCCCGAGGACCCGGTGGTCGGGTCGCGTGTGACGCTGGAGGGCGACACGGTGATCGGGCGGGCGCTCGACTGCGGGCTGTGCCTGCCGGCGGCGTCGGTGTCGCGCCGGCACGCGGTGCTGCGCCGGTCGCCGGGGGGGTGGTTCCTGACGGACGAGAAGTCGACCTCGGGGACGACGCTGAACGCGCGGCGGCTCGAGGGCGGCAGCCCGGCGCCGCTGGAGCCGGGGGACCGGCTGGGGATCGGGCCTTGGCTGTTCCGAGTGGGCGCCGAGCCGACGGGCACGCGCCCGCTGGAGATGACGATCGACGGGCCGGTGGCGGCGCACGCGCCGATGTCCAGCCGGCGCCTGGACGCCCTGAGCGCGTGCCTGGACGCGATGGAGAAGGCGGGCGGGCGGGAGGAGCTGGCGTTGGCGGTGCTGCGGGCGTCGATGGACGGGACGGGCTTCGGGCGGGCCGCGGTGCTGCTGCCTTCGGACACGCCCGAGGGCCACCCGACGCTGCTGGCGGGGCTGGTGCGGGACCGGTCGGGGGTGTCGGCGCTGGACGCCTCGGCGTTCTCGCCGTCGCAGTCGCTGATCGAGCGGGCGCGGTCCGGGCGGACGGCGGTGCACAGCGACCGCCCGGGCGGGAACGCGCCGGCGACGGCCCACTCGATCGTCGAGCAGGCGATCCACTCGGCGGTGTGCGTGCCGGTGGTGCCGGACAAGCGGGTGACGGCGCTGATCTATCTGGACGCGCGCCGGGGCGAGTCGGCGGTGCGCGACGCGACGGGGTATTGCGAGGACGTGGCGCGGCTGTACGCGTTCGCGCTGACGCGCGACGCGCAGGCGGACCTGCAGCGCCGCCAGGACGCGCTGCGGATCGAGCTGGAGCGGGCCCGGGAGCTCCGGACGATGCTCGCGCCGCCCGCGACCGGGCGGGCCGGGCGGTACCGGCACGCGTCGCGGACGATCGCGGGGCTGTTCGTGTCGGCGGACCTGTTCGACGCGATCCCTCACCCGGACGGGTCGGCGACGGTGCTGTTCGGCGACGCGTCCGGGCACGGGGTCGGGGCCGCGATGCTGGCGGCACTGGTGCAGAGCCACCTGGCCAGCGGGCTCGAGGCGGGGGCGGGGCTGGCCGAGGCGGTGTCGCGCACGAACCGGTTCGTGGCGTCGCGGCCGACGGGCGGGCGGTTCGTTTCGCTCGTCGCGGCGACGCTGGGCGCGGACGGGGCGGTGCGCCTGCTCGACGCCGGGCACGGCCACTGGCTGATCGCGCGAGCGGGTGAGGCGCCCCCGCCGCCGCAGCACCCGCAGCGGGCGACCTCGATGCCGCTGGGGATCGACCAGGACGCGGCGTTCTCGCTGGCCGAGCACCGGCTTGGGCCGGGCGACCGGCTGGTGTGCTACACGGACGGCATCCCCGATCAGATCAGCCCGCGCCAGGAGCGGTTCGGGTTCGAGCGGCTCAACGCGGCGGTGGGGTCCTCGCGGGACTGCGAGTCGGACGTCGCGCGGCTTTTCGACGCGCTGCAGCGCCACGCGGACACGCGGGCGCTCGACGACGACGCCACGGTCGCGTCGGTGCAGTTCGACCCGTCCTGAGCCGGCGGCTCAGCCCCCGGCGGCGGCGGCGTCGAGTTCGGCCCGGCGGGCGCGGCTCTTGGCGGTGCGTTCGTGGTCGGTGCCGAAGGTCGCCTCAATGACGGCGTGGGATGCGTCCAGGGCGGCGCGGGCGTCGGCGTGGCGGCCGAGTTTGGTCAGGCAGGCGCCGTAGTTGTTGCGGAAGATGGCGGTGTAGTAGTGGGTCGGGGGCAGGGTCTCGTCGCAGAGGGCGAGGAGCTGCTCGTAGAGGGCGGCGGCCTCGTCGAGGCGGCCGAGGTCCTGGTAGAGCATCGCGAGATTGTTCATCGGCACCCAGGTCTCGGGGTCGCGCCCGCCGGTGGAGCGGGTGCGGATGTCGATGGTCTCCTTGTAGATGGCGGCGGCCTCGTCGAGCCGGCCGCGTTCCTCGAGGACGTAGGCGAGGTTGGCGAGCAGGACGAGGGTGCGGGCGTGCTCGGGGCCGAGTTTGGCGCGGTGGGCCTCGAGGGCGCGGCGGGTCAGCGGCTCGGCCTCGTCGATCTGGCCCAGGCGGATCAGCGTGGCGCCGAGGTTGCCCATCGAGAGCATCGTGGCCAGGTGGTCGTCGCCGAGCATGCGGGCGCGCCCCTCCACGACGCGGCGCATGATCGGCACCGCGTCGGCCTCGCGCCCCGACTTCATCAGGATGCCGCCGTAGAGGTCCAGGGCGGCCAGCGTCTGCGGGTGGTCGGGGCCAAGGGTGCGCTCGCGGCGCTCAAGGGTGTCGGCGGCCATGGCCTCGGCCTCGGGCAGGCGGCCGAGGTCCTTGAGGGTCATGGCGGTGTTGTGGGCCATGATGAGCGTCTGGAGGTGGTCCGGGCCGAGCCGTTCGGCGATCTCCGCAAAGGAGCGTTCCCACAGGGCGAGGGCCTCGGCCTGCAGGCCCTGGCCGTACATGACACGGGCCAGTTCGGCACGGACGCGTGCGATCTCGACGGGGTCGCCGAGCTTCTCGACGACGGGGATGGCGTGGCGGATCAGGGCTTCGGCTTCGTCGAACTCGCCGGTGTCGGCCATGACGCGGCCCAGGGTGCGCTCGGCGTCGGCGGTCATGGGGTGCTCGGGGCCCAGGCCGTCGCGGGCGGTGGCGAGCATGGCCTCGGCCTGCTCCCGGGCCGCGCCCAGCTCGCCCAGGGCGATGTAGGTGTTGGCCAGCGCGAGGCGGATGGTCGACTCGATGTCCGGCTCGCCCATGGTGGACTGGGCGATGGTGGCGGCGGAGTTGTCCAGCAGCTCGCGGACGGTCAGTTCGGCGCCCAGCGCGATCTCCGGGTCGGCGGAGGTGAGCATGTCGGTCATGAAGACGTTGACGGCGTAGACCCGCCGGCGTTCGGCCTCGGCGCGTTCCAGGGCGGCCTCGGCCCGCTCGGTCTCGAGCGTGGCCTGATGCCAGCCACGGGTGGCGGCGGCGGCCTGCCACGACACGCCGGCGACGCCGCCGGCGAGCAGGAGCACCGCCACGCCCGAGAGCGCCGACGGGACCGGGTTGCGCCGCACGCCCTTTCGGAAGCGGTACCAGCGGCCCCCGCCGAAGGCGACGACCGGCTCGCACGCCAGGTACCGGCGCAGGTCCGCGCCCATGTCGGCGGCGGAGGCGTACCGCAGCTCGCGGTCGGGCGTGAGCGCCCTGGCGATCACGGCCTCGAGTTCGGGGCCCACGGCGCGGGTATCGAGCAGGGCCGGGACGGCCACGACGTCCAGGGCCTCGTCGATGGTCAGGCCCGAGAGCTCGTGCGGGCGACGCCCGAGCAGGATCTCGCAGAGGATCACGCCGAGGGCGTACACGTCGGCGCGGGGGTCGACGTCGGGGTCGCCGGCGAGCTGCTCGGGCGACATGTAGGGGATGGTTCCGACGACCTCGCGCCCGTGGTCGTCCCCGCCGATGGTGCGGGCGACGCCGAAGTCCAGCACGCGCGCGCGGCCCTCGTAGTCGACCAGGATGTTGGCCGGCTTGAGGTCGCGGTGCAGGATGCCGCGTTTGTGGGCGTGGTCCACCGCGTCGCAGACGGTGGCCATCAGGGCCACCCGGTCGGGCAGGTCCAGGCGGCGCGCGTGGGTGTCCAGGGGCTCTCCCTGGACGAGTTCCATCGCGAAGAAGGGGTGGGGGCTGCCGTGCAGATCGGCGCGCCCGGCCTCGTAGATCGTGGCGATACCGGGGTGGCGGAGCTTGGCGAGCGCCTCGGCCTCGAGGTCGAAGCGCCGCTCGCGGCTGGGCGTGAGCACGTCGGGGCGCACCACCTTCAGGGCGACGCGCCGGCGGGGCTGTCGCTGCTCGGCGACGTACACGACGCCCATCGCGCCCGACCCCAGCTCTCCGAGGATCTTGTAGGCCCCCACGCGGTCGGGCAGGCCCTCGGCCCGGGCGGCGCGGAAGGACTCGAAGCGGAAGGGGGCCGGGGGGGCGTGGGACCCCGAGCCGCTGTCGTCGTCGTCGGACGGCGGGGCGAGACGCCGGTTCTCGGACGGGGCGTCGAGCGTGGCCGAGTCCTGCAGGACGAGCAGGCGGTCGACCATCCGGCGCAGGGTCGGATCGCCCGCGCACGCCTCGTCGAGGAAGCGGGTGCGTGCCGGGCCGGACAGGTCTCTGGCCCGGGTCGCGATGTCCTTGGGCGATCGTTGCATGGACGGATACGTGTACCACACGCGGCGTGCTTTGGCCGCCCGACGGGGTGGCCCGGGGCGGAAACGGACCGTCCCGCGGGGAGATTTCCCTTTTCGGACCGGGTTTTTGGCGGGCGTCCCGGTCGGGGCGGGGTACATTAGGGGGAGTCGGGCCGCCGGACCCAGCGGCCGGAAGAGACGGGAGTGTGTTGATGACAGTGCGTGCGAGCGTGTGTGTGGTGGTGTCTTTGTCGTGCGGCCAGGCGCTGGCCCAGCTCTCGTTCACGGAGCGGTCCGCCGACGCCGGCTGCGCTCACGCGCACGTGATGGCCCGGGACAACACCGGGCTGGAGTTCCAGGCGGCCGGCGGGGCGGTGGGCGACTTCAACCGCGACGGGCACCAGGACCTGTTCATCCTCGGCGGCTCGGGCGGGTTTGACCGGCTGTTCATCAACGACGGGCAGGGCGGTTTCAACGACGTGTCGCTGGGCGCGGGCGTGAGCCGCACGCACCAGGGCACGGGCGTGGCGGTGGCGGATTACAACAACGACGGCCGGCTGGACATCTTCGTCACCTCGCTGGGCCCGCCGCTGCAGGCGACGCCGGGCTCGAACATCCTGTACCGCAACAACGGGGACGGGACCTTCACGGACGTGACGCAGGCGGCGGGGGTGCGGTTCAACAACTTCCAGGTCGCCGACGCGTACGGGGCCTCGTTCGGCGACTTTGACGGGGACGGTGACCTGGACCTGGCGGTGGCCGGCTGGTTCGGGGGCAACCGGCTGTACCGCAACAACGGCAACGGGACCTTCACGGACGTGAGCGCGTTCACAATGCCGCTGGACATGAACACCGTGCGGGGGTACTCGCCGAAGTTCGCGGACATGAACGACGACGGCCACCTCGACCTGCTGTGGGCCGCGGACTTCACCACCTCGCGCTACCTGGTCAACAACGGCAACGGCACGTTCTCGAACTTCACCGCCCAGTCCGGCACGGGGCTCGATTCCAACGGCATGGGCAGCGCGGTGGGCGACTTCGACCACGACGGGCGCCTGGACTGGTACGTGACCAGCCGCATCAACGACGACCAGACCTCCGGCAGCGGCAACATGCTGTACCTGCAGACCGGTGTGGCGCACGTGTACACCGAGAACAGCGTCGCGGCGGGGGTCAACTTCGGCTACTGGGGATGGGGCACCGACGCGGTGGACTTTGACCACGACGGGCACCTGGACATCGTGGCGACCAACGGCTTCGCGGGCCTGCAGTCCGACGACCCCACCCAGCTGTTCATGAACAACGGCGACGGCACGTTCCAGGAACGGGCCGGCGACCTGGGCGTGGGCGCGATCAGCCAGGGGCGCGGGCTGCTGACGGCCGACTTCGATTCCAACGGCACCCGGGACCTGGTGATCTTCAACAACAACCAGCCCATGATGCTCTACCGCACCGACCTGCTAGCCGACCCCGGCAGCATCACCCTGCTCTTCGACACGCGGTTCGACCCCGCGCTGCCGCCCGACGGCTTCGGGACGGGCGTGACGATGACCACGACGGGGCCGGTGCCGTACCAGCGCCGGGTGATCACCGGCGGGACGAACTACCTGGCGCAGTCGGAACTGTCGGCCCACTTCGGGCTCGGCGGGGCGGCGTCGGGCGACCTGACCGTCCGCTACGCCGACGGGTCCACCGACACCTTCCCGAACGTCGGGCCGGGGCGGTACACCATCGAGCGGCTCGTGTGCCCGGCGGACTTCCGCCAGGACGGCACGCTGAACTTCTTCGACGTCTCGGACTTCCTGGGCCGGTACAACGCCCGCCACCCCATGGGGGACTTCAACCGCGACGGGCTGTTCAACTTCTTCGACGTGGCCGGGTTCATCGCGGCCTACAACGCCGGGTGCCCATAACCGCGGGGGCCGGCCCGGGGGGCGGGGGTCTGGAGCGGGGTACGGGGCTGCCCGGGAACCGAGTTGGGGCGGGAGCGGAGAAAACGCTTGCTTTCCGGCGGGGGGCCTGTATCTTGATGTCCATGACCGGCCGTCTGAACAACCGCGCGAATACCAACGCCAATCCGCCGCGTGGCGGGGCGTCGCGGTTGGGTTGACGGCTCGGAACAGCCCGTAACCTCAGCCAAGGCCCCGTCCCGCGGACGGGGCCTTGTTTGTGCGCACGCGGCGGCACAAAGGGCTCCTGTCCGGCACCGAACCGACCGAATGGAGAACCCGATGTGTGGACTGCTCGCGATCATTGACACCCCCGCCTCCGGCCCCCGGGCCGCCACCCACGCCGCCCGCGGCGAAGCGCTGATCGATGCGCTCCGCCACCGGGGCCCGGACCAGCGTGGTACGCTGGCCTGGGCGCACGCGTGGCTGGGCCACCGGCGTCTGGCCATCGTCAGCCCGGAGACGGGCGAGCAGCCGTGCGTGGCCGGGGCCGAGGGCTCTCGGACAGCCTGGGTGACCAACAGCGAGATCTTCAACCACCTGGACCTGCGCCCGCTCTGCGACGAGCTGCCCGACTCCGAGTCCGACTCGGCGGTGATCGGGCCCATCGTTCGCAATTTCGGGCTCGACTCGATCGCGATGTTCGACGGTCAGTTCTCGCTGGTGGTCGTGCACGAGGATCGGCCCCACTGGATCGCCGCACGGGACCACATCGGCATCTGCCCGCTGTTCGTGGGCTTCCACGCGGACGGGACGATGTGGTTCGCGAGCGAGATGAAGTGCCTCGTCGAGGACTGCGAGCGGGTGGAGATCGTCGAGCCGGGCACGGCCTGGGTGCGCGACGACGCCGGCGTGCGACTGGTGCGGTGGTACGACCGGGCGTGGATGCACGCAACCCCGGCCGCCCCGGCCGAGCCGCGGGCGGTCCGCGACGTGGTGATCGCCGCGGTCGAGAAGCGGATGATGAGCGACGTGCCGTGGGGCGTGCTGCTCTCGGGCGGGCTGGACTCGTCGCTGGTAGCCTCGATCGCGCAGCGGGCGAGCCTGCGGCGCGGCGAGGGGCCGATCCATACCTTCTCCATCGGGCTGGACGGCTCGCCGGACCTGGACCACGCCCGCGCGGTGGCCAAGTTCCTGGGTACGCGGCACCACGAGTTCCGCTTCACCGTCGAGGAGGCCATCGACGCGCTGCCGACGGTGGTCGAGCACCTGGAGAGCGACCAGCAGATCCGCACGGGCGTGCCGACCTACCTGCTCGCCCAGCGGGTCAAGGCGGCGGGGTTCAAGATGGTGCTCTCGGGCGAGGGCGCGGACGAGATCCTGGGCGGGTACCTGTACTTCCACAAGGCCCCGGGCCCGGAAGAGTTCCACGCCGAGACGGTTCGCAAGACCATGCGCCTGCACAAGTACGACGTGATGCGGGCCGACAAGGCGCCGATGGCGCACGGGCTGGAGCTGCGTTTCCCGCTGCTGGACCGGGCCTTCATCGACATGGCGATGTCGATCGACCCGGCCGCGCGGATGCCCAAAGCCCGCACGCCCGGCGGGCGGAAGGTCGAGAAGCACCTGCTGCGGGCCGCGTTCGACGAGCCGGGCGACCCGTGGCTGCCCGACTCGGCCCTGTGGCGGCAGAAGGAGCAGTTCTCCGACGGCGTGGGCTACGCGTGGGTCGACACGATCCGGGCGATCGCCGAGCGACGCCTGCCGGCCGGGGCGCTCGAGTCCGCGGCGGAGCGGTTCCCCGAGGCGACGCCGAGCAACGCGGAGATGTACTGGATGCGCGAGCTGTTCGAGGCGCGGTTCGTGACCGGCAGGGCCGCCGGGCGCACGCCGCTGGCGACGCTGGGCTCCGGCCCGTCGGTGGCGTGCTCGACGCCGGAGGCGCTGGTCTGGGATCCGTCGTGGCTCAGGCACGCGGGGGACATCTCTGGCCGGGCCATCGCGGACATCCACGAGGCGCGGGCCGAGCTGGGCGCCAAGGCCGAGCCCGGCCACATGGCGGGCTGATCGCGATCGGATCGTTCGGAACAGAGGCCGGAATGGGTCAGGCCGCGTCGCGGCTCTTGAGCAGGTCGCTCACCAGGCGGCTGACGTCGTGGCCCTGGCCGGACCAGATGGCCTGCTTGAGGGCGTTTGCGTCGACGGCGAACAGGGACAGCGAGTCGGGCTTGGGCTCGGCGGCCGGGTGGTCCGTGTTGCGGGCTTCGGCGGGCGGGCGGATCACGCCGGCGACGGGGTCGGTGGTGGTCGGTCCGGTCGCGGCGGTCGTGTCCTGTGCCATGCACCGTGGATCGGCACGCCGCGGGGCGGGCTTCAGGCGAATCGGGGGCCGGGCGTGTGATCGGCACGCGGCATGGGTTTACGGCTCGGTGAAGACGCCCGAAGCGGGGCCGTAGCGCCGGGGGATCATCTCCGAGCGGTCCAGACCCTCGCGGGGGTCGCGGGGGGCCCACTCGATACCGGCCTGGCCCAGGACGGTGCCGGTGGCCACGGCCAGGTCGATCTGGGCGATCTGGTACTCGACCACGGCTCGGATCTCGGTCAGGCGGGCCTCGGCCAGGTTGGCGTCGGCGTCGAGCACGTCGGTGCTGGTCGAGCGCCCGACGTCGAACTGGCGGCGCTCGGCGTCGAGCGTGCGGGACGCGAGGGCGACGGCCTGGCGGCTGGCGAGGATGCGCTGCCAGGTGCTCGAGAGCTGGTCGATCGCGTCGCGGACCTCCTTCTCGATCTGCTGACGCCGGGCCTCCCGCGTGGAGAGGCGCTGCAGGCGGGCGAGGATGGACTGGGCCAGCGAGGCGCGGCGCTCGTCGTTGCCCAGGGGGACCTCCGCCCGCAGGCCGACGGACCAGTCCTCGAAGTTGTTGCGGTAGGTCACCTCGGCGGCGTCGGAGAGCGAGCCGCCCAGGCCGTTGATGCCGTAGGTGTACTGCATCGCCAGCAGCGGGAGCATCTGGTTCTCGTCGAAGGCGATCTGGGCGGCGTCGCGGGCGAGGCGGAGTTCGAGTTCGAGCAGCTCCATCCGGTTGTCGATGGCGGCCTCGACCAGGACGGCGGGGTCGAAGGCGTAGCGGGCGGGGTCCGGGTCGGTGGTGGTGTCGAGCCCGACGGCGGTGCCGACCTCCAGACCCGGGGCGTTGAGCAGCGCCTTGAGGTCGCGCTCGCGCAGGCGGACGTCGTTCTGGCCGCGGATGATCTGCTCGACGCGGTCGGCCATGCCCGACTCGGCCCGCACGACGTCGATCTCGGCGCCCGATCCGGCCCGGAGGCGGCGCTCGGCGCGGTCGAACTGCTCCCTGGCCACGCCGTACTGCTGCTCGAGGACCTCCAGGGCGCGGATGGAGGCGTACAGACGCCAGTAGGCCCGGTCCACCTCGCCGAGCGTGCGGATGACCTCGAGCTTGGCCTGGGACTCGGAGATCTGGCGGTCCAGGTCGGCCAGGCGGATGGAGTGCGTGGCGACGCGCCGGCCCGCGCCGCGCAGCAGGTTGTGGCTGAGCGAGAAGCGCAGGTCGGCCGTGACGGCGGGGTTGAGGACACTGAAGGCGTTGTTGGTCTCGAAGGTGGAGACGGGGGCGGAGATGGTCAGCTCCCCGCCGGTGCGCAGGGGGATCGTCAGGCCGGGGGTGATGTTCTTGGAGGTGGCCTGCGCGTCGGCCAGGGTCGTGGCCACGGCGTCGTCGGTCTGCGACCAGGCGGAGCTGAGCGTGAACAGGGCGTTGAAGCGTCCCTGTTCCTGGTTGACGCGTTCGGCGGCGATGACGGGGTTGACCAGCGTGGCCTCGAGGCCGAGGTTGTGCACGAAGGCCTCGGCCCGGACCTGGTCGATGGTCAGGCCCACGCGCTCGAGGCCGTCGAAGCGGGCTCGGGCGGCGTCGATCTGGGCGGACGCGTCCTCGGCGGTGACGCCCGGGGCCTCGAAGCGGGCGAGTTCGAGCGTGCCGACCCGGCGCAGCCGCTCGGTGGGGGCGATCTGGTCGGTGTCGCCGGGGCTGGAGGCGAACGGGTTGCTCGTGCAGGCGCCCAGCGCAAGGGCCCAGAGGGTGACGCCGGCGGATCGGGTGATGGCCCGTGCGTGTGGGTGCATGGTCGCTCCGGAAAACGGTTCTACTCGTGGCGCAGGGCGTCGATGGGGTTGAGCCGGGCGGCCTTGATGGCCGGGAGGATGCCGAAGACCACGCCCACGCCGGCCGAGAATCCCAGGCCAATGAAGACGGCCACCGCCGGCACCGAGATCTCCTTGATCGGGAAGTCCGGCGCGAGACGGACGAGCTGCGTCAGGCCGATGCCCACGCCCAGCCCGACCAACCCGCCGATCAGGCAGAGCACGACCGCCTCGACCAGGAACTGCATGAGCACCACCGTGGGCTTGGCGCCCAGGGCCTTGCGCAGGCCGATCTCGCGGGTGCGCTCGCTGACGGAGACGAGCATGATGTTCATGATGCCGATGCCGCCGACGAAGAGGGAGATGCCCACGATGAACGCCGCGCCGCCGGCGACGACGCGGGCGAAGCTGTTGAAGGTGTCGATGGCGTTCTGGATGACCTCCATGCCGAAGGTGTCCTCGTCGTCGCCGGAGAGGCCGCGGTGGGTGCGGAGGATCGAGCGGACCTCGGCGCGGGCGTCGTCGGCCATGTCGGGGGCCTTCATGTTGGCCTGGACCCAGGTGCCCGAGTAGGGGTTCATGACCTTGTGGGTCTCGAAGGGGATGAACAGCTCGGAGCGGGGCTGGCCGCCGCCGAAGTTCAGGCCGGCCTCCTTGGTCTCGAGCACGCCGATGATGAGGAAGCGCCGCCCGTTGACGAGCAGGTAGTCGCCGACGGGGTCCACGTCGAGCTTGAGTTCCTCGATGGCGACCTCGTTGATGAGGCAGACCTGGCGGCGTTCGTCGCTGTCGATGCGGGAGATGGGGCGGCCGAGGCGGACCTGGCGGGACGCGACCTCGTGCCAGCTCGGCCAGACGCCCATGACCGAGACGCCGCGCTTGGACTCGCGCCCGAAGGTGACCTGCCAGCTCTGCTGGCAGAGGGGGGTGATGCTCTCGATCGAGGGGGCGCGGTCCAGGAGCAGCTGCGCCTCATAAGGCGTGATGCGGACATCGTCCCACGACATCACGCCGCGCTGGGCGTCGGGCACCTCGCCCCAGACCCACATGGAGCGCGAGCCCACCGCCGAGTCGAGCTCGTCGAGGATCCACTTGCGTCCGGCCTCGAGGAAGCTCATGACGGCGATGACGCTGGCCACGCCGATGATGATGCCCAGCGCGGTCAGCACCGCGCGGACCTTGTTGGCCCAGACCTGGCCGATGGCCAGGAACACGGTCTGCCAGAGCAGTCGCAGGCCGGCGGCGAAGGGGGCGAGGATCACGCTCATCGGTCCACCCCGCTCTCGGCCGCGGCCGCGGACAGGCCGGCCTTGGCCTCCATCGCCGCGTGGCCCTCGCCCATCCGGCGCACCCAGTCGCGGTGGATGGGGTCCTGGGCGGCGAGCGCATCGGAGACGACCTTGCCGTCCCGCAGGCGGACGATCCGCTCGGCATGGCCGGCGACGTCCTCCTCGTGCGTGACGATGACGATGGTCTGGCCGTTCTCGTGCAGGCGTTTGAACAGCCCGATGATCTCCTCGGTGGTCTTGCTGTCCAGGTTGCCGGTGGGCTCGTCGGCGAGCAGGATGCTCGGCTCGTTGACGAGGGCGCGGGCGATGGCGACGCGCTGGCGCTGGCCGCCGGAGAGCTGGTTGGGCCGGTGGCTCATGCGGTCGCCCAGGCCCACCAGCTTCAGCGCGTCCTTCGCTCGCTTGCGGGCGCTGAACAGGTGCTTGCGGGAGTAGAGCATCGGCAGCATGACGTTCTTGAGCGCGCTGGCCCGATTCAGCAGCTCGAAGCTCTGAAAAATAAAGCCGATCTCCTCGTTGCGCACGCGGGCCAGGCGGCTCATGCCCAGCTTGTGGGTGGGGTGGCCGTTGAGGACGTACCGCCCGCTGGTCGGCTTGTCGAGGCAGCCGAGGATGTTCATCAGCGTGGACTTGCCCGAGCCGGACGCGCCCATGATGGCCACGAACTCGTTGCGCCGGATGGTCAGGTCCACGCCGTCGAGGGCGCGGACGGTCTCCTCGCCCACGCGGTAGATCTTCCGCAGGGCGCGGATGTCGATGGTGACCGGCGGCCGCTCTGCCACGCTCAGCCCTCGCCTTCAATCGCGTCGGGCGCCGGCTCGGCATCCTCCGTGCTGTCCGAGCCGGTGTTCTTGTTCTTGGCCGCTTCGCGGGCGGCCTCCTCGGCCTTGACCTGCTTCTCGTCACGCACCGCCTGGTCGTGCTTGAGGTTGACCAGCACCCGGAACGGCCCGGTGACGATCACGTCGCCCGCGGACAGGCCGGCGACGATCTGCGTGCCGGTCAGGTCGCTGGCGCCCACGGTGACGGGCGTGGCGACGGTCTTGCCGTCCACCACGCGGTAGGCCACGCTGGCGAAGGTCTTGTTGAGGTCGATCTGCGGGTTGTCGGCCCGGATCGCGGCCGGCAGGTCGTCCACACGCCGGTCCAGCACCGCCTGGCTGGGCACGCGGAGCACGTCGAAGAACCGCTCGACCTCGATGTCCGTCGAGGCCGTCAGGCCCGAGTAGAGCGTCTCGCCCTCGGCCAGTTCCAGCCCGATCTCGACCTCGAAGGTGCCCGTGCCGTCCGAGCCGACGCGGCGCTTGAGCCCGATCTGCCGCACCGTGCCGCGGTACTCGCGGTCGGGGTAGGCGTTGATGTAGACCTTGGCCTCCTGGCCCACCCGGACCGGCGCGATGTTCGCCTCGTCCACCGCCGCCTTGAGCAGCATGTTGGACAGGTCGGCGATCTCCATGATCACGCTGCCGGGGTTGTTGGTCGTGCCGACGATGACCGTCTCGCCCACCTCGGCGTTGAGCGCGGTGATGATGCCGTCCATCGGGCTGGAGATCGTCGTGTTCTCCAGGTCCTTCTCGGCCTGGGTGATCTGGGCCTGGGCCTGCTCGATGCTCTGGACCAGCGCCTCTTTGTCCGACACCGCCTGGAGGTAGTTCGCCTCGGCGCCCTCCAGCTCGGCCCGCGTCACGTCGCCGGTCTCGTAGAGCGCCCGCAGGCGCTCGAACTCGAGCCGCGCGTTGATCAGGCGGGCCTCAGCGCCGCCGAGGCGGGCCTGCTGGCCGCGGAGGCCGGCGCGGGCCGAATCCAGGATCGCCACCAGCGCCTGGGGGTCCAGGCGGATGACCACGTCGCCCTCCTTGACCCGCTCGCCCTCGCGGAAGGGCAGGGCCAGCACGCGGGCGGAGACCTGGCTGGAGATCTGCACGTTCGTCCGCGGCTCGATCGACCCGGGGGCGCTGACCGTGCGCACCACGTCCCCCACTTCCACGGGTTCCATGAGCACGACCTCGCCCGCGGCCTTGGGCGAGCGGTCGCCCATGAGCTGCGCGCCGACGGGCGACTTGTAGACCACGAACCCGGCCGCCCCGAGCACCAACACCACAACCAGCAGCACCGCCGCGATCCGCATCCAACCCATGCCCACGCTCCCGTCGTTCCTGTGCGCCCGCCCCGCGCGGAGCGAGCCGCGCCGGGGAGCACGGTTATAGGGGACCGGGGCCTGCGGGTTTCATCGGCCGACCCGGGGCGGGGCGCGGAGACGCCCCCTGCTCTAAACCACCCAGCGCGACGGGCCCGCCGGGGTCGCAGATCCGAAAGAACCTCGCGGTTTCATGGCGGCCTGCCCATCGCGGGCGCACGCTGCAGCGTGCGGCTTGCCGCGATTGCATCGAAAGGCCCGCCCATGCACGACATCCGACCTTTCCCGACGACGATCCGCGTGCTGGGTCTAGCCGCCGGCCTGACGCTGGCCGGCGCACCGGCGCCCGCCCACGGCGCGATCATCACGATCTCCGACGTCGCCTTGGACGGATCGCAGGTCGTACCCCCGGTGCTCGACGCCGGCCACGGCCTGGCCAGCGTGACCATCGACACGGACACCCGGGCCGTCTCGATCACCGGGACCTACGCGTCCATGAGTTCGCAGGTCATCGCGGCCCACCTCCACGGCCCGGCGGACCCCGGGGAGGACTCGCCGCTGATCATCTTCCCGCTCACCCACGACGCGGGGCTCGGGGGCACGTTCTCCGGCGGGCGGACGCTGTCGCTGGCCCAGTTCGACGCCCTGATGGGCTCGCGGACGTACATCAACGTCCACACGGCGTCCCACCCCGCGGGCGAGATCCGCGGGCAGATCTTCGTGCCGTCCCCCGCCGGATCGTTCGCGATCGCGATCGCCGGGCTGACGGCGATCCGGCGGCGTCATCGGGCCTGACCGCCGCGGAGGAATCGGTGCCATCCCGTGAGCCGGCCGGGCCGCGAACCCACCTGTTCAGGGTGATTTGCACGGATGAAATGCTTCTCACTTTGGGAGTTCGGCTCATTCCGGTAACCTGAACAGGTGATCCGGTCGGCCCGCTTCGTGGGTTCGTGGCGGTGCACGCCCGGAAGAGAACAGAGAAGAGCGAAGGAGACGACATCATGAGAACTGCAACGATCGCCGCCGTGATGGTGGCGGGTTCGGCGTTGCCCGCGTTCGCGGGGATCACCGTGTACACCAGCCGCGCCGCGTGGGAGGCCGCCGCGGGCGACTTCGTGACCGAGAACTTCAACGGGCAGTCGCCGGGCATCATCGCCGACGGCGCGACGCTGAACACGGGCCTGCTCCAGATCACCCGGGACGGCTCGGGCAACGGCGGCGACGGCCTGCTCGAGATCGAGCCGGGCGGCAACTTCGGCAACATCGACGGCACGACCTTCCTCAGCGGCGAGACCGGCGCGGCCCCGCACGAGGTCGTCAACGTCGGTTTCTCCGGCCAGAACGTCACCGCCTTCGGCGCCGACTGGTTCAGCCCGTTCTCCGGCGACGGCATCGTGCTCAACTTCGGCACCTACACCGTCTCGCTGGATTCGATCACCGGCTTCAACATCGGGTTCGTCGGCTTCGTGGCCGACCCCGGCGAGAGCTTCTCGAGCGTGAAGATCGCGGGCACCGAGGACGACATCACCTTCCAGGAACTCTGGTCGGCGGACAACTTCAGCTTCGCCGTGGTCCCCGCGCCCGGCGCGTTCGCGGTGCTGGGCATGGGCGGGCTGCTCGCCGCCCGGCGCCGGCGCTGATCCCGGGCGACGCCCCGGTCCGTGCATCGTGGTTTCTCAACACGGGCACCCCGCCTCTCCGGACGGGGTGCCCGTTTCTTTGTCCGCCTCCCCGGCGCGCTCAGACTCCGAGCTTCTCGCCCAGGAACGCCGGCACCGCGTCCATCGCGACCCGCTCCTGCGCCAGCGTGTCGCGGTGGCGCACGGTCACGGTGTCGTCGGCCAGCGTGTCCGAGTCGATCGTGAAGCAGAACGGGCAGCCCGCCTCGTCCATCCGGGCGTAGCGCTTGCCGATGGACTGCTTCTCGTCCGTCTCGATCACGCCCAGGTGCCCGAACTTCTTCCGCAGCGCGGTGGTCAGGGCGTGGGCCTTCTCGGGCATGCCGTCCTTCTTGACGAGCGGGAACACCGCGGCCTTGATGGGGCTCAGGCGCGGGTGGAACTTCATGAACACGCCGCTGGGCCGCTCCGGGTCGGGCGTGAACGCCTCGCACAGGGCGGCCAGCACGCCGCGGTCCAGGCCGGCCGAGGGCTCGATCACGTGGGGGAAGTACTTCTCGCCCTTGGGCTGGCCGTTGGGGGCGGTCTCGCCGCGGGTCGAGTCGAAGTACTTGAGCCGGTCGCCCAGGCCCGAGTGCTCGGCGTGCTGGCGCAGGTCGAAATCGGTGCGGTGGGCGATACCCTCGAGCTCGCCATAGCCGGGGGCGGTGAACGGGAAGCGGTACTCGACGTCGGAGGTGCCCGCGCCGTCCTTGGCGTAGTGCGCCAGCTCGTCGCGGTCGTGCTCGCGCAGGATCAGGTTCTCGCCGGCAAGGCCCAGGCTCTTCCACCACTCCATGCGCCAGTCGCGCCAGAAGGCGTACCAGTCGTTGGCCTGGTCCGGGTGGCAGAAGAACTCGATCTCCATCTGCTCGAACTCGCGGCTGCGGAAGGTGAAGTTGCGGGGCGTCACCTCGTTGCGGAAGGCCTTGCCCGTCTGCGCGATGCCGAACGGCACGCCCACGCGGGTGGTGTCGATCACGTTCTTGAACTGGACGAACATGCCCTGCGCCGTCTCGGGGCGGAGGTAGGCGATGTCGTCTTCGCCGGCGGTGGCGCCGATGTAGGTCTTGAACATCAGGTTGAAGGCGCGCGGCGGGGTCAGCGTGCCGAGTTCCTTGGCGTCCGGGCCGAGCACGCGGGAAAAGTCCGTCCCCAGCTCGATCAGGTCGAACTCTTCCTGCTCATCGCCGAACTTCTTGTCCGCTGCCTTGCGCTGCTTGGCCTCGGCGGGCGAGTCCTTGATGAACGCGAACACCGGGGCCTGGTCCCGCTTGCCGGTGCCCGCGATGGCGCGGACGTGGTCGGCGCGGTAGCGGGCCTTGGTCTCGCGGCAGTCGATCATGGGGTCGTTGAACCCGCCCACGTGCCCGGACGCCTCCCACACGCGCGGGTTCTGGATGATGCAGGTGTCCACCGGCACGATCTCGACCGGATTCCCGTCCGGCCCGCTGCGTCCCCAGCACGGGTTCATCACCACGTCCTGCCACCACGCGTCCCGCAGGTTCTTCTTGAGCTGCGCCCCCAGCGGCCCGTAATCCCAGAAACCGTTGATGCCGCCGTAGATCTCGCTGGCCGGGTACACGAAGCCCCGGCGCTTGCACAGGGCCATGATCTCGTCCATCGATTTCGGGGCAACAGCGGTCATCGGGGGCTCCAGTGGAAGGGTCGGGGGCGATGATAGGGGCCCGGCCGGAGCCGCCCGGGCGATCAGTCGCCGCCGAGGACCGCGCCGAACGCGTCCTTCCAGCCGACCTTGCCGACCCGGTCCTGCACCTCGGCCTGCACCTCGTCGAAGTTCCACACCGCCGGGGCCTCGCTCAGCGCCACCACCGCGTCGTCGGACACGCGTTCGAGCCCCAGGGCCCCGTCGCCCGACACCCGCACCACCCACCGCCCCTCGCCCAGCGTGCGGTAGACCGCCTGCCCGATGGCCGTGGCCCGGGCGGGGGTCGAGCCCGCCGGCTCGAGCGTCTCCTTGCCGTCCCAGTCGATGGCCGCCAGACGGGGGTCGATGATCGTCGCGTCCTGCGGCCGCGTCGCCGAGTCGAACACCCGCCGGATCCACACCCGCCCGTCGAGCAGGGCGAAATCGACGTAGACCTCCCTGGAGGGGTCGGCCCCGGTGGGGATCTCGGCGATGGTGCCCTGGGCCGAGCGGATCAGGGCCGTCACCGAACCGTCCTTGACCACCAGCTCCGTGACCGCCGTCCGGCGGACCGCGCGGTTGTAATCCGCCCGCAGGTCCTCGTAATCGGTCGCCAACGCCTCGAGCCGCTGGCGGTAGACCCGCTCCGCGGCATCAGCCCGGGCCAAGCGCAGGCCGGCCACGCCGATCAGCGCGACCGCGCCCAGCGCCGCCGCACCGACCAGGATCCCAGCCACCGCGGAGAGTCTGCCTGCCATGCCCAAATCATCGGCCCGACGGGCGGATTTGCTCCACCGCCCGGCCCGCCCGAACGCCCGGCATTAAATCCCAGCCGAGCCGCGTGAGCGGCCGGTCGCGCCGACGTGTTGACCGCCGCCCCGGCCCCAGCCGCCGGAACACAGCCCGATCACAAACAGCCGGCGTTGTACAGGTCGATGTACGCGCTCACGTCGAAGAAGTTGAACACGCCCACCGGCTCGGCCAGGTCGGCCGAGAGGTCCTGGGCGTTGTAGAGCCCGATGAACGTCGAGACGTCGAAGAAGTTGAGCACGCCGATGGGCGGGGCGAGGTCGGCCCCGTTGCAGGCCAGCACGGTCTCGCTGAAGGCGACCTCGGCGAAACCCCAGTACTGGCTGCCGTAGTTCTCCAGGATGTCCACCCGCACCGACCGCACGCCCTCGAACGCGTCGAAGCGGTAGAGCTGCGCGCGGGCGACGTTCTGCTGGGCCGAAAGGTTCTGAACCGAGCCGATCTCGGTGCCGTCGCCGTCGAAGAAGGTCAGGCTGAACCGCTTGACCGCGTAGTTCGGGTCGGCGGCCACGCCGTTGGACCGGTGGTTCCACAGGAAGAACTGCCGGATGGTCTTCGCCTCGTCGAACGAAAACGTGGCGTTGGGGTTGGTCGGGTTCGACCGGGTGGTCCAATGGTTGTGCTGGACGTATGTGCCGTGCGGCGTGTTGAAGCTGAAGACCGCGGGCAGGCCGCTGCCGTCGATGGTGTTGCCGATGTCGTACGAGCCGCTGAACTCGCTGGACGCGACCGCGGAGTCCGGCTGGAACAGCTGACCGAACGACGCGGACGCGAACAGCCCGCTGGCCGCGAGCGTGAGAACCGTGCGCATACCTCTCTCCTTTCGACCGCCCTCTCCCGGGGCGGCTGCTGCGTCCACCCTACCACCGCACGGGCGCTCCGGGCAAGCAACTTACCTCGATCCGGGCCGTTATGGGACGCTGTGGTGGCTGCGGAGAAACCCGAACCCAGCCGAGCCGCGTGAGCGGCCGGTCGCGCCGACGTGTTGACCGCCGCCCCGGCCCCCCCAGCCGGATCCACCCCCGCGGCAGGGCGATCACGCGCGGCGGTTCGGATCGAACTTCACCACGCACACCGAGTCGTTCTGCCCGCCGAAGCCGAAACTGTTGGACAGGCACACGGACACGCCGCCCGCGTCGTTCATGTCGCGGGCCTTGAGCGGCACGTGGTCGAGCCCGCACTCGGGATCGACATTGTTCAGGTTGATCGTCGGCGGGATCACGCCCGTCTGGATCGCCTTGACGCAGGTGATCAGTTCGACCGCGCCCGCCGCCTGGATCAGGTGGCCCAGCATCGACTTGACGCTCGTAAACGGCACCTTCGGCGCCAGGTCGCCGAACACGCGGCGCACCGCGGCCGACTCGATCTTGTCGTTCTCTTTCGTGCCCGTCCCGTGCGCGTTGACCCAGTGCACCAGCGGCCGGCCGTTCGCGTCCGTCGCGTGCGGGTCGATGCCCGCCTGACGGAGCGCCGCGGCCATCGCTCCAGCGCCGCCCTTGCCGTCCGGGTGGATGTCCGTGATGCGGTACGCGTCCGCCGTCGAGCCGTACCCGGCCAGCTCGGCCAGGATCGTCGCCCCGCGGGCCAGCGCGTGGTCGAGGTCCTCGAGGATCACGATCCCCGCGCCCTCGCCCATCACGAAGCCCTCGCGGCTGGTGTCGAACGGGCGGGAGGCGTGCGCCGGGTCGTCGCGCCGCGTGCTCATCGCGGTCAGACGGATGAACCCGGTCATGCCGAGCGGGTGGAGCATCGAGTGCGCGCCCCCGGCGATCATCACGTCGGCGTCGCCGCGTTTGATGATCTCGACCGCCTCGCCGACCGCCTGGGTGCTCGCGGCGCAGGCCGTCATGCAGTTCAGGCACGGGCCCTCGGCCCCGAACTCGGCCGCCAGGTGCGTGGAGGTCAGCTGCGGCTCCTGCTCGACCTCCGTGGCCGCGTCCAGCCCGGCCAGGGCCACGCCCGCGAACGCCCCCACGTCGAACCCGCCCGGCGCCTGGCCGGCCGCGCCCGCGGCGTGGGCTTTCATGTACGCGTTGTAATCGACCGGGCCCTCGCCCGCGCCCAGGTACACGCCGACCGAGGCCGGATCGGGCGCGTCGCGATCGAACCCGGCCATCCGCCACGCGTCGTCGCAGGCCGAGAGCGCGAACGCCGTGCTCACCGACGCGTGCCGGTGCCGCGCCGCACGCTCACCCAGACGCTCGCGCAGGTCGAAGCCGACGACCTCCGAGGCGAAGTTCGTCGCCCAGGTGGCCGCGTCGTACCGGCGCAGCGGGCCCATCGCGCTCTCGCCGCCCACCAGGCGCGACCAGACCGTGTCGAGATCCCACCCGAGGGGCGTGACCCATCCGACTCCCGTGATGACCACCCGTCCGCTCGGCAATGCTCAGTCCTCGTCGTCGTCCTCGTACTCTTCTTCGTCGTGGCGGCTGGCGTTCAGCTTGTCCGGGTTGAGCACCCGCACGAGCCCGTCCTTGAGCCGACGCTCGCCGAAGTTGATGATCAGGCCCAGCTCCAGGTCGGCCGCACGCAGCTGCGCCCGCAGCTCGGCACGCTCCTGCACGCCGATCTCCCGGTGCTCGGCCATCAGCTTCACCAGGAACGCCTCGCCCGCGAACATGTCCGCGGTGATCTCGCCGACCACCTCGTCGTTGTACTCGACCTCGAAGACCTCGTCGAAGTTCGGCTCGACGCCCTCGGCGCCCACGGCCTTGCCCAGCGCGTTCTTGTAGACGTCCAGCGGGAAGCCCGGGCCGAGCGCCTTGTGCACCTCGATCGCCGCGCCGATCACCTTGCGGGACACCTCGGTCACCGCCGGATCGAGCTCGGACAGCGGCGTCGCACGACGGCCCCGGTCGCCGCCCCGCTCACCACCCCTGTCACCACCCCGGTCGCCCCCGCGATCTCCGCCCCGGTCGCCGCGCGAATCACGATAATCCTTCGAGTCACGCCCGTAGCCTTCGTTGCTCATCTTTGATGCTCCTTCAAGAGTGTCTGGACGCCGGCGTCAAGGCCGGACAATCAACCGTAGCCCGTCGGTGCCCGCCCGGCCCGCTCAATCCACGCGCCGCAGCACCAGGGCCGCCGCCTGCCCGCCGAACGAGCCCGAGCACACCAGCACGTGCCGCAGCGACGCGTCGCGCGGGCCCGTGGCCCCCGCGTCGGCGCCGTCCGGCGTCCCGCGGTGCACCCGCGCGGGCAGCGTCGCGGTGTGCAGCGCCATCGCCCCCGCCGCGGCCGTCAGCCCGCCGTGCGCCGCCAGCGTGTTGCCCGCGTTGGGCGTCACCGTGATCATCGGCCGCCCCGCCGCGTCCCCCAGCGCCGCGCGCAGCGACCCGAGCTCGCGCCGGTCCAGCGTCGGAACGCCGGTGGCCATCGGCGCGATCGCGTCGATGTCGCCCGGCGTGATGCCCGCGTCCCGGATCGCCCAGCGGATCGCCCGCGTCAGCCCGCGGTCCTGCGCGGTGTCGCCCTCGCCCGGCAGGCCCGGCGTGACGGGGCTCGCGTCCATCCCGCTGCCGTACCCGGCCACCTCCGCGTACACCCGCGCCCCCCGCGAAGCCGCGTGCGCCGCCTCCTCGACGATCAGCATGCCGCCGGCCTCGCCCAGCACCCCGCCCGAGGTCCCGTCGTATGGACGCACCACGGCCGCGCCGTCATCGACCGACGGGTCGGTCGCGCCGATCCGGCCGGCGAGCAGCATGCGCATCACCCCCATCGGGTTGACCCGCGACTCCGCCCCGCCGGAAAAGCACACCTCCGCGTCGCCGCGCTCGATCACGCGCGAACTCTCGCCGACGGACTGCAGCGCCCCCGCCTCGGCCGCCATGATCGTGTTCGAGGGCCCCTCGCACCCGTGGATGATCGTCACGTGGCAGGCGAGCATGTTGGGCAGATACTTGAGCAGCCACAGCGGGGGCAGGTTGTTCATCGCCCCGGCCGCGCCCGCGTCGGCGTTCTCCGTCCCCCATTTGCGCAGCGAGAACGACCCGTCCCCGTCCAATGACGACGCGACCGCACGCCCCAGCTCCGCCGGGTCCGCCGAGATCAGCCCCGCGCCGATGTGGCAGCCCGTCCGCTCGCCGGGCACCCGGAAGCCCGCGGCGTCCTCGTCCGAGCCGCGCGTCACGATCCCCGCGTCCTCCGCCGCCAGCCGCGCCGCGGCCACCGCCAGCTCGATGTCCCGGGCCATCACCTTCGTCGCCTTGCGGTAGCTCTTGGGCACCAGGTCGCGGATCGACAGCCCCTCGACCTCGCCGGCCAGCCGGGCCCCCAGCGGCGACGCGTCGAACGACCGCGCCGGCCGCAACGCCGTCGTCCCGGCGCACAGCGATTCCCAGAACGGCCCCACGCCCGTGCCGATCGCGCAGACCGGCCCCAGACCCGTAATCACCACGCGTCGACGCATCGGCCAAGTCTACGCAAGACCCCCCCACACGCACCCCGACCGAGCCCCGCACTGCGTCACCGCCCGCAGGAAAAGCCCGATCGCCCGCGTTTTCAGCCGTCCGACCCCGTGTGCCGATACACCCCCGTGCCCATGGCCCTCCGCGCCCATTCCGCGCCCACCGACGACCCGAACCGGGCCAACCAGGAGGCCTCGGCGCTCATCGTCGGCGTCTCCAAGTGGCTGGGCTTCCTCGCCGGTCTCGCGATGATCGTCGCCGTGGCGCTCATCCCCCCGGCCGCGGACCTGCAGGCCATCCGCCACCAACGCGACCGCGTGCTCGCGATGGAGCAGACCGACCTGGCCCGCATCGCCAACTACAAGGCCCTGATCACCGCGATCGACGAGAAGGACCCGGACACCATCCGCCTCGTCCTGGCGTCCCAGCTCCAGCTCGTCCCGCGGGGAAAGACGGCCCTCGTCGCGCCCGGCGCTCCGGACGACCCCCGCCTCTTCGAGATCTTGGAGCCCATCCCCACGCCCATGCCCGCCGACACCGCCCCCGTGGCCCCCTCGGCCCTGACCCGCATGGCCACCACCGACCTCGGCCGGCTCGTGCTGCTGTCCATCGCCGTGGTGGCCATCCTCTGGGGCATCACCGGACCGGCCCGCCCCGACTGAACCAGTCCCGCCCGATCCGCCCCGCCGGACCCCGGCACCACCCCGGATCACCCCCGGGCCCGGTGCCGGCCCCACCTATTCTTGTTCGTGCCAACGCACCCCTTCCGAGCACGACACCGCCTCAGCCTCGACCACGACTACAAGGCCGTGTTCGCCCACCGCCTGACCAAGTCCCGCGGGCCGCTGATCGTCTTTCTCAAGCCCAACACCCACCCCGAACACCGGCTCGGCCTGTCCATCGGACGCCGGGTGGGCAACGCCGTGGCCCGGGTCCGACTCAAACGGGCGATCCGCGAGGCGTTTCGGATAGACAGACCGGTCTATCCAATGCCAGGCGACACCAACACCTACGACATCATCGTCTCCGCCCGGGCGCACAACCCGTTGTCGCTCAATGACTACCGCGCCCTGCTGCTCGACGCGATCCAGGCCGCCCATCGCGAGCACGCCAAGCGGATCGCCAAGACCGACCGGTCCGATCCATGAGCCCCCGCCCCGAACAACCGGCCCGCCACCCCCCGACCGACCGCCCCGCGGAGCCGCCGCCCTACCCCTCCCCCCTCGGCCCGGTGGCCCGCGCGTGCAACCTCCCCTTCGTGCTGCTCATCCGGCTCTACCGCGTGACGCTGTCCCCGCTGATCGGCAACCAGTGCCGCTACGAGCCGACCTGCTCGCGCTACGGGCTCGAGGCCTACCGCCTGCACGGCCCGGTTCGCGGGTCTTTACTAACTTTGCGGCGTATCCTTCGCTGCCACCCGTTCGTCAAGGGCGGATTCGACCCAGTGCCCCTGCCCGACGAGCCGCCCGAACCCAACCCCGCACCGCCGGAACCCGGCCGGAGCGATCCATGAGCCGACTTCCCGCGGCCCAGCGTCGCGAGCAACTCCTCGATGTCGCCGAGTCGCTCTTCGCCCAGCAGGGCTACGCCGGCGCGACGACCGCCCAGATCGCCAAGGCCGCGGGCGTCACCGAGCCGATCATCTACCGCCACTTCAAGTCCAAGCGCGACCTGTTCGTCGCGCTCATCGAGCGCACCGGCAAGCGCACGCTGGCGCTGTGGCAGGGCGACGTCTCCACCGAGGAAGACCCGGCGCAGCGCCTGGCGCGCATCCTCGCCGACAACCCGATGGTCTCCGCCGAGGGACGTGCCGGGTACAAGGTGCTGCTGCAGGCCATCCCCGAGGTCGAGGACACGCTGATCGCCAAGGCCGTCGCCGAGCACATGCGCCTCCTGCACGAGTTCCTGACCACCGAGATCAAGCGCGCCCAGGAGGCGCACCGCGTCACCAGCCGCTTCTCCGCCGAGGTGATCGCCTGGACCCTCATCCACCTGGGCATGGGCTACGGCGTGGTCGACGCCATGGGCGTCTCCGGCCACGGCCGCGACGAGAAGGGCACCCACGTCCGCGAGGTCATCGCCCGCATCCTCGTTGGCCCCTCCGCCGCGACGGACAAGGGGAGTTGAAGAGGTACGCAGAGGTGCAGAGATCACGCAGAGGCCGCAGAGGTGCTCAGGAAGATTCCAACGCGAAGACCGCGAAGGGATCGAAGCGGTTCAGGTGTCCCATGATCTCGTTTCCAATCCGAACCCTCTTTTTCAGAGCGGTGTTTGGGTCTGTTGTTCATGATGTGTCGGTGACGCTTCGGACTCTTCGCGGCCTTCGCGTTCAAACTCTTCTCCGCGACCTCTGCGTGATCTCTGCACCTCTGCGTACCTCCTAACCATGCGCACCATCGAACTCGACAACAACGCCACCACCAAGCCCACCGCCGCGGCCTGCGCCGCCGTGCAGCGGGGCATGACCGAGCTGTGGCACAACCCGTCCTCCGTGCACCGGCCCGGCCAGGAGGCCCGCCACGCGCTCGAGCTGGCGCGGGCCCGGCTCGCCGCCCTCATCGGCGCGTCGCCCCGCCGCCTGACCCTCACCGCCTCGGGCACCGAGTCGATCCACCTCGCCTTCCGCGGGCTGCTCGGCGCGACCGACAAACGAACCGTCATCACCACCGCCGTCGAGCACGCCGCGATCCGCGACCTGTGCGAGCAGCTCGCCGCCGAGGGCGTGACGATCAGACTCGCGCCGCTCGACGCGGCCGGCGTGGTCGACCCCGACGCCCTCGCGTCGCTCATCGACGACGACACCGCGCTGGTCTCCGTGCAGTGGGCCAACAACGAGACGGGGGCGGTCCACCCCGTCCACGCCATCGGCCGGGCCTGCCGCGATCGCGCCGTGCCATTCCACTGCGACGCCACCCAGTGGGTCGGCAAGATGCCCTGCGACCTGTCGGCGTCCGTCGCGCCGGCCATCGGCCTGCTGACCTTCAGCGCCCACAAGTTCCACGGCCCGCGCGGGGTCGGGGGGCTCTGGACCGCCGCGGGCGTGCGCCTGCGCCCCGTGATGCCGGGGTCGCAGGAACTCGGCCGGCGCGCCGGCACCGAGGACCTGCCCGCCATCCTCGGCGCGGGCGCGGCCGCCGAAGAGGCCATGGCCTGGCTGACCGACCCCGCCGGGCGTGACGCCGTGGCCGCCATGCGCGACGCGTTCGAGCAGGCCGTCCTCGCCCGCTGCCCCGGCGCGGTCGTCAACCCGCCCGCCCCCTGCCAACGCCTGTGGAACACCACCAACATCGCCTTCCCGCGCCTCGAGGCCGAGGCCCTGCTGATGGGCTTTTCGGAGCGCGGATTGTGCGCCTCGGCCGGGGCCGCCTGCTCCTCCGGCTCGCTCGACCCCTCCCCCGTGCTGCTGGCGATGGGCGTCCCGCCCGAGTCCGCCCACGGCTCGGTCCGCTTCTCGCTTTGCCGCGACACGACCCAACGGGATCTCGACGACGCCGCGGACATCGTCCGGGCGGTGGTCCGGAGGCTGTCCGGGGTGCTGCCGGGCTGATCCCCGCACGCGCCGGCGGACGCGCCGTTGCGAGCGCACGCCCCGCCGCTGTGGCGATGGCCCCCCCGTTCGGATAGGCTGAGGGCATGAGAGACATGGCATACGACGACGCGCCGGGCCCGATGGTCTATCCCGAGCCGGAGCGCACCAGCCTCGCGGCCATCCTCGGGTTCATCTTCTCGCTCGGCGGGTGCTGCCTGGCGGTCCCGGCGTTGCTGGCCGTGCCGCTGTGCATCCTCGGCATCGTCAACATCAGCCGCTCGGGCGGACGGCTCGGCGGACGAGGCCTGGCCATCGCCGGGCTGATCCTCGGTCTGCTCGGCCTGGCCGCGTGGGGCAGCTGCCTCGGCGGCGGCGTGTTCTCGCTCCGCGAGCTCGAGAGCCGCACCTTCGACCCCACCGCCCGCGTGTTCGAGCAGCTCCAGCAGGGCCAGCTCGACGGCGTCCGTGCCAACCTGCTCGCGCCGGCCGCGGACGTGTCCGACGCGGAACTGATCGCCTTCCGCGAGGCCTACCGCGCCACCCTGGGCGACTACGTCGGGCGCCCCACGGGCGTGGCCGACTACTTCGGCGCCATGCCCAAGTGGGGCCCGTGGCAGACCGTCCTGTCCAACCCCGGCCCGAACGCCGTGCCGGTCCTGTTCAACTTCCAGCAGGGCGACGCCATGGTGATCGTCACCATGGACCCCGCCACCGGCCAGCCGACCGAGCTGCGCCTCTACGACCTGAACCTCAACGAGTACACGCTGCCGATGCAGCCGGGCTGGGAAAACGCCGATACGGGCACCGGGGCCACCGACGCCACCGCGTCGCCCGGGTCGTCGGACATCGACCCGCAACCGGATACCGAGCCCGAATCCGAACCCGGATCCCCCTGATCCAGCCCCGCACGCGGCCAGACCCAGGACCCAGACGGAGCCACGCCTTGCCCACCGACGCGCCCACCGCCGAACCGGTGATCCGGGTGCGCAACCTCGTCAAAAGGTTCGGCTCGGCCACGGTCCTGCGTGACATCACCCTGGACGTACAGCCCGGCGAGACCATGGTCGTCATGGGCGGCTCGGGCTCGGGCAAGTCCACGCTGCTGCGCTGCCTCATCGGCACCTACCGGTGCGACGGCGGCTCCATCGAACTCTTCGGCCAGGACATCAGCAACCTCGACGAGGAGGGCATGAACGAGGTCCGCAAGAAGTTCGGCATCCTCTTCCAGTCCGGCGCCCTCTTCAACTCGATGACCCTGGCCGAGAACATCGCCCTGCCGCTCCGCGAGCACACCGACCTCGACGACGAGATCATCGACATCCAGGTCAAGATCAAGCTCGAGCTGGTCGGCCTGCGCCAGCACGCCGACAAGTACCCCGCCCAGATCTCCGGCGGCATGAAGAAGCGCGCCGGCCTGGCCCGCGCCCTCGCGCTGGACCCCAAGATCCTCTTCTACGACGAGCCCAGCGCCGGGCTCGACCCGGTCACCAGCGCGCAGATCGACCAGCTCATCATCGCCCTGACCAAGCAGCTCGGCGTCACCAGCGTCGTCGTCACCCACGAGATGGACTCGGCCTTCGTCATCGCCGACCGCATGGCCATGCTCGACCAGGGACGCATGCTCGTCATCGAGGACCGCGCCTGGTTCGAAAACCTCCGCGACACCCCCGCCGACCGCCTCAACGCCCTCGACGAGGACAAGCAGCTCATCCGCCAGTTCCTCCGCGGCGACCCCGACGGCCCCCTCGCCTCCCGGCGCGACGAGCAGGGCTACGAGGCCGACCTCTTCGGCCTGACCACCGACCGCGTCACCAGAACCCCCTCCCTCGAGCCCACCCGCGGCTGACACCCCCGGGCCGCCCTTCCGCCCGCGCGACGGGCCAAAGATCAACCGTCCCCCAGCCAACGGCCGACCAAACCACCATGAGCGTCAGCATCGTCAAACGCAACAACGTGCTCGCGGGCTTCTTCGTGATCGCCTCGCTGGTCCTGGCCGTCGCCATCGCCGCCATCCTCGGCGACGTGCTCGGCAACCTGGGGGCCAAGAACGAGTTCGTCGTCCGCTTCCCCACCGAGATCGGCGTGACCGGCCTGGAGGCCGGGGCCGAGGTCACCTTCGCCGGCCTGCCCGTCGGGCGCGTGACCTCCATCACGCCGTACCGCTCCGGCGGCGACGCCACCCCCGCCGACGCCATGGACGTGACCGTCCTCGTCGACGCCCGCGTCACCCTCTTCGAGGACGCCTTCGCCGACCTCGCCCCGCCCATCCTCGGCGGCGTCAGCCGCATCAACTTCGCCTCCGCCGGCACCGGCCCGGTCGCCCGGGACGCCAAGGCCGCCGCGCTAGCCCGCAGCAACGGCAACGGCGTGCTCGAGCCCGGCGAGATCGTCCGCGGCCGCTTCGCGCCCTCGATCCTCGCCCAGCTCGGCTTCACCGCCGAGGACGCCGAACGCATCCGCAACGCCATCGCCGACGTCGAGGCCATCACCGCCAACGTGCGCACCACCACCGACCGCGTCGACCGCATGGCCGCCAGGCTCGAGCCGACCTTTGACCAGACCCTGGCCGACGCCGGCGAAGCCGTGGCCAACGCCAAGGAGTTCACGCTCCGCTTCGGCGAGGACGGCTGGGCGTCGCGCATCGAGAACATCCTCGCCGACGCCGAGCAGACCGTCGCCGAGGGCCCGCGCGTGGCCGCGGACGTCCGCGGGGCCATCGCCTCCGCCCGCGCCATGATCGAGACCCACTCCGACAGCGTCGGCCGCCTGCTGGGCAACGCCGAGTCCATCACCGAGCGCGTCCGCTTCGACACCATGGACCAGGCGGAGTCGCTGCTCCGCGAGGGCACCCTGGCCGCCGCCTCGTTCCGGGCCGTCGGCGAGCAGACCGACACGATGCTGGCCGGCCTCCGCCCGGACATCCGCGCCGCCACCGCCAACACCCGCGGCATCACCCAGCAGGCCCGCCTGTTCCTCGACGAGATCCGCGCCCAGCCCTGGCGCCTGCTCAAGCAGCCCGGCAAGGACGACCTCATGCGCGAGCCGCTCTACGCGGCCACCCGCGCCTACGCAGACGCTGTCTCCGACCTCCGCGTCGCCTCCGAGGCGCTCGACGCCGCCATCCAGAACCGCAACGCCGACACCGCGCCCACCGACGCGGCCCTGGAAGTCGCCCGCATCGCCGCCACCGTCCAGGCCGCCTACGACCGCTACGCACAGACCGAACGCGCCCTGCTCGAAACACTCCAAAGCGCCCAGCCCTGAGCCGCACGCGTGAACCGCCCGCGGCACACACCACGCCGGACAACCGCCCTCGCCGCGGGCGCCCTGGCCCTCCTCGCCCTGGCCCTCATCGCGCTGAGCGCCTGGCGTCACACCCGCGTCCCCCGCCTGGTCGAACGCGCCGCCGACCTGCGCCCCGCGCCCGGCCTGCGCTGGTACCTGCCCGACGCCGGCACTGATTCCGTCCCCCGGTCCGAACGATGGACCGGCACGCCGCCCGACCCCGTCCCCGCCCGCGCCGTCCTGCTGGTCCACGGCCTCGACGAGCCCGGGGGTATCTGGGACGCGCTCGCACCGGCCCTGGCCGAGACCGGCCACCCGGCCGTCCGCTTCGAGTACCCCAACGACCAGCCCCCCGCCCGCTCCGCGGCCCTCCTCGCCGACGCGCTGGCCGACCTGCGCCGCGCCGGCGTTACCTCCCTCGACATCGTCGCCCACTCCATGGGCGGCCTGGTCGCCACCGACGTGCTCACCCGCCCCGAGTTCGACAACCGCGCAGGCCCCCGCGTGCCGCTCCTCGTCACGGTCGGCACGCCCTTCGACGGCTCGCCCTGGGCCGACCTCCAGCCCGTGTCCGAACTCCGCGAGCAGATCCAGCGGTGGATCGAGTCCGACGACGCCGACCCCGCCCGCCTCTTCGCCGCGTGGCACGACGGCCTCGGCGAGGCCGGGGCGGACCTGCGCCCCGGCTCGGACTACCTGACCGAACTCGCCGGGCGCCCATGGCCCGAAGGCACGCGGCTGGTGTGCATCGTCGGCATCTACGGCCCCACCGCGATCCCCACCACGCTGGCCGAACTCTCCGTGACCGCCGCGGACTTCGGCGACGGCGTCGTGCCCGCCCCGTCGGCCGCCCGCGCGGGCGCGAGCGAGACCCTGCTCGTCCCCGGCAACCACCGCAGCATCCTCCGCCCGATCGAGATCGAGGCCTGGATCCGCGAACGCCTCGGCGCCGCCCCGCCGCCCCAACCGGCCGCGATCCCCCTGATCCTCGAACGCCTCGCCGGCGGGCAGGGGGGCTCGGGCGATGGGCAATAGGCAATAGGCAATAGGCAATAGGCAAGAGGCAAGAGGTGCACGGCATCCCCGCAAACCGCTCAACCGCCGCTCCCCTCCCCCCCATTGCCCAATGCCCCTCCCCCCCTCC
>CAXBHL010000006.1:0-186475 GCA_963975575.1 uncultured Phycisphaerales bacterium | reverse complement strand
AGAGGGGCGCAGAGGGGGGAGCCGGGGTTTGGGTTTTTCTCTGCGTGGCTCTGCGATCTCTGCGGACTCTGCGGTTGGCTGCCGGGTGGCTTGGGGGGAGGCGGTTGAGGGATGGGTGGGCGTTGGGCTGACTTGGGCGCTGCGCCCGCTTCCTTCCGGGCGCGGCTTGTATGGAGAGGGCGCGGGGGTGATGGGTGGTCAGCGGCGGGGGTTGCGGCGGGTGGTGCGTTCGGTTTCGGGGTGGGCGGGGCCGAAGGGGGTTCGGGCGGGTTTGACGGGCGGGGGGTTTGGGGCGGGCTCGGGGGGCTGTTCCGCGGTGGGTTCCGGGGCGGCTTCCGGGGTGGCGGGCGGGTGGTGCGCTTCGCGGCGGGCGGGGTCGGGGTCGTCGTGGTGGACCTTGGCGAAGAGCAGGCGGCCGGCGGCGGTCTGCATGCTGCTGGTCAGGGTCAGTTCGACGGTCTCGCCGATGTGCGGCTCGCCGTCTTCGGCGACGATCATGGTGCCGTCGTCGAGGAAGCCGACGGCCTGGCCCTCGTGCTCGCCGCGGCGGAGCAGTTCGACGGTGACCGACTGGCCGGGCAGGACGCTGGGCTTGAGGGCGTTGGCGAGTTCGTGGAGGTTGATGACGCCGATCTTCTGGATGCCGGCGACGCGGGCGAGGGCCGAGTCGGTGGTCATGATCGAGGCGGGCATCTCCTCGGCGAGTTGGAGGAGCATCTGGTCCACCGCGCGGCGGGTGACGGGGGTGGTGTCGATGGAGACGTCGGCGGCGGGCATGCGCTGGAGTTTGGCGACGAGGTCGAGGCCGCGGCGGCCCCGGGCGCGCTTGGTGCGGTCCTGGCTGTCGGCGAGGGCCTGGAGTTCCTCGATGACGAAGGCGGGGATGATGACGGGCTGCTGGATGAGGCCGGTGTCGATGATGTCGGCGATGCGTGCGTCGATGAGGACGGAGGTGTCGAGGAGGGCGGGGCGGGGGCCGCGGATGCGCTTGGAGAACTCGACGTAGGGGATGACGAGGCGGAACTCGTCCTGGGTCTGGAGGACGGTGGTGATGCCGAGGTAGGCCAGCGACACGCCGAAGAGGACCTTGAGGGCGGGGATGATGGGGGATGGTTTGAGGTCCCAGGTGGCGACGACGAGGTCGATGACGGCGCCGATGGCCCAGGCGGCGACGAGGCCGGCGACGAGGCCGAAGGCGACGCCGGAGATGATCTGGATTTTCTTGCGGGGGGTGAAGACGTCGATGGCGAGGAAGAGCAGGCCGAGCATGGCGGAGGCGACGAGCGGGACCCACCAGGTGATGGCGAGCTGGATGTCCATCTGGCCGGTGGGGCTCGAGCCGATGCGGATGACGTAGAGCATCGTGAGGAGCATGAGGAGCAGGACGAAGCCGAAGCGCACGAGGCGGAGGAGGGGGGCGAGGTCGTTGGGCTTGGTGTCCTTGCGGCGTCGCATGGGGGCTCCGGTGGGGCCGTTGGGCGTGGCGGGGGCGTTGGGCGGCCCTCGGAGGGCTGTTTCGGGCCTTGGGGGGCGATTGGTTGGGTGGTCTTGGACAGTGTACGGTGGGCGGGCTGGATATGATCCCAACTCGACCCGCCCGCGTCGGCGGCCGGGCCCGGTGCACGGGTGGCCCGTGAACCTGGTCAGGGCTTGACCGCAGCAGCCATAAGCGGCCGTCATCCGGTGCCGCCGGTGTCCTGGCCGCCGACCCGGGTGGGTTGCTACCTGATACATCATCCTTGCTGGGTGCCACGGCTTGCTCGCAAGCCGTGCTTTGCCTTTGCGTGCGTTCAGATGGGTTTGAGTGCTGCTGGTCTTGCACGGATCACTGGGTGTTGGAGTTGAACGAAGGAGCACGGCTTGCGAGCAAGCCGTGGCACCCAAAGTGGAGGCACCCGGAGTGGGCCGTTGAAGCCGAACTTGAATCAGGTCAGCAGGTCCATGATCTGGATGGCGTTTTGGGCGGCGCCTTTGCGGAGTTGGTCGCCTGCAATCAGGATTCCGAACTCGGTGTCGGAGAAGCGGCGGACGCGGCCGGCGAGGACGGGGTCGGTTCCGGTGGCGCCCAATGGTGTCGGGAAGCGGTTGTTGGCGCGGTCGTCGAGGAGGGTGACGCCGGGGGCGTTCTCTAATGCTTCGCGGATCTGGCTCTCGGTGGCGGGTTGGTCCAGCGTGATCAGGGCGGACTGGGTGTGGGCGCGGATGACCGGGACGCGGACGCAGGTGGGGATGAGGGTGCAGGGGGCGTCCTGCCAGATGCGGGCGGACTCGGCGATCATCTTTGCTTCTTCGCCGTTGAGGCCGGTCTGCTGGTCGAGCGTGGACTCGTGGCTGAAGACGTTGAAGGCGCACTGCTCGGGGAAGACCGACGGCTGGGCGGGGTGGCCATCGAGGACGGCGCGGGTCTGGGCTTCGAGTTCGCGGACGGCCTCGATGCCGGCGCCGGACACGGCCTGGTAGGTCGAGACGACGACGCGGCTGATGCCGAAACGCCGGCGGATGGGGTTGAGCGCGGTCAGCAGGATGATGGTCGAGCAGTTGGGGTTGGCGATCAGGCGGGCGTTGCCGATGGAATCGGCGTTGATCTCGGGGACGACCAGCGGCACGGAGGGGTCCATGCGGAAGGCGGACGAGTTGTCGACGACGACCGCGCCGGTCTCGATGGCACGATGGGCGAAGGCGCGGGCGATGTCGGCGGTGGCGCAGAACAGGGCGGCGTCGCACGCGGGGAAATCGTCGGTCAGGGGTTGGACGGTGACTTCGGTGTTGGCGTAGGGGATGCGTTCGCCGGCGGAACGGGCGGAGGCGAGGGCGATGACGCGATCGGCGGGGTGGGCCCGGGCGGCGAGGATGGACAGGGCTTCGCGCCCGACGGCGCCGGTGGCCCCCACCACCGCGACCAGGGGCGGGTTAGCGCGCATGGGCGACGCTCTCGCTCTTGGCATGGAGGGCCGCGTGTTCGCGCAGGAGGTGCATGACGTCGGCGATGACGGACTCGCTGGTGGGCCAGCGGCCCGCGCCGCGGCCGTGGACGGGGGTGGTGACGGCGTCGTCCCACTCGACCACGCAGGCGTTGCGTTCGCCGGGGACGTTGAAGAGCGGGTCGGCCGGTTCCAGCGCGGTCAGGCGGACTTCGGCGGTGGGCTGGGTGGTGCGCAGGTCGAGCGTGCCGATCTGGCGGACGATGGCGTTCGCGGATCCCTTCGACGCGGCGGCCTGGAGGTTGGCCGGGGTGAAGTCGTCGCGTTGGACGCGGTCGGTGGTCAGGGAGACGCCGAGGGTGCGGGCGAGGACGCAGAGTTTGTTGGCGGCGTCGTGGCCGTCGATATCGCCGGAGGGGTCGGCCTCGGCGTAGCCGCGGCGTTGGGCGTCCTTGATGGCGTCGTCGGGGGTAACGCCTTTGGCGATCTCGCCGAGGACGAAGTTGGTGGTGCCGTTGAGCACGCCGCGGACGGCGACGGGGGTGCGGCCGGGGCGGGTGGCGAGGGCTTCGAGCATGGGCACGCCGCCGCCGACGGAGGCGGAGCCGAGCAGGCGGGCGGCGTTGCGCTCGGCGATTTCGTGCAACTCGTCCCAGCGTTGGGCGAGCAGGGCCTTGTTGGCGGTGACGACGTGGGCGCCGGACTTGAGGGCGGCCTCCACGGCGTCGCCGGCGATGCCGGTGCCGCCCATGACCTCGATGACGACATCGATGCCGGACGACGCGGCGGCGACGGGGTCGGTGGTGACGATGGATTCGGGGAGCGGGATGTCGCGGGGCTTGGTCGGATCGCGCAGGGCGACGGCGGTGACCCGCACGGCGCTGCCGAGGCGGGTGAGGTGGTGGTACACGCCCTCGCCGACCGCGCCGTAGCCGAGCAGGGCGACGCGGAGGGGCGGTGGTGTCGGTGCGGCGTCGGCCATCTCGGTGGGGTCGCCGGAGATGATCGAGGGGTCGGTGCCGTTGAGGCCGGTCAGTTCGAAGGGCAGGTTGAGCGACTGGGCGAAGCGGACGGCCTTGGGCTGGATGGCCTTGGCGTCGAGTTTGAGTTCGTCGGTGTAGTTGGCGGTGCGGAAGCGGCGGGGTTTGGGGCCGGGCTTCTTGGGGTCGTGCTCGTAGAGGTTGTCGACGTCTTTGACCAGGCGGCAGCTGGCGTTGAGCTGGGCGGCGATGTAGATGGCGGTCAGGTCGGAGCCGCCGCGGCCGAGGACGACGGGCTGGGCGGCGTCGCCGTGGCCGACGAAGCCGGGGATGACGACGACGCCGGTGCGTTCGAGGGCGGTGCGGACGAGTTTGGTGTTGAGGCCGACGGGGCATGCGTCGTCGGCGGGGCCGTCGGCGTGGAGGCCGATGGCGCCGGGCATGAGGACGGTGGCGGGAGTTCCGGCGCGGTCGAGGATGGCGGCCAGGGCGGCGGCGGACTCGCACTCGCCGATGGAGACGATGGCGGCGACGGTCTCGGGGGCGGCGCCGGGGCAGAGTTCGGCCGCGTGGGCGAGGAGGCGGTCGGTGGTCCCATAAAACGCGGAGACGACCGCGACGACCTGGTAGCCGTCGCGTCGCCAGCGGTAGATCTCGTGGACCACATCGCCGAGGGCGGCCTCGTTGGCCAGCACCGAACCACCGAACTTCAAGACAATTACACGCTCGCCAGGCATCGCGCTGCTCCTTGGTTGAACCCTACTCCAGCATCGGCGAAAGCGGTTTCGAAATCCGCGATGATCGTGCGGAAATCCTCGATTCCCACGGAGAGGCGGACCAGGCCGTCGGTGATGCCCGCGGCGGCACGCTGGGTGGGGCTCAGATCGGCGTGGGTCATGCTGGCGGGGTGGGTGATGAGGGTTTCGACGGAGCCGACGTGTTCGACCAGGCGGCAGTGCTTCAGGGCGGTGACGAAGCGGCGGGCGTACTGGTCGCCGGCGGCGAAGTCGAAGGAGAGCACGGCGCCGTGGTGGCCGAGGTGCTGGGCACGGGCCAGATCCCGCTGGGGGGCGTCGGGCAGGCCGGGGTAGTTGACGCCGGTGACCTCCGGGCGGGCGGCGAGCCACTCGGCGATGCGGGCGGCGTTGTACGACTGCTGGCGGATGCGGAGCGGGAGGGTTTTGATGCCCTGCAGGGTCAGCCAGGCGTTGAGCGGGGCGATGATGCCGCCGGTGCACTTGCGGATGAAGCGGAATCGCTGGAGGAGTGTTTCGTCCCTCGACACCAACGCGCCGCCGAGGGCGGCCGAGTGGCCTTCGGTGAACTTGGTGGTGGATGACACGGTGATGTCCGCGCCGAGTTCGAGCGGCTGCTGGAGCACGGGGGTCAGGAAGGTATTGTCGACCGCCAGCAACGCGCCGGCTGTCCTGGCGATGCGGGCGATGGCGCGGATGTCGGTCAGTTCCAGCGTGGGGTTGGCGGGGGTTTCGATGAAGATGAGTTTGGTGTTGGGGCGGACCGCGGCGGCGACTTCCGCCGGATTGGTCGCGTCGACGAAGGTGGAGGCCACGCCGAGGGGTTCGAGGATCTCTTCGAAGAGGCGGGTGGTGCCGCCGTAGACGGCCTTGGCGCAGACCGCGTGGTCGCCGGCGGACAAGACGGCCAGGAACAGGGCGGTCTCGGCGGCCAGGCCGCTGCCGAAGCAGACGGCCGGGGGGGCGTTCTCGAGCCGGCCGAGGGTTTCCTCGAGGGCGGCCACGGTGGGGTTGGACACCCGCGAGTACGCGTGGGGGGCGGTCGAGTCGATGCCTTCGCGGCAGTAGGTGGTGGACTGGACGAGGGGGGTGACCAGCGGCGCCCCGTCGCCGGAGCCCTGGCCCGCGTGGGCGCAGATGGAGGCGAAATCGGGGGACCGGGTCTGGTTCTCGATGGACAGGTTTTCGATGGAATCGGAGCGCTTCATGCCGTGAATCCTCTCACGGCACCAAGAACGCCAAGATCAACGCGGGGGCCCGCCAACACGGCGGATCCTTTGACGAGCCCCGGGATGTGCACCGTTCCTTGGGAGGAAGGGGGCGTTCCGGCCTCGCCCGCATCGGTCGAACCCCCGGCTGGGGGCGGCCTCGGCACCGCGGCATTGCTGCTCGGTTGCCGCCCGGGGGTGAGCCCGGGACTCTTGATGCAGTCGGGGGGAGTGTTGGCGAGGGCGGTTGATCCGTCAAGTCGGATGAGCGGATGAAACGCAATTGCCAGATTTGGGGTCTTCCGCTTGTTTTTGATCGGTTTTTGTATGACAATCGGCAGGACAGACCGAACAGTTCGAGCCTGATTCGCTTGACTACGTATGACTTTTCCAGCATACTCTGGGGGGTGATCGGGGATGCCCGAGACCAAGGTGTATTTGTACGCGGAGGATGGCGTCTGCGAGGTGCGTTCGTGGCTGCTCGACCTTCGACGCCGTGATGTACGAGCCTTTGGCGTTTGTCGCGCCAGGGTCTTCCTTCTACAAAGCTTTGGTCACGAGCTTCGCCGCCCGCATGCCGACACACTGCGGGACGGCATCTATGAACTCCGTGCTCGGGTCGGGAGCGTGAACTACCGGATGCTCTATTTCTTTCACGGCCGGGATGTCGCGATCGTTTCGCACGGGTTCACCAAAGAGCGGGAAGTGCCCTCGGCCGAGATCGAGCGGGCCATCGAAAGGAAGCAGCTGTATGAGCAAGCACCAGAACAACACCGGGCGACGGTCGACCTCTGACGCGATCGAAATCATCGACGCGATGATCGGCGACGACCCGCGCGCGCGGGAAGTCGCGGACAAGGCGCTCGAAGACGCCCTCGTCGGCCAGATGATCTACGACATCCGCACGCAGGCCGGGCTGACGCAGAAGCAGTTGGCGGAGCTGGCGGGCACGGACCAGGCGGTCATCTCGCGCCTGGAGGACGCGGACTACGAGGGGCACACCATGTCGATGCTCCGCCGCATCGCCAAGGCGCTGGGCAAGCGGGTCGAGGTGCGGTTTGTGGACGCGGCGTGAGGGAACTATTTTTCTCGATACTCCCGCATCATCTGCTCGATCTTCGGGCGGTGTTCGCGGATGGTGTGGATGGGCATGAAGTGGCTTGGCGTGATGGAGCCGACCGGGGTCTGGATCATCCAGTCACTGAGCCATTCGACCGGATGCCGACCACGGTCGCCCTGCTTCATTCCGGCGATGTCGAAGGGCTGGTTGAGGAGCGTCGCGTCGAGCGATCGATCTCCGATACTGTGGATCTCGAACCACATGTGCTCGTTACCTTGGCCAGAGTTGGTCGGGCAACCCAGTTTGGCGGCGATCTGCAGGCCGAGCGATGCGAACTCTTCGGAGATCGTGTTGAGGAAGGGGAGCGTTTGACGAGCTCGGTGGGCCATCCGCTCGCTGGCGAATGTGCTGAAGTTGACAGCGATGCCGCCTCCGCCGAACTGTCGGACGAAACGGCTCGGCTCCGGCTTGGCCGGGCCACGCCGGAAGAGTGATCGCTTCTTAGACCCCGGCTCGCAGAGCACGGCACGATTGTCCGTGTGCTCCTTGTCCCGGACATCCCTCAGTTGGACAAACCGCGCTTCGGCCGCGGCGTCGAACTCGACGGCCGGGACCATCCGGACCACGCCTCCCGGCCTTGCGAGTTCAAAGATCGGCTCGTCGACAACAACGGATTCCTCAATGATGGCGTACGCCAAGGCTCGGATCAGCGTGGGTGCAGCGTTTTTCGCTTCGTCTGATGGGGCGAGGAGATCGACATCAAACCCGCCGAGTGCGCCAAGCCCGTGTGTATGGATCCATTCCGCCTTGCCCTGCTCGCTGAGGACGGCATGAATGCAGTACAGCGACTCAACATCAAGGTCGGCGTCTGTCAGCAGTTCATCACCGATGGCGGCCTTGGACCAAACCCGGAGAGAGGACAGGTCGATCGCGCCGACCGAGCCAAGCGGCATTATGTCACCCAGAACCCGCATCGCCCGTTTACGCGTACAAAGCACCGGGCCGTCACCGGGCAGGGTACGGACAACCCAGAACGCCCGGGCCGCCCCGAACTCGGTCCGTTCCTCATCGGACAACCCCCAAGCCAGATTGACCTGCGGGCTGGGGTCTCTCGTTGGTTGCGGCATGCAAAAGACCTGGACCTTGCACCCGTGCACATCCTCAATCTCTGCCGACCAGCCGCCCTTATCGAACTCCACACGGGCCTCTCCAAAGGTATCGGTCAGTTGGTTCGGGCCCGGCGGGTGCTGCCCCGGGAAATACACCTCGTAAACGGGCGGTGTTGACCAATCGATGAGCGACATTCGGGATCCTCCTGGGTTGAGGGCCCAGTTTACCGTATCCGCAAACACCTATCATCCGCCATGTCCTACACCGTTCTCGCACGCCGGTACCGTTCGCACGACTTTGACGAGGTCGTCGGGCAGGAGCCCATCGCCCGCACGCTGAAGGCCGCCATCGAGGCGAACCGGGTGGCGCACGCCTACCTGTTCTGCGGGACGCGGGGGGTGGGGAAGACCTCGATGGCGCGGATCTTCGCGAAGGCGCTGGCCGGGGGGTCGGCCGAGGCGGACGCGGCGATCATGCGGGGGGATGACACGGACGTGATCGAGATCGACGCGGCGTCGAACCGGGGCGTGGACGAGGCGCGGGAGGTCATCGCCAACGCGGCCTACCGGCCCATGCGCGGGCGGGAGAAGGTCTACATCATCGACGAGGTCCACATGCTCACGCGGGAGGCGTTCAACGCCCTCCTCAAGACCATGGAGGAGCCGCCCGAGCACGTCAAGTTCATCCTGTGCACGACCGAGGCGCACAAGGTGCCCGCGACGATCCAGAGCCGGTGCCAACGGTTCGACTTCAAGAACATCTCGACGGCCGCGATCGCGGACCATCTGACCAGCGTGATCAAGCAGGAGAAGCTCAAGGCCGACCCGGAGCTGGTCTTCGCGGTGGCCCGGCTGGGCAACGGGTCGATGCGGGACGCGCTGTCGCTGATGGACCGGCTGATGGCGTCGGGCGAGAAGAAACTGACCGTCGCGCTGCTCGAGGAGCTGCTCGGCCTGCCGGACCGCGAGCTGGTGGGCAACCTGATCGACACGCTGGCCGACGGCGACCCGGCGGGGTCGCTTCGCGCCACGGGCGCGTTGCTGGCCAAGGGCATCTCGGGCGAGCAGCTGCTGCACTCGATGCTCGAGCGGCTGCGGGATCTGATGATCCTCTCGGCGTGCGGCGCGGACAGCGACCTGGTGGAGCTGTCGGACGACGCGCGGCAAGCCGAGTTCGAGCGCAGCCGCCGGTTCGACCCGGCGGGGCTGACGCACATGATCGCGGTGTGCGAATCGGTGCAGCGGGCGCTCAAGTCCAGCCCCGCGCCGCGGGCGCTGCTCGATGCGTGCGTGGTGCGTCTGGCGATGACGGAGAAGATCGCGGACGTGGCGGCGTTGATCGCGGCCGGTTCGGGCGAGAAAACGGGCGGTTTCGCCTCAAAAAAAGCCTGACGGCGGGTGCGACCCGGACGCGCCCCGTCGCGCCCGACCGCCCGCCGCAGACGCACCAGCCCGCCGAACGCCAGCCCGCACCGCGGGCCGCGTCGTCACCCTCCACCGCCCTCCCCGCGGACACCGACGACGAGGCCACGGGCGAGTACCTCGTGCCGACGTACAACGATGAGCGCCCGTTGATGACGCTGCGTGGGCCGGACGGGGATGTGATCCCGCCAACGAAGCCGACACCACCCGCGCCCAAGCCGAAGCAACCGGACCCCCCCACCCCCCCGGCACCACCCGCCACCACCCTGCGCGGGCCGACACCGGACGAGATCATCGCCGACCCCCTGGTGCGCACGGTGCTGGACGTGTTCGAGGGCGAGGTCAAGCGCATTCATCCGCGGCAGAAGAAGCCGGACTGATCGAACCAACGCCCGCCGACCGCGGGATCCACGAGAGAGCACGATGTTCGACCAACTCAAAGCGATGCAGGCCGTCGCGGGCCTCATGAAGAACAAAGAGAAGCTCGGCGAGGCCGGCGAGCGGATCAAAGCGAAGACCGATGCGATGCGCGTGACGAGCGAGGCCGGGGGCGGTGCGTGCCGCGCGACGGTCAGCGGGCGGATGGTGGTGACGGACCTGGTGCTCGACCCCGCGTTGCTGGCGGGGATGTCGGTGGACGAGAAGACGCGGGAACTGGCGACCAATCTGATCAAGGACGCGGTCAACGACGCGATGCGGAAGGCGCAGGAGCAGGTCAAGGAGCTGATCGCCCGCGAGGCGGAGGAACTCGGCCTGCCGGGGATGTCGGACCAGCTCAGCGGGCTGCTCGGGTGATGGCGGATCCGACGGGGTGCCGCGTCGAACCGGTCCGGGGGGCGGTGACGGTGCGCGTGGTGCGCGAGCCGGTGGCGCGGACGCCGGAGCAGGCCGCGGGGATCGCGGCGGCGTGGGACCGGTTGTGCGCATCCAACCCCAGGTACTTCAACGGGCGGATCCTGTCGTTCGAGTCCTACGACGCGGCGGCGGGCGTGGCGGTGGCCCGGGACGAGGAGTACCGGGCGCACGCGGCCAAGCGGTCGGTGGACCTGGGGCTCTCGTTCTTCGGCATCACCGGCGTGCTGTGCGTGGGTGAGGGCGCCGGCACGAGGTACATGCTGGCGCGCCGGGGTGAGTCGGTGCACGACTATCCCGGACAGTGGGAGTTCGGCCCGTGCGGGGGGATCGACCCGCCGGCGTCGGGCGACACGCTGACGCCGGCGGACCTGGCGGCCGAGCTGGCGCGGGAGGCACGCGAGGAGTTGGGCATCGACCTGACCGGGGCGGAGCTGACGCACCTGGCGCTGGTGCACGACCGGCCGGCGATCGGATCGACGGACCTGATGGTCCGCTGCCGCCTGGCGTCGGAGCCTGTCACAGCGTCCAACTGGGAGGTCAGCGGGACGCGGTGGGTCACGCTGGATGAACTGGTCGCTTGGGGCGAGCGCCGCCCGGAGGCGATCATCCCCACCACCAGGGCGCTGGCGGCGTGGCTGGCGGGAGCCTGATCCGTGCGGGGCATACGCTCCGCCATGACCGACCCGATCGGACCGATGGCGTTTGAATCCCTTCTGGAGGCACTCGCGTCCAAGGCGCCCGCGCCCGGGGGCGGGGCGGCCGCGGGGATGCTCGGCGCGACCGCGGCGGCCACGGCCGGGATGGTGGTGTCGTACTCGGTGGGGCGCAAGTCGCTGGCCGAGCACGCGGCGTTTCTGCAGGACGCGGGCGACCGCCTGGCCCGCGCGCGGGCGTTGTTCCTGGCGTTGGCGGACGCGGACGCCGCGGCGTACACCGCGCTGAACAGCCTGATGAAGCTGCCCGAGGACCACCCGGACCGTGCGGCGGGCTGGGCGGCGGCCGTGTCGGGGGCGATGGCCCCGCCGCGGGCGACGCTGGCCGCGGCCTCGGACCTGCTGCGGTTGTGCGAGGACCTGTGCGGCAAGATCAATCCGCACCTGCGCAGCGATCTGGCGGTGGCGGCGGTCGGGGCGGAGGCGGCGGCGCGTGCGGGCGCGTGGAACGTGGGGATCAACCTGACGCTGCTGCCCGAGGCCGAGCGTGGGCCGATCAAGGCCGAGACCGACCGGCTGGTGTCCGAGGCGCGGGCCCGGGCGGGGCGGGTCGAGGCCGGGTGCGTCTGAGGGCTAGCTACCATCCCTGGTGCCCGATATCGATCTGAGGCAGAATCCCCGCATCCCGCAGCTGGCCGAGGTGATGCGGAGCGTTTCCGGGCTGACCGAGCCGGCGGAGTTGCTGCGCGCGTTCGCGCCGTGGGTAGGGACGCGGTTCCGGCGGGACTTTTTCATCACCGTCTCGCGCCGGGGCCTGGGGCCGGGGCGGTACAAGTTCACGCGGGTGATGCCGGGGCGCCCGAACTTCGAGGATCTGCGCCGGGACCAGCCGGCCAGCAACCCGTGGGCGCACTGGGACGAGCTGGAAGAGTTCGAGGGCGGGCTGGTAGCCGACATCATCGCCGGGAGCGAGCCGCGGCTGTTCGGCGGCCTGCGTCTGGACGAGGACGCCGTGCTGTCGCGGGTGATGGGCGCGGACGCGGGGCGCATGCGTTCGCTGGCGGCGATGCCGGCCTACGACGACGGCGAGGCGCTGAACTGGTCGCTGAGTTTCTGCGCCGATGAGCGTCCTTATGGGCTCGACGAGTTCGAGGCGGGCTTGCTGGACATCAACATGATGGGCACGGCGACGCGGAACCTGGTGGCCCGCAAGCAGGTCGAGGAGTTGAACAACAAGCTCTCGTCGCAGCTCGAGCAGATCGCCCGAATCCAGCGCGCGCTGCTGCCGGAGAAGAACCCCCACATCCCCGGGTTCAGCTTCGCGACCAGCTACATCCCCTCCGACGAGTCCGGCGGCGACTACTACGACTACTACCACTACCCCGACGGCCGGCTGGGCGTGCTGATCGCGGACGTGTCCGGGCACGGGGCGGGGGCGGCCACGGTGATGGCGATGCTGCGGGCGATCATTCACTGCTACGAGAGCGACGGGGACGACCCGGCCGCGTTCGCCGAGTTCTGCAACAGCAAGCTGGCCGAGACGGGGCTGGAGGGCAACTTCGTCACGGCGTTCTTCTGCATCATCCACCCGGAGAGCGGGGAGATCGTGTGGTCGCGGGCGGGGCATAACCCGCCGCGGATCCGCCGGGCCGATGGTTCGGTCGAGACCGTCACGTCGGCGGGTTCGCTCCCGCTGGGCATCGTCGCGACGCTCGACGCCACCTCCGACCGCGGGGTGCTGGGCGTCGGCGACACGCTGATCCTTTATACGGACGGCATCACGGAGCTGCGCAACCGCGGGGACGAGCTGTTCGGTGAGGAGCGGCTCGACGCGGCGCTGGAAGAATGCAGCGGCGAGCCCGAGTGCGTGGTGGACACCGTGCACCGCGCGATGTACCGCTTCACCGGGTCGATGACCCGCCAGGACGACCAGACGCTGGTCGTGGTCCAGCGGACGGGGGCGCCGGCGTGATCCGCACGGACCGGGGCGGGGCTTCGGGCGGGGGCGAGTGGTTCGACCGCCCGGACCCGACGGGCCTGACCGGGGACACCGAGCCGGGGCTGCGGTTCTCGTGCACGATGTGCGGGTCGTGCTGCACGGGGCCGTCGGGGTTTGTGCTCTTTACCGACGACGAGGCGGACGCGATGGCCGCGAAGACCGGCCTGAGCCGCGCCGAGTTCCTGAGGATCTACACCCGCGACACGGTGCTGGGGCGGTCGCTGACCGAGAAGCCGAGCGCGTTCGGCAACGACTGCGTGTTCCTGGATCGGGAGGCGGTCCCGGGCCGGGCGGTGTGCGGGCTGTATGAAGCCCGCCCGATGCAGTGCCGCACGTGGCCTTTCTGGAAATCGAACCTGCGCAACCGGCAGGCGTGGGAGCGGGCGGCGCGGGGCTGTCCGGGGATGAATCAGGGCCCTCTGACCGAGCCCGGTACCATCCGCCTGACCCGCGACCGGCTGGATATCTGAACCGGGGCGGGGTGCCCGGGTCGGTCCGCGGGCTCCGCGATCTGCACGGATCGGGCCCGGATCGCCGAAGTTGGCCCTCCCGCCGCGGGAACCGCCGGGCCGCGACCCGGTGGGCGGACGGCGCGAATACTTGGAGTCTGATGGACGCGTTCTGGCGGTTTGCAAGAAGGATGAATCGCCAGCGGGGCCTGCTCGTCCTGGGGCTGGTGTTCGCCCTGATTTCGGCGGGTGGGCTGGGGGCGGGGATCATCGCGATCGGCCCGGTGCTCAAGACCATCCTCGAGCCGGATCACGCCGGCCTGCCCCAGCTCGCCGAGGAGTACAACCGGGACCCGGTGATGGGGATCCTGATCCCGCCCGGGGTCATCGACCGGCTGCCCGAGGGCCCGTTCGAGGCGGTGCTGTGGATGATGGTCGGGCTTGGCGTGCTGACGGTGCTGGGCGCGATCGCCAACTTCCTGCACCAGTACCTGGCGCTGACGGTGGTGCACCGGACCGTGGCGACGATCCGGCGGCAGGCGTACGACCGGGTGATCCACCTGCCGCTGAAGACGATCGTCAGCCGCGGGGCGACGGACGCGATGTCGCGCGTGGTCAACGACACGGAGTCGCTCTCCCAGGGGTTCGTGGCGCTGCTGTCCAAGGCGATCGCGCAGGTGACCAAGGGGTTGATCGCGCTGATCGTGGCGCTGGTGTCCAACTGGCAGCTGGCGCTGGCGGCCATGCTGGTGATGCCCATCCTCGCGGCGGTGATCCGCAAGCTGGGCAAGCGGATCCGGCGCGCGTCGCAGCGGGCATTGACCGCCAAGGCCGAGATGTTCCGCGCCTCCGCCGAGACGCTGCAGGGGCTGCGGGTGGTCAAGGTGCACACGACCGAGCGGTACGAGGCGGGGCGGTTCGGACGGATCAACCGGGAGATGCTCCGCCAGCAGCTCAAGGTGCGCACCGCCCGGGCGGTGGCCAGCCCCCTGATCGAGCTGCTGACCGTGCTGGTGCTCGGCGGGCTGGTGATCGTGGCGGTCAAGCTGATCCTCGACGGCGTGCTGGACAAGTCCAACTTCATCGTGACACTGACCGCGCTGGCGGTGGCGGGCGCGAGCATCAAGCCGCTGACGGGGCTGGTCAACGACATCCAGCAGTCCGGCGCGGCGGCGGACCGGCTCGGCCAACTGCTGGGCGAGGCGACCGAGCCGGGCCACAGCACCCGCCTGCCCAAGCTGGCCCGCCACGCGGAATCGATCGAGTTCGAGGGGGTGCGGGTGGTGTACCCCGGCCAGACCGAGCCGGCGATCGACGGGGTGTCGCTGCGGGTGACGCACGGGGAGACGGTGGCGTTCGTCGGGCCCAACGGCTGCGGCAAGACCACGCTGCTGTCGCTGGTGCCGCGGCTGTTCGACCCGGACGCGGGGCGCGTGCTGGTCGACGGGGTGGACATCTCGACCGTGCGGGTGCGCTCGCTGCGCCGGCAGATCGGCGTGGTGACGCAGGAGGTGGTGCTGTTCCGCGGGAGCGTGCGTCACAACATCGCCTACGGCAACCCGCACGCCACCGAGGAGCAGATCGTCCAGGCGGCTCGCAATGCGCGGGCGCACGAGTTCATCAGCGCGATGCCGGGCGGCTACGACGCCCAGATCGGTGAGCAGGGTCTGACGCTCTCGGGCGGGCAGCGCCAGCGGATCGCGATCGCGCGGGCGATCCTGCGCGACCCGGCGATCCTGATCCTCGACGAGGCGACGAGCATGGTCGACGGGGAAAGCGAGGAGCACCTCTCGGAGGTGCTGCGCGACTTCGGCGTCGGCCGCACGACGCTGGTGGTGGCCCACCGGATGCGCACGGTGCTCAGCGCCAGCCGCATCGTGGTGATGGCGGCGGGGCGCGTGGTGGCCACGGGCACGCACGACGAGCTGACCGAGTCCTGCCCGCTGTACCGCCAGCTGGCGGCCGGGCACCTTTCGGGAGGTTCGTGATGCAGGACACCGGGCCGGACGGCACGATCACATTCCGCTGCGACTTCTGCCGGGCGGCGTGGGACGAGGACCTGGCGATGGTCGAGGGCCACCGCGGGGCGATCATCTGCGGACGGTGCCTCTCGGTCGCCTACGCCGAGTTGGTGCACCTGCGCTCGGACCGCCCCTGCCAGCCCGGCGAGAAGTGCGTGCTGTGCCTCGAGGAAAACCGGCCCGACGCCCATTGGGAGAGCCCGGGCACGGAGGGCGTGCTGGCGTGCAAGCGCTGCATCAAGCAGGCCGCGGGCGTGCTGCACAAGGACAAGGACATCGCCTGGACCAAGCCGCCGGACCCGCGCGACGCGGTCTGAGGGCACCTCGAGAGGTCAACGCCCCCGGCGACGGCTCGCCCGGGCCGAAACCGGACGGGCGTGCACGGCGAACCCCCTGCCTGACGGTCGCCCCCGCGGGCTCCCGGATTCTCACGCACGCCGCAGGAGGCCGTTTCATGACCACCACCATTGTCTGGTTCCAGCGCGATCTGCGCGTGGACGATCAGCCCGCGTTGGTCGACGCGGCCGAGCGGGGGCGGGTGGTGCCTGTGTACGTGCACGACCCGAAACAGGGCGGTCACTGGGCACCGGGGGCGGCCAGCCGGTGGTGGCTGCACCACAGCCTCGGGGCCCTGTCCGAGCGGCTCGATGAACTGGGCTCGCCGCTGGTGCTGCTCGAGGGCCCGGCGGACAAGGCCCTCGCCGGGCTGGCCAAATCGGTCGGGGCGGACCGGCTGGCGCTGACCGAGTCCATCGAGCCTTGGGCACAGGAGCACGACGACCATGTCGAGCACGAGCTGGGCGGGGTCGGGATCGAGACGGATCGGTACCCATCGAACCTGTTGTGGCCGGTCGGGTCGGTCATGACCAAGGCCGGCGACCCGTACCAGGTGTTCAGCCCATTCTGGCGGGCGGCCAACGCGTCGGGCGAGCCCGACGAGCCGGTGTCGGCGCCGAAGAAGCTCCGGGCGCCCTCGAAGAAGCCCGAGTCCGTGAGGCTCGATGAGCTCGGACTGCTGCCGGAGATCGACTGGGCCGGGGACATGCGCGAGCGGTGGAATCCCGGCGAACGGGGCGCGTGGGGTGCGTTCAGCACGTTCATCCGGGACCGGCTGGACGATTATCACGACGCCCGGAACCGGCTGGACGTGCCGGGGTGGTCGGCGATGTCGGCGCACATCCACTTCGGCGAGATCTCGGCGCGGCGGATCTGGCGCACGATCGCGGACGGGCCGGGCTGGCAGAAGCAGCCCGGGCGCGAGCACTACCTCCGCGAGGTGGGCTGGCGCGAGTTCGCCCAGCACCTGCTCGACCACTTCCCGAGGACGACCGACGAGCCGCTGCGGGACAACTTCAAAAGGTTTCCGTGGTCGAAGAGCAGCGAGCACCTCAACGCGTGGAAGCGCGGTCGGACGGGCTACCCGGTGGTCGACGCGGCGATGCGCAACCTTTGGGCGGAGGGGTGGATGCCCAACCGGGCGCGGATGATCGTCGCGTCGTTTTTGTGCAAGGACCTGCTGATCCCCTGGCAGGAGGGCGCGGCCTGGTTCTGGGACACGCTGGTGGACGCGGACCTGGGGAGCAACACGCTGGGCTGGCAGTGGACCGCCGGCTGCGGCGCGGACGCCGCGCCGTACTTTCGCGTGTTCAACCCGGTCTCGCAGGGCGAGAAGTTCGACCCGGACGGGGACTACGTGCGTCGCTGGGTGCCCGAACTGGCGAAACTCGACAGGCGGATCATCCACAAACCATGGGAGGCCGGTGAGATCGAACTCTCGGCCGCGGGGGTGGTGCTGGGCGAGGACTATCCGCGCCCGATCGTCGATCACGCCCGGGCCCGCGACCGGGCCCTGGAGGCGTTCGAGCAGATCAAGGGCTGATCGGGGCCGGATCGGTGGCAATGGGCCCGGTTGTCGGGCGTTGGGCCCGTGCACTCGGGACGCGGTATCGTTGTCGGCACCGCGGACCCGCCGGTGGGCGCTCCGGGCCTTCGCGGCCCGATTTCTTCACGATACAGGAGATCCGAGATGAACCGTGTTCCCGTGCTTGCGTCGGCTCTGGCCGTTTTCTCTGTCGCCGGCGCGCTGGCCCTGGCGCAGCCCGAGGGCGAGGGGCAGGTGAACCGGCGGGTGCAGGTCCAGGTGGACCGCATGATGGCCAACGACAAGAACAACGACGGCAAGCTCAGCCGCGACGAGCTGCCCGAGCGGTTGGCCGAGCGGCTCTTCGCCACCTCGGACACGGACGGGGACGGGCTGATCTCGCGAGAGGAGCTGATCGCCGGCTTCGCCGGCGCCCGCGGCGGGGGTGCCCAGCCGGGACAGGCCGGCCAGCCCGGGCGGGCCGCGCCCGCGGAGGCCGGGGCCGACCGCTCCGCGCACGACCTGTTCGAGGGCGGGATGAAGCAGGCGGGCGGCGCGATGCGCACGCTGCGTCGGAGCGGGTTCGAGCCGGGCACGCGCGACTCGGATCTGGACGCGATCCAGTCCCTGCAGGAAGGGATGATCACGGCCAAGAACACCTACAAGGCCATGTCGATGTCGGAGCAGGCCAAGGCCAAGTACGGCGACGACACGGACGCCTATCACCGCGATTTCCGCCTGGGTCTGGTCTCGAGCCTGCAGGCGGCGCTGGCGCTGGAGGCGGCGGTCCTGCGGGAAGACGCCGCGGGCGCGAAGGAGTCGCTGGCGTGGCTGCTGAACGAGCAGGGCGCGTCGCACGATCTGTTCCAGAACGAGGAATGACCGACCCGGGCGGCGCGGCACCCCTGAAAACAGGTGGTGCCAATTCCTTGGTTGTGCGCAAGAAGCGGCCCGTGGAGGCTCCTAAACCGGGTGCTGGCAACGATTTTCGTCGATTCCCGGGGTCCGGGTGCGCTTTCCGGTCCCGGCCGGGATAGGCTCATCGTTCGGCCTTTTCGGGGCGGCATCGCCCCAGCCGATCATCCGTCATAGATCAGCCCTGAAGGTCTTCTCGGATTCAGCATTTCGGGGCGGAGTATTTTTCGATGAAGATCTATGTGGGCAATCTGCCATTCGACGCGACCCAGTCCGGCGTCCAGGAACTGTTCTCCCAGTACGGCCAGGTCACCGACGTGACCCTGATCAATGACCGGGAGACCGGACGCCCCCGCGGGTTCGGGTTCGTCGAAATGCCCGACAGCGCCGAGGCCAACAAGGCCCTCCAGGCCCTCAACGGCCAGGACTTCGGCGGACGCAGCCTGAACATCAACGAGGCCAAGCCCCGTGAGAGCCGTCCCAGCGGCGGCGGTTACGGCGGCGGCGGCGGCGGTGGTGGCTACGGCGGCGGCCGCAGCAGCGGCGGCGGCGGTGGCGGCTACGGCGGCGGCCGTGGCGGCGGCGGTGGCGGCGGCCGCTACTAAGCAGCACTGAACCGGCCGGGACGGTCCCAACGGACCAACCTCCGACCGGTGTGATTCAAACGGCGTCCGACGCACCCCGCGTCGGACGCTCTTCTCTCAGCAGCTCGCGAACACGCGACCAAACGGACGATCTCGGTGATCGATCCCGGCGTGATGGACGGGCTGATTCATGGCGAACCCACCGCGGACACGACCGACGCGAAGCGTCGGCGGGTGCTCGAAAAAGGGTTCCGCCGCCCGTTCACCAGCCCGCAGCGCGATGGCAAGGAGCCATCGTGCGGGCATCACTCCCGGAGATTGTCTTTGCCCACTTCGTCCCCCGCTGCTCCCGCCTCCAACAAGACCTTTGCCCAGTTCAAGCTCGCCGAGCCGATCCTGCGCGCCCTTGAAGAAGCCGGATACACGACCCCCACCCCCGTCCAGGCCCTGGCCATCACCCCCGCGATGAGCGGGCACGACGTGCTCGCGGTCGCGCAGACCGGCACCGGCAAGACGGCCGCGTTCGCGCTGCCGATCATCCACCGCCTGCTCAACGACCCCAAGGCCCCCAAGCCCCACACCGAGCCCAACCAGGGCCCGCAGAACCACCACGGACGCAACCGGCGCCAGAAGCGTCAGGCCATGTTCCTGCCGCGCGCCCTGATCCTCTCGCCCACCCGCGAGTTGGCGACCCAGATCTGCGAGTCGTTCAACGACTACACCCGCCACTGCAAGCTGCGCCACACGGCGATCTTCGGCGGCGTGTCCCAGTTCCGCCAGGAGAAGGCGCTCGAGCGCGGGGTCGACGTGATCGTCGCCACGCCGGGCCGCCTGATGGACCTGATGGAGCAGGGCGTGGTCGATCTGTCCGCCGTCCGCACGCTGGTGCTCGACGAGGCCGATCGGATGCTGGACATGGGGTTCATCAACCCAATCCGCCACATCGCCGCGGCCCTGAGCGAGCCCCGCCAGACGCTGCTCTTCAGCGCCACCATGCCGCCCGCCATCGCCCAGCTCGCTTCGAGCCTGCTCAAGCACCCCACCAAGGTGGAGGTGCCGATGGACAAGGCGAACATCCCCAAGATCGAGCAGACCGTGCACCTGATCGAGGCCGGCGAGAAGCAGCGCCTGCTTGAGAAGATGATCGGCGAGTCGGACATCCAGCGTGGCGTGGTCTTCACCAAGACCAAGCACGGCGCCGACCGTGTCTGCAAGAAACTGGTCGAGGCCGGCGTGGACGCCGTCGCGATCCACGGCAACAAGACGCAGGCCCAGCGCGACCGGGCCCTGGGCGCGTTCCGCACGGGACGCTTCCGCATCCTGGTCGCCACGGACGTGGCGGCCCGCGGCCTGGACGTGGACGCGGTCAGCCACGTGTTCAACTTCGACCTGCCGCTCGAGCCCGAGGCCTACGTGCACCGCATCGGACGCACGGGCCGCGCGGGCGCGACCGGCATCGCGGTGGCGTTCTGCTCGCCCGAGGAGCGCGGCCTGCTGCGTGCCATCGAGCGTCAGATCGGCGACAAGGTGCCCAGCGTCGGCAAGCACAACGCCCCGGCGCACCGCGAGGGCGACGACGCCCGCCCGGGCTTCAAGGGTGGCCGCAACCAGGGCCGCGGGCGTCGCGGCAACTTTGGCGGCGGCGGTGGTGGCAGCGGCCGCCCCGGCGGACGCGCCAGCAACGCCCCGGGCAAGCCCGGCGGCAAGCCGGCCCGTCGCGGTCGCGGCGTCGCCCGCCCGGCCTGATCGGGCCGGATCGGCGGCCCGGATGACCCGGGCGATTGAACCTTACTAAGATGACGGGCACGCGCTGGGCGCGTGCCCGTTTTTCGTCAAACGGTCCAATCTGGTGCGGTGGCCGAGCGGTTGAAGGCACACGACTTGAAATCGTGCAAGGTCGAAAGACCTTCGTGGGTTCGAATCCCTCCCGCACCGTTGTTCTCATTTCCCCGCGCGGCTCGCTTGCCGTCTGACTCGCGATGATGCGCGTCGCCGTTCCGCGTTCACCCCCCCAGACCACGGTGATCTCGAATCGAATCCGGAGCGCGCGGATCGGCGTACGGTCGTCTGACAGGGATGCCGGGCGTGGGCGCATCGAGAAAGCCGCCCGCGGGGATTCGACGCGTCGTTGTCCGGCTGACACTCTGGCGATCGCGGGCGGTGTTTCGGCTGCGTTCTCGCCGCGGCGATGAACCGGTCCGGAGACCGGCCCCTATCGTTGGAATCACCCCCGAATGGGCACGAACTCCGCCTTTGCTTCGGAAGAGTAAGGAAGAATCATGGCTCACAACACGATCGATCAGCCCAGGAATGTCTCCAAGTGTCCCTTCCGTGGCACGCGCGTCGGCGGCGCGCTGGGCAGTGCGCCCCAGATCGATGACTGGTGGCCCAACCGCCTGAAGGTCGAGTTGCTGCACCAGAACCCGGCGATTGCCAACCCACTGGGCGACCACGATTACGCGTCGGCGTTCAAGAGCCTGGACTACGAGCAGGTCAAGGCCGACATCAAGCGGATGCTGACCGACTCCAAGGATTGGTGGCCCGCCGATTACAAGAACTACGGGCCGCAGATGGTCCGGATGGCGTGGCACGCGGCGGGGACCTACCGCATCGCCGACGGGCGCGGCGGCGCCGGGACCGGGATGCAACGCTTCGCCCCGACGAACTCGTGGGACGACAATGGCAACATCGACAAGTCGCGCCGCCTGATGTGGCCGATCAAGCAGAAGTACGGCGCGGCCCTCTCGTGGGGCGATCTGATGATTCTCACGGGCAACTGCGCGCTCGAGATCATGGGATTCAAGACCTTCGGCTTCGGGGGCGGGCGTATCGACACCTGGGAGCCGGATCGGGGGATCTACTTCGGTTCGGAGTTCTGGGACGGGAAGGCCGTGGACGAGTATCTGCCCAGCCCGGAGCGTGCCTCGGGTGAGATGGTCACCCGCACCAAGCGTTGGGTCGGCAAGCCCGGCGACAAGAACTATGACCTGGAGAACCCGCTGGCCGCGAGCTTCCAGGGTCTGATCTATGTGCACCCGGAAGGGCCCAACCGCGACGGCGACCCGTACTCGTCGGCCGGTGACATCCGCGAGACATTCGCCCGCATGGCGATGAACGACGAGGAGACCGTGGCGCTGATCGCCGGCGGGCACGCCTTCGGCAAGAGCCACGGCATGGCCACCGCCGACAAGATCGGCCCGGCGCCCGAGGGCGCCCCGATGCAGGCCATGGGCATGGGGTGGCAGAACACCGAGGGCACCGGCTTCGGCCAGTACGCGATGACCAGCGGCATCGAGGGGGCCTGGACGCCCGAGCCCACCAGGTGGGACAACGCCTACCTGGAGAACCTGTTCAAGTACGAGTGGGAGCTGACCAAGAGCCCGGCCGGGGGGATCCAGTACAAGCCCAAGTCGGCCGATGCGCCCAAGACACCCGACGCGCACATCGACGGCCAGATGAACGAACTCATGATGCTCGCGACCGATCTGGCGCTGAAGGTCGATCCGGAGTACCGCAAGATCTGCGAGCGGTTCCTCGCGGACTTTGACTACTTCTCCGACTGCTTCGCCCGCGCGTGGTTCAAGCTGACCCACCGCGACATGGGCCCCAAGTCGCGTTACCTCGGCCCCGAGGTGCCCGCCGAGGACCTGATCTGGCAGGACCCGATCCCGGCCGTGGATCATGAGCTGATCAATGACTCCGACATCGCCGGGCTCAAGAAGGCGATCATGGGCGAGGGCCTGTCCGTGCCGTCGCTGATCTCCGCGGCCTGGTCTTCGGCCTCGAACTATCGCGACTCGGACAAGCGGGGCGGGGCGAACGGCGCCCGCGTCGCGCTTGAGCCGCAGCGGAACTGGGCGGTCAACCGCCCCGAGGAACTCAGCGGGGTGCTCGCTGCGCTCCGTGCCGTGCAGGGTGCGTTCAACGACTCTCAGACCGGCAACAAGCGGGTCTCGCTCGCGGACCTGATCGTGCTGGGCGGCTGCGCGGCGCTCGAGCAGGCGGCGAAGGACGCCGGCGTGGACATCGACGTCCCGTTCACGCCGGGTCGCACCGACGCGACGCCGGAGCAGACCGACGCGGAGAGCTTCGACTGGCTCCAGCCGGTTTCGGACGGCTTCCGCAACTACCACAGCCGCGACGTGCGCATCGATGTCCCGCCCGAGCGGGTCTTCCTCGACCGGGCGCACCTGCTCACGCTGTCCGCCCCCGAGTGGACGGTGCTGGTCGGCGGATTGCGGGTGCTGGATCAGAACTTCGATCACTCGAAGCACGGCGTCTTCACCGAACGGCCCGGGGTGCTCACCAACGACTTCTTCCGCGTGCTGACCAGCATGGACTACGAGTGGGTCCCGGCGGACAAGTCCGAGATGGGATTCTTCATCAAGGACCGCGCGTCGGGCGAGACGAAGTACACCGCGACCCGCTGCGACCTGATCTTCGGCTCCAACTCCCAGCTCCGCGCGATCGCCGAGGTCTATGCCTCCGACGACGGGCACGAGCGGATGGTCAGGGACTTTGTGGCGGCGTGGAACAAGGTGATGATGCTCGATCGCTTCGATCTCGCGGCGGTGTGATCACGGCCCGCGGCGGGATCCGGGCGATGTCTGGTAACACGGCGCACCGCTTCTCGATCAACGATGACGAGCCGGAAGTGTGCAGGCTCTGTCTGCGTTCTCAGCGACTCGCAATGTCGGCCGACCTGAGCCTTGCCTCGACTGCGGGCCAGCGCTGGGCGCTCGCCCGCATTTGAAGGAACGCTCCAACACGATGGGTTGGCCGTGCGCGGCCGTGGCCAGGACACACTGCGTGTGACTGGGGCGAACGCCGATGCCCAGGAGCTTGGGTGGGGGATAACACGACGGCGCACATCGATTGATCCACCCGGTTCTGAGGGATTCGTGACGGCCGTGCTTCAGCCCGGTCGGGCAGCGTCCGAGACAGTGTCCGGGGGCGGGCGAGGGCTGCCGTGCGGTATCGATTGAAACGGAATCGCGGTGTCGTTCTGGGCGCTTGCTTTGGCGTGTGGCTGGCCGTCTGCGCGGCGGGTGCCGGCGTGCTGATGGTCTACAGCAACCGTCCGGGTCCGCAGGGAACGCCGAACCCGGTTCCGACCGGCTGGCCGCTCGCGGACGCGGTGCCATTGGACGGGGTGCGGCCGACTCTGGTGGTCTTCGCCCATCCGCGGTGCCCGTGCACGAAGGCGACGCTGTCGCAGATCGAGCGGCTGCAGGCCTCGGCTCGGAGGGGGTTCGCGGTGCGATTTGCGTTCTATGAGCCGGTCGGGGCGGGCGCGGACTGGCGGGATACGGCTCTGTGGCGTCGTGCCGCGATGATGCCGGACTCGCTGGCGGTGCCGGACCCGGGCGGTGGGCTTGCGCTTGCGTGCGGGGCGATGACTTCCGGAACGGTCGGGCTCTACGGACCGGACGGAGCGGTGCGGTTCTGGGGGGGCGTGACGCCATCCAGAGGGCACGAGGGCGAGAGCGTCGGGCTTGCGGCGCTGCGTGAGATCCTCCGCGGGGAGGATCCGGGCCGGCGTACGGCGGACGTGTTCGGGTGCTCGATCCTTGGTTCGTGCGGCGTCTCGAACGCCGGAGGTGCGTGATGGTGTCGACGAGGAATCGGGCGGATGAGCTCTTCCGCGCGCAGATGGGGCGGTTGCACCGACGCACGGACCGCATGTTCGGCGTGCTGCTGGTGCTGCAGTTTGTGGCGGGCGTGGCGGCGGCCTTGTGGCTGTCGCCCAGGACGTGGGCCGGATCCGAGAGCTCCTTGCACATCCACGTGTGGACGACGGTGCTGCTCGGGGGTTGCCTGACGGCGTTCCCGCTGGCGCTGATCCTGCTCATGCCGGGCAGGGCCGTCACCCGGCACACCGTCGCGGTGGCCCAGATGCTGTTCTCGGCGTTGCTGATCCACGTCATGGGCGGCCGCATCGAGACTCATTTCCACGTGTTCGGTTCGCTGGCGTTCATCGCGTTCTATCGCGACTGGAAGGTGCTCGTGCCGGCAACGCTGGTGGTCGCAATCGATCACACCGTGCGGGGCTTGTTCTGGCCGCAGTCGGTCTTCGGCGTGATCACCGCCGCGCCGTGGCGCGCCCTCGAGCACGCCGGGTGGGTGGTGTTCGAGGACATCTTTCTGGCGTACGCCTGCGTGCAGGGCGCCAAGGAGATGCGCGTGATCGCCGGGTCGCGGGCGGTCATCGAGGCGGCCCGTGACGAAACCGAGGAGCAAGTTCGGAAACGCACGGCCGAGCTGGAACAGCGGACCGCCGAACTCAACGCCAGCGAGGACCGCTACGCGCTGGCCGAACGGGGTACGCGCGACGGGCTGTGGGACTGGGACTTGGTCTCCGGTAAGGTGTACTACGCGCCGCGTTGGAAGGAACTGCTGGGGCTGGACCCCGGCACCGTGGTTGACACGCCGGACGACTGGTTCGGGCGGATCGCCTCGGGCAACCTGGGATCGTTCCATGCGGAGCTGACCGCGCACATCGAGGGTGAGCAGGATCGCCTGGACACCGAGCTGCAGATGAATCACGACAGCGGGGGCTCGCGCTGGATGTTGTGCCGCGCGGCGGCCGTCCGCGACGCGGACGGCAGGGCGGTGCGCCTCGCCGGCTCGCTGACAGACATCACCGAACTCAAGCAGGCGCAGGAGAACCTGCGTCGGCTGGCCCAGCACGACCGCCTGACGAACCTTCCCAACAGGGCCCTGTTCAAGGACCGGCTGCGGGAGGCGATGTCCCTGGCCCGGCACGACCCCGGTCGCATGTACGCGGTTTTGTTCTTTGATTTCGACCGGTTCAAGCTGATCAACGACAGTCTCGGCCACGGCGTCGGAGACGCGCTGCTCGTGAGCATCGCGGCACGGTTCCGCGCCGTTCTCCGGGATACGGACACGGTGGCGCGGTTCGGGGGCGACGAGTTCGTGGTGCTGCTCGATCCGATCGGTGGGGTCTCCGAGGTCACCGAGACCTGCGAGCGGCTCCTGGCCGAGTTCGCCCAGCCGCACGCGATCGACGGGCGGTCGGTGGTCTCGACCGCGAGCATCGGCATCGCCACCAGCGAGCTGGGGTATGACGACGCGGACGACATGGTCCGCGACGCCGACGTGGCGATGTACCAGGCCAAGCTCAGCGGGCGGGGCACGTACCGCGAGTTCGATGCGACCATGCACGCCGCGGCGGTGGACCGGCTCAACCTCGAGCAGGACCTCCGCAGTGCGGACGTGTCACGCGAGTTTTTGCTGCTCTACCAGCCGATCGCGTCGCTGGCGGACGGCTCCATCGTGGGGTTCGAGGCGCTGCTGCGCTGGAACCATCCGACGCTGGGGACGATCGAGCCGAGCGCGTTCATCGCCGCGGCGGAGGAGACCGGCGTGATCGTGCCCATCGGCGAGTGGGTGATGGACGAGACATGCCGGCAGATGCACGCCTGGGATCACGGCGGGATGGACCCGGCGGTGACCGTCAACGTCAACCTGTCGCGGCGTCAGCTCATCAGCCCGGGCGTGGCCGGGCGGCTCGCGGCGGCGGCGGCACGGCACGGCGTGGACCCCGGGCGCATCCGGATCGAGATCACCGAAACCGACGTGATGGACGAGCGTTGCGACATCGGCGCGGTCCTGGCGGAGATCAAGGCCGGGGGGTTCGAGCTGGCGATGGACGACTTCGGCACCGGCCACTCCTCTCTGTGGTGCCTGCACAAGTTCCCGCTGGACGTCCTGAAGATCGACCGGAGCTTCGTGCGCAACATGGCACTGCGGCGCGAGTTCTCCGCGGTGATGCAGGCGATCATCTCGCTCTCGCACAACCTGGGGCTGAAGGTCGTCGCCGAGGGGATCGAGACCAACGAGCAACTCGCGCAGCTGCAGGCGATGGACTGCGAGTTCGGGCAGGGCTTCCTCTTCGCCGAGCCCATGAGCGCCGAGGAGGCGATCGGACTTCTCGGCAGGGGCGTGCAGCGCCGCGCGGCCTGACGCGTCCCGCCGGGGGCCCGCACCCGCCGGACCCTCTACGATCCCGGCGCGGCCGAGCGATTCGCCGGGCGCGCGGCGTACGCCGGGGAAGGCAGGGGCGGTAGCTTGGGCAAGTCACGTTCGCGACCGGCGCACATCCCCGTGCTGCTCGACGAGATCATCGGCGTGCTCGATCCACGCCCGGGTCAGGTCATCGTGGACTGCACGGTGGGTCTGGGGGGGCACGCCGCGGCGATCCTCGAGCGGATCGGCCCGCACGGGCGCCTGATCGGGATGGACTTGGACCCGTCCAATCTGGCCGCCGCCAAGGAGAACCTGGGGCGGGTCGGGTCGGGTGCCCGCTTCGATCTGTTCCACATGAACTTCGCCAGCCTGCCGGTGGTGCTCTCTCTGGCCGAGGTCGAGGGCTGGCGGGTGGACGGGATCCTGGCGGATGTCGGGGTGGCAAGCACGCAGATCGACGATCCGGCGCGCGGGTTTTCGTACCGCAAGGACGGGCCGCTGGACATGCGGATGGACCCCACCAAGGGCAAGCCGGCGTCCGAACTGGTCAACAGCATGACCGAGCAGGCGTTGGTCGACGCTTTGATCGAACTGGGCGATGAGACAGACGCCCCGGAGATCGCCCGGATCATCGTGGAACGCCGGGCGGTCGCGCCGATCACGACCACCTTCGAACTGATGGCGATCGTGTGCGAGGCGCGGGATTTCACGATCCAGCGGGCGGGCGGCGCCAAGCTGCACCCCGCGGCCCGGACGTTCCAGGCGCTTCGGATCATGGTCAACCGGGAGTTGGGCAACCTCGACAAACTGCTGGCGGTGCTTCCGCACGCGCTCAAGCCGGGCGGGGTCGCGGCCATCATCAGCTTCCACAGCGGGGAGGACCGGCGGGTCAAGTACGCGTTCCGCGACGGGTTCCGCGACGGGATCTACGCGGCCGAGAACCGGGACCCGATCATCGCCACGGAGGAAGAGAAGGCCTTCAACCCCCGGGCGAAGTCGGCCAAACTGCGGTGGGCCCGGCTGGCGGAGTTCGGGGCGCCCGGTTCCTGAAATGCCACCGGGGGCGGTCCCCGCGGGGACGAGCGGGGGATCGGGCCCGTACAGTGCGGTGCGATGAGCGAGCGAGGAGACATCCTGATCGTGTCCAACCGGTTGCCGGTGCACCGCGTCCGAGCGGAGAACGGCGGGGCCGACCGCTGGGAGACCAGCCCGGGGGGGCTGGTGTCGGCCCTCAAGCCGATCCTGCAGACGGTGGGCAGCACGTGGATCGGCTGGACCGGCGTGGACGACGACGACAGGGCTCCGTTCGAGCACGACGGGATCCGCAACCACCCGGTCGCGATCTCGGGCGAAGAGATGCGGGGGTATTACGAGGGGTTTTCGAACCGGACGATCTGGCCGCTCTATCACGACGCGATCCGTCCGGCCGAGTACCACCGGTCCTGGTGGCGGATCTACACGGCGGTGAACCAGCGGTTCGCGCAGGCCGCGGCCGAGTGCGCCAAGCCCGGCGGGCTGGTGTGGGTGCACGACTACCAGTTGCAGCTCGTGCCCGAGATGCTGCGGGCGCTGCGTCCGGACCTGCGGATCGGGTTCTTTCTGCACATCCCGTTCCCGCCGCAGGAGCTGTTCGCCCAGCTTCCCTGGCGGCGGCACCTGCTCCGGGGGTTGCTCGGGGCGGACGTGATCGGTTTTCAGACGCGGGTGGCCAGCGAGAACTTCGTGCAGCTGTGCCGGCGATTCCTGAACATCCGCGACCGCGGGACCGAGCTGCAGATCGAAGGGCGGTCGGTCATCGCGCGGGCGTTCCCGATCTCGATCGACTTCGGGCATTTCGACGCGATGGCGGGCACGGAGGCGGTGGCCGAACAGGCCCGAATGGTCCGCGCGCGCCTGGGCGACCGGCGGATGATCCTCGGCGTGGACCGGCTGGACTACACCAAGGGCATCGACATCCGGATGCGGGCCTTCCAGGACCTCCTGCACACCGGCGAATGCCGGCCGGACGACACCGTGTTCGTGCAGGTGGCCGTGCCGAGCCGTGAAAAGGTCGAAGAGTACCAGGAGCTTCGCTCGAACATCGAGGAGATGATCGGGCGGATCAACGGCAAGTACGGCCAGGTCGGCCGGACGCCGATCCAGTACCTGCACCGGGGCGTGTCGCAGGACGAGCTGGTGGCCCTGTACCTGCTCGCCGATGTGATGGCGGTCACGCCGGCACGCGACGGCATGAACCTGGTGGCGAAGGAATACGTGGCGTGCCGGCGCGACGACACCGGCGTGCTGGTGCTCAGCGAGTTCACGGGGGCGGCGCACGAGCTGACCGACGCGCTGCTGGTCAACCCGCACGACGTCGACGACGTGGCGGGGGCGATCAAGATCGCGCTGCAGATGAAGCCCGACGAGGCCGCGCGGCGGATGCACAGCCTGCGGGAGGTAGTCCGGCAGAACGACGTGCACCGTTGGGCGCGGTCCTTCTACGAGGAACTGGGCGCATGACCGAGGCCGACCGACCGCACCACACCGCGCCGGGCCCACGGCTCGACCCCGCGCTCGAGGCCCGGATCGACGCGATGGCCCGCGAGCCGGTGCTGCTGGTGGCGTCGGACTACGACGGCACGATCGCGCCCATCGTGGACGACCCGGCCAAGGCCACGCCCCACCGCGAGGCGATCGTGGCGCTTGGCCTGCTGGCCGGCCTGCCGGAGACCCACGTGGCGGTGATCTCCGGGCGGTCGCTGGCCGATCTGGCGGAGCTGACCAACCTGCCGGGGCACGTGCACCTGGTGGGCAGCCACGGCAGCGAGTTCGACCCGGGGTTCCATTCCGAGCTGCCCGCGGCGGCCCGGGCGCTGCGGGAGAAGATCGCCGAGGCCCTCGGGCCGATCGCCGAGCGGCTCGCGGGGGCCAGCCTCGAGCACAAGCCCGCGAGCGTGGCGTTCCACTATCGCCGGGCCGACCCGGCCGAGGCCGGGGTCGCGCTCGACGCGATCAGGCGGGGCCCTGCCTCACTGCCCGGCGTGCACACCAAGCACGGCAAGATGGTCGTCGAGCTGTGCGCGGTCGAGCCGAACAAGGGCGTGGCGTTGGACCGCATCCGCCAGCGCTGCGGGGCGGGATCGGTGGTGTTCCTGGGCGACGACGTGACCGACGAGGACGCCTTCGTGACCCTGCGTGACGCGGACCTGGGCATCAAGATCGGGCCCGGCGCCACGGCGGCCCGCGATCGGATCGCCACGACGCAGGACGCCTGCCGCGTGCTGGCGCGCCTCGCCGAGCGTCGGGCCGCGTGGCTGGAGGGCGGGGCCGCGGTGCCGATCGAGCACCACAGCGTGCTGTCCGACCAGCGGACGCTGGCGCTGGTCACGCCGGGGGGGCGGGTCTCGTGGATGTGCGCCCCGCGGGTCGATTCCTCGGCGATCTTCGCCGAGCTGCTCGGCGGCGAATCGGCCGGCCACTTCACGGTGCGCGCCGCGGAGGGGGCCCCGAAATCGCAGTCCTACCACGGAGCATCGATGGTGCTCGAGACCGCGTGGGACGGGTTCACCGTCACCGACCTGCTGGACTGCTCGAGCGTGCGCCCCACGCAGCGGGCGGGACGGAGCGACCTGATCCGCGTGATCCGCGGCACCGGCCGGGCGGTCATCGAGTTCGCGCCGCGCCTGGACTTCGGACGCACGCCGACCCAACTGAGCGTCCGCGACGGCGGGCTGGTCGTCGAGGACACGCATGACCCGATCGTGCTGCGGGCCCCGGGCGTCGCGTGGACAATCAACCACCAGGGCCCCCACCACACCGCCCGGGCCGAGATCGAGCTGAACGGCGACCCGGTCACGCTGGAGCTGCGCTACGGATCCGGAGACCTCTCCACCGCCCGCATCGACCCGTCCGACCGCGTGCGTCTGACCGACCACTACTGGACGTCGTGGGCCGAGCGGCTGCGCCTCCCGTCGGTGCGCCCGGACCTGGTCCGGCGGAGCGCGCTGGTGCTGCGTTCGCTGTGCCACCGGCCGACCGGCGCCATCCTCGCCGCCGGCACCACCAGCCTGCCCGAAGAGATCGGCGGCGTGCGCAACTGGGACTACCGCTTCTGCTGGCTCCGCGACGGGGCGATGACGGCCGCGTCGCTGGTCCGCCTGGGCAGCGTGGACGAGGCGATGGGCTTCCTGGACTGGATGGTGGGCGTGGTCGAACGCTGCGACTCACCCGACCGGCTCCACCCGCTCTACACCGTGGCGGGCCACGAGCTGGGGACGGAGGCGGAGATCCGCGAACTGGGCGGCTACCGCTGCAGCAAGCCCGTCCGCGTGGGCAACGCCGCGGCCCACCAGGTGCAGCTCGACGTGTTCGGGCCGATCGTGGCCCTCGTCGCCGAGCTGATCGAGCACGACGCCCCGCTCTCGCCCGAACATTGGCGATTGGTCGAGGCGATGGTCACGGCCGTGAAGAACCGCTGGCACGAGCCGGACCACGGCATCTGGGAGATCCGCAAGGCACGCCGTCACCATGTGCACTCCAAGGTGATGAGCTGGATGACGGTCGACCGCGCCATCCGCATCGCAGCGCGGTTCCTCGGGCGGGCGTCGCCCGAGTGGGAGCAGCTCCGCGACCGGATCAAGAAAGACGTGCTCGAGCACGGGTACAAGCCCGGCGCCCACGCGTTCACCGCGGCCTACGACGGAGACGACCTCGACGCCGCTGCGCTGGCGGTGGGCCTGACCGGCCTGGTCCCGGCCGACGATCCCCGCTTCGTGGGCACGGTCGAGGCGGTCGAACGGGTACTACGCGAGGGCCCGACGGTGTACCGCTACCTGGCCGACGACGGTCTGCCCGGGCACGAGGGCGGGTTCCACATCTGCGCGGGATGGCTGCTCGAGTCGTACCTGCTCATCGGTCGGACCGACGACGCGCGCCGGCTGTTCGAGGACATGTGCGAGCTGGCAGGGCCGACGGGTATTCTGACGGAGGAGTACCTGCCCAAGCAGAAACTGCACCTGGGCAACACGCCGCAGGCGTACTCGCACCTGGCGATCATCGACGCCGCGTTGGCGCTGGAACTGGCGGGCGTGCCGGTGGGCGCCGGCTGAACTAGCTGGGCATCCGTGTGCGTGGGGAGGAGGAAACTCGCATGCCGTTGCGTCTGGAATCGAAGGTGGCGCTGATCACCGGGGCGGCGCGCGGCATCGGCCTGGGCATCGCCCGTGCGTTCGCGGCCGAAGGGGCCGCGGTGGTCCTGACCGATGTCCGCGACGCGCCGGGCGCCGCCGCGGCCGGTTCGATCGGCACCCGGGCGTGCTACCACCGGCTCGACGTCCGGCGGGAAGAAGACTGGGAGCGGGTCATCGCGTCGGTGCTCGAGCAGCACGGGCGTCTGAACGTCCTCGTCAACAACGCCGGAATCACCGGATTCGAGGACGGCCCGGTCGCCCACGACCCCGAGCACGCCTCGCTCGACGCGTGGCACGCGGTGCTGGCGACGAATCTCGACGGCGTGTTCCTCGGATGCCGCTTCGCCATCCGGGCGATGCGGGCCCGGGGGACCGGATCGATCGTCAACATCGGGTCGCGGTCGGGCGTGGTCGGCGTGCCGCGGGCGGCGGCGTACGCGGCGAGCAAGGCGGCGATCCGGCACCACACCAAGTCGGTCGCGCTCTACTGTGCCGAAGAGGGGCTGAAGATCCGGTGCAACTGCATCCAGCCCGCGGCGATCATGACACCGATGTGGGACGCGATGCTCGGCACCGGCCCGGACCGCGCCGCAAACACCGCCCGCGTGGCCGCGGACGCCCCGCTCAACCGCTTCGGCACGCCCGAGGAAGTCGCGGCGCTCGCAGTGCACCTGGCCGGCGACGAATCGGGCTACACGACGGGCGCCGAGTTCAACATCGACGGCGGGATGCTCGCGGGCGCGGCAAAGCCGCCGGGGCCGAAACAGACATAGTCCGATCGCCGCGAGCGGACATGACAGCATGCCCGACGAGGCCGAACGGCGGCCCGTGCCCAGCCCACGATGCCCCGCGCAAACACAGCAGGACCTGATCGAGGGGTCCGCGACTCTCATGGGGCGAATTTCCTAACCCGATTCGTGGTTCCGTTGAGATTGAGTCTCAACAAGGCGTGACTTTGGGTGCCGGGCTGGGAATGATCTGGCCCGTCCTGCGGCCCAACGGCGGCCGGACGCCTTTGGCGACGATTTCGACCAAACCGGCCTCGCTCGAACACCCCACCGCGGAGGTCTGCCGCGTGCGGTCCGCCCGGCTGCTGCTGGCCGCCCTGGGCGTCGGCTGTGTGGGCATGGCCGGCGTCGGCGTGGTTGTGCCCGGCCTGCCGACCACGGTGTTCCTGATCGTCGCGTCGTGGTGCTTTGCCCGGTCCTGCCCGTGGCTGACCGACCGGCTGATCCACAACCGGGTGTTCGGCCCGTTCGTGCGGTACCTGGTGCCGGGCGCCGTGATGCCCCGCCGGGCCAAGGCGGTCGCCATGGGGCTGATGTGGGCCGCCATCGCGGGGTCGTGCTGGCTGATCGTCGCGAGGGGCGCGCCCGCGTTCGTGCCCGCCGTGGTGATCCTGACCGGCGTGGCGGGCACCTGGTGCATCGCCCGCCAGGGGCGCGCGGCCAGGCGCCGGCTCGAGGAAATCGAGCGCACCCGCCAGCATCCGCTGGGTCGGTCGGTTCCGACGCATAAGAATCCCGCATGCACGAACACGACCGCCGCGCGATCGAAACCGCACTGAACGTCGCCACGGGCTGGTGCGGGCTCGCGCCCGCCCTGGCCAGGAGCGAGGAAATCGCCGGCGTCTGCCGCGGAGCGGGCGACGACCCCGACCACCCGGGCTGGAACGAGGCGGCCGAGACGATCGCCTCGATGACGCTGGCGGACATCACCGACCTGATCCGCGTGGGCACCGCGCGGTTCCACCTGCTCAACAAGGCCGAGCAGCTCAACATCATCCGCGTCAACCGCGAGCGGGAGCGCCGGTCGGCCGAGGGCCCCGCACGCCCCGAATCGATCGACGAGGCCATGGCCCGGCTGCAGGAGGCCGGCTTCACGCCCGAGCGTGTCCGCGCGCTGCTTGGTGAGCTGGACATCCAGCCCACGCTGACCGCCCACCCCACCGAGGCCCGGCGGCGCACGGTGCTCGAGAAGCAGACCGACATCGCAGAGTGCGTCGTCCGCCTGCGCGACGAGGGCCTGACCCCGCGCGAGCGCTCCGAGACGCTCGCCAAGCTCGACCGGATCATCGCGGTGCTGCTGATGACCGACGACGTCCGCGTCAAGCGCCTGGACGTGCCGGACGAGGTCCGCAACGGGATCTACTTCCTCTCGACGACGATCTGGCAGACGGTGCCGCGTCTGGCCCGGGACATCGTCTGGGCGGCCCGGCGGGCCTTCGGGCCCGAGCAGGCCGAGATCGTGGCCGCGGACCTGCCGGCGCTGCTGCGGTACCGGACGTGGATCGGCGGCGATCGCGACGGCAACCCCAACGTCACGGCGGTCGTGACCACCCGCACGCTGGCCATGATGCGCGAGGCCGCGGTGACGCTGTGGGACGCCGAGCTGGACCGCATGCGCCACGTGCTGACCGTCTCGAGCCGCCGGGCCGATCTCGGCGAAGAGCTCGCCGGCGCGATCGACGCCAACGCCGAGTGGATCGGCGACACCTCGCACCTTGAGCAGCGGCGCTACGAGCCGATCCGCGTGCTCATCTCTCAGATGCGCAACCGCCTGGCCGGCGACCCGGCGTACGACGGGGCCGCCCTGCTCGCCGACCTGCTGCTCATCCGGCGGAGCCTGCGCCGCGCCGGCCTGGAAAAGGTCGCCGAGGAGGGCGTGCTGTGCGACGCGATCGTGCGGGCGCGGGTCTTCGGGCTGCACCTGGCGACGCTGGACATCCGCCAGCATTCCGGCGTGCACGAGGCCGCGATCGCCGAGCTGCTGGCGCTGGCCGGCGTGGAGGCGGACTACGCCGATCTGGACGAGCCCGCGCGGGTCGCCCTGCTCCGCGCCGAGCTCAAGGGCACCCGCCCGCTCACGCCGGTCGGCACCGCGCTGTCCGCCCAGACCGCCGAGGTGCTCGACACGCTGCGGGCCGTGCGCGAGAGCACCGCCCGGGAGCCCGAGAGCGTCCGCTCGTGGGTCATCTCGATGACCCACCGCGTCAGCGACATGCTCGGGGTGCTGCTGCTGATGAAGGAGGTCGGCCTGTACCGCCCGGGCATCGGCGACCGTCCGGTGGTCAGCGCCCTGCACGTCGTACCGCTGTTCGAGACCATCGACGATCTCAAGCGGGCGCCCGAACTGATGGACGAGACGCTCGGCGACCCGGCCTTCATGGACCACCTCCGCGCGGTCTGCGGCCCGGACCGGCCGGTCGAGCAGGAGGTGATGCTCGGCTACTCGGACTCGAACAAGGACGGCGGCTTCCTGATGGCCAACGTGGCCCTGCACGCCGCCCAGCGGAGCGTGGCGGAAGTGTTCGTGCGCCACAAGGTCCGTCTGCGCTACTTCCACGGACGCGGCGGGACGATCGGCCGCGGCGGGGGGCGCGCCGGGCGGGCCATCCTGGCCGCGCCGCCCGGCGCCCGCACCGGACGCATCCGCTTCACCGAGCAGGGCGAGGTGATCACGTTCCGCTACGCGCTGCCCGACATGGCCCGGCGCCACCTCGAGCAGATCGTCCACGCGTCCATGCTGGCCGCGTCCGGCACCGACCAGACCGACCGGGACGAGGGGCTCGAGGAACTCTCGATGCGCCTGGCCGAACGCGCCCGCCTCGCGTACCGCGGCCTGATCGACGATCCCGCGTTCTGGGGCTGGTTCACGCAGGCCAGCCCGGTCGAGCACATCGGCGGGCTGCCCATGGCCAGCCGCCCCGTGTCGCGCGCCACCGGGTCGGACCTGACCTTCGACCGGATCCGCGCCATCCCGTGGGTGTTCTCGTGGGTGCAGATGCGGGCGCTGGTGCCGGGCTGGTTCGGCGTCGGATCGGCGGTCGCCGACGCGTCGCCCGCCGAGATGGACGAGCTGCGCCACGCCGCCGAGCACCGCCCGTTCGTCTCCACGGTGCTCGAGAACGCGTCGCAGGAGCTGGCGCGGGCCCGCATGCCGATCCTGCGCCGGTACGCGCTCAACGCCGAGGGCGGGGAGGCGATGTACCGACGCATCCGCGAGGAGTTCGACCGCACCCGCGACGCCGTGCTCGGCCTGACCGGCCGCGACGACCTCATGGCGCACTCGACCGTGGTCGGCCGTTCGATCCGCGACCGCAACCCGTGGACCGACGTGCTCAATCTCGCCCAGATCGAGCTGCTGTCGAGGTGGCGCAGCGCCAAGACCGAGAACGAGCGGGCCGCGATGCGCCCGGCGCTCCAGGCGAGCATCAACGGCATCGCCGCGGCCATGCAGTCAACGGGCTGAGCCCGAGGGCGGGCATCCAGCGGTGCCCCGCGCCCGCCTACGCTCCGCTCATGGCCACGGCTCAGGAAGTCAACTTCGACGGGCTCATCGGCCCGACCCACAACTACGCCGGGCTCAGCCACGGCAACGTCGCCAGCGCGTCCAACGCGGGCGGGGCCTCGAACCCCAAAGCGGCGGCCCTGCAGGGCCTGGCCAAGATGCGGTTCATGACCTCGCTGGGCCTGACCCAGGGCGTGCTCCCGCCCCAGCAGCGTCCGGACCTGCGCGTCCTGCGCGACCTCGGCTTTTCCGGGTCCGACGAGGGCGTGCTCCGGGCGGCCGCGGACGCGGACCCGACCCTGCTCAACGCGGTGTGGAGCGCCTCGAGCATGTGGGCGGCCAACGCCGCGACCGTCTCGCCCTCGCCCGACACCGCCGACGGGCGAGTGCACATGACCCCCGCTAACCTGACCAGCAACTTCCACCGCTCGCTGGAGACGGAGACCGCGACCCGCGCGCTGCGGATGATCTTCGCCGATCAGGACCGGTTCGCCGTGCACGACCCGCTGCCGGGGCAGGCCCGCTTCTCCGACGAGGGCGCGGCCAACCACGTGCGCTTCGCCCCCGCCCACGGCGAGCCCGGGGTGGAGCTGTTCGTGTACGGTGTCGACGGCCACGACCCGACCATCACCACCCGGCGCTTCCCCACGCGTCAGACCCGGGCCGCCTGCGAGGCCATCGCCCGCCTGCACGGCCTGGACCCCGAACGCACCGTCTTCGCCCGCCAGCACCCCGACGCCATCGACGCGGGCGTGTTCCACAACGACGTGATCGCCACCGCCAACGAGACGGTGTTCCTCTATCACGAGCAGGCCTTCGCCACGCCGCGGTCGATGATCACCGATCTGGCCGGCCCGCTCGGCGCCCGCCTCCGCTGCGTCGAGGCCCACAACGCCGACTTTTCCATCCGCGACGCGGTGACCAGCTACCTATTCAACTCGCAGATCGTGACGGTGCCGGACGGTTCCATGGTGCTCGTCGCCCCGCTGGAGGTCCGCGAGAACGACGCCGTCGCCGCCTTCGTAGACCGCACCATCGCCGACGACGCCAACCCAATCGCCCGGGCCGAGTACCTGGACGTGCGCGAGTCGATGCGCAACGGGGGCGGGCCGGCCTGCCTGCGCCTGCGCGTGGTGCTGACCGAGGCCGAACGGGCCGCGGTGAACCCCGCGGTGCTCTTCACCCCGCGCCTCGACCGGGCCTTGGTGGCATGGGTGGAAAAGCACTACCCCGACCGGCTGAGCACCAAGGACCTGCTCGACCCGGCCCTCGCACGCCGGTGCCTGGACGCGCTCGACGAGCTGACAGGCATCCTCAAACTGCCCGGCCTCTACCCGTTTCAGGGGTAGCCGCCCCCGGGGTGACGGTATCATTTTGACAGGTCGGGCCGGCTGAGGCTTATTGCCGAGGGCGCGCGAGCCGATGCGAAGGCGTGCGCCCCGAACGGTCCGGTATACCGTGACGGCGAACCGCTGCGAGGATCCACTTCATGTCCCATAAGCACTTCATCGAGACCGCCGAGCACAGCCTCCAGGCCGAGCCCAGCGAGCGTCTGGCACGCCCGTTCCAACGCTTCGCCAAGCTGTCCTGCTCCGGCGGCGTGGTCCTGCTGCTGATGACCATCACCGCGATGGTCTGGGCCAACTCCAAGTACGCGCCCTCGTACGAACGCGTCTTCCACGACACCCTCTTCGAGTTCATCGTCGAGTCCGACCCCCACCACGGCGCGGGCCACGGTGGCGAGGCAACCCCCGAGCCGAACGCCTACGCGGAAACCGAGAACGACCAGTCCGCGCTGGTTCCCGGCTCGGCCACGGCCAGCGCGATGGACTCGCCGATCCACTTCCCCACCACCGACGACCACGCCGGTGAAGGACACGCCCCCGACGCCGCGGGCGACCACGCGACCGACGCCCACGGCGCCTCGGCCGCGGGAGAGCCCAACGAGCGGTACCTGTTCCTCGGCCACGGCCTCTCGCACTGGATCAACGACCTGCTGATGGCGGTCTTCTTCCTCGTCGTGGGCCTGGAGATCAAGCGTGAGATGCTCGTCGGCGAGCTGGCATCGCCCAAGCGGGCCGCGCTGCCCATCTTCGCCGCCTTGGGCGGCATGGTCGCCCCGGCGGCCATCTTCGCCGCGTTCAACTGGGGCGACAAGGCCGCGATGCCCGGCTGGGGCGTGCCCATGGCCACCGACATCGCCTTCGCGGTCGGTGTGATGGCGATGCTCGGCAGCAAAGTTCCCAACTCGCTGAAGGTCTTCCTGCTCAGCTTGGCCATCGTGGACGACCTGGGCGCCCTCGTCGTCATCGCCGTCTTCTACACCGCCGAGCCGCAGTTCGTGTACCTCGGCTACGCCTTCGGCGTCGTCGCGCTGCTGATGGGCATGAACAAGCTGCGGGTCCGCTGGATCACGCCCTACCTGCTGCTGGGCCTGCCCCTGTGGTACTTCGTGTACATGTCTGGCGTGCACGCGACCATCGCCGGCGTGCTGCTGGCCATGACCATCCCGGCCCACGCCCGCGTCAACCCGGTCAACTTCGCCTACTCGACCCGGCGCGCCCTTGAGCTGTTCGAGGAGGCCGAGGACGATCCCGAAGCGCACATCTCGCAGAGCGCCGTCCGCCAGGCCGCCGTCTACGCGATGATCAAGAACGCCAAGTTCGTCCTGCCCCCGCTGCTCCGCATGGAGACCACCCTGCACCCGTGGGCGGCCTTCCTGATCATCCCCGTGTTCGCGCTGGCCAACGCCGGCATCCCCGTGCACGGCGGCGTGGGCGAGGCCGTCTCGGGCAGCGTCTCGCTCGGCGTCATCGCCGGCCTGTGCATCGGCAAGCCGCTGGGCATCACGGTGGCCGCCCTGATCGCGGTCAAGCTGGGCATCGCCTCGCTGCCGCGCGGCGTGACCTGGCGTCACATCGTCGGCGCCGGCATGCTCGGCGGCATCGGCTTCACCATGGCCATCTTCATCGCCAACCTGGCCTACGCGACCGATCCGGTCAACCTCGAGCACGCCAAGCTGGCCATCCTCGTCGCCTCGACCATCTCGGCCGTCGGCGGCGCGGTCATCCTGGCCACCTGCCGCTCCGCCCCCGAGCCCGAGCCCGAGCAGATCGGCCCGAAGGTCGGCGAATACCACGGCCTGGCCGGCAACCCCTGACCGCCCGCCCGGGCCGGCGGCCGATCTGCCGTCACGAAACGCACAAGGGCGGCCGATCGGCCGCCCTTTTCCTTGCCCGCACGCCGTCGTGATCACATCTCGGGCAGCGTGATCCCCGCGCCGGACTCGAAGCTCGCGTCATCGATCACGTACAGCCCGAGCAGCCAGCCCGACACGATGTACGGATCCACCTTGAACGTGCCCTCGACCAGCCCGTAACCGGTCGGCGAGTTGCCCATCCGCTGCATCCGGGCCAGCTTGACCTCGATCGCGTCGTACGGCGTGGGCGGCACGCCCAGGCAGCAGCCGTCCCACGGGTTCTGCATCACCAGCAGCTCGTTGGTGGTCTGCGCCACCACCGGCAGCAGCGTGTTTCCCTCGACCCGCACGCGCTTGCCGTGCAACTCCATGACCCACGCGGGCACCTCCGTCTGGCCCTGGCGCGGGTTGAACTCGCGCGACAGCGAACGCAGCACGTTCCAGTCCAGCACGAACGGACGCTGGGCCGTGCCCGCGCCCGTGATCACGCCCACCTCTTCGATCTCGATCGACCCGTCGTCGCGGACGACGTACGCCGGCCCGACCGGACCGGCCGCATCGCCCGCGCCGTCGGTGGCGGTGTCGCCCGCTGCCGGCGCGGCATCGCTCGCGATGGTGCCGGGGGCGGGCGTCGTGGCGGTCTGGTCCTTCACCGCCGCCGCCGCTGCGGCGAGCATCGGATCGGTCCCCGGCTCGGCCGGACCCTTCCGCTCCGTGGACTCCGACGCGGTCTTCTCGGCCGCGTCGGCGACCACGCCCAGCAGCTCGTCCAGCGAGAAGTCCGACCCCCGGGGGGCCGTCTCCGGTTCGGCCGGGTCCGGCTCGCCCGGCGCGGGCGCTTCGGACGCCGCGGCGACCTGGCCGATCGGTTCGAGCGCGGGCTCGGGTGTCGATGCGACCGCGTCGGAACCGGTCGTCGGCAGCGGGCGGGTTTCCGCGAGGGCGGAAGGGTCCGCTGCCGCGGCCGACCCGGGAGTCGCGGGAACCTCGGGCTCGGAGGGGGTGCTTTCCATGGGGGTCGGTGTCGCGGTCGGTCGCTCCGGCTCGGCCGCGGGAGGCCGCCCGAACGACGGGGGCGTCGGCGCTGCGGACGCGACGGGACCGCCCGAGGCCCCGCCCGGGCCCGCGTCGGACGCGGACCACCGCGCCGCCCGGAGCCCGGCCGTGGCGAGGACCAGCAGCAGAATGAGCGACCAGAAGTACCGCATGCTCAACCTCCAACAGTCATACCGGGCCCCGCCGGCGTTGTTCCGCCCGGGCCCGGATTCTTGGTCACGCAGGGGGCTGCCCGGCCCCGCCGCCCCCCTTGCCCGATCAGCCGATCGGACGCAGGTGCCGCACCACGGCCGTCCGGTAGGCCACCACCGCCGGGGCGACCCCGGCCGCCATCGAGAGCGCCACGGTGCCCAGCACCATCGCCAGGTAGCCGTCCAGCGGCAGGCTCGGGCGGATCACCAGGCCCAGGCGCGCCTCGAGCGCACCCGACACGGCCAGCCCCAGCGCCACGCTGAGCAGCACGCCGATCACTCCGCCCATCAGACCAATGGCCGCCGACTCGGTCAGCACGAGGTTGGACACCCGCCAGCGGCTGGCGCCGAGCACCCGCAGCACGGCGACCTGCTTGCGGCGCTGCTCCATCGAGTTGTACAGCGCCAGCATGATCGAAACGCCCGAGGACAGGAGCACCGCGGCGGCCATGGCCACCAGGATCTGGTCCACGCTGGACACGATCGCGAACAGGCCGCGCACCGTGTCCGCCGGCTGCGCGACCGTCCAGTCCGGGTCGCGGCGCAGGGCGCTGAGCACCTGCGTCAGCGCGGCCGTGCGCGGGCCGAGACTCGCGTACACGCCGGTGATCCGCCGGTCGGCGTCGGCCACGTCGGCCGGCGTGGTCACGGTGCCGCTGCCCAGCTCGGTCAGTCGCCGGTCGTGCGCGTGCAGCGTCCAGCCGCTCTCAAGATCGGTAAACAGAGCGCGGTCGTGCGGCGAGCCCGTCGGCGCGAGGATGCCCACCACGGTGTAGTCGAACTCGGTGTGCTCGTGCGTCCCCGCCTGCCGCGGCGCGCCGTGGTAGAGGTTGATCACCGAGCCGATCGAGAGGTTGGTCCGCCGGGCCGCCTCCGCGCCGAGCACCACCTCGAAAGGGCGCTCGAACAGCCGCCCCTCGCGGACCGCGAACGGCTCGCCCGCGGCCGGCTCGAACCGCGTGAAGAACTCCGTCGTGGTGGCCATCACGGGCAGCTGCCGGTAGGAATCGCCCAGGGCCGTCGGGATCGCCCACGCGAACGGGTAGCTGTCGCGCAGCGCCTCGAAGTCACGCCACGGGATGTCGTTCCCGGGCGCGTCGGCGTAGAACATGCTGTTGAGCACGCTGGTGAGCGCGCCCGGCTCGCGGCTGATGAGCATCTGCGCGTTGCCGGTGCCCCGCTCGAAGGACGAGCGCCCCGACGCTTTCATCGAGAGCAGCAGCGTCATCACCCCCACCGCCACGGCGACGGACGCCACCGTCACGGCGGTCGAGAAACGACGCCCGCCCATCGAGCGGCTCACGATGCCCCAGTCCGTCAACGAATCGTGCAACGCCATCGGTCAGACTCCCGCCAGCGCCGCGGGCTGTGCCAGCGCGTCCAGTGATTCGTGCCGGTCAAACAGACCCACCAGCGACGGGTCGTGCGTCACGCACAGCAGCGCCGCGTTGTTCTCCCGGCAGGTCTCCCGCAGCAGGCGCACGGCCTCCGCGGCGTTCTCCGGATCCAGGCTGGCCGTCGGCTCGTCGGCGAGCACCAGCGACGGCCCGCACGCCAGCGCCCGCGCCACCGCGACACGCTGCTGCTGGCCCACGCTCAGATCCTCGCCGGGCGCGTGGGGCCGGTCGATGCCCAGCCGCTCGAGCAACGCGATCGCCCGGGCCTTGTGCTCGGAGCGAGGCCGGTCAGAGAACATCATGGCCGCCATCACATTCTCGGCCGCGCTGAAGCCGTGCAGCAGGTGGAAAGTCTGGAAGACCATCCCGATCTGGCGCCCGCGGAACCGGTCCCGCGCCGAGCCCCGCAGCGACCCGATGACCGTCCCCGCGACTTCCACCTCACCCCGGTCGGGCTCCATCAACCCCGCGATCAGGTGCAGCAGCGTGCTCTTGCCCCGCCCGGACGAGCCCGTCAGGACCACCTGCTCCCCCGCGTCCAGGCTGAGTGACCCGACCCGGACGGTCGGCTCGGACGATCCGGGGTAAGAAAAGACCAGGCCCGTCACCCGCAGTGCGGGGCGGTTCTCGGCTGGATCAGGGGGATTCTGCTTCGTTGGCATGGCACCGGCTTCGATAAGAAAGGGAGTCTGGGTGCCCCGATCGGGGCCGCGCGCGCCCGATCGATGCCGGACCGCGCCCGAATCGCCGATCGTATCCCCCTCCGACCGAGCCCCCGCCAGCTCCCGGACGCCGGAGCCCGCGCGCATGGGGAAACCCAGGCCCGTCCGAGAACCAGAAAGCGTCCGATTCGGTCCGGATTTTCCCGCAGTCCTTCGTCGGTTCGAGAATTCTGCACCCGATCGCCGCCGCGTTCGGATAGATTCGCACTGGCGGGTGATCCCGTCTTTGTGTTCCCAAATGCCCCCCGTTCTGGTGGGCTTCAACGGCCCCGGCCGTCCTGAATCTCAAGACCGAGAGGAGACTCCTCCATGCGAGCGTGTTCCGCGTTGTTGTTCTCGCTGCTGACCACCGGCGCGGCGCTGCCCGCCACCGCCCTCGCGGGCGACCTGGCCACCGGCCCGATCCCAACCGCCAAGACCATCGGCGATCTGGCGGGGCTCGCCGATCTGCCCATGGGCGCCAGCACGCTGGTGGCCGTGCCCGTGGACCGCGGCGAGGAGATACTCGATCTGACCCGCTTCACCAACCTCGCGCCCGGAGCCCGGGTGGTCGAGGTCGGCGCCGACGGCGTCGAGCGGGAGCTGGACCTCTCGCACGTCGTGCTGCTCAAGGGCACCATCGCGGGCGACCCCGACTCGCTGGCGTTCCTCTCCGTGACGCCCGACCAGGTCAGCGGCTTCATCCGCGCCCAGGACGGCGTGCGGGTGATCAGTTCCGGCAAGGCAGGCCAGAACGACACGATCGCCTCGGCCATGATGCGCGACCTGCGCCTCGGCGACGGCAACACCGGCTGCTCGGTCGATCCGAGCAACCCCGCGTTCTACCCCGACCGCGTCGTGCCCGAGCCGTCCAGAGTCCAGGCGACGCCCCGCGGGACCGCCGCGTGCCGCGTGGCCCGCATCGCCATCGAGACCGACTTCGAGTACACCGGCCTGTTCGGCGGCAACACCTCGCTCTCGGCCGCCTACGCGCAGACGCTGATGGCCGCCGTAAGTTCGATCTACGAGCGCGACGTCAACGTCCGCCTCATGGTGCCCTACCTGCGCGTCTGGGCCGCCAACAACGACCCATACGTCGGCAGCAGCGGCACCCTCGACTACCTGTTCGAGATGCGTGACTTCTGGAACCTGAACATGCGTCACATCCCCCGCGAAACCGTCCAGGGTCTGTCCGGACGCGGCCTCGGCGGCGGCGTGGCCTACCTCAACGCGGTGTGCAACTCGCAGTACGGCCACGGCGTCTCGGCCAACCTCGGCGGGACCTTCCCGCTGCCCGTCCAGGACAACTCGCACCAGAACTGGGACCTGATGGTCGTCTCCCACGAGCTGGGCCACAACTTCGGCACCGGCCACACCCACGACGGGTACACCCCGCCGATCGACGGCTGCGGCACCGGCGACTGCTCGCTGGCCCTCGACTCGACCATCATGTCCTACTGCCACACCTGCCCCGGCGGGCTCTCCAACGTGGACATGCGCTTCCACCCCCGCGTCCAGGCCCGCATCCACGAGTTCCTCGACAACGCGGCCTGCGACCTGACCACCGTGGGATCGCCCGTCGCCCGCGATGACTTCTTCGAGATCATCGCCGACGGCTCGATCGACCTCGACGTCCTCAGCAACGACGCCGCGACCAGCTGCGAGCCCGTCGCAATGTCGATCACCTCGGTCCCGGCCACCACGCCCCAGGGCGCCACGGTCAGCGTCGTCTCCAACGCGACGGGCCTGTTCTCCCAGATCCGGTACACGCCCGCCCCCGGCTTCTCGGGGCAGGACACCTTCACCTACACCGCCGGCGCCGCCGGCACCGCCACGGTGACCGTCGTCTCCACCGCCATGCGCGAGCCGGTCACCGGTGTGATCACCGAGCCGGGCGTCGAGGTCGACTACTACGCCCTGAACAACCCCGGCTCGATGCCCGATTTCGACACCCTGACGCCCTACGCGTCCGACGTCGTCGCCGACATCAACTACGAGTCCACCAGCGGGAACTTCGCCACCTCCGGCCGGGCCAACGAGGTCGGGGCCGTCTACCGCGCCCTCATCGAGGTGCCCGCCGCGGGCTGGTACCAGCTCAGCGTCGAGTCCGACGACGGGTCGATGATGTACCTGGGCGATGACCTGATCATCGACAACGACGGCCTCCACGGCATGGTCGACGCGTCCGCCTACATTCCCCTCGAGGCGGGCAAGCACGACCTCCGCGTCGAGTTCTTCGAGAACGGCGGCGGGGCCGGCCTGATCGTCCGATACTTCGGCGGGGGCATCCAGCGTCAGCCCGTGCCCGCTTCGGCGTGGTCGCGGATCACCGGACTCGCCTGCCCGGCCGACTTGGCCGAGCCCTTCGGAAGCCTCAACTTCTTCGACGTCGCGGCCTACCTGAGCCTGTACAACGCCGGGGACCCCGCCGCCGACGTGGCCGCCCCGTTCGGTGTGCTCAACTTCTTTGATATCACCCAGTATCTCGCGTCCTACAACGCCGGCTGCCCCTGATTGTTTAGACTTTGTTTGGGTATTTTCTGAATCGTTCCTGATTTCCAGGCCACCTTTTGACCCGTTTGGGGTATGCTGGCATTGGACACCTCAACCACGAAGCTCGGAGGATAGAAATGAATCGCCTTATCACGGCCGCCGCTGTCGGCCTCTGCGCCGGAGCGGCCTCGGCCGAACCCGACGTCATCTGCGGTCTTCTCACCAGTGTGAACTCGTACGGCGTGGTCGGCGGCATGCGTGCCTACTCGATCGGCACCACCGCCTGCAACAAGGGCACCACCGCCGCGAACTGGATCGCCAACACGATCAACCACCCGGTGATCTCCACCACCCTGTACAAGATCGAAGACGGACGCATGACCCAGCTCGGCGTCTCCTTCGTCAAGCACTCCTGGGCCGCCCTCCAGGGCAACGACTGCGGCTTCGGCTGCGGCCCCGGCGGCTCGTGGCAGGCCCTCGGCCCCGGATGCTCCGACCCCTACAGCGCCGGCCTGAACGGCACCCAGACCGACCTCGGCCCGCGCTTCGAGATCAACGCCTTCACCGGCGAGTTCCCCTGGCCCCCGTCGTTCATCAACAACACCGGCAACCAGGTTTACAAGCGCCTGCAGGTGCCCGCCGACGACATGGTCACCAACGCCAACGGCCAGTTCTTCGCCGAAGGCCAGTACACCGCCCGCGACGACGCGCTGGCCGGCAACCAGTTCAACAACACCTCCTACCGCCGCATGGTGGTCAACCAGGGCAACTTCTCGATGTCCGGCACGGGCGCCACCGAGCGCGAGATCCCCGCGATCTACGCCTGGCGTGATCACGGCCTGGGCCAGAACCAGCCCGACCCCTCCGTCACGATCACCCAGATCGACGTGCCCGGCGAAGGCCGCTTCCACCTCGCCTCCAAGGCCGTGGACCTGGGCAACGGCACCTGGCGGTACGAGTACGGCCTGCACAATCAGAACTCGCACCGCTCGGCCGGTTCGATCTCGATCCCGGTCAACACCGGCTCGGACGCGTACGGCTTCCACGGCATCTCCTACCACTCCGGCGAGCCCATCAGCGACGCCGCGTGGACGCCCTCCGACGACGGCAGCAAGCTGACCTGGTCGACCGAGTCCTTCGCGGTCAACCAGAACGCCAACGCCGTCCGCTGGGCCACGATGTACAACTTCTGGTTCGAGACCGACTCGCCGCCGACCACGGGCGACGTCGAGATCGGCCTGTTCCGTCCGGGCTCGCCCTCGGCCCTGACCGCCTCGGCCACCGTGCCGACCGGCTCGGCCCCCTGCCTGGCCGACTTCAACGGCGACGAGAACGTCAACTTCTTCGACGTTGCCGACTTCATCGGCGCCTTCAACGCCCAGGACGCCAGCGCCGACATCGCCGAGCCCTTCGGCAGCTTCAACTTCTTCGACGTCTCGGCCTTCATCGCCGCGTACAACGCCGGCTGCCCGTAAGCGAAGCTTCGGCATCCTCCGATTCCAACGCAACGCCCCGCACCACGCGGGGCGTTGTTCTTTTTTGTACGTTCTCTTTGCCGGTCCGCTTTTGTCCGGCGCCCCCCGCACCCGCTCCGGTCACGCCGTGCCGTACATCCGGTCGCCCGCGTCGCCCAGCCCGGGCAGGATGAAGCCCTTCTCGTTGATCCGCTCGTCCAACGCCGCCGCGTACATCCGCAGGTCCGGGTGGTCCCGGCGCATCCGCGCCAGGCCCTCGGGCGCGGCCACGAGGCAGATCATCCGCAGGTCTTTGGCGCCCGCCTCGCGCAGGATCGTGACGGCCGCCGACGCGCTCCCGCCCGTGGCCAGCATCGGGTCGACCAAGATGACCGGGCCGGCCGCGAGATCACGGGGCAGCTTGCTCAGGTAGGTCTTCGGTTCGAGCGTCGCCTCGTCGCGGGCCATGCCCAGGTGCCCGACGCGCGCCTCGGGCATGATGTCCAGGATCCCGTCGATCATGCCCAGCCCGGCCCGGAGCACCGGCACCACGGTGATCATCCCGCGCACCCGGTAGCCGGTGGTCTCGGTCATCGGCGTGCGCACCGCGAAGGTCTCGGTCTCGAACGAACGCGTGACCTCGTAGACCATGAGTCCCGCGATCTGGGCCAGCGTGGCGCGGAACAGCCGGTGCGACGTGGTCACGTCGCGCATGATGGTCATCTTGTGGCGGATCAGCGGGTGATCGAAGACAACCACCCCGCCCAGGTTCGTGTCGGTCATGCGCCCAGTGTACCCCCGCCAGCCCGGCTCGTTCCTCCGCCGGGGGCGGGCGCGATCAGCCCTCGCCCGGGGGGACCGGGGCGAGAAGCACGAGGCCCGACTGGTCCGTCACGACCACGCCGCCCGGACGCTCCTTGGTGACGGCGAACGCGGCCGCGTCGCCGACGCCGAGCTTGGGCTCGAACGGAACGACCACCTCGCCCGCGCCGGGGCGGGCGACGTTGAAGACCCCGCCGTCGACCGCGTAGGTCTCGCGGGTCTTGTCGAAGATCCACAGCTGGTACTGCGCCTCGGTCGGGTTGTTGTCCGGAAGCGCCGACAGGCGGAGGAAGCCCTCCTGCAGGCGCTTGTTCCAGACGATCTCGCCCGCGCGACCCGTGGCCGCCAGTTCGCCCTGGCCCTCGAAGGGGATGATCTGCGTGTCGGGCTCGGCCTCGAGCGCCATCAGACGCTGGGCCGGCGTGGGCAGCGAAGGACGCATGGGCGACGCGGGCGGACGCAGCCAGCCGATCGCGGCCAGCACGATGGCCGCCGCCGCGGCGACCCAGCCGACCCACCCGCCCTGGGCGGGACCGGCACCGGCGGGCGCGCTCCCCGGCCCGATGCGTCCGGCGGTGGCGGGCCCGACCATTCGCTCGCCCTTGCCCTGCAGGCCTGCACGCAGCGTGCCCGGCATGTCGCCCTCGCCCGGATCGTCGGCCGCGAGCAGCAGCCCGCCGACGAGTTGCTCGAAGCCCGCCTCGTCCGGGGCCCGCGACAGCAGTTCGGCCAACTCGGCCGCGTCCGCCGGCGAGAGCTCACCGACCGCGCGGTCCGCGAGGAGGTCGAGCAGGCGTTCCTGTTCCATGGGGTTCAGCGTGCTCATGCTCCGCCCTCCCCGATGCCGTGATGCCCGGTGCCAGCGGCAGCCATGTCCCTCAATCTCTGCACCCCCCGGCGCAGCCTCGATTTGACCGTCCCGATCGGAAGATTGGTCGCCGCCGCGATCTGCGTGTGGGTCAGCCCGCCGCGGATCGCCAGCCACAACGCGTCGCGTTCGTCCGGTGGAAGTTTACTAAAGGCCTTCGTGGCCACCTCTGCGTCGGATCCCCAGGAGCCGGCCTCGAGCTGCGTTGGGGTCTTTGCCGATGGCTCGGGCGTCTTCTCCATCGAGACGGACCGACGCACCCACGCGGACCGCTTCATGTCGATCAGGCGCCGGTGGGCCACGGTCGCCACGAACGCCGGCTCCGAGCCCTTGCCCGGGTCGAAGCGGTGCGCGGAACTCCAGATGGAAACGAAGATCTCCTGCGTGGCGTCCTCGGCCTCGGTCCGCGAGTTGAGGTAGCGCATCGCCAGACGCCACACCAGGCCGCCGTACTCGTCCAGGCACGCGGCCACCGCGGTCTGGTCACCGGCCGAGATGCGTTGGAGGATCGTGCTCAAACCGGGCTGCTCCGCTCGCGGGACTTTCAAGCGTAATCAATCCGACGCCGCCGTGCGTGGAGATTCCGGAAACTTTCAAAATCCGGACTCCGGGTGCTTCCCGAAGGAAGTCCGTCCGGTCCGAGCGGGCCGGGCTTTTCTGAAAGACCCGTTCACACCAGCGGCTCATTCCGGACTTTGTCCTCCGGAGGGGATCGCCGCGCCAACACCGTGCCCACGCACGGAGGAGAGCAGACATGAACAAGACTTGCACGATGATCGCCGCACTGGGCACCGCCGCCGGCGCGGGCACTGCGCACGCGGAACTCGCCTACGCCGTGACGTCCAACCAGACGCTCGTCAGTTTCGACACCGGGGCCTCCAACGCCCTGCTGTCCGGCGTGGCGATCAGCGGGCTGATGAGCAACGAGCAGATCCGGGGGATCGACTTCCGCCCCGCCAACGGCGCGCTCTACGCGCTCGGCTCGTTCAGCAACCTCTACCGCGTCGATACCGCCACCGGTGCGGCCACCCGCGTGGGCACCGGCGCCGGCCTCCAGATCAGCGGCTCGTCGTTCGGGTTCGACTTCAACCCCGTCATCGACCGCATCCGCGTCGTCTCCGACACCGGCGTGAACTACGTGTTCAACCCCGACACGGGCTCGGCCACGCAGGTCACCAATCTGTTCTACGCCGGCGGCGATTCGAACAACGGCATGACGCCCAACGTGACCAGTTCCGCCTACACCAACAGTTTCGCCGGCACCACCAGCACCCAGCTCTACGGCATCGACACCGGGCTGGACCTGCTCGTCCGCCAGGCGAACAGCGCCGGCACGCTCGAGACCGTCGGTTCGCTGGGCGCGGACATCAGCGACTCCGTCGGCTTCGACATCTCCGGCGCCACCGGCGCGGCGTTCGCCGTGACCTCCGGCGACGGCAGCCGCTCGGTGCTCTGGTCGATCGACCTGAACACGGGGGCGGCGTCCATGATCGGCGAGATCGGGGGCGGCGCGACGCTGACCTCGTTCGCCGTCGTCCCGGCGCCGGGCGCGTTCGGCCTGCTCGCTGTCGGCACCCTGGCGGCCGCCCGCCGGCGCCGCTGATCCGGCAACACGATCCAGCCCGCGGGCCATCGGGTCCGATCGGGCGTGCGACAACAAGCCGGGCGGGTCTCTGTGGTGCAGGGCCCGCCCGGTTCTGTTTTTCGTGCGGTGCCGGTTGTGTCCGGTGCGGTCCCTCTGCCGACATTCCGGGCCGCCCCCGCGGCGGCGCACCAGAGATCCATCGCACGCCGCGGGTTTGGCCCGGAATGTCGGAAGAGCGCAAGCCCAAGAGGGACGGGTGACGGCTCTGAAGGGACGGGCCCGCCTTCCGGCGGACACCGACAACAAAAAAAGAACCCGGGCCGGTCCCCACAGGCGAGAGGGCACCCGATTCCCGTGCCCGCGCCGGCCGTTCCTCCAACGAGCCGCCGCGATCGGACCGACCCGGGTTCTGACAAGAGATACCCGGGGTGCCGGCGGCTGCCCGTGAAATCCACATGAATCGGGTATCATGTTCGCCCATGGCGTCCGCCCGGTGGAGCGGACGCACAGGAGCCCGCGTGAGCACGACCGCCCTGACCGACCGCGACCTCCGGGCCCTCGAGGCGGCCTACGACGAAGCCCGCGCCGGTCTGGCCGAGGGCGGCATCCCCATCGGATCGGCGTTGATCGGCCCCGACGGCTCCGTGGTGGCCCGGGGGCACAACCTGCGCGTGCAAACGGGCGACCCCACCGCCCACGCCGAGACGGTCTGCATCCGCAACGCCGGACGCCGTCGCGACTGGCACACGCTGACCCTCGCCTCCACCCTCTCGCCCTGCGCCATGTGCACGGGGACCGCGGTGCTGCACCGAATCCCCCGCGTGGTCATCGGCGAACACGAAACCTTTCTTGGGCGCGAGGACTGGCTGGCGGCCGAGGGCGTCGAGGTCGTGCTCGCACGCGACCCCCGCTGCGTGGCCCTGATGCGGGCCTTCATCGCCGAGCGTCCGGACCTGTGGAACGAGGACATCGGCGTGCCGCCGGCGTCCTGAGGGGCCCGGCCCCCACCGCACCGCCCCTGCCCCCCACCCACGCCCCCCGGCGGGTCACTCCTGCATCAGCGTGTCGAACGCGGGGTGTTCGATCTGCAGCGGCTCGGCCCACACCGGCAGGATTTCGACCTCGGCGTGCAGGTGGACCGGCTCGAAGAAGGTGCCGGGCAGTTCGCTGGCCCAAGGATCCTGCAGGTGGCGGAGCAGGCCGTAGGGAAGGACCACCCGGTAGGTGATGCTCCCGTCGTCTTCGGTGCGGGCCTCGGCGCGCCCCCGACCGGTGGCCGCGTCGAGGGCGCCGGGGCTCGCGTCCACGCCCGGGCGGAGGAACCCGCCCAGCGTGTCGCGCGGATCGGCCAGGAGGAACTGGTTGCTGGCCGAGAGCGGCAGCGAGCAGGCCTCGATGTCGCCCTGGGCGTACTTGAGGTGCATCATCGCCTTGGTCGGGTCGGGCTTGACCGGCTGGTTGAAAACCGCGCCGCGGACCTCGATCTCGACCTCCGAGCCCGGATCGATCCCGGCGAAGAAGGCCCGGCGGGAATCGACCTTGGTCAGGCCCACGCGGAGGATGGCCCCGTTCGGATGGCCCGCCCCCAGGTCCAGGCGGGTGCCGCCCAGGGCGAGGTACACGCGGATGTTCGAGTCGTCCAAGGGGTCGCCGCCCAAGGGCGCGGCGTAGGCCCGCGTGCCGCTGCGCTCGACCAGACGCCCGTCGCGATGCCACCGGACGGTGACGGTCGGCTCGACGGTGTCGTCGGCGAGCAGCATGGTGCGGGCGGCGGGCTCGGGGTCCGTGCCGGTCACGCCCGGAGCCTGGGGCTCCGGCGCGATCTGAGGCCGGGTTTCCGAGGGTTGGCCCGACGCGGTCCCGGCGTCCGAGAACGCGGGGATCGCCCCGGCGGAGCAGAAAAACACGGAAACGGCGACCAACGGGCGGCTGGGCATGGCACATTCTTCGGTTGGCGTCCGGTGGGGTTGCGGTCGAACTGCAACCGGGACACGCCTTGGCACGGATAAGACGGGCCTTTCCATGGCGCGTTCTGCGTCGAAGTACCCAGAGAGGATCACAGCATGGCGTCTATCCGCAACGCGTCCCGCACGGGCGTGCTTTCCGTCACCCTTGCCGGTCTGAGCCTCGTGGCGGGCCTGGCGATCGCCCACGACCCCGACCTGCGCAAGCTCGAGGACAAGCAGCCGCCCGTCTTCGGCGACATCTATCGCCTGGGCGACCCCGTGCCCCGCTCGGGCGGGTTCGACGCTTCGGGGATGACGCTGCTCTCTCAGATCCCGCTGAACAACTTCCCAGGCGTGGCCAGGGCCTCGGGCAACGACTGCTGGGGGTACGTGTCCCCGTCGGGGCGCGAGTACGCGATCATGGGCCTGCAGGGCGGGTTCGGGTTCGTGGAAATCACCAACCCGACCAACCCGGTGATTGTGGCCACCATCCCCGGCCCCTCGTCGGACTGGCACGACGTCAAGGTGGTCGGCAGCGTCGCCTACGGCGTGTCCGAGGGCGGCGCGGGCATCCAGGTCATGAACATGGCCAACATCGACAACGGGCAGGTCACCCTCGTCCGCAACTGGACCAGCGGGGGTTACTCGACCACCCACAACATCGTCACCAACGAGGACAACGGGAGCCTCTGGATCTGCGGCGCCAACATCGGCAACGGCGGGCTGATCAAGATCGATCTTACCAATCCCACCCTGCCCTCCTTCGACGGCGGCTGGACCCAGATGTACGTCCACGACGCCCAGGTCGTGACCTGGGACAACGGCCCGCTGGCCGGGCGCGAACTGGCCTTCTGCCTGGCCGGGTTCAACACCGGCATCACCGACACGGGCCTTCGCATCGTCGACGTGACCAACCCCAACAGCCCGCAGGTGCTCTCGACGCTGTTCTACCCGGGGGCGCAGTACGCCCACCAGGGCTGGCTCAGCGAGGACCGCCGGTTCCTTTACCTCAACGACGAGCTGGACGAGGGCGCGACGGTCTCCGTGACCACCACCCGCGTGATCAACGTCGAGGACCCGACCAACCCCTACCTCGTGAAGACCTTCACGACCGGTCTCGCGTCGATCGACCACAACCTGTACACCCACAACGGCCTGATCTTCCAGTCCAACTACCGCTCGGGCCTGCGCGTCTTCGACGCCCTCGACCCCGCGAACCCCTCCGAGCTGGCCTACTTCGACACCTACCCGGGCTCGGACAGCGCCGACTACAACGGCGCGTGGTCGAACTACCCGTACTTCCCCTCGGGCACGATCATCGTGTCGGACATCGAGCGCGGCCTGTTCGTGCTGCGCCTCGACGCCGAGCCGGCGGCCGTGGCCGTGTCGGTCCCGCAGAACTCGGCGCCCGAGGTGATCGATCCCGCGGGCGGCGATCCCATCACCGCCCACGCCGTGGCCCGGTCGTCGTCGAACCCGCTCGCGTCGGTCGAGCTGATGGTCGACTCGGGCTCGGGCTTCCAGCCGGTGCCGGCGACCGACAACGGCGACGGCACTTTCACCGCCGTCTTCCCGCCCGTGGCCTGCGACAGCACCGTCCGCGCCTACTTCCGCGCCACCGCCGCGGGTGGGCAGGAGGCGTTCTTCCCGGGCGATGCCCCGGGTGAGACCTTCTCCTTCACCGTCGCGTCCGATGTCGTCGAACTCTTCGCCGACGACTTCTCCACCAACCAGGGCTGGACGCCCGGCGTGGCGGGCGACACCGCGACGACCGGCATCTGGACCCGCGTCAATCCCGTCGGCACGGCCGCCCAGCCGGGCGATGCGCTGTTCGGGAACTTCTGCTACGTGACCGGACAGGGCGCCAACGGCGGCGGCCTGGGCGACAACGACGTGGACAGCGGGCGCACCACGCTGCTCTCGCCCGCCTTCTCCCTCGCCGGGGAGAGCGCCGACACCACGATCAGCTACTGGCGCTGGTACTCGAACTCCGCCGGCGCCAGCCCGTTCGCCGACGTGTTCACCGTGGACATCAGCAGCAACAACGGCCAGACCTGGACCAACGTCGAGACCGTCGGCCCGGACGGGCCCGAGGTCAGCGGCGGGTGGTTCAAGCACAGCTTCCGCCCGGCGGACTTTGTGAACCTGACCAACCAAGTCCGCCTGCGGTTTGTCGCGTCCGACCTGGGCTCGGGCTCGATCGTCGAGGCGGCCGTGGACGGCGTGCGGATCGAGCGGTTCGACTGCGTGGACCCCAACCCCGGCTGCTCGCCGGCGGATCTGGCCGAGCCCTTCGGCACGCTGAACTTCTTCGACCTGGCGGCCTACCTGGCCCTGTTCAACGCCAACGACCCGGGCGCGGACCTGGCCAGCCCATTCGGCACGCTGAACTTCTTCGACATCTCGGCGTACCTGAGCGGTTACAACGCCGGCTGCCCGTAAGCGTTCGGTTATCCGCCCCGAACATGCCCCACCCAGCACCCCCGTCAGGGGGTTTTTTTTGCAGAAGTGTGGGCCGGCCACCGAGTTTGTGCGGGGATCTTCCGGGGGTCCTCGGTACCATGGATTTCACCCCTGGAACGGGCGGAAACGCCCGGGGGGGGCATGGGTGCCGGGCGCCGGGCGGGAGACCCGGTGCGGACCGGCCACTGAACCGAGGAACCGAGGGAGATCGTCATGAAGAACCGATTTGTCATCGCCGGCGGGCTGACCGCCGCCATCATCGTCTCGGCCGCGAACGCGGGCGGGCCTATCGAGTGGGCGACCGCCGCGGACGGCGATTGGGGCGTGCCAGCGAACTGGACGCCCGCCAGCGTCCCCGGGATGAACGACGCGGTGCTGCTCGGCCTGAGCGGGCCGTACACCGTGACCGCCGCGGTGAGTCAATCGGCCGCGTCGATCTCGATCACCAACCCGCAGGCGATCCTCCGCGTTTCGGGGTTCAGGACGCTGAGCGTGTTCGGTGACGTGTTCAACGACGGGCTGATCGTGGTCAACTGGAACGGGATCAACACGACCACAAGGATGCGCTTCGACGCCTCGGCCACGCTCGACGGCGGCGGCACGCTCCGACTGGCGAACTCGAACACCGCGGCCGAACTGGGCGCCCTCGCCGGCATGGTGGTGACCCACGGCGCGAACCATACGATCGACGGACGCGGCCGCATCACCGCGGAACTGATCAACAACGGGACCATCCGGGCCAATGACCCCGCCTCCGCCCTCGTCCTGACGACAGGGGACAAGATCAACAACGCCCAGATGATCGCCGAGAACGGGGCGACGCTCGATGTGACCTCCATCACGATCGACCAGTCGGGTGGCGGCACGATGACCGCCTCCGGCGCGATGAGCGTGGTGTCGCTTTCGAACGCGACCGTCCGCGGCGGGGTCGTGGAGGGCGCGGCGGGCGGGGTGGTCCGCGTGGCCAGCAACTCCACCGCCGACGACGCCGAGTTCCGCGGTCAGAGCGAGGTGGCCGGGTTCCGGACGCTCACCATTGAAAGCGGGATCGCGAACAACGGCGTGCTGACCGTGAACCCGACGCTCATCAACACATCCACCAGCATCCTGCTGACCGACGGAGCGAACATCACCGGTACCGGCACGGTCGTGCTCTCGACCCCCGGTACTACTTCGGAGCTTCGTTCGACCGGCGCCGGCGTGCCCATCCACGGCGCGAGTCACACGATCCGGGGGCGTGGCTTGATCTCCGCGGTGATGATCAACGCCGGGGCGATCCGGGCGGACGTGGCCGGTCAGGATCTCATCCTCAGCACGCAGGACAAGACGAACACCGGACTCATGCGGGCGGAGAACGGGGGCACGCTGGAGATGCAGTCGATCATTATCTCGCAGGTTGCACCAGGATCCATCGCGGCGGTCGGCGCAGGCAGCACCGCCGAACTCGCCGGCGTGAGCATCTTCGGCGGCTCCCTGGGCGCGACCAACGGCGGGCTCGTCAGTGTGGCGCTCAGCTCGTCCGTCGCCGACCTGACCATGTCGGGTCCGTCGCAGATCCAGGGCTTCCGAACACTCGACGTATCCGGAACGCTGGTGCACAACGGCGTGATGACGGTCAACCCGGCATTGATCAACACAACCACCGGGGTGCGCTTCGCCGACGGCTCGCTGCTGACGGGCAACGGGCGGATCGTGCTCTCCAACAACAGCGTGACCTCGCTGGTCAGCTCGACCTCGGGATCGTTCACCCAGGATGCCGATCACACCATCGAGGGCCGCGGGCGGATCAGCGCCGCGATGACCAACAACGGCGCGGTGCGCGCCAACCAGGCGGGCCTGCCGATGGAGATCGAGGGCGCCGCCAAGACCAACAACGGCCTGATGCGCGCCGAGTCTGGCGGCATCCTGAACCTGCTGACGACCACGATCGACCAGGGGCCCAACGGCCGCATCGTAGCCGATGGGGTGGGATCGTCGGTCGACCTGACCAACTCCACCGTCAACGGGGGCACACTCGAAGCATCGAACGGCGGACTGGTCCGGGTTCTGAACGGCAACGGCACGGTGGCTGGGACCGCAATCAGCGGCCGGGTCGACATCAGTGGGTTCCGGGCGCTGAGCGTCGGCGCCTCCACCGTCAACAACGGGCTGATCACCGTCAACTCCGACGGGATTAACACGAGCACCTTCCTGCGATTCACCGGGGATCACACCCTCGGCGGCAACGGCACGATCCGGCTGGCGAACACCAACAGCACCGCCACGATCGACGCCGACATCGGCGTGACGCTCGCCACGCTCGGGGCCGGTCAACGCCTCGAGGGCATCGGGCGGGTCTCCGTGCCCCTGGAGATGCGCGGCACGCTGGCACCGGGCCTCTCGGTCGGCACGCTCAACGCGACGCAATCGATCGAGATGACCCCCACCGCCACCTTCGAGGCCGAGGTGTCCGCGCCCGAGACCGCCGACAGGCTCGCGTCCACGTCCGAGTTCGTCGCCGACGGCACGCTGGACGTCCGATTCATCGACGGCTTCAACCCCGCCGCCTACTGGGGCGCCACCATCGTCACCGCGACCCAGGGCGTGAGCGGGCGGTTCGACACCATCCTCGCGCCCGTGCCCGCGGACAGCCGCCTGGCCGTCCGCGCCCGCTACCTGCCCGACGAGATCCGCATCGGCGCGGTGTGCAAGCCGGACATCAACTTCGACGGCCAGCTCAACTTCTTCGACATCTCCGCGTTCATCGCCCTTTACAACGTGCAGGACCCCGACGCGGACGTCGCCGCGCCGTTCGGGGTGTGGAACTTCTTCGACATCGCCGCTTACATCGGCCAGTACAACGCCGGTTGCCCGTAACCGAGCACCCGAACACACTGCAATCAGTCAGTGACCCGCGTCGGATCTGAACGATCCGACGCGGGTTTTCTCTTGGACCTGCAGGAATAAACCCCCGGAATGACGCCCCAATCTGATAGGGTGGACCGGGCGGGCCTCCACGCACAGGGCCCGCGGCACAGGAACCGGGAGAGAGAGGAACACGTCATGCGCACCATCATTCTCACCGCGGCCGCGCTTGCGGCCATGTCGGGCACGGCCTCGTCGCAGGTCATCCAGTGGAACAACAACGCGGGCGGGTCGTGGAACACGCCGGCCAACTGGCTCCCGGCGGACGTGCCCGACACGGCGCTCGAGGCCGCGTCCATCGCCATCCCGGGCGGGTACACGGTCGTCTTCGACCTGAGCGTCAACCCGCTCGGGGGGCTGTCCATCCTCAACCCCGCGGCCACGCTGGAGATTCAGGCCGGACGCAACCTTCGGATCGACGGGCCGACGATCAACGACGGGCTCCTGCTCGTCAATCCGACCAACGCCGGCGCCGTGACCGACCTGGGTTTCGACGCGCCGATCGCCCTGCTCACGGGCGGAGGGACCATCCGGCTCTCGGGCGTGTCCACCCGGGCCCGCCTGACCACCGGAACCGGCGCCACGCTCGACCACGGTGCGAATCACACGATCGAGGGCTTCGGCCTGATCGTCGCCGACATGACCAACGCCGGAACGGTGGGGGCCAACGAGCCGTCCCAGACGCTGGCGCTGAACAACTCGGTGATCGCAAACTCCGGACGCCTGGCGGCGATAAACATGGGCCTGCTGGACATCAACACGTGCACCATCACCCAGACGGGTTCGGGCGACCTGACGGCCGACGGCGGGAGCCTGCGGCTTGCGTCGACGAGCGTGACGGGAGGAACAATCGACACGCTGCCGGGCGGTGACACCGTCTTCGATGGCCACGTCACGCTGACCGACGTGACGCTCAACGGGCCGACTATCGTGAATGCGGGCCTGAATCTCGAACTGTTCGGCGGGCTGACCAACAACGGCACGCTGGGCATCAACCCGACCAACGGGGGCGCGGTCACGAGCCTCATCGCCAAAGAATCTCTGACCATCGATGGGGCGGGCACCGTCCGGCTGAGCGGGGTCTCGACCCGGTCCCAGGTTGCGACCGAGGCGCCCGCCGTGCTCACGCTCCCCGCGTCGCAGACGATCGAGGGGTTCGGACGCATGGTGGTCGAGATGATCAACCTGTCCGACGTCGAGGCCGACGCGGCAGCCCAGATCCTCCTGCTCGACGGGTGCGTGATCGACAACCGCAACCGGCTCGGGGCGGTCAACGGCGCCACGCTCGACATCAACAACAACACCATCGACCAGACCGCGGGCGGGCAGATCGAGGCCGACGGGGGCACGGTCCGGATCGCCGGGACCGCGATCGCGGGGGGATCGATCGACACGATGAACGGCGGCTCCACGATCTTCGACGGGGCCGCGGACCTGAGCGGCGTCTCGCTCAACGGGCCCGCGACCGTCAACGCCGGGCTGACCATCAATGTTTTCGGCGGCCTGACCAACAACGGCACGCTCGAGATCAACCCCGTCAACGGCGGCGCGGTCACCAGCCTGGTCCTCAAGGAGCCGGTCTCGATCGACGGCACGGGCACGGTCCGGCTCGGCGGGTTCAGCACCCGCTCGCAGGTCCTCACCGACGTCGGGGGATCGCTCACCCTGCCGCCCTCGCAGACCATCGGCGGCTTCGGCCGGATGGTCGTCGAGATGACCAACAACTCGATGATCAGCGCCGACGTGACCGGCCAGACGCTGTTCATCGATCAATGCATGATCACCAACAACGGCACGATCGAGGCCATCAACGGGGCGACTCTCGACGTGAACTCATCGACGATCGCGCAGGCCCCGGGCGGACGCACCACCGCCGACGCGGGCACCGTGCTGCTGGCGAACACGGATGTCGAGGACGGCTCGCTCGAGTCGGCCAACGGCGGCACCCTCCGCTTCGATGGCCCCGTGTCCCTCACGAATGTGACCATTGACGGACCGAGCGCGCTGAACGCGGGCCTGAGCCTGGACCTGTTCGGTTCGCTGACGAACAACGGCACGCTGACCATCAACACCACCGCCGGCGGCGCGGTCACGAGCCTGTTCGCGCGGGAGTCGCTGGCCGTGAACGGGACCGGCACGCTGCTGCTCAACGGTTTCTCAACCCGCGCCCAGATCACGACCGATGCGGGCGTGGTCCTCACACTCCCGGCCTCCCAGGTCGTCCGCGGCTACGGGCGGATCGTCGCCGCGATCGACAGCAACACCAGCATCGCCGCGGACGTGGATGGCCAGACCATCTTCATCGACCAGAGCACGATCAGCAACAGCGCTTCGCTCGCCGCGACCAACGGAGCGACGCTCGACGTCAACAGCTCGATGATCACACAGACCCCGGCCGGCAGGCTCGAGGCCGACGGCGGCACGGTGCTGGTTGCCGGATCGACCGTCGCCGGGGGGCGCATCGAGAGCGACAACGGCGGCGCGGTCCGATTCGACGGCAGTTCCACGATCGACGGCGTGACGATCGGCACGGACGTGACCGTCGTGACCGGGGTTGCACTGACGGCCCGGACCGCGCTGACGAACCACGGGACGCTGGCGATCAACCCGAACAACGGCGGCGCGGTCACGAACCTGGTGATCGACGAGTCCCTGACCCTCGACGGCACGGGCACCGTGCACCTGGGCGGCATCACGGTACGATCTCAGATCATCGGCGATCCGGCCGACACCCTGACCCAGGGGCCCGACCATACCATCTCGGGCATCGGGCGGATCCTCATCCCACTGACCAACCACGGCACGATCGCCCCCGGGAGTTCGGTCGGTCGTCTTGAGTCGTTCGAGCCGATCGGGTTCACCGACACCGCGGTGCTCGACGTCGAGGTGCGGGCCGACGAGGACGCCGACCTCATCGACAGCTCCTCCACCTTCCACGCCGACGGCACGCTGCGGGTCACCTACATCGACGGGTTCGACCCGACCGCCTACTGGGGCGCGAGTATCGTGACCGCCGACGCCGGGGTGACGGGGCGGTTCGACGCCATCGACGCCCCCGTGCCCGCCGACGACCGCCTGGCCGTCCGCGTGCGCTACCTGCCCGACGAGATCCGCATCGGCGCGGTCTGCAAGCCGGACATCAACTTCGACGGTCAGCTCAACTTCTTCGATATCTCCGCCTTCATCGCGCTCTACAACGTGCAGGACCCCGACGCGGACGTCTCGGCCCCGTTCGGCGTCTGGAACTTCTTCGACATCGCCGCCTACATCGGACAGTACAACACCGGCTGCCCGTGACGCCCGGGCGATCCCACGCCTCGCCTCGGCGGCCCGCTCCGGCGGGCCGCCTTCATTTTGTGCGTGCGCCCACGTCAGTCCGCCGGCTCGAACCACACCGACAGCGTCGCGAAGCCGGCGTTCTCGAAGTACTCGACGCCGATGGCGGTCGGCTCGTCGCCATCGACCATGAAGTCCGCGGCGTCCTCGGTCGGGCCGTGGATGTCCCAACGCTCGATCAACAGCTCGCCGTTGATCGACACGCGGATCCCGTCGTCGCTGCGTGTGCGGACCCGCCACCGCCCGGGGGGCAGGTCGATCGTCCCCGCGGCGATGAGCCCGAACCGGTCGGGGGCGTCGACCTCGAGCGCGGACCGGACGCTCGACGGGCCGCCGGAGCCGAAGGGCAGATCGAGGGAATCGACGCCGATCGCGTCGATCGAGGCGACCTCCGCCCGCCAGGCGTCGAGATCCGACAGCGGATCGTTCGTCCACGCCCACGCCCGGACCGACCATGACGCGCGGACGAACCGGCCCGCGATCGGGCGCGACCAACGCCCGACCCGGACGGTGCCGGTGTAAGTCGAAACCGCCCGATCGGCGTGCGGCGTGACCCGGACCCGCCAGGGGCGCCAGCCTTCGGTGCCTTCGGGGCGCAGCAGCTCGGCGTCGGCTCCCTCGATGGTCACGACCGGCGTATCGGCGGCCTGTACGGGCGGGTAGATCTCAAACGTGTCCGCGTCGGGCGTGCGGGCGTGCTCGCGGAGGAGCGGGGTCAGGAAATCCCACGGCCCCCACGGGCCGACAACGATCCATTCGCGCCCGGGCGGGTGCACCCGCTCGGGCACGTCCGGCGTCGGACCCAAGTCGAGCGAGCGGACCGAAGCGGAGTCGAACGACGCTCCGGCCGACGACCCGATCGCCAGGCCCGCTTCCCCGCGGATGTCCCACGAGTTGTCCGATTCGCCGGCGGCGTTGCGCCCGACCCTCGGTCCCTCGTAGTCGGGCGCCTCGCCCAGGTCCTGCACCTCGATGCCGATCAGCCCGGGGGCGGGAATCTCTCCGAACGGGTGGTCCGGGTTCATCTCGAACCGGTTGTCGGCCACGACATTGAGGGTCACGCCTCGGTAGCCCGCGCGCACGCCGTGCTTGGCGAGCAGCCCACGGTCGTGGTCCCACCACAGTCGCACGCCCACCTTGTTGTTGACGAACGCGTTGCGGGCGATGACGTTGCCCGACCCGTGCTCGATGTTGATCCCCCCGCGTTCCGCCCCGTATGCCCGGTCCCCGTTGCCGACGAACCGATTCCCCGCGATCACGCTGTCCCGCGAGTAGCCGCCCCACACGCCGCAGATCGCGTTGCCCTCCAGCAGGTTGCCCACGATCGCATTGCCCTGAGAGAAGGTCATCTCCAGCCCGTGCGCCGGTGCGAACGACAGGTCGTTGCTGATGAACCGGTTCCCGGCGTTCCCCCACGGCCCGTTCTGAACCTTCTCGACCGCATCGTTCCCGCCGAAGCCGAAGATCCCGTCGCCCGAGTGCGTCGCGGAGTTGGCGATGATCCGGTTGTCCCGGCACGCCTCGAACATCAGGATCCCCGCCGAGTCCTGCCCGCGGTTGTAGACGCCCTCGACGTGGCCGCGGACGCAGAAGTCAAAGCGGTTGTCGCGGATCTCATTCTCGCTGGCCCGCCACATCGCCAGGCCCCAGCCCGAGAGAAACGACGCGTCGGACCCCGACACACTGCTCCCGTTCGTCGCGTCGAGCACGATGCCGTTCTGACCCCGTCGGACGGTCACACCCTGCAGCGACACCTTCTCGCTGTCCTCGACCCACACGGCCGCTCCGTAGTTGGTCAGCCACTCGTTCCCGTCGTTCTTGTGCGGCCACAGCCAATCGCCCGCCCCCTCGCGCGTCGCCGTCGAGGTCAGGCGCTGACGCCACAGGTCCGTCAACGCGGCGTTCTCGATCCGCAAGCCGTCCGCGTCCCGCGCCAGGATGCCCACGCGGAAGCCACGGACACTCGCGTTGATGATCTCTACACCTTCGTGGCCCTCGACCACGATGCCCGTGCCGGCCAGCGTGTCCCAGCCGGCGCCGTCGCCCGCGCCTTCCGCCAGCCACCGGTCCAGCCCGTCTCGCCCGATCAGGACGGACCCAGGCTCGAATACCAGGCGCACGCCGTCAGCGGCGACGCGGATGACCCCGTCGCCCGCCTCATCCGTGATGACGGTCCCGGGCGGGATGACCACCCGGCAGGACTCGGTGATGACCACGTCGTCCCGGTCAACGACGATCTCGGGGAGCCGGGCATCGCCCGGCTGGTGCGACAGGGCGAACGCCAGAACCGGCCATGCGAGCATGGGGCCTCCTTCGGGTGCAATGCGGGCGACAGGAATCGAACCTGCACGGGTTGCCCCACGGGAACCTAAATCCCGCGCGTCTGCCAGTTCCGCCACGCCCGCTGTCGGCCGCTTCCCGCGGCCCGGATCCGCACGCCGGCGCGTCGGATCCCGGGATTGTTGCCCGCCCGCTGCGACCAATCCCCCGATTCTTCGGCCCGAAACACGGGCCCGGACCGATATCATGCACTCAGACCTGCACTTACCGCCCGCCCAGGGCACCCGACGGGGAGGTTTCCGATGCGATTCCGCGACCAAGTGGCCCTGACCCTCCCCGCGCTGATCCTGCGCCTGACCCTCTGCCTGATCTTCGCGTGGGCCGGCCTGGGCAAGATCCTCGGCGAAACGACCGTTACGGGCGACAGCGCCGCCCGGCTCGCCCGTATGGGCGTTGCCCTGACGCCGGTGCAGCCAACCGCCGCCACCCCCGCCCCGGCCCGGGCCCTGCCCGACCCGGCGACGACCCCCCCGTCCACCCCGCCCTCAACCCCACCGACCGAGCCGCCCACCGAGCTCATTGTGCCCCCCACCAACCCCGCGACCACACCCGCCGCGACCCCCACGGCGACCCCGTCGTCCGCGCCGAACGCCGACAGCGCCCGCCCGCCGGTGCCGCCCATGCCGCTCGAGCCGACGGCCATGCTCGACGCGCCCCGCTGGCTGCCCGTCCAGAGCACCCGCCCGACCTACACCGCCGCCGACTTCCCGGGTGAGTACCGCGTGCAGCGCCTCTACGGGATCGCCCTGCTGCTCTCCCGCGCCGGCGACCCCGGCCTGAGCGCCGACTCCAAGCCGATCCCCCGCACCATGCCCGCCTGGGTCGGCGCGGACACCTGGCCCCGCATCCTCGCCTGGGCCGCCGCGGTGACCGAACTCCTCGCCGCGTTCATGCTCTTCTTCGGCGTGCTGACCCGGTTCGGGGCGATCCTGATCATCGGCATCATGCTCCAGGCGATGTGGCTGACACAGATCGGCCCCGCCGTGGTCGGTCGCACGGACGCCTACCTGGGCTTCATCCCCGCGGGCGGCGACCCGTGGGACGTGTCGACCTACCAGACGCTGTTCTTCCAGATCGCCTGCTTCGTCATGGCCGCGGCCGTGTTCCTGCTGGGCGCGGGCCCGATCAGCTTCGACCGCGCCCTCTTCCGCCCGCCCGAGCGTCTCGAGCGCACCGAGCCGGCGCCCAAGGCCCGCACGACCTTCGACCGCCAGCCGACCGACACCCCGTGATCCCCCGCCGAGCCAGCCGCTGGATCCTCCCGCCCGCCGCCTCCATCGCCGTGCACGCCGGGCTGCTCGTGGCCCTGACCGTCGTGACCGTCGAGGTCACCCGCGAACGACCCGATGCCCGGCCCGCCCGCGTGACCCTGGCCCCGGCCGCCCCCGCGCCCGTTCGCACCGATACCCCCCAGGCCGCGACCCGCACCCCGGCCCCCGCCCCCCCCGGGGGCACGCCCGCGACCGCCGAACCGCGGTCGATCGCCGACGCGCTCGCCGACGCCGCGCGTTCCCCCGCCGCCGCGCCGTCCCCGGTTCAACTCGCCCCCGCGCCGGTCACCGAGTCCATCCTCCGCCCCGACAACGCCGGCGCGCCCCGCGTCCGCTTCGCCGAGATCGACGCGGCGCCCGCCCGCACCGTCGTCTTCGTGGTCGACGCCTCCGGCGCGGTCGCCAGCGCGTTCACCTTCGTGCGCGAGGAGCTGCTCCGCTCGATCGACCAGCTCAGCCCCACACAGCGCTTCCAGGTCATCGTCTTCCCCGGCCCGGAGAACACCGAGCCCGTCATCGCGCCCGTGAACCGGGGGCGCCTGGCCCTCGCCACGCCCGCCGCCAAGCGGGAGGTCGCCGATTGGATGGCCACCTTCCGCCCCCGCGGCCAGTCCAAGCCCCTCGCCGGCCTGCGCGACGCCCTCGCCCTGCGACCCGACATCGTCATGCTCATCACCCGCTCGATCGAACGCACCGGCCCCGTCGCCGCGTGGGGCGACGGGCTCGAGTCCACCCTCGACGAGCTCGACCGGCTCAACCCGACCGACCGACGCGGCCAGCGCCGCTCGGCCATCGCCGCCGTCCAACTCCTCGACCCCGACCCCACCGGCATCATGCCCGCCATCGCCGCCCGCCACGGGCAGGGCGTCTCGGACTACCGCGTGATCTCCGCCGACACCCTCGCCATGGGACGCGCCGATTCGCCGCGCACGACGGGCGCCAAGCCCTCGCGCACCATCGACTCGGCCGCCGCCATCCTCGCCGACCTGGACGACGCCGGCACCGCCCTGCGGATCTTCCAGGGATTGCCCGACGACGCCGACCGACGCACCGCCGGCGAGCAGGGTGCCCGCGCGGCGGAACTGGCCGCCCGCACCCCCGACGACGCCCGCGCCCGCGTCCTGCTGGCCCGCGCCCGTTCCCTGACCGGCAACCCCGCCCTGCTGGAGGACGCCATCGGCGTGCTGACCGACGAGTTGCTCCACGACGCCGACGCCGACGCCTGGCGTCGCCTGGCCCTCGTCGATGCGCTGACCGCCGCCGATCGGCCGGACGAGGCGTCCGCCCAACTCCGGGCCCTGCACGCCGACAGCCAGGAACTGCCCGTGTCCCGCCCGGTCCGGGCCCGCATGGTCACCACCGCCGCGGCCCTCGGTGACGAGCCCGCCGACCCCGACGACGCCCTGCAGCGGGCCCCATTCGTGGACGACACCGGCACCACCGACCCCTACTGGGTGCTCGCCCTGGCCGAGGCCCGTGTGCGAGGACGCCTGCGCACCGGGGCGTCCGATCCGTTCGCGCCGCTGCTCGAACTGCTGGAGCGGGCCGAGGCCGGGGGCGCCGACGCCTGGCCGCCCATCCTGACCGACCGGATCACCCGCGCCGCGGACATGGCCCGAGACGCCGCACCCGCCCGCATCGGCGAGGCCCCCGCCCGCGTCCGCCTGGTCATCGCCACCGCCTGGGGACGCTCGCCGGCGACCCGTTCGGACGCCCGGGACCTGCTCAGCTCGCTGATCACGCCCGGCAACCCGCACCGGCCCGAGGCCCTCTGGCGTCTGGCCCTGCTCGAGCGTGCGCTCGACACGCCCGCGGCCCGCTCGACCGCCGCGGACCTGTTTGCCCAGCTCGCCACCGAGCATCCAACCGACCCCAACGCCGGCGACGCCCTTGCCGGCGCCATCGCCCTGACCTCCGATCCCGCACGCCTGCGCACGCTGCTCGCCCGCGCCACCGACCGCCATCCCGACCGCCCGGAGATCGACCTCTGGCGCCTGCGCCTGGCCGAACTCGGCCAGGGCGTCGCCCGGCTCGACGCACTCCAGCCCGTCACGCCCGCCACCCGCGAGTCCACGCTGGCCCGCGAGACCTACGCCGCAACTGCCGAGTCGCTCTGGTCCGAAACCCCGGCCGGGCAGACCCGGCGCGATCTGGCCCTCCGCGTTGCCGCGTGGCTCGACCGGCACGAATCGCCCGAGGCCGCCCGCTGGCTCGGACGCGCCGCCGACGCCCTTGTGACCGACGACCCGGCTCGAGCGATCGGCCTGGCGACACGATCGATCACGCTCGCGATCGCACGCGGCCAACCGACCACCGACGCCGAACTCGCCCTGGCCCGCGCGCAGATCGCCGCCCGCCGGCCCGCCGAGGCCGCGGCCACGCTCTCCACGCTCGCCACCCGCCTCGACCGCGAAGAGCCCGAAACCCACTCCCCCGCTTTCTGGGAAGCATGGACACTGCTGCTCGAGACCGCCGGCCCCGCCGATGCGGACGCGGCGGTGTCGCACCTGGCGCGCCTCGAACTGCTCGACCCCGATCTCGGCGGCGAGCCGTGGAAATCGCGCATCACCCGGCTGGGAAAGCAACTACGCGCCCGCCAATCCGCCACGCCGTAACCGATATCCAACGCGCCACACACGCCGGCGCACCTCCCGCTACACTCGCCCCGTGCCAGCCGTGACCACACCGAAACGACCCATCGCCGACACGATCCCGCCCGCGCTCGCAACCGCGCTGCGCGGCAAGTTCCTCGTCTTCGACGGGCCGGACGGGTCGGGCAAATCCACCCAGCACAAGCGGTTCGTCAACGCCGCGCGGGGCGCGGGCATCGAGACCGTCGAGGTCCGCGAGCCCGGCGGCACCGAGGTCGGCGAGCGCATCCGCGCCGCCCTGCTCGACCACCTCGAACGCGACGAGATGTCGCTGCGCTGCGAGATGCTGCTCTACATGGCCAGCCGCGCCCAGCTCTGCGAACGCGTCATCGGCCCGGCCCTCAAGGCCGGCAAACTCGTCGTCGCCGACCGCTTCATCAGCTCCACCCTGGTCTACCAGGGCCACGCCGGCGGCATCCCGGTGGCCGAGATCGAGGCCGCCGGACGCATCGCCACCCAGGGCGTGGTTCCCGACGCCACGCTGATCTTCGACATCGACCAGCAGACGGCCGCGACGCGCCTCAACCCCCTGCTCGACCGCATGGAGTCCAAGGGCGCCGACTTCCACGGGCTGGTGCGTCAGGGCTACAAGAAGCTGATCGAGCGGGGCGGCGAGTACGTTGCCGTCGATGCGCGCGGCGGGCAGGATGAGGTGTTCGCGAACATCCTCACGGTACTGACCACGGCGATCGTCAACAAATAGCCCCGAACGCAAGTGAGGGGATGGGTTGGGTCATGTCAGATTCGGCGACCTATTTCTTCACATGGACAACGTACGGAACATGGCTCCCCGGTGACGCTCGCGGTTCGTTTGTCGACGATCGCATCTGCGGCCCAGGCACGAGTTCATCAAAGCCGATGCTTGAACAAGCATCGCGCGATTTACTCCGTCACCCACCAATGGTGCTCGGTGATGATGCCAGAAGGACCGTTGATGCCGCCATCCGACAACACGCCTCGCACCGAGGGTGGCACCTCAACGCTCTCAATGTCCGAACCAACCATGTTCATCTTGTCGCGAAGGTCGATCGCAGCCCGGAGAGGGTGATGAGTGAACTGAAGGCCCGAGCCACGAGGATGCTTCGGGAATCAGGACTCGTGGATGCGTCAAGCACCGTCCGGACCCGCCACGGGAGCACCCGCCATTTGCACGATGATGCATCAAGACTCAGAGCCGTGAAATACGTGACGGAGTATCAATGAACAAGCGTCCGCACGTTCTTTCTGACCTTGGCCCGGACGAAGCGGAACCCATCCCCTCACTTGCGTTCGGGGCTATCTGTTGGATCGACTCCTGACCTGCTCTCATGACCACCTGGCCCCTCTGCCTCGTGATCACCTTCCTCGCCGGCTCTATCCCCTCGGCCCGGCCGTGCGGAAACGCGCGTTCCGAAGTTCTCGCTCGGACCGCGACCCGGTTCGTGGTAGCCTTGAGCCGGTCGCCGTGGGGGTGGCCGATCGGGGGCCCATGCCGCCGCTGAACACGCCAGAACAAGGGATTCGCACGCGGTTTGTGCCCGTGGTGGTCCGCCTGCGCGGGCTCCACGCCGCCGCCCAACGCACACCGAGGAGATCCAAGATGAAACGCACGTCCGGCGTTCTCGCCGTCCTCTGCGTCCTCTCGCAACCCGCGCCCGCCGCGCCGGACGCGGCGTTCACATACCAGGGCAGGCTCACCGACGGCGGGGCCCCCGCCGACGGCCCGTACGCGATGTCGTTCCGGCTCTTCGATGCCCCGGTCGGTGGCACCCAGATCGGGGCGACGGTGACGAACCCGAGCGTGGCCGTCACCGACGGCGTCTTCAGCCAGAAGATCTCCGCGGACGCCAACGCGTTCAACGAGCAACGCTGGCTCGAGGTCGAGGTCGGCGGGGTGGTGCTCATGCCGCGCACCGAGATCGCCGGCGCCCCCTACGCGATGACGCTCCGCGGCGTCACGCTCGACAACGACGGCGACTTCGGGATCGGGACCGCCAACCCCAGCGCCCGGTGGCATGTCGATGAAGCCTTCGGCACCGCGATCTACGGTTTCACCGCGGGTGGTGGGACCGCCATCCTGGGCGGCACCACCGACCCGGCAAGCTCCGGCGTCTGGGGATTCAACAACTCCGGATCCGGCTCGGCCGTCCGCGGCATCATCGACGTGAGCCCGGGCACCGGACGGGGCATATTCGGCTCCGTCTTCGCCGACGAGGGGTACGGCGTCTACGGCCAGGCGACGCACCCAACCGGCGTCAACTACGGCGTGTACGGCCGCACCTTGAGCAGCGGCACGTACGCCAGCGGCGTCTACGGCGTCGCCGAGAGCGCGACCGGGAACACCCGCGGCGGAAACTTCGTGACATACAGCGCCACCGGTGGTGCGTCGGGTGTCGTCGCCCAGGCGTTCGCGACGTCCGGACTGACCTTCGGCGTGCAGGCCTCCGTCGCCAGCCCGGACGGACGGGCCGTCAGCGGCTTCGTCCCCGACAGCGCCGGCGGCGGGACCGCCATCCACGGATCGAACAACAGCCCGGACGGGTATGCCGGATACTTCCTCGGACGCGTCTTCATGCGCGACCACACCGCCGTCGGGAAAACCGACGTCCGCGTGACTTCGGCCGAGCAGTTCGGCGTGCACACGACCGCCGAGTCCGGCCAGTACGGCGGCATGTACGTCAGCGGCCAGAACGCTGGCGCTTACCCGTTCTACGGCTACTCGACCAACGGCACCAGCGTCAGCGCCTTCCACTACTATGACGGCGAACAGGACCACTGGCGCCTGGTGGTGGGCTCCGAACGTCTCACGGTCGAACGGTCGAACGGCTTCGTGGGTATCGGCGACGGCACGCCGGACTATCCCCTCGACATGGCCAGCGGGGCGCGGTGCACCGTCGGCGGGGTGTGGACCAACGCCTCCAGCCGCGAACTCAAGCGGGACTTCGAACCCGTGGACCCGCACGACATCCTCCGCCGGGTCGTCGAGCTGCCCCTCGCCGAGTGGTCGTACCACAGCGAGGACGGGGTGCGTCACCTCGGGCCCGTCGCCGAGGATTTTTCCGAAGCCTTCGGGCTCGGAGACAGCGACAAGGCCATCGGCACCATCGACGCCGACGGCGTGGCCCTCGCGGCCATCCAGGGGCTCTACGAAGTGATCCGGGAGAAGGACGAGCGGATCCGCGATCTCAACACACGCCTTGAGATGCTCGAGCGTGTCGTCGGATCGCTCGCGCGCGAGCGGGCCGCGGAGGTCGCTGCCGAATCGCCCTGACGACCGTCAGGCCCGCGAAGGGTGGACGGTTCAGGCCCCGTTCCGATCGCCAACCGCTACACTGGAGCGATGCCCGCCCTGACGCAATGGCCCCTCTTCATCGCGATCGCCTTCCTCGCCGGGTCCATCCCCTTCGGCTACCTGATCGGCCGGGCCAAGGGCGTTGACCTGCGGTCCGTCGGCTCGCAGAACATCGGGGCGACCAACCTCGGGCGGGTGTTCGGGCGCCGGTTCTTCTTTCTGTGCTTCTTCCTCGACCTGCTCAAGGGGTTCCTCCCCGTCGCCATCGCCGGGCACTTCGCCGGGCTGCTGGGCGAGTTCGCCGTGCCGACCTCCGATGCCTGGTGGTGGCTGGGCGTGATGGCGGCCGCCGTGCTCGGGCACATGTACACCCCCTGGCTGGGCTTTCGGGGCGGCAAGGGCGTGGCCACCGGGCTGGGCGCCCTGTTCGGCGTCTTCCCCGCGCTGGCCCTGCCCGGGGCCGGCACGCTGGTGGTGTTCCTGATCGTGCTGGGCCTGTGGCGCTATGTCTCGGCCGCCTCGGTGGTCGCGGCCCTGAGTCTGCCCTTCTGGACCTGGTACGCCCACGCCCAGTTCGAGACGCTCGAGGAGCGCCGCGTCGCCGAGGCCGCCCCGCCCAACGAGCGTGACGCGGACCGGGTCAAGGCCAGCGTGCCCTACCGGGGCTGGCCGTTCGTCTTCGTGGCCGGGGCGTTGGGCGGGCTGGTCGTCTACCGCCACCGGGCCAACCTGAGGCGTCTGGCCGACGGCACCGAGCCGAAGATCGGCGCCCGCGTGCCCCCGCGCCCGCCGGAACAACCCGCAGAACCGGCGGATCCCCTGCCGGCACGGCCCGAGAAAGCACCCGGATCCGGCGGAGCGCAAGAGACGCCCGACCCCGTCAAAGAATGATCCGTCAAGCCCCGGCCGCCCGATATGTGTGTTTATGAGGTGGTCCGACCCGCACAATCCGTCCAAACCCACCCCCGGGCGCAAGCCGGGGTCAAGGAGAGGCAACCGCAGGCCGATTGCAAATGGCACGCTTCCAATCGGAAGAAGGAGGCACGCCATGCCGCATCTCAGGCTGGTCATCGACGAACCGGAAATCGACCCCCCCGCGCCGCTCCCCATCCGGGACTGGCGCCGGCCCGACACGGACGAGACGCTCGACGTGATCGATCAGGTCGAGCGGGCCTTCGGACGCGTCCAGCGTTCGATCGATTCGCTCAGCGAACAGCTCGACGGCATGGAACCGCTGCCCTTCCCGCGGCGAAGAGACCATGACGACGACGGCCCCTGGGCCGCCTGAGTCCGCTGGCCGGATACCCGCCGGCCCCGAAACGACCCCCAACCCAGACGCCCGGTGTGCGAAAGCCGCCGGGCGTCCGCCCTTTTGGATTCGCCACGCCTAGGGCCTCGCGACCGGGAAAGAGCGGAACAGTCGCCGCGCCCGGGCCACCAGTTCGGTGTCGTCGGCCCGCACGAAGAGGCGGTTGGCGTGGATCCACGCGACCTGCTCGTAGCCGCGACGCTCGAGATCCCGGGCCAGCGCCGCACCGGTCCCCAGGTCTTCGATCAGGAGCACCCGGGGACGCCACCGCTCGAGGTCGAACCCGCGGATCAGGGAGGGCTCGGCTCCCTCGACGTCGAACACGCACAGATCGATCGGCCCGGCGTGACCCCGCAGCACCGTGTCCAGCGTGGTCACCGGGACATCGAACTCACGCGCCCGGTCGAGCTGCGACCGGTGCGACGCGGCGTCTCCGCGGTCGGTGAGGTACGAACCGCCGTCCGGCAGCGCCGTGAACCGGGCCGTGCCTTCGGCGCCGGGGTCCGCCAGCGCGACCCGCTCGACGCGCGCCGCCGGTCGGTTGGCCACGGCGCTGCGATGCAGGTCCGGGTGCGGCTCGATGAGCAGCCCGTTCCAGCCCAGCGCGTCGAACGCGTAGGTCACCGACCCGACGCGGCCGTCGTACGCCCCGGCTTCGATGTAAAAACCGCTGTTCTGGCCCTCGAAGAGGTGGAACAGGAACAGGTCCTCGCCGCCGACGGCGTTGAAGTCCGGCTCGCTGCGGAGCGCGGTCCCCGCACGCTCGGCGTCGGCCTTGGCAAACCGCGTTGCCAGGTGCTGGAGGCTCAGCCTCGTCAGCTCGTGCTCGCGACGCAGTTCACGCAGCCGGATGCGGGTCAGGCGGTATCTGCGGTCGGCGACCAAGGCCACGACGACCGCGACGATAAGACCGATCGTGGCGAGGACGGACGCGAGCAACCGGGGTCCTCCGGCGCCCGCGGGCGCGGACGCAGGCCCTATGTTATCCGGGCGATGACCAGCGTCTCGTCGTCGGCCTGCTTGTGCAGGCCCGTGAACTGGCGGACGGACCAGAACACCCGCTCGACCAGCTCGGCCGCGGAGGCGTAGGGGTCGGCCTCGAGGGTGGTGCGGACGGCCTCGGTCAGGCGTTTGCGCCCGAATCGCTCGGTCGAGAACGACTGCGCGTCGGTCATGCCGTCGGTGAAGGCCACGATCACGTCGGACTGGCGCAGCTTTGTCATCTCGACCGGGTAGGACTCGCCCGCCGACACCCCGGCTACGAGTCCGCCCCCGTCGAGGATCCGGCTTTCCCACGCGCCGTCCGCGTTGCGGCGGAAGAGCATGGGCCGGTCGTGCCCGGCGGAGACGTAGCGCAGCTCGCGCGTGTGCGGGTCGATGGTGCCCATCCATACGGTCGCGAACTCGTTGACGGTCGTGTCGCGGCACATGGCGTCGTTGGTGCGCCCCATCACGCGCGAAAGATCGTCGGACAGCTCGGCGTAGGCGCGCATGGTGGCGCGGACCGCGCTCATCAGCAGGCCCGCCGCCACGCCCTTGCCCACCACGTCCCCCACCACGATCGCCAGTCGGCCGTGCGATTCGAACAGGTCGTAAAAGTCCCCGCCGATCTCGAAGCTCGGGCGGTAGCGGGCGGCCAGGTCCACGCCGGGCACGCGGGGCACCTCGGCCGGCATCATCCGCTGCTGCACCGCGCCCGCGATCCGCAGGGCCCGCTGCGTGCGCCGCTCGCTGGCCCGCAGTCGGATCACGCCCGCCTGCTCGACCGAGGCGGCCGCGGACTGGGCGATCGAACGCAGCAGCCGGCGCTCGGCCCGCGAGAACTCCCGCGGGGCGCGGTCGTACACGCGGATCACGCCGATCGGGCGTCCGTCGAACACCATCCCGGCGCTCATGAACGAGCCGAGGCCCTCCTCGGCGCACTGCTCGGGCAGCAGCACGCGCGGGTCGTTGACCAGGTCCGGGCTGACGACGATCTCACCGGCCAGAGCGCGGCGGTCGAACTCGCGGTCCTTGCTCAAGGGGAGCGGCGTGGCCAGCCAGGACTCGGACAGGTTGATGGCGACGCTGCGGCGCAGGTCCGCCTCGCTCTCGGCCTTGGCCAGGCCGTCGGCGTCCTCGGGCAGGAGCATGATCGAGCCGGCGTCCAGCTCGAGCACCTGGAGGGCCGAGCGCAAGGCCGCGGCGAGCGTGTCCTTGACGTCGCCGCCCCGGACGAGCATGGCGCTGAGGCGGTAGAGCGTGTCGATCTCGGCGACGCGGTGGCGCAGCTCGGCGACGTCGGCGCAGGCCTCGCGGGTGGCGGCGGCGATCAGCCGCCCCGCGGCGACCGCTCGCCCGTGGTCGCCGGGCTCGCCCGGGTGGACCACCACCGAGCCGATGCGCTCCTCCTCGACCACGATGTCCAGCACCGTGGCCCCCGCCGGCACCGGGGCGGGATCGGCGGATTCGACCAGCGGGCCGGGGGGCAGGACACGGTCGTGCTCGTCGCGCAGCTCGATGGTCACGCCGCCGAGCTGCGAGATATGGTCGCACAGCGCGCTGATCGATCCGTCGGTCCAGTAGTCCCGCACGGACGACCCGAGCGGGCGCGGGCGGGCCTCCGGCGCATGGCCGGCCTGGCCGGCCGCCGGATCCGCGCGGTCGGGCCGGGCGGCAGCGCCCGGGCGGGCGGGCTCGGCGGGGTGGACGGGGTTGGCGGGGCTGTTCATGTCACGGTGCGTCATCGGCCGCGCCCGCCGGAGTGTTGGGGGCGGCGGGATCCGGGGTCCAGACCTGGCTGAGGATGGTGACGAGCCGGATGTCCTCCGGCGAGCCCACGGCGCGGACCACGCCGAAGCCCTCCTCGATCACCTCGGGCCGGTTGTTCTGGTAGCCCAGGTAGGACAGCAGGAGCGCAGAGGAGATCCGCGTGCTCAGCTCCTCTTCGGGGCGGCCGGGCACCTTGATCAGCCCCGCCCGCTCGCGCAGGTTGTCGATGAGCAGATCGATGCGGTCGGGAGACGGCAGCAGGCGACCGGCGTAGCGGGCCCCCATCATCTCCGGATGGAGGACGAACAGCGAGCGGAGGTTCACCGCCGCGGACAGCGACAAGCCCGCGCCGAGCTGGGCGTGCGCCCGACCGATCTGCGCGGTGGGGTCGCCCGGCTTGAGCGAGAGCGCCCGGGCGAAGCGTTCCTCGGCGTCGAAGTACCGCTCCGCGGCGATCAGACGCTCGCCGGCGCGCATGTGCTCGCTGTAAAGGTCACGCCCCTCGGCGTTCGGATCGATGAAGCCGGTCAGCGGTGCCTCGCCGGCCCGGATCAGTTCCAGAGTCGCCGCGTCCACGGCGTAGCGGGCGGGGTCGTACTCGGCCCGCAGCGCCTCGCCCGCCGGGTTGGTCACGCCCGTGCCGGCCGGGTTGGTCGCGCCGGGGATGATCTGGCCCGGCCCGGTCGCCGACGGATTGGCGCCGCCGGGGTCGGTCGCGGGCTGGGGATCGGCACCGCCGGGCCCGCCCGCTGGGCGCATGCCCGGCTGGTCCGGCGTCTGGTTCTGCGGCGGGGTTTGGGGCCGGGTTTGGGGCTGGGTTTGGGGCTGGGTTTGGGGCTGGGTCTGAGTCTGGCCCGGGGCGGGGTCGCCCGGGGCGTTGGCGCCCATCAGGCCGGCGCGGAGCGCCTCGAGCCGCTTGGAGATCTCGTCCATCCGGTCGCCGGGCGCTTCGCCGCCCGGCATGGTGTTGGTCGTCTGCCCGTTGCGGGCGGCCTGCTCCTCGGCCCGCGTGCGCATGCGCTCGAGCACCTGCTCGTAGGCCGTGGGGGTGCGCGGCGCGGTCGGGTCGCGCGGCACGCCGGTCGGGTTGGCGCCCGTGCCCTGCTGGTTCCCGGCGTTCTGCGGGGAGCGCATCGGCACGGTGGTGACGCCCGTGAGCACCGAGGCCGTCAGCCCGAACGGGCGACGCTCGATCCCCTGCTCGAAGGTCGAGAGGATCACCGGCGAGAGGCTGGTCGTCGTGGTGTAGGCCGAACTGCTGCGCAGCGTGCCCGTGATCGCGTCGGACAGCTCGGACTCCTGCGCCGACGCCTGGTACAGGCCCAGACCCCGGGCGTCCGCGTCCAGCGGGTTGCGCCCGATGGTCGTCGTCGTCATCGAGTTGTTGACCGACGACGCGGACTGGTACAGCGAGTCACGACCGTAGCTGAGATCCCCGGTGAGGTTCTGCGGCGGGCGGGCACCCGTGGTCAGGCTGAACTGGTACTGCAGCGCGTCCGTCCCGCGGATGCCCATCCCGGCGAGCCCGGAATAGAGCGAATCGCGCCGGAAACTGAACAGGTCGTCCGACCCGATGTCACCGGCGAACTCGCCCGACGCCCGGTACCCCAGATCGCCGCGGAAACTCAGCCCGCCGGGGGCGTTGCCGGTGACGATCGCGTTGCGGAACTGGAGTTCCTGCGAGAAGCTCGGACGCTCGTAGTTGACCCGCCCGCCCTGGCCCGTGTTGGCGTCCAGCCCGCGCCCGTCACCGAGGGCGTTCTGAGCGTTGGCGGCCGCGGCGGACCATGCGATACCCGCCACCCCGATGAGGGTGCGGACACGGATCCTGCTGTTGGAGCGGGTGCTCATGGCGTGATCTCCTTCCCGGCACTTCATCCTACTCGGACCGATGGGGCCCGGGTTCGTTCATTTCCCGCGCACACGGGCCTCCAGCACGAGGAAACGCCTCCGGACGCCGCGGGTGTCCCGCGGGGGCTCGTCACGGGCTCTGCACGGCCTGTGAGGGCCGGGTGGGGTTGGGGTGGGGATCGGTCGGGCTCAGAGCCCGGCGACCTCCGCGGGGGCGTGCAGGGACCGGCGCACGATGCCGCAGAACTCGCCCTCGGCCTCGCTGACGAGCAGGTAGACCAGGCCGCCCTCCCGCCACGCGTACAGCGACACGCCGGACTTGGCGCACGCCTCGGATCCGACCCGGTAGGTGGTGCCCGTCTCGATCGGGAGGCGCTGGTTATCGGGCATGACGAAGAGGCTCAGGCGAACGGGCGTGCCGTCCGGCGCGACGGCGTCGAAGCGCACGTGGGCGGACTCTGCCGAGCCGGGCACGTGGCAGTCGCCCGCGCCCCAGAAGCTGATCGACCCGGCGTCCGCGGGGTCCGCCTCGAGGCTGACCTGCGACATCCCGAAGGCGCTGGCGAAGTGGGTCTTGGCTGTCTCCGCATCGCGCAGGACCAGCTTGGCCTCGGCGGCGGAGGCGTTCTTGGTGCAGCGGCTGTGCTCGCCGCTGACGAACCCGGCCACGCGATCGCGATAAGCGACCTCGGTGCGGGTCATGCCCGGGGGAAGGGGGCCAGCGGGCAGCGAAGACGCCTGCCAGATGAGCACGCCCGCCACGGAGAGCAGCACGGCCGCCGCGGCCATCATGCCCGGGGATCGTTGCCAGAAAGACCGCTCCCGCGTGATCGGGGCCATGGCTTCCGGCCCGGCGGCCTGCTGAAAGGGCTGGGCCGGAGCCGCCTGCATGTCCGTCGAGCGGGACTCGGCCGCGATGGCCCGGACCCGGGCCCGGAGCGAATCCGAGCAGCACGGGGCGGCCTGCATCACCCGGCCGCAGCACTCGCGGAGCGTCTGCTCGAACCGGACGCGGTCCTTGGTGCAGTCGCGCTCGGCGCACAGGCGCTCGAACTCGGCGAGTTGGGCGTCGGTCAGTTCCCCGTCGGCGGCGGCCCGGATCAGGGCGCCGATCGAACGGGGCGCGTCGCCCGTGCATCCCGGAATGTGGTCTTGCTCACGCATCGTCGTTTTTCCGTAGGTTCGGCCCGATGCCCGGGGGCCGCAGGATCTGGTATCGAAACATCGCCCAAGCGGCTGTCATTCCCGGTCTTCGAACATTCTCAGCCCCATCTCATCGGCCGCCCCGGGATCCTCCAGCAGGCGGTCGGCCAGGAGTTTTCGGGCCCGGTGCAGGCGGCTCATGACCGTGCCGATGGGCACCTCGAGGATCTCGGCGATCTCCCGGTACTTGAGCCCGTCGACGCCCCACATCAGCAGAACCTCCCGATAATCGTCCTTGAGCTCCTCGATGGCCTTTTTGAGCCGATCGTCCACGTGCTCCCAGTCGAGCTGGGCCCGGGACCAGGCCGGGGGGGCCTCATCCGGTGGCGTCTCGTGGCCCTCTTCTGCATAGAACTCCCCAATCGCGGCGGGGCGTCGGGCGTCCTTTTTGACCTTGGAGTAGAACACGTTGTGGGTGATGGCGAACAGCCACGACCGCATGCCGCCCGAACCCGACAGCGTGTCCTCTTCCGGGGACATGTCCACGAAGCGTTCGACCGTGTTGGGGCGGAACGCCCGGGCGTAGACCTCCTGGACGAGGTCCTCGGCGGCGTCGGGGCGCCGGGTCAGGTGCAGCGCCATCCGGTACACCGCGTCCAGGTGCTCGAGGGCCAGGGTTTCGAACTTGGCTCGTTCCAATGGGCGCCTCGGGGTCCTTTGCGGGGACGGATCAGGCCAAGTGTATGGGGAAAACGGCACCCGGGATGCCGGCACGCCCAGCGCGCGGGGAGGCGCGACGCGGTGCCACGGCGGCGGCGCGGACCGCGCGACCACCGGATCTACGATCGCCCATGACCGACCCCCAGACCGACGACCAGCCCCAGCACCGCGCGCCCGCCGGCGACACCGCCCCGTACTACATCACCACCCCCATCTACTACGTCAACGACCGCCCCCACATTGGGCACTGCTACACCACGCTGCTGGCCGACGTGGCCGCCCGGGCCCAGCGGCTCATGGGGCGCGATGTCTTCTTCCTGACCGGCACCGACGAGCACGCCGAGAAGGTCGTCACCACCGCCAAGGACAAGGGCCACACCCCCATGGAGTGGGCCACCATCAACGCCGGGCGCTTCAAGGACGCCTTCGCGTTCATGAACTTCAGCCACGACGACTTCGTCCGCACCACCGAGGACCGCCACAAGGACCGCGCCAGCGCGTACATCCAGCGCCTGGTCGATTCGGGCGACATCGAGCTGGGCGACTACGAGGGCTGGTGGGACGGCTCGCAGGAGGAGTACGTCACCGAGACGACGGCCAAGGAGCACGACTTCAAGAGCCCCGTGACCGGCAAGCCCTTGGAGAAGCGCGTCGAGCAGAACTACTTCTTCCGCCTGGACAAGTACGAGGCGTGGCTGAAGGACCGGATCGAATCCGGCGCCGTCCGTGTGCTGCCCGATGCCCGAAAGAACGAGGTGCTCGGACGGATCAAGACCGGGCTCAACCGCGTGCCCGTCAGCCGCAAGATCAAGCCCGGCGACCCCGACTGGGGCGTGGTCATGCCCAACGACCCCGAGCACCGGGTGTACGTGTGGATCGAAGCGTTGTGCAACTACCTGACCATGGTGGACCAGCAGGACCGACGCGACTTCTGGCCCAAGGATCGTCCGCTGGCGGTGCACCTGATGGCCAAGGACATCCTGTGGTTCCACGCGGTGATCTGGCCGGCGATGCTCCACGCCCTGGGCGAGCAGCCGCCCGCGACGGTGTACGCCCACGCGTACTGGATCGCCGAGGGCAAGAAGATGTCCAAGAGCCTGGGCAACTTCATCGAGATCGACACGCTGCGGGCGTACGCCGACAAGTACAGCCTGGACTCGGTCCGCTGGTTCCTGACCACCCAGGGCCCGCTGGGCGCCAACGACGCCGACTTCGCCCACGCGCGGTTCGTGGAGGTCTACAACAGCGACCTGGCCAACAGCGTGGGCAACTCGACCAGCCGCGTGGGGAACATGGTGGCCAAGTACTTCGACGGCATGATCCCGGGCACCTGCAACGGGCAGTTCGGATTCCCGGACGGCTCGGCGCTGCAGACGGCGATGAAGGCGTTGGTCGCGGCGGGGAAGGCCCAATCGGACGCCCCGCTCAGGCAGTTCGATTTCCCGAGCTTCGTGGCCGGTGCCGTCGGCGAGGCGTCGCACGCGCTCGAACTGCTCGATCTGGAGCGGTACTTCCACAGAGCGATGACCATTGTCAACTATGTGGACGACTTCATCTCCTACAGCGCCCCGTTCACGCTGGCCAAGCAGATCGACACGCTCGACGACGGGCGCCACGCGCTGGCGTCGATCCTCTATTCCTGCGCCGAGGCCCTGCGCATCGCCACGCTGCTGCTCCACCCGGTCATGCCCGAGAAGATGACTGAGCTGTGGCGCAACTGGAACTGCGCCCACCTGACCGACCCGCAGGACGCGAACTCGGCGTTCGTCGCGCCCCTGAGCGAACTGGCCGCGTGGGGCGGGGCCCATTCGATCAAGAAGGGCCAGACGATCGCCAAGGGCGCCGTCCTCTTCATGCGGGCCGACGCGGCCGAGCCCGCCCCGGCGTGAGCGGGTTCCTCGTCCCCAACGAGCCGCGACCGGCGGGGAGCGGGCGCGGGGAGTGAGTTGGCCCGGCCACGCGGCGAACCTCAACCGCGCCCAAACGGAGCCGCCGAGCAACTCAACCCGGCCCGACCAACACGCACCCGCGCCCGCTCCCTGCCAGTCGCGGCTCGTATTGAGTGGGGTCCAACCCTATGATTCCCAGCAGGTTGGAACAGCAGGAGGCCCGATGCTCTGGCAGCCCTCACTCCCCGACGCGTACCACGCGATGACCGACGCCGAACTGGCGGCCGCCATCGCCGCGCGCCGGGAGCAACTCGGCGAGAAGCTCGTCATCCTCGGGCACCACTACCAGACCGACGAGGTCGTCCGTCACGCCGATTTCCTGGGCGACTCGCTCAAACTCAGCCAACTCGCCGCGTCGGTCGTGAAAGAACGGGCGGGCCGGGGGGTCGCGGTCGAGCACATCATCTTCTGCGGCGTGCACTTCATGGCCGAAACCGCCGACATGCTCACCCCCGATTCGGTGGAGGTCATTCTCCCCGATCTCTCCGCCGGTTGCTCGATGGCCGACATGGCCCAGTACGACGACACCGTGGAAGCGTGGGACACCATTCACGCATCGCTGAAGCAGACCGGCTGGAACGGGCGCATCATCCCGATCACCTACGTGAACTCCTCCGCGGCCATCAAGGCCTTCGTCGGAGCGCACGGCGGGGCGTGCTGCACGTCCTCCAACGCCGACCAGGTCTTCGCGTGGGCCATGGAGGGCGGCACCGAGCCGAAGCAGCCCGGGGAGGACATCAAGATCCTGTTCCTGCCCGACCAGCACCTCGGGCGCAACACCAGCGCGGGGTACGGGATCGACACCGACGCGCGCACCTGCGTCTACGACCCGCGCCGCGCCCGGCGCGGCGAGCCGCTCGGCGGTGCGTCCGCCCAAGAGTTACACGATTCCGTAACCATCTTGTGGGCAGGCCATTGCAGCGTCCACAAGCTGTTCCGGCCCGAGCACTGCGACCAGATCCGCGAGTCCGAGCGGAACCTGCCCGCGTCCGAGAAGACAACGATCCTGGTGCACCCGGAGTGCTGCAAAGAGGTCGTGGACAAGTCCGACCTGGCCGGCTCGACCGAGTACATCATCCGCGCCCTCCGCGACGCCGAGCCGGGGTCGAAGTGGGCCGTGGGCACCGAGGTCCACCTCGTGGCCCGCATGGCCAGGGAGTGCGCCGGGCGCGGCGTGCACGTGCGGATACTCTCCGAGTGCCAGTGCCTGTGCACCACCATGTCGCGCATCGACCAGCCCCACCTGCTCTGGGTCCTCGACGGGCTCTGCGGCGTGGGCACCACCAAGGACGCGCCCGTCTCCCAAGCCGGCGGCCCCGTCAAGGTCCGCAACGTGATCCGCGTCCACCCCGAGGTGCGCGAGCCCGCGCTGCTGGCCCTTGACCGCATGCTGGCCCACACGGGGATCGCGGCGTCGCCGGATTAAGAACGGGACGACCCGTCGCCGAAGCGCCTTGCCGGCGGCCGAGGGCGACCTCCAGCCATTCCGCGGGGGGGCGGGGCAAAAACCCGTCCCGCTACGGGGGTTATGTCGCATCGGAACCGATCCTCTGATGACCACCGGGTACCCCACCGGAGGGCGGTTCGGCGGCTCGCCGACGGGCGAAGAACTCCAGCGGGCTTGTGTCGGTCTCAGGCGCCAAAATTGCTTGCGTTCCCCCCTGTTTCTGCTTAGGCTTTGCACCCGGAGGTCCCGCATGAGTTGCAAGGTCCGGAAGGGGTTCACGCTGATCGAGACTGGAGTCGCCGCCTTGGTTGGCGTCAGCCTTGTGGGCGCTTTGGCGCCCACCGGCCGCCAGGCACGGATATCCCAGCGGGGCATCAGCAGCCAGGCGAATCTTGGTCAGATCGGCGCGGGCGCCGCGATGTACGGCCTCGACCACGCCGGGCGCATTCCGGGTTACTCCTGGCGAGGACCGGACGACGGCGAAGACTTCGTCGTCTACACCATGCCGAACGGCAGCAGCCGGGTCGCGTACAGCCACGCCGAGGCCGCCGCCCTGCAGGAAGAAGCGATCCTCCTACGCAATACCGGACGCATCGACGGCCCGCACCGGATCCTTCGCAGCGACATGCTGCTCGCCCCGCGCCACATGCCTCATCTTCCGCTGCAGGAGTATCTGGGGCTTCCGTTCCCGTCCCCGTTGTTCGCAGATCCGGCCGACGCCAAACAGCTTCAGTGGCAGGCCAATCCGTTTGATATTACGGCAGCGAACGACATTCCCTATGCCATCGGCTCGGACTACGGGCCGCAGCATCACAGCCCCGGTTCGTTTACGGAACAAGCGGCCCGCCAGCGGTGGGCGTACAAGTCCAGCTATGAAACCGTGCCTGCCGCCTACTCGCCCGATGGATCGCCCACACTGCTTCCACTGGCGGGCAGTTCCTATCTTTTCTTGAACCAGTCCGACGTGCGATTCGCAACCGGTCGCACCTTCGATGAGGTTCGTTTTCCCTCGGCCAAGGTGCACATGTACGAGGAGTTCGACCGCGAACGAAACCTGGCGATCGGCGGTCGCTGGTTCGGAAGCTTCAACAGCGCCCCCTCGAAGTTGATGTTTGACGGCTCGATCGATGACCAGTTGAACTGGCGCGCGACGCCGTCGTACCGGCCCGACCAGCCTCACAAGAGCTACCAGCCGTGGACGCAGGTCTACACGCCGCTGCACGAGTTTCCGCGTTCACCGGCGGGCTGGTACGACAACACCCTTCACAACATGTACTGGCGATGGACGCTGTTCGGGCTGCAGGGCAGTGACTACGCCCAACGGATCTCGGCCCCGGGATCGTAACGAGGGGCGTCCAACAAACGGCGGCGCTCCGCACGCGGCTCCTGGCAGGCGCTGCAGCAATCAGAATCTCAGTGTGCCCGATGGCGGTCGCGGAACGATCCGAGCCCCGGCATGTTCGCGGTCAGCGGGCGCCGACGGACTCGGTGGCGCGGGTGCCGATGGTCGCGACCACGTCGCGCTCGACCACGACCTCGGGGCGTTCCTCGCGTCCCTTGGCGGGGTGCTGCTTGGCGGCGGCCGCGGGCTGCGGGGCGGGGGCGTCCATCTCCTCGCGCATCTTGCGACCGGGCTTGAAGCGGACGGACCGCTTGGCGGGCACGGGCACGCGCTCGAGGGTCTTGGGGTTCTGGGCGGTGCGGGCGGCGCGGTGCTTGACCTCGAAGACGCCGAAATCGCGGAACTCGATCCGGTTGCCTTCGCCCAGCTCGTCGACGATCTGATCGAGGAAGTCCTGGAGGATGTTCTTGACCGCGGTGCGCTGCAGGTTGTGCTTGGTCGCGATGCGGTCCACCAGGATCTTCTTCGTGATCGTCTTCATCAGCCGCTCACTTTCAGCACGCCGGAGCGTGGGAGGGGTCTAGGTCTGTCCGCCGCCCGGACGGGCGGCTTCTGCGGTCCCGGGCGGGCCGGTGCGGCCCGTGCGGCGGGCCCGGTCCGGGCCGGGGTGCAACGCTGAGTATCGCAGACACCCACGCGCCGGTCAACGCCCGGCACGGCGGATATTTGCGCAAGATGGTTGACGCACGGCACTTGCAATTGGGGTCGCTCCGTGCTATGCCCACCCCTGTGAGTCCCGCAACGCCCGAAAACCCGCCCCCCGGCCACCCCGGACCCGAGGGAGGGCTGCAGCTCGCGCCGGGCGTGCGGGTGCCCGAAGCCGCCCTGAACTTCGCGTTCGTGCGATCCTCCGGTCCCGGTGGACAGAATGTGAACAAGCGGGCCACCAAGTGCCAGCTCCGCGTCCTGCTCGACGACATCCCCCTCCGCCCCGCCGCCCGCGCCCGGCTCGTGGATCTCGCCGGCGGCGGCCTGACCGACGCCGGCGAGATCCTCATCCAGGACGAATCGACCCGATCGGCCAACCGCAACCGGGCCGCGTGCCTGGAGCGACTGTGCGAGCTTGTCGCGCGCGCGCTCGTGCCCCCGAAGAAACGCAGGCCGACCAAGCCCGGACGCGGCGCGATCCAGCGCCGCATCGACGCCAAGAAACAGCAGGGCGAGAAGAAGCAGCGGCGCCGCCCGCCCGAGGCCTGACCGGGCCGCGACCCCGACCAAGGATCCGGCCCCATGCGCACCGTGCTCGTCATCGAGGCATCGAACCCCTCGGCGTCCCCCGCCGAGGTCTGCGTGGCGCGCCTGAACGCGGCCGGAGTGGCCGTCCTCGGGTCCGAACGCATCGAGCAGGGCGCCCGCTCGTCGGACGGTGTGATGGTCGGCGTGGACCGCGCGTGCCGCGCGGCGGGCGTTTCGCCCGGCGAAATCGACGCGATCGCGGTCTCGGTCGGGCCGGGGGGCTTCACCGCCCTGCGCATCGCCACCACCACCGCCAAGACCCTCGCGATGGCGCTGGGGATCCCCGTGATCGCGGTCCCCACGGCCGACGTCGCGGCCCGGTCCGTGCCGGAAGCGCACCGGCCCGCGATCATCGCGCTGGCGTCAAAGAAAGACGCGGCCCACCTCACGCTCCTGCACGCCGACGGCCGGACCGAGCCGCTCGGCCTGCGCACCGCCCGCGACCTGCCGGTGGACGCCGCGTCGACCATCGTCGCGGACGCGTTCCTGCCCGCCCCGCTCGCGGACCGTGCGGCCCAGGCCGGCATGGCCCGCCGGACGCTGGAACTCTCGGCGCTGGCCTGCGCCCAGGCCGCGGCCTCCCTGCCCGAGACCGACCCCGACGCCCTGGGTCCGATCTACGCCAGGGAACCCGACGCCGTCACCCAGTGGCGGGCCCGGCACGGCTCCTGACCGCTCCGACCCGTTCGCACCGCATAGTTTGGGCCCGAGCCCGGGTGAACCGCCGGTGAAGCTTCTCCCCGGCTTGTGGGGCTTGATTCACGGAACACGGCGATCGCTGTGAAGTTGGGCAAGCTGGGGGCCGATGAGCGATCGTGCCGGGTGTGCCGTTGGTTCCGGCGACGAGAGGTGTCTCTATGTCCGAGGCCAACGGGTCCAGCGATTGGGCCGACAAGAAGGTGTTCACCACGGGCGAGGCCGCCCAGGTGTGCAAGGTGTCGCAGCAGACGATCATCCGCTGCTTCGACGCGGGCCGGCTCAACGGCTTCCGCGTTCCCGGCTCGCGGTTCCGGCGGATCCCCCGAGAGGAACTGCTGCGCTTCATGCGTGAGAACGACATCCCCACCACCGCGCTCGAGTCCGGGCCGCGGCGTGTCCTGATCGTCGACGACGACCCGGAGATCGTGGGCCTGATGACCGAGTGGCTCGAGTCCGACGGACGGTTCGACGTCCGTGCGGCCGCCACCGGTTACGACGCGGGGCTGGAGACCGAGCGGTTCCGCCCGGCGCTCATCGTGCTCGACTACATGCTGCCGGACATCAACGGGAACGTGGTGTGCCAGCGCGTGCGGGCCACGCCGGAACTGGAGGGCACCAAGGTGCTCTGCGTGTCGGGCGTGGTCGAGGCCGCGGAGGTCCAGGGCCTGCGCGACGCCGGCGCGGACGACTTCCTGCAGAAGCCGTTCGACCTCAACGAACTGATCGCCCGCATCGAGAATCTGCTGGGCATGCAGGCCCGCACGGGCAAGTGAGCCGGCATGGTCAACCGCAACGACAGGTCGGGCTCGAACAACGCCGGGGCCGTCCCGGCGCTGGGGCCGGTGGCGCGCCGCTGGCTGGCGTTGCGCTCGGTCGAGGACACCGATCTGGACGAGGCTCTCGGGCTGCTGGGAAACGACGCCGTGCTCTCCGAGCCGGTCCTGGCCTGGTGCCGCGGCCGGGCGGGCGTCTCGGCGGACCGGGTCACGAGCCCGCATCGGGCGGTGATCATCGCGGGCCTTCCGGCCGTGCGCACCGCCGTGGTCGCGGCCTCGGCCTTCCTGACACTCAACTCCGAGCACGACGCCGGGCGGGCCATCGAGCCCGAGGGCTTCTGGACGCACGCCCTGGCGGTGTCGGCGTTCTGCGAGCACCTGGCGCGTGTGATGGGCGGCATGGACCCCGACGCGGCCGCCCTGGCCGGCCTGCTCCACGACGCGGGCAAGCTGCTCCTGGCCGGCGACATGCCCGGCGCGTTCGCCCAGGCGATGGAGACCGGCGAGCAGCGCGGGCGCCCCGCCGCGATCGCGCTGCGTGAGACCATCGGCATCGACCATCACACCGCGGGCAAGCGCCTGGCCGAGGCCTGGCACCTGCCCGGCGCGGTCCGCGACGCGATCTGGCTCCACGACCAGCCCGCCGACGCCATGCCGGCGTCCGCGGACCGGCGCATGGCCGGCCTGGTCTCGCTGGCCAAGGCCTGGGCGCGGACCAACCACCTCGGCTGGGCCGGCGAGTCCGGCCCGATCCCCGCGATCGGCCCGCTCTGCCGCGAACTCGGCGTCGAAACCGACGCGCTCGAGTCGGCCGTGGTGCCCGTGCTCGACACCGTCCGCGAACGCTCCCGGGCGCTCGGGCTGGGCGAGGGCGGGGGCGTGGATCCCATCGCGTGGTCGGCCGCCGCCGCATCGCGGCGCAGCAACGACCTGGCCGCCCGCCTGCGTGACATCACGCGCGACAGCGAGCACGCCCGCCTGGTGCTCCGTGCCATCGAGTCGTTCAACGCGTCGGCCGCGCTCGAGGAAGAACCGATCGAGGTCGTCGGCGCCATCGGGCGGTCGGCCTGCGAGCTGCTCGGCGTGGGCAAGGTGGCCGTGGTCTGGCAGGTGCCCGACGAGGCCGGCTGGTCACTGACGCTCGTGAGCGCCACCGGCCAGGCCGAGCGCACCAAGCGCGTCGAATCGCCCCCGGACGGAGCACGTATCCGGCGTCCGGCGGACCTGGCCCGGGCCCACGCGTCCCAGGTGCTCATCGCCTGCCAGCTCCGCTGGCTGGACAAGCTCATCGAGCACCTCCGCGAGGCCGGCACCCCCGCCCTCGTCGGCGCGGGCGCCACCGGCGACACGCCCGGCGCGTCCTGCCTGGTACTCGCCCCCGTGCCCCGGCTCACCGTCGGGATCGACCGCATGGGTCCCGTCACAGGCGTGTGGGCGTGGGCGCTCGAGGCCTCGGCCCGCGCCACCGCGGCCCGCCGCCTCGGCGAGGAGCTGGCCCTGACCAACCGCGCCCTCGCCCAGACACGCGACGAGCTGGCCTCCAAGCAGTCGCTGGTGCGCCTCGGGCAGATGGCCGCCGGCGCGGCCCACGAACTCAACAACCCCCTGACCGTCATCCGCGGGCGGGCCCAGCTCATCTCGGAAAAGGCGAGCACGCCCAAGCAGCGCGACGACGCGCGTGCGATCTCCGAGGCCGCCCAGCAGGTCTCGGACATGGTCAGCTCCCTTCACCTGCTCTCCAACCCGCCGAAGCCGCGCCCGGCCGACTGCGACCCCATGCTGGTCCTGCGGGACGCCATCGACCGCGCCCGGGCCCGCGTGCCCGAGCAGGCGCAGAAGTCGCGGGTCCGCATCAACGCCGACGGGCTCGAGACGAGCATGCGCCTCGACGCCGAACTGGTCGCCCAGGTGCTCTGCGAGCCCATCGCCAACGCCATGCTCGCACGTCCCGGCGGCGACGTGCACATTTCCATTGAATCCGAGGCCTTCAGCGACCGACTCAAGGTGCGGGTCATGGATCGCGGCCCCGGGCTGAGCACCAAGTCGCTCACCCACGCGTTCGACCCGTTCTTTTCCGAGCAGCCCGCCGGGAGGCGTGCGGGGCTCGGCCTGGCCCGGGCCAGGAGCCTCGTCGATCTGATGGGCGGTCACATCGAGATCGCCAACAACCCCGGGGACGTCGGCGGCGCCTACGCCGAGATCATCCTGCCACAGGCCCAGGCCGACCGGCGTGCGGCCTAGAGACGAAAGAGAGAGACCACCATGGACCAGGCCTCACCGCAGCACGAGAACAGGCCGGAGATCCCGGTCCGCGTGCTGGTGGTCAGCGCCCGCGTCTCGCTCAAGCGCCGCCTCTCCGACATGCTCGGCGGGCGCGTCGAGTCCGTCCGGTTCGCCCGCGCCGGCACCGAGGCCGAACGCATGGCGGCCGACGAGGCCTGCGACCTGGTCATCATCGACCGCGACCTGCCCGGCGAGGACGGCCTGGCCGTGCTCGAACGCATCGGCGGGCACGCCCCGGCGCTGTCCGGCGTGGTCATCGTCGAGTCCCCCACCGCCGACGACGCCGTCCGCGCCATGCGGGCGGGCGCCTGCGACCTGATCTCCCCCCGCACCCGCACCAGCGAGGTGCTCCGGCGCGTCGAGGCCGCCGCCCGACGCGCCGAACGCGTCCGGCGCAAGGACCAGCGCGTCGACCGGCTCCGAAAGCTCTGCCACACCCTCAACGGCGCCCGCACCCAGGTGTCCGGGCAGGTCGGCGAGCTGTGCAACGACCTTGTCGAGGCCTACCGCGACATGTCCGAGCAGCTCTGCGACGTGCGGATGACGGGCGAACTGACCGCCCTGCTCCGCCAGGAACTCGACATCGAGGGCCTGCTCCGCACCATGCTCGAGTACACCCTGGCCAAGCTCGGCCCGACCAACGCCGCGATCTTCCTGCCCTCCTCGGGCGGCGAGTTCTCGCTGGGCGCCTACGTCAACCACGACGTGCCCAAGGACCACGCCGAGGTCATGCTCGACCACCTCGCCGACTCGCTCGCGCCCGCCTTCCAGGACCACGAGGGCGTTCAGGCCCTCTGCGGCCCCGCCGAGATGCACGCCTGGCTGGCCGGCGACGCCCACTGGATGGAGGACCGCACCGTGCTGGTCCACTCGTGCCGGCGCGAGGACGAGTGCCTGGCCGTCGTCGCGCTCTTCCGAGACACCGGCCGCTCGTTCTCCGAGCAGGACGTCCGCACGGTCCAGATCGTCACCGAGCTGTTCACCGCCCAGCTCGAGCGGGTCATCCGCATCCACCACCGGCACCTGCCCAAGGACCAGTGGGGCGTGTTCGACCCGCCCGCCCACGACGACACGGACGAGTACGGCACCGACGACTACAACCAGGCCGCCTGACCCGCCTACCGCACCCGCTCGAAGGCGAGCACGAAGGGTTCCCGCCCAGGGCCGGTGTCCAGCGTGACCGTCATGCGCCCCGGCTCGGAGAGGTCGTACCGCAGCAGGCGCACGCCCCCTGCGTCCTCGGCCCACGCCGGGTTGACGAAGTCCATCACGCCTCCCCGCACCCCGTCGGCCACGAACTCGGCGGGGCCGCCCGCCTCGGACTTCCACGGGTTGAGCGCCGCGTCGAAGTGACGCAAACGCAGACGCACCCCATCCGGCTCCGGCGTCAGCGTCAGCAGCTCGAACAGGTCCGCCCTGCCCGACGGGCGCACGCGGCGCATGGCGCCGGTCATGTTCTCTCCGGCCGGCGCCATCCAGACCTCTTCGAACTCGCCGTCGGTGGTCCGCCACACCCCTTCGAGCACGCCGAACGGCGCCAGCGCCGCGTGCGCCCCGCCCGCGTCCGCCCGCTCCACCGGATCTGCCGAGACACACCCCGGCATCACACAGGCCACCCCCAGCACCGCCGCGAGCATCGCTTCTTTGATCATCCGCCCAGCGTACCGCGCCGGTCGGGGTGCCTCCTCGAACGCCCCGGCGAAACACCCGCCCCCCGTTTCCCAAGAACGCCGGCGAACGCCCCGCCCACGCGGGCGGGACGCACAGGGTCTTTTCGAACACAACACGCGGCGAGCCGCCGGATCCGATACCATCGGACCGGGGGGTGTTACGCCCACGCCAGGAAGGAGCCGCCATCATGGTCGACATCCTCTTCGGGGGCTCCGCCCCCTGGTTCACCGGTCCGGCCTTGCTCGGCACCGGCTTCCTGCTGATCCAGATCGTCATGGGCGAGGTCGGGGGCGACCTCGACGCCGACATCGACGACCCCGGTTCCGAGGCCAAGTGGCTCAGCCTCCAGAGTGTCGCCGCCTTCATGGTCGGCTTCGGCTGGATCGGCCTGGCCGCCCTGCACCTGTTCAGCCTCGAGTTCGGTGCCGCGGCCGTCATCGGCGCCGGCGCCGGCGTGGGCGTGGCCTGGATGATGGTCCGCGTCACCGCCGCGTTCATGAAGCTCCAGTCCGACGCCAACGTCTCGCTGGCCCAGACGGTGGGCCTGGAGGGCGCGGTCGCCGTCATGATCCCGCCCGCCGGCGGCGGTTCGGGGCGCATCACGCTGATCATCAACCAATCCCAGCACGAGTTCTCGGCCGTCCAGGATACCGGCGACCCCATCCACACCCACGCCCGCGTGCGGGTGGTCCGCGCCGACGACTCCGCCGGCACCGTGACCGTCACGCCCGCCTGATCGATTCAACGCCGACCCCCCCGGGCGCAACCGGGCGGTCGTGACCGGCCCCGCCGGAGAAAGAGGAGTCTCGATGGTTCAATCCCTCACGCTCGCACAGTCCGAGTCCGGCTCGGTCGGGATCTTCGTGGTGATCGGCATCGCCGTGGTGCTGTTCCTGCTCACGGTGCTGCTGATCTTCTTCGCCAGCCGGTACCGCCGGTGCCCGTCCAACCGCGTGCTGGTGATCTGGGGACGCTCGGGCGACCGCAGCGCGACGTGCTACCACGGCGGGGGCAAGTTCGTCTGGCCGATCATCCAGGACTACGGCTACATGTCCCTCGAGCCGCTCTCGATCGAGATCCCGCTCGAGGGCGCGCTGTCCCTGAACAACATCCGCGTGAACGTGCCCTCGACCTTCACCGTGGGCATCTCCAAGAGCCCGGTGATGATGTCCAACGCCGCCGAGCGCCTGCTCGGCCTCAACGCCCAGCAGATCCGCGAGCAGGCCCAGGACATCATCCTCGGCCAGCTCCGCCTGGTCATCGCGACCCTGTCGATCGAGGAGATCAACACGGACCGCGAGAAGTTCATGAACCTGATCAACGAGAACGTCACGCAGGAGATCAACAAGGTCGGCCTCGAGCTGATCAACGTGAACATCCGGGACATCACCGACGAGTCGGGCTACATCGTCGCCATCGGCCAGCGGGCCGCCGCCGAGGCCATCAACCGCGCCAAGGTCGAGGTGGCCGAGCAGGAACGCGAGGGCGCGGTCGGCGAGGCCAGCGCCGTCCGCGACCGCAACGTCCGCGTCTCGCAGGAGAAGGCCAAGGCCGAGCAGGGCCAGAAGGCCGCCGAGCAGCTCAAGCGCGTCGAAGTGGCGCGCCTCGAGGCCGAGGCGATCAAGGGCGAGGTGCAGTCCAAGCGCGACCAGGAGATCGCCGCCGCGGAACGCACCGCCGAGACGATCGCCGCCAAGAAGCGCGCCGAGCAGGAGCAGCGCGTCCAGGTCGCCAGCGCCGAGGCCACGGCCGTCGACGGGGAGAACACCAGCTCGGCCAAGGTCGCCGAGTCCAACGCCCAGCTTTCCGAGATCCGCGCCGAGGCCCGCCGGCGCGCCGACGTCGCCGAGGCCGAGGCCCGCCAGAAGATCTTTGTCGCCCAGCGCGAGGAGGAACTCGCCAAGCTCGCCAAGGAACTGCTCGCCCCGCAGGAGGTCGAGAAGAAGCGCGTCGAGATCGAGGCCGAGGCCAAGGCCGAACGCGAACGCCGCGAGGCCCGCGGCGCCGCCGACGCCATCCTCGCCAAGTACGAGGCCGAGGCCAAGGGCGTCCAGCAGGTCCTCGAGGCCAAGGCCGAGGGCTACCGCAAGCTGGTCGAGGCGTGCGCCTCGAACCCGCAGGTCGCCCCGACCCTGCTGCTCATCGAGCAGCTCCCCCAGCTCGTCGCCGAGCAGGTCAAGGCCATCAGCAACCTGAAGATCGACAAGATCACCGTGTGGGACTCCGGCCGCGGCTCGCAGGCCGAGTCCAAGGGCTCGGGCGGCGCCCGCAGCGCCACCGCCGATTTCCTCGCCGGCATGATCGGCTCGCTGCCCCAGGTGCACGAACTGGCCAGGCAGGCGGGCGTCGAGCTGCCCGGCGCACTCGGCAAGGTCATCGAGCACGAGGAGCCCAAGCCCAAATCGGCCCCCGCCGACGACAAGGCCTAAGCCGCCACCAACCCAGAACGACGCCCCGCCGGATCCGGCGGGGCGTTCTTGTTTGCGGGGTTCGTGGGTCCGACCGCGATCGATCAGTCGTCGAAGTACGCCGCGGCGTCGTCGCCCAGATCGGCCAGCAGCGCGGCCGTGTCGATCTGGTCCGCCGACAGGTCCACGTCGAACTCGCCCGTCGCCTGATCGGGGCTGTAGAGGTTGTTCTTGCCCACGCCCGACACGCCCTTGGCCCGCTTCTCCACCCGGCTCTTGGCCCGCAGGATCAGCTTGATCGGGACCTCGTCGTACGGCAGCAGTTCGCGGAACCGGTTCATCAGGAACCGCTCATAGTTGTTCGTGAAGCGGTCCGGGTCGTTGACCACCAGCACCAGGGTCGGCGGGTGTGTCTTGACCTGGCTGGCGAAATAGACCCGCGCCTCCGAGCCGAGCCGGTTGGTCGGTCCGCGCTCTTCGAGGATCGACCGGATCACCCGGTTGAGCTGGCCCGTGCCCACGCGGGTCGACGCCTGCTCCTTGAGATCGAACGCCACGCCCAGCGTCTGGCGGATGTTCATGTTCTCCTTGGCGCTCATGATGGCGATGGGCGCGAACGAGAGCCCCTTGAGCTCCTTGCGGATGTAGTCCTCGTACCGGTCCGGCGTCACCGCCCGGCCGCGCTCGTCCGCCCGCCCCTGGGCCAGGTCCCACTTGTTGACCACGATGACCACGGGCTTGAAGCTCTTCATCACCATCTGGGCCAGCTGCTCGTCCACCTGCGAGATCGGCTCGGACGCGTCGATCATCAGCAGCACCACGTCGCACCGGTCGATCGCCCGCTGGGCCCGGTCCAGCGCGTACCACTCGATCTGGTCCTGGAAGCTCTTCTTGCGACGCAGGCCGGCGGTATCGATCGCCACCACGCTCTTGCCGTCGAACTCGAACTTCACGTCGATCGCGTCCCGCGTCGTGCCCGCGATCTCGGACACGATCACCCGCGGCGAGCCCGCCAGCGCGTTGATCAGCGTGCTCTTGCCCGCGTTGCGCTTGCCCACGATGGCGACCTTCATGTCTGCCTCGGGCTCGGGCGCGTCCTCGTTCTGGGGCACCAGGTCGTACAGGGTGTCCAGGAAGTCGCGCCGGAAGTACTTGGAGGTCGAGCTGACCAGCATCGGCTCGCCGAAGCCCAGCGCCGCAAGCTCGTAGCCGTGCGGCTCCCACTTCTGGCCGTCGCACTTGGTGCCCACGATCTGCACCCGCGTCAGCTGGTCCTTGCCCGTGCCCTTCGCGTCGCGCCGCCCGAGCTTCTGCTCGCGCAGCATCTGGGCGATCACCTCGTCCTGCGGCGTGATGCCCGCCTGCACATCCACCGCGAACAGGATCAGGTCCGCGCCCGAGACCGCCGCCGCGATCTGGAACTCGATGTCCTTCGTCAGGCTCGCCAGGTCCTCGCCCACCTCGTTGTACCGCCCGTCCTCGGCCACGTACACGCCGAAGCCGCCGGTGTCGGTCAGTTCGATCGTCTTGACCGGGTCGGTCTCGACCGGGGGCTTGAGATCCACCAGCACGCTGATGCGGTCGCGCGTCACCCCGGGCGTGGGATCAACAATGGCGATCCGCTCCTGGGCGATCAGGTTCAGGAGCGAACTCTTGCCCACATTGGGGCGACCGACGATGGCGACGCGGGGGACTGGCATAGCCCCAAGTCTAGGCGTGAAAAGCGGATACGCAAGGGCCGCCCAACGACCTCCCCGGCCCCGAAGGGGCCACGGAATGTTGCCACGGGTGGAGCGCAGCGAAACCCGTGGCGGACCGGTATCTTTTCAAATCCGCCCCGGAGGGGCGGCGGAGGTTCCATGCCAGGCACCTACACCCAACTCGCCATCCACGCCGTGTTCTCGACGAAGGCACGCCAGCCGTGGATCGACCGAGATGTCGCCGAACGCCTCTACCCCTACATCGGTGGCATCGCCCGGAACGAGAAATGCCTTCTCTACCAGATCGGTGGCGTCGAGGATCACATCCACCTGTACATCCGGGTCCGACCCGACCTGTCCGTCTCCGACCTCATGCGGACCATCAAGTCACGCTCCTCGCGGTGGATCCATGAGTCGTTCCCAAACCTGCCACAGTTCGCATGGCAGGAGGGATACGGGGCGTTCACCGTCAGCAAATCGCAGGATGAAGCTGTCCGACGGTACATCGAGCATCAGGCGGAACACCACAAGCAAGAGGACTTCAAATCAGAGTTGCTCAGGATCCTCCGGGCCCACGATGTCGATTTCGAGGAACGATTCGTGTTCGACTGACCGGGCGACCATTCCACTGCCCCTCCGGGGCAAGAATAACGTGTGCCGATCTCTCCCACGGGTTCCGCTCCGCTCCACCCGTGGCAACATCCGTCGGCCCCTCCGGGGCCGGTCCGAGTTTCCATGACCACACCCTACCCCGTCATCACCGGCCCCACCGCCGGCGGCAAGACCGCCCTGGCCATCGCCATCGCCCACGCCCTCCGCGAACACAACACCCCCGCCGAGGTCGTCACCGCCGACGCCTTCCAGATCTACCGCGGCATGGACATCGGCACCGCCAAGCCCACCGTCGAAGAGCAGCAGGGCATCCCCCACCACCTGATCGACATCGTCGAGCCCACCGAGCGCTTCACCGTGCACGACTGGCTCCGCCTCGCCGAGCCGCTCATCGAGGGCCTCCGCGCCCGGGACGTCACCCCCATCGTCGTCGGCGGGACCAACCTCTACGTCAAAGCTTTCCTCGACGGCCTCTTCGAAGCCCCCGAAACCACCCCCGAAGTCGCCGACGCCGTCCGCGCCATGACCCAGCCCCAGCGCCGGGCCGAACTCGACCGCGTGGACCCAAAGGCCGCCGAGCGCATCCACCCCGCCGACGAACGGCGCACGATCCGGGCGATCGAGGTCTACCGCCAGACCGGCACCCCCATCACCACCCTGCAGTCCCAGTGGGACGCGGCCAACCCCGCCCGCCCCGAGGCCCTGCTCGTCGGGCTTGACTGGCCGACCGAGCCCATCAACACCCGCATCAACGCCCGGGTGAAGGGCATGATCGACGCCGGCCTGGCCGACGAGGCCTTCGCGCTGTGGAAGGCGGGCCGCCTCGGGCCCCAGGCCCGCGAGGCCATCGGCTACAAACAGCTCATCCCCTTGTTCGAGGGAAAGACCCACCTCGACAACGCAGCGGAACAGATCAAGATCGACACCCGGCGCCTCGCCAAGAACCAGCGGACCTGGCTCAACCGCCTGCGGGCCCGCCCGGAGAGCCTCTGGATCCGAGCGTCGGACAAAACTCCCGGCGAGATTGCGCAAGTCGTTGTCGCAGCACTTTTTCCAACACCCCCAAGGGGGTGTTGACCACCGCGCCGGGCCGAGTGCGGCTTGACTCAGGGTCCCCGTCCGGCTTCCCTGTCCTCCCGGACCCCGGGCCCAGAAGGCCGCGGGGCGGATACCTCCATGGCCAAAAAGACCACCAAACGAACCTCGAAGACGACCGCCGGCAAGGCCGCAGGACCCGCCAAGGCCCCGCGCGCCCGCTCCGGGGGCGGCGGCAAGCAGACCTACAAGGCCGGCGAGGCCACCGGCAAGGACCTGGTCATCGTCGAATCGCCCGCCAAGGCCCGCACTATCAATAGGTATCTAGGCACCAAATACCACGTCATGGCCTCCGTCGGCCACGTCCGCGACCTGCCCAGCAAGAACCCCAAGGGCGTCAAGGACCCCGTCCCTGGCGTCAACATCGAGAAGCGCTTCCAGCCCAGCTACGAAGTCCTCAAGGGCAAGGAAGGCGTCATCAAGGACCTCAAGCGCGCCGCCAAGGACGCGCAGGCCGGCGGCGGCCAGATCTGGTTCGCGACCGACTTGGACCGCGAGGGCGAGGCCATCGCCTGGCACCTCGCGCAGGAACTGGGCATCTCCTCCAAGGACGCCAAGCGCGTCATCTTCCCCGCCATCACCAAGACCGAGATCGAACGCGCCTTCAACAACCCCCACCCCATCGACGAGGACCGCGTCAACGCACAGCAGGCCCGACGCATCCTCGACCGCATCGTGGGCTACCAGGTCTCGCCTCTGCTCTGGAAGAAGGTCGCCCGGGGCCTCTCCGCCGGGCGCGTGCAGTCCGTCGCCGTCCGCGTCATCGTCGAACGCGAACGGGAGATCCGCGCCTTCGTCCCCGACGAGTCCTGGTCGATCAGCGGCTACTTCGGCCTCGATAAATCCGCCGCCAAAGCCCTCGGTGGCTCCTGGCGCGACTTCCTGGCCGAGAAAGACGAGAAGGGCAACACGCCCACCGTCAAGGCCCAGAACGCCTGGCTCGGCAAGCAGGACGCCATCCGCGCCGAACTCATCGAGTTCGACGGCGCCAAGTTCGACCCGTCCATCGCCAGCGCCAAGATCGTCCCCGAGCCCGCCACCCTCACCGCAGACGCGGTCAGCGAACGGCTCGAAAAAGTCCAAGCCGCCTTCGCCGGCAAGGACGCCCACGACCTGACCGGGCGCGTCAAGTCCGTCGCGGAAGCCTGCGGCCTGCGCGACGTCAAGACGAGCACCCGCGCCGACAAGAACGGGCGCGGCCCCGCGCGATGGGTCCGCACCGTCGAGGGCGTCTGCGACCCCGCCACGCCCTACGCGGTCGAGTCGATCGAGACCAAACGCACCAAAGTCCGCCCCACCCCGCCCTTCATCACCTCGACCATGCAGCAGGCCGCCTCGAGCCGCCTGGGCTTCGGCGCCCAGCGCACCATGCGTGCGGCCCAGGCGCTGTACGAGGGCGTGAACATCCCCGGCGAGGGCCCCGTCGGCCTGATCACCTACATGCGAACCGACTCGACGCACATCGCCCCCGAGGCGATCAACGCCGCGCGGTCGCACATCGGGCGCACTTACGGCGACAAGTACCTGCCCGAGAAGCCCAACTTCTACAAGTCCTCCAACAAGGACGCGCAGGAGGCCCACGAGGCGATCCGCCCAACCGACGCCGCACGCCACCCCGACCAGCTCAAGCGCGTGCTCAAGCCCGACGAGCACCGCCTCTACACGCTGATCTGGGAACGCTTCGTCGCCTGCCAGATGGTCCCCGCCGAGTGGGACCAGACCCAGGTCCTGATCCGCGGCGGCGCCAACAACAAGGCCCTCTTCCGCGCCTCGGGACGCACGCTCGCCTTCGACGGCTTCTACCGCGTCTCCGGCGTGCCCGGCTCGGGCGACGAGCTCAACCTGCCCAAGCTCGCCGAGAAGACCCCGCTCTACCCCTTCCACCTCGACCCGCGCCAGCGCTTCACCACACCGCCCGCCCGCTACTCCGAGGCGTCCCTGATCAAGGTCCTCGAGTCCGAGGGCATCGGCCGCCCGTCCACCTACGCCGCGATCATCCAGACCATCCTCGACCGCAAGTACGTCGAGCAGGTCAACCGCTCGCTGCACGCCACCGACTTGGGTGAGGTCGTCACCGACAAGCTCATCGAGGGCTTCCCCCGCCTGATGGACGTCGGCTACACCCGGGAGATGGAAGGCCAGCTCGACAAGGTCGAGGACGAGCACCTCGACTGGATCGAGATGCTCCAGACTTTCTACACCCGCTTCAGCGAGAGCCTCGCCCGCGCCCACGACTCGATGACCCACGCCAAGGCCGAGACCCGCCCCGCGCCGGACGAGTACCGCTGCGAGAAGTGCGGCTCCTCGCTGGTCTACCGCTTCGGCAAAAACGGCCGCTTCCTCTCCTGCTCGCGCTACCCGGACTGCGCCTACGCCTGCCCCTGCGACCGCGAGGGACGCCCCCAGCTCGCCGAGTTCGTGGACGTCAAGTGCCCCAAGACCGGGCGCCCCATGATCCGCAAGACCGGACGATTCGGCCCCTTCCTGACCACCCCGCTCGAAGAGGGCGAGTCCCAGGACGTCGGCCTGATCCTCAACATCGACAAAAAGGGCCACGTCACCGCGCCCTCCGTCCCCGCACTCGAGACCGACCTCCCCTGCCCAACCTGCGAAGCGCCCCTCAACCTCCGCTCCGGCGTCCGCGGCCCCTGGCTCGGATGCTCGCGCTTCCCCAAGTGCCGAGGCCGGGGCAAGTGGACCGAACTCGACGACAAGACCCGCGAGGCCCTTGAGAAGCGGCTCGAAGCCCACGAGAAGGCCCACCCCGTCATGGGCATCGACCGCTTCTCCGACGGCACCCCCCTGACCGACGCCAAGGGCAAACCCGTCGCCAACGCCCCCAAGGTCGAGGAACTCGCCCTCCAGGCCGACCCCCGCGAGATGGCCGGCGCCTGACCAGGCGATCTTTGGTTCTCGGTATCATGGAGGCGCATGCCCAAGGACTCCCTCCAACGCCTGAAGGACGGCAACGCCCGCTTCGTGGCCGGTGAGCCATCCCGCGTGGGCGCCGATGCCAGGCGGCTCCGCCAGACCGTCAAGGGCCAGAAGCCGTTCGCCTGCGTCCTGGCCTGCTCGGATTCGCGCGTGCCCGTCGAGTTCGTCTTCGATCAGGGCGTGGGCGACCTGTTCGTCGTCCGCACCGCGGGCAACACCGCCGGCGGGCACGAAGTCGCCAGCCTCGCCTTCGCCGTCGGCGTCCTCAAAACGCCCGTCCTCGTCGTCATGGGCCACACCGACTGCGGGGCCATCCGCGCCGCCGTCTGCCCCGACCGCTCCATCGAGGAGCTCACCCCCATCACCGACGAAATCCGCCCTGCCGCACTCCGCGTGCCCGGGGCCGACGCCGACGACCCCGACCAGTCGGTGATCGACGCGGTGTCCCAGTCCCACGTCGGCGACGTGCTCGAACTGCTCATCAACCGCAGCCCCGTGATCCGCGACGCCGTCGCCCGCGGGACCTGCCGCGTCGTCGGGGCGCTCTACGACACCGGCACCGGACGCGTGGACTTCATTGACGACGCGCTCGATCACCAGCCCTCCGCCGCCGCCCGCGCCCCCGAGCGCACGCCGGGCTGAACGGGCGCCCGAGCGCACGCCGGGCTGAACGGGCGCCGCCCGCGTCCCGCCGGCCGCGGCCCGCGCCCCCTCCCGGATCGGGTACCATCGCACCGGTGGACGATCTCACGCCCAACCAGGTCGGCATCCCCTACGGCCCGCTCTTCGTCCGACGCTGGACCCGCGAGCACCCCGACGGTTGGCTCAACATGATCGGCGCCCTCATCGGCGTCACCACCGCCCTGGGGGCCATCGCCTTCGACGCCGGGCTCAAGTGGGCCGAGCACACCGCCGGCCACTACCAGCACGTCCTCCAGATCGAGGGCAAGGGCCTGTGGGTCCTCCCGCTGATCCCCATGCTCGGGGCCCTGATCACCGGCCTGCTCGTCTACTTCTTCGCCCGCGACGCCGCCGGCCACGGCGTGCCGCAGGTCCTCGACGCCATCATCCGCGGCGGCGGCAAGATCCGCGCCAAGACCGGCATGGTCAAGGTGCTCGCCTCCATCGCCACCGTCGGCTCCGGCGGATCGGGCGGCGCCGAAGGGCCCATCATCCAGATCGGGGCCGTCATCGGCTCGGTCATCGCCCGCACCCTGGGCATCGCCCGCGCCCAGGTGGGCACGCTGGTCGGCTGCGGCGCGGCCGCGGGCATCGCCTCGATCTTCAACGCCCCCATCGCCGGCGTCTTCTTCGCCGTCGAGATCCTCCTGCGTGACTTCTCCCTGCGCGTCTTCACCCCCATCGTCATCGCCAGCGTCTTCGCCACCGGCCTGACACAGGTCATCCTCGCCGAGAACGAGGCCATCTTCGCCATCGAGCTGCCCCGCTACGTCTTCACCCCCGCCGAGCTGCCCGCCTTCATCGTCCTCGGCATGCTCTGCGCGGTCGGGTCGTGGTTCTTCACCGCCGTGCTCCACAAGGGCGAGCACCTCGCGCAAACCCACCTGAAGATCCACCCCATCTTCCGCCCCGTCGCCGGCGCGTTCTTCCTCGGCCTGCTCGGCATCGGCGGCCTGATGCTCTTCCGCGAGGTCGGCCAGGGTACCGCCGCGGCGGAGACCGGCGCCACCCCCTCCTTCTTCGGCAACGGCTACGAGACCATCCGCCACCTGCTCGAACCGGGCTCGTACTCCGATTCAGGCTTCGTCTGGACCGCCGCCGCCCTGCTCCTGCTGCTGACGGTGTTCAAGACCGTCGCCACCACCTTCACCCTGGGCACCGGCGGCTCGGGCGGCGTGTTCGCCCCGAGCCTCTTCGTCGGCGCCACCCTCGGCGGCTCGTTCGGCCTCGTCCTCCAGGCCACCGGCTTCATGCCAGAGTCCGCCAGCCCCGCCCAGTACGCCCTCGTCGGCATGGCCGCCCTCGTCGCCGGCACCACCTTCGCCCCGATGACGGCCATCCTCCTGCTCTTCGAGATCACCCGCGAGCCCAAGGTCCTCGCGCCCATCATGCTGGCCGCCATCGTCTCGACCATGCTCGCCCGCCGGCTCATGAAGGGCGACTCGATCTACACCGCCGGCCTCCGCGCCCAGGGCGTGCGCATCGGCACCACGCGGGACCTCTCCGTCCTCCGACACGTCCACGTCTCGTCCGTCACCCCCAACCCGCTGCCCCGCGAGCCCGTCTACGCCTCCGACCCGCTCAGCAAACTCATCACCCTCCACGCCTACCACAACGTCCCCGACTTCCCCGTCGTCGACGCCGAAGGCAAATACATCGGCATGGTCACCGGCTCGGACATGCGCACCGCCCTGATCGACCGCGAGGCCATCCCCCTGCTGCTCGTCGCCGAGCTGATGCGCACCGACCTGCCCACCATCCGGGCCGACGAGACCCTCGACGCCGCCCTGGAAAAGTTCGCCAGCCACGACGTGTCCAGCCTCTGCCTGGTCGACGCCTTCGGCGGCGCCAAGCCCATCGCCCTGATCACCCGCTCGCGGGTCATGGCCCGCTACCACGCCGCCCTCGACGAGGAGTGATCAGCAGCAAGGGGAGGGACTACCGTGGGATTCGAGCACGCGCCGAAGATGTCCGCCCCCAGCCCCGACGAGGTCGCCGGCACGCGCCGGGGTATCGACCCGCAGCGTCCCAAGCCCCGGTACCGCGGCGCCGGCGCGTGGGCGTTGGGCCTTGGCATCCCCGCCATGTGCGTCTGGTACATCGCACCCGTCGTCATCGCCATCGCGATCGTCGCGCTCGTGCAGGCGACCCGCACCGGCGACAACCGAGAGAAGGGCTTCGCGATCGGCGGTCTCTGCCTCGCCCTGTTGGGGATCCTGCTCGCGGCCGTACGGGCCATCTCCGTGATCACGCCCGCACCGTGACGCCCCAGCCCCAACCTAACAAGCCGCGCACGCAGTAAGCGGGCTCTTTATTAAGCCCGATGCATCAGAAAGCCCACGGACTCAGTGCAGTTTCTTCACACCTTCACAACGCCCACCCGGCCATGCCTCACGGGCACCCCGCGTTGTACAGCCCGATGTACGCCGCCACGTCGAAGAAGTTGAACACGCCCGCCGGGTCCGCCAGGTCCGCCGCCGGATCCGCCGCGTTGAACGCCTGCAGGAACGCCGCGAGATCGAAGAAATCCAGGGCCCCGAACGGCTCGGCGAAGTCCGCCGCGCACGACGCCCCCGGCAGCCAAACAGCCGCCTCCACCGCGTCCGACGTCCCTGGGGCGAACAGCGACAACGCCGCCGCGCCCTCCACCGGCGGACGGTCCGAGACGAAACCGAACGCGTACGCCGTCCCCCAGCGGACCGCGTTGGCGTCGGGGTTGTCCGCGTAAGAATCGGTCGACCACGACACGCCCGAACCGTCGGCCGCGACGTCCCAATCGGTCCCGTCGTACGGCTCGCCCGAATGGTGCTCGATGTCGCGGAACGCCAGTTCCGATGCGTCCCCCGCGAACGGCACCGCGAACCCGCCCACCCCCCGTGCCCTGTCGAGGTTGTGAACCACGTACCAGTACGACCATGTCCCGTCGCCCCGGTCCGACGCCGCGCTGCCCACGTGCAGCCGCCCGCCGCCCGGCACGTCGACCGTCGTCACCATCGCCCCGGCGGCATCGGCCCACGCGAAAATCGCCGGCTCGCCCGGCACCGTGGGGCCGACAAAGGCCAGTCCGAACGAACCGTTCACCGCCACCTCGCGCCACGACGCGTTGTTCGCACCGTTGCCCGCCGCCGCGTCATCGGGCGCCACGCACTGCAGTTCCACGAAGTACCGGGCGCCGTCGGCCTGCAGATCGGCCGTGCGCACCTGCAGCCGCTTGAACACCGCGTCGCCGGTTGTGTGCACGCCGTCCTGCGGGAACGCGATCGAGCCCGCCGTCGGATCGACCTCCGAACGACGCGACAGCCCGCTCTGGCTGCCCGCCAGGCCCGCCCCGTGCGGGTCCGAGCAGCCCGCGCCCAGCGCCCCGAACCCCCCCGTCGGCGTGCACGGCCCGCAGGTCTGCGTGTCGAGCGGGATGGTCGTGTTGAACAGCCAGCTCATCCCGATCTGCTCGAAGCGCCCGCCCACCAACCGGTAGAGATTCTGGGCGACCACCGGGTGATCCGCGTCCGCCAAGCTGTACCCCACGGGCGCGTCGCCCATGTTGCACAGCGTCCCCGCGACCGAATACCCGCGGACACCGCCGACCGCGCCGTAGCTGTTGGTCCCCGTGATGGCGCTGACCGTCAGGTCGGGCCCCGTGCCCGCCGCGCCGGCCTCGCACGCCCCCCCGGCGCACGCCAGCACTGTCATCATCCAGGCGGCCTTGCTCGTCCAGTGTGTTCGCATGGGTTCCTCCGATGGGTGTGGCACCGTCAACCCCCCCCCTGGGCGTGGTGCGTGTCTGGCAAACCCAATGTACCAGCCATGCCCCGCCGGGCGAACATGTTTTCGGCCGAGCGTCCGCTCCCCCCACCCCCTCCACTCAACCCCCCCGAACCGTGCCCCCCGTGAACACCCGCCCCGCCTTCATTTCCTCGTAGTGCACGAACACGTTGGCCGCGTCGAGCCCCAGGCACCCCGCCAGCGTCCGCCCCACGCCCTCGACCGTCCGCGAGATCACCTCCGGCGACCGCCCCTCGTACGCCATGATCCGCGCGATCGGGTCGTGCGAGTCCTGCGGCTGCGTCGCCGGCGCGTGCCCGCGCACCACATAGCCCCCCGGCTCGACCCCGCGCCACACCGCCCACACCACATCAGGATCACAATCCATCCCCGCGGCCAACGCCAGCGTCACCCGCTCGAGCACCGTGGGAACGTCCACCGAGGCGGGCTGGGGCAACGCGGTGATCTCGATGATGGGCATAGGCCAAGACTATCCGGACTCCCGCCCGCCCGCCGGGGTTGGCTCGGTTGGTCGATCAACCGAACCGCAGAGAACGCAGAGGGTCACAGAGGAACGCAGAGAAAAGTACCCGAGCCATCACACCCCAACTCCCAACCGAAAGCCCCCCACGCCAGCTCCCCCTCTGCGCCGCTCTGCGATCCTCTGCGCCCTCTGCGGTAAGTCCGACCCCCCGAACCACCAACCCGCCCCTAAAGTGCCCCATGCCCAGCCAGTCCAGCCAGCCCAGCCCCCACGACACCTACACCAGCCCCCTGGCCAGCCGCAACGCCAGCCCGGAGATGCTGCGGATCTGGTCGCCCCGCCACAAGTTCAACACCTGGCGGCGCATCTGGCTGGCCGTGGCCGAGGCCCAGCAGGCCTGCGGCCTGCCCATCACCGACGAGCAGATCGCCGAACTCCGCGCCGTCGTTGAACGCGGCATCACCGACGAAGAACTGGCCCGGGCCGCCGAACTCGAACGCGACCTCCGCCACGATGTCATGGCCCATGTCCACTGCCTGGGCGAGCAGTGCCCCAAGGCCAAGCCGATCATCCACCTCGGGTGCACGAGCCAGGATGTGGTGTGCAACGCGGACTATCTTCTGTACGAAGACGCGAACTGTTTGATCGTTCGCAAAACAGATCACCTGTTACTCGCATTGGCTGCTCGTGCCGAAAAGTTCAAGTCGGTTCCCACGCTTGGATTTACCCACTACCAAGCGGCTCAACCGCTTACTGTGGGGAGACGACTTGCTGGGTGGGCATACGAAGTTCATCTCATTGAATCTTTGTACGCGGATACGCTCGTTCCACAACGCGGCTTCAAAGGGGCAACAGGGACACAAGGATCGTTCTTGAGACTCTTTGACGGGAATCACCGAAAAGTCGATGAGTTCGAAGCGCGTGTGATCAGCCGGCTCTCTGGTCATCTAGCACATGCAATGGACGATGCTCGTCTCGAAGAATACCGAGAAAAAATTCTCTCTGGACAATGGGGCGACTACGCCGAGGAGAGGTGGTCGAAGCTCAATGTCCGCGAGGGCATCGACGGGCTGAGAGATTCACAGATCGACTGCAACATCGGGATCGCTCATATGCTTACGGGACAGACTTACCCGCGGGTGGTCGACACCGCGATTCTCGCGCGTCACGCCTCCACCGCCTCCGTCCTCCACAAGATCGCCACCGACATCCGCCTGCTCTCCAACCGCAAGGAACTCGACGAGCCGTTCGGCAAGAGTCAGATCGGCTCGTCGGCCATGCCCTACAAGCGCAACCCGATGAAGTGCGAGCGCATCTGCGGCCTGGCCCGCTTCGTCATGAATATGGTCGGCAACGCCTACGACACCGCCGCCACCCAGTGGCTCGAACGCACGCTCGACGACTCGGCCAACCGCCGCCTGTCCCTGCCCGAGTCCTTCCTCGCCCTCGATGGCTGCCTGGACCTCATGCACGAGGTCGCCAGCGGCCTGGTCGTCAACGAGGCCATGGTCCGCAAGAACCTGATGGAAGAACTGCCCTTCCTGGCCACCGAGAACATCCTGATGGAGGCCGTCAAGGCCGGCGGCGACCGCCAGGACCTGCACGAATCCATCCGCGTCCACGCCCAGGCCGCGGGGCACCGCGTCAAGCAGGAAGGCCTGGACAACGACCTGCTCGAGCGCCTCAAGGCCGACCCCATGTTCCAGAGCAAGGCACGCGGCGGCCAACTCGACCGCGACCTGAACTGGGACAACCTGATGGACCCAATGCAGTATGTGGGCCGCAGCGTCGAACAGACCGAGCGGTTCGTTCGCGAGGTCGTCGAGCCGCTGCGCGAGCGCTACGCCGACGAACTCGCCGCCCTCGGCTCGTCCGACCGCGGCGTGTGATCCGGCTCAGCCCTTCTGATCCGCGCCCCCGGCATCCCCGTCGTTGTCGTTGTCCGGCAGCACCGTCCCCTTGAGCGCGCCCAGCACCACCAGCACCGTCACGGTCATCACAAAGAGCGTCAGCGCCAGCCGGAACAGCCCCAGCCCGCACGCGATGCCCAGCACCGCCGACACCCAGATCGTCGCCGCCGTGGTCATCCCCTTGACCGTCCCGCGGCTCTGGATGATCGAGCCCGCCCCCAGGAACCCGATCCCCCCGATGATCCCCGCGGCCGCACGCAGCGGGTCCACGTGCACCGCGTCGGTGGCCATCGCCGCCGCGACCTCGACCGACGCGAGCATCAGGCCCGCCGATCCCAGCGACACCAGCGACATCGTCCGCAGTCCCGCGGCCTTGTTCTGCTTCTCCCGGTTGTAGCCGATCACCAGCCCCATCGCCGCCGCAACCCCCGCGCGCAGCAACATCGCTTCCATCGTCAGCGGCTCGATCATCGCACCACCCTCCAAACGCCGGCCGGCGCCCGGCAATCACTCTTCGTAGTGGTTGCCGTCGTTCGGCGAGGTCCCGCGGACCTCATGGTACAGCCAGGGCGTCCACAGCGTCACCAGCACGATCATGCTGACCACCACCGCCACCACGTACTCGCCCAGCCCGCACGCCGCACCGACGGCCGCGGTGCACCACACCGACGACGCCGTCGTCAGCCCGCGCACCGCCTTCTTGGAGTGCAGGATCGCCCCCGCGCCCAGGAAGCCCACGCCCGAGATGATGTACGCCAGCACCCGCGTCGGGTCCGTCTGGATGCCCGCCACCGGCGTCTGGTTCGCCACCACCCGCACGCCCACCAGCGCGAACCCCGCCGCCCCCACCGCGATCAGCATCATCGTCCGCGAGTCCGCCGGCTTGTCCGCCCGCCCCCGCTCCCAGCCGATCAACGCCCCCAGCACCGACGCGATCACCAGCCGGAAGGCCGTGTCCATCGTGCCCGGGGGCAGTGCGCCCGGAGAGACCAGCGACGCCAGATTGATTCCGGAACTCCACATCTTCACACAATCATAACACGACCGCCCCGCCGACGCGGGATCCCCCCCAACGCGCAGCCCTTCGCACCCGCCCCAGCATGAATCAAACGGGGCGGCCCGAACGGTCTACCGGGCCCGCAACGCCTTCACGCCGCGGATAATCGACTCCCACTCGTCCTGGGTGAAGGCCTGCAAGCCGCGCTCCGTCGCGAGGCGCACGATCCCCGCCCGCGAAGAAGTCCCCAGCTTGCGGTGCACCGATTCGATGTGCTTCTCCACCGTCTTGGTCGCCCGGCACAACGACTCGGCGATGTCGGCCGTCGAACGCCCCAGCGCCAGGTGGTAGAGCACCCGCAGCTCCGCCGGCGAGAGCGCATCCAGCTCGTCCAGCAGCGGCGTGCTCATGACCGACAGCCGCTCCTCGCTCGCCAGCGCCGTGCCCACCGGCGCCTCCAGCACCACCACCAGCACGCCGCCGTGCCCGAACGACGCCGGGTCGCACGCGAACACCCGGCACAGCAGCCGCTTGTCCGCCGCGAACTGGTAGTACGCCTCCGTCCGGCCGGTCCGCAGCACCCGCTCGAGCACCGCCGCCCGTTCCTCGGCCGCCGCCTTCGGGATGAAGTCCCCGATCCGCGAGCCGATCAGCCCGTCCTTGGGACGCTTCGACAAGCGGGCGTAGGCGTCGTTGCACCACACCAGGCGCAGCTCCTCGTCGCGCACCAGGGCGGCCACGCCCGTCAGGCACTCCAGCACGCCAAGGCTGCCGCGCCCGACCGGCCCGTGCGACGGCACGCCGGCCTCTTGCGCCGCATCAACGGATGGAGACGGCCGATCGCCGCCCCCCAGAGAGGTTTCGTACATCAATGTGTGACCCTCAGACCCGGGGAGATGGTCCGAAAACCGGTCAGAACAGAACATGACCGTTGGACGGGAGGATACCGGATCCCGACCCCACGAAACCGCCCGCGAAACAAATCGGGTTATTCTCCTTATTTTGGGGGGATTCTGGGCACAAAGCCCAGTAGTAATACCCAGACGAAAGGCCCGCCACGCAGGATCGCTTGGCCGCTGTTTGCATCTCGGCTGAAATCGGAGCGGTACACACGGCTCCGATCGCCCCGGCCCGACGGACGGGCCGCCGGGCGCGGGTCATCCCCGCGTCCGGGGCGGTGTTCTCTCGCCCAACGGAGTGGAAGATGCGTCATCTCAACCTCGTCACCGGTCCGCTCGTCGGGCTCGGCCTGCTCGGTTTCCTCGGCCTCGCCGGCCAGCCCGCCCAGGCCCTCGTCACCCAGGCCGCCCCGGACTTTCCGCCCCTGGACAAGGCGGTCGAGGGCCTGACCAAGGTCAACACCGCCGCCGACGGCGCCGACGCCTTCTGGGATCTCTACGAGGACCGCGACAAGGCCCGCCTCGTCGCCGTGCTGCCCCGCAACTACGAGGGCAAACTCATGATGATCGCGTGCACCGTCTCGGGCGGCGACTCCCAGGCCGGCGTCATGGGCCCCACCCTCTTCGCCAAGTGGGAGAAGATCGGCAACCAGCTCGCCCTGGTCGCGCCCAACCTCTCCGTCCGCACCAGCGGCGACCAGCAGGCCAAAGAGTCGATCGAGAACCTCTACACCGGGCGCGTCATCCTCTCGGCCCCCATCATCGCCATGGCGCCCGGCAACCGGCCCGTCATCGACTTCGGCGCCATCGCCACGCAGCAGACCGCCCGCTTCTTCGGGTCGGCCGTCTTCGGCTCCTACGGCCCCTCGCTATATTCCATCGACCACCGCCTCGCCAAACTGACCAAGGCCAAGGCCTTCCCCAAGAACGTCCTCGTCGAGTTCCAGGCCCCCCGCAACGACGGCCAGATCGTCCGCCTCTCCTACGACATCGGCAACCTCGAGGGCACGCCCGGCTTCAAGCCCCGCGCCGCCGACTCGCGCGTGGGCTACTTCTACGACTCGCACAGCGACTACGCCAAGCCCGCCACCGCCGACATCACCGAGCGCTACATCAACCGCTGGAACCTCGAGAAGGCCGACCCCAAGCTCAAAATGAGCCCGCCCAAGCAGCCCATCGTCTGGTACATCGAGCACACCACCCCCGTGCAGTTCCGTCGCCACGTCCGCGAGGGCATCGAGATGTGGAACAAGGCCTTCGAGGGCATCGGCATCATCGGCGCCGTCGAGGTCTACCAGCAGGACTCGGCCTCCGGCGCCCACATGGACAAGGACCCCGAGGACGCCCGCTACAACTTCTTCCGCTGGAACGCCTCCGAGCAGGGATACGCCATCGGGCCCAGCCGCAGCAACCCGCTGACCGGCGAGATCCTCGACGCCGACGTGGTCTGGCACCAGGGCCTGACCCGCGCCGTCCGCTCGATGTACGAGAGCTTCACCGACGACCTGACCGCCCAGTCCTTCAGCCCCGAGACCCTCGCCTTCTTCGAAGAGCACCCCAACTGGGACCCCCGTGTGCTCCTCGCCGAGCCGGCCAAGCGCGCCCAGATCCTCCGCACACGCGCCATGAACGCCGACGCGGCCGCCACCACCGCCCTCGGCGAGTCCGCGCACCCGTGGACCGCGTGGACCGCAAGCCACGCCAACCACGCGTGCAAGATCGGCAACATGCTCAGCCTGGACATCTCCCTGGCCGACGCCGCCCTGGCCATCGGCATGCTCGACGTGCCCGAGGGCGACAAGCTCGACGGCATCCCCGAAGCCTACATCGGCCCGATGATCCGCTACATCTCCGCCCACGAGGTCGGACACTGCCTCGGCCTGCAGCACAACATGGCCGCCTCGACCATCCGCACCAACACCGAGGTCAACACCGCCGGCTACACCGGCGCCACGATCGGCTCGGTGATGGACTACGCCGCCGCAAACCTCAACTACGAGATCGGCGACGCGCAGGGCCCCTACGCCACCCCCGAGGTCGGGCCCTACGACATGTGGGCCATCGCCTACGGCTACGGCCCCGCCGACAAGGTCGAAGAGGTGCTTAAGCAGTCCGCCCGGCCCGACCACCTCTACCTCTCCCAGTCCGCCATGTCCGTCGGCTCCGACCCGCGCAACATGACCTGGGACATGGGCAAGGACAACATGCTCTTCGCACAGAAGCGCATCGCCCTCGTCCAGGAACTCCGCACCCGGCTCCTGACGGACCTCGTCAAGGACGGCGAGCCATGGGCCGAGGCGCGCCGGCGCTACAACGCAACCCTGAGCACCCAGCTCCAGGCCATGTCCATCGCCGCCCCCTACGTCGGCGGCTCCTACACGAGCTACGCCTTCAAGGGCGACACCGACGCCGGCGACCCCGTCACCGACGTGCCCGCCACCGAGCAGCGCGCCGCCATGAACCTGATCATGGACGCCGCCTTCGACGACGCCGCCTTCGGCCTGACCCCCGAGCTGGTCCGCCACATGGGCAAGGAATACTGGTGGGACGGCGCGGGCCGCTCCGAGATGATGGCCGACCCCTCCCTGACCATCCACGACACCGTCGCCGGCGTCCAGGGCACCGCCCTCTCGCTGCTGATGAACCCCACCCGCCTCCGCCGCGTCTACGACAACGAGTTCCGCACCGCCGGACAAGACGACGCCTTCACCCTCCACGAGCTCGTCACCACCGTCACCGACCGCGTCTGGACCGAGTGCGCCGAGGGGTCCGAGGAGTTCTCCAGCTTCCGGCGCAACCTGCAGCGCGAGCACGCCGAGCGCCTGATCACGCTGGCCCTGCTCGACTCGAACAGCCCCACCCTGCGGACCATCAGCACGCTGGCCACCGCCGAGCTGGCGCGCATCGACCAGATGGCCGAGAAGTGCCTCCAGGCGGGGCCGCAGGCCTACACCAGCGCCCACCTGACCGACGTGCGCACCCGCGTCGCCCGCGCGATGGACGCGGCGTACGTGATCGGGCGCTGACGCCCGACCGGGACCACAGCTCCTCGCTGGCCGCCCGCCGGACACACACCGGCGGGCGGTTTTTCGTTCGTATCAGGGGCAGCCGGCGTTGTACGCAGCCAGATAAGCCGCAAGGTCGAAGAAGTTGAGCGTCCCGAACGGCTCGGCCAGGTCGGCCGCCGGGTCGCCCGCGTTGTACAACCCCAGGTACGCCGCCAGGTCGAAGAAGTTGAGCACCCCGAACGGCTCGGCGATGTCCGCCCCGCACGGATCCACGATCGGCCCGCCCTCGGCCCGGATCATCCACGCGCCGGCGAACGGCGAGTCGCTCATCCGCAGGATGTACGGCGACGACCCGAGATCGCCCAGGTTGGGCTGCGGGTTGAAGAACATCCAGCTCAACGAGCCCGCACCCTGCCCCTGCGGGTCCATCCGCGCCGGGTTGGCCCGCTGGATCACGTCCATCATCACCGCGACGAAGAACGTCCCGTCCACGTCCACCGGCGCGTCCAGATCGAACGACAGGAACACGTTCGGCCCCGCATCCGTCCACACGCCCGTGCCCGTGCCCAGAAGCACCGCGTCGGTGGCGTCGCCGTCGTCGTTGGGGTCGTCGAGCACCGCCACCGTCACCGCGTCCGGCCCGGGCACGCCGTCGTTGTTCTCGATGTCACCGAACGACACCAGCACCCGCGTGATCCGCTCGGCCCCCGGCTCGGTCTGGAAGGTGTTCAGCCAGGTCATGTTCGCGTCGAACTGGCTCGGCCCGATGTTGAAGTTGCCCGCCCCGTCGTCGAGCTGGTACAGGAACGGCCCCGCCATGGCGCGGGCCGTCCCGGCCGACGCGAAGCAGAATCCCAACGCGACCACCCCCGCCGTTCGCACGCTCTTGTTCATCGTCCGGGTCCTCCGTGTTCACCCCAGCGTAGCGGCCGCGAGTGCCCGACGCCCTGTCACGGGCAGCCGTCGATGAACGCCGTCAGGAACGCCGAAACGTCGAAGAAGTTCAGCGTGCCGAAGGGCGACGCGAAGTCGGCCCCCGGATCGCCCGCGTTGTACAACGCGAGGAAGGCCGCGATGTCGAAGAAGTCCCGCACCCCGCACGGCTCCGCCAGGTCCGCGGCGTCGCACCCCGTCGCCGGCATCCGCGTGAAGGTCAGCGTCCCGATCCGGCCCGCCCCCGCGAACGGGGCCTCGCCCGAAAGGTCCCGTATGGGCTCTTGCGGGTTCGTGTCCGAGTTCGACGCCGTGTAGGTCAGGCCGCTGTCCGTCCCCGCGTCGTACGCCCACAGATCCACCGACAGCGACCCCACCCACCGGCCCCCGTCCCGCAGCGACAGCCCGTGGACGCCCACGAACCAGTCGGGGCTGGGCGCGATCATCGTCACCAGCGTGACGAGCGGATGGTCCGGCCCGATGTCAAAGACCATGCTCCGCTGCCCGGGCGACACCGCGACCGACCCCCCCAGCAGCACCGACCCGGCCGTCGCGTCGTCGATCGCGTCCTGCACCTCGGCGCGCAGCAGCGTGGTCGCGCCCGTCTCGGCCATCGACTCAATCCCGGGACTCGCGAGCCCGCCCGGGGCCCAGAACGACACCGAGCCCGCGTGGGTCCCCCCCACCAGCGGCGAAAAGTGCGGGTTCGGGGGGAACATGACCGGGTGCGTGGCCTGGCTCCACTCCGCGACGAACACCGCCTCGTAGGTCGCGTCCCCGCACTGGGCCGCCGCCGGCGCGGCACAGACACAGGACAGGGAGCTGGCCAGGACCGCCGACTTCACCAGCCCGCCGACGCCCAAGGGAATCAACGGAGCGGTCAAACAAGCGGTGCGTGCCATGGGGGATCTCCTGCTGCGGGGTGAACTCGGTCCGTCCGGCGGCGGGTGCACCGGCCCGGGGGCCAATCGGGCCCCGCCAGGGGATATTCCAGAAATACCCCAAACAACCGACAGCCGAATCCGCCCCCGGGTTGACGCGGGCCCTCTTTGCCCAGACACTTGCCAGCCCGGCCCGGGTCTTCGAGCGGTCCGGGTTCGCCGGGCACGGACGTCCGGCCCGGTCATCGGTCCGCCGGCGCGTCACCCACGCCCGATCGAACCGCACGCCCGGACCGTGCGAACAGTCTCCCCCGGCGGGCACCCCCGGAGTCCCCGGCCCCCCGTCCTACCTCTTTGTATGGAGCGTGACTGAATATGGCAGCCCGCACCGGAGCCAGCGTCGGCGTCGCCGTCACCATCACCATCCTCGGCCTGCTGTCCGTCGCGCTCTTCGTGACGACCATGGTCTTCTACGGCAACGCCCAGCGCGCCAAGAACGACCTCGCCCAGGCCCGCCAGGACAACGCCGACTTCATCTCCGACGCCCAGCGCGAGCACGCCTCCGTCCGCGCCGTCCTCGACACCGCCCGCAACGAGCGTCGCTCCGTGGTCGAGCACCTCATGCTCACCCGGGCCGAGCTCGTCCAGGCCCTCACCGGCGACCAGCAGACCCCCATGACCACCCTGCGCGAGCGCATGGCCACCATCGAGGGCGCCGAGGGCCAGGCCCTCTTCGACCTGATCGACGCCCGCGTCCGCCAGATCGCCCAGCTCAACCAGCGCGTCCAGGTCGCCGAGGCCGAGCGCCGCGCCGCCCAGGCCGAGGCCGAGGCCGAGGCCCGGCGCATCGCCCAGATCGAGGAGTCCTTCAACGCCCAGGGCGGCCAGCTCCGCGGCAACGTCGAGGACATCAACGCCCAGCTCCGCCTCACCCGCGACCGCTTCGGCGACATCGAGACCAAGTTCGCCCGCCAGATCGAGGACACCGAGTCCCGCTACGCCAGCCAGATCCGCGAGCAGCAGTCCACCATCGACCAGCTCGTCCAGGAGAACATCGTCCTCCAGGACCAGCTCATCCGCGCCCGCAACGCCGGCGGCGACAACCGCGTCATGCCCCTGAGCGAGGAGGCCCTCGTCGACGGGCGCATCGACGCCGTGGACCGCGCCGCCAACGAAGTCGTCCTGAGCATCGGCCGCTCCGACAAGGTCGTTCTGGGCATGACTTTCGCCATCTACTCCAACGCCACCGACATCCGTATCGACGACTCCACCGGCGAGTACCAGCAGGGCAAGGCCGTCGTCGAGGTCGTCCGCGTCGAGGACGGCTTCAGCCGCGCCCGCGTCCTGCAGTCCTCCGAGGGCAACCCCATCATCCGCGGCGACGTGATCGCCAACGCCGTCTACGACCCCCGCAAGACCTACCGCTTCGTGGTCGACGGGCTCTTCGACATCAACGGCGACGGCACCGCCACCCGCTACGAGCGCGACGAACTCGCCGCGCTCATCCAGCGCTGGGGCGGCCAGGTCGTCACCGAGATCACCGGCGACCTGGACTTCATCGTCCTGGGCGCCCGCCCGATCCTGCCCCCGGCCCCCGCCGCCGGCGCGCCCATCGCCGTCATCAACGAGTACAACCGCCTGCAGCGCGAGATCCAGCGGTACAACGAGCTGCTCGGCAGCGCCGAGACCACCTCGGTCCCGCTGCTCAACGCCAACCGCCTCCAGACCCTCATCGGCGACTTCCCCAGCTGATCCGGGCACTCGACGCAAGCGAGAGGGGGCAGGCCCATGGGTGATTCACGCTCCGTGCGTGCGCGCCGTGGCCGCGAACGCTTCACGGACCCGCTCCTGTACGCCATCATCCGCGGCGCCATCACCCCCGCGCACCTGGCCAGCCCCCCCACCGCCCTGCACGCCGCCCGCAAGCTCGGGCGCGCCTTCGGCGCCATGCCGCTCAACCGCAAGCGCGTGGACAAGGCCGCCGAACGACTGACCGTCGCCATGCCCCACCTGGGCCCCGACGAACGACACGAGCTCGTCCTCCAGGCCTACGAGCACCTGGCCATGCTCGGCATCGAGCTGGCCATCGCGCCGCGCATCATCACCGAGGACGCCTGGACCGAGGCCGTCGAGCTCGGCAACATCAAGGACGCCATGCGCCCGCTCATGTCCGACGGGCCCACGCTGCTCCTGACCGGCCACTGCGGCAACTGGGAGATCCTCGGCTACACGCTGGCCATGCTCGGCTACCGCATGCACGTGCTCTACCGGCCGCTGGACCTCAAGCCCGCCGACAACTGGGTCCGCCAGACCCGCTCCAAACGCGGGCTGTTCCTGCTCGACAAGTTCGGCGCGATGCACCAGCTGCCCGCCCTCATGGAACGCGGCGAGTCCGTCGGCTTCGTCGCCGACCAGAACGCCGGCGACCGGGGTTTGCACGTGCCCTACTTCGGACGCCTGGCATCGAGCTACAAGTCCATCGCCCTGCTCGCCATGCAGTTCAACGCCCGCGTCATGGTCGGCCAGGCCCGACGCCTGCCCGTCGGCCCCGACGAGCAACGCGGCGTCCACTACCGCATCGAGCTCCAGGACACCTTCGGGCCCGAGGACTGGGCCGACCACGAAGACCCCATGTTCTACATCACCGCCCGCTACCGACGCTCCATCGAGCAACTTGTCCGCTCCGCGCCGGAACAGTACCTCTGGATGCACCGAATCTGGAAGAGCCGCCCCCGCCATGAGCGGCTCGACAAGCCCTTCCCCGATCAGCTCAAGGACAAGCTCCGGAGCCTGCCCTGGATGACCGAGGACCAGCTCGACGCCCTGGTTGACCGCTCCGACCGCGACCGCGCCATGATGGCCGAACAGGGCATCACCCAGATGAAGTAGGCTCCGCAACGCACGCGCCACGCACAGGACACCCCATGCCCAACAAGAACCAACAGCCCCGCCTCGAGGACGTCCGCGTCCTCATCGTCGACGACGACCGCGACATCCTCGAGTCCATCGAGGCCGCCTTCCTCTCCGAAGGCGCCCTGACCCTGACCGCCTCCGACGGCGACGAGGCCATCCGCATCTGCCACGAGGACCCCCCCGACCTGGTCATCCTCGACATGATGCTGCCCAAGCGCTCCGGCTTCATGGCCCTGGAAAAGATCAAGGGCCACGAGGACTCCCCGCTGGTCATCATGGTCACCGCCAACGAGGGCAAACGCCACCAGGCGTACGGCGAGTCCCTCGGCGTCGATGCCTACATGCAAAAGCCCGTGCCCCTCGGACGCCTCCTCGACAAGGCCGTCGAACTCATCGAGGCCGAGGACGCCGCCGACGACGACTAACCTCCGCCATGCCCCGCCCCAACCCCTACGCCCGCTTCGCCGACCGCGAACTGACCCTCAACGACCACCTGGCCATCGACCGCACCGTCCTCGCCAACGAGCGCACCCTGCTCGCCTACGGCCGGACCGCCCTGGCCATGCTCATCATCGGCGGCTCGGCCATCAAGTTCTTCCAGTCCGGCTGGATGGTCGCCCTGGGCATCCCCTTCCTGATCGGCGCCGGCGCCGTCACCGCCGCCGGCCTGCGCAGCTACGCCCGCGTCCGCCACCAGCTCCGCACCGCCCAGTCCCGATCCAACCCCCAGCCACCCGCCCCCGACTAACGCGCCCCGCAACGGAGGGGATGGCTTCCGCGCCCTTGCCGCAACCAACCCCGCCCGCACGCTCCCGCCCTTCGGCCTCGTCCCGCCCCAACAATCCCCCGTGCCCAGCCCCTTCCACGCACTCGCCCGCTTCGCTGACGGCTCGTACATCGACCGCCCCGCCACCGACGCCGCCTTCGCCCGCATGCACCGACGCGACGTCGTCGGCGACCGCGTCCACCTCGCGCTCGCGTGCCTGGGCCTGTTCCTGCTCGCCGGCCCCGTCACCGTCACCGAACTCGCCTTCGCCCCGCTGCTGGTGTTCTTCTTTGTCCGCGCGGTCAACACCGGCCCGCTCTGGATCCACGCCTTCGGCCAGCCCGCCGTCCTGACCGGCCTCGCCCTCGCGGCCTGGTTGGGCATCACGCTCGCCTGGTCCCCCGACCGCGCCCAGGGCCTCGACGAGATCGCCCGCCTGCGCTGGTTCCTGCTCGTCGGGCTGATCTACCCGGCCATCGAGCGACGCCACGCGCTGACCACCGCGCTCGCCCTGGGCCTGATCGTCGCCGGCCTGGCCCAGCTTGCGTCCGGGTTCGACGCGCTGCACCCGCCGTTCGCCTCCAGCCACCCCAGCCGCATCACCGGCTGGTGGGACCCGGTCGTGGCCGGGTCGGTGCAGGTGGGTGCCATTGGCTTGTTCCTGCCCGCCGCGCTGCGCGGCGCGGGACGCGACCGGTGGATCGGCACGATCGGGCTGACCGTCGCCGTCGCGGGCCTGCTCGCCAGCGGCACCCGCGGCGCCTGGCTGTCCGGCGGGCTGCTGCTGCTCATCGCCGTTCCCCTGATCCTGCGCGGCGCGGAGACTCGGGCGAAGCGGACGGCCGGGGCCGTCGTGCTCGTCGGCGTGGTGGCCGTGGTGCTGGTCGGCTGGTCGCAGCGGGCCGGGCTGGCGCTGCGGGTGGATCAGGCCCGCACCGAACTGGCCGCCGCCGGCGGGGGCGACCTGGACTCACCCACCGGCGCCCGCATCGCCGTCATGAACCTGGCCGCCGAGTCCGGCACGGCCCGCCCGTGGGGCCTGGGCGCGGGCGGCATCCGCACCGCCGCCGCCGCCCGGTTCGGCGAGGGCCACGCCGCCGCCCACCTCGAGCACGCCCACTCCAGCCCCCTGCACCTCTTCGGCGTGGGCGGCCCGGTCGCACTGTTCTTGGGAGGCCTTTTCGCGTGGGCCGTCCTGCGAGCCGGCGTCCGCGAGACGCCCGCCGATCCGAATCGGGCCCTGGAAGCCGGCCTGCCCCTGGCGTTCGCGGGCCTGCTGCTGGCCGGCCTGTTCGACGCCGTCCACATCAACACCCACACCGCGGCCCTGCTCGGCGCACTCGCAGCCCTCTGCCCGGCGTACCGGCCCACGCCGTCCGAACGCGCCGGGCACGACAAGCCGCAGACTGTCAGCCCAAATAAGGACCTATTTATCCGTTGAATGGTCTACACTCCCCCAGCGCCCGCCGGACCCACCTCCGGGGGTGACCCGAGGAGGACCAGAGCAATGCTCCCGAGGCTGATTCAGGGCGGGATGGGCGCGGGCGTTTCCGGCTGGGCTCTGGCCAGAGAGGTCGCGCGGCTCGGCCAACTGGGCGTGGTCTCGGGGACGGCCTTGGACACGATCCTCGTCCGGCGTCTGGGCGAGGGCGATCCGGACGGGCACATGCGCCGCGCGATGGCCGCGTTCCCGGTCCCGCAGGTCGCGGCCACGATCCTTAGGAAGTACTTCCGCCCCGAAGGCCGACCCGCCAAGCCGGGCGAGCCCAGGTTCAAGCTGGTGCCCCTGGCCCGCGCCCGGATGACCGACGAGCGTGCGTGGCTGCTGGTGATGGCCAGCTTCGTCGAGGTGTACCTCGCCAAAGTGGGCCACGACGGCGCGGTGGGGATCAACTTCCTGCACAAGATCCAGCTCCCGGTGCTGCCGGGCCTGTACGGTGCGATGCTGGCCGGCGCGGACGCGGTGCTGATGGGCGCCGGCATCCCGGCGGAAATCCCCGGCGTGCTCGACCGGCTGGCGCAGCACGAGGCCGTGCGCGTGCCGCTCGATGTGCTCGGGGCCGGGGATGAGAAGTTCGAACTTTCGTTCGATCCGGCGTCGTTGTGGGCCGGGTCCGGTTGCACGCCGCCGGAGATCGCACGCCCGGCGTTTCTGGCGATCGTTTCGTCGGCCACGCTCGCGCGGGCGCTGCTGAAGAAAGCACCGGGTGGCATCGCCGGGTTCGTGGTCGAGGCGCCGGTCGCGGGCGGGCACAACGCGCCGCCGCGGGGGGCGCAGCAGCTCACGAGCCGGGGCGAGCCTCTGTACGGGCAGCGGGACGAGGTGGACCCGGCGGACATGCTCGCGCTGGGCGTGCCGTTCTGGCTGGCCGGCGGGTTCGCGTCGCGGGAGCGGTTCGAAGCGGCGGTGGGTGCGGGCGCCCGGGGCATCCAGGTCGGGACGGTCTTCGCGTTCTGCGAGGAGTCCGGGCTCGATCCGGGGCTGCGCCGGCGGTTCCTCGAAGCGGCGATGGACGGGAGAACGGAGATCTTCACGGACCCGGACGCGTCGCCGACGAGTTTCCCGTTCAAGGTCGCGGCGTTGGACGGGACGCTGTCGGAGGCGGGGCGGTACGCGGAGCGGGGGCGGCTGTGCGATCTCGGGTACCTGCGTCGGGCCTATCGCAAGGACGACGGGTCGCTGGGGTACCGGTGCCCGGCCGAGCCGGTGGACGACTATGTCAAGAAGGGCGGGAAGGCCGAGGACACCGTTGGACGCAAGTGCCTGTGCAACGGGCTGATGTCCAACATCGGGCTGGGCCAGACGAGGGCGGACGGGTATACCGAGCCGGCGTTGCTGACGGCGGGGAACGATCTGGCGTGCATCACGCCGTTCGTGACTCAGGATCGGCCGTGGTACCACGCACGGGACGTGGTCGGGGCGTTGGTTCCGGCGGGCGCGGGCGGCGCGGTGTGAAGGTCAGTGGTTGATGGTCTTGGGGCCTTCTTTGCCCGCGACGCGGGTCATCTGGCCGTCACCGGTGCGCTCGTACTTGGTAAAGCCGAGCCGGTCGAGGTTGTCGTTGGAGAGCTGGCTCTTGGACTTCATGTCGGTCCACTTGCCGGCGATGTTGGGGGCCTGCGGCACGCGATGGACGGGCCGCCCCTCGTGCTCGGTCAGGGCGTCCTCGGACATCGGCTGGACGATCTCGAAGCTCTCGCCCGTGCCCTCGCCCTGGTCGTCGAGATATTCGTAGACATAGATCGGCATGGGAGATTCTATCGGTCCGCCCGGCGCGGGAGTTCGGCCGAACCGGCCGGCGGGGGCCGGATTCCGGCTCACGCCGCCCCGGATCGGGGTGGCCCGGGCCCACTCAGGGGCAGCCGGCGACGAAGCGATCGATGAACCGGCTGACGTCGAAGAAGTTGAACTGAAGGTACGGCGGCGAGAAGTCGGCCCGCGGGTCCCCGGCGTTGTAGTAGGCCAGGAAGGCGCTGATGTCCGCGAAGTTGAGCACGCGGCCCGCCGGATCGTGGAGATCGGCGAGGCAGTCGGTGACCGGCGGGTCGTAGGTGTAGAACACGCCCTCGTCCCGGGCGGAGGCGACCACCACCGTCCCGTCCGAACCCACGTCGGCGTCGATCCCGAAGTACTCGATGGGCGCGCCGTCGCTGGGGAAGAGCTTGGCAAGCTGCGCGCCGGTGCCCGCGTCGAACAGGTAGGCCGAGCCCGACCGGTCGCCCTGGTCGGTGTCGCTCTCGGCGCCCACGACGATCGTGCCGCCCCCGATCCCCACCGAGTAGCCGAACAACGCGCCCGGCTTGGGGTCCATCGCCCCCAGCGTGCGGAGGATCTGGCCGGATGCGGCATCGAACACCACGGCCAGGCCCGCGTCGCCGTATCCGCCGGTGTTGGCCCGCCACGCCCCGCCGACGACCGTCCCGGCGTCGATGTCCACCGACAGACCGAGCTGCCCGCCGCCCATCGAGACCGGGGGCAGGAGCTTGCGGACGAACTGGCCCGCGGTGTCGAAGACGTAGATCGCACCGGCGTTGGTGTAAACCTCGTCGTCGCCGTACGCCCCGACCGCGATGAAACCGGCGTCCGTCGCCACCGAGAGCCCGAAGCCGGACGACGACGCGTCGCCCGCCGTCTGCGGCGTGACCTTGTTCATCTGCTGGCCGGTCGTCGCGTCAAAGAGGTAGACCGATCCGGACCCGTCCCGGGACGCGCCGACGATGATCCGCCCGTTGGCGATCGCGACCGACCGGCCGAACCAGTCGCCCGCCGAACCGTCGTCGGGGAGCAGTTTGAACAGTTGCTGCCCGTCAGAGGCGTCGAACACGTACGCCGAGCCGGAGTCGGTGCCGTTGTCGTCGTCCCGGTAGGCCCCCACCACGACGAGACCGTGACCGACGCAGACCGCGCCGCCGAAGAAGTCGACCGCGCCCGGATCCGACGGCGTCAGGCCGAACAGGCGGTCTCCGGTCGCCGCGTCGTACACCCCCGCAGCGCCGGAAAAGAGGCCCACCACGTCGCTGAGAGAGCCGGCCACGATCAGGCCCCCGTCCGAGTGGACCGCGCGCACCGAGCCGGAGGGGTCGACGGAGACCGCCTCGCGCTCGAGCGCGACCTGGGCGGGCGCGGTCGCCGCGCCGGCGGCCATGATGGTGACGGCAACGGCGACGACGCGGCCGTGAATGGTGCGGATCATGGCTTGTTCTCCTGGGGTGTTCTGCCACGGTACCGGAGAACCCCAGCGGGATCAACCCCAAACCGAGAAACCATCCGATCTCAGCCGAACACCTGCCCCGACTCGGTGTCCTGCATCTTCCAGCCATGGGTGCGGCACATGCGGCTGAGGACCGGCCACGCGAAGTCCTGGTCGTTGACCACGATCATCGCCTGATTCAGCTCGTCCTGGCTAGAGGCGTACTCGACGGTGAAGCCGGGGCCGTGGAGCACGGCGGTGCCCAAGGCCTTGCGTTCGGAGCCGTCCGGCGCGACGTTGAACAGGGCGAGCTGGGCGATGAGGTCCTTGGGGCGTCCGAGGGGCACCGATCCGGCGGCGGGGTCTTCCGGATCCCGCGGCTTCATCAGGACCAGGATGCGCTTCTTGCGTTTGGACATCGGGCAGGAAGGGTAGGGATGGCGGCCCCCCGTCGCCGGCACCCCACCGAGCCCCGCGGACGGGGCCTTGGCGCGCGCCGGGGGGCCGCCCGACATCCTAGGAGCAACCCCCCGGTGGGGTGGCGGGTAGCATGGGTCGGGATGGGGGGCCATCCCCGCGGATTTGTTGGAAACCGGGGCGACCCCGGGCCGGCGAATCCGAATAGAGATGGTCTGGGAAGGCTTGATTGAGGGGGCATCATCCCCCCACAGGAGGCAGCGGCATGGACCCGATCCGGGACGTCATCGCGCGGGCTGGCAAGCGGATGCTGATGGCGGGATGGATCCGCCACGCGGTGGTGCTGCTGACCTGCGGCATCGTGCTGGCCGTGCTGGCCCGCGGCGTGCAGAAGGTCGTCCCGGTGGTCACCATCGACTGGGGCCTGGCCCTGCCGCTGATCGCGGCCGTGGCGGTGCTGGCCGCGCTGGTCGTCGCGTGGGTGCGCCGGCCCGCGGAGATCGACGTGGCGCGCACCGTGGACGAGCGGGCGGGCCTGCGCGAGACGCTGTCGACGGCGCTGTGCGTCGAGCAGGACGGCAGCGCGTGGTCGAGGGCGGTGGTCGACGACGCCGGGCACAAGGCCAGGCGGGTGGTGGTCAAGGACGCGGTGCCGATCGAAGCGCCCGGCAACTCGTGGTGGCCCGTGGCGGCCTGCGCGGCGTTGCTCGCGGTGTGGTGGCTGCCCGCGCACGACCTGACCGGACTACTGGCCAAGAAGGAAGCGGCGCAGGCCGAGCGGCAGCAGGTGCAAGAGGTCGCGGCCCAGGTCGAGGACGCGCAGAAGCGCATCGACGAGATCCTGGCCAAGGCGGGCGTGGAGATCGAGAAGGGCGACGAGGCGGAGGAAGACCTGTTCAACCCGCGCGAGATCGAGCAGATCAGCGCCGAGGAGATGCAGCGGGCCGCGATCAAGAAGCTGACCGAGCTGTCGGACAAGCTCGAGGAGAAGCGCAGCGGCGAGGAGGGCATGACCTTCGACGCCATCCAGGACGCGATGAAGCGGCTCGAGCAGCCCGAGCCCGGGCCGGCGACGGAGATGAGCCGCGCGATGGCGCGGGGCGACTTCGCCGAGGCCAAGAAGCAGCTCGAGAAGCTGGCCGAGCAGATCAAGAGCGGCGACATGAGCGAGCAGGACAAGGAGCAGCTCGCCAAGCAGGCCGAGCAGATGGCCGAGGCCCTGGCGAAGATGGCCGAGAACCGCCAGAACCTCGAGGAGCAGCTGCAGGCGTCGGGCATGAGCGAGCAGCAGGCCAAGCAGCTCGCCGCGGACCCCAACGCGATGGAGAAGGCCCTGCAGGAGCAGGGCATGGACCAGCAGCAGATCGACCAGCTCAAACAACAGGCGCAGGCGCAGCAGAACGCCAACGACGCCGCGGCGGCGATGTCGCAGGCGATGGGCCAGATGGCGCAGGGCATGCAGGCGGGCAGCGAGTCGCAGACGGGCGAGGGCCTGGACTCGATGCAGGGCCAGCTGACCAACATGGAGCAGATGCAGGCCGAGATGGCCTCGCTCGAGCAAGCGATGGGCGAGTGCCAGAGCCAGATGGCCGGCCTGTGCGAGAACCCCGGTTCGGGCACGGGCCAGATGGCCGGCTCCGGCGCCCAGTGGGGCCCGAACGGGCAGTTCAGCCAGGGCCAGTCGATGGGCGAGGGCCGGGGCTCGGGCAACCCGGGCCAGGGCCTGGGCAGCGGGCCGGACGAGCAGGCCGCGGACTTCATGCTCAAGCGCGAGAAGGCGAACGTGAACACCACGGGCGAGGGCCCGGTGATCGCGTCGACGCTGGTGTACGGCTCGCAGATCCGCGGCGAATCCACGGCGGCGTTCTCCGAGGTCGTCAAGGACGCCGAGGCGCAGGCCGCCGAGGCGATCGAGACCAAGCGGGTGCCGCGCGAGCACGAGGCGGCCGTCAAGGCCTACTTCGGGCGCCTGAAGAAGGCGTCGCAGCCCGAATCGGCCCCGGCGCCGAGCGGCTCCGATGCGCCGGCCGCCCAGGGCAGCGACGCGGGGAACTGACATGATTCGGACGGTGCGTGCGTTGGTGTGCCTGCTGGCGGCGGGCGTGGGGCTGTCGGGCTGTTCGGACCCGGATGCGCCGAGCGTGGTGCTCTACACCAGCACCGACGACGCGTTTGCGCGGGCCGTGGTCGAGGCGTTCGAGGCCGAGACCGGCGTCCGCGTCGAGCTGGTCGGCGACACCGAAGCGACCAAGACCACGGGGCTGGTCACGCGCCTGCAGGCCGAGGCGGGCAGCCCGCGCTGCGACGTGTGGTGGTCCTCCGAACCGCTGGGGACGATCCTGCTGGCCGAGTCGGGCGTGCTCGAACCGGGCGGGATGGAGGGCACGGTGCCGGCCGACTGGCCGGACGAGCTGGTCGGCGACGGGTGGGACTGGGTGGGATTTGCCGAACGCGGGCGGGTGTTCGTGTACGCGACCGATCGTGTGGAAGAGCCGCCGACGACGCTGGCGGAACTGACCGGACCGGCGTGGAGGGGGCGCGTGGGCATGGCGCGGCCGCAGTTCGGCACGACGCGGGGTCACATGGCGTTGCTGCACGCGCGGTGGGGCGAGGCGCGGTTCTCTGACTGGCTCGGGGCGATGCGTGAGAACGGCGTGCGGTTGTACGACGGAAACGCGCGCGTGGTCCGCGCGGTGTACGAGGGCGAGATCGACGCGGGGCTGACCGACACCGACGACGTGTGGGTGGCCATCGCGAACGGTTGGCCGGTGGGCATGACTTGGGATGCGGCTCCGGATGGGGCGGACGGGCGGTGGCCGAGTCCGGGGCCGACGACCATTCCCAACACGGTTGGCATCATCCGCGGCGGGCCGAACCCCGAGCACGCCCGGACACTCGCGGCGTTCCTGGTGTCCGAGCGGGTCGAGGGTCTTCTGGCCGCCAGCGACAGCCGCAACATCCCCGTGCACGCCGATGCACGGGCGGCGTTCTCGGAACTGCGCCCCCCGGAAGGCGGGGATCGGCCGGACTACCGCGACGCGCACGCGGCGGTGCCCGCGGCGATGGACGCCTGCCAGCGGGTGCTGATAAGTCCGTGAGCGGGCGGCTCACGGGCCGGAATCACCGCACAATCCCACCCGACCGGACGGCAAATTCGCCCGGTCGGCTTGTCGGGCGTGCCGGGGCGGGCGGGCGTCGCCGATCACCGGTCCGTGGACGCGAACACGCCAGATCGGGAGGGGGCGGGCCGGGGCGGCCGGGGCGCATCGCGTCCCTCGCCGCGGATCGACTGGGCGTTCCGCCCGAACTCGCGGGTGGCGCTGTTCGTGGCCGTGCTGCTCTCCCAGGCGGCGGTGCTGCTGGGCGGCGAGCTGCTGGCCGACTACTGGCTGCGGACCGAGAGCCAGATCGCGCAGGTGTGGGCCGACCGGCTGCTGATCTTCCGGCTGTCGGTGGCGCTGGGCGTGTTCATGCTGACGGCGGTGATCCTGTTCCTGGCGTCGCGCCGGTACCACGACACGGTCGAGCGCGCCAACACGGAACTGCAGCGCGAGGTCGCCTGTCAGGTCCGCGAGGGCCTGGCCAAAAGGAACGCGCTGATCTTCGGCCTGGCCAAGCTGGCCGACTACCGCGACACCGACACGGGGGCGCACCTGGAACGGATCGGGCTCTACGCCCGGCTGCTGGCCAAGCGGCTGCGCCCGTCGCACGCGTGCATCGACGAGTCCTGGATCGAACGCCTGGCGCTGGCCAGCTCGCTGCACGACATCGGCAAGGTGGGCATCCCGGACCGCATCCTGCTCAAGCCCGGGCGCCTGAACGATGAAGAACGGGCGGAGATGGAAAAGCACACGCTGATCGGCGCCGACACGCTGATCGCGATCCGCCAGAAGCTCGGCCCGGACGCGTTCATCGACATGGGCGTGGAGATCGCGCTGCAGCACCACGAGAAGTGGGACGGCACGGGGTACCCCTTCGGCCTGGCGGGCGACGACATCTCGCTGGCCGCGCGGATCGTGGCGATGGCGGACTTCTACGACGCGGTGACCAGCAAGCGGGTGTACAAGGACGCGATGTCCCACGAGGCCACGCACGACCTGATCGTCTCGCTGCGGGGCACGCACTTCGACCCCCAAATCGTCGACGCGTTCCTGGACTGCTCCAAGCGGTTCGACACGATCCGGCGCCGGGCGTGCGCGGAGCTTTCCCAGGGCGCCCCGAACTCGGAGCAGCTGGCGGTCATGGCCCGGGCGTTCATGGACGAGAACGCGCCGCTCCGCCTGGCGGCGTGAGCGGGCCCGGTCGCGGGGCGGGCGCCGGTTTTCGGCGAACATCGCGGGGGCCGGCGACCGTACAATCCACCCATGAACGCCACGGCCAGCACCCAGCTCTGCGAGCGGATCGCGGCAGAGGTTGACGACCTCGCCCGCATCCGTCGGGACATCCACGCCCACCCCGAGGTCCGCTTCGAGGAGCACCGGACCAGCAAACTCGTCCAGGACGAACTCACCCGCCTCGGGATCGCCTTCGTCGCCGGGCTCGGCGGGGAGACCCCCCGCGAGGGAACCGGCGTGCTGGCGCACCTGCCGGCCACCGTCGACAACCCGGGGCCGTGCATCGGGCTGCGGGCCGATATGGACGCCCTGCCGATCACCGAGCGGACGGGCAAGCCGTACGCGTCGACCACGCCCGGCACGATGCACGCCTGCGGGCACGACGGGCACACGACCATCCTGCTCGGGGCAGCGCGGATCCTCGCGGCCACCGAGCACCGGCCCAACCCGGTGACCTTCGTCTTCCAGCCGGCCGAGGAGGGCGGCGGGGGCGGGGAGCTGATGTGCCGCGACGGGTGCCTGACCGGCGGCCCCAACGGGGACCTCGGGCCGGCGGTGGGCCGCATGTACGGGCTGCACGGCTGGCCGGGCCTGCCCTTCGGGGTGATCGGCACGCGCCCCGGGCCGCTGCTGGCGGCGACGGACGAGATCGAGGTGACCGTCACCGGCGTGCAGGCGCACGCGGCCTACCCGCACATGGGGGCGGACCCGATCGTGGCGGCCAGCCACATCGTGGCGGCGGCCCAATCGATCGCCAGCCGCTCGGTGTCGCCGGTGGACTCGGTGGTGGTGACCTTCGGCACCTTCCACGCGGGGACGGCGACGAATGTCATCCCCGAGGCGGCCACGCTGACCGGGACGATCCGCACGCTGCGGGCCGAGACGCGGGACTTGGCCAAGCGGCGGCTGAAGGAGGTCGTTGAGTCGACCGCCCGGGCGATGGGCTGCGAGGGCGTGCTGCGGATCGAGGAGGGCTACCCGGTGACGCACAACGACCCCGACGAGGCGGCCCGGGTGCTGGAAGTGGCTAGAAATGCAAGACTTGCGCGGGGGGCGGTGGAAACGTCCGAGCCCTCGATGGGGGGCGAGGACTTCGCGTATTACGCCCAGCGGGTGCCTTCGTGCTTCTATCTCTTGGGTCTGCTGCCCGAGGGAGCCGATGCAATGGCGCAGCTGCACCAGCCGGAGTTCGATTTCCCCGACGGGGCGATCGGGACGGGGGTGGAGATGATGTGCCGCCTGGCGCTGAGCTAACATGGGATCAATCCCCGGCGGGCCCCCCAGAAAGGGCTGCAGCGGGGGCGTCCGGGAACCGATGGGAGTGGGTATGAAGCTTCGCAAGACGATCCTGATGGGGCTGGCCGCCGTCGCCGCCGTGGGTGTTCTCTCCGGTTGCCGCGTGGAGCGGACGGAGGGCCAGCGTCACCAGGCGCGGGCGATCGACACGGTGCTGCGTGCGGAGAGCGCCCGCCTCAACGCGGCGGACATGAGCGAGCAGACGCTCGAGGACTACGCCCGCCTGAACGGGATGTACCAGGAGCTGCTGCACGCGGCCGTGCGGTCCGGCGAGGCCGAGCCGCTGACGGTGCAGGAGGCCGAGGACAAGCTCCGCGAAATCGCCTCCGAGGCGCGGCTGCTGCCGGCGTACCAGAACTGGTCGCCCGAGGCGCAGAAGAACTTCGAGGAACAGTTCTGGCGCTTCCGCCTGAAGAAGTGGCAGCAGTGGCGCGGCCCCGGCTACATCTACGAGTGAGCCGCCACAACATCCGATCGAACCCAACCGGCCGCACGGCCGGTTTTTCATGCGCCCCATCCCAGCCGAGCCGCGTGAGCGGCCGGTCGTTGCGGCGAGTTGACCGGGCCCGTCTCTTGCGTGGCGGGTCGTTCGGCGTCGCCGGGCGCTCACGCGGCACGACCGCGACGAAGGGGATTCGCAGGGGGGTGATTTCGGAAGATCTGCTTATCGGTCTGTAAAAACCCCAGTCGCGGGGGGATTGGCTTGCGGTTACCGGTCCTGCCGGGGTATTCTGGTGGCCATGGTTCTTTCCTCCCGGCCGGCCATCCTGGCTTGCGTGCTGTCTGTCGCGTGCGGGGCTGCGGTTGCGGCGCCCTCGATCGAAGACTTTGAGCGTTCGTGGCAGGCCGCGCGGGGGTACGAGATCCCGCGGGGCACGTCCGTGGTGTGGAGCGAGACGACGCACGCCCGGATGACGTCGGAGGAGATCGACGCGGCGATCGCGCGGCTGGGCGCCGAGCCGCGGGAGACCGAGCGGGCCGAGTTGGAGGGCCAGCGCTGGCTGGCCAACACCGGGCCGAGCGTGTCGACCTACCGGCTGTGGTACCTGAGCGACCGGCAGTTCCGCATCAACGAGGACATCCCCAACGCCGAATGGTCGCCCGAGATCGACGCGGTGGTGAACGGGGACGAGGGCTGGGTGTACGCGAGCGACGGGTCGGTGTCGGTGATGAACTTCGACCGCCCGCCGCCCGGGCGCAACCCGCGGATCCACGTGCAGAAGATCCGTGGTGTGGTGCAGGAGCTGCTGGCGTCGGGGATGGGTTTCGGCTCGCCGAAGCTCGAGGTGCGCAGTTTCGAGATCACCGACGACGAGTGGCGTGCGATGCTGTCGCTGCCCGAGACGGAGGTGCGATTCAGGCTGACGGGGTTCTATCGCGCCGAGAATGCACAGTTCGTGGTGCGCACGGGGCTGTTCGCCGCGCCCGGTCATCCGGAGACCGACGGGCAGTCGCTCGAGTATTCACAGCACACCTACGACCCGGCGCTCGAGCGTGTGGTCGCAGGCCGGTTCGTGCACAGGGACGCCGGCGGGCGGATCGTCCGCACGTCGGACCTGACATCGATCGCGTCGTTCGATCCGCAGACGTTCGGGCGGATCGCCGCGGTGCCCTCGCCGGACCGGGAAGACCCGACGCGCGACGGGCGGCGGATCAAACGGATCGACGACTACCGGCCGGCCACCGCGGTGTCCACCACGCTCAACCCGGAGACGGGGGCGGTGGTCTCGACCGAGCCGCTGGCGACCGCCGTCAACCGACGCGGCTCGAACTTGTGGCGCTGGGCGGGGTGGGTGATCCTGCCGGTGCTGGTCGGCGCGTTCGTGATTGTTCGGATGAAGAGATCGGTTTGAGATTCACGGTGTTCATAGAAGAGAGGAAACCAGAGATGAAACTAATCCGCAGAACGGTCCGGATCGCGGCGCCCCTGCTGGGCGTGGCCGCCACGCTGGCGATCGCGCAGTCGGCGCCGGCGCCCACGTGCATCGTCGATTACCAGCTCCCGGACGGGGCGTGCTCGAAGTGGGTCGATCAGACGGACCCAGACGTGTGCCCCGACGAGGTGCTCAACTCGCAAGAGTGCAAGGAGACCGCCTTCGGTCCGGTGGGCAGCTCCCAGCGCGGGGCGTACAGCTCCGATTGCGAGATGCGCGTCTGGTCGCTGGACTTCGTGATGAACATCTGCCGGCCGACGATGGTTCCCCCGCGGACCTACCGCTGCTATCGGGCGGCCGGCGCACCCTGCCAGGGCGGCTGCCAGAACGGCTGCTGATCCGGGGCGATGCAGGCGGAGATCGCACAAACCGAGCCCGCCCCGCACGCGCGGAACCTCGTGCGGGGTTTTCTTGTCGTCCTGCGCTGGCTGGTGGCCGGGCTGTTCCTGTACGCGGCCGTCTCGAAGTTCGCCGACCTCGAGCGGTTCCGCGACTCGCTGGACACCTGGCTGCTGATCCCCGCGGCGGTGCGTCCGGGGATGGCGGTGCTGATCCCGACGCTGGAGCTGTCGGCCGCGTTGCTGTTCTTCGGGTGGCCGCGCCTGCTTCACTACATGGCGTTCGGCGTGATGCTGGCGGGGTTCACGGGGTTCTACGCGATCCACCTGGTGGCGTACGAGCCTCCGGATTGCGAGTGCTTCCTGAAGCTTGAGGCGTTCGCGCAGTGGAAGGGCGCGGTCACCGGCGTGATCCCGCGGAACCTGCTGCTGCTGGCGGTCTGGGCGGTGGGCTGCGTGCCGATCGGTTTCCGGCGACCGTCGGACGCGCGGGGTGGCTCCGGGGCCGGGGCGGGGGTTGGTCATGAACCCACGGCGTGATTGGCGAGCGTTCACGCTCATCGAGACGCTGCTGTCCGTGGCGATCATCGCGGTGCTGATCGGCATGCTCGCGCCGTCGCTGGGCGGGGTGCGCGAGCGGGCGCGGGAGCTTTCGACGATCGCCACCATCGGTCAGCACGGGAAGGTCTTCGGCGTGTACGCGACGGACGCGGGCGGGGCCTACCCGGCGTTCGTGCCGCCGACGGCGTCGGGGACGACGTTCATCATCCGGGGGGGTGCGTACACGATCAACGGCTATTTCGGGCAGGTGTACGCGTGGCAGTTCGGGCTGGCCGAGTCGCACTACGCCGGCGAGTTCACGGGTCGGCTGTTCCAGCGCCCCGGGCGCGAGCCGGCGTTGGTCACCGACTACCGGTACTCGGCGGCGTTCATGGCGGACCCGGCGTTCTGGAGCTACCAGGGGCGGGTGGGCCCATCGCAGTGGCGCGGGCAGCGGGACCACGCGGTGCGGTTCCCCAGTTCCAAGTCGCTGCTCGTGGACGAGCGGATCATGGACGGCTTCGGCCTCGACGGCCCCGGCGCGATGGCGCTGGCCGACGGGTCGGCCCGCGCGGTCGGACGCGACGCCCTCGCCGAGCCGTTCCCGCCCGGCGAGGGTGAATGGCCCGGAACCTGGAGCTCGGGGCGGCCCGGCGTGCACACCGTGGACGGCGTGTTCGGGCGCGACCTGCGCTGAGCCGGGGACGACGGAGCGGGGGCCCATCCGGGGGCGGGCGGGGGTCGAATACGATCCGTTGTGCCCGATGACCCGGACCCCATCCAGACCGACGCCGAGGGCTTCCAGCCCGCGGACGCGCCCCCGGGGTGGGGGACGGAGACCCGCGACGAGCGTCTCGCACGGCTGCTGAAGTCGGCCCGGGGGCTGCCGCCGGCGCCGGGCGTGTACCTGATGAAGGACCACAAGGGGGTGGTGCTGTACGTCGGCAAGGCATCGAACCTGCCGGACCGGGTGGCGAGTTACTTCGTGCCGTCGGCGGACCTGGGGCCCAAGAAGGGGCGGATGCTCGACGCCGTCCACTCGTTCGATTTTCTGGTCTGCGGCAGCGAGTGGGAGGCACTGCTGACCGAGAACCGGCTGATCAAGGACATCCGCCCCAAGCACAACGAACGCCTGACGGACGACAAGAGCTTCCCCTACCTCGTCATCACGCGCAACGAGGACTTCCCGCGGGTGTTCGTGACGCGGAACCCGTCGGGCGTGGACGCGGACGGGCAGCAGGCGCCGGAGATGCGCAACGCGCGGGTGCTCGGGCCCTTCGCGAACGCGGGGGCGTTGCGGGAGGCGGTGCAGACTTTGCAACGCGTGTTCAAGTATCGCACCTGCAAGCTGGACATCGTGGCGGGCGACCCGAAGAACCGGTACTTCCGCCCGTGCCTGCTGCACGCGATCGGGCAGTGCACCGCGCCGTGCAACGAGTCGGTCTCGGTGACGGTGTACGGGCAGGACATCGAGCGGTTCGTCAAGTTTCTCGGGACGAAGCGCTCGGTGATGCTGCGGGAGATGCGGGCGGAGATGGAGGCCGCGTCGGCCGAACTCGCCTTCGAGCGGGCGGCGGCGCTGCGGGACCAGATCATCGCGATCGAAAAGCTCTCGGACCGGGGCAGCACGTCGGACAACTGGCAGCCGGAGACCGAGATCGGCTACATCGACCCCGAGAAGGGCACGGCCGCGCTGCAGAAGGCGCTGGGCATGGACCGGGCGATCCGCTGCATCGAGGGGTTCGACATCGCCCACCTGCAGGGCGGGGAGACCGTGGGCAGCAAGGTCTGTTTCATCGACGGCAAGCCGTTCAAGGACGAGTACCGGCGCTACCGCATCAAGAGCTTTACGAACCTGCCGGGCGGGCGGGCCAACGACGACTACACGGCGTTGGCCGAGGTGGTTTCTCGCCGCTACCGCGAGGCGGGGGCGGGGCATGAGTTGTACCCGGATGTGATCCTGATCGACGGCGGGCTGGGGCAGTTGCACGCGGCGTTGGCGGCGTTCGAGACGCTGGACGTGCAGCCGCCGATGGTGATCTCGATCGCGAAGAAAGAAGAACTGGTGTACATGCAGCGGGAGAAGGAGCCGATCCGCCTGAGCCGCAACAACGCGGGGCTGCGCCTGCTGCAGCAGGTGCGGGACGAGGCGCACCGGTTTGCGCAGCACTATCACCATATTCTCAGGCGGAAGAAGACGCTGGGGGAGTGATCGCTTTACTCAATGCGTTCCGACTGATCGATTGGGATGAGTCGCTCGAACTCCCGTGAACTCAGCCGCTCAAAGGTACCATCCCAGTACAGCACGGCCGTACTGGAGGCGTTCTCCGATGGATCCTCAAAGAACGCGGGTATCTTTTCCCATTCGGATGTGGGCAACCGTCGGGCAGGGCGAAGAAAATACACCGGGCCGAATTTGTCAAGGCTGTATGATGCTGGGATGGTCTCCAAAAGAGTTCGCCATGCTTCACCGATCGGCCAGTTTCCGGGTTGGTCGCGCTCATATTCCCATGCGATGAAAAGGAGTTCCCTCATGATCTGTTGGCGTTTCAGCCGCTCAACCTCATCCGGGGACGGTCCGAAATGGGCGGTCAGCATGAACCACACAGCCAAAGCGATGGTGATGGCCAGACTCCCGATCACGGTGGCCACGAACCAACTTTGCCGATGAAGTCTCATGTTCCGTTATTCGGTCCGCTGATCGAGCCGGTTCCTACCGCCGCCACAGGAGGTACACCACCTACGCGTACTCGTCCGCGTCCACGCTGACCGGGATGAAGACGGTGCGGTCCCACGGCTCCTCGGTCGTGCGACGGCGGCCGTCGGAATCGGTGTACGGGCGCACGTGGAAGCCGTCTTCGTGGACACCCTGCTGGCGGGTTACGCGCCGGTTGCCCAGGTGGTGGGCGGACCACACCGCGAAAGTCAGCCTCGATCGAACGGACGAAGGAGGCCAGCGAGCCGTCGCCGGGCAGCCAGGTGCCATAGGTGGTCCAGGTGAGGAAGTAGTCTGAAGACACATCGGTAAGGTACTGAGAAAGCGTTGCACAAGCCATCCCCTCCCTTCCGGTCGGGGCTAGTTGTCCGTACGAGAGGTCGTTTAGATGGAGTAGATCGGTCGAGTGGAACCCGCGGGGACGCATACGGGTCGCTCCGAAGTAGCCCCGACCGGAAGGGAGGGGATGGCTTGTGGGCTGATCGATGCGCAAACCAGACATCGCGCCTTCTACTGCCACTCTTCCACGTACTGAATCGCCCGACGGAGTGATTCCTGTGTATGGAGATGACGGGTGCTCCCGTGGCGGGTCCAGACCTTTCGATCGCATTCGACCAGGCCGTGTTCCCGGAGAGCCCTCGTAGACCATGCCTTCATTCCGGTCATCACACGCTCCGGCGGCTGATCGGTCTTGAGAACCAGATGGACGTGATTCGAGCGAACATTGAGCGCGAGTACGGTCCATTGACGGTGCGCGGCGTGCTCCTTGATGGCCGCGTCAACGAGGACGCGGGCTTGATCGGTGAGTACAAATGGGTCCGATGCAAGTCGATTCGACGATGTAGTCCGGAGGTGATCCTTGCGACGGCTCAAGCCCGGGCCTTCGACGCGGTCATCGATGAAGGAACCGCGAATGTCGCCGGGGAGCCAGGTGCCGTAGGTGGTCCAGGTGAGGAAGTAGTCTGATGGCACCCTGGTAGGGTAATGAGAAAGAGACCCACAAGCCATCCCCTCCCTTCCGGTCGGGGCTATCTGGGAGCGTGGTTCCTCACCGCTTCCGCAAGTAGTACACCACCCAGGCGTACTGGTCCGCCTCGACGACCACCGGCACGAACACGGTCCGGTCCCACGGCTCGTAGTCGCGCCGGTAGAGCCCCGAAGCGTCATGGTACCCGCGGGACGACCAGCCGTGTTCGGTGACGGACTCGTGATGAACGACCTCCTTGGTGCCCAGGTAGTGCGCGGACCACACCGCGTAGTCGGCGCCGATCGAGCGGGCGAACTGTTCCAGCGAGCCGTCGGCCGGGCTGAGGTGGTCGGTGGAGCGGAAGACGCTGCGGCCGAGGACGGTGATCTCGTCCGGCGGTTCGGAGATCTGCAGGCCGCTGAGAAGGGCGGCCTGCTCGGCTTCGAGTTGCTCGGGCGTCCACTCGTCCGGGTGGGTCGCCGACGCGGCCCGTTCGGCCTCGATGGATCGCAAGGCGGCGTCGACCCGTTCCCAGGGGACTTCGCGGACGGTGACCGACTCGGTGGGCGCGTAGGCACCGGCGGCGACGCCGCGGTAGTGGTCCTTCCACGCGGTGGAGCAGGCGGGCAGGGCCGCCAGCGGGGCGAGGACGAGCAGGCGGGCGAGGACGGCGATCGGGCGGGGTGTCATGGCGAACCCTAGACCCACGCCAGGAAGGCCCCGCTGACACCCGATTTCGCGTGATCAACGCTGCAGGGTGTGGCCCCGGGCGGCGAGTTCGGCGGCGAGCGTCTGGACGTCGATGCGTTCGATCCGACCGTCGTCGTAGCCGACGATGACCATACCGTCGTAGGTCGTGTGGTCGGGGTCTTCGTAGAACATGATGCGGCGTCCGTCGAAGGCGTAATCGTCGCCGGGCACGAAGACGTACTCGACGGCGTCGCCGTCGGAGAGGGGCGAATCGAAGATGGGGTCGTCGGGCGTGCCGACGAGGTAGTCCGACAGGGTCGCCTGCCAGCCGTCCGCGGGGGGCAGTTCTCCGATGTCATTGTAATAGTTGAGCGTGCCCGTTTGGATCTGGCGGAGTTGAGCTTCAGACATCACGGTCACCGCGGCCTGGCGGGCCTTACCGATCGCGGGGAGCACAATCGCGATCGAAAGGCAACTGCCGAGGATGCCCACCGCGCCGAGCACGGTGCCGGCGATGGCGAAGCCGCGTCCGGTCTTGGCATCGTTCGGGCCGGTCTTGGTGATGCCGATGATGCCCATGATCAGGGCGGCCAGGCCCAGCGGGCCGATGCACAGCCCGATGATGCCCAGGATCATCGACCAGAGGGCCAGCTGGGAGAGCGTCCGCTCCGGCGGGCGTTCGAAGGGCGGCGGGCTCATCGGGGAAGGCGTGGCGGGGTGCTGGCTCATCGGCGGATCTCCTGCTCGTGAGGCGGAGCATACCACGGCCGGGGCGGGTGTGAGGGGTTCGCCCGGAGAAGTCGCCGGCTCAGGCCGGCTTGCGGGTCACGCAGACCTCGATGTACTCGGCGCGGACGCCGTGGTGCAGGTCGTCGATCTGGACGATCGTGGTGGGCAGGCCGCAGGCGGCGTGGATGTGCTCGGCGATGTCGTAGCCCCAGTGCATGGTGACCAGCGAGCCCTTTTCGTCGATTGGGTTGCCGTGATACTCGGGCTCTTCGTGGTGGATCACTTCGCCGTCGTCGCCGAGGCTGGCCCACACCTGGCTGGGCCGATGCTTGTTGACCAGCGGCGTGGTGAAGATGTGGGCGCCGCCGGGCCTGAGGGTGCGGGCGACCTCGCGGAACGCGGCGGCCGGGTCGAACACGTGCTCGAAAACGTCCTGTGAGATCACCAGGTCGAACGATTCGTCGGGGAAGGTCTGCTGCTCGAGGTCCTCGCAGGTCCAGGGTGTGCCGGGGATGAGTTTGCCGTGGGGCACGCCGGGGCGGTAGTGCGTGCCCGTGTAGTGCTTGGCCTCCTGGATCAGACGCAGGCTGGCGCCGCGCCCGCCGGGGCTGGACTCGTGGATGCGCAGGCCCGACCACTCGGGGTACCAGCGGTCGATGGTGAGCATCAGGGCCCGCTCGCGGGGGATGCACTGGCAGTGCTCGCAGAGCAGGTGGTCGCGGAACCAGTCGTACTTGGCGCGGAAGCGGGTGTCCTTCTGGCAGCAGGGGCAGAAGCCGGCGCATTCGAAGACGAGCCCGGCGTCGGTGTCAATCGGGCTCGCGGCGGCCTGTGTCATGGCGGGGCTCGCTTTCGGGCGGTCGGGCAGGACGAGGCGACGGAGCAGCCCGCCCGCCTTACGGATCCGTCGGATGGAGTCAGTTCGCAACAATGTTCACCAGGCGGCCCGGCACGACGACGACCTTGCGGACGGTCTTGCCGGTGAGGAGTTCGGCGATGCGGGGGTCGGCCATGGCGGCGGCCTCGATCGCCTTGGCATCCGCGTCGGCCGGGACGACGACCTTGGACCGCACCTTGCCGAGCACCTGCACGGGGATCTCGACCTCGTCGTCCACCAGCATGGCGGGGTCGAAGGCCGGCCAGGGGGCCAGGGCGACGGAGCCGCAGTCGTGCGAGGTATCGTGCTTTCCGAGTCGGTGCCAGAGTTCCTCGCCCAGGTGGGGCGTGAAGGGCGCGATCGTGCGCACGAAGCGCGACATCTGGTCGGCGGTCATCGTCTCGGCCTCATTGACGAACTCGAACACCGCCGCGATGGCGGTGTTGAAGCCGAGCTTCTCGATGTCCGACCCGACCTTGGCGATCATGCGGTGCAGGCGCTTCTCGGTGCCCGCGTCTGCAACCTCCGCCAGGCGCAGGTGCTCGCCGGACTCGTCGATGCACAGGCGCCAGATCTTCTGGAGCAGGCGGTGCAGACCGACGGTGTCGCGGGTGTTCCAGGGCTTGCTCGCCTCGAGCGGGCCCATGTACATCTCGTAGAGGCGGAAGGTGTCGGCGCCGTAGTCGGCGATGACGTCGTCGGGGTTGACGACGTTCTTGAGGCTCTTGGACATCTTGGCGGTGATCTGCACGACCGGCTCGCCGGTGGCGATCTCGAAGTACGCGGGCTTGTCGTCCGTGCCGCGGTTCTCGACCTCGTCGGTGGGCACGAGCGAGCGGTCCTTGCGCTGGAAGGCGTGGCTGGTGATCAGGCCCTGGTGGAAGAGCTTCTGGAACGGCTCGGGCGTGGAGACCTCGCCGAGGTCGAAGAGGACCTTGTGCCAGAAGCGGGCGTAGAGCAGGTGGAGCACGGCGTGCTCGTTGCCGCCGATGTACAGGTCCACGCCGGAGCCTTCGCCCTCGCCCATCCAGTACTTCTCGGCGGCCGGGGACACGAACCGCTCGCTGTTCTTCGGATCGCAGTAGCGCAGGAAGTACCAGCAGCTGCCCGCCCAGCCGGGCATGGTGTTGGTCTCGCGCCGGACCGGGGCGTCGGGCGGCAGGCCGACCACGCCCGCTTCGCCAGCGGTGGTCTTGACCCACTCGGTCGCCTTGCCGAGCAGCGGCAGCGGCTCGTCGGACTCGACGGGCTGGTAGTCGGCCAGCGGGGGCAGGCGGACGGGCAGCGCGTCCTCCGACACCGGGTGGTGCTGGCCGCGTTCGTCGAAGACGATGGGGAACGGCTCGCCCCAGTAGCGCTGGCGGCTGAAGAGCCAGTCACGCAGGCGGTAGTTGACGCGCCGGGCGCCCTGGTGCTGCTCGCCGAGCCACGCGATGATCTTCTGCTTGGCCTCGGGGATGGACAGCCCGTTGAGGAACTCCGAGTTGATTGCGGGGCCGTCGCCGGTGTAGGCCTGGCCCTCCCAGCCCTCCGGCGGCTGCACGGTGCGGACGATGGGCAGCCCGAACGCGGTGGCGAAGTCCCAGTCGCGCTGGTCCTGCGCCGGCACGGCCATGATGGCCCCCGTGCCGTAGCCCATCAGCACGTAGTCGCTGGTCCACACCGGGATCGGCTCGCCCGTCGCCGGGTTGATGACCGAGATGCCGGTGAACACGCCGGTCTTGTCCTTGGCCTCCTGGCGTTCGACGTCGGAGCGGTTGCGAGAGCGGCTCACGTACTCGGCCAGTCTGGCGGTGTCCGTGCCGGGGTGCGGGAACTCGAGGGTCATCTCGACGAGCGGGTGCTCGGGCGCGACGACCATGTAGGTGGCGCCGAAGATCGTGTCCGGGCGCGTCGTAAACACGCGCAGGGCCTCGCCCGTGCGCGTGCCGGCGGCATCGAGCAGCGGGAAGTCGATCTCGGCGCCCTCGGAGCGCCCGATCCACTCGGCCTGCTGGGTCTTGGTCGAGTTGGGCCAGTCCAGCGGGCCGAGGTCGTCGAGCAGACGCTCGGCGTAGGCGGTGATGCGGAACATCCACTGGCGGAGCGGCTTGCGGAAGACCGGGAAGCCGCCGCGTTCGGACTTGCCGTCGATGACCTCCTCGTTGGCCAGCGCGGTGCCGAGCTTGGGGCACCAGTTGACCGTCTGCTGGCTGAGGTAGGCCAGGCGGTAGGAGTCGATGACGGCCAGGCGGGTCTCGGTGTCGAGCGTGGCCCACTTGCCCGCGTCGGTGCCGCGGGGCAGGTCGCCCGCGCCCATGTACTCGGCGGCGTCGGGGTTGAGGCGGACGGGGCGCTCGCCCCGCTCGAACTCGGCGATGAGCTCGTCGATCGGGCGGGCGCGCCCTCGCCCGTGGTCGGCCTGCGGATCGAACCAGGCGTTGTAGATCTTCAGGAAGATCCACTGCGTCCAGGTGTAGTAGTCCGTGTCGATCGTGCCGAACTCGCGGGACCAGTCGTAGCAGAAGCCGAAGCGCTTGAGCTGACGCCGGAAGTTGTCGATCGCGGTGCGGGTGGTGATCTCCGGGTGCACGCCGGTGGCGATGGCGTACTGCTCGGCGGGCAGGCCGAAGGCGTCCCAGCCCATGGGGTGCAGGACATTGAAGCCCTTCATCCGCTTGTAGCGGCAGATGATGTCGGTGGCGGTGTAGCCCTCGGGGTGGCCCACGTGCAGGCCCGCGCCGGAGGGGTAGGGGAACATGTCCAGGCAGTAGTACTTCGGCCTGGAGGCGTCGAAGCCGGGCTCGCCGGGGTTGGGCTGGCGATAGACCTCGTGCTCGTCCCACCAGCGTTGCCAGCGGGTCTCGATGGTGTCGGCCAGGGCCGCGTCGTAGCGGACTTGGGTGCCGTCCTGGGGTGTGCCTGCCGTGGTCATCGCTGGTGTCGCTCCGCGTGGGCCGCCGGCCCGAAGATATCCGAATCCGCATCACCGATCCGCGTCCGCCGGACGCAAACGAAAACGGGCCCCGCGTCGCGGAGCCCGGAACCAACCCGGATCGGGGGGTGGGAGGGGATCGCGCGCGGGATCAGCGTGGGGCAAGCCCGAGCCGATGCCGCGAGATGGACCCTCCCAGGAGAATCATGGCCCAAGTGTAGTCCGCGGGGTTCGGGCCGCGGCTCAATCCGCGAACCGGACGGCCCGCCCGGTCAGCACCACCCGGTGGACGGGGCGGGTGGCGTAGGCGGCCCCGCCGGGCCGCTGCAGGTTGTTGTCCTCGGTGCCCAGGCTTCCCATGCTCGGCTCGATGGCCCCGCCGTCGAGATCCATGACCACCGCCTCGTCCACGATGACCGCGTCGGCCCCGACCGCCGCGCCCTGGCGGCGCAGGGCCCGCTCGGCCGCGGCGCGGGCCTCGTTGATCCGCGGCTCGAACCGGGCGTCGGCCATGGCCCGCACCCGCCCCACCACCGTGTAGGGCCTTTCCGGCTCCCCGCTGAGCACGGCGACACCCTCCGCGTCGGCGTCGGAGATGACCTCCACGCCCGGAGCTGGGCGGACCGTGCCCGTGCCGCTCTCGCACCCGGCGAGGGCGAGCAGGCACGCGGCGAAGAGGGCGGCGGTTCGGGTGGGGCTCATGGGGCGGGCTCCGGGATGGCGTCGGGCGGGGGATTGAAGACCAGATCTCCCCGGCCGGTCTCGTCCAAGGGGGTGCCGTTGTCGGAATCACGATCCGGGCCGAACGAGTACAGAAGGTACCCGCCGGCGGGCGTGGGCGCACCCGGGTCGAGCACGCGGTAGCCGAAGTGTTCGCCGAAGCCGAAGGGATCGACGGGCTGGTGGATGAACTGGTCGGGCACGAGCCGGGCGAGGGTGTCGGGGTAGGCCCCGCGCCGGAGGCGGTGACGCTCGAGGGAGAGCATCATCTGCAGTCCCACCCGCTCGGCGCGGGCGGCCCGGCGGGCGTCGAGGGCGGCGTCGATGTCGGGCAGGACCGACGCCGTGCGGGGGTATCGTCCCGACGCCATGGCGTCGAGCATCGCGCGGGTCCGTTCGGCCGCGGCGGCACGCCCGCGGTTCGAACCGTCGAGGTCGTAGAACAGACGCTCAAGCCGACGCAGGTCCGCGGCCGGGAGGTCGGCGTCCAGGGCGGCGCGGAGGGCACGCTCGCGTTCGAGCCGGGCGGCCAGCTCGGCGCCGAACGGGCCGCCCTCGATGCACAGGCCGATCAGGTCGCCCAGCCGGTTCTCGACCGCGTCGGCGGGCCCGCCATGGAGCGAGAACAGGCCTTGGCTGGCGGCGTCCCGCACGGCGCGGTCGGTGATGGCGCCCAGGCGGCAGCGCAGGACGGAGCCCGCGAAGCCGTCGTGCACACCCACGCCCTGCTCGATGCGGTGGGCCAGGCGGGCCCAGCCCACGGCGTTGTCCGCGTCGCCGGAGTCCGCGGCCCGGTCGATTCCGTCGGCGATGGCCCCGAAGACCCGCGTCCAATCGGGCTCGGCGTCGAGCGTGGTGTCGGTGCCCGGCGGCGTGACGCGCGCCGGCCAGTCGATGGCGGTCAGTCGGGTGCGGAGCTGTTCGGGGGCCAGGGGGGGATCGGTGTCCGTCAGTGCGGTGGCTTCGGCCACGGCGGCGGTCCATTCGCTCCAGCCGGTGCCGGGCTCGAGGCCGATGCCGGCGGCGGCCTCCTGCCAGCGGGCGGACCAGCCGGGCTCGGTGGTCGGGTAGGCCGGTGTTTCCGGACGCAGCGCGGCGAAGAGGCCGAGGGCCATGCACGCGCCGGCGCCCGCCAGGAGCCAGCGGCGTCGGTTCACGGCACGGCCTCGGCGGGGTTGCTCGGCTGCTCGTCCGCTTGGTCGGCCGGCTGTTCGTTGGGCTGGTCGTCGGGGTCGTCCTCGAAGATGCCGGTGGGGCGAGGCGGGGGCGGGAGGCGGTTGAGGATGTGGTCCGCCCCGTGGTCCGGGTCGGTCAGGCCGCGGCCGACGAGCGAGGGGTTTTCTGTGCCGCCCTCGTCCGTGCCGTTGTGGCCCACGGAGTACAAGACATACGCCGTCATCGGATCGTCGGAATCGGGATCGACCAACCGGTATCGCAGTGGTGCGTTGTCCGCGAAGGGGTCGGCGGGGATCGCGGCGAGTTGCTCGGGCACGAGTTGGTCGAGGGCGTGCGGATAGGACCCGTGCTCGTCCCAGAATCGTTCGAGGGCGAGCATCACGAGCAGGGCGTCGCGCTCGACGCGTGTGGCTTTCAGGTTGCCGACCGCCCTTTCGACCGACGGCAAGATCAGGTCCAGCGCCGCGCGACGCAACCGGTAGATCCGGTTGCGCTCGAGTCTGTCAAAGACCGCCTGCACCCGGTCCCGTGCGTCGGTGTCGCCGGTGGTTCCGTAGGCAACCCAATCGGTCAACACGTCCTCGTAGATTGCTGTCTGGTCGTGGGCGGCCAGCGGGAGGTCGGCGATCATTGATTCGATGAATATGACACCAGTTTCCTGCTCCATGCGGAACGTCCAGGCGATACCCGGAATCGGAGCTGATCGGATCAGTTCCTCAATCTGCGGATCACCCGCGACCACGTCTGCGAAGGGCCGGACGGTCTCGAACACGGTATTGACCACCGCCGCCTGAACCATTCCGCCGATCAGCGTTCCCGATGCTTCGGCGACCCGGGCCAGGGACCATGCACGCTCGATCCAATCGGCGGCTGCATCTGTGTCCTCGTGCTCAAGAGATGCTTTGATCTCCGGGGCGATCACGCGCAACGCGTCGCGCAGGGCCCCAAAATCGGGCACCGCTGTTTCCCAGATATCCACGGTGCCGATGGACGCCGGCACCGGGATGGTGAAGCGATCGAGCCCGGCCAGCGTGTCCAACTTTGGGCCGACGATCGCGGGGTCTGTCTCCCCTTCGATCTCCGACAGCACGTCCAGCCACAGATCCCAGTTCTCGCCCGGCGTGCGTCCGAACTCGGCGGCCGCGGCGTTCCAGCGGGCGGCCCAGCCCTCGGGCGTGGTCGGGTAGGTGCGGCGGCCGCCGGAGAAGACCAGCAGGGCCAGGCCGATCCCGCCCAGCACGACCACGGCGGCGGCGATGATCAGCCCGTTGCGCACGGCGCGGCGGCGCGTCCCCCCGAGCGCGTTCACGCCCGCCCCTCCGCTCCCTGCGTGCGCTTCTGCTCGAACAGGGCCTTGGCCTCGCCGGCGAGGTAGAAGCTGCCGGTGATCAGGATGGCGTCCTGCGGCTGGACGGCCCGCCCGGCGGCGTTGATCGCCTCCTTGAGCGTGGGCTCGACCTGGACCATGGGGGCCTCGTCCATCTCGGAGAACCGGGCGGCCAGCTCGTGCGGGTCCATCGCGCGCGGGTTGAGCGAGGACTTCGTGAAGATCACCTTGTCCGCCCCGCGGGACAGCTCGCTGAGCATGCCGTCCACATCCTTGTCCGACGCGCAGCCGAAGATGACCACCATCGAGTCGTACTTGAGGTGCGCGCCCGTGGCGCGCAGGGTGGCGCGGATGCTGTCGGGCGTGTGGGCGCCGTCGACGATGATGCGCGGGGGCGCGTGGATCTCTTCCAGACGCCCGCGCCGGGGGGTGCGTTCCAGGCCCGCGGCCACCGACCGCTCGGGCAGCTTGTACCCGCGCCCGCGCAGCTCGCACAGGATGGCCAGCGCCAGGCCGCAGTTGGGGGCCTGGTGCTCGCCCAGCAGGGGCACGGAGAGGTGCTCGAACCCCTTGCCTTCCTCACCCACGCACACGCGGGGGTGCGGCCCGCGCCCGTGCGCGCTCTCGAAGCGGCAGGAATAGACCACGTCCTCCCCGAGCAGCTTGAAGATGGCGCCCTTCTCCTGCGCCGTTCTCCGGAAGACCTCCAGGACGGGCTCCTCCTGCGGGACGGAGATGGCGACGGCACCGGGCTTCATGATGCCCGCCTTCTCGGCCGCGATCAGCTCGAGCGTGTCGCCGAGGATCTGGGTGTGCTCGAGCTGGATGCCCGTCAGCCCCACGATCGCGGGATTGACGATGTTGGTGCAGTCCAGGCGTCCGCCCAGGCCGACCTCAAGCACCGCCACGTCGACGGCCATCTCGGCGAAGATCAGAAGGGAGAGCGCGGTGATGACCTCGAACCAGGTGCACGGGCCCAGCTCGCTCAGGACGGAGGCCTCGGCATCGCGGACGCGGTCCATCGCGGAGGCGAACACCTCCGTGCTCACCAGCTCGCCGCCCACGCGGACGCGCTCGCGGACGTCGATGAGGTGGGGCGAGGTGAACAGGCCGGTGGTGTAGCCGCAGGCCTGCAGGCAGCTGGCAACCATCTCGCAGGTCGAGCCCTTGCCCTTCGAGCCGGCGACGTGGACGACGTTGAGCGCGTCCTGCGGGTCGCCGAGCGCCTTCGCGACGGCGCGCATGCGGTCGAGCTTGAAGGCGTCGGCCGCGACACGGTCCTGGCGGATGCGCTCGAAGTTGGTCCGGTCGTTCAGGTACACCAACGCCGCGTCGTAGTCCACACACACCCCGGATTGATCAACGCCGCGCGCCGCAGCCGCGGACCCGTGCTTGCCCATGTGCCGAGTGTACGCGCTGGCGGGCGCGGATCGTTCACAAAATCCCGGTGAAATCGGGCGCTCAGCGCGCCGCCTCCACCATGATGCGCTTCATCTCCGCAACCGCGGCCCGCATGCCGGTGTACACCGACCTGGACACGATCGCGTGCCCGATGTGCAGTTCCTCGATCCCCTCGAGCGCCGCGACCGGGCGCACGTTGTGGTAGTTGAGCGCGTGCCCGGCGTTGAACCGCATCCCCAGTTCGCGGATGCGTCGCCCCGCCCGCTCCACCACGCCCAGAGCGTCGATCAGTTGCTCCTGGCGCATGTCCCCGCCGCAGCGCGCAAACGCGTGGGCGTACGGACCGGTGTGGACCTCGCACACGTCGAAGCCGGCCTCGGCGGCCGCCTCGACCTGGCGCTCCTCCGGGTCGATAAACGCGCTGACGATCATCCCCGCTTCGCGGAGGGTGAAAACCACCCCCCGCATGCGACCGGACTGCCCGGCGACGTCCAGCCCGCCCTCGGTCGTCACCTCGTGGCGACCCTCGGGCACCAGCATGGCCGTGTGCGGGCCGATGCGCCCGGCGATGCCCACCATCTCGTCCGTGGGGGCCATCTCCAGGTTCAGCTTGACCTTGACCAGGCGCCGGAGCAGCTCGACGTCGCGGTCCTGGATGTGGCGCCGGTCCTCACGCAGGTGGACGGTGATCCCGTCGGCCCCCCCGAGCTCGGCCTCGTGGGCCGCCCGCACCGGGTCGGGCTCGCCGTCGTCGCCGGCGAAGTCCCGGTACCGGGCCTGGCGGACGGTGGCCACGTGATCGATGTTGACGCCCAGCTGGATCATCCGGGATTGTACGCCGCAGCGCCGCTCGTCCCGACCGGCCGAATCCGCCCCAGAGTCCCTTTGATTTTGACGAAATCGAAAAAACACTTGCATTTTATCGAAGTAATGCTCTATAATCCGAAAGGTGACTTCAACAAACGAAAAACCGAGCCAAGAGCACCCTCTCACCGGTTTGCCGAGGGAGGATCTGGATCTGATCACCGAGATGGTGCTCCAGTCGGGCTCGCTCAAGGGTCTGGCCGCGTCCTACTCGGTGTCCTACCCGACGATCCGGGCCCGATTGGACAAGACCATCGTCCGCCTGCGGGAGATCCTCGACGGCCGGACGCCCGACCCGGTCGCGTCGCTGCTGGCTGAACTCGTGGACCGGGGTGAACTGAGCATTTCGGGCGCCCGGCGATTGCGCGACACGATCCGTTCGCGCCCGCACGTGGCGGCCCATCCAGCGAACCAACCCGTGCACAAGGAGACCTGACATGGAATGGTGGACACCTGAACAGGCAGGCCTCATCGGCGCCGTTTTGGGGGGCGGGCTCTGCGGGATCTTGCTCGGCGCGATCGGGGGAGGCGTGTGCGGCCCGCTGGCGGGCAAGGGGATGGCCCGGCGATTCGTCATGAGCTACCTGGGCGTGCTTGGCGTGATCGGGCTGGGGCTTCTGGCCGCCGGGGTGGTCGGCATCGCCGTGAAACAGCCGTACCACGTGTGGTATGCGCTGGCCCTGCCCGGTCTGCTGTGCACGGTGCTGGTCGGCGTGATGTTCTTCGCGATGCACAGGGCCTACGCCGCCCACGACAGGCGCCGGCTTGCCGCCGAGGAAATCCGCCGTGGCTAAGACTTTGCTCGCGATTCTCGCCGCAGCGGTGTTCGCGGCACCGGTCACCGGCGCCGATCAGATACGGCTCGACAACGGCGCGACGCTGACGGTCAATTCGATCCCCGGTACGGGGGCCGTCAGCGTGATCGCGTCCTACGCCACCGGGTACGCCGATGATCCCGCGGGCCTGGCGCAGGCCGCCCACCTCGCCGAGCACCTGCGGGTGACCGGCGCGATCGGCGACGACCCGCCCGGCGCGAACGCCGACCGACTGAACACCGTCGGGGCGGCCAACGCCGAGACGCTGGCCGCACTGACCTACTACGACTTCGCGCTGCCGCCCGATCAACTCGCCCTGGCCTTCGCCACGGAAGCGGCCCGGCTGACCGCCCTGAAAGTCACCGACGCGGACATCGCCCGGGAGATCCCCCGCGTACGCGCGGAGGTCGAATCGGTCGCGGGCTCGCCCGGCCTGTTCGTGGGCAAGTTCGCGGCCATGGCGGCGGCCCAGTGCTGGCTGCACGACGCGGCGGAGGCCGGCGTCCGCCTTATCCGCCCGCCCGACGCCGACGCCATGCGCCGGTTCATCGATGACCACCACCGCGTGGACCGGCTGACGCTGACCGTGACGGGCGACGTGGATCCGCAGCGCGCCGCCGCGCTCTTCCGCGAGCACCTCGGGCCGATCGCCAAACCGGCGCACCGCGCAGCCCCGGCATCCCGTGACTTCGCCGGGCTGCCCGCGCTGCGGCGAGTGGGGTGGGACGTGCCCGCGAAAGTCGTCCTGATCGCCATGCCGGGCTCGTGGGCCGAGAGCGGCGTCCATCTGCAGGCGTTGGCGACCCGGGCCACCTTCGCGCTGAATCAGAAGGAACTGGTCCGGTCCACCGTCTCGTCCGGACCGACCGTGCCGGTCGGGGGGCTGCCGCTGTTCGTGGGCGTGTGCCTGCACCCGGACGCCGATGAGGACGAGGCGCTCGCCTTGCTCCACGACGCGCTCGATGCCGCGCTCGCGACCGACCCCGCGCAGACCCGCGGCACCGCGGCGTTCATCGCCGCCGCCCAGCCGCGCCCGGACGCCGGGACCGTGCGCGACATGGCCGCCCGGTTCGCCGCGCAGCGCGGCATGGAGCCGCACGTGGCGGGCGCGATGATCATGGGCAACCACGCCCTGCAGTCCGTGCTCCGCGTCGCGCCCGGCGACCCCACCGACGACGCGCTGACCGCCGCCACCAGGGAGGCCTTCGCGCGCGACAACCGGCGCGTGCTGATCCTCAACCCGCCGAAAGCCGAGTAGGACCGCCCCACCCCGCCCGCATCAGACCGTGCTGACTTCGCCCGCCAGCACGCCCCACACGTCCTTGACGACCCAGCTCATCGCGTCCTTGGCCCGCTGCGTGGCCGAGGCGATGTGGGGCGTCAGGTACACGTTCTCCATCATCAGCAGCGGGTGCTCGACGGGGATCGGCTCGGGCTCGTGCACGTCGAGCAGCGCCTGTGCTTCCGGCCACGCCCGCATGAAATCGGCGCAGGCCTCGGCATCGACCACAGACCCGCGGCTGGTGTTGACGAACACCACGTCGGTCTTCATCCGCGCGAACGCCTCCGGCCCGACGAGCCCCCGGTTGGCGCTGCGCCCGTCCACGTGCACGGTCAGGTAGTCCGCGCGGGCGAGCAGGTCGTCGCGGGAGACCGGCTCGGCGCCCTCGCGGTCCGGCGCGGGGATGTCGCGCAGGTCGTGGTAGACCACGTCCATGCCCAGCGCGCGACCGACGCGGGCGACCTTCGAGCCGATGCGTCCCAGGCCCCACACGCCCAGCGTCGATCCGGCGAGCTGACGCGGGGCGACCAGGTCGGCCCGCAACTCGTTCCACGCCGCGGGGTCGAGCGCCCGGTCGAGATAGCCGCGGGGCCGGGTCGCGTCGAGCAGGCTGGCGAAGACGAACTCGACGACCGCCTCGGTGTTGGCGTCGGGGGTGTTGACGACCGCCACGCCGCGGGCGGCGCACGCGTCGGTGTCGATGTTGTCCAGGCCGACCCCGGCGCGACCGACCACCCGCAGGCGGGGCATGCGGGCGAGCAGGCCGGCGTCGACATCGGTGTAGGTGCGGACGACCAGGCCCTCGGCCCCCGCGCAGGCGCCGGCGAACTCGGGCGTGTCCGAGGCGGCCAGGACCACCGTGGCCCGCTCGGAAAGCCAGGCGAGGGGGGCGGACGTCAGCGGCTCGGTCACGATGACGGTCGGGCGGTCGCTCATACCCCATCTTTCGGCCGGGCGGGACGGAAAGACCGGCCCGGGCACGGAAATTTGGACGAACCGGGCCCAACCCGCCGATCGACCCATCGGGCCGGGTTTTCCTCCGTACACCGGCCGACCCAGAGACCGGAGAATCGGGGCCATGAACAAGACCGATCTGATCGAAGTCGTCGCTTCCCAGCTCGAATCCAGCAAGACCGACGCGTCCAAGGCCATCGAGGCCGTCATCGCCGCCATCTCGGACGGCCTGACCAAGGACGAGAAGGTCGCCATCTCGGGGTTCGGCACCTTCACCAAGAAGAAGCGCTCGGCCCGCACGGGGATGAACCCGGCGACCAAGGAGCCGATCCAGATCAACGAGTCGACGACCTGCTCGTTCCGACCCAGCCAGCAGCTCAAAGAGAACCTGCACGCCAGGCTCGCCTGACCCCCGCCCGGCGCCGAAGGCCCGGGCCAGGGCCGAGCACCGAAACGTACCTACCCACCCGGCGCATCAACCGCCGAAAAGCCCCCGCGCTTACGGGGGCTTTGTTCTGCGCCGCGTGCGGGCCCGCACCGACCCGGCGGTCAGCAGCCGGCGTTGTACTCGGCGATGTACGCGGAGATGTCGAAGAAGTTGAACGTGCCGAAGGGGGCCGCGAGGTCGGCAGCCGGGTCGGCGTTGTTGTACGCCGCGATGAACGCCGAGACGTCGAAAAAGTTGAGCAGCCCGTTGCCGTCGAAATCGGCCGCGCAACCTCGCCCCATGCTCACGTTGTCGAGCGCGGCCGAGTCGGCCCCGACCCGGTACTCGCCCCGGATAGAGAGATGGGTCAGGTCGGCGAGCACGGCACGGATGTCCGCTTCGGTCGCCGGCGATCCGGCGCGGGTCCAGCCGATGCCGGCGGCGATCTGCACGCTGAAGCTCGACCAGTCCCCGCCGGGGGCAACCCCGAAGCGGTACTCGAGCGTGATGCCGGCGCCGGTGAGGCGCACGTCTGGCTGGTTGGTCACGGTGCCCACGGTGCCCAGCTGGCGGATGTCGTAGGAAATCGACTCGCCGTAGGAACTCGACTTGTCGCCGAGGTAGGGGGCGGGCGCATCGAACCGCCAGTACTGCCCGGTGCCCACGTCGTCGGCGGCGACGTTCCCGCCGGGATTGCCGCCCTCGCCCTCCCAGCGGAAGTTGCGTGCGTCCTTGTCGGTGGACCAGCCCTCATCATCGGTGTCGAAGGTGCTGACGACGGGCGGAGCGCCCAGGACGACCGAGCCACCGCATGCCAGGATCAGCGCCGGTGTCACGAATCGGTTGTGCCGCATGGTCGGATCCTCCTCGGGGTCATTCCCAAGAACACCCTACACGAGAGGAGCCGGGCGAACCAAGCGCACCGTGAAATTACCCCGCTTTGGGCGACCCCGTTTCGCCGAGTCGCCGCTCAGCCAAATACCCGCTCGGCCAGCTCGATCGCCCGCCCCAGCGCCGCCGCCTTGTTGACCGTCTCCTTGAACTCCAGCTCCGGCACCGAGTCCGCCACGATGCCGCCCGCGGCCTGGATGTGGTACATCCACGCGCCCGCCGCGTCGTCCGGGTCGCGCTGGTCGACCGGCACGACGATGGTCCGCAGCGCGAGGGCCATGTCCATCTCGCCATCGAGGCTGACCCAGCCCAGCCCGCCGCCGTAAGGACCGCGCCGGACCTTCTCGAGCTCGTCGATGATCTGCATCGCACGGATCTTGGGAGCGCCCGAGATCGTGCCCACCGGCAGCGTGGCCCGCAGCGCGTCCCAGCAGTCCAGCCCGTCCCGGAGCACCCCGGTGACCGTGGACGAGATGTGCATCACGTGGCTGTAGCGCTCGACGCTCATCACGTCGGCCAGCGCGATCGATCCCGGCTTCGCCACGCGACCCACGTCGTTGCGCCCCAGGTCCACCAGCATCGCGTGCTCGGCGATCTCCTTCGGGTCCGCGAGCAGCTCGGCCTCGAGGGCCTTGTCCTCCTCGGCCGTACGACCACGCCGGCGCGTGCCCGCCAGCGGGCGGTTGGTCAGCACGAGACCGCCCGCGGCGTCGCGCCGCACGCGGCAGAGGATCTCCGGGCTCGACGCGACCAGGATCGCGCCGCCCGTCTGCATGTAGACCATGTACGGCGACGGGTTGACCGCCCGCAGCGCCCGGTAGACCTCGAACGGGTCCGCGCCGCTGCGCCGCTCGAACCGCTGGCCGACCACCACCTGGAAGATGTCGCCGGCGCGGATGTACTCCTTGGCCTTCTCGACCATCACCGCGTGCTCTTCGCGGGTGGTGTTGCTGGGCATGGGCTCGTTCTGGGTGTCGTCCACGCGGTCCATCACACCGCCGGAGAGGGTCCTCTCGGTGGAAAGCAGCTGCGCCGCCATCGCGTCGAGTTCGCGCACGGCCGCGTCGTGCAGCGCACCGGCATCGTCCCCCGGGCCGACCCGGACCGATCGCACCAGGTGCACGACCCGGTCGGCGTGGTCGAACACCGCGACGCGGTCGTACAGGCCCAGGCTCAGCTCGGGCAGGTTGCGGTCGTCGGGCGGGGCGTGCTCGGGGCCCAGCTTCGTGGGTTCGGCAGCCCGGACGGTGTCGTAGGCCGCGTACCCGAACCAGCCGCCCGTCACGCAGCCGGGCAGCAGGCCCCGCTCGCGGGCGCCCGGCGGATGGACGGTGCGCCATCCCTCGGTCAGCCCCCGGACGAGCCCGATGGGGTCGGGGCAGGCGTCCTCGCGTTCGGTGCCGGCGCGGTGATCGCGGACGCGGGCGCGCCCGGCCCGGATCGCCGCCTCGACCGCCGGCCTGGACCCCAGGATCGAGTACCGCCCCTGGCGCTCGCCGCCCTCGACGGACTCGAGCAGGAAGGACGGGGCCGTCCGCTCGTCGCTGGTGACCAGCCGCCGGTAGGCCAGGATGGGGGTGAGCACGTCGGCCAGCACGCGGATCCCCACCGGGATCACGCAGACCGCCGATCCGCCCCCCGTCCCCCGGGCGGCGGCGACCAACGACTCGAACTCGCTGCGGGTGACGCTCGGCACGGGCCCACTGTAGGAAAGCCGCCCCCCGAAATCGGAGAACGTCCCGTCCCGCCCGCCCGTACAGTCCTCCATGCCCCTCCCCCGCGTCGCCGCCCTCCGACCGCTGCTGGCCGTGCTCGCCCTGCCCGGCGTGGCGCTGGCCCAAACCGAGCGTCCGACAAGCGATAAGACCCCCGATCCCGCCACCGATCCCGCCACCGGGGGCGATCCCCAGACCCGCACCGTCACCCTCCCCGAGATTTTCGCGCAGGTCCGACAGGCCGAGCCGGTCCGACGGGCCGGGCTGCGGGCCGACCTGCTCCGGCGCACCCAGCAGACGGTGCCGGTGGTCGTGATCGTGTCCGAGGCCCGCGACTACCTCGCCGCGGTGGCGGCCTGGGAAGGGCCGCGGCGGTTCCCCGTCCTCTGGGACGACGGAACGCGGCGCGGGGCCGAGGACATCGCCCGGTTCGTCCGCGCGTTCGAGCCGGAGAAGGTGGTCCGCTTCGACGCCGGCGCCGAGACGCAGCAGTGGCCCCGGTCGCGCGCCGACCGCGAGCAGGTCTTCCGGGCCACGCTGGCGCGGGCATCGAACGAGCGGGCGGCCGACTTCGATTCGGTCCTGGCCGAACTCCGCGCCGCCGGCGTGATCTCCCCCGGCGTCGTGCTGACCGACGTGGACGACAACGCGTGGCCCGCCGCCCTGGCCCTGGCCGCCGCCCGGTACCAGCCGGTCGGCTTCGTCGAGAGCCCCGGGCCGGTGACCCGCCCGCTCGATCCGGCGCAGGCGGACGCCCTCGAGCAGGCCGCCCAGACGCTCGCGGCGTCCAACGGCGCGGCCTGGCGCGCCATCGGCGACGACGTCGACGCCGTCACCCTGTGCCTGAACACCGGCACGAAGCTCGTGTTCGGGCCCGGCCCGCGCGACGTGTACGCCACCACCGCCCGCATCGGGCGCTTCGGCGACAACGGCACCGGCGAGCGCTGGGCCAACGCGGGCCAGATCTTCGGCTCGTACGCCCAGTCGACCTACCGGGCCATGTGCGCCCTGTTCCTCACGCCCGCCGACGCGTTCGTCTTCGACGGCTACGAGGACACGCAGCCCTGGGTGACCTACAGCGGCGCCGAGGCCGCCGGCGTGCTCAAGGACGCCGGCATGGACGTGCAGCTGCACGACCGGCCGGGCAACACCACGCCGCAGTGGCTGGCGCTCTCGGCACGCCCCGTTCGTCAGGGCCTGTGGCTGATCAACAGCCACGGCTCGCAGGCGGAGCTGAACTTCCCGGGCGGGCCCGTCCGGGGCAGCAACACGCCGCTGATGGACGCGCCCGTCGTCGCCCACGTCGTCCACTCGTTCTCGCTGCAGAGCCCGTGGAACCGGGGCACGGTCGGCGGCGGCCTGCTCGACCGCGGGGCCTACGCCATGCTCGGCTCGGTCGATGAGCCGTTCCTGCAATCGTTCATGCCCACGCCCATGGTCGCCCGCCGCCTGCTCGCGGGGCTGAACTTCGGGGCCGCCGTCCGCTTCGACGACGCCCCGGTGTGGAAGCTGGCGGTGCTCGGCGACCCGCTGATCACGCTCGGACCGCCCGGGACCCGGACCGACGACACCGCCCTTAACCTGCCCGGCGACACCGCCGACCTGAACACCGCCATGACCGACGCCCTGGGCGAGCGCGACCTGGCGACGGCGGTGGCCAACCTGACCCTGCTCGGGCGCGACCGCGACGCCGCGCGTCTGGCGTCCGCGGTGATCAACGACCCGGAGGCGAAGCTCACCCCCGAACTGGCCGCCGCCGCCATCCCCGCGCTGTTCCGCGAGACCAGGCACCAGGAGGTCGTCACCGCCTACGCCAATCTGACCGAACGCGACCGCGCCGACCCCGTGCTGGCCGACTGCTTCTGGTTCGCCGGGCGGTTCCTGCTGGGCTCCTCGCCCGACCGCGAGCGGGTCGAACGCCTGATGCGCATCTTCCCCCGACCGGACTTCCGCGTGTTCGACGCCGAGGAGATGGCCATGCGCCTCCGCCCCCGCTCGATCGAGGAGGCCGTCCTGGTGCTGGAAGCCCTGCGCCCCAAACTCGACCGGGACTGGGAGATCCGCGCCCTGGACCAGGCTCTGGAGCGCGTCCGCACCGGGCAGCCCTGAACGCCCGAATCACGCACGCCCCGCTCAGTCGGCCAGCCCGCCGGTCTCGACCCCGCCGCGGGCCCGGATCCACGCCCACACCGCGCCGTCCCGGGCGGTGGTCAGCCAGCGACGCCCGGCCCGCACCGCGTCCCACCGGTCGTCGTCGAGCCGCGCCGGCCCGGTGGACTGCACGGCCACCGACGCCCCGGACCGCTCGACCAGTCGCATCGCGGCCGGTTCGGCGCTGCCGTGGTGCGGGACCTCGATGACCGTGGCCGTCGGATCGACCCCGGCCGCCTCCAGCCCGGCGATGCCCGCCCGCTGGATGTCCCCGGTCATTAGCAGCGATCGAGGGCCGTCGGCGGTCGCGATCGGGAATCGCACGACCAGCGAACCGTCGTTGCCCGCCCACCGGGCGGAGAGTTCCGCGGGCGGCCACAGCACCTCGGCCGCCGGGACGCCCTCGTCCCGGCCGAGCGTGTCGCCCGCGCGGACGCCGATGATCACCACGCCCATCGCTTCCAGTTCGGCCCGCACCTCGGCCCAGCCCCCCAGACGACCGCCCTCGCCGATCGGACCCGCCATCACCGGCGGGACATACACCCGGCGGATGCCCATCCGCTCGGCCACCACCGGCAGCGCATTGAAGTGGTCCAGGTTGGGGTGCGAGACGAACGCCGCGTCGATCCGAGGCACGCCCAGCGCGATCGCCGCGTCGGCGATGCGGTCGCCCATCTCGCGCTGGAGGCTCCCGCCGTCCCACAGCACGACCGAGCCGCCCGAGCGGATCAGCACGCCGGTGCCGTCGCCCACGTCGAGCATGTCCGCCCGCAGCCCGTCGACGCGGCCGGCCACCATCGACATCGCCCCGGCGTAGGCCACCCCCACCGCGATCAGACCGACAAAGACGGCGCGCCGCGACCTCCAGAACAACCACCCGAGCACGCCCGCGGTCACGAAGGCCGCCCAGAACCAGCCGACCCCGACCACCAGCACCGACGACCCCGGCAGCCCGTCGAACCAGCCGGCGACGGCGCCGGTGAACACGCCCAGGTCGTCGACGATCCACCGCGTCGCGCCCGCGCCGCCCGGCCACAGCACCCCGAGCACCGCCTGGCCCCACCCGGCCACCAGCAGCAGCCCCGCGACCGGCACGACGGCCAGTGTGGCGATCGGCGCCAACGGGCTGAAGACGCCGGTCGTCGCCACGATCAGCGGCGTGCTCGCCGCCCAGCACGCGGTGTTCAGTCGCAACGCCGCCCACGCCCACCGCCCCGCCCGGCGCGCCGGCCCGGCCCGCACGCCGCGGGTGAGCAGGTCCCAGCGGTCCCGCCGGTCCCGCTCGGCCAACGCGATCAGCAGGGCCGTCACACCCACGCTGAGCAGATACCCCAGCGACACCGCCTCGCTCGGTTTCCACACCAGCAACCCCACCCCCGCCCACGCCAGGACCGCGAGTCGGTCCCACCGACGCCCCAGCGCGTCGCCGAGTACCAGGGCCAGCGCCAGCACCCCGGCGCGCACGATCGGCGAACGCGCCGGCACCAAGACCAGCAGCACCACGACCACCGCGACGATCGCCAGGGTCTCCAGGCGCCCGCGTTCGCCGGTCAGGCGGACCGCCAACGCCGCCAGCCCGCACAGCAGGGCCAGATGGAACCCAGACACCGCCAGCACGTGGGCCACGCCCGCCCGCTGGAACACGCGGTAGACACCCTCGAACGACGCGTCCCGCTCGCCGAGCACCAGCGCCCCGACCACACCGCCGCCGCCGCCGCCCCCGTCGCCGTCGCCGTCGCCGTCGATCGAACCGCCCAGCCCCAGCGCGGCCATCGCGCGGGACCGCACCGCCGCCCGCCAGCCCAAGAGCCGTGCCCAAACGCCGCCCGACGCGTCGCCCGTCACGGTGACGGTGCCGCCCCCGCCGACCGAGACCGTGCCCGCGCTGCCGCGCTCGTTGCCCAGCCGGGTCCAGTCCGGCTCGCCGGGGTTGCGCGCCCGGGACGGCCCGGCGAACACGCCGGTCAGTTCGACCGCCTGCCCGGCGCCCACGCGCCCGAGCAGCTCCACGCCGCCGTACACACGCAGGGATCCCGACGCGTCCACGCCCCCCACCCCGGTGACCCGCAGCGGGAACCAGACCGAGTCGCCCCGCCAGTAGCCCGGGGCCACGGGGCCCGTGGACCGCGCCCGTCGGACGGGGTCGCCCGAGACCACCCCCCGCATGGTCACGATCGACCCGTCGGCGACCAGGCGGTCCAGCCGGTCGGGCGGCGGCTCGCGAAAACGGATCGCCCCCCAACCGCCCGCCACGCACAACACCGCGCCCAGCATCCCCGCCGACCACCACGCCGCCGCGTCGGTCCGCGCCAGCGCGCCGATTGACCCGCCGAGGGCGGCCAGCCCGGCGCCAACGCCGAACCACCACGAGGCGTCGCCGCCGAACGCGATCGAGACCCACACCCCGCCCAGCGCGGCCGCGAGCACGCACCACGCGCGTCCGCGGGCGCGCACGAAAGAGGGCACCCCCGTTCCCGAGGATGCCCGCGTGCTGTGGTCCGGATCGGCCCCGCCCCGGCCCCGCGTCCCGTTCCGGGACGCCGGCGGCTCAGTTGCCAACGCCCTGGAGCACATCGTCGAAGCCGTCGAGCAGGTCGATGTTGGTAAAGCCGCTGCCGTCCTCGGACTCGTACCGCTGGCCCGCGGACGACTTGTAGGTCGTGCCGTAGTAGATCCGCAGGTTGCTGTCCGAGTTGGAGCTGAAGCCCCGCTCGCTGGTGCCCAGGAAAATCCCGTTGGGCCCGGCGGAGTGGACGATGAACCGCCCGCGGGGGCGGGCCGGGAAGATCTGCGTGTTCGACGCGTTGTTGAGCGTGCGGTTGGAGGGCGTGACGGGGGCCGACGGGCTGCCCAGCACCGCGGCCAGGGTGGTCAGCTGGTCGTCCAGCGGGATCTCCGACGACGCCAGCGCGCTCGACAGGCCCGAGGCCCGCGGGCCGGTCTGGCTCAGCCCGGACGTGCCCATCGCCGGCGCCTTGAGGATGCCCGCGTTGGACGCCAGATAGAACCACGCCAGCGCGTTGTCGCTGTGCTCGGCGGCGAACTGACGCACGGGAACGGGGTTGTTGGTGTCGGGGTTGATCGACCCCCGCGCCGACTCGTCCTGCACCCAGATCGCCAGGGGGTTGCCGAAGGCGTCGACGATGTCGGGCAGCGAGGGGCCCTCGCCGAACTGCTGTGCGCCGCTGTTGGCGCCGCCGATGGTCAGGTCCTTGAAGTTCTCCGAGCTGGGCGCGAAGTACGCGCCCGAGTCCGAACCGAGCAGCTTGGCGTTGACCCACACGCGCCCGTTCGCGTCGGTGGACGGGCCCACCGAGATCGCGCCGGTCGCGCCGGGCGGGGGCGTCCCACCCGTGACCACGACGGTGTTCGGCCCGGCCAGATCGAGCATGGCGTTCTCCGCGGCGGTGAACCCGCGGGTGTCCAGATTCTCCTGAGCGCCCATCTCCTCCGGGGAGAAGTAGCCCGGCATCCGGTCGTTGTTGTCGTTGCCGAACCGCACGGCGGCGGTGGTCAGGTCGTTGACCAGGGCCTGGGTCGCCGTGCGCCGGGCGGCCTTGCGCACGCCGGCGAGGGCGGGGATGAGCAGGCCCAGCAGGACCGCGATGATCGCGATGACCACGAGCAGCTCGATCAGGGTGAATGCGCGGGTGTGGCGCGGGGCGTGCCCGCGACGCGACCGGTTATCGGCGCTCATGTGCGTTGCTCCTTCGTCTGACCGCGTCCCCGGCCGCCACCGGGCGGTCGGTCGGCCCGGAAGCGGGTGACTATACGGGCCCCGCCCCCGCGCGGATGCCCGTTTGCCCGCACACAAACCCGCCCGCCCCGGGCCGGCCACCACCGCCCCGAACGCGGCCCGCCCCGGCGCGACCGGGCCTTTGCACCCCCGGCACGGGCGAGAACGCCATCCGGGCTGATCGCACCGGCCCGCGCTGGCCGATATCCTTGCCCATGCCGCCCTCCGGGCCCATCACGGGGAAAGACCCCGCGGACCGCGACCGCGCCGTGGCCCACGCCGCCGAAGCGCTCCGCGACGGACGCGTGGTCATCCTCCCGACCGAGACTGTCTACGGCCTGTTCACCCGGGCCACGACCGCCGCGGTCGATCACCTCGACAGCTTCACCGTCAAGAGCGAGCCGGGCGTGGGCCCGCGGGTCACGCTGCACCTGGCCGACATCGACCCGCTGCGCCAGATGCTGCACACGCCCAACGCCACCACCCGCCGACTGATCGACCGGCTCTGCCCCGGTCCCGTGCGCTTCGTGCTCGAGCAGCCGCCCGAGGCACTCGCCCGCCTGCGCGAAGGGCTGGGCGTCGCGGAGGGGCTGATCGACGACAACGAGCGCGTCGCCTTCCGCCAGCCCGACCACCCGCTGGCCCGCCGGGCGCTGCGCGAGGCGGGCGTGCCCTGCATCGCCCGCCGGCTCGGCTCGGCGTTCTGGGCGCTCGGCGACGACCCGGGCACCACGGCCGCGATCATCCCCGACGACGCCAGCCCCGCCCCCGCGGTGGTGATCGACGACGGGACGAGCCTGCACAAGGCCCCCTCGACCACGATCCGCGTCGCGCTGGACGGCAAGCTGATCGTCGAGCCGGGCGGGGTGCTGACCGAGCGGGCCGTGCTGGACCACCTCGACCGCCTGGTGCTGTTCGTCTGCACCGGCAACACCTGCCGCAGCCCGATGGCCGAGCGCATCGCCAAACGCCTGGAATCGCAATCCCCCCCGACCGGGGTGACGACCCGGTTCGCCTCGGCGGGCATCGCCGCGGCCGAGGACATGCCGGCCACGCCCGAGGCGGTCAAGAGCCTCAAACGCCGGGGCATCGACGCCCAGGACCACCGCTCCCGCCCGCTGACGCTGGCCCTGATCGAGGAGGCGGAGGTGATTTACACCATGACGCCCTCCCACGCCGAGGCGGTCATGCAGGCCGCCCCGGACGCCGCCTACAAGGTGTTCCCGCTGGGCGAGGCCGAGGTGGTGGTCGACCCGATCGGGCACCCCCAGAAGGTCTACGACCAGACCGCCGAGCAGATCGAGCGGCTTCTGCGCGATCGGCTCGCTACGATCGCGCCATGAGCACATCCGCCCGAGTCGCCGTCGGCGCCGATCACCGCGGGAGCGAGGCCGCCCGGGCCATCGCCGAGTCCCTGCGCCGAGCGGGCCACGAGGTCACCCTGTTCGAGTCCAACCCGGACACCCCCTCCGATTATCCCGAGCTGGCGTGGAAGGTCGGACGCGCCATCCACGACGGCTCGGCCGACCGCGGCGTGCTGATCTGCGGGACCGGCATCGGCATGTCCATGGCCGCCAACAAGATCGACGGCGTGCGGGCCGCGGTCGTCCACGACGAGATGACCAGCCAGCTCAGCCGCGCCCACAACGACGCCAACGTGCTCTGCCTCTCGGCCGACCTGCTCGGCGAGCGCCTGATGGACAAGCTCGTCCAGGTCTTCATGACCACCGAGTTCGAGGGCGGGCGCCATGCCCGGCGCGTCAACAAGATCGGCGCGATCGAGCACGGCACGGATCCGTCCACCGGCCCGTCCGCCGGCCAGTCCTGCTGACTCAACCCTCGCCGCCGGGCACCGCCAGCACCACGGACACCTCGCCGAACCCCACCACGACCACCCCGTCGGCCAGGCCGACCCGCGTGGCCGTCCGACGCACGCCCTCGGGCAGCGTCAGCGTGACGCGGTCCTCGGTGCGCCCCGTCTCGGCGTCCACGATCGCCACGCCCACGCGGCTGAGCCCGTCGGCGTCCACCTCGCCCCGGTCCACCAGCACCGCCCGACGCTGGCCCACGGCGTGGAGCACGAAGGCCAGGCGCACGTCCATCGCGTCGGCCGCCACCAGCGCGCCGTCGGACGTGTGCGTGGTCACACCCGCCGAGCCCGGCACCACCAGCCCAAAGGGCCGGCGTTCGACGGAGACGAATCCGCGGTCGCCGCCGCGTCCGAGCGTGTCCATGGGCGTGCCCGAGCGCAGCCCCTCGCGCCGGGAGACCGGCCAGAGCATGCGGTCCTGGCCGAGGACCACCAGCGTGTCGGCGTGGACCCAGGCGTCCATCGAATCGACCAGTTCCTCGTCGGCGTTGGACCAGTCGATCCGCCCGGCGACGGTGTCCATCGCAACGATGCGCCCCGACGCCCCGACGATCACCTGCCCGTCCGTGGCGACGCGCACCCACCGCGTCTCGGCGCCCAGGTCGTCGAGCAGCTGGATGGTCTCGCCGGTGCGGGCGTCGACCGCCTCGCCCACGCCGCGGAGCGACGCGTCCTCGATCTCGTCGTTCTGCCCGTCGGGCGCCCGCGACACCACGCCGCACACGCCCAGCACCCCGCCCCGCAGGTCCAGCCCGTAGAGGCGCGTCACGCCCAGGCGGCGCTGCCAGAGCACCCGGCCGTCGGTCGCGTCCACGCCCGCGGCCCGGCCCAGCCGGTCGCTGACGACCACGCTCCGCGCGTCGCCGGCCACGAGCAGGTGGGCGTTGCTGACCGGGCCCTCCAGCGGCGCGACGATCTGCCCGTTGAGCCGCACCGCGGGGTCGGCCCCCGCATCGACCATGTCCATCGCGGCGCGGACGTTGGCCTCCCACCGCACGGCGCCGGAACGCGCGTCCCGCGATTCGACCCGCGCGGGGCGTCCGGTCTGCAGCTCGTCCGGCCAGGCCAGCGTCAGCGTGCGCCCGTCGGTGTGGACCAGGACCGGCGGCATCGTGCCCACGTCCGAGACGCTCCAGAGCGCCTCGGGCGGGGCGGCCCCGGCGGCGGACGACGCGAGCGCCTCCGACGCATAGGCCGCCAGCTCGCCCGTCTGGCGGGCGTACATCAGCACCAGGCCGGGCGCGCCCTCGACCATCGCGGCCACGGGCGAGCCGGGGATCAACGCCCGCTCGGCCCGGTCGATCATCGGCCCCACGGCCGCGTACCGGCGCATGGTCTCGGCCGGCGACAACGCCACCGCGCGCCCGCCCACCGTCGGCACGATGGCGCCGAACCGCTCGCCGAAGAGCGCCTGCTGCTCGGCCAGCGCGTCCGCGGCCGCGTCGGGCAAGCCCTGAGACGCCAGCGACGACATGAGCGCGCCCACCAGCTCGCCCAGCGTGCCCTCGCCCAGCGGCTGGCTGCGCCGTGCGACCATCGACGCGGCACGCAGCCCGCTGCGCGCCGCCCGCTCGGAGGCGGTCCACCGCTCCTCCCGCAGCCAGCCGGCGGCCGCCCGCGCCCAGGCGAGCGGGGCCATGCGTGAGGCCGGGTAACGCCGGGCGACCGTCTCCCACTGGGCGCCGGTGCCGCCGGCGTTCAAAGCCGCGATCTCGGCCTCGGCCATGCGGTCGGGCATCGCCATGGCGCGGGCGCCGTAGCGGTCGGCCAGCTCGTGGAGCCTGCGGGTGGCCTCCAGCTCGGCCCGGACGCTCAGCCCGCCGCCGCGCCAGATCGATCGCGACCACGCCGGCTCGAGCAGGACGTCCTGGTAGGCGTCGGCCGCGCCGGGCGCGTCGCCCGAGGCCGCCCGCCACGCGCCCGTGGCCATCGCGTGGGCCACGCGCTGCTCGTTGGTGCGCGCCACCGCGCCCATCCGGGCCAGCAGCTCGCCCCGCACCGCCACCCCCACCGCCGACGAGCCCGCCTGCGGATCGGCCAGCGCCCGCACCGCCTCGAACACCCGGTCGCGGGAGCGGCCCGCGTCGTCGGCCGCCCGCACGAGGCGCACGGCGTCGTCGATGGCGCCCACCACGCGGGCGTCCCGCCCGGACCGGTGCGCCAGCTCGGCCAGCGCCAGGGCCGCCTCGAAATCACCGTCGGCCACCCGCCGCTCGAGCATGGCCGAGGCCGTGGCCCACGACAGGAACGAGCGCGCCTCGATCTCGTCGGTCACGACCACCTGGCCGTCCGACAGCACCACGTTGCCCGTCGCGTCCAGCGGCACCGGCTCGACGGTCATCGACCCGCGGATGTCCACCATCGCGAGGCCGGCGCCCACCGGCACCGCCACGCGGTCGCCCGCGGCGACCACCCGCCCGCGGATGCCCCGGTCGTCGAGCGGCGCGGAGAGATGGACCACGCCCGAGTCGAACCGGTCGGCCTCGTACACCGCGATGCGCGTGGCGCCCACGGAAACGATCCGCTCGCCCACGCCGATCAGGTAGGTCGCCTCGTTGGCCGGCTCGGCGACGCGCGAGCCGAGCAGACGCCCGGTGTCCGGCTCGAGGCGCAGCAGCCGGGTCTGGTCGGGCGTGAGCAGGAACAGGCCGTGGTCGTTGATGACCGGCAGGCTCGTGGTGTAGGGCGTGCGGGCCCCGCGGGTGTAGATGCCCGGCGCGCGGGTCTGGCGGACCCAGAGCACGCGCCCCGTGGCCGTCTCGACCGCCCCGACCAGCCCCATCTTGTCGGTCCAGTAGACCACGCCGTCGCGCAGCACGCCGCCCTCGGACAGCTGGGTGAGCTGCTGGAAGGGCAGGCTGCCCGCGCTGCCCAACGCCCGCGACCAGCGCAGCGCCCCCGTGTCCGCGTCCAGCGACAGCAGCGACAGGCTGACCAGCCGGCGCGAACGCAGGTTCTTGCGCGCGCCCACGATCACCTGATCGCCCTCGATCACCAGCGGCCCCCGCGGCTCGGAGCCGAGCAGGTCCTCGCTCAGCCCGCCCAGCAGCACCGACCAGAGCACCCGCCCGTTCGAGCGGTCCACGCACACCACCCGCCCCACCGACTCATCCGCCCCCGTCCGTGACTGGCCCAGCGCGGCGTACACCCGGTCGCCGTGGACGGTGACCGAACCGCTGTCCTCGACCATCCGCCCAAGGCGCAGGCGCGCCAGGCGGGTCGATCCGTCCTCGGAGTTGGGCGACGTGTCGCGCACCCGCCACTTCGGACGCAGCGTGAATCGGTCGAAGCAGGTCAGCGTCAGCCCGTCGTTGGTGAACAGGTCCCCGCCGGCCAGCGTCGGGAGCGTCCAGCCCAGCTCGGCCCGCTGCATGCCACCGCGCGTCGGCTGCTCCGGCTCGTCCGCGGGGTCCAGCTCGGTCAGCGGTGCCGCGTGCAGCGCCCTGGGCACCACCCCCTCGAGCGAGACCGGCCCGCCCGCGCCCGCGTCGGCGTCCCACGCCAGCGTGTGCGAGGCCGCGGGCCGGCGCGACTCCGGACGGGGCACCGCGCGCCGCTCGGGCATCGGCGCCCCCGCCAGCTCGGCCCAGCGGTCCGCGCCCGCCCACGCGGGCTCGGTGCCCACGTAGGCCGCACCGGTCGCCGCCAGCGCGCCCGCCTCGATCGCCATGGCCGCGTCGCGCGCGTCGGGATGGCCCAGCAGCCGGTCGAGCGCCCGCAGGCCCGCGCGGAACGAGCCCGACTCGATCAGCGACTGCGCGTCCCGCAGCCCCGCCTCGAACCCCGCCGGCGTCAGCCAGTACGACCGGGCCACCTGCGCCCACGCGCCCTCGCTCAGCAGCGTCCGCGCCCGCGGCGACTGGCGCACGCGGTAGGCCTCCAGCAGCGGCGGGTCCGACGCGACGAACCCGTGCACCCGCTCGCGCACGGAAACGAACACCTCCGGATCCGACGAACCGATCATCCGGTCGCCCTGCTCCTCGAGCACCCGCTGGATGAGCCGCACGGCCTCGTCCACCCCGCCCCGGGCCAGCAGCGCGTCCACGGTCTCCAGCACCTCCTCGGCGAAGGGCGCGTTGGCGACGTACACCGGGGAGACCTCGTCGAGCTGGGCCCACGCGGGCGTGGCGCACCCGGCCGCGCCGACCAGCGCCGCGACCAGCCACACCCGACCCCGCCCGATCCCTGCGCGGGCAACCCGCCCGCGCCCGCCCCGTGCCGCCGTCAACGCCATCCGAACCTCCCTGTTCACCGCCCGGCCCCGCCGGGAGCATCCAAACCGAACCGCCCGCCGGCCGCCGAGTTGCGTCCGGGCGTCCGTCCGGGCCCGGCGCGACCCGAACCCGCCCCCAAACCCGTCCCCGCCCCCGGCCCCGATCCGGCGCGTCCGAGAGCCACGCCGCCCGCTTGCGGCCCCCGCCCGGCCATCCGGAACCGGCCGACCGCCCCGCACATCTTCCCACCAATTGTGCGCCCGCGGGCCCGGTGGCTCAACCGCGCGCCGGTTCGGGCCGAATCTGCCTGATCATGGGCGTTTCTCACCAGGCCGTCGCGATGCCCCCCGTCGCCGCCCCCGTCCGCGTCCTGCGGTCGCTCGGCCAGCGTCCCTTCCGCGTGGTGGTGCTCGTGGCGGCGATCGCCGCGATGTCCCTCGTGGACCTCTACCTGACCCTGCTCTTCCTGACCCACACCGGCATGTCCGAGGCCAACCCGCTCGCCCGGGCCATGATCGCCTACCAGTCCCCCGCCATCCTCGCCGCCTGGAAGTGCACCACCGTGCTGCTCTCCGTGGGCATCCTGATCTACATCCGAGACCGGCGCTCGGCGGAACTGGGCGCCTGGATCGGCGCGGTCGTGCTGGCCCTGCTGATGGCGCACTGGTCCCGTTACATCGACCACAAGGTCTCGTTCACGCAGGAAATGCAGCTCGTCAGCGCCGAGATCGACCCCAGCTTCGTCAGCCTGGGTCAGGTCGTGCCCTGATCCGGGGCCGCACCCCGCCGACCTCTCCCCACTGGTCACCCCCACCCCGACCGGCCCGCGCCCTGCTACGCTGCCCCCATGCGCCGCGGAACCAACGCCCTCCTGACCGTGCTCCTGGCCCTGCCCGCCCTCCCGCTGGCCGGCTGCTCGTCCTACCAGCCCCCCACCTTCGAGGCGATCGGTGTGCGTGAAGTCGAACGCGACGCCGACCACGCCGTGCTGGTCTTCGTGATCGAGGCGACCAACCCCAACCGCGAGCCGATGCCCCTGGGCAAGGCGTCCTACGAGTTCAGCCTCGGCGACGAGCCGGTCTTCGCCGGCATCCGCTCGCCCGAGTCCACCGTGAACACCTACGGCACTAACACCTTCGAGCTGCCCGTGGTCGTCCCCGCGTCGATGACCGACCGCACCGGCGAGGTCGCCTACACCATCCGCGGCCGGGTGCTCTACCGCAACCCCGGCGCCCTCGCCGACGTGCTCTTCGACGCCCAGATCAGCCGCCCCGAGGCCGCGCTGGACCTGAGCGGGACGGTCAACCTCGGCGGCTAAAGCCATGCAGGTGCCGCTGGCAAAGCCGGTCCCGCATGACGTCCGCATCCGCCTGTACCGCCGCAATCTCCTCCGCCGCGCATGCGTCATCGTTCCGCTGGCGGTGGTCGGCCTGGCGGCGTTCCACGCGGCCCTTCTGTTTCTGCTCGGATGGACCGACCGCGGCATCCCCACGCAGCTGAATCGGGCGGTCTATGTGGAACGGGACGGATCGGGCGACCTCCGCGTGATCGACCCCATCCCCGACCCGTTCCCCAACGAGTCTCCACTCGACGACGACCGGCTGGATTTCTCCAAGACCATCGTGGTGCTCCGCTACGAAGCCCGCGCCCAAGTTCCGAGACTAACACCGGACCGCATCGACGCGTACCGGGCCGTCTTCACGCTCCGCACCGAGCCTCCCCTCCAGGCGCTCCTGGTGGACGGGCCGGACGGTCCCCGCCGGCTCGAAGCCGACGAGATCGCAACCCTCGAAACCGGCATCGTCACGCTGCTGAGCGAACTCTGGATGCCGGCAATCCGGTTCAACAGGCGCGTGCCGCTCGCGTTCGGGACCGTGGCCACCCGCTCGGGCGTGCCGCCCGACCCGGCGGGCAGCGCCCGATCCGGGCTCTGGGGCCTCCTGGCACTCCCGATCCTGCTTGTGGGCGCCACACTCCGGCTCCGCGCCGGCGAACGCCGCGTCCGCGCAGGACGCTGCGCCTGGTGCGGCCACCCGATCTCGAACGGCCTGTGCCCCGAGTGCGGCACGACCTTCCCAACCCCTCACACCGCGACGATGTAGTCCCTGTCCAGCGTGCTCACGCGGATGTCCGCGTCCTCGCCGAGCAGGTCCTCCAGACGCACCGCCAGGCGCTTGAGATAGCCCCGCTCGGTGTTGCTGTGCCCGGCCAGCAGGATGCTCATGCCCGCCATGCGGGCCGCGAGGATCTCGTGGTGGGTCATCTCGCCGGTGACAAAGACCTCGCAGCCCTCGGCCAGCGCCAGGTCCTTGAGCGAGCTGCCCGCGCCGGGGACCACGCCGATGGTGCGGAAGGGTCGATCGTCGCCGCTGAGCGCGTAGCGGATGCGCGCGCGTCCGAGGTGGTTCTTGAGCCGGTCGCCCAGCTCGCCGATCGTCGCCGGCTGGTCGAGCACGATGCGACGCCCCGAACCCGCCCGCCGGATCGGCTCGGGCACCAGCTCGACGATGTCGAAGGCCGGCTCCTCGTACGGGTGGAACTGCTTGAGCGTCTCGATCACGAGCGGCAGGGCGCGCTTGGAACAGACCATCTCCAGCCGCCGCTCGCGCACGCGCTCCATCCGCCCGACCTCGCCCACCGCCGGCTCGGCGCCCTGCTCGGGCAGGAAGGTGCCCTCGCCCTCGACCGAGAACGAGCAGAGCTTGTACCGCCCGATGCCGCCCGCGCCGGCCGTGCCCATCGCGTTGCGCAGCGTGTCCGCCTTGTCGCTGGGCACGAAAGTGATGATCTTGACCTCACGCTCCGAGTGCCCGCCGGTGGCCGGAGACAGCCCGCGGCAGTCGCCCTGGATCACGCCCTCGGCCGCCTCGCCCAGCGGGGCGCTCACGCCCTCGCACAGCCAGTCGGTCACGCCGCCGGGCGCCGCGTCCAGGGCTGTGTGCGGCACGTACACCGCGATGCCCGCCTCGGCCGCCCCGCGCACGATCCGCTCGGAATGCGTGGCGTCCGTCAGCGACTTGAGGGGGTTCCAGATCACCGGGTGGTACGCCACGATCGCCCCGGCGTGCATCTTGATCGCCTCGCCCAGCACCGCCTCGGTCAGGTCGATGGTCAGCAGCACCGGCCCGCCGATCGGGCGTGACGGCACCCCGATCTGCAGCCCGACGCGGTCCCACGGCTCGGCCGCGTGCAGCGGCGCCACCCGCTCCATCGCGCTGATCAGATCCTGCACCACCATGCCCGGGCTCCTTTCCGAAACGTCCGCCGATGTCCACCGAGATCATAGGGATCCGCCCCTGTCACCAATCTCTCCCCGCTTCGGCGGGGGGAGATGTCACGCCCAAGCGTGACAGAGGGGGGTCTTCAAGAACCAACAGCGCCCGGTGCCGCGCCCATCGCCCCCGAAGCGCACGAACCCAGCCCATCCAACCCCCCACCCCCAACGCCCAACCTACGCTGCGCCGATGGCCCCGCCCGACCGCATCCACGCCCGAGCGCACGCGAAACTCAACCTCGCGCTGGCGGTCGGCCCGGCGCTGCCGCCCGGCGACCCCCACGCCGGCTACCACCCCATCGCCTCGTGGATGCACGCCATCGACCTCGCCGACGAGATCACCCTGACCCGCGCCGGCGACACCGAGTACGACATCGCCTGGCACGACGGCACACCCGTCGCCTGGGACCCCGCCGCCGACCTCGCCGTGCGTGCCCACCGCGCGGTCGAATCGCTGGCCGGGCGCCCGCTGCCGGTCCGCCTGCGCGTGCGCAAGTCCATCCCCGCCGGCGGCGGCCTGGGCGGGGGCTCGTCCGACGCGGGCACCACCATGCTCGCGTTGCGCGATCTTTTCGGCCTGGACCTCGACGACGCCGCGCTCGCCGCGGCCGCGCACCGGCTCGGAACCGACATCCCCTTCTTCATCGACCCGCCCGCCTGGCGCGCACAACTCCCGCCGCGCCCGGCGCTCGTCACCGGGCTCGGCGACCGCGCCGAACGCCTCGATCGCCGCGTCGGCGCCGTCACCCTCGTCTGCCCGCCCTTCGGCTGCCCGACCGGCGCCGTCTACCGCGCCTTCGACGAACGCCCGACACCGGCCTGCGACGAGGCCCGTGCGCGCCAGACCGCCCTGAACCCGCCGGACCCCGACGCCCCCTTCAACGACCTCGCAAACGCCGCCGAGCGGGCCGAGCCGCGCCTCGCGCGGCTCCGCGCCGCGCTGGCGACGGCCCTGGCCACGCCGGTCCACGTGTCCGGGTCGGGCAGCACCCTGTTCTGCTTCGCCCCGCCCGAGGCCGTCGCGCCGCACGCGCCGGACTGCCGCGTGATCGGCACGCGCCTGGTCTGAACGGCACGCCGAACCGGGAAATGTCCCGGTTGGTCCGCACTCACTTCGCCCGGAAGCGCGCCACGGACGCCCGGATCAGCGCCCGGCGGCGATACACTGTCGAGAGCACCCGCCCGCCCGAAGCTCCGACCGAGGATCCCCGATGCCCGAGCCCGCCCAAGACCAGACGGCCGCCATCGTCCCAGAGCGTCCGGGCTGCGGCCTGACCGCCGGCGTCGACCTCGGCGGGACCAACATCCAGGTCGGCATCATCGACCACGACGGCCAGGTGCTCGGACGCTCCAAACTCAAGACCGATCCCGAGTCCGGATTCGAGGGCGTGGTCGAACGCGTCATCAAGGGCATCCGCACCGCCTGCGAGGACGCGGAGATCCGCTTCGAGGACCTCGAGTGCATCGGCGTGGGCACCCCCGGCCCGGTCGACCCCGGCACCGGCGTGGTGCTCGAGGCCGTCAACCTCCGCTGGGACAACGCCCCGCTCCGCAGCGTGCTCACCAAGAAGACCAAGCTGGACGTGTGCGTGGACAACGACGTCAACGCCGCCATCTACGGCGAGTGGAAGCACGGCGCCGGCCGACGCGCCTCCGACCTGATGGGCGTGTGGGTCGGCACCGGCGTGGGCGGCGGGCTGATCCTCCGCGGGCAGCCCTTCTCCGGCCACTTCCACACCGCCGGCGAGATCGGCCACATGATCCTGGTCCCCGGCGCCGCGCCCGGGTCGCGCTCGCTCGAGCACAACTGCTCGCGCACGGCCGTGGCCGAGCGCATCGCCCAGCTCATCCGCGCCAACCGCAAGAGCAGCCTCGCGGGCGCGTTCGGCAAGGGCGGGCGCATCAAGAGCAAGACCCTCGCCGAGGCCTACCACTCGGGCGATCAACTCGTCTGCGAGGTCATCAACGACTCCGCCGACCGCCTCGGCATGGCCGTGGGGTCCATCGCGACGCTGCTCAGCCTCGAACGCATCATCGTCGGCGGCGGGCTGACCGAGGCCCTGGGCGCCCCGTACGTCGAACGCATCCGCGCCGCGACCATCCGCGAGGCCTTCCCGAAGGCCGTCAAGAAGATCGAGGTCATCGAGAGCGCGCTCGGCGACGACGCCGGCATCATCGGCGCCGGCCTGCTCGCTCTGCACCACCACGGCGTGTGAAGCGGAACGACCGTCCCCGGGAATCGTCAGCGCAACCGAACCATCACTCGCTCACCACGCTCCGGCCGCGTGCGCCGAGCGCAGGCGGGGCCGCGACACGCTCGCTCGCGAGGCAAGAACGCCCGCGGCCTTCGGGGCCGCGGGCGTTCCGTGCGTTTCTGTTCCTTTCTGTGCTCCCGACGGTCGTCCAGTGAGGGGTGACGACCCCCTTCCCTTCGGATCCGGTGCGCGCGGCTGTCCCAAAGCCGTTTGCCCCCCACACACCGCGTTGACCCGGCACGGGGTCGCAGTAGTTCCCGTGCCGATTTCCAGAATACCTTTGATCCCTGTATCGGATCAACACTTTTCGCGCTGATCGGGCACACCCCGTTCGTGGGGCTCGGCCGATTCCCCCGCGTTGATGACCGGAACGCGACCGCGCAAGGCCGCCCGCGCTCGCACGCGCCCGGACGGGTCGCCGCGAACCGCGTGCGTTTCTCCGCTCACGGCTCGCACAGGCACGACGAACTCGGGCGGACCGTCGCGTCCGCCAGGGCCGTCTCGAGCCGCGCCCCCACCGCCGCCGCCTCATCGGTCTTGCCCTGCGCCTCCAGCGCCAGACGCAGCCCGGTCAGCGACCACATGTTCTCGCGGTTGCGGGCCAGATCCTCCCGGTAGACCGCCTCGCATTCGGCGTAGCGCCCGTCCGCCATCATCAGAGCGCCCAGGGCGTGCCGCACGGGCAGCATCCAGCCCGGCGGCTCGTCGTACACGAGCTTGTCCTCGGCCGCGATCCCCGCGCGGAGTTTGGCGAACGCCTCCTCACGCCTGCCCTCGCGGTACAGCAGCTCGCCCTCGATCATCGCGCGGGCGATGGGCAGCACGTCGGTCACCCGGTTCTGCATCACGTACCACTCCTCCGGCACCAGCGCGGCGCGGCGCTCGAACTCGGCCATCTCCGCGCGCGCCTGCTCGGTCCGCCCCAGCGCCGAGCACGCGATCGAACGGGCGTACGAACGCACCGCGCGGGACATCGCCCGCCACTCCGGGTAATCCGGCTCCCGGAGGACCTCCTCCCAGCGTCCGAAGCGGATCAGCACGTGGAAGTTCGTGGGCATCACGCCCTCGATCAGCCCCGCGAAGTCGCGCAGCGGGGCCTCGGGCATGTCCGCCTCCAGATCCCGGGCGGCCCGCAGCGCGGTCTCCTCGTCGCCCGACATCATCGTCGCGAACGCCAGGAAGTGCAGGTTGTGCGCGTAGTACGCCGCGTACAAGCCGGGCTCGGGTGCCTGCTCGAAATACGCGCGGTCGATGGCCACCGCGTCCACGTTCGAGCCCGCGGCGTCGCCGTACCGCCCCACCCGGATGTAGATGTGCGACGGCATGTGCACGAGATGGCCCGAGCCCGGCACGAGCGACACCAGCCGGTCGGCCGCGGGCACCGCGCGGTCCGGATCGGCCGACGCCTCGACCGCGTGGATGTAGAAGTGGTTCAGGCCGGGGTGCTCGGGGCTGCGTTCCAGGCCCCGCTCGATGACCGAGACCACCTCAAGAATCCGCCCCTTCGGCTCGCCGTCGTGGGTCCAGTAGTCCCACGGCTGCAGGTTCATCAGCGACTCGGCGTACAGCGCCGCGACGTCGCCGTCGTCCGGGTACCGCTCGTGGACCTCTCGCATCGCGTCGGCGTAGGCGCGGTCCAGGCCCGAACGGTCCTCGGGAGGCGGCCACGCGTAGCGGGCCGACAGCGCCCCGATCAACGCGCGCTCGGTCGGCGACGCCCGCTCGATGTTGGCCATCGCCCGCCGCGTCGCGTCCCACGCGTCGCGCGAGCGTTGCTCGCCCATCTGCGGGTCGTTGATGTTGATCCCGTTGCAGTACGCCACCCCCCACCACGGCATCGCCGCCCCGGGATCCAACGCGGCCGCCCGGCGGAACGAACGGATGGCCTCGTCGTGGTTGAACCCGAAGGTCAGCTGCAGCCCCTGATCGAAGTACCGCTGCGCCTCGGCGGAGTCGGTGCTGATCACCCGGCTGTGGTTCCCCATGCCGTCGTAGAGCCGCGCGCCCCCGTCGCGACCGGCGCCGTCGGACTGGCATCCCCCGACCGCGCCGAGCGCCGTCGTAAGACCGATGAGAAGCATGAATCGCGTGCGCATGTGTGCTGCCCCCTTTTGGTGCCGTGGTCGGGGCGGTCCACGCGCCCCGCTTGAAAGTAGCACACGCCCGCGCGTTTCCCGGAAAAATACCCAAATCAGCCCCACGATTTCCCTGACCACTCACCCGAACGGGCGGTGTCCGCCCGCCACCCACAGAAAAACCCGCGTCGGACGCGGGTCGGGTCATGACCGAGATGAGTCAACAAGGCGGGGGTGCCGCCGCCGGATCAATCCTCGTCGAGATCGCTGAGCAGTTCATCGATCGCGGCCTCGAGCTTCTCGGGGGTCTCGTAGGATCCCTGCTCGATCTCCGCACGGATCCGGTTGACCAGCTCCATGCGGACCGGGCCGCCGTTCTTCAGTTCGACCAGGTACTGCACGTTGGAGGAAAACTCGACGCGATCCTCCCCGCGGTCCCGACCGGGGACGCGGCTGGATTCGGATGAACCCGACCGCGCCGGTGAACCGGGGCCCACCCGCCCCGTACGGTTCACCGAGTTGTTCGAGAGCGGTGAAAGTTCTGACATCAAACCAGCCTCCTCATCTGTGTGTCTCTTGTGCCCACCACATTGACACACACTACATATTGGACGTTCGACCGTTCGTATTCCCTGTCTCCCGGTTCTATCGACGCGCGATTTGACCGGCCTGCAAACTTCGCACTTTTCCCCCCGCGCGACGGAAATCATTGACTCACAACAGCTTAACAGGAATAACTCTTGGATGGACCCGCGAAAAAAATGAGGAGGCTCACTCAAGTGCCCGGATTTGCCCGTCCCAACGGCGTTTTTCGTTTGTTCGGGTGTGGTGCGGTTCCTGCGCCCGCCCGATCCGCCCTGCTGACCGTGGCCTTTTCTACCTTGTTGTGGGGGTGTGCAGGAAACCAACGCGCCGACGACGAGGCCGCCCGAGCGCCGTTCGTGCGCGACGCCCCCGCCATCTTCGACCCGGGTGAAGCGCCCGCCGATCCCGACGGCGTCGTCGAGCCGACCTGGTGGTCCGTTCTCGTCGCCGCCGTCCCCTCCGGACGCATGGACGACGCCCGGCGCATGCTCGACACCATCCACGGCACCGGCCTGACCGAGGCCTACATCGCCCTGCGCGACAAACGCCCGGTCATCGCCTTCGGGCGATACCAGGACCCCGCCGACCCGGACGCCCAGGCGGGGCTCCAGCGGGTGCGCCGCACCTCGGTCGGCGACGTCAGCCCGTTCGGGGCCGCCATGCTCATGCCCCCCGTGGTGGCCAACACCGGTTCGGCCGCCGACGACGCCAACCTCCGCACGGTCCGCCAGCGCTTCAGCAAGTCCGACGCCGCGTACACCCTGCAGATCGGCGTGTACGGGCGGGGCGACCTCGGCAAGCCCACCCCCGAAGAGCTCCGCATCTTCCGCAACGAAGCCGAGAAGGCCGTCCGCCAGCTCCGCGCCCAGGGCGAGCAGGCGTTTTACTACCACGGTCCCAACATGTCGATGGTGACCGTGGGCGTCCTCTCCGAGGAGGACCACGACGGCAGCACCCAGCCGCCCGTCGAGTCGTTCCGCCTGCGCGAACTCCGGCGCAAGTACCCCAACAACCTGCTCAACGGCCAGGGCATCATGGACACCATCCGAACCGAGACCGGCCCCGTCAAACGGCTCCAGGCCAGCCGCCTCGTCGCGATCCCCGACAAATGAAGGCCAAATCGGCCCTCACGGGCCCGCCGGGTCGGCCATGCCCTGGATCCAGATCGGCTCGATGCTGGTCACCACCCACGGCGCGTCCATCGTGTCCTTCTGCCAGTCCACCGCCCACCAGCTCGCCGGCGGCAGCGTGTCGGCGTCGAGCGAGAGCCGGATCTGCGTCCGCGCCACCCGCGGCCCGCGCAGGTCCACCCGCACTTCCCGCACGTCGTGACCGGTGATGCGCCCCGCCGCCCGGTCGGCCAGCGGCAGGATGTTCTCGCGCCCCTCCGCGCCGGCGAACCGCGTCCGCACGCGGGCGTCGGGGTGCAGCAGCAGCGTCAGCGCCGGACGATCGGCCGCCACCGCCGCGTCCACCAACGCCCGGGCCGACCGGCGCAGCGACTCCCGCGGCGTCTCGACGAGCTGGCCGATCCCCAGGATCACCCCGCCGACCAGACACAACCCGGCGGCCACCGGGAACGCCATCCGCGCCCGGCCCGTCCGGGAGAGGATCAGGAACGCCACGACCGCCAGGCCCAGGGCCAGCGCCGCCCCCGGGATCCCGCTGCCCGTCACCCACCGCTCGATCAGCGGCGCGGGCGCCACCGAGGGGATCGGCGGCTCGAAGATCTGGGCGGGGACGACGAATCGGGCCAGCAGGTTCATGCCCGATGGTTCGCAGCCTCGCCGCGCCGGGTCGCAGCCGAACCCGCCCAATCTGCAGGATTCACGCCGGAAGCTCCGATCCTTTGTTTCAGCCTCCCACGGACGCGCCGATGGTGCGCGCCCCGTCGGGCGGGACGGAGACCCGGCATGGACGCCCCCGCGCACAACCCGTTCGACCTCAGCGGCATCGAGGGCTTCGACGAGGCCGCCCCCGCGACGCACCCGGATCCGGGCATGCCCGCCGACCCAACCGTGCTCGAACGAAACCTCGTCGCCCTGTGCGCCCGCAACCGGGGACTCGCCGAGCGTCTCCGCCACGCCCAGCCACACCCGGCCTCGGGGGAGGCCCTGGTCTTCGAGCCCGGTGCCGACGGCCTGCTCAGCGCCACGCTCGGCGGACGCCGGCTCTCCAGCGCCCGGCGCGGACGCGAAGAAGCCCGGCGCCTGGCCGAGGGCGTCGACCCCTCGGAGGTCGCCTCCGCGTGCGTCATCGGCTTCGGGCTCGGCCACCACGTCCGCGCGCTGCACGAGCGCATGGGCACCAAGTCCTGCGTCATCTGCCTCGAAACGGACCTGGGCCTGCTCCGCGCCGTGCTCGAACGCGTGGACCACAGCGCCTGGCTGGCCCTGGGCCGCTGCGTGATCGCCACCGACCCCGAAGACGCCGCCGGCCTGACCCGCCAACTCAAGGGCCTCGACGGGCTGCTGGCCATCGGCGTCAAGATCGTCGAGCACCCGGCCAGCAAGGCCCGCCTGGCCGAGGCGGGCACCGCGTTCGGTCGGACCGTCAGCGAGGTGGTCCGCTGCACCCGCACGCACGTGGTCACCACGCTGGTGCACGCGCCCGTGACCCTGCGCAACATGCTGATGAACGCCGACCGCTACGCCACCAGCGCCGGCATCACCGCCCTCAAGGACGCGTGCAAAGGTTCGCCGGCGGTCACCGTCGCCGCCGGCCCGAGCCTGCAGAAGAACCTCGCCCTGCTCGCCGAGCCGGGCGTCCGCGACCGGGTCGTCATCATCGCCGCCCAGACCGTGCTCCGCCCGATGCTCGCCGCGGGCGTCAAGCCACACTTCGTCACCGCCCTGGACCACCACGAACTCAGCGGGCGCTTCTACGAGGGCCTCACGCCCGACGACGTCCGCGGCGTCCGCCTCGTCGTCGAGCCCAAGGCCAACCCCGCCATCCTCGAATCGTTCCCGGGCGAGATCCTCTGCACCGAGGAGCCCATCCTCGACGACCTCATCGGCCCCGACCTGGCACGCCCCATGGGCGCCATCAAGCCCGGATCGACCGTCGCCCACCTCAGCTACGCCCTGGCCCGCTACATCGGGTGCGACCCGGTGATCATGATCGGCCAGGACCTGGCCTTCACCGACCACCAGTACTACGCCGCGAACGCCGCCATCCACCGCGTGTGGCAGGGCGAGATCAACCCCGAGCGCACGCTCGAGATGCTCGAGTGGGAGCGCGTGGCGCGCATGCGCGCCAACCTCCGCCGCGTCCCGGACCACAAGGGCCGTCCGATCTACACCGACGAGCAGATGGCCACCTACCTCGCCCAGTTCGAGGCCGAGTTCCAGGCCGACACCCAGGCGGGGCTGGTGGTGATCGACGCCACCGAGGGCGGCGCCCGCAAGCGCCACGCCGCCGTGATGACCCTGGCCGACGCCCTGGCGGCCCACGCGAACAAGCCCCGCCCCCCGCTGCCGGACACCGTCTCCGACGCCCGCCCGATCGACGCCGTCCGCGAGCGCCTGCGCGCCCACCTCGCCCGCGTCCGCGCCCAGGCCGGCGAGATCGCCCGCCAGAGCGACCGGGCCGCCCGCAACCTCACGCAGGTCGTCGCCTGCGCCGCCGACGCCCGCCGCGCCGACCGGCTCATCCGCGAGGTGCACAAGTCACGCGACATCGTGCACGCCGCCCAGCCGGGCTTCCGGCTCGTCGAGTTCATCAACCAGACCGGCGTGCTCAACCGCTTCAAGGCCGACCGCATCATCGGGCTCAACGACGACGCCGACGCCGCCACGCAGCGCCGCCTGCTGGCCGAACGCGACGTCAAGAACGTCGGCTGGATCGGCGACGCCGCACGCGAGCTGGACCGGCGCGTCGGCGTGGCCGTCGCCGTGCTCGACGGCCAGCGCGCCAAGGCCACCCGCGAGGAGCCCGCGCCCGACCCGCGAGCGAACGCCGCCGGCCTGCGCAACCCCGAGCTGTTCGTCCTCTGCGACCCCGACTACGCCGGGCTGGGCATCCGGCGCGACCTGGCCGAGCCGGTCTGGCAGGGGCGCGACGCGCTGGCCCTGACCCTCGAGCGCGTCCTGCGGTGCCGCTCGGTGCGCACCGTCCGCCTGCTCACCCCCGAGCCCGAACGCACCGCCGCCCTCGTCGAGCGGGCCGGCTTCTCGGGCCGCGTCCGCATCGAACCCGTCGACCGCGCCCGATGGCGGGCCCGCACCGAGGCCGTGGGCGTCGCCCGCGCCGGGGCCGCGGACTGCTGGCGCGGCGGCGTCGGGCAGACCACCGTCTACGACGAGCAGCTCGACCCCATCATCCTCGCCTCCGTGATGGACGCGCACGGCGTGGACGCCTGCGCCGTCGTCGGCGCGGACTGGTCCCTGACCGATCCCGCGCTGATCGACGCCCTGGTCCAACGCCACGCCGACGCGCCCGAGCGCCACCAGCTGGCGTTCACCCAGAGCGTCCCCGGCCTGGGCGCGCTCGTCCTCGGCCGGGCCGCCGTCGAATCGCTCGAGACCCTTGCCAATCTCAACAGCCCCCTGGGCACCGTCGGAGGCCTGCTCGGCTACCTGCCGGTCAAACCCCAGGCCGACCCCATCGCCACCCCGCTCTGCCTCAAGGTCGACCCCTGCGTCCGCGACGCCGGCGTGCGGGCCGTGGCCGACTCGGCCCCCGGTCGCGCCCTGATCGCCGGCGCGATGGACCGCCTCGGCGAGCGCGCCGCCGATTCCTCCGCCGTCCAGAGCGCCCGCGCCCTCGCCGGCGTGCGACCCTTCCGCTCGCCCCGCACCCTCGTGCTCGAACTCTGCCCCGGCCGGCTCGTCAGCGGCCCGTTCAACCGCGCCGGCCCCATCCCCGGCGAACGCGCCCCGCTCTCGATCGCCCACGCCCGCGAACTGATCCAGGAGCACACGCGCCACCGGGAGGACGCCGTCGTCGTCCTCGACGGGCCCGGCGACCCGCTGATGCACCCAGACGCGCTCGACGTCGTCCGCCTCGCCGACGAGTGCGGCGCCGCCTGCGTGCACCTGCGCACCGACCTGCTCCGAGAAGGGCTCACCGCCGAGGCGATCATCGACAGCGGCCTCGGCGTGCTCTCGGTGGACCTGCTCGCCGACACCCCCGCCACCTACTCCCGTCTGACCGGCACCGACCGCCACACCAGCGTCGCCCGGCGCATGGGCGCCATCGCCGACGCGCGGGCCCTCGCCGCCGGCCTGCCCGCCCAGTGGATCGTGCCGCGTATCCTCAAGTGCGACGCGACGCTCGAGGAGATCGAGCCGTTCTACGACCGCTGGATCATGACCCTCGGCGCCGCGGTCATCGACCCCCTGCCCGCGTGGTCGGCCGACCCGATCATCCCGCTGCCCGTGCCCGCCGCCCGCCTGACGCAGCTCTCCCGCGAGGTCGTCCGCGTCCGCTGCGACGGCGCGGTGTGCGACGACACCTGGCGGGCCGTCGCCGGCGTCAACGCCATCACCTCGGGCCTGTCCGAGGCCGTGCGGGCCGTCCGTGAGCGCACCGCCGGGCGGGACCGCGTCCGCGAAGGGGCCGGGGCCGCCGCGTGACCGCCACCGCCATCATCCTCGCCCGCGCCGGATCCAAGGGCCTGCCGGGCAAGAACGTCGCGCCCGTCGCCGGCATCCCGTGCGTGATCTGGACCATCGAGCACGCGCTCGCGTCGGAGACCGTCTCCCGCGTCGTGGTCTCCTCCGACGACCACGCCGTGCTCGCGATCGCGCAGATCTGGGGCGTCGAAACCGTCGAACGCCCGCCCGAACTCGCCCACGACACCGCCCGCATCGACGACGCCGCCCGCGACGCCTTCGCCGCCATCGGTGAGCCCGAAGGGCCCGTCGTGATCCTCTACGCCAACGTGCCCGTCCGGCCGGACGACCTGACCGACCGCGCCGTCCGGCGGCTGCTCGAAACCCGCTGCGACAGCGTGCAGAGCTACGCCGGCGTCGGCAAGTATCACCCCTGGTGGACGGCCCGCGTGGACGACACCACCGGCCAGGTCCGCCCGTGGGAAGGCGACGTGCTCAACCACAATGTGTTCCGGCGCCAGGACCTGCCGCCGGCACTCGTCCCCGACGGCGGCGTGATCGCCTGCACGCCCCAAGCCCTGATGCTCCGCCTGAACGCCCCCGAAGGCCCCCACGCCTTCTTCGGCCTCGACCGCCGCGGGGTGATCACGGCGGAGGGCGAGGTCGTGGACATCGACTCCCCGGCCGACCGAATGGTGGCCGAGGCGGCGCTGGCGGAAAAGCGAAATCAACGGGGACGAACCGCAGAGCACGCTGAGGGCGCAGAGAGACGCAGAGGGGCTGATCGCAGCACGGAACTTGTTCCGGAAGGTCTGCACGCGGATCTGACGCACGCCATCATCGGCTGTGCCATGCGGGTTCACACCGCCATGGGCCCCGGACTGCTCGAGTCCGTGTACGAACTCTGCCTGCTGGACGAACTCCGGCGGACCGGCATGGCCGCCGAGCGACAGGTGGGAATGGATGTTGCCTACGCCGACAGGACCATCGCCGCAGGGTTCCGCGCCGACCTGCTCGTCGAGAACCGCGTGATCGTCGAGATCAAAGCGGTCGAGCGGCTGACCAGCGTGCACGAAGCACAACTGCTGACCTATCTCCGATTATCTTCAAGGCCGGTCGGACTGCTGATGAACTTCAACGCTGTGCGGCTCAAGGACGGGATTAAGCGGCTCGTCCTGAACCCCAACGCCTCCTCTCTGCTTCCCTCTGCGCCCTCAGCGTGCTCTGCGGTTCGTCCGAAAGATCCCGCACCATGAACATCGGCACCCGCCCAATCGGCCCCGACCACCCCCCCTACGTCATCGCCGAGATCGGCGTCAACCACGACGGCCAGGTGGCCCGCGCCCTCGAACTGACCGACGCGGCCGCCGACGCCGGGGCCGACGCCGTCAAGCTCCAGTACTTCGAGACCGACCGCCTGATGAGCAAGGCCGCCAAACTGGCCGCCTACCAGAAGACCGCCGGCGAGACCGACCCGATCTCCATGCTCCGCCGCCTGGAACTGACCCTGGACGAGATGGCGCAAGTGGTCGAACGCGCCCACGCCCGCGGCATCCACGCGATCGTGACGGTGTTCAGCACGGAGCTGGTAGAACCCGCGGAGACACTGGCGTGGGACGCGTACAAGACGGCCAGCCCCGACATCGTCAACCGCCCGCTGCTCGAAGCCCTTGCGGCCACCGACAAGCCGATGATCGTCAGCACCGGGGCCAGCACGCTCGACGAGGTGGTGCGGGCGGTGGGCTGGCTGGACTCGGCACGCGATCGGCTGGCCTTGCTGCAATGCGTAAGTTCGTACCCGGCGCCGGACGCGGAACTGGGCGGGATCTCGGCGATCCGCAACGCCACCGCGCTGCCCGTCGGCTACAGCGATCACACGGAACGCGTGCAGACGGGCGCAGACGCCGTGCGCGCCGGGGCGGTGCTGCTCGAGCGGCACGTCACCTACGACCGCAACGCGCCCGGGCCGGACCATGCGGCGTCGCTCGAGCCGGCGGCCTTTTCCGAATACGCCCGCGCCGCACGGTGCATTGATCGCAAGGCAGCGGTCGGATCGAAGCGTGTGCTCGACTGCGAACACGACGTCCGCACCGTCTCCCGCCAGTCCGTCGTCAGCGTCGGCCCGATCGCGCCCGGCACCACCATCATCCGCGAGCACCTGACCATCAAGCGCCCGGGCACCGGCATCCTGGCGTACCGGCTGGACGAGGTGATCGGGCGCGTGGCGGCCCGGGAAATCGAGGGCGACGTGCCGATCGTGGACGACGATCTGCGCCCGGCCTGAGGTACACTGGCCGCATGGAACCGAAGCAACCCTCATTCCTCCGCCAGCTGCTCGGCTCCGCCGCCTCCGGTTTCGCCCACGGCCTGGCCATCATCCTCGGCTGCGGCCTCGTCGGCGCGATCATCGGCGCCGTCGCCGGCTTCTTCTGGCTCGGCGCGGTCGGGGCGGCCATCGGCGCCCTCGCCGGGGCCGTGGTGGTCGGAGGCGGCGCGATCATGTTCGCCGGCCTCGGCACGGACTGAGCCCGATGGCCCAGCACCCCGGATTTTCTGCCGCACCCCGCTCCCACGAGGGGCGTGGAACAGCCTATTCTGTAATTACAGACATTTGAGGATGTATTTGGCCGACCACCCGGATCGGGTCGGGCCGGGTGCGCCGCTCGCCTCAATCGCCGGGGAGACCCATGGACGTCGAGATACTCAGCCGCCTGCAGTTCGCCGGAACGATCATGTTCCACTACATCTTCCCGCCGCTGACCATCGGGCTCGGCCTGATCATGGTCATCATCGAAGGCATCTGGCTCAAGACCAAGGACGCGTCCTGGAACCACGCGGCCCGGTTCTGGACCCGGATCTTCGCCCTCAACTTCGCGCTGGGCGTGTCCACCGGCATCGTCATGGAGTTCGAGTTCGGCACCAACTGGGCGGCCTACAGCCGCTTCGTCGGCGACGTCTTCGGCTCCGCCCTGGCCGCCGAGGGCATCTTCGCGTTCTTCTTAGAGTCCGGCTTCCTGGCCGTGCTCGTCTTCGGCTGGGACCGCGTGGGCCCGAAGATGCACTTCTTCAGCGCGTTGATGGTCTTCCTCGGCTCGTGCTTCAGCGCCGTCTGGATCGTCGTGGCCAACTCCTGGCAGCAGACGCCCGCGGGCTACCACATCGTCGAGACCAGCGTCAACGGCATCCCGGGCCTCCGCGCCGAGATCACCGACTTCTGGGCCATGGTCTTCAATCCATCCAGCGTCGACCGCCTGACCCACACGCTCGTGGGCGCCATGATCCTCGGCGGCCTGTTCGTCTGCTCGGTCAGCGCGTACTACCTCATCCGCAACCGACACGAACTCTTCGCCAGACGCTGCTTCACCATCGGCGTGATCGTCGCCTGCGTGTTCAGCATCCTCGCGCTCGTCACCGGCCACGACCAGGCCGAGCAGGTCGCGCAGACCCAGCCCGCCAAGCTCGCAGCCTACGAGGGCCACTTCGAGACCGGCCCGGGCGACCTCTACCTCTTCGGCTGGCCCGACGCCGAGGCCGGCGTGGTCAGGTACGGCCTGGCCATCCCCGGCGGCATGAGCTTCCTGCTCCACCAGGACTTCGACGCCCCGGTCACCGGCCTGAACGACATCCCGCCCGACGAACGCCCGCGCGTCTGGCTGCCCTTCCAGATGTACCACCTGATGATCGGCCTGGGCATGTTCTTCATCGTGCTGACCGTGTGCACGCTGCCGCTGCTCAGAGGCGGGCGCGTGTTCCGCATGAAGTGGCTGCTGTGGGTCTACGTCTTCACCGTGCTCGGCGGCTTTGTGGCCAATCAGGCCGGATGGATCGCCGCCGAGACCGGGCGTCAGCCGTGGATCGTCTACCCGTCCGTCCAGGACGGCGTGGCCATGCCCGGCCTGCGCACCAGCGAGGGCCTGAGCGAGTCCGTCCGGGCCGAGCAGGTGGCCTGGTCGATCGTCATGTTCGCCCTGATCTACGCCATGCTCTTCGCCATCTGGGTCTTCGTGCTCAACCGCAAGATCCAGCACGGTCCCGACGAGGGCGCGTCCCTGCCACCCGGTGAGGGCGATCCGGAGAACAAGGGCGGGTTCGCCCGGGCCGCCGCGGCGCTGGCCGGCGAGAACCGCTCGCTCATGGACGCCGACCGCGACGCAGGGAGGGCCAACTGATGCTCGACCACGACACACTCTCGTTCATCTGGTTCGGGCTGCTCGGCGTGCTGCTGATCGGCTACACCGTGCTCGACGGCTTCGACCTGGGCGTGGGCATCCTCCACCCATTCGCCAGGACCGACGAGCACCGGCGGCTGATGATGAACTCCATCGGCCCGCTCTGGGACGGCAACGAGGTCTGGCTGGTCACCTTCGGCGGCGCGCTCTTCGCCGCGTTCCCCAACGCATACGCCACCGTCTTCAGCGGGTTCTACGTCGCGTTCATGCTGCTGCTCTTCGCACTGATCTTCCGGGCCGTCAGCCTCGAGTTCCGCTCCAAGGTCGAGAGCCCGGCGTGGAGGAGGGTCTGGGACTTCGGCTTCTTCGGCTCGAGCTTCCTGGCCGCGCTGCTCTTCGGCGTCGCGGGCGGCAACCTCATGCTCGGCCTGCCCATGGAGCAGGACCTGACCGTCCGACAGTCGGTGTTCGAGCAGCTCTCGCTCTACCCCTTGAGCGTCGGACTCCTGACCGTCCTGCTCTTCGCCATGCACGGGGCGATCTTCCTGTACCTCAAGACCGAGGGCGAGCTGCAGCAGCGGGTCTCCCGCTGGATCTGGCGGGCCTTCGCGCTGTTCGTGGTCGCCTACATCGGCGTGTCGGTCTTCACGATCTTCCAGGTGCCCCGCGCCACCGAGACCTTCCGCGACCACCCGTGGCTGTGGATCGTGCCGGCCCTGAACGTCCTGGCCGTGGCCAACATCCCCCGCGCCATGCACAAGAAGATGCCCGTCTACGCCTTCTTCAGCTCGTGCGCGACCATCGCGGCCCTGGCGTTCCTCTTCGCGGTGGCCATCTTCCCCAACCTCGTCCCGTCCACGATCGACGACGCCTGGAACCTGACCCTCTACAACGCCCGCTCGAGCGAGAAGACGCTCAGGGTCATGCTGCTGATCGCCGTGATCGGCATGCCCTGCGTCATCGCGTACACCACGGTCATCTACTGGGTCTTCCGGGGCAAGGTGCGCCTGGACCACTCGAGCTACTGACGCCGCGTCACGGCCGCGGCCAGTCCTTGAACGCGTCGTTGGGCGAGCCCGTCTCCGGGAGGATCACGATCTCGCTCTGGTGCGGCGACAGGTGCTGCACGAACAGGTGCGTGTGATCGGGCGAGATCGTCCAGAACATCGTGGGGGGCGCGGAGCGGTCGAAGACGTCGCGCAGCCCCGGCACCGAGCGGTCGGGCAACCGGTCGAAGGCGACGGACAGTTTCTCGATCGGCTCCGGGGACGTGTTCACAACGACCAGCAGGTGCTCGCCCTCGGTCCGCCGGGTGAACGCCAGCACGCGCGGGTCGCTGGTCCGCAGCGTCGTGACGCCGCCGTGGCGCAGGGCCGGGTGCCTTTGGCGCACCCTGATCAGGCGTTGGTAGTGGGAGAGCAGCGAGGACGGATCGCCCAACTGGGCGCGGACGTTCACTTTTGCGGCGTCGGGCTGGGTGGCCCGCCACGGCTCGGCGGAAGAGAACCCGTCGCCCGTCGCGTCCCACTGCAGGGGCGTACGGATGTTGGGGTCCGGCTTGGCGCCCGTTTGGCCGATCTCCTCACCAAAGTAGATGAAGGGGACGCCGGGCAGCGTCAGGAGAAGCGTCGCGGCGGCCTTGGCCTTGCCGAGCCGCTCGTCGGGGGCGCCCTTGAGCTGGGACATCACACGCGCCTGGTCGTGGTTGGTCAGGAACGTCGCGACCGGGGCCTCGTAGGCTTCCGCGACCGCCCGGATCCCGTCGGCGAGGGGGGCCGCATCGCCCGTGTTGACCGCGTCGACGATGTGCTGTGCCAGATCAAACTCGAACGCGGTGTCGACCGCGCCGGGTATGTAGCGTGCAACCTGGTCGGTCGCAGACCAGACTTCACCCACGGTGAAGAAGTCGGGCTTGAGCGACTTGCAGTAAGCGTTGAAATCCTCAAGCCAGTCGATGGTGGCCTGCGTGTTCTCCTGGACGGGGCCGTCCTCGATCAGGTGCTTGATGGCGTCGAGGCGGAAGCCATCAACGCCCATGTCCTCGATCCAGAAGCGGGCGATCTCCTTGAGTTCCCGGGTCAGGTCGGCGTTGGACACGTTTAGATCGGGCATGCCGCGGTAGAAGCAGCCGTAGTAGAACGGGCCGGAGCCGTCGCGGGTGGTCGGATGCCAGACCTGCTGGTTCCACGGGCCGCGGTAGCCCGGGTCGGTGTCGGACCAGATGTACCAGTCCCGCTTTGGGGAGTTCGGGTCGGCGATGGCCTCGCGGAACCACGGGTGCTGGCTGGACGAGTGGTTGAGCACCAGGTCCACGATGACGCGGACGCCGCGTTCGTGGCAGGCGTCGGTGAAGGCCCGAAAGTCCGCGGCCGTGCCGTACTCGCTGTCCACCGCCTTGTAATCGACCACGTCGTAGCCGTGGTACGAAGGCGACTCGGCGATGGGCATCAGCCACAGGGCGTTGACGCCCAGGTCGGTGGAGGTGGCCGGATCGCCGTCGTTGAGGTAGTCCAGCCGGGCCGTGAGGCCCGGGAAGTCGCCCACGCCGTCGTTGGCGAGCGGGCCCTCGGCCGAGTCGGCAAAGGAACGCACGAAGACCTCGTAGAACACGGCGTCGTGCCACCAGGGATGGCCAACGACCTCGGCGGCGGGCTGGGTCAAGACGACGCAGGCGGCGAACAGGCTGATCGACATGCGTGCATGATGGACGCGCGCCGGCCTCCAAACAAGCCCGAATCCGCCGCTGTGACCCGGTTGTTTCCGGCAACAGCCCCCAAGCCGCGGTCACGGCCAGCCCGCACCTGCCCGTGCGGACGGTGAATCCTGCATGAGGGACAATTCAGTGGCGTTCCGCCCGCTTTCCGTGTTGAATCCAGCCAGGAAGGGAGGGAGCGGTGAAGCCGGACCAACCCGGAGCGATCGCGGCGTTGATGGGCACCGTCTTGCTGGCGGGCTGCGATCGGCTGCCGCGCGACCCGAACGGCACCCTCCGCCGGGTCGAGGGCGGCACGCTGGTCGTGGGCACGACATCGCGGGCGTCGTTGGATCCGGTCGAGATCGGGCTCGTGGAGGCGTTGGGAGAAGACCTCTCAACGCGACTGCGGTGGATCGAAGCGCCCGCGGGCGATCTGATGCGGGCGGTCGAGGACGGCCGGGTCGATGTGGTGATCGGCGGCATCGCGGAGTCGGACCCGTGGTCGTCGCGTGTCGCGTTCAGCCGGCCGTATGAACAGAAGACGGACGCCCGCGGCCGTGCGCTGCGCATGGTGCTCGGCGTGCGTCACGGAGAGAACGCGTTCCTGCTCCGCATCGATCGGTTCATCGGGCGCTCGCGGGCCGGGGGCCCGGGATGATCCGCGAGCCCTTCAACTTTGCCCCCGCGCAGCAGCGTGCCCTGTCGCGTGCCCGCACGCTCGAATGGGCCACGCTGATCAGCCTGGGCGGCGTCGCGGTGCTGATGTACTTCGTGCTGGGCAACTCGCAGGCGATGAAGACCGCCTGGCTCGAGGACCTGATCAGCCTCGTGCCGCCGATCGTGTTCCTCGTGTGTTCCAGGGTGCAGCAGCGTCGACCCACGCGGCGATTCCCCTTCGGCATGCTGCGCGTGATGAACGTGGCGTTCGTCGTGGCGTCGGCGTCGCTGGTCGCGTTGGGCGGGTTCATGCTCTTTGAGGCGGCGCACGCCCTCGCGCTTCGAGAGCACCCCACGATCGGCGGCGTCGAGGTGTTCGGGCGGACGGTGTGGCTCGGATGGCTGATGATGGGAACGTTGGCGATCAGCACGGTTCCGCCCGTCGTCCTCGGACGGCTCAAGCTCAAGGCGGCCGAAGAACTGCACGAGAAAACGCTGCACGCCGACGCGGCCATGAACAAGGCGGACTGGACCACCGCCCTGGCCGGCATGGTCGGCGTCTTCGGGATCGGCATGGGCTGGTGGTGGGCGGACGCCGCGGCGGCCGGGTTCATCTCGTTCGAGATCCTGCGTGACGGCTGGAACCACCTGCGACGCAGCCTCGCCGACGCGTGCGACCAGCGGGCCACCCGCGTCGGCTCGGACGAGCCCGACCCGGTGGCGGACCGCATCCGCGCCGCCGTGGGCCGGATGGACGCGGTGCGCGAGGTCGAAGTCCGGTTGTGCTCCGAGGGCGTGGCGCTCAGCGGGGACGTGTTTGTCGTGCTCGAACCCCACGCCGAACACGACGCGGGCGGGGTGCTCCAAGCCGTGGAGCACACCGCCCGCGGGGTCGATTGGCGCGTTCACGCGGTCCGCGCCCGGCCGGTCGATGAGATCGGTGACCGGTATCTATGACAGCGTACGACTCAGAACCGTTCGACGGCCTCGGCCAGCAGGCGGGCGCCGAAGCCGGTGGGGCCGGGGATGAAGCAGCCCTTGTCCTTGTCGGTGGCGTGGGTGCCGGCGATGTCGATGTGGGCCCAGGGGATGTTCTTCTCGACGAAGTAGGACAGGAAGGCCGCGCCCTGGATGGGGTGGGCCTCGCGGACGGGCGCGCTGTTGACGATGTCGGCGATGGGCGACTTCATCATGCTGCGGTACTCGGCGTGGTGCGGCAGCCGCCAGACACGCTCGTCGGAGGCGTCGGCGGCCTGGTCGAGCTTGGCCCGCAGGTCGTCGTCGTCGCACCACATGCCGGCGTAGACCGAGCCGAGGGCGACGACCACGCCGCCGGTCAGGGTGGCCATGTCGATGATGGCGGCCGGGCTCTCCTTGGCGCAGGCCCAGGTCAGGCCGTCGGCGAGGACGAGGCGGCCCTCGGCGTCGGTGTTGGTGACCTCGACGGTGACGCCGTTGCGGAACTCGATGACGTCGTCGGGGCGGTAGGCCTCGTCGGAGATCGAGTTCTCGGCGCACATGAGCAGTGCGACGACCGGTCGGTTGGGCTTGATGGTGGTGGCGATGGCGTGCATGGCGCCGAAGACGGCGCAGCCGCCGTCCTTGTCGCGCTTCATGCCCTTCATGCCGCCGCCGACCTTGATGGACAGGCCGCCGGAGTCGTAGGTCATGGTCTTGCCGACGAGGACGAGGGGGTCCTTGGACTTGCCGCGGGCGGGGGTGTACTCGAGGCGGATCATGCAGGGCTTGTTCTCGGAGGCCTTGCCGACGTTGATCAGGCCGGTGAACTTGTGGTCCTCGAGCTGCTTGCCCTGGTAGACGGTGCACTTGAGGCCGGTCTTGCGGGCCATCTTCTTGGCCTCGGAGGCCAGATAGGCCGGGGTGGCGATGTTGGGCGGGGTTTGGGAGAGGGTGCGGGCGATGTTGGTGCCCTCGGCCAGTCCCAGGCCGCGGGTCAGGCCGGCGCGGAACTTGGCGTCGTCGCAGTGGACGCTGAGTTTGGTGCGGTCCTTCTTGGTGGTCGCCGAGCCGCGGAGGGTGTCGTAGGTCCAGGCGATCATGCCCAGTCCCTCGCCGGCGGCCGAGGCGCAGGCGTGCATGTCGACCTTGGCGGACTTGGGCAGGCGGGCGATGGCGTGGTGGATGGCGATCTCGGCCGAGTCGGCCTTGGCCTTGGCCAGCGCGCGGCCGACGGCGGCGGCGGCGCTGCGGACGGCGGCGGGCGAGAAGTCGTCCTTCTCGCCCAGGCCGACGACCAAGACGCGGTCGTGGCCCTTCTCGGGGAAGGCGTCGACGACGGTGCCGGTCTCGCCGGTGGCCTCGGGGCGTTCGGCGGCGCAGGCGGCGTGGCCGGTGGGGTCGAGCTTGCGGGAATCGGGGTCGAGTTTCTCGCCTTTGAAGTGGGCGAGGACGAGGACGCGGGCGGAGCCGCGGGTGGCCAGCTGGACGGCATCGAACATGGACTGCTCCCCTGAATGGCCCGTGCGGGCCCGGTTGAAGATTCTGGAAAGAAACTGTAGGGGAGGGGGGCGTCGGGGTTGCGGCGGCGCGGGTTCGGAGGGGGCTCGTCGGGGCTTGAGCGGGGACTCGTCGGGGGGTGGGGCGTCAGGCGGCGAAGCGGTGGAAGCCTGCGTCGCCGGGGGTTTCGTAGTCGGCGTCCATGCGGTTGACGGCCCAGCGGACGATGTCGCGGATGGTGACGATGCCCACGCAGCGGCGGTCGGGGTTGACCACGGGCAGGCAGGAGATGTTGTAGTCGAGCATGATGCGGGCGGCGGCGCGGAGCTGGGTGTTGGGGCGAACCGAGATGAGCTTGCGGGACATGACCTGGTGGGCCTTGCGCTTGAGGGAGTTGACGTCGGCGGGGCGCTCGGCCATTTTGCCGACGAAGGGGGAGACGGCGTGGAGCAGGTCTCGGTCGGAGAGGACGCCGACGCAGCGGTGGTCTTCCTCGACGACGATGAGGTGGTGGAAGCCCCGGGTTTCGAAGACGGCACGGACCTGCTCCATGGTGGTGTCCATGGTGATGGTCACGGGGGGCGAGCTCATGATGTCCTGGACGACCTGGGGCATGGCGGGCTCCGTGGGGTTGTTCCCGCGTGAAGATCGGCGTGATCGGACGCTCGCTACACTCGCGCTGTGAGCAAGCAGCCAAACGAGTCGGGACCCGCCGGAACCGGTGGTGCGGGCGGGGGCGTGGACGGGGGCGGGGTGCCGTTCGGGCCGGACGCGGTGTGGGCGCCGTGGCGGCTGCCGTACCTGGAAACGCTGGATACGTCCGAGAAGTCGGCGCCGGGCGCGGGTGGTCGGGGCGGCTCGGCCGGGTCGAGCGGGAGTTTCCTGGCCGACTACTGGGCGACGCCGGAGCGCGACGCGGTGAATCACGTGATCGTGCGGACGGGGGCGGGCATGATCCTGCTGAACAAGTATCCGTACGCGAACGGGCATCTGCTGGTGGCGTTGGGCGAGGCGCGGCCGTCGCTGCTGGACTACGACGCGGGGCAGCGTGCGGCGTTGTGGGCGCTGGTGGACCGGGCGGCGGGGCTGATGCGCCGGGTGCTTGAGCCGCAGGGGATGAACATCGGGATCAACGAGGGCATCGCGGGCGGCGCGGGGGTGCCGGGTCACCTGCACGCGCACCTGGTGCCGCGGTGGGGCGGGGACACGAACTTCATGACGGTGGTGGGCGGGGTGCGGGTGATCCCGGCGGCGTTGGAGGCGGTGTATGCGCGGTATGTGATGGGGGCGGGGGAGTAGCGAGCGAAGAGGTACGCAGAGGTGCAGAGATCACGCAGAGGACGCGGAGGGGGAGGGGGAG
>CAXBHL010000005.1:0-208868 GCA_963975575.1 uncultured Phycisphaerales bacterium | reverse complement strand
GGGGGGCTACACACGGCGGTCGACAACGGCAGCCACTTCGTCAAGTGGATTCCTGTTGTGCCAGCGCACTGCGTCAATCGACGGAAAAGCATGTCGACTGTTTGAGGGCTGCATTCGGCCTAGGCGACAACTTCACCTTACGCGATGCGACACTGCGGATTCGGACCACAGGGAGTAAACAGGCGAATCGACGCTGGCCGTGACACAGGATCTGAGGTAAAGTACCTCATCTGTGAAAGGCTTTTCCTCAAACGACAGAGTACCAATCGCGCATAAACGATCGCTGTCGTAGAATAGTTTGATTAGCAATGGCACTACCCTCCTTCCAGCTGGATTCGCTACAGACATTGGCAATGTAGTGCGGAACTTGTGAATGCAACGCAGCAAATGACATGAAAAAGAACTGTTCGCCTGTAAAATATTACAAGTTCGAAAGTCATGATAGGCATGCATTTGTGGAAGTTATATATTGCAACGAAAGTTTAGACCTCGATGTAGCGTTGTTTGTCAACGAAGAGATCGTTGAAAGCTTTTCGTTTCTTGGTGACAATCTATTTGCCGGAATGACTGTCTGGCAGTTACTGAAAGTGATTGCAAGAACTATATTTTCGTTTTCTCCCCGGACTGTTCGCAGTATAGCAATTTGCGGTGAAGGCTATGAGTTTGAAATAAAACACAAGTCGACATGGTTTTCGGACCAATTTGAGTGTCTTGAGAGTAAAGCAGAGGGTCGCAGCGAGAACAAAATAGTAGTCAACAATGATCCTGCTGCCATTGGTCGGCCTACGCCCATCGGGGGGCAATCGCACGCTGATCAGCAATTGGGGACTGATACAAAAGTCACTCGCCGCAGAATCATGCCGGGATGTAAGTATCTTTATGCGACCAACAAATCTGACGTCGCGATCGTCGAAATGGTGTCTCTCCGAGGGGTTCTCAGCGGAAACTCTGTCAAAACACTGTTCATTGATCGTTCCGATCTGCAATCAATAATTAGGGCCGAGGTGTTTTTGGCGATGGGCGTCATGCAGGGGGACTTGAAGAACGGACGTGCTGCCCGTGCCAAAGATGAACTGCTCTGGTGGGCGGGTCGCAGAAACATTTACGAAGGCAAGCCGTCTCCAGGCGATTTCTACCGGCCAGATCCGTTTGCCCATGGTTGAATGGTCCCGCCGGCGGCTCCGCTTACGCGAAGCCTAAGCAGGCTTGCCGGGTGCCCTGCTCAAGCAAAGCTTAAGCCGGCTCGCCGATACGCCCGGGTCCGTTTGTTCCGGGGGAAGTACCGTGCTCCCTCCAGGCCCATTTCGCCGACCCTCATCCGCCCCGGTCGAGCAACGCCAGCGTGTAGAAACTCAAAACATGATCCGGATGCAGCTCCCCCGCACCGCTCTGCAACCGCACCGGCATCCCCGGCTTGCACGCATCCAGAAACGGCAGCGACCCGCACTGATACGCGTTGTGGATCACCCCCGCCACCGCGTCGAGCAACTCCACATCGTTCGCCAGCCCCCGCTGTTCGATGAGGCCGCGCAGACGCTCGCCCGCCGGCGTGAACTGCGGCACGTCCTCCCGCGTGAACGGGTTCCGGATCAGCCGCGGCTCGCCCTTCGTGATCTCCCCCGCCAACATCCCGACCTGCCGGGCCGCCACCCCGGCCACCCCCACCCCAAACTCCCGCGCCGCCCGTTCAGCGGGTTCATCCAGCGGCATGGTCAACGGATTCGGTTCGTCTTCTTGCGTTCGTGCCATCCGCGCAGCATACCGCAATCGCGAGATTGTCAGCAAATCAACTCAGCCTCCGCGAAGCTGAAGCAGGCTCGCCCCCCTCACCGCCCCCGCTCCCCCCAAACCCACCACGCCAGCAACAAGAACCCCACCCCCGTCAGCACCGGCGGCACCATCGGCCCCATCGCCCCGATGACGATCATCGCCACCCCCAGCAGCACCAGCCCCCACACCACGATCATCTTCTTCTGCTGCACCCCAACCTCCTCACCCCGCCCCCGCCGACCGGACCATCCCGGCCGCCCACAACCCCCACACTACACCCACCCCGCCCATCCCCCGAGTGATTTCGCCTTCATCCGCCTCTCCCCCTTCCCCACTCCGTCTCTTCGTCTCTGAGTCTCTCCGTCTCTCTTCCTACCCTCCCCCGTGCCCACCCCTCCCCCCACCAAACGCTCATCCACCCGCATCGCCTGCGCCACCCACTCCGCCCCGGTCCTCCGGGCCGAGCTCGAATCCCTCGGCTGGGGCGGCGAAGGCCAGGAGTTCCAGGAAGAGCACGCCACCTACCTCCAGGTCGGCGCCACCCTCGAGCAGGCCATGGAACTCGCCCTGCGCCTCCGCACCGCCACCCAGGTCATGTGGCAGCTCGCCCGCTTCCGCTGCCCCTCCCCCAAGGCCCTCTACAAGGAAGTCGCGGCCTACCCCTGGGAAGACCTCTTCCACCCCCCGCCCCACCCCGACGCCTACCTGACCATCCGCGCCGCCACCGACACCCCCACCATCGACAACCAGATGTACCCCGCCCTCGTCGTCAAGGACGCCATCTGCGACCGCATGGTCAAGAAGACCGGCGCCCGCCCCGACGCCGGCCCCGAACGCCGCGGCATCGTCCTGAGCCTCTACTGGAAAGACGACCGCGCCGCCCTGTTCCTGAACATCAACGCCCAGTCCCTGTCCAACCGCGGCTACCGCCACCTCCCGGGCGCCGCCCCCATGCGCGAGACCCTCGCCGCCGCCACGCTCCTCGCCGCCGGTTACGACGGCTCCACGCCGCTGGTGAACCCCATGTGCGGCTCGGGCACCATCGCCATCGAGGCCGCCCTCATCGCCACCAACCGCGCCCCCGGCCTGCTCCGCCCCGACTACGCCATCACCAAGACCAACTGGGACATCAACGACCTCTGGCAATCCACCCGCGCCCGCGTGAAGTCCGAAGGCGCCGTCCCCGCCTCCCTCGCCCCGCAAGGCGGGGACAGGGCCAGCGCGAGGGGTCTTCCGGCCCACCCCATCATCGCCACCGACCACGACCCCCTCGCCCTCCACGCCGCCCGCAAGAACGCCCAGGCCGCCGGCGTGGAGCACCTCATCAAGTTCATCGAGTGCGACTTCCGCCAGACCCCCATCCCCCGCGCCCCCGGCCACATCATCCTCAACCCCGAGTACGGCGAGCGCATGGGCGACGCAACCGAACTCGAAGCCACCTACGCCGCCATCGGCGACTTCTTCAAGCAGTCCTGCCCCGGCTGGACCGGCCACGTCTTCACCGGCAGCCCCCAGCTCGCCAAGTGCATCGGCCTCAAACCCGCCCGCAAACGCCCCTTCATGAACGGCCCCATCGAGTGCCGCCTGCTCACCTTCGAGCTCTACGCCGGTTCGAACCGCTGAGCCATCCGCACGCCCCGCGGGAACCGTTGCGGAACTTTCCCGTATCCTCCGCAGCATGACAAACGCGAGCCCCGCACGCACCCTCGCCAGCTTCCTCATCGGCCGCCGCGACGCCATCGAGCGCATCGCGGTCTCCCGCTCGGCGACCGTCGCGTCGTTCGTCTTCGTTCTCACCGCCGGCATCGCCCGCGAGTACGACGGGGAGTACCTCCTCGCCGAGCCCTGGCACGCCCTCAGGCCGCTCGGCGCCTCGGCCGTCACCGGCACGGTCCTCTTCCTTCTGGTCCGGCTCGCGACCTTCCGGCGCGGCGCCACCGACGGACCCGGACTCGCCGAGTCCTACCGCCGGTTCATGACCTGCTTCTGGATGACCGCCCCGCTCGCATGGCTCTACGCCATCCCCTACGAGCGATTCCTTTCCCCGGGCGATGCGGTCATGGCCAACCTCTGGACCCTCGCCCTCGTGGCCGCATGGCGCGTTCTGCTGATCACCAAAGTCGCCGCCGTGCTCACCGGATCCCGCACCATCCCGATGTTCTTCATCGTGATGCTCTTCTCCGACGCCGTCGCCTTCGCGGTCTTCGCGTTCATTCCCGTCCCGGTCATGGACTTCATGGGCGGCATGCAGCACACCGAGCGGGACGCGCTTCTCGCGAGCACCGCCTTCCTCATGCAGTTCCTCACGGTCCTCTCCGCACCGGTGTGGATCCTCGGGGCGATCGCGGCCGTGTCCTCGCTCACCCCCGCACCGCCCCGCTTCGACGCCGCGCCCATCCCGGCCCGCGACTGGAATCCACTCCTCGCCGCATCCGTGCTGATCTGGATCGCCCCCCTCATCATCGCCCAGCCCGAACAGGCCCGGCGCCACCGAGTTGACCAACTCTTCGCGTCCGGCGACACCCCCGCCGCCCTCGCCGAACTCTCCAAACACCCCGAATCCTTCTACCCCCGCCGCTGGGAACTCCCCCCGCGCCTCGGATACCGCGAGGAGACCCCCGACCTCGACGCCGTTCGCGAAGTCATCGACACCCAGCCCACCGCTGAATGGGTAGCCGCGGCGTACGCCGACAAAATCGATCGCCAGCTGATGCGGCGCTTCATGCCGTTCTCCAGCTCCTGGGCGGACGCCCTCGACGCGATCAACCGCGCATACCCCCCCGAGTTCGAGCGCCGCGCGGGCTTCTCCGACCTGACCGAGCACGACCTCGATCAACTCCGGTTCGTCGCGAACCACCTCGCGCGCCTCACCCCCGAGGATCGGGCGGCCATGGAAATCCTCGCCGCCCGGCTCCGCGATCACCTCGATATCCCTCCCGATGCGGACGCCCCGCTCCCCCCGCCCGCGCCCAACGATGCATCGGAGGAGATCCCATGAACGCCCCCTCGCATCACTTCACCCTCGCCCAGATCACCCCCGACAACCCCTTCTACCACGGCCACGAGCCCCTGCTCCGCGTCCTGGTCGTCGGCGTGCTCGCCTACGCCGCCATCGTGCTGCTCCTGCGCATCACCGGCAGCCGCACGCTCTCGAAGATGAACGCCTTCGACTTCATCGTCACCATCGCCCTCGGCTCGACGCTCTCGTCCGTCCTGCTCAACAAGCAGATCGCCCTGGCCGAGGGCGTGCTCGGCTTCGTCGTGCTCATCGGCCTGCAGTTCGCCGTCACCTGGACCAGCGTCCGCTGGCCCTGGGCCCGCCGCGCCATCACCGCTTCGCCCCGCCTCGTCCTCCACCGCGGCCAGTTCCTCCACGACGCCATGCGCCGCGCCCGTGTGACGGAAGAGGAAGTCCTCGCCGCCGCCCGCGACCGAGGCATCGCCGACCGCGCCGACCTCCTGGCCGTCATCCTCGAATCCGACGGCTCCTTCTCCGCCATCCCCGTCTCCGGCCAACCGGCACCCGACACCGAAACCGGCTCCACCCTCCGCGGCGTCGAGCCCGCCCCCTGATCCAGCCGGACCCAGCCCCAACCGGTCCGGCCCAACCCGCCCGAAATCCCTCCCCCCGGCCCCGCCGAACCCCTAAACTACTGCCACACCATCCGTTCCCCGCCCGGTCCCCATCTCGGCCCGGGCGGCCCGACTCAGCGAGGGAGGACCAAGCCATGACCACCGCCGACAACAAAGCCAAACTGCCCACCACCAACCCCAACAACGTCGACCCCCACGCCGTCACCATCTCCGGCATCGTCCTGGACCCCACCTACACCCCCGAAGCACCCCCCGAGTCCCTCCAGAACCAGCCACGCGACATCCCCGCCCCCGGCGCCTTCCCCTACACCCGCGGCCTGTTCCCCGAAGGCTACCGCACCCGCCTCTGGACCATGCGCCAGTTCGCCGGCTTCGGCTCCGCCGACGACACCAACAAACGCTTCAAGTACATCCTCAACGCCGGCCGCACCACCAAAACCAAGGCCAACACCGGCCTCTCCACCGCCTTCGACCTGCCCACCCTCATGGGCCGCGACTCCGACGACACCCTCTCCCTCGGCGAGGTCGGACGCTGCGGCGTCGCCATCGACACCATCGAGGACATGCACCGCCTCTACGCCGACATCCCCATCGACCAGGTCACCGTCTCCCAGACCATCAACGGCCCCGCTGCCGTCATCTGGGCCATGTACCTCGCCATGGCCAAACAACGCGGCATCGCCTGGAACACCCTCGGCGGCACCCTCCAGAACGACATCCTCAAAGAGTTCCACTCCCAGAACGAGTTCATCTACCCCCCCGAAGCCTCCACCAAGCTCGTCGTCGACACCATCGAGTTCCAGTCACAGCACCTGCCCAAGTGGAACTCCGTCTCCATCTCCGGCTACCACATCCGCGAAGCAGGCTCCTCCGCCACCCAGGAACTCGCCTTCACCCTCCGCGACGGCATGGAATACGTCGAAGCCTGCCTCATCCGCGGCCTCGACATCGAGCAGTTCGCCCCCCGCCTCTCCTTCTTCTTCAACGCCCACAACGAGTTCTTCGAGGAGATCGCCAAACTCCGCGCCGCCCGCCGCATCTGGGCCCGCATGATGAAGGACCGCTACGGCGCCAAGAACGAACGCTCCTGGTTCATGAAGACCCACGTCCAGACCGCCGGCTGCTCCCTCACCGAGCAGCAGCCCCTCAACAACATCGTCCGCGTCGCCTACCAGGCCATGGCCGCCGTCCTCGGCGGCTGCCAGTCCCTCCACACCGACTCCATGGACGAAACCCTCGGCCTGCCCACCGAACAGGCCGTCACCGTCGCCCTCCGCACCCAGCAGATCCTCGCCCACGAGACCGGCGTCACCCGCACCGCCGATCCCCTCGGCGGCTCCTGGTTCATGGAGTCCCTCACCGACACCGTCGAATCCGAAGCCCTCGACTACATCGCCGAGATCGACGCCATGGGCCGCGGCCCCTGGAAGCCCGAGCACGCCACCACCTCCGCCATCGACGACGGCGGCGTCGTCCGCGGCATCCACAAGGGCTACTTCCGCCGCCAGATCGCCGAGGCCTCCTACCGCTTCAGCGAGGAGTGCGAGAACCACGACCGCATCATCGTCGGCGTCAACGAATACACCGACAAGGACGAGGGCCGCCCCATCGACATCCTCCAGATCGGCCACGAGGTCGAATCCGACCAGATCGCCCAGCTCACCGACTTCAAGAAGCGCCGCGACACCGACGGCGTGAACCGCGCCCTCGATGCCATCCGCGAATCCGCCCGCGACAACGCCAACGTCATGCCCGTCTTGGTCGACGGCGCCCTGGCCAACTGCACGCTGGGCGAGATGGTCCAGGCCATGGCCGATGTCTACGGGCGGTATACCGGCGGGCCGGAGTGGTAGCAGTCGTTAGCACTACTAAGAATTATACAAAGCACTAAACAATTAAAATTCAGCTGGCAATGCTGGTCCTGAATATTCAGCGAATTATGTCGTACTGTCAAATCTGCTGACGCATGCGAGCTAGTTCCAATGAGCAAAACCCCGGACACTTGGCGACTAGATGAAAATTATACCTTTCCAGCGGTAGCGAGCATAAATGGGGAACTTGTGCCTGGCGAGTTTTCATTTACTCCAGATAAAGGCGTAAAATTTTGCTTTTCCTCTAGAGAACGAACGTCGATTGGTATGACATGGGAGTGCGATGAACTACATTGCCAGTTCGAAGACGGAACTACTTTTGTCATGGCTCATGCTTCAGCCAGTCAATTGACATGGGGAAGCTCAAGCTCTCAGTTCACAATCTCGGCATCATTCGCCATTATTGGAAATCTATCTCATCCCGCGGCAGGTCGATTTGCGAGTCATTCTTCGCTGGAGTTCGACGGCTTGGAAGAATGGATTGGCACCAACGCATTTACTCTTTACCCCTACAAGTCCGATACTGAGCTCGGTGGGCGACTAGAAGTCGACGAGATTGTGCACGACAATTATCAGTTTGGATTTTCGTGCACAAGAAGCCGCCGCTCTTTTTGCACACGTACAGTAGTAAGCGGAAGTACTACGAGACGACAACTTACTCGGACCAGTCACCAATTGGTCACCATCACGTTGCAAGATTTGCTAACTGCCGAAGATCTTGTTCGCGAGATTCACTCTGTCCAGCTTTTTCTCGCGACGGTTTCTGGATGCGTGTTTCCCATAAAATCTATCGCAACTGGGAATCCTGATGATGGAAATGGATTGCATATGTTGCTTGCCAATAATCTTCATCGATCCTCTGACTACGCACGAAATCGATGCCTTGTCTTCTCTGCGGTGAAAAACGCGATTCCAGATGCTTGGATAAAGTGGACTTTGAGTTCTGATGTATACATTCCATCGAGCGAAATGCTGCTAGCGAAAGAGAAGCTCGGAATCATGGACAGTGAGTTCAGGTTTTTATCGGTAATTTTGGCCCTAGAGGGCTTTCACCGTGGAGCGTTTCCAGAAGAAGTCAGAATGGATCGACAGAAAGCAAATGATCTCCGCCAGAGACTTCGGAATTTCCTAGATCTAGAAGATCTTGATAATGAAGCTCGCGATGTCATGCTTGGTCTTGCATCTCATCTTGCTGAACCTAGCTTTAAGAATAGATTTCGCAGTTTGATACTCCAGCTTCCTGACATTTCCAGATCTTGGATTGGTATTGATGAGACAATTTTGTTGCGGACTATAGTGGACTATCGCAACTTTTATGCTCACCGGACAGCTCTGCCTAGTAGAACGGCAACGCTTAATCTAAACCTTCACGGTTTGACAGAAGTTGTTAGAGGCATTCTACGAGCGGCGATGCTTCGTCATCTGGGGTTCAGCGAGAATGCTGTCGATGCTTCTCTGAAAAACTCGCCGACGTTTCGCCTCGCGCTGAGGCATTGTCCGGCCCTAGTTGTTGAAACGGCCTGAAGATTCCGAGAACAACCTGCGACTGCCGGGTGCCCTGTTTACGCAGCTTAAGCAGGCCTCTCCTCACCCGCACCCCATCTATTACTCGCGACCTCCCCGGCCCACTTCGCGTCCATCCACGATGCCCACCCTCCCCATCACCCCCGAACTCCTCACCCTCTGCCGCACCCTCGCCGCCGATGTCGCCGCCAACGACCTCGTGTACTCCGACGACGAATACCAGCACCCCCACTTCTGCGGCGGCTGGTCCCCCGACGGCCACAAGGGCCCCGGCTTCTACTTCAGCTACTACGCGCCCGACGGCAAAGACTACATCTTCCACCTGTCCAACGACCACCCCGCCCAGATCATCGCCGGCGCGAACCCCACCATCGAACTCGAATACTGGAAACAGTCCCCCATCGGCCCCTACGAGCCCGACTGACCCCCTCCTGCCCCCTCTCCCGCCCCCGGCGGGAGAGGGCCGGGGTGAGGGCTCCCGCCCCTCTAGGCCGCCCTCCCAAATCTACCTCTTCCTAATCCCAGCCGAGCCGCGTAAGCGGCCGGTCTCCCCGCCCCCCAACCAACACAGCCCCCTCCCCCCTCCGCGAACCCCTGCGCCCCCCGCGTCAAGGTTCACCCCCCGCCACCCCCACCCACAATTCGCCCCCGATGTACGCCCCCGTGCGCTGTTTCGTGGAACTCCCCCGCCAGCCCCTTGAACAACCGGGCCCGCGCGATACCTTCGCCCCCATGACCACCACCCAAGCCGAACGCATCGACCGCGCCCGCTACGACCTCCGCCAGCTCCAGCCCGGGCACCGCCCCAACCACGCGCCGTCCGCGCCGACCGAGGCCCCCCGCGACCCGTCCGACCCCATCGCCCACCTCGACGCCCCCGACCTCGACGAACTCACCCAGAACCTGCTCGAGGACTGGGACAACCCCGTCTTCACCCCCCTGGGCCTCTGCCGGGCGCACCGCATCAGCCTCGACCAGCTCCAGGCCATCGCGGCCACGCCCCGCTTCATCGACGCGCTCGCCCGCATCCGCGCCATCCAGCAGGCCCGGCAACCCGCCATCGAGGCCCGCGCCCGCGAACTGGCCCTCGACCGCCTCTGCACCCTCGCCGACCAATCCCCCACCAGCGCCACCCACACCAAGGAGATCCGCCTCTCCATCAAACAACTCCTCGCCATCCTCACCCAACCCCACCCCACCCCCAACCCAACTAGCCCCGACCGGAAGGGAGGGGATGGCTTCGACACACAACAACACGAACCCCCCACAACCCACGCCAACCAACCCCAGACTCCGCCCGACCGGAAGGGAGGGGATGGCTTCGACGCCCAACAACACGAACCCTCCACTACCGACTCCAACGAACCTCAGGCTCTGCCCGACGGGAAGGAAGGGGATGGATCGCACGCCGACCCAACCGACGCCTCAACGCACGCCGGCGACCCCCACGACCCGAACCCGCGCACAAAAAGGCCGCCCCGTGCATCCCGGAGCGGCCCCTCTCCAGTCCTGATCAGCGCGATCAACGCCGCCGGTGCGCCGCGATCAGCCCTCCAAGCCCCAGCAGCGCCATCGCGCCCGGCGACGGCACCCGCGTCACGCGGAAGCTGATCTCATCGAACACCGCCGACGCCCGCCCGTTCGCCGACTGCCACCAGTTGGCCCCCGCGCCCGAGCCCAGCACCAGTACTCACCGAGGATCAGTCGTCGTACGGATCGTCCTGGAAGGAGAGCCGCCCGGTGGCCTCCGCCGCGGCCTGGGCTCGCGGACCGCCGGGGCCCTCCACCGACCGGAAGTCGCCGCGGATCGACTTGAGCGCGTACCGCTCCGCCTCGATCTCCTGAGGTGTCCGCACGCCCAACCGGCGCAGCACCGGCAGCGGCGGGCACCACCCCTGCACCCCGTGCTGGAGCAGGAACCCGCCGACCACGCCCGGGAGCAGAAGCCACTTGCGGCTGACCGTCGCCCCCAGCACCGTCCCGATCACGACCAGCGTGGCCGCGTTGGCCTCGAGCATCCGCTCCGTGTCCCACTCCCGGTCCAGCTCGTCCAGCCGCTCCGGGATCTGCTCCGGGTGGCTCTCGTAGTACGCGATCCGCTCCCGGGTCTGACGGACAATGTCGTTGTTGACATCCTCAGACGTGCTCAAACGCACGCGTTCGGCGCTGGTCGGCAGGCGCATGATCGATCCTCCACAGGGGGTTGCGTCCGGGGTTGCGGCAGCCCGCGACCTCCACCCCCGATCATGATCCCCGGCGTGCACCGCCGATGAGCCCGGCGTGAATCCGACCTCATCTTTGCAATCCCGCCGGGCAACGCCGGTATCACCTGCAACCCGGGAGCCTCCATGCCACGCACCGTCCTGACCGTGATCCTGATGCTCGCCGCCGTGCTCACCCCCCGGGCGGGCGCCCAGACCGACGCCCAGCTCGCCGAGCGCTTCGACCGCGCCGAGGCCGCGTCCGACCACGCCCGAGCGCTGGAGGCGGCCCGGGCCGTCACGAGCCGGTACCCGGAATCGTCCGTGTGGGCCGTCAACGCCGCACGGATGCACGCCCGCCTCGGCGACCCGGACGCGGCCCTCGCCGAACTCACCCGGGCCGCCGACCTGGGATACACCGGCATCAACACCCTCGAGCAGCACGCCGACCTGGCGGTGGTGCGGGATCACCCCGGCTTCGGGCCCGTCCTCGAGCGGGTCCGCGCCAACGCGGCCCAGCGGTTCGAGGCCTTCCGGACCGAGGCCCTGGCCCACCGGCCCGCGACTTTCGTCCCGCCCGGCCTCCCGGATGGCGCACGCCCGCCGCTGGTCATCGCCCTGCACGGCACCGGCGGGCACGGCGCCCAGATGCTCGAGGCCCTCAAACGCACGTGCGAGCGTCTCGGCGCAATCTGCGTCGCGCCCGACGCCCTGCGCCCGGCCGGGCGGGGGCCCGACGCCGGGTTTGCCTGGACCTACCGAGACGAGGCGGAATGGTTCGTCACCCACCTGATCGACCGCGCGGTGGACGAGCACCGGGCCGACCCGGAACGGGTGATCCTCGTCGGGTTCTCGCAGGGCGCCAACATCGCGCTCGTCATGGCCCGCACGCACGCCGACCGCCTGGCCGCCATCGTTCCCATCTGCGGCCACTACGAGCCCAACAACGCGCCCGACGACGACGCCATGAGCCCGACCTACCTGCTCACGGGCGCCCGCGATCCGTGGAAGGTCACCTACACGCGGGCCGCGGAGGACCTTGAAGCGGCCGGCACCCCCCACCGCCTGCGGATCGTCCCGGCGATGTCGCACCGGATGCCCCAGGACGTCGAACTGCGCCGCGCGTTGGAGTGGGCCCTGGAAGCCGCATCGCCGAGCCCGTGATCCGGACACGGGCGATCGGAAAACGGGAAAGGGACGCGCGGGCGTCCCTTTCCAAAAACGAGGAGTTGAACCGTGTGGCCTGCCGGTCAGCGCCGGCGGAGCATGACCAGCCCGCCGAGCCCGATCAACGCCAGGGAGCTCGGGCTGGGGACCAGCGTCATGTTGATCTCGCCGATGGCGAACGGGGCGGTCGGGTTGTTGGGCGTGAAGATCTGATAATCGAGATCGAACACCCCGCCGATCGCGGTACCCGAGATGGTGACCGAACTGAACGATCCCCCGGCGGCGTTGAGCATCTCGAAACTGGCGACGCCGGCGGCGTCGATGGAGCCGGAGATGTCCCCGAACGTCGGATCCCCGATGACCGGATCGAGCGTGAACACGTCGGCGACGACCGTGCCGGTGACGACGCCGGGCGGCGGGTCGACGAAGCCGAAGACGTTTCCGTCGACATCGATGGTCATCTGCACCATGCCGGCCCCGAGGTCCTCGATCAGCATGGTGACCGGTCCGCTGCTGCTGAAGGTCAGATTGTCCCATTGCCCGGTGTAGAGCCCGAAGTCGAAGCTCTGTGCCCCGGCGGCGCCCGCCAGCCCGAAGACCAGCCCGGCCGCCACGATTGCCTGTCCTGTGCGCATCGTTTCTCCCCTGTGCAGAGTTGCGTGGTAGCAAACCTGCGCCAGAACCGGGCGACTCGCCAGCGAATCAGCGGACGTGCGAGTGTTCTTTTGCGAATCGTCGCGCGCGGTCCCCCCCGTTCGGGCCGTTGGGTACACAAACACGCGGCGAACTCGGGCGCCCGGGCTCGGGAGGGCGTGCTACTTGCGGCTGGTTCCCTCGACGGTGACGTCGACGGTGCGATCGCGGTGCCCGAACCAGGAGTTGCGTTGCTTGCCCTGGTACTTCTCTTCCAGCACCTTGGTGACATCGCCCATGGACTTGTCGGCGTCCACCCAGCCGCCGAAGACGTCGGGGAAATCGATCGAGCAGTTCTCGCACTTGTTGGTGTCGGAGAACCGGATGGGGCACCAGAATGACTCGACGTTGCGGAGCATCTCGGTGCCGAGGGACCAGACGCCGGTCATCCAGTCGCAATAGAGGCACCAGACCAGATCGTGGCCGACCAGGCCGTCGAACTTCTGGCGGGAGACATTGATCCACTCGCCCTGTTTGTACCTGGGGAATCGCACCAGCCAGATCAGCGGCGGGTAGGCGACGAGTTCGGCGATGCGGACCATCCAGAATACCGGGACCGCGAGCGTGGTGACCCAGAGGGCCGCGTGGTTGCGCGGGCGGCCGACCAGGGCGTTGAGGACCTTGACGATGCGCGGGCCCTTGCGGGTGCCGCGGCGGCTGAGCTCGTGGGCCCATGCCCAGACGGTCAGACCGACGACCTGGCCGAGGACGCCGCCGAGGACGCCCCACCACCCGGCAAAGATCGCTCCGAGCAGCCAGGGGAGGACGGTGAACCAGGTGACGATCCCGTCCAGACCCGGGGCGCGGCAGCAGGCCGCCGCGATCGTTCCGCCGATCCGGCCGATCGCGTGGAGCACCAGGGCCCCGCCGACGACGCCGGCGACGGTTCCGCCGAACACCCAGAGCATCGATTCCATCCGAGCCTCCGTTCGGGCGACACAGCGTGCGCCGGGGGCAGCCTAGCCGATCCGGCCAACAATCGCCCATGCGGATCACGATTCAGTGCGCGATGCAGGCGGAGGCGGACGCGGTGATCGGTGCGCTCGGGCTCGCGCCCGAGCGGGCGCCGTGGGCGGAGCACCTGCCGGCACGGCTGTGGGCGGGGCCGGTGGGCGGGACGCTTGTGCACCTGGTCACGAACGGGCGGGACGGGCGTACGGGGGCGGACCTGATCGGGACGACGCCGGCGACGCTGGCTGCGACGATCGCGATCGGCTCGTTGCGTCCGGAGCTGCTGCTGGTCGCGGGGGCCGCGGGCGGGCGGTCGGGCTCAACCGCCATCGGCGAGGTGCTGCTGATCGATCGGGCGTTCCATCACGACCGGCGCATTCCCCTGCCGGAGTTCGCCGGGTACGCCCACGGGCCGGAGGCGCTGGACCACTCGCCGGCGCTCGCGGGGGCGTTCGGGGTGCGGACGGCGACGATCTCGACCGGCAACGGGCTGGACACGCTGCCGCACGAGCTGGGGTTCTTTGATCAGCGCGGGATCACGGTGAAGGACATGGAGACGGCGTCGATCGCGTGGGTGGCGGCACAGCACCGCACGCCGGTGGCCGCGCTGCGGTCGATCACCGATTTCTTTGACCATCCCACCCCGGAGCATCAGTTTCTTGCGAACTTCGATCGGGCGTTGGGGAACCTGGCCGCGACGGTCGCGGCGGGCCTGCCGCGGCTGGTGGCTGGCTGAGCGGCCTAGACCCGGACCTGCGGGGCCTGGCGTGCGGCGGGGTCCTCGAGCTCGAAGTAGGGCTGCGGGGAGAAGCCGAAGAGATGGGCGACGATGTTGCTCGGGATGACCTGGGTGAGGGTGTTCATGGTGCGGACGTTGCCGTTGTAGAAGCGCCGGGCGGCGGCGATGCGGTCCTCGGTCTCGGTGAGCTGGTCCTGGAGTTCCAGGAAGTGGCGGTCCGCCTTGAGGTCGGGGTAAGCCTCGGCGACGGCGGCGAGGTGGCGGAGGGCGCCGGCGAGTTCCTTCTCGTCGCGGGCCTGGGCGTCGACGGGGCCCTCGTTGCCCATGGCCCGGGTGCGGGCGGCGATCACGCGTTCGAGCGTCTCGCGTTCGTGGGCGGCGTAGCCCTTTACGGTCTCGACGAGGTTTGGGATCAGGTCGTAGCGGCGCTTGAGTTCGACCGACACGCCGGCCCAGGCGTCCTTGATGTGGGCGCGCAGCGTGACGAATCGGTTGTAGGTGAGGATGCCCCAGAGCAGGATGAACAGGGCGATGCCGCCCAGGATCATCAGCACGATCATCGCTTCGCCCATGCGTTCCTCCGTCGGGCTTAGGCCCGGTGTGGTGCGGTCAGGTCGGCGACCACGTGGTCGGGCCAGCGGGTCAGGAAGGCGTTCAGCCAGGCGAACTGCTCGCGGAACTGATCGGGCGACCATCGCCGGGCGCCTTCGGCCAGGCAGAGGCGTCCGTGCTCGATGTCGACGGCCGGGGGGGAGGTGCTCAGGAAGAACTCCATCATGCGCGGGTGGCAGACGGCGTAGGCGAAGCGGCGGTCGGGAGAGGCGACGAAGAAGCGGCGGCTGAAGTCGTCGGACTCGAAGTCGATGTCCTTGTCGGAGAAGACGCCGCCGATTTTGTCGAAGAGGTGCTCGGGGCGGATGAGCAGGTCCGGGACGGAGCGGAAGGGGAGGTGGGCGATGAGGTAGGAGAAGTTGTGGGTGGTGGTCGTCGTGGTCTTGCCGTTGTGGCGGGTGACCTTGTAGGTGAAGTCGCCGAGCTTGACCCGGCACGGGTGTCCGGCGAGGGTGGCGGTGCCGGAGAGGGTGTTCCAGGCGGACCGGGAGTGGCCCCTGCGGAAGATCTCGAAGTGGGCGTACTGCTCGTCGTGGTCTCGGTCCCGGGCGGGTGAGAAAGCGAGGCCGAGTTCGTCGGCGAGGGCGGCCAGGGCCTCGCGCCGGGCCTTTGCCTGGCGGTGGCCGAAGACGGCGGCGACGATCACTATGCCGATCACGGCGAGCACGATCAGGGGCGCGAACGCCGGCGCGGGGTCGGCCAACACGAGGGTCGTGGGGAACTGCGCGGGGGCCGGGGGCGGCGAGGATGGTGCGAGGGCGATCATCTCCGAAGGATGGTATCGGATCGGGGGGCGATCGGGCCTAAAGTTCGGGCCCGGGACTATTTGCATGGCCAAGAAGAAGAAAAAGACGGACGCGCCGACCTTCGAGAACCGCAGGGCGCGGCACGAGTACTTCATCGAGGACACCCTCGAGACGGGCGTCGTGCTGCAGGGGTCGGAGGTCAAGGCGATCCGGGACGGGCGGGTGTCGATCGGCGAGGGGTACATCTCGGTCGAGGAGACGCCGGTGCTGCGGCTGGTGATGCACCAGGTGGACATCGGGTCGTACCAGCCTTCGGGGGCCTTGAACCACATCCCCAAGCGGGATCGCGTGCTGCTGGCGCACAAACGCGAGATCCTGAAGCTGGCCCGGCAGGTGGACCAGAAGGGCGTGACGCTGGTGCCGCTGAAGATGTACTTCGTGGAAGGCAAGGTGAAGATTCTGGTGGGGCTGGCGCGGGGCAAGCAGAGCCACGACAAGCGGCACGCGATCGCGGAGCGGCAGGTCCAGCGGGATTTGCAGCGGGCGATGTCGCGGAAGGTGATTCGGTAGGTACTCCGGGATGTATTCCTTGAGGAAAGCCGATCTTGCTTCGCATCGGGCATCCGGTTCATCTGCCGTCTCGCCGGGCGGTCCGGCGTGCGGATGGGTGGCCGGGAGACCTGCTTCAGCTGCGCGGAAACAGGGCACCCGCCACAAAGGCGTCCTTCACTTGGTGTCAGGTCTGTGGGATCAAGCGGCCGTCACGGTTCTGTCGCACGGGTGGCCAGCAGCTGATCTTGTGCCCAGGTTCGCCACTGCGGGGGCGCATTCATCGCGATGTGCTCGAGGTTGGTGATCGTGGCGGCGTCCTGGCGGGCGTGGCGGAGTTGGCAGCGGGTGAGGGCTTGGAGGGTGGGCAGGTGCTCCGGCGCGAGGGCCAATGCGGTGCGGTACGCGTCGATCGCCTCGTCGATGCGGCCGCCGCGTTCGAGGGCGAGACCGAGGTTGAGCCGGGGGTCGGGGTGGCCGGGCATGAGCTTTCGGGCCCATTCGAACTCACCCGCCGCTTCGTAGAGCTGGCCTGCATTGAGGAAGAGGACGCCGAGGTTGTTGTGGGCGGGGCCGTGAAAAAGATCGGCGGTCAGAGCCTCGCGGAGCAGCTCTTCGGCCTTCCTCGGGTTTGATGCGATCAGTTCAGCGGCCTCTCGCGTGCGCCGCTCGGCCGCGGCCGTGTCGCGGCGTGCCGGGTCGGTCGGGCTGTACGGGCCCGATCGGTGGCTCGTGCAACCGGACAGCACGCCGAGCACAACGGCGAGGACGAGCAGCGTGAGTTTCGGTGCGTTCATGGTGCTCCCCGTGGGTCGGTCAGGGTGTATTCGGCTGAGAGTGTGAGTGTGATCTGGATCAATTGGTCGGGCGCTGCGTCCGCTATCTGCCGGGCGCGGCTCGTTCGGAGAGTTGGTTCTAGGGTCGTTGGTTCGAGTTGGGGTCGAACGGAGGGCTTGGAGCGCTCCGCTCCGGGGACGAAGGGGAGGGGGAGATTTGGTCAATGTGTCGCCGTGACCGGGTGCTTACGCACCTCGGCTGGGATTGGGATCCGGGATCGCCCGCCCGTGGGGGTCTGTATCCGGGCCCGCGTGGGGGTGGGGCTTGAGGTGCTCGAGCTGTTCGGCGGCGGCGTGGACGTGGTCGGGGGACATTCCGGCTTGCTCGACCAGATAGTGCTCCCAGAGGCGGTGCTTGCGGACGAGGTCCGCGGCGGCGGCGCGGCCGCTGGGCGTAAGACGCAGGTGGGCGTTCTCTGTCCGGATCAGGCCGCCGCGGACGGCCGAGGTCACGGTGCGGGCGACGCGGTGGCTCGGGAAGGCGTGGCGGAGGCTCTCGAGGCTGACCTGCTCGCGGCCCGACTCGGCGGAGCGGTACAGAGCCGCCAGCAGATCATGGCGGGCGATGGTCGAGGCGAGATGGCGGCGGCGGAGCCAGCGCGACACCAGGCCGTGCCGGGGCGAGGCGATGATGGCGGCGGCCAGGAGGGCCCCGGCGACCATGGACATGGAACCGGCGGCGTTGACGGCGTCCTTGTTCCAGATGGCGGGAACGGCGGTGGCGGCGATGTAGCCGCCGAGGCCGCAGCCGAAGGCGACGAGCACGCTGAGGTACACCTGGGTGCGGAGGCGGTCGGTGAGCAAACGGGCGGTGGCGGCGGGGCAGACGAGCATGGCGATGACGAGGATGGAGCCGACGGCCTCGAAGGATGCGACAGTGGCGGCGGCGACGAAGACCATGAGCACATAGTGCATCACGCCGGCGTGGAAGCCCTGGGTGGTGGCCAGGCCGGGGTCGAAGGCAGCGATGCGCAGTTCCTTGAAGAGCAGCGTGACGAAACCGAAGGAGAGGAGCGTCATCAGGGCCAGCGTGGTGACCTGGCGGGGGATGTCGGCGGGGGTGATGGTGCGGAAGAGCTGGGCGAAGGTGTCGGGGGCTCCGTACCAGACGAGGGTTTCGAGCTGGCCGTGGAGGACGCAGTCGGCGTCGAGGTCCACGTGGCGGGCGGCGGCCTGTTCGATGAGCAGCACGCCGAAGGCGAAGAGGATGCTGAAGACCACGCCCATCGCGGCGCCCGGCTCGACGCGGCCGAGTTTCTTGACCAGTTCGACGAGGACCACGGTGGCGACGCCGGCGAGCGCGGCGCCGAGGAACATCGCACCGGGGTTGCGGTTCGTGGTCACGAGGAAGGCGATGACCAGACCGGGCAGCACGCTGTGGCTGATGGCGTCGCCCATGAGGCTGATGCGCCGGAGGACCAGGAAGTTGCCGAGGATGCCGCAGGTGAGAGCTGCCAGCGTGGCGGCGAGCAGGGGGAAGAGGTCGAGGCCGATGTCGAAACCGATCATGGACGCCTCCCGGGATCGGCCGTCGGGATGGGCTGAACGGGCGGGGGGATCTCGATGCCTCGGGATGCCAGACGGTGCTCGAGTTCGGCGATGAGGCCCGGCGAGAGGACGTGCTCGACTTGGTCGACGGACCAATCGACGTGGCTGGGAGCGATGTCGGCGTAGCTGACGAGGTACTGCTCCCAGAGGGCGTGGTTGCGGCTAACGCGGGCGCCCTCGGCGAAGCCGCGGTCGGTCAGACGCCACGCGTTGTCCGGGCGGGGGATCAGCAGGCCCTTGCGGCGGAGGCGCCGGGTCACGAGGGCGCGCAAGCCGAGGGGCCACGCGTGGAGACGGGCTGTAGTGTCGATCTCGCTGCGGCGAATGTTGCGAGTGGCACCGGGGGCGAGCGAAGCCTCGTAGGCGGATTCGAGGATGTCCTCCCCCGCGATGAGCAGGCGGAGGCGGAGGCGGCGCAGTGCCGAGGCGATCACGCCTCGGGCGGGGGCGCAGACGAGGCTCACGCAGAAGAACACGCCGGAGGTCAGCACGATCACCGCGCCGGCGGGCTTGCGCGGGAGCAGGGCGGAGATGACCGATCCGAAGTAGCCGCTGGCGGCTCCGATCAGGGCGGCGATGAGCAGGAGCGCGATCAGGCGGTCGGTCCAGAAGCGGGCCGCGACGGGCGGGATGATGAGCAGGGCGACGACCAGGATCAGCCCGACCGCCTGCAACCCCGCGACCGTGACGAGGACGACCATGGCCATCATGAGCACATCGAGGAACGAGACCGGCCAGCCGTCGACCTTGGCGAAGGCGTCGTTGAAGCAGACGAGGGCGAACTCCTTGAGGAACAGGGCCGTGGCGGCGACGGCGCCGGCCGCGATGGCGGCCATGAGCATCACGTCGCCGGGCTGCATGGTGGCGGCCTGGCCGTAGATGAACTTATTGAGGCCCGCGGAACCCGCGGCGGCGTTCGCCTGGATGTAGCTGAGAGCCACGATGCCCGCGCCGAAGAAGACGCTGAGCACGATGCCGATGGCGGCGTCTTCCTTGAGGCGGGTGTGCCGGAGAATGCCCTGCACGCAGAGGATGCCGAGCACACCGGTCAGGGTTGCGCCGAGCAGCAGGACAGGGAGCGAACGGCCCTGGGCGCCCAGCGCGCTGGCAACGATGAACGCGCCGGCGATCCCGGGCAGGGTTGCGTGGCTGAGGGCGTCGGTCATCAGCGAGCGTTTGCGGAGCAGGGCGAAGACGCCGATCACACCGGCCGCGAGACCGAGGAATGTGGTACCCGCGATGACCATGTTGGTGTTGAACCCGGCGCGGAGGGACATGGTCTCAATGACCGTTGCAAAGTCAGGCCAGGTGTCCGTCACGTTGGTGATGGAGGTCGGGGCTCCGTGCGCCGGGCGGACCGAGGCGATGGTTTGGTTCGCAAGGACGCGGAGCGGCATCGGCCTACTCCTTGCCCGCGGCGGCGCGGGCCATGGCCTCGGCGGCCTCGGAGAGCAGGGTCAGGCGGCCGCCGTAGGTGCGCTGGAGGTTCTTGTTGTTGAACACCTCATTGACCGGACCGGCGGCGACCACGCGCATGTTGAGGAGGATGACCTCGTCGAAGTACTCGCGGACCGTCTGGAGGTCGTGGTGGACGACGATGACGGTTTTTCCCGCGGCCTTGAGCTCGCGGAGGACCTGCACGATGGCCCGCTCGGTGGCGGCATCGACGCCGGCGAAAGGCTCGTCCATGAAATAGAGATCGGATTCCTGGGCGAGCGCACGGGCGAGGAAGACCCGCTGCTGCTGGCCTCCGGAGAGCTGGCTGATCTGGCGGTGGGCGTAATCGTGCATGCCGACCCGCTCCAGGCACGCGATCGCGGCCTGCTTGTGCGAGCGGGTGACCGGGCGGCACCAGCCGATCTTTCGGTAGCGTCCCATGCAGACGACATCGAGGGCGGAGACGGGAAAATCCCAGTCGACGCTTTCCCGCTGGGGGACATAGCCGATCCGGGGGCGGGCGCGGCGGTAGGGTTCGCTCCAGAACTCCACCTGGCCCGAGGCACGCGGAATCAGACCGAGGCAGGCCTTGATGAGCGTGCTCTTGCCCGCGCCGTTGGGGCCGACGATGGCGATGAGTTTGTTCGGCGGCGCGTCGTAGTCCACGTCCCAGAGGACGGGCTTGCGGTGGTAGGCCACGGTCATCGCGTGGATGGAGAGGGGGCTGTCGGCCGAGTGCTCCGGGCGGGCGCTCAGGCCGTGCGGCGGGGCGGGGGACGGCGCGATGGCCGGGGGCGTGCTCATTCGGACAGGTCCCCGCCGAAGCCCCGCGCCGGGGCCTCTCCGCCGAGCGAACGGGCGATGGTGGTGACGTTGTGGTCGATCATCCCGATGTAGGTGCCCTCGTAGGTGCCCGCGTCGCCCATCGCATCGCTGAACAGCCTACCACCGATCACCACCTCGTGTCCACGGGCGCGGGCTCCGGTGATCAGGGCGTTGATGTTGCGTTCCGAGACGGTGGATTCGACGAACACCGCCCGGATGCCCCGATCAACGAGCAGAGCCACCAGTCGCTCGATGTCCTGCACCCCGGCCTCGGACTCGGTCGAGATACCCTGGATGCCGACGACCTCGAACCCGAATCGCCGGCCGAAGTAGTTGAACGCGTCGTGGGCGGTCACGAGCACCCGCTGGCCCGCGGGGACGGACGCGAGCACCCCGACCGCGTAGGCGTCCAGTTCGGCGAGGCGTGCGGCGTAGGCGTCGGTGTTCGCGCGGTACGCGGACTCGCCCGCGGGGTCGAACTCGATGAGCTTGTCGCGGACGACCTCGACGGCCTTGCTCCAAGCGGACGGGTCCATCCAGACGTGCGGGTCGTAGAGGCCCTCGAACTCTTCCGGCTCGAGCAGGTACTGCTCGTCGAGCAGTTCGGTGACGGCGTGGACCTTCTTGCCGGAGGTCGCGGCGCGGATGAGCGAGTCGGTCATCTTGCCCTCGAGCAGCAGCCCGTTGTAGAAGATGACATCGGCGTCGAGCATGCGCTGGACATCGCTGCGGGTGGGCTTGTACAGGTGCGGATCGACACCGGCGCCCATCAAGCCGATCACCTCGGCGCGGTCGCCGGCGACGTTGAGGACGATGTCGGTGACCATGCCGGTGGTGGACACGATGGTGTACGGAGCGTCCGGGCCTTGGCCGTCCGCCGGGTCTGACGGACGCTCGCCCGCGTCTCCCCGTTCGGAGCAGGCGAACATGAAGCAAGCCAGGAGCGGGAGCAAGAGCAGACGGGCGATGTGTGCGGTGGGCATGCCAGAATCCTTCTGCGGTCGCGGCCGCGTGTCCAGATATTGTAGGCCAGACTACATATTGGTGTCAAACGCTGTTCTCGATGGGGTGGAGGCCGGTCAGAGCCGGCCGCTCTCTGCGATCTGGCGGAAGCGGTCGAGGGTCGCGGGGCTCACGTGGTGCTCGATGCCCTCGGTGTCGGCCGCGGCCACATCCGGGTCGATCCCGATGGCCAGCAGGAACCGGTACACCGTGTCGTGGCGCTCCTTGCAGTCCCGGGCGAGGCGGCGGCCCTTGGGGGTCAGTTCCACGGGCTTGTAGGGCTCCGTCGTCACAAGCCCCTCACGCTCGAGGCGCTGGACCGTCCGGATCACGGTCACGTGGGTGACCCCGAACCGCTCTGAAAGGTCCGTGACCCGACACGAGCCCCGGGCGGCGGCGACATCGGCGATCGCTTCCACGTAATCCTCGGCGGTCTCCGTCGCGTGGTCGCTGCGGGTCCGGGCGTGAACGGAAGCGTCCTGGTGTTCGGTCATGGGTGGGGCTCCGGGCGGGGGAACGGTTTGCGATTGTAGCATTTACCACATGCCGTCCGGACCGCAGACACAACCGCCGCCCGGACCCGTGCATCAGGCCGGATAGCCGCGGCGAACCGCTCTCGACAGACGAAGAGGAACACGATGCCGAAGAAGAAACAGGCGGGCGGCGTGCTGGGCGTCGTCTTCGGGGACCAGCTCGATCGGGGGCTGCCCGAGCACCTCGGGCTGGATCGGGAGCGAGACACCCTCCTGATGATGGAGGTACGGGCCGAGTCCGAGCACGTGCCCAGCCACGTGCAGCGGACCGTGCTGTTCCTGTCCGCGATGCGCCACCACGCCGCCTGGCTGCAAAACGACGGCTGGCGGGTGGAGTATGTGCATCTCGACGATCCGGACAACACGCAGTCCTTCGGCTCAGAGATCGAGCGGGCGTGCCAGCGGATCGATCCGGAGCGGATCGCGGCGGTGCGCCCGGGCGAGCATCGGGTGCTGGCGATTCTGGAGGAAGCCGCCGAGAATGCCGGTGTCGAGCTGGCGGTCGAGGAGGACCCCCACTTCCTGACGACACCCGAGGACTTCGGAGCGTGGGCGAGCGGGCGGAAGGAACTCGTGATGGAGTACTTCTACCGCGAGCAACGCAAGAGACTGGACATCCTGATGGACGGCGGCAAGCCGGTCGGCGGGCAATGGAACCTGGACAAAGAGAACCGCGGAACCTTCAAGAAAACGCCCCGTACGCCGAAGTTGCCGTCGTTCGAGCCCGACGAGGTGACCCGGGATGTGATCGATGTCGTCAGTCGAGAGTTTCCCGACCTGCCGGGGTCGATCGAGGCGTTCAACTGGCCTGTCACACGAGAGCAGGCCCTGAAGGCGTTGGACGACTTCATCGACCGCCGGCTGAAGAACTTCGGCACCTACCAGGACGCGATGTGGCTCGGGCAGCGGACGATGTACCACGCGTTGCTGTCGCCGGCGATGAATCTCAAACTGCTGCACCCGCGAGAGATCGTGGAGCGGGCGGTGGCGGCTTACGAGGCCGGGAACGCGCCGCTCAACTCGGTCGAGGGGTTCGTGCGGCAGATCATCGGATGGCGTGAGTTCATCCGAGGGATCTACTGGCACGAGGGTGAGGAGTACGGCGACCGCAACGAACTCGGACACGAAGGTTCACTCCCGAGTTTCTACTGGGACGCAAAGACCGGCATGGCGTGCATGGCCGATGCGGTCGAGGGCGTGCTCGAGACGGGCTATGCCCACCACATCTCCCGACTCATGGTGACCGGCAACTTCGCTCTGATCGCGGGGATCGATCCGCGGGCGGTCTCGGATTGGTATCTGGGGATGTACGCCGACGCCGTGGACTGGGTGACGCTGCCGAACACGCTTGGGATGGCCCTGCACGCCGATGGGGGTGTCGTCGGCACCAAGCCGTACGCGGCCAGCGGTAAGTACATCAAGCGGATGAGCAACGCGTGCAATCACTGCCGCTACGACGTTTCGAAGCGGACCGGCGAGGACGCGTGCCCGTTCAACACCTTCTACTGGGACTTCCTGATCCGACACAATGATCGGTTCAAGAAGAACCATCGGATGCGGATGATGCTCAGGCACGTCGAGAACATGGACTGCGACGAACGGGTCCAGATCACCGTCTCGGCCGGTCAACTGCGCGAGCGCATGGGGATCAGCGGCCCGGAGGACTGAGCCGGACGCGGATCGGGCCTTTGGCGGTCGATGGATCGACGGGGTGGCCCTGCTGGGTGATCTGCGCGACGCCACGGTCCACGAGCCGGCGGGCGGCCCGGCGGGCCGGCTCCATCAGATCCCGCCAGGCGACAGGATCGACCCTTCGGGCCGCCTCGCTGGGGCAGATCGACGCGGACGCGGGCCGATCGGCGAGCAGATCGAGGATCGCCCGTTCGAGCAATCGATCGACTTCCGTGACCCCCCGGGCCCGACAGGCCTTCGAGCAATAGCGGACGCATTCCCAGTCACGCTCCCACTTCTTGCGCCACGTGATGTCGCGGCCGCAGGCCGTGCAGGCCTTGGCGGGAATCGGTCCTGATCGGGCGGGTGGCACGGGGGAGGGTTCGCCCCAACAGATACAATCCGATGCGTTGGCGGCCCGCGAGCCGAGGATACCCCGATGATCGAGCCTTTCGTAAGCTTTCTCGGCCGCCTGCACCCGGTGGTTCTGCACATACCGATCGGGGCGCTCGTCGCCCTGGCCGCGTGCGAAGCGGCCGCCCTCGCACATGGGGCCCCGCTCGAACGGGGCGTCCGGCTCGTCTTGATCTGGCTCACCGCCCTGAGCGGCGCCGCGGCGGCCGGCGCGGGCTGGCTGCTCGCCTCGGAGGGGGGCTACGCCGGATCCACGGTCACCCTGCACCGCTGGCTCGGGGTCGGGCTGGCGGCGGGCGTGCTGCTGGCGGCTGTCGGGGCCGCGTTCAAACGCACCTGGCTGTACGCGGGCGCATTGATCGCTTCGCTCGGACTGATGGGGCCCGCCGGCCACTTCGGCGGGACGATCACCCACGGCGCCGGCTTCCTCACCGCGCCGTTCGCGCCAGAGTCTTCCCGGGCACGACCCGGTGGCGTCCCGGGAGCGTCGGAGGTCGCCGTGGCGGCGGTGCCAGGGTTGCCCTCGGATGTGGGCGCCATGTTCGCGGCCCACTGTGTGGACTGCCACAACGAGTCCAAGAAGAAGGCGGGGCTGGCGATGCACAACGCCGCAGCGCTGTTCGCCGGGTCCGACTACGGGCCGGTGATCGTGGCCGGCGATCCCGGTCAGAGCGAGCTGGCGATCCGACTGCGACTCCCGCTCGATGACGAGTACCACATGCCGCCCGAGGACCGGCCGCAGCCGACCGACGCGGAGATCCGCACGATCATCGACTGGATCGCGGCCGGCGCACCCGGCGACGGCGCGGGTTCGCCCTGAGTCGAGGTCTTCGTCCGCATCGCGGTGGGTCCCCCGCGAGATCCGTCCCCTCTGCGCGCCGCGCACACAGGGCGGAGAAGAGAACAACCGCTCCGGAACCACAAACAAACAAGCCCCCGCATAGCAGGGGCTTATTCAAGCGAGGCGGACGGGACTCGAACCCGCAACCACCGGATCGACAGTCCGGAACTCTAACCAATTGAGCTACCGCCCCAAGTTGTCGCCCGTCTTTCCGGGCCGTCTTGCCCGAAACCGGCCGGGCCGTTTCGAGCCGTCAATCGTACGCAGCGATGCGGATCTGTCAACCGTTTCCCGCCACCCGTGGGCAGGAAACGCTTATCGGCCGGATCACCGCGGGAGGCTGATCTGGTTCGCGCCCTTTTCCTGGATCTTCCACGGCTGCCCGTCGGGGGACACCTTGGTCCCGGCCAGGTAGAGCATGACGACCGCGGCGATCATGCACACCGCTCCCACGCACATCAGGGCGGTGTACACGTCCGGTCCGGGTCCGCGGGAGCGGGCGCCCCCGGGCATCTGCATTCCAAAGTTGCTCATCGCACGCTCCTCCGGGATCGGATCAGCTGCCCAGGCGGGTCAGAATGGAATCGTTGGCCCGGACGCTCATGCCCGGCACGGTGTAGGACATGCGGCCGATGGCGTGGTTCAGGTCCACCTGGAAGACGACCAACTCGCCGAGATATGTGTTGCCCCGGTGGACGAACAGCTTGTTGTTCTCGCGGACGCGATCGTTCGTTCCCAGGTTGATCTTGACGAGCAGCTCACCGGTCGCGGGGTCCGTGGTGACCTGATCGACCGCGCCGCGGACGGGGGCGCCGGGGACCTCGACGGGAGCGCGGGCGACGTTGGCCGCGACGCCGCCGTTGGCCGCGTTGGCAAGGGCCGTGCGCACTTCCTGGAGCTGCTCTTCGAGGGCCCGCTTGACCTGCTCGTAGACGATGACCTGGCTCTCGAGGTCGGAGAGCTGCTTCTCGAGGTCGATCCGCTCGTCGCGATAGTCCAGTTCGGCCCGACGCAGGCGGGACAGCTCGTTCTTGTACTCGTCGATGATCTTGGCCTGGGTCTCGACCGCGACACCCAGTTCGGCGATCTTGGTGGTGATCGACTCGCGGGCCGACTCGGCCGAGCGGAGCCCGATGCGGAGCTCGGAGTTGGCCGCCTCGAGGCGACGAATGTCGGCCTCACGGGTGGCCAGCTCGTCGCGGGCCGAGTTGAGTTCTTCTTCTTTGGCGGCGATCAGCTGGCTGTCGCTGGCCTTGATCGCGTCACGCTCGTTGGAGGCCTGATCGGCCCGGGCCATCGCGTTGCGATAGTCCGCCACGACCCGATCGGCGTTGACCGTGTAGGAGATGGAGAGTGCCGCCATGAGGATGCTCAGCACCGCGGCGAACAAGACAAAGACCTTCGTGAGAATGTGCACGGTCTGCTCCTCGACTCATGCCGATACCAAAACCCAAACCGGGCATCCGGCCCGCCCGGGAATCCATGGGGCGGAAGTGTAGCCGCCCGGCGGGGGGTCTGCACGGGACGCCGAAGCCATCCACAATCCGGATCCGGCGGCATGCCGATACGGGCCGGTCCGGCCGACGGATCCTTCCCCCGGCTTCCCTCAGGGGGTCCCCGCGTCCGCCTGGGCCCCGCCGGACATCAGGTCCACCACCGCCGCGGCCGCCGCCACCTGGACCAGCTCGGAGGGGTCGTCGAGCATCACCCCCAGACTGGGCAGGTGCTCGGTCCGGCCGGTCCGGCCGTACACCGCCGCGGCCTGGGCACGGACCACGTCGATCGGGCTGCCGGCGTACTCGTCTGCGATGAACCCGCCCTGCGTCAGGCCCATCTTGGCCAGCGCGCCCGCCACGGCCAGACGCACCTCCGCGGGCATCACCCGATCGTCGGAATCGTCGGCGAGATAGATGAGCTGGTCGATCGACCCCCGATCACGCACCTCGCCGATGATCTGCACCGCCAGGGCGGTCGCTTCCAGCTCGTCGGGGCGCGAGGGGTAAAGGGCCGCGCGGAGGGTGTCGATGCTCGATTGGTCGCCGAGTTTGACCATGGCCTCGACCACCTGCAGCCGCACGAGGCGACGCTCGATCTCCGAGGCGGTGCGGATGGGAGTGACCCACGCCTGCCGGAGCATGGGCAGGGCGGACTGCTCGCCCATCTCTCCGATCAGGAACGCCGCGTGCGCCCGCAGCCGAGGGTTGGGCGACTCGAGGAGCATCGTTGAGAGTTCGGTCGGGTCGGCCTTCTGTCCGAGCCGGTTCAACGCGGCGATGGACGAGGCCCGCACGAACCCGGACTCGTCGCGGGCCATCTCCCGAAGGGTTGGAATCAGCGCGGTCAGCCCGGCCCGTCCGGCGACCATGGCCGCGACCGATCGCACCCCCGGGTTCTCGTCGGAGAGCGCCAGCGCGACGGTGGGTTCGGCGCGTGGCCCGACGCGTTGGAGCCCTTCAATCGCGTTGGCGCGGATCTGGGGGGTCGGGCTGGTGGACAGGGCGAAGAGGCGGTTGGTGGCCTCGTCCCGGATGGGGCGCGCCTGGGATGCCCCCCCGCCGCTGCCCGTGAACGCGGGATCGGGCTCGATGCGGAAGCCGCACCCGCCGGGCGCGAGCGTGAGCGCGAGGCCCCCCAAGACAACAAGAGCCGTCGGGCCCGTCCGGTGTGATGATCGTGATGGGTGCATTGTTTGATCCTCGCGTGATGGCCCGCAGCCGTGCGACGGCTCGGGCCTTGGGCATTGTACTTCACCCCGCCGGGCCCGCCGGTTCGCCCGAATCCCGCTTTCTTCCCAGCCACACGAGCACCGGGGCCACCAGGAGGGCCGCCCAGCCCGGCCACTCGCCGATCCGGGCGAACAGCGTGCCGGGACGGGCGGGGTCCGCCTCGACGACCATCGTCTCCGCGGCCCGTGCGTCGGTGCGGGCCAGGACACGCCCGCGCCGGTCGATCAGCCCGGAAACCCCCGTGTTGGCGCACCGCACCATGGGCAGCCCCAGCTCGACGCACCGCCAGCGCGCCGACAGCTCGTGCATGAGCCGGCCCCGTTCGGAGGTTCCGAACCAGCCGTCGTTCGTGATGTTGAGCAGGACCACCGGCCGCCCCGTCTCCGCGGCCCGGTTGGCCAGCCGACGGCATACCGCCGGCATGGTCGCCTCGAAGCAGATCGGGGTCGCCAGTTCCACCGACCGACCGTCCCCCAGATCCAACGGGATGGTCCGCGCGGTCCGCCCCGGCTCGAGCGCGAAGGTCATGCCCTGGGCGCCGATCGCCAGCAGCCTGTCCTCGAGCCACGGCCAAGCGGAGATGTACGGCATGATCTCGCCGAACGGTGTCAGGTGGATCTTGTCGTACCAGACGTCTGACACGCGCCCGTTCCGCACCAGGAACGCGCTGTTGAACATCGCGTCCGATTCGTACTCGATCCCGCGCGGGCCGTTGACGATCCGCAGGCTGTCGAACGCGACCGCGCCGACAACCATCGGCACGCCCAGGGAGCGTTGCATCGCGAGCAGTTCGTCGACGATCTGCGTCGCGGGCACCATGTCTCCGTAGGGGGCGACCGCCTCCGCTTGCTGAGCGGTCTCCGGCTCCAGGCGCCAGACGATGCCGCGGTCCCGCTCGTGCTCGAGCGACACCGGATCGAAGGTCCAGCCCGGGATCAGGCCCTCGGGCAGCACGATCACATCGGGCGCCGCGCCGCCGGTTGCCAGCGAGACCGTCTGGTCCCGCATCGTGTGCCAGTCCATCAGCCGCTGGACGACCGACCAGTCCATCCGGTTGTCCTGCGGCACGTTGGTCTGCACGATCCCCACGCGCAGCGGGTCCGGACCGGGATCGGCCCCGGCTGTTGCCCACCACACCCCGCCGGCGACCCAGGCGGCGGTGAGCAAACCGACCGAGACCGGCACCCAACGCGGGCTATTCCTCCTCGTCACCCACCACGCCCCGGGCAGGACAGCGAGCAACGAGACCAGCGAAACGCCCCCGAGCGTGGCCGGCCAGCTCAGGCCCGGCGAATCGATCAGCGGATGCCCTGTCAGGTACCACGGGTAGCCGGACCATCCGATCCTTCCGCGGAAGAACTCGAGCCCGACCCACACGACCGCCAGGCCCCACGCCGCGGGCACGCCACGCACCCGGGCGGCGCGCGACCCCACCACCACAAACAGCCACGTGTAGAGCCCCAGGTACACGATCAGCGGGTAAACGCCGGCCATCGAGATCCCGGCGATCCACCCGTGCGTCCAGATCCAGAACGGGATTACGCCGAGCATCGCCCAGAACCCGGCGGCCGCCGCGGACCTTCCGGGGTTTGCCGCCAGAACCAGCAGCGGGACCGGCGCCACGAACACCATCCACCACCAACCCAGCGGGGGGAAGGCCGCGGCGAACAAAAGGGCGTGGGCGAGGCCAAGCCCGAACGCACGCGGGCGGTCACGGCGCACGCCGTCGGGCCGATCTTCGGAGGGTGGGCTCGGCTCAGACACCGGAGTAGTCGATCAGACGGGCGATCTCGCTGCGGAGCTGGTGCCGGTGCACCACACGGTCCACCATGCCCTTCTGCTGCAGGAACTCGGACCGCTGGAAGCCCTCGGGCAGTTCCTGGCGGATGGTCTGCTGGATCACGCGCGGGCCGGCGAAACCGACCAGCGCGTTGGGCTCGGCGAGGATCACGTCACCGAGCATCGCGAACGACGCGGTCACGCCGCCGGTCGTCGGATCCGTCAGCACGGAGATGAACAGGCCGCCGGCGTCGTCGAACCGGGCGAGGGCCGCGGACGTCTTGGCCATCTGCATCAGGCTCAGCCCGGCTTCCTGCATGCGGGCGCCGCCCGAGCAACTGACGATCACGAGCGGCAGCTTCGCCGCGGTCGCGTGCTCGATCGCGCGGGTGAGCATCTCCCCCACCACGCTGCCCATCGAGCCCATCATGAAGGTCAGGTCCAGGCAGGCCACCATCGCGGCTCGGCCTTTGATGAACAGCTCGCCCGCCTGGCAGCCCTCGTTCTGACCCGTCTTGATCTGTTCGGCGCGGATGCGGTCGGGATAGGGCTTCAGGTCGGTGAAGCTCAGCGGGTTCTTCGGACGCAGGCCGGTGAACATCGGCACGAACGTGTCCGGGTCGGCCAGCTGGCGGATCCGCTCGGCGGCCCCGATGCGGTAGTGGTGACTGCACTCGGGGCAGACGTGCAGGTTCGACTCCATCTGCCGGCGGTAGATCATCTGGGCGCAGGTCGGGCAGCGGAGCCAGAGCCCCTCGGGGATGGAACGCCGGGCGCTCGTCTGATCCTGCTTCATGTCCGCCCAGGTGCGTGTCGCGGTTGGTGCCATCGGTTCGTCCTTGCCCGTGCCCGCTGGTTGGGCGGACGGGGCGGGTGGTTTCGTCTTACGCGGTTGCGGAGACCGCCTCGGGTCGCAGATCCGCCAGGGCGCGTGTCACGGTCCGGAACTGCCCGGCCGCGTCCGCCAGGCTCCAGTACGACGCCCAGGGCTCTTCGCCGAGAGCCGCCAGCAGGGCGGCCCACAGCAGGGGCCTGACAGCCACGCCGATTACCGGCTCGTCGGACTTGGCCTTGTCGGCCGCCTTGCGGATCGCCCGCAAGGCCCGTGCGGCCGCGTCGCCGATCGCCTCGCCCTCGGGCGGCCGGATGCGGTCCGGCTGATCGCGCCATGCTTTATAAGTTGACGGGCATCGCCCCTCGAGTTCCTCGCGGAGCGAACCCTCCCACAATCCGAGGTCAACGTTGGCCAGGTCGTCGAGCTTGCGGAGTTTGACGTTTCCGGCTTCCGCGAGCAGCGCGGCCGACGCGTGGGTCGAGTCCTCGGTGCCGCAGACAACGACGTCCAACGGCCGGTCCAACCCCGCCACGAAAGATCTTGCCTTCTGATGGAGCGCATCTGTTCCGGCGTCGGTCGCGGGCAGCGCGGCCTGCCCGATGAGCCGCCCGGCTTCGTCCCAAGCCGTCGGCGCGGCCGAGAGAAGCACGAGGGTGACGGTGATCGGCTTGGCCATGCACAAACTCCAGCCATCGGTCTCCGCTGCGGGTCCCACCCGACGCTCGGGGGAGCCCTCATCGGAGCGGAAAGTCTACCAACCTCGCCCCGCCCGGGCCGCCAAAACGGCTCGGGGCGGCCGCTTACACGGCAGATGTCCGGGTCATGGGGCTCGGGGCCGCCCCGGACCCATCCCGTATCGACCGGATGGCGGCCGCCCGATGATTACCGGTCTTTCCGAACACCGCCGAGCCGGCCACCAACAGGTCGAATCCCGCCGCGATCGCTTGCGGCGCTGTTTGCGGCGAAATCCCCCCATCGATCTCCAGACGCTGATCTCGGCGCAACGCCGCCTTGATCATCTCCGCCTTTGGGAGGACCTCCGGCATGAAAGACTGGCCCCCGAATCCGGGGTGGACGCTCATCACCAACACGAGATCAACGAGGTCCACGAACGGCATGACCCGTTCGGCCGGCGTGCCCGGGTTCAAGGCGATGCCCGCACGCTTCCCTGCGCCGTGGATCCGCTTGATCAGTTCGCGCGCGTCCGAACCTTCCCGCACCTCGATATGGAACGAGATCGCGTCCGCCCCCGCCTCGATGAACGGGTCGACATACGCGTCCGGATCGGTCACCATGAGATGGACATCGAGGAAGGTGTCCGGCAGCGACTTCCGCGCCGCGGCGCACACCGCCGGACCCATGGACAAGTTCGGGACGAAGTGGCCGTCCATGATGTCCACGTGGAGCAGGTCGGCACCGGCGGCGAGCGCGTCCTCGCAGTCCGAACCGAGGTTCGCGAAATCGGCGGCCAGGATCGAGGGCGCCACGAGCGGGAGGGACGGAGGGGCGGCAAACGGGTCGATCATGGCCCAACTCTAGAGGGCCGGGGGGGCCCGAACGCCCCCGCCCCGACACCCCGTACCATGCTGGCCAAGACGGAGACCGACCGCATGACCTCACCCGACGCCACGCCCGATGCCGCCGCGCTCGCTTCGATCGGACAGGAGCACCTGCTCCGCCACGCCGACACCCTCGATGCGGCCCGCAAGGCCGCGTTCCTTGAACAGCTCGCGGGGCTCGACCCGAGGGAAATTGCCCCCTTGATTGAGCGGTACGTCCGTGGTGGGGAGATCGCGCTGGTCCCTTCGGATCTGCAGCCGGCCCCGTTCGTCGCCCTGGATGATCCCTCCCGCGAACCCGCCCGCCACACCGGGGAGGCGTTGATCCGCGCGGGCAAGGTCGGCTGCTTCACCGTCGCCGGCGGCCAAGGGTCCCGCCTGGGCTACGACGGCCCCAAGGGCTGCTATCCCACGTCGTGCGTGACCGGCAAGCCGTTGTTCCAGATCTTCGCCGAGGGGATCCTCGGGGCCCAGAACCGCCACGAGGTCACGATCCCGTGGTACATCATGACCAGCCCGCTCAACCACGCGGCAACCGTCGCATACTTCGCCGAGCACAAGCACTTCGGCCTCGACCCGGCCGCGGTCCGCATGTTCCCGCAGGGGGTGATGCCCAGTTTCGACAAGGCGTCCGCGCGCATGCTCCTGGCCGAGCCCGGTGTGCTGGCGACGAACCCCGACGGGCACGGCGGCGCGTTCCGCGCCCTGCGCGTCTCCGGCGCGTTGGAGGACATGCAGTCCCGGGGGGTGGAGCACCTCTCCTACTTCCAGGTGGACAACCCGCACGCTCGCCCGGTCGACCCCGTCTTCCTCGGCCTGCACGCTTCTTCTCCGGATTCCTCCGGCCAGTTCAGCTCGAAGATGGTCGCCAAGGCCTCGTGGGACGAAAAAGTCGGGGTGTTCTGCCGGGCGGACGGGCGGACACGCGTGATCGAGTACTCCGACCTGCCGGTCGGGGAGGCCAAGGAAACCGACGCCGCCGGAAGGCTCCGGTTCAACGCGGGCTCGATCGCCATCCATGCGATCGGTGTGCCGTTCATCGAGCAGGTGTCGGGCGAGGCCGAGTTCTCGCTGCCCTTCCACCGGGCGGTCAAGAAGGTCGCTCACGTGGATCCGCAAACCCACGCTCCGGTCGACCCGTCGGAGCCGAACGCGGTCAAGCTTGAGCGGTTCGTGTTCGACGCGATCCCGATGGCCGAGAAGTCGATCGTGGTCGAGGCCGACCGCGTCGAGGAGTTCGCGCCGGTCAAGAACGCCACCGGGGCCGACAGCATCGAGTCGAGCAAGCTGCTGCAGACCGAGCGTGCGGCCCTCTGGCTGGAGGCCTGCGGCGTCGCCGTTCCGCGTCGCGCGGACGGAACCGTGGACGCCGCGATCGAGATCTCGCCGCTGACCGCCCAGAGCGCCGAGCAGCTCGCCGAGACCGATCTGCCCGATCGCATCGAGCCGGGCGCCGAGGTCGTGCTCTGATGGAACCGCGTTTCGCGCAGCTGCCGCGCTCGCTCGCCGAGCGCGCCGAAACCACGACCCTCGGAGAGGGCGTCCCTGCCCTGATCGCGCTGCCGGAGGGCGACGGGCCCGTGCCGTTCGTGCTGTGGATGCACGGTCGAACCGTGTCGAAGGAGCTCGACCCTGGCCGGTACCTCCGCTGGATCCGGGCCGGCATCGGCGCGGTCGCGCTCGACCTGCCCGGGCACGGGGCCCGGTTCGCGGAAGACTCGCACCGCCCCGAGCAGACACCCGCGGTCGTGGCCCGCATGGTCGCGGAGATCGACGCGGTGATGGATTCGATCCGCGCCCATCACCCGCGCCTGGACGCCGGCCGGGCGGCGATCGGCGGGATGTCCGCGGGCGGGATGGCGACCCTGCGCCGGCTGTGCAACCCGCACCCCTTCGTCGCGGCCACGGTCGAGGGCACCAGCGGCGACCTGCACGCCCTGTATTTTTCGGACACCGCCGCGCGCGACGGGCACTGGCCCGTCCGCCACGACCCCGCCCTGATCGATCCCATCGACCCGAGCAAGCAACTCGACGGTTTCCGGCCCATCCCCCTTCTGGCTCTGCACAACGAGGGCGACGCGATGGTGCCCGTTTCGATCCAGCGGGCTTTCCTGGCCCGGCTCGGCGATCACTACAGCGCGGGGGGGGCCGATCCGGGCCTGATCGAGTTGCACACCTTCTCCGACACCGGCGCCCCGATGGAGCACGCCGGCTTCGGACGCCACGCCAACGACGCCAAGAACCTCCAGCTCGCCTTTCTCGGGCGGGTCCTTCTCGATGCGCAGGGCTGACCACGCCCGGATAGGCTGCACGCCATGGCCTGGCCCCCGCCCTTCCGGTCGCTCGACAACCCCCGCGCGGTCTTCTCGTGGGGTGTGTACGACCTGGCCAACCAGTCGTTCCAGCTGCTGATCAACACGCTGCTCTTCCCGCTGTTCGTGACCGGCGTCGTCGTGTCCGGCAAGGAACGCGGCGACGCGGCCTGGTTCATGATGAGCGCCGCGAGCCTCGGGCTGATCGTCCTGCTCTCGCCCGTCCTGGGCGCGATGGCCGACCAGCGCGCCTGGAAGCGGGAGTTGCTGCTCGCCACGGGGCTGATCTGCTCCGTGCTGACGTTCGCGCTGGGGTTCATCCAGCCGGGGCAGGTGGCCCTCGCGTTCGGGCTGTACCTGACCGCCGCGGTGGCGTGCGGCCTGGGAGAGAACTTCCTCGGCTCGTTCCTGCCCGAGATCTCGACGCCCCGCACCGTCGGGAGGGTCTCGGCGATCGGCTGGACGATGAGCTACGTCGGGGCGCTGGCCCTCCTGGGCATCACCGCGGTCTTTACCATTGTCTCCGACCGGACCGAGCCGGGGCAGATGCGCCCGCTGCTCTGCTTCGCGGGCGTGTGGTTCGCCGTTGGCATGCTTCCGGCCGTGATCTGGCTGCGCGAGAAGGCCGTCCCCGCACCGGTGGGCGCGGCAACCATCGTCACCGGTGCGTTCGCCCGACTGGCGGCCAGCGCCAGAGAGACCGCCCGATACCGCCAGCTCGCGCGGTTCTTCCTCGCGTTCGCCGTGTACAGCGCCGGCACGATGACCATGATCTACGGTCTCGGGCTCATCGGAGACCGGCTCGGCTTCCGGCTGAGCGAGCTGATCCTGATGGCGGCGATCATCGCGGTGACCGCCGGCGCGTCGGCCGCCGCGGCGGGGCGCGTGCAGGACTCGTTCGGGCACGTGCGCACCATCTCGGTGTTCCTGGCGCTGTGGGTGATCGCCAGCCTGGCGATGGCCGCGGCCGAGTTCGTCAACCCCCCGCCCGCGGCCTACTGGCTGGTGTCCTGCATGATCGGCGTCGCGCTGGGCGGGATCGGGACCGCATCCCGCGCCATCGTCGGGGCCTTCACCCCGACCCACCGGGCGGGCGAGTTCTTCGGGCTCTGGGGGATGATCTACAAGGGCGCGGGCATGATCGGCGTCGGGCTCTTCGGGCTGATCGGCAAGGTCGCGGGCCAGCCGGGCGCGCTGCTCGTTGTCGCGGGGATGTTCGGCCTGGGCTGGCTGCTCCTGCTCCGGGTGGATGAGAAAGAAGGGATCCACGCGGCCGAAGTCGCCGAACCCGCCACGTTGCCATCCGTTCCGGCAGCCCCCGCCGGCCCTCCGGCCGATCCCCATCGCGAATAGGCTTGACCATGATCCAGCCCGCCTCCTCGACGCCCACGCCGCCCGCCAGGCTCTCCGCGGTTCCCGACCTGAAGGGACGCTTCGGGGCCTTCGGCGGCACCTACGTGCCCGAGACGCTCGTCGCGGCCCTCCAGCAGCTCGAGCAGCTCTACGTCCAGGTCCAGCAGGATGCCCAGTTCTGGGACCGGCTCGCGGACCTGAACCGCTCCTTCGTCGGCCGCCCCACCCCGCTCTACCAGGCCAAGGGTCTCTCCCGGCGGGCGCGAGCACGCACGAACAACAAGGATCTCGGCGCCAACATCTGGCTCAAGCGCGAGGACCTGGCCCACACCGGGGCGCACAAGATCAACAACACCCTGGGCCAGGCCCTGCTGGCCAAGAAGATGGGCAAGAAGCGGATCATCGCCGAGACCGGGGCCGGCCAGCACGGCGTGGCGTCGGCGACCGCCGCCGCCCAGCTCGGGCTCAAGTGCGACGTGTACATGGGCTCGGAGGACATCCGGCGACAGAACCTCAACGTCGTCCGCATGCGGATGCTCGGCGCCCGGGTGATCCCGGTCGATTCGGGTTCGCGCACGCTCAAGGACGCGACCAACGAGGCCATGCGCGACTGGATGGGTTCGGTGGACACCACCCATTACATCATCGGCTCCGTGGTCGGCCCCCACCCCTTCCCGATGATCGTGCGGGATTTTCAGTCCATCATCGGACGCGAGACCAAGGCGCAGGCGCTGCGCCACTTCGGTCGCATGCCGGAGGCCATCGTGGCCTGCGTCGGCGGCGGCTCGAACGCGGCGGGCATTTTCTATCCGTTCGTCGACGAGGCGGACGTCCGCCTGATCGGCGTCGAAGCCGGCGGGCGTTCCCGCGAACCCGGCCAGCACGCCGCCCCCCTCTCGCACGGCAAACCGGGCGTGCTGCACGGATCGCTGTCCTACGTCCTCCAGAACGAGCACGGCCAGACCGCCGACGTCCACTCCTGCTCGGCCGGCCTGGACTACCCGGGTGTCGGGCCCGAGCACAGCTACTGGAAGGACTCTGGCCGGGTGACGTACACCGCCGTCTCCGACGAGGTCGCGCTCGACGCGTTCCTGTGGTGCGCCAGGGACGAGGGCATCATCCCCGCGCTCGAGACGGCGCACGCGGTGGCGGGCGGGCTGGACATCGCGGCGCAGATGCCCAAGGACACCAACCTGGTCATCAACCTCTCCGGGCGCGGCGACAAGGACGTGTCCGAGGCGGCCCGCCTTTTGGGCGACCGCGTCGACCCGGCGTCCTGATCCGATCGGCGATCGCGCGGAGGCGACGCACCGACCCGGCCGGATCGGCTTGTGTTGCTTCCCTCATGGAACAGAACGCGCCAGCAGGCTCAGCGGGCAGAACGCATGGGGCGAGTGGGCCGTCCGACGATCGCGCCGATCCGGCGCGTGATCCGACGCAGGGACGTCGTGCCCACCAGGCTCACCCCGAGCACGGAATGCAGCCGCAGCTTGAGCCGCAAGCGGCGCAGCGCCGGGTCGTCCGGCTCGATCCGCAGGGCCTGGCGCACCCAGTAACGGGCCCGCACCCAGCGGTGCTCACGCAGGTGGGCGAGCGCGAGGTTGTGCATCGCCGGCACGAACCGCGGCTGCAGTGCTAAAGCTCTTCGGGCCTCGTCGATGCCGTCCGTCGTCCTGCCGACCTCGAGCAGCGCCACGCTCATCCCGTGATGCCCGCGGTGATTGCCCGGCTGACGGACCAGGAGTTCCCGGTACGCCTTGATCGCATCGGCCGGCACGCCGCTGTCGAGCATCAGCCGGCCCAGCTCCTCGAACTCCGACGCGGTCGCCTTCGCGTCCGCGGACGCCTCGCGGAACTCACGGCGCAGCAGGTCCCGCACGCGGGGCAGGTCCTCCTCGCGTCCGCGGTCGAGCATCACCTTGGCCAGTCGCCTGCGAGCGCCGGGATAAGAAGGGTCGAGCCGGAGCACGACGTCGTACTGCACCAGCGCGTCCGCGGTGCGGCCTTCGCGCTCGGCCAACTCGCCCAGCAGGTGGTGGGCGTCGGGGTGGTCCGGCTCGATTTCGAGCACGCGCCGGAACTTCTCGCCCGACTCGGACAGCCGGTGCATGTCCATGAGCAGCTCGCCCAGGTCCAACAGCGTGTCCACGTCGCCGGGGTCGTCCCGCAGCTCGCGCACGTACAACTGCCGCGCCCGCTCCAATCGGCCGGAGTCGGCGTACGCACGGGCCAACCTGGCACGGACGCGGGGCAGATCCGGGTCGAGCCTGGCGGCCTCGCGCAGGCACCAGACCGACCGCTCGTGGTCGCCCCGGGCGGACAGCACGGTGGCCATGGACGCGTAGAGCTCGGCGTGCTCGGGATCGATCTGCTGGCCGAGGTAGAAGGCCTCTTCCGCCTCGTCGTTCCGCCCGAGTTCGGCCAGGGCCTCGACCCGGTGGACGAACGGGGCCACGCTCATGGGCTCGATCTCGCCGGCCCGGTCGAGCCAGCGGAGGGAGGCCTCGTACTGCCCGGCCCGCAGCAGGTTGACCCCGACCAGCAGGGCGCTGTTGGCGTCGCGGTCGGAATCGGCCGAATGCAGCTCGAAGCAGCGTTCGAAGGCCGAGGCCGCGTCCGCGTGGCGTCCGGCGGCCTCGAGGGTCAATCCGAGGTTGAAATGCCACTCGGCCTGGTAGGGATTCAGAAAAAGAGCGCGACGGAGCTCGGTTTCCGCCTCATCCCAGCGACCGGCATCGTACAGTTCGTGGGCGCGCTCGACATGATGTTCTGCGTCCATCCAGTCATTCATGCCGCACCACCACGGGGACTCCGCCCCCAGTTCATCCGCCACACAGACCGATCCTAACCGGCCCGCAGCATGCACGCAATGAGACGAGCCCAATCCCGACGGAAAGTCTTTCGGTCAAACGGGCCGCTTGGTCCGACAATCCTGGCCCTGGCGATCGCCTCCGCCGTGCCCACCCCCCCCGCCTCCGGAATTCCCCAGCCAGCCGCCGCCGACCCGACCCCCCCGGTTTCCGGTCCGACCGACACCGACAACGCCCAGACCGCGACCGAGCGGGCGTTGAGCGCCTTCCGGGCCGATCCCGCCGCCGGCGAAGCCGAGCTGATCCGCCTGCTCCGCAGCCCGGACACCGCCGAGGCGGTTCTGACCGGCCTGGCCGACCTGGAGCGTCTGCCGGTCCTGATCTGGCGACCGGTTTCGACGACCACCACGTCCGAGTTCCCGGTCTCCACCCGTCTGCTGGCCGTTCGCCTGCTCCCTCGGTTCGGCAGCCGCGACGCGGCCACCCGCCTGATCACCCTGCTCGATGACGACACCCCCGGCCTGTCGCAGGCGGCCCGGCAGGCGCTGCGCGACATGACCGGCCTCGGCGAGGGCTGGACCAACGAGGAGTGGAAAGCGTGGGGCTCGCAGGCCGCCGCGTGGTCGGACCGCGCATGGACGAGCGCCATCACGACGCGGCTGGCCGCCAAAGCCCGCACGCTGACAGACCGCCAGCGGGCCCTCGGGGACGAGGTCGTGGCGCTGTACCGCCGGCTGCACGTCGAGCTCGACGCCGCGGGACGGACCACCCTGCTGGCCGAACTGATCCGCGACGATCGGGCCTCCCTGCGCGATCTGGGATTCGAACTGGCCGGCCGGGACCTGTCCGCCAGGACCCAGCTCGGGCCGGAAGTCGCCGCGGCGGCCACCGCCCGGCTGAGCCACCCGGACGCCGCGACGCGGGCCCGCGCAGCCACGCTCGTGACCCGGCTGGTGCCTCCGGACGCCATGATCAACCTGACACGGGCCCTGCAGACCGAGACCGTCCCTGCTGCCGCGGAGCCCATGCTGCTCGGCATCGCCCGTTGGCCCAACGAGGCGGCGATCGTGCCCACCGCGGACTGGCTCGAACGCGAGGACGCCCCATTCGGAGCGGTGGCCACCGCGCTCTGGTCTCTGGCACAGGCCGACCTGCTCGGCGATCCGGCCTTGCGGGACCGTGTGCTCGCGGCGCTCCGCGGGCGGGACACGGCCCGCGGCGGCGAGCCGGCCCTCAAACTGCTCGTGCGGCTCGGGGACGCGAGCGACCTCGCTCGGGTCGCGGCCCTGCTCGATTCCGAAGAAGACCCGCTGCGCAACGCCGCCGCCGGGGCGCTGGCGGAGTCGCCCGCCGGGGCGGCCCGATTGATCGAGGCCGCGGGAAGCGAGCCGCGCCTGTTCACACCCGCCGCGCGGGCGATCAGCGGCCACATGCCCACCGCGGACGGCCTCCGCCAACTCGCCGGCCTGCCGGCCATCGATCCGGCGGTCCGCGATGCCGCGATCGTCGATCTGGCGTCGCGTTTGCGAGCCGACGACCTCGCGAAGGCCGCGACCCAGGCGGGGTTGCCCGACCAACTCCGCGAGCGGGTGCTCGCCCGTTTGGCCGAGCCGGACCGCGATCGGACCCCTGGCGTGCTCGACGGCCTGCTGCTCCTGGCCGAAACACGCCTGAGCCTCGGGCGCCCCGCCGACGCCCTGACGCTCCTGCGAAGCATCGACCCCTCCGTGCTCGGGGAATCCCAGTCCCGGACCCGCGCGCGTCTGGTGCTCAACGCCACCATCGCCGCGGGCGATGTCGAGGGTGCCGGGTCGCTGGCGAATCTGACGCTTGATGACTGGGTGGGCGCGTGGCGCCGGCTCCCGGAGACGTCCGACCTGCGGCGCCCGGTGGCCGACGCGATCGCCAAGAAGTTCGCGGGAGCCGTGACGCCGGAACTGCGTGCCGAACTCGGGCTCGGTCCGGCCCGGCCGGCACCGGAGCCAGGGGACGATTCATCATCGGAACTCGCGACGCAGCCCGACGACACCGACGCGGGCTAAGCCCGGTCCGCTGCGGGTGGCACGGTTGAAACTCTGACAAATCCGATCGCCGTCAGTCTTGGCGGGATGCCTCGCCGTGCGCCCTGCGGAACCGACGCAGCACCCCGGTGAATCGGGCCGTTGCCGTCGGTACCACCACCACGGGCGGGACGCCGACGCGATCCGGGGCGGCCCGGTTGGGCAACGCGGCCAACGCTTCTTCCGGCGACTCGAAGCCTTCCATCGGGTCCAGCGCCGCATCGAGCCACGGCTCCCACGCCTTGGCGCCGCGACCGGCGATGCGGGCGATGCCCGAAGGGGCGACGTCCTGACGCAGGCCGGTGAGCAACCACGCGGCCATGGCCGCGATCGCCCGGACCTCGTCCGCCGCGGTGCAGAAGCCGCGATTGATGCGGTCGGCCCCGGGGAGCCCGTAGAGTTCGATCCGGACCGAGCCCCGCCGGTCCACCTGGACGCGTTCGGGTTCGATGGGTCCGCCGGTCAGGCCGGCACCCCGGGCCGCGGATACGGCTTCCAGCAGGTGCTCGACGCAGCGGGCCACTTCGGGGGCTTCCAGGCGTCCGCTCCGCCGCTCGACCAGATCGGACAGGGTCACAAGCCCCTCCTGATTGCCGGTGTAGGGCGTGACCAGGCAGAGCCGGTCCTGCTCGTCGAAGCTGTACGCGGAGACCTCAAGCAGGTGCGGGTGGGTGATCCCCGCCATCGGCTCGATGGAGGCCAGCAGGCGACGGCGTTCGGACGCGTCGTGCACCGCCGGGTGGCGGTAGACGAGGTGGTCGGTGTCGGCCCGCTCGTGCAACGCGATGAATCGCTCCCAGCCCATCAGGGCCCCGAGCGGGTGGATCAGTCTGAAGGGTCCAAATCGGTTCACAGCGGCTCGGGATGGAACGGCGGGCCCTCGGGGGTCGGCCGTGAAGGGACAATCTGGGGACGCGCCGGGACGGGCCCTCGCGTGGGACGATGATACGCCCGAAACCGGCGAGACGATGCGTCACCGCTATCTCGGCCGCCCGGGCTGGTTCCGTCCAACGAACGCCTGGGGGGCTCGGCAGGCGGGTCCGAACGCCCCGTCGAGCCCGCAACCCGGGCGTCGGCGCGGGCTCTACAATCCTCCCTGTCGGCCGGTCCCTGGTCGGTCACCCGAAGCGGGCCCGAGGGAAGGCCCCCCGCCCGGCCGACTCCACGCCCTCTCCCGCCGGCCCGGCTCCCTGCCGCTCCCGGCGAGGAGAAGACCGAGGCCGGAGCGATGCCGTACTACACCAAGCTGGGCAACCTGCCCGCCAAACGCCACGTCCAGTTCCGCCGTCCGGACGGCGCCCTCTATTCCGAAGAACTCTTCGGCACCGAGGGGTTCGTCGGGCCGACCTCCACGCTGTACCACATCCACCCGCCGACCCAGGTCTCCGGCTGGAAGACCATGTACTCGACCAAGCCCGAGTACGTCGAGCAGGACGTGATGCGGATGCGTCACACCAAGACGCAGCACGTCAAGCCCCACGGCGACCCCGTGACCGGGCGCACCGTGCTCTTCGGTAACGCCGATGTCGAGATGGCCGTCTGCAATCCCGCCGAGCCGATGGACTACCACTTCAAGAACGGCCAGGGAGACGAGTGCCTGTTCTTCCACTACGGCTCGGGCGTGTGCCACACGATGTTCGGCACGCTCACGTTCGGGCACAAGGACTACCTGATCATCCCCAAGGGCACGATCTACACCATCAGGTTCGATGAACGCCCCGACGACGGCTCCGACCGCGAGGCCTTCGGCGGCTATCCCAAGAGCGAGATGCCGTACGGCAAGTTCGTCTCGTTCGAGACCTGCAACGCCAGCCACATTGGCCCGCCCCCACGCTACCTCTCCAAGCAGACCAGCCAGTTCCTCGAGCACGCGCCGTACTGCGAGCGGGATCTCAAACTGCCCGAGGCGCCGCTGACCTTCGACGAAGAGGGCGATTTCGAAGTCCGCATCAAGGCCCGCGACCGCGTCCACTCGTACGTTTACCCGTATCACCCGCTCGACGTCGTGGGCTGGGACGGCTGCTACTACCCGTACATCTTCAACATCGACGACTTCGCGCCCATCGTCGGCAAGCTGCACATGCCCCCGCCGATCCATCAGACCTTCGAGGCCCACAACTTCGTCATCTGCTCGTTCTGCCCGCGGATGCTCGACTTCCACCCCGAGGCCATCCCGGTCCCGTACAACCACTCCAACATCGACTCCGACGAGATCCTCTATTACGTCGAGGGCAACTACAAGGCCCGGCGCGGCATCACCTCCGGCTCCATCTCCGTCCACCCGCAGGGCATCCCCCACGGCCCGCACCCCGGCACCGTCGAGGCGTCGCTGGGCAAGACCTTCACCGACGAGCTGGCCGTGATGTGCGACACCTTCCGCCCGATGTTCCCCACCAAGGCCGCCCTCGACATGGACGATCCCCAGTACCCGGAGTCGTGGCGCGCCGACCACCACGCGCCGGGGGAGAAGCGTCCGTCCAAGCAGGAGCAGGAAGCGCCCGTCGTCAACACCTGGGACTGACGACGGCCCCGCCCGCCCCCACCACCACCGCACGCGGCCCCACGGGCCGCGTTTTCGTCGGGCGGGTCCGATCCGGCATCGCCGGCGGGTCGGCCGCCGAATCATTGAGACCATGCCCAACCCCACCCTGACCATCCTGTCCATCGGCGACGAGCTGACCGCCGGCGAACGCGTGGACACCAACTCCGCGTGGATCTCCGCCCGCGCCGGCAGCGTCGGCGTGCGGGTCGGCGAGCATCGCACCCTCGGCGACGACCGGCCTGGGATCGCCCGGGCCATCCGAGAGCTCGCCGACGCGTGCGACGTCCTCGTCATCACCGGCGGCCTCGGCCCGACCCTCGACGATCTGACCCGGCAGGCCCTGGCCGACGTCCTCGGCGAGCCGCTCGTCGAGGACGCGATGGCGATGCGGGATCTGCAAGCGTGGTACGAGGGGCGGGGCCGGGCGATGCCAGCGCCCAACCGCGTCCAGGCCCTGCGCCCGGCGTCCGCCCGGTGCCTGGCCAACCCCAACGGCACGGCCCCGGGGCTCGCGGCGGCGATCGGCCCGACGCGGGTCTTCTGCCTGCCGGGCCCGCCGAGGGAGATGGAGCCGATGTTCATCGCGGAGGTCCTCCCCGCGTTCGCGCTCGACCCGGAATCGGCCGTGCGGATCCGCGCGGTGCCCACGTTCGGCCTGGGCGAATCCGCCGTCGCCGAACAACTGGGCGAACTGATGGACCGGAGCCGCAACCCCGTCGTGGGAACCACCGCCTCCGGCGGCATCGTCACCTGCCGCGTGCGAGCGACCGGACATCCGGGCGAGTTGGACGCGCTGATCGACGAGACCGTCGCCCGGATCCGCGCGAGGCTGGGCCCCGCCGTGCTGACCGACAACGACGCCGAGGACGACGGTCTCGTGCTCGTCCGCGTCGTCACCGGGCTGCTCCGCGAACGGGGTCAGACCGTGGCCACGGTCGAATCCTGCACGGGCGGGCTGGTGGGAGAGATGATCACCCGCCTCCCCGGCTCGTCAGACGTGTTCGCCGGCGGGCTGCTGACGTATTCGAACGCGCTGAAATCCCGGCTGGCCGGCGTCGATGCCGATCTCATCCGACAACGCGGGGCGGTATCCCGGGAGGTCGCGCTGGCCATGGCCCAAGGCGGGCTCGAACGCACCGGCGCCGACCACGCGCTGGCGATCACCGGGATCGCCGGGCCCGGCGGGGGCAGCGACGACAAACCCGTCGGCACGGTCTGGATCGCCCGGGCCTCAAAGGGCTCCGATGATGCGCGGCGTTTCCAGTTCAGGGGGGGGCGTGACTGGGTCCGGCAGTGGTCGGCCGTCACCGCCCTCGGGATGCTCCGGATCGCGTTGAGCGGCGAGAATCAGGCTTTGCTCGGTCAGACGGACGGGGCCTGATCGGCAAACAGAATGCAGATAGTTTTGTCTGCTTTTTCACTTGAAATCACACCGCGGTTGATTCACACTGCCCGATGGTCCGGAGACATTTCCGGCAGACGGGAGGGAACATGACACGCACGGGGGCAAAGCTCTTCGCCGCGGGCACGGTGTTCGCAATGGCGTCGGGTGCCCAGGCTGGGGCAGTGGGGTTTGCCGCGTACTCCAACAACTCGGGCACGTCGGGGTCGATCGTCACGTCGGCCGTGCTCAGCGCGGACGCGACGTCGTTCACGATCGAACTCAACAACGGTTCGAGCCAGGGTGCGATCACCGACTTTTACCTGGAGACGGGCGCCGCTCTGTCGTCCCTGAACTCGCCGGTCATCACGAACGGGTCGGGCGTCTCGTTCTCGCCCGGGGCCGCACCACCGAGCCCGAACAATGTGCACAACGCCGGGGGCGGGGCGTGGGGCGGCAACTTCTTCTCGATGGACTCAGACAGCCCCGTTTCGACCAACGGCGTGCACAACGGCGAGTGGGTCAAAGTGACGTTCTCGCACGATGGTTCGTTCTCGCTCTCGGCGCTCGAGGGCGCGATCAGCAGCAACGACATCCGGCTCGTGATCCACTTCCAGAGTTGGCAGGGCGGTGCGAGCGAGTGGCTGTCGTCGTCGACCGCCGTGGTGCCACTGCCGACGGGTGCCTGGGCCGCATCTGGCATCCTGGCATCGCTGCTCGGCGTGCGCCTCGCTCGCCGGGCCCCGCGACGCGCGTAGAAGCCTCGTGGCTCCTCGCCTCGTCACTTGACCGGTGTTGGACGCCCGGCCGGGCCGTCCCCGAGCCGCTGAGAAGTTGCAACCCGCTGCCGAGCGATGTGTCGAACACATCTGACTGGGCTGAACTACTCAGGCCCGGCGAACTCGCCGGGCTTTCTCGCATCATCCACAGATTGCCTGATCCGGGTCCTGGGCCCCTGCGAAGGATCGCCGGGCGATGCAAGCGGGAACGAACGACGGACCCCCAATCGCTCCAGAAAAGCCTTTCGAGCCCACTGGTCAAATCCCCTTGCACTCACCCTGTTCAGGTGTATATTGTACTGGGTAGTTCCGTTCAATGAGCCCAGACTGAAAGAGAGAGATGACATGAACCGCAACTTCGCATTCGGATTGATCGCAACCGCGGCCGGGACAGCCTCCGCCGCGACCGTCGACTTCACGGCCTACACCAACAACTCCGGGAACACCGCCGGGATCTCCACCTCGGCGACGCTCGCGTCCACCGGGAGCTCGTTCTCGATCACGATCCAGAATAGCAGCTCGCAGGGGTACATCGGCGTGTTCTACATGGAAACGCACGCCGCCCTCAGCGGCGTCGATGCGGGTTCGGTCGCCTTTGGGCCCGGCCCGGGCGTTGACTTCAAACTCAGCAACGGCGCCTGGAACGGTCCGGGCGGCACGGCGTGGGGAACGTCGTTCATCGAGGTCACCAAGGACGGCGGGGCCGCCAACGGGATCCACTCGGGCGAGTTCCTCACCCTGACGTTCTCCCACGACGGCTCGTTCAACCTCGACAACCTCATCGCGGCGATCAACGCCGACGAGATCGATTTCGCCCTGCACTACCAGGCGTGGACCAACGGCGAGAGCGAAAAGCTGCTGAACAACCCCGTCGCGGTCGTGCCTCTGCCGCCGGCCGTCTGGGCCGGACTCGGCATGATGGGCACGCTCGCGGGCGTCCGGGGGTACCGCCGGGCCCGCCGCGGCTGATCGCCGGAACCACACGTTGTTCGAAGCTCCACCCCACCTCCTCGGTGGGGTGTTTTCATGGCGGAGGGCGCAGCCTTGTTCTTTATGTCATCCGACGCGCAAACCCAGACCGAACACGGCCCGATAGCGGGATCGGGTTGGTCGGATGATGACGATTTATTTGTTTATGCCGTTGCAAAGTCGTGGGATCCACGCTTCAATTGAGTCCGAAGGGATCGACGAGGAGTGACCCCCATGCTGCGCCTGATGGCTTTGACCATTCCGATGTCCGCCGGCCTTGCGGCCGCCGGCACCGTCCAGTTCGCCCCGAGCGGCGGATCGCTGTCGGGCGTGCGCACCTTTGCGGACCTGTCCGCCGATGCGTCCACGTTCACGATCACCTTCCGCAACGAGACCGGATCGGGCGCGATGACCGCGTTCTACATCGAGGCCGGCTCGGCGGTCTCGGGGCTCGGTTCCGGCGCGATCGACAACGGCACGGGCGTGCTCTTCGCGCCGTTCGCTCAGAACGGTCGCGACGGGAACGCAAACTCGGGCACCCGCCCCGCGGGATCGGCCGGCGGCGTCGCAGGAACCTCCGGCTACACGCCCATCGGTGGCCCGCTTCCCAACGGCGGGTCGGGCATGGCCGACGTCATGGGCAACTGGTCCGGTACCTTCTTCGGCATGACCCGCGTCGGCCCCGGTGGTCTGGCGAACGGTCAGGCGACCGGTGAACTCGTTTCGCTCACCTTCTCGCACGACGGCTCGTTTTCTCTCTCCAACCTGATGCGGGCCCTGGCCGCGGACGAGATCCGGTTCATCCAGCGGTATCAGAACTACGGCTCGGAGGGCCAGAGCGGTTACCTCGGTTCGAACATCGCCTCGGTGGTCCCGCTGCCGCCCGCCGCCTGGGCGGGGCTCGGCACCCTGGCCGCGCTTGCCGGCTTCCGGGGCGTGGCCCGGCGCATCCGCCGCTGATCGGCCCGGTCCTGACCGTTCCCTACGACCCCGGCCCGAGCCGGGGTTTTTCGTGCGCCGTTCCCGCGGATCGCGTGTTCTGGCGCGGGGGCGTTGCCAGCAGCAGCACGCCCGCGACGACCAGCGCGACGGCGATCATCTTGCGGGGCGTCAGCGCCTCGCCCAGGAACAGCGCGCCCAACAGGACCGCCGTCACGGGCGCGACCGTGAACGCGATCGGTTTCATCCGCGAGACCTCGCCGAGACTGATCGAGACGTAGAAGCAGATCATCGCCGCCGCGCCCGCGACCACGCCCGACCCGAGGATCAACAAGGCCCACTCGCGTGCGTCCAGTTGGCCCAGGCTCTTTCCCGCTCCGGCCGGAGCGATCCGATGGGCGGCCGCGAAGGCCATCCAGATCAGCGGCAGCGCGATCGACGAACGGATCGCCACCGCCATGAACGGCCCGACCTTGCCCCCGTGCAACACCGACCGGGCGCACACCTCGCCGACTCCCCAGCACAGACCCGCCAGCACCGCGAACAGCACGCCCATGGTCCACCTCCGCGCGTCGGGCGATCCCGACCCTCGCCTACCATCGGTCCCGGGCCCCCGCCCGGTCGAAAGTCGCCTTCCGATCGATCCCAATCAGCTTGAGGGAGCTGCCCGAATGTCCAACCAGCCCGTCATCGTCGCCGCCCGCCGCACCCCCGTCGGCAAGTTTTTCGGGGGCCTTTCCTCGGTCCCGTCGCCCCAGCTCGGTGCCTACGCGATCCAGGCGGTGCTGGCGGATGTGCCGGCCGCGAAGGACCACGTGGACGAGTGCGTGATGGGCTGCGTGCTGCAGGCCGGGCTGGGCCAGAACCCGGCCCGCCAGGCCGGGCTCAAGGCCGGGCTGCCCTCGACCCTGTCGGCCAAAACGATCAACAAGGTCTGCGGCTCGGGGCTCGAGGCGGTCATGATGGCCGCCCAGTCCATCAAGGCCGGCGACAACCACTGCGTCATCGCCGGCGGCATGGAGAACATGACCGCGGCCCCCCACTTCGCCAATATCCGCGCGGGCGTCAAGTACGGCCCGGCCCAGATGGAAGACCACATGGCCTACGACGGCCTCCGGTGCGCCTTCGAGTGCTGGGCGATGGGCAACGGGGCGGACCACATCGCCCGCAAGTACGGCATCACCCGCGAAGACCAGGACCGCTTCAGCGCCCAGAGCCACCAGCGGGCCGAGAAGGCCCAGAAGGAAGGCTGGTTCAACAGCGAGATCGTCGCCCTGACGGGCGAGCAGGTCGGCAACCGCAAGAACCCCGGCCCGGACGGCGGCGTGTCGGCCGACGAGGGCGTGCGGGCCGGCTCCAACGCCGACACCCTCGCCAAGCTGCGCCCGGCATTCGACAAGGAAGGGTCCGTCACCGCGGGCAACGCCTCGCAGATCTCCGACGGCGGCGCGGCGACCATCGTCATGAGCGAGTCCAAGGCCAAGGAACTCGGCGTCAAGCCGCTCGCCAGGATCGTGGCCTACCACACCTCCGGCGTGGACCCCAAGGACATTTTCGCGGCCCCCATCACGGGCGTGTCCGGCGTGCTCGAGAAGGCCGGATGGGCCTCCAAGGACGTGGACCTGTTCGAGATCAACGAGGCCTTCGCCGCGCAGGTCCTGTGCAACATCAAGGAACTGAAGATCACCGAGGACAGGCTCAACATCTGCGGCGGCGGCGTGGCGCTGGGTCACCCGATCGGCGCCTCCGGCACCCGCGTGCTCGTCACGCTGATCCACCAGCTCAAGCGGACCGGCGGCAAGAAGGGTGTGGTCGCCCTGTGCCTGGGCGGCGGCAACTCGGTGGCGATGGCCGTCGAGATGCTGTAATCCGTGATTGAATCTGGTCAACACCCGGAGCCCCGGCCGCTCGACGCCGGGGCTACGCTCGTTTCATGACCACCATCCTCATCACCGGCGCGAACCGCGGCATCGGACTCGCGTTGGCCCAGCACGCCGCCCGACGCGGCCACACCGTCATCGGCACCGCCCGCGACCCCGGCAAGGCCGACGCGCTCAAGAAGATCTCCGGCGTGCGGGTCGAGCGGCTCGACGCCGACTCGGACGCGTCGTGCAAGGCGCTCGCCGAGTCCCTCGCCGGCACCCCAATCGACATCCTTATCAACAACGCGGGCGTCTCTCCCGAGCACAGCAAGAAGCTCGAGACCTTCGATCCGGAGGCGTACATGGCCTGCCTGCGGACCAACTCGGTCGGGCCGCTGCTGGTCACCCGGGCGTTGCTGCCCAACGTCGAAGCCTCGGGCCGCAAGCTCGTGGCCCAGATCTCCAGCCAGATGGGCAGCCTGCAACTGGTGGCCGAGGGCGGCAACCAGGGCAATCTGGCCTACCACAGTTCCAAGGCCGCGCTGAACATGGCCAACCTGCTGATCGCCAACGAACTCAAGGCCAAGGGCGTGCTGTGCGTGTCGATCCACCCCGGCTGGGTGCAGACGGACATGGGCGGTCCCAACGCCCATCTGACCACCGACCAGTCCGCGTCGGCCATCCTCGACACCCTTGATCGGGTGGAGACGGAGGCCGCGGGCAGGCTGCTCCGCTACGACGGCACCCCGATGCCCTGGTGATCGATTCCCGCCCCGGGCTTCAGACGCTCGCCCTGTGTCCCGATATCCGGTCAGGACCAGTTATCAGACACGGAGGTTTGACATGGCAATCACGCAGGACCGCTCGGACCGTCTCTCCGCCTCGTTCGCCCTCTTCGAGCCGCGGCTGGACGCCGTGGTGGCCGGGTTCACCGACCGGCTCGCAGCCGCCGCACCGGACGCGGACGTTGCGATCGCCGAGATGCTCGATGAACACGGCGAGGGCTTTGCCGCCGTCGTCGGGCGGCTGGGGAAGTCCATGCCCGACTTCGGATCGATCGCCGAACCGCTGCGGTCGCTCGGGGCGGGCTTTGCCGCCCGGGGCGTCGCGCCGGACCGGTACCCGCTGATCCGCGAGGTGTGGCTGGCCGCCATGGGCGACGTCGCGGACTACGCGTGGACCGACCGGCTCGAGTCGGACTGGTCGGCCGCCCTGGACGCGATGGGCACCATCATGGCCGAGGGGGCCGGGTCCGCCCGGACGCGGGCCGCCTGAGCCACGAAATCCCGCGGCTTCTGCCTACCATCATGGCCCAATCACAGCACCACCCGGGCACGCGCCCGGGTGGCGTTCATTCGGTCAGGAAGGCAGCCACGCGATGCTCAAACGAACCCATACCTGCGGCCAACTCACCGCCGGACACGCCGGCCAGACGGTCACCCTCAACGGGTGGGTCAACGGGTACCGCGGCCACGGCCAGGGGTTGGTTTTTGTGGATATCCGCGACCGGGCGGGCCTGACCCAGGCGGTGTTCGAGCACGGCACGACCCCCGACGCGGTGGCCGAGGCCGGCGGGCGGCTCCGCAACGAGGACTGCGTGGCCGTGACCGGCACCATCCGCGTGCGCGAGAAACCCAACCCGAAGATGGTCACCGGCGATGTCGAGGTGGTCGTGACCGGGCTCGAGGTGCTGTCCAAGACCGCCAAGCTGCCCTTCCTGCCGTCGGACGAAAGCAACCTTCCCAGCGAGGAGACGCGGCTGAAGTACCGCTACCTCGACCTGCGCCGCCCGAAGATGCAGGACGTGCTGCGCACCCGGCACCGGGTCACCAAGGTCACCCGCGACTATTTCGACAGCCACGGATTTCTTGAGATCGAGACCCCGATGCTGTGCCGCTCGACGCCCGAGGGCGCCCGGGACTTCCTCGTGCCCTCCCGCCTGCAGGAGGGGATGTGGTACGCCCTCCCCCAGAGCCCGCAGCTGTTCAAGCAGATCCTGATGATCGCCGGGTCCGACCGGTACCTCCAGATCGTCAAGTGCTTCCGCGACGAGGACCCCCGGTTCGACCGGCAGGCCGAGTTCACCCAGATTGACCTCGAGATGGCCTTCGTGGACCGCGACACCGTCATGGAGGTCATGGAGGGCTTCGCCCGCACACTGTGGAAGGAAGTGCTCGGGGTTGAGCTGGGCGCGATGCCGCGGATGTCCTATCGCGAGGCGATGGACTCCTACGGCATCGACCGGCCCGACACCCGGTACGACCTGCGTCTGCACGACATCTCCGACCTGGCCGCGAAGACCGAGTTCGGCGTGTTCACGGGCGCCGTCCAGAAGCCCCGCGGCGTGGTCAAGGCGATCCGCGTGCCCGGCGCGGCCGACAAACTCACCCGCAAGGTGCTCGACGGATACGCCACCTTCGCCCAGCAGTTCGGCGCGGGCGGTGTGCCGTTCACCAAGCTCGCCAACGGGGCCTTCGAGGGCGGCGTGGCCAAGTTCCTCGGCCCGATCGCCGACGAACTCATCGCCCGGCTCGGGCTCGTCAACGGCGACGTCGTGATCTTCGGGGCCGACACCTACTCGGTGTGCGCCAAGGCGCTCGGCGAACTCCGCCAGAAGATCGCCAAGGACCTGGACATGATCCCCGCCGGCGCGTGGAACTTCCTGTGGGTCTACGACTTCCCGATGTTCGAGCACGACGCCCAGACCGGGCGGTACTACTCGCTGCACCACCCCTTCACCGCCCCCACCGCGGCGGAGACCGAGCGATTCCTTGCGGTCGACCCGTCGGACGTGGACGCCGTCGAGTCGATCGTGTCGGACGGGTACGACATGATCTGCAACGGGTCGGAGATCGGCGGCGGTTCGATCCGTATCCACCGCCAGGACATCCAGAAGAAGGTCTTCGCGCTGCTGGGCCTCAGCGAGGAGCAGGCCCGCGTCAAGTTCTCGTTCCTGCTCGACGCGTTGTCCTACGGCGCCCCGCCGCACGGAGGCATCGCGTTCGGCCTCGACCGCCTGGTGATGCACATGGCCGGGACGGAGAACATCCGCGAGGTGATCGCCTTCCCGAAGACCATGACCGGGGCCGACCTGATGTGCGAGGCGCCCAACGTGGTCGACGACGAGCAACTCGCAGAGCTTTGCGTCAAGAGCACCGCCAAGCCGCCCGCTCCCGCGGGCGTGTGACCCCCGCACCCCAGGAGGACCGCACCATGGACCAGCGCGTGATCAAGGGCGGCGGCACGGTCAGGCTCGGCCTGACGCAGTTCGCCTGCGTCGAGCCGCCCGAGGCCAACCGGGCCAGGCAGATGGAGCTGATCGAACGGGCCGCGGAGCAGGGCGCCCAGATCATCTGCACGCAGGAGCTGTTCACCAGCCTGTACTTCTGCCAGGGCGAGGACCACCGGTTCTTCGACTACGCCGAGACCATCCCCGGCCCGTCGACCGAGGCGATGTGCGCCCTCGCGAAGAAGCACGGCGTGGTGATCGTGGGCAGCCTGTTCGAGAAACGCGCCGCGGGCCTGTACCACAACACGGCGGTGGTCATCGACGCCGACGGCTCGCTGATGGGCGTGTACCGCAAGATGCACATCCCCGACGATCCGCACTACTACGAGAAGTTCTATTTCACGCCCGGCGACACCGGCTTCCGCGTGTGGGACACCCGGTTCGGCAAGATCGGCGTGCTCGTGTGCTGGGACCAGTGGTTCCCCGAGGGCGCCCGCCTGACCGCCCTCCAGGGCGCCCAGATCCTGTTCTACCCCACGGCGATCGGCTGGCACCCCACCGAGAAGGCCGAGTACGGGCCCGCTCAGCACGACTCGTGGGAGGTCATGCAGCGGTCTCACGGGATCTCGAACGGCTGTTTCGTGGCCGCGGCCAACCGGATCGGGCACGAGCACGTCCTCGACCCCGACGGCAAGCCGTACAGCGCCGACGGCATCGAGTTCTGGGGCCAGTCCTTCGTCTCCGGCCCGGACGGTCAGGTCATCGACCGGGCCTCGGTGGACAAGGAGCAGGTTCTGCTGGTCGAGTGCGATCTGAACCGCGTCGAGTTCAGCCGCACGCACTGGCCGTTCCTGCGCGACCGCCGGATCGACGCGTACGGGCCGATCACCAAGCGGTTCATCGACTGATCGGGGCACGCCGCATGGCCGAGTTTCGCGTCGTCAAGGACAAGACGCCCGCCGAGATGGGCTACCGCTTCCCGGCGGAGTGGGAACCCCAGTCGGGGACGTGGTTCTCGTGGCCCCGGCCCGAGGGCATCTCGTTCCCCGACTCCTACCACAAGATCCCTGCGAACTTCGCGTCCATTTTCAACGCCATCACGCCCCGCCAACTCGTGCACGTCAACGTGCCCAACTCGAACTACGAACGCATCGTCCGTTCGCAGCTGAAAGAGCACGGGGTCAACCTCCGCAAGGTCCGGTTTCATCACATCAAGACCAACGAGAGCTGGTGCCGCGATCACGGGCCGGCGTTCGTCGTCCGCGAGGAAGAGGGGGCCGAGCGGGTGGCGGTCGTCGACTGGGGCTTCAACGCCTGGGGCGGCAAGTATCCCCCGTACGACGACGACGACGCCGTGCCCACCCGGATCGCCGAACGGGCCGGGCTCCCGTTGTTCCTGCCGGGGATCGTGATGGAGGGCGGCGCGATCGACGTGAACGGGCTCGGATCGCTGCTGACCACCGAGTCCTGCCTGCTCAACCCCAACCGCAACCCCGGGGTCCCGAAAAAACAAATCGAGCGGTACCTCCGGGACTTCTACGGCCAGACCAACATCCTCTGGCTCGGCGAGGGCATCGAGGGCGACGACACCGACGGGCACGTGGACGACCTGGCCCGGTTCATCGACCCCACAACCATCGCCGTGGCCGAAGAGCCCGACGCCTCCGATCCGAACCACGCGATCCTGGCAGAGAACATCCGGCGCTGCCGGTCGCTCAAGGACCAGGACGGCGCCGCGTTCGATCTCTGCGTGCTGCCGATGCCGAAGCGCATCGAGCGCGACGGCCAGCGACTCCCCGCGACCTACCTGAACTTCCTTTTCGTCAACGGGGCGTTGCTGGTGCCAACCTTCCGCGACCGCCGCAACGACCGCCGCGCACTGGCGATCCTCGGCGAGCGTCTGCCCGGCCACGAGGTTGTTGGCATCGACTGCACGGAGCTGATCTGGGGCCTGGGGGCGATCCATTGCGCCAGCCAGCAGGTGCCCGCGGCGTTCACCATGCCGCCAGAAACGGCCCGCAAAGCCTGACATGCTGGCTCACACCGCGGCGGCGGCATCCTCGGCGGACGGCACGCCGGTCCCCCACCAGCGTTCACCCCACATCGCGATGTTGATCATCGGCCACGCGAGCGTCCACAGGCGATCGGGCGCCGAGGCGACCATCTCGACGGCCTCGTCCGTGAACGCCGTTCGCGCGAAGGCCGAGTTTCGCAGCACGCCCGCCCGCCCGCCGATCCAGCCCTGAAACGGGAGCGGGAAGCTCGCCTTGGGCCGGTCGACCACCTCGGCGGGCAGCACGCCGCGGAACGCCTCGCGCAGCGCGATCTTCGTGCGGGCCGGCTCGCCCGGGACGAACTTGGCCGACACGGGCAGCGACTCGGCGAACCGCGCCACGCGTGCGTCGGCGAACGGCGTCCGTCCCTCGACCGACGCGAGCATGGTCGCGCTGTCCAGCCGACGCAGCAGATTCGGCAGGTTCATGCGCCGGTGGAACCGGAGGTGCGCCTGCAGCGGCGAGTCCGCGGGGGCCCGGGCGGCCAGCCGGTCGAAGCTGTCCCGGTACACGGCGGTGAGTTCTTCGTCGCGCCCCGCGTCGTTCCAGGCCCGGTCCCGCAGCACCGCGGGCTTGGCCTCGGGCGTCACCCACGCGTTGGACCGCAGATGGAACAGCCCGCCGTCCAGGTCCGGTCCGCCCCCGAGCGATCGGACGTGCTCGGCGGCCTGCATCAGCGGCGGCGCGTAGCCCCCGAACAGCTCGTCGGCTCCCTCGCCCGAGAGCGCGACGACGTGCCCGTCCGCCCGCAGCGCTTCGGCGACCGCCCAGATCGCCGTTTCGTTGGGCGTCGAGACGGGCACGCCGGTCCGGTCGATCAGCGCACCCCAGCGATCCAGAAAGCCGGGCTCGTCGAGCACGACCGCGCGATGCTCGGTGTCCAGTCGCCGGGCCATCTCGGCCGCGTGGGCGAAATCGTCGTCGAAGCCGCCGGTGGCCGCCCCGGCGCAGTAGGTGTTCAGGCCCCCGCCCAGGCGCGCCGCCGTGATCGCGGCGATCGCCGAGCTGTCCAGCCCGCCGGAGAGCAGGGCGCACATCGGGACGTCGGTCCGCAAGTGCGCGATCACCGAACTCGAAACTTGCTCCCGCGTCTGCGACGGTTCCCCGGGTGGGTCCTCCGGCCGGTCCCACGCGTCGATCACCCGAACCCGATCCGGATGCAGCGCGTCGTAGACCCGCGTCTCTCCGGGCATCAGCGTCTGCACCCCCTCGAACATCGTGCGAGATCCCAGGGTCGGGCGGATCGTGGTCAGGTACGCCGAGACCGTCACCCAGTCCGGCCGTGCGGACATCCCGGGGTGCGCGAGCACCGCGCCGGGCTCGCTCGCGAACACGACACGGACCCCGCCGCCATCCCCGACCCGGGCTGTGTAAAGGGGCTTGACGCCCAGCGGATCCCGGGCGAGGATCACCCGCTGGTCCCGCGTATCGACGAACCCGATCGCGAACATGCCGCGCAGCCGGGCCACTCCGCGCTCGCCCCAGGTGGCCAGGGCGTGCAGCACGGTCTCTGTATCGCACTCGCTGCGGAACCGAACGCCCAGGCCGGTCAGTTCGGACCGCAGTTCGGCGTCGTTGTACAACTCGCCGTTGTACACCAGCGCGCAACGGCCGTCGTCCGTGACCATGGGCTGGTGTCCCTCGGGGCCGGGCGCGATGACCGAGAGTCTGCGGTGGCCCAAGGCCGCCCACGGGCATCGCCAGATGCCCGCATCGTCCGGGCCCCGGTGGGTGAGGGTGTCGCGCATGCGGACAAGGGCCCGGTCGTCGATCCCGACGGGCGCACCAAGGCCGAAGACACCGACAATGCCGCACACACCGCCGATATCGGCGGATCGCCCTTCGGACGGTCAGTTTCGGGAGCCGGTCACGAATCCGGGCTGCAGGTCTTGCACGGCTCGTGGGTCGATCGGATCGAGTCCCGCGGCACCCGGGTCCGGCTCGTCGTCAGGTGGGAGCATCCCTCGCGGTGGTACTTGCTCCCGGAACGGGTGATCCACACGAACCCGTCTTCGGACGCGGGCTCGGGCTGCGGCTTCGGTTCCGGCCGCGGGGGCGCCCGGTCGGCCGCGGGCGCGGGTTGGGCGGGGGCTTCGGGATCTTCGACGGCCGGCTCGGGCTCGGGCGGGCCGCCCCAGACGCCGCGGTCGAGTTCGCGGGCCCGGCGCTCGTACCAACGCAGCACGGGCTCGTAGGGCTCGGCCGCTCGGGTCGAGACCTTTCCGTAGCCCTGGCGGATGATCTCCAGATCCACGAACATCCCGTCGGGCTGCCTGAACAGGTAGCCGCGGCGGCGTCCGAGTGCGTCGGTGGCGCCCGGCTCCGGCTCGAACACGAGCACCCGTTCGCCGAGGAGCAGGTTGGTCAGAAACCGCCGGGACTCGGCCGCGTGCGGGCGCTGGGTCTCCGCCCGGTCAAGCCACTCGGGCGCGTCGGCGCCGAGCAGTTCGAAGCGGCGCATCTCCCCGTCGAGCATCAGCGTGACGCTGTCGCCGTCCTGCACGGTCAGCACCAGCGCCGGGACGGTCCGCTCCGCATCCGGCGGGTCGGCCAACGGCGGGCCGTCGGCGTCCAATGCGGGCGCGGCGATTCCGGCCGGGCTGTCGATGACCTCGGGCCACGGGGCCACACCGAACGCCGCACCCGCCGCGAAGGCGATCACAAGAAACAGATGTTGCATCATCCCCCGCTCCACCAATCAGACCCAGACGTTGACGATGAGGTTCGGTTCCTTCAGTTTGCCGCTCCACATCCCGATCGAGGTCGTGACGGATTTGACCTCGTACTGCGGGTGGGCGTCGAGCCACTCGTTGATCTGCTGGTCCAGAAACTCGAGCGAATCGCCGGTCAACCGGCAGTGAAAGCTCTTGACGTGGATCGCGCCGGCCCCGGTGACGTTCGGGGTGCGGACCCACTTGTCCTCGTGTCGCCCGGCGCCGAGCTTCTGCTCGAAAGTGCGGATCTTACTGCCGCCGGAATCGCTAGATTTGCTCACCGGGACGGGCTCGTCGCCCATGTCGATCGGCAGGGTGTCGTCGAGCGACTGGGAGGGCTCAGAGCCGGGCTTTTTCTTCGGTTCGTCCGGGACCCCGCCGGAGTATCCCGGGGGGAGCGGATCTCGGAGTATCGGAGTCATGGGCCGCTCCTGCACGCCGCGGTTTCTGGCCGGGGCCACAGAACATACCACAAACCGACCCCGGCGTCGAGGGTCAATCGCGTCGGACGACGAACTGCCATTCGGCCCCGTCCTCAGAGCGACCCTCGTACACGCGGATGTCGGCCTCCGACCAGCGGATCGAGACGATGAGGCAGGCCTCCTCCAGCCGCTCCCAGCACGCGGTGCCGGACGCCAACCGGCGGACCGATCCCCGGCCTCCCGTGACCGGACCCTCGTGCGACAAATAGGCCGCGCGGTGATGGCCGATCCGGGACCCCTCGAACCGGTCCGCCCGATCCGGGCGCTCTCCGGTCCGCCACGTCAGCAGCCGGTGCTCGACCCCGAGGGATGGGTGCTCGATCATCCAGTCGAAATGGGCGGTCCCGTCGGGGAGCGTGTGTTCGAGCACGACGGCGCGGGGCATCCGGAAGCCTACGCCCGGTGCTAAGATTCGCCCGAACCCCGTTGGAGCCACCCCCATGCGTCGAACGATCCCGGTCCTTTTCGCCGCTCTGCTGATCGCCGGCTGCCAGCCGGCCTCCAAGGTCCGCCGGACCCTGGCGCTGAACGAGCTCCAGAACCACGCCGGATACGCCGAGCAGCAGGGCGACGACGCGACCGCGCTCGAGCTGTGGCGGGAGTACGTCGACCGCCGCCCGCACGAGGCGATGGCCCGCTACCGGCTCGGCCAGGTGCTGCTCCGGACCGGCGAGGCCGGTGAGGCCTCCGAGCACTTCCGGGTGGCCCATGACCTCAAGCCGGGTCGGCTGGACTACCTCGAGGCCCTGGCCGAATCGCTCCACCAGAGCGGGCAGCGGGAGACGATGTTCCAACTCCTCCAGGACACCATGAGCGAGGGCGGCCTGGCGGCCGGGCGGATGAGGTACGCCCGATTCGCGATGCGCGCCGGTCTGGTCGACGAGGCCGAAGAGTCGCTGCGCATCGCGGCCGCGGTGGAGGGCACCGGTTCCGACGCCCCATACCGCATGCTCGCCGAACTCGCCCGCCAGACGGGCGATCCCGATGCCGAAATCGAGGCATGGCGGACCGTTCTCTGGTTCGATGCGACCGACGCGGAGGCCAACGGTCGCCTGCGTGATCTTGGGGTGATTCCCGGGCCGAGTTTGGCCATCCCGCCCCGCACCGGGGGCTGATTCCCGGTTTGACGCGGGGCCCGCATCGGACATATCCTTCCATCCGAATCGACGGATGAAGGGCCCGATGACCAGCCGAACCTCCCCCATCTCGACCCGCGATATCGTCGACCGGCTCTCGCAGCTCGGCGACGCCGTCCGCGTCCGCGCCCTGCGGGTGCTGGAACGGGAAGAACTGGCCGTGGGCGAACTGGCCAAGGTCCTGCAGATCCCGCAGAGTTCGGCCTCGCGTCACCTCAAGGTGCTCTCCGAGGGCGGCTGGCTGCTCAAGCGGTCCTCCGGCCCGGCGACCTACTACCGCGTGGTGCTCGACGACCTGCCCGCGGACGCCCGGGCCATTTGGATCGCGGTGCGCGACCACGCGGGTTCGGACCGCGACGCGGTTCAGGACGACGCGCGGCTTTCCGCGGTCCTGGCGCAGCGGATGGCCGACCCGACGGAGTTCTTCGGCCGCCACGCCGGACGATGGGACGACCTGCGCAGCGATCTATTCGGACCCCGCTTCACGGACCAGGCGCTGCTCGGCCTGCTCGATCCCGATTGGACCGTGGCCGACCTGGGCTGCGGCACCGGCAACGCGGCGGAGCTGCTGGCCCCATGGGTCCGTGAGGTGGTGGCCATGGACGCCTCGCCGGAGATGCTCGACGCGGCCAAGCGGCGCCTGGCCGACCGCGACAACGTGCGCTTCGTGCGGTCCGACCTGACCGAAGCCGCGGTCGAGCCCGGCTCGGTCGACGCCGCGGTGTGCATGCTCGTGTTGCACCACGTGGATCAGCCCGGCCGTGTGCTCGAGCGGATGGCGGCCATGCTCCGGACCGAGCGCGGCGGGGGCGTGGGGCTGGTCGTGGACATCACGCCGCACGACCGCGCGGACTACCGCCACGAGATGGGCCACAAGCACGCCGGCTTCCCGACGGACGCCGTGAAGAACATGTTCGAAACCGCCGGGTTCGTCGGCGTGCGCGTCCGCACGCTGCCGCCCGACATCCACGCGACCGGCCCGGCGTTGTTCGTCGCGACCGGGCGCATCCGCAGATCCTGATCCGAGTTAGACACTGCCGCGCACGGCGCGAGCGAAGGGAGTATCGATGACGATGACCGCAACGAACCCGACGATGGAAGTGGACACCCTGAACGGGATCGAGTTCCGCGTCCGCGACCTGAGCCTGGCCGAATCCGGGCGCAAAGAGCTGCGCCTGGCCGAGAAGGAGATGCCCGGCCTGATGGCGCTCCGCGAGCGATACGGCAGCAAGAAGCCCTTCAAGGGCCTGAAGATCGCCGGCTCGCTGCACATGACCGTGCAGACCGCGGTCCTGATCGAGACCCTGACCGAGCTGGGGGCCGATGTCCGCTGGGCGTCGTGCAACATCTTCTCGACCCAGGACAACGCGGCCGCCGCGATCGTGGTCGGTCGTAACGGTACGCCGGGCAAGCCCGACGGCGTGCCCGTGTTCGCCTGGAAGGGCGAGACGCTGGCCGAGTACTGGTGGTGCACCAAGCAGATGCTCACCTGGCCGGACGGTTCCGGCCCCGACCAGATCGTCGACGACGGCGGCGACGCTTCCATGTTTCTGATCAAGGGCCTCGAGTTCGAGAACGCCGGCTCGGTCCCCGCCTATGTCAAGGGCAAGGACGCGGAGGAGTACAAGTACGTGCTCGACACCATCCGCAACACCATCGCGGAGAACCCGGGCTGGTTTCAGCGGGTCACGCCCGCCGTCCGCGGCATCTCCGAAGAAACCACGACGGGCGTGCACCGTCTGTACGAGATGGAAAAGAAGGGCACCCTTCCCTTCCCCGCCATCAACGTCAACGACGCGGTGACCAAGAGCAAGTTCGACAATGTCTACGGCTGCCGCCACTCGCTGATCGACGGGCTCAACCGCGCCACCGATGTCATGCTCAGCGGCAAGGTCGCCGTGGTGTGCGGTTACGGCGACGTGGGCAAGGGCTGCGTGCAGTCGCTCAAGGGCCAGGGCTGCCGCATCATCGTGACCGAGATCGATCCGATCTGCGCCCTGCAGGCCGCGATGGAGGGCTATCAGGTCACCACGATCGAGGACGTCGTCGAGACCGCCGACATCTTCATCACCACGACCGGCAACAAAGACATCATCACGCTCGATCTCATGCGGCGGATGAAGGACAAAGCGATCATCGGCAACATCGGCCACTTCGACAACGAGGTCCAGATGGAGAAGCTGCTGGACGACCCGAACGTCGAGCGGATCAACATCAAGCCCCAGTACGACGAGTTCGTGTTCAAGGATCAGGACGACAAGTCGATCCTGATCCTCGCCGAGGGCCGCCTGCTCAATCTGGGCTGCGCCACCGGGCACCCCTCGTTCGTGATGTCCGCCTCGTTCACGAACCAGGTGATCGCGCAGCTCGAGCTGCACGCCAACCTCGACGCGTACGAGAACAAGGTCTACGTGCTGCCCAAGCACCTCGACGAGGAGGTCGCCCGACTGCACCTGGCCAAGCTGGGCGTGAAGCTCACCAAGCTGACCAAGGAGCAGTCCGAGTACCTCGGGATCCCCGTAGACGGACCCTACAAGCCGGATCAGTACCGCTATTGATCCCGCGGGCCGGTTGCGGCCGCTTTTGACGCAGACACGGCCGCGGGGTGCCGAGAGGCGCCCCGCGGCGTTGCATGATCGGATCACTCGATGATTGGCGATGGGCGGTCTCGGACGAGGCGGCCGACCTGCGCGCCCTGATCACGCCCCACGCTCCCGTCGGCACGCTGGCGCGCCTGCGGGACCGCTGGCCGGCCGAACGCGTCGCCGTGGTGACCGAACTGCTCGCCGGGCGGTCGGCCGCGTCGACCAAGTTCGGCGAGCGCGCCGGGGGCATGGCCTGCGATCGCGAGGGTGCGGAGATGGCCTCGTCCGCCCGTGCGGCAGCGTACAAGGCCGCCCGCTTCCGGGCGACGCTCGGTGACAGCGCGAAGGTTCTCGACGCCTGCTGCGGGATCGGCGGGGACACAATGAGCCTGGTCGGGGCCGGGCTGTCCGTCACAGCGGTCGACGCGGACGAACGCCGGGCCTGGATGGCCGGCTACAACGCCGGATGCGAGGCGGTGTGCGCCGACATCCGTGCCTTCGAGGGCGACATCACGGGGCTGCACATCGACCCGTCTCGGCGCTCCGCCGGCCGCCGGACGCGGGACGCGGACGCGTTCGAACCGCCCCTCGACGACGTCCGGGCTCTGATCGATCGTGCCCGCGTGACGGCGGTCAAGCTCAACCCGGGCACCGACGCCGCCGGGCTGCCCGACGGGGAACTCGAGATCATCTCCGAGGCGGGGCGCCTGACCCAGGGCGTGCACTGGACCGGGCTGACAGACCTCCAGACGCGTCGTGCCACCATGATCGACCGCGACGGCACCGTCCGGACGCTGGCCGGCGACCCCGACCGACCGTACGACGCCACCGAGATCGGGCCGTGGATCCACACGTTCGACCCCGCGGTCGAGCGGGCCGATCTGGTCCACCTCCTGATCGCCGAGACCGGCCTGGAACTGGTGCACCCGGGCACGGGCCTGCTCACCGGCGGCTCGGCGGGCACGTCCGGTTGGCTTCGCCCGTACCGCGTCGTGGAGGACGCACCGTGGAATCTCAAAAAGGTCCGCGCGCGTCTGCGTGAATTGAACGCGGGCATCGTCACGGTCAAGACCCGGGCCGCGGTCGTCGATCCGGACCGGCTCTCTCGCGATCTGCGGGGCAAGGGCGGACGCGATCTGGTGCTCTTCGTTCTCAAGATCGGCGAGAAGCCCCAGGCGATCATCACAGAGCCCGCCGACGGCAACGCCCCGCCGGCCGGTGCGTGCACGGCCGACGGGGCAGCGGGCGGGGGGCCGCCGTGAGATCAGGGGCAACCGGTGTTGAACAGGTCGATGTACCGCTGCACGTCGAAGAAGTCGTGCACCCCGTCGCCGTCGGTGTCCGCGGCGGGCAACTGCTGGACGAACAGGTCGATGAACTGCGCGATATCGAAGAAGTTCAGATCGCCCGAGACGTCGTAATCGGCCGGGCAGGAGACCAGCCCCTGCGTGGGCGCGATGCCCGTCACGGGCAGGAACATGTCGAAGGAACGGACGATCTGGCCGGTGGCGGGGTCCATCTCGTGGATCATGCCGTCGGAGCCGCCCACGTAGATCAGCCCGCCGTACGCCAGCAGCGCGGAAGCGTTGTTCGGCGTCGGGAACGTGCCGGCGTAGTTCACCCCGCCGACAAACTTGTCGAACTTGTAGATGGTGCCCACGCTCCCCCCGAATGCGGAACCGCCCAGGTACATGGTGTCGGGCCCGAACGCCATCGCGTTGATGAACGAGCCGCAAGCGGCAAAGAAGCCGAAGTTCGGCTGGCCGATGTGCGCTCGCAGGGCGAGGCTGGACTGGCCCCCGACGAACATGCCGCCCGAGTCCACGCCGATCGCCGTGACGTCGGTGCCCAGGTTCGAGATTGTCTGCTCGACCTGTCCCGTGGCCGGATCGACGAAGAGCACCCGACGGTCGCTGTCGCCGATCAGCAGCCGCTGACCGTCCCAGGCCATCGCGCTGTTGTCCGCGGGCACGCTGAAGCTGCTCTCGACCTGGTTTGTCGCCAGATCGAACCGGTGGACGCCACCGAAATGAACGCCCAGGTACAGCGTGCCGTCCGCCACGGCCATCGAACGCACCGAACCGGTGCACACCCCCAGATGGCCGACTTCCCCCGTGTCCAGGTCGATGGTCTGGAGGATCCCCGAATCCCCGGTGACGATGAGTTCGTCGGCCGAGGCTCCGACGGCCAGCCCCCAAACGGGGGCGGCGCTCAGGGCCAGGATGATCTGCGTGCGATTCATGAATCTGCTCCTTTCGCGTGGGTCCGTGCGTGGCGGTGGGTCGTCCCCGCCGTCACTCCCAGTTTCGCCCCGAATCAGCCGAACACGGCCCCACTCTTTGGTGGGGTGGACCGGGCCATCCGCCGGATGAGCCCGCGACCGAACTCAGTTCCCGACGGGGGAGAGGTCCGGGCGGGCCCGCCCGATGAAGCCGGCCAGCAGCTCCCCGCGGCTGGAAACCCCGAAATGCCGGTACAACGCCAGCACGTGCTCGTGCACGGTGGCCCGCCCGAGTTCGAGGGCGAACGCGATCTGTTTCTCCGAATCGCCGCGCAGCAGATGGGCGAGCACCTCGCGCCGCCGGTCGGTCAGGTCCGCCAGACGGGGGGCGTCGGCCGGGGCCAGGAACCCGCCCACCTCCCGGCAGACCGAGTCGTGCACCAGCCCGATCATCGCCCGGTCCCGATCGGTCAGCCCGGGGGCGCCCACCTCCCGGTGGACCCAGATCGACAGCGACCGCCCCGGGATGGCGGTGGCCCGCACGGACATCACGTAGTCATCGATGCCGCAGGCGCGGTGGATCTCGTTGAACGTCTTCGAGCGGTACCAGCTCTCGCGTCCCCAGATCTCGTCTCGGGAGAGCGTGAGGCTGGCGCCGCTGAAACGGTTGAAGTACGCGAACTCCGGGGTGCGTTCGACGGGCACCGAGGCCGTGTACTCGCGCCAGCGCCGTTCCGATCCGTCGTCGGGCCATCCGATGCGGTGGGTGGCCAGCGACCGCATCGGCCCGTCCGCCCCGCTGCCCAGGTTGACCAGCTCGGCGAAAATGATGACCTGCGCGTGCACCAGCTCTCGCAGGCCCTGCAGCAGACGCACCCGCCAACCGTCCAGGTCCGCCCCGCGGCCGCGGCAATCGCCCACCAGTTCGTGGCAGGCGTGCGTGTCGGTGGCGGTCATCGAATCGAGCATGGCGGGCCTCTCGCTGAGCGCCAGTGTACCACGGCGCACCCGCCGGCCGAAGCGGGCTTACCCTTACCCGACCCGATAAAGTACCGCCCACCCCACCAGAGGGCCTGCTGATGCACATCCAGGACATCTTCAGGCAGTCACCGACCACGTTCTCGTTCGAGTTCTTCCCGCCCCGCTCCGCCGAGCAGGCCGAGGTGCTCTACGACCACATGGTCAAGCTCGAGCAGCTGCGCCCCACGTTCGTGTCCGTCACCTACGGCGCCGGCGGCACCACTCGGGAGCTGACCCGCGACCTCGTGCTGCGGGTCAAGGAGCGCACCGGCCTCTCGCCCATGCCGCACATGACCTGCGTCCGCCAGGGCGAGGACGAACTCCGCGAGCTGATCGGGGCCTACGCCACGCAGGGCGTGGGCAACATCCTCGCGCTCCGCGGCGACCCACCGAACGGCCAGCCCCACGACTGGGGCGCCGAGCGGTTCAAGTACGCCTCCGAGCTGGTCGGCTACATCCGCGACATTGGCCCCAAGCTCGGCCACCCCGACCCCCGCGGCTTCGGCATCGGCGTGGCCGGCTTCCCCGAGGGTCACCCCTCCACCCCCAACCGCATGACCGAGATGGACCACCTCAAGGCCAAGATCGACGCGGGGGCGGACTTCATCGTCACGCAGATGTTCTTCGACAACCGCGACTTCTACGACTTCCGCGACCGGTGCGAGTTGGCGGGCATCCGCGTGCCGATCATCGCGGGAATCATGCCGGTACAGTCCGTCGTGGGCATGCGCCGCATGGCCGAACTCGCTCTGGGCATGCGCTACCCGGCCCCGATGCTCCGCTCCCTCCGCCGGACGGACGGCTCGGACGAGTCGATCCGCCGGGTGGGCGTGCACTGGGCCACCGAGCAGTGCCGCGATCTCCTGGACCACGGCGTCAAGGGCATCCACTTCTACACGCTGAACAAGTCCAACGCGACGATCGAGATCTACAAGACGCTGGGCGTGGCGCACTCGGGACAGTTCTTCGAGGGCAACGACCTGGGGATCTGAGCCAACGCGGCGGCCAGGGGGATCAAATAGCCCCGAGCGCCAGCGAGGGGATGGGGAGCGGTCAGACGCCGCCGTCGAAGAGGTACGCAGAGCACGCTGAGATCACGCAGAGGCCACAGAGGAAGGCAGGGGAAGCGGGGCGTTCACTCGTCCCCGGCCCCTTCCGGACCGGATCGTCGCGCGGGCCAGGGCCCTTCCCGGGTGACATTGACCAGGTTCTCGCCTTCCAGCAGGAACAGGCCGCCCGAGCAGCCAAGCCACAGGTTGCCGTCCCTGTCTTCAAAGAACTCCTGCACGTGCCCACCGCCGGGGCCGTGGCAGTTCTTGTACTTGCTGCCGCTGCCGCACGGGCAGGGCAGTTCGTTGACGATCAGCCCCTGCTCGACCCCGAACTTGCGGAAGGACGTTCCGTCATAGCGGGTGGCCCCCGCGCCAAGCGTGGCGAACCACATGTGGCCCGCGCGGTCCTCAAGGATCTCGTAGACCCGGTCGCTGCCCAGCCCGTCGGCCGTGGTGAACGTGGTAAAGGTGTCCCCGTCCAGCCGGCTCACGCCGCCGCCGTCCGAGCCGATCCAGACCCGGCCGTGCCGGTCGGCGCGGAGCGACCGCACCATGTTCCCGCCGAGCCCCTCCGCCGTCGTGTAGGTGGTGAACGACGCGCCATCGAACCGGTGGGCCCCCTCCCCGTCCGTGCCGAACCAGAGGTGGCCGTTGGCGTCCTCGAGCATGGCGAACGCGACCAGCGGAGAGAACCGCGACTCGGGCTCGTCCACGTCCACCCGGGGCAGCGGGAACGGCAGGAACCGTTCGCCGTCGAACCGGCACACGCCCTCCTGGGTGCCCACCCACAGCACGCCGGACCGGTCCAGCATCATGCTCCAGATGCTGTCGGCGCTGAGGCCGTCGGCCGCGGTGTAGTTCGTGAACTTCCCGGCGTCGTAGCGGCTGACGCCGTTGTCGGTCGCGAACCACATCTTCCCCGCGGCGTCCTGCACGATCCCCCGGACGGCGTACCCGCCGAAGCCCTCGTCCACGGTGAAGAACACGAGGGATTCGCCGTCGAACCGGCACACGCCGTCGCCGTTGGTTCCGAACCACAGGTTGCCCTCGCGGTCCTGGAACACCTCGCGGACGTAGTTGCTGATCTGCGGGGGCTCCACAGGCGGGTCCTGTATGGCCACAGGCTGTGCGGCGGCTTCGACCGCGTGGGCGCAGCCGGCAACGAACGCGGCGCACAAACACCCAAGACAGAACCGCCGGGACGCGTTTGCACACCATTTGTTCACAGAGATGCTCCGGAGAGGAAAGCGCAAAAATTCGAATCGCTGACTGCTCCCGCTTCAGTGAGCCGCCGCCACCAGCCGCTCGAACAACCCCGCCCCCAGTTCTCCGTCCCCCGTCCGTTCCGGGTGCCACTGCACCCCGAGGCAGAACGGCACCCGAGGGTCGTCCACCGCCTCGATGGTCCCGTCCGGCGCGGTCGCCAGCACCCGCAGCGGGCCCGCGTCGTCCACGGCCTGCTTGTGCCGGCTGTGCACCACACCGGCCGCCAGCACCGACTCGTCCGCCGACACAATCGGGTGGTCGTGGTCCCAGTGCTCGGCGTGGTTGGGGTGGGTCTCGGGCATGAACTGGTTCAGACGCCCGCCGCGGGTCAGGGCCAGCATCTGCATGCCCAGGCACACGCCGAGCAGCGGCTTCTCCGGCCACTCGTCACGCAGGTGGGCCAGCAGGGCCGTCTCGAACGCCTGGCGCCGCGGAAACACCGGCGTGATCCGGGGGTCGGTGGGCTGGCCGAACGGCTCGGTCTTCGGGTCGTCGCCGCCGGTGAAGACGAAGGCGTCGAAGCGGCCGGCCAGGTCTGCGACTGATTCGGCGTTGGGCGAGACGACCACGGGCAGCCCCCCCGCCGCCCAGACGCGGTCGGCGTAGGCGGTCGTGCAGATCGCGGTCTCCCGCCCGTTGCGATCGATCAGGTCCGGGGTAATGGCGACGAGGGGGCGATGGGGCATGGCCGGGGATTGTCGGCGCGCGGGCCCGCCCGCGTCCAACGACCGGCCCGAACAGGCCATAGAGTCACCCGATGCGTCTCCAAACAGTCCTGATCTGGGTGGTCGTCGCGGGCCTGCTCGCCGGCGTGGTGGCGTGGACCCGCTCCGGCGGCGTGGGGCCGGCCCGCTCGGACGCCCCCACAACCTGGACGATCCCGATCGACCCCGCCCGCGTGGAAAGGCTGGTCCAGGGCGTTGACGGGCGCGAAACCAGCGTGACCCGGGCCGAGGCCGACACCTGGATGATCCGATGGTCCGACGCCGAGGCCCGCCCGCAGGTCTGGAAGGCCGACCCCGGACGCGTGCGGGCCGCCCTGCGCCTGCTGAGCACCGCGGCCATCGTCGTCTCCGATGAAGAGTTGGACGTCAAGCCGACCGACACGATCGAGGCCACCGAGCGGGACGGCCGGTCGGTGGAGATCTGGTTCGGCCAGCGGGCCGCGGGCGGTCAGACCCCCGTCGTCGTGCTCGTCAAGGACACCGACGGCATCGCCCAGAAACGCGTGGACGGCCGGATCGGATCCGGCGTGCCGGACGCGTTCGTCCGGGCCGACTGGTCCATCTGGCGCGACCCCACCCTCTTCGACGCCACCGCCGCCACGGCCGACGCCCTGACCATCCGCACCGCGGCGGACGGCGTCCGGCTCGAGCGCGGCCCGCGGGGCTGGTCGATCACCGAGCCGTTCCGCCTCGACGCCGAAACGGGCGAGATCGAACGGGCCATCGGCGTGCTCCGCACGCTGCAGGCGTCCTCGTTCGAGGCCGACCCGCCCGAAGACGCCGTGACCGGGCTCGACGAGCCGATCGCCACGGTCCGGCTCGACAGCCGAACGGGCACCCGGACGATGGAAGTCGGCGGGCAGGCTGATTCGGGTCGCGGGCTGCTGTTCGCCCGCGTGGCCGCCGGCGAGACGGCGGCCACCGTGCGGCTCGACGCCCAATCGCTCTCCGGCATCTCCGCCGCGCCGGCCGCCTATGCCCGCCGCGTGCCGCTGAACATGAACCCGGGCGACATCGGTCGGGTCCGCTTCCTCGGCAAGGACGGCCGGCCCCGTCTGGACGCAACGCGGTCCGGCGGCGAGTGGTTGACAGGCTCCGAGCCCGTCGCGCCCGCGCAGCGGGACGCGATCGACCGGCTCGTCCGCGTGCTCACCGCCGAGCCGGCCGCCCAGATCAACATCTCGCAGCCCGGCGCAGAATCGGCCACCGTTGGCGAACTCGGCACCGTCGAGTGCCTGACCCGCGAGGGCGTCCCGGTGGCGTCGCTGCGCCTCCGCACGGCCCAGGGGTCGGGCGGCATGCGTCTGCTGATCGCGATGGACCTGAGCAACGGCGCGGAGATCGTCTGGACCGCCGCCACCGAGCAGGCCAGCGCGGTGGTCGCGTGGGCCGCGTTGATGGCCAGCGGGGGCTGACCGACCGGACCGCGGCGAGGTCTCAGACCCGCGCCGCCGGGGTCGCGGCCTTACCGATGTCACGGCGGAACTGCACCCCCCGGAACGCGATCCGCTCGCACGCGCGGTACGCGCGGGTGCGGGCGGTTGCAAAGTCCGGCCCCAGCGCCGTCACCCCGAGCACCCGTCCGCCGTTGGTTTGGATCTCGCCGTCGGCGCCGGCCTTCGTGCCGGCGTGGTAAACCCGCACGCCCTCGACCTGTTCGGCCTTGTCGATCCCGGAGATCGCGTCGCCGGATTTGGGCGCCGCGGGGTAGCCCTCGCTGGCGAGGACCACGCAGACCGCGTGCTGCTCGCTGAACCGCACGTCGATGTCGTCGAGGCGCCCCTCGGCGGTCGCGAGCAGCAGTTCGACCGCGTCGGATTCGAGCCTGGCCATCAGGGGCTGGCACTCAGGATCGCCAAAGCGGGTGTTGAACTCGAGCACCTTGGGCCCGCCCGGCGTGAGCATGATGCCCGCGTAGAGGACGCCCCGGAAATCGATCTCCTCGCGCCGCAGGGCGTCGGCCATGGCGACGAACACGTCGGACTCGATGGCCCGCATGGTGGCGTCGTCCACGGTGTCGGCCGGGCAGAACGCGCCCATGCCGCCGGTGTTGGGCCCGGTGTCGCCCTCGCCGAGCCGCTTGTGATCCTGGCATGGGGGCAGGACGAGGATGTTGTGCCCGTCCATCAGCGCGAGCACCGACACCTCGGTGCCCTGGAGGCGCTCTTCGATGATCACCTTGCGCCCCGCGTCGCCGAACTCCAGGCGGGTCATCATCGCGTCGACCGTGTCGAACGCCTCCCGCAGCGTCGCGGGGAGCACCACGCCCTTGCCCTTGGCCAGCCCGCACGCCTTGATCACGGGCAGGCCCTTGCGGGGCAGGTCCCACGCGGCGGCCATCCGCCTGGCCAGCGTCACCATCTCGGACCGGTCCCGCCCAACCTCGGCATCCTTCAGCAGCGACAGGTCCGGCGCGCTCACCGTCGTGCCGTGCTCGGCGGCGTCGCCCACCCGGATCAAGGCCGACAGCACCGCGTACCGCGTGCCCGCGTCCTGAATCCGGTCCAGGCCCTCCATCAGCCGGGCGACGCCGTCGTCATCCCGCGCCACAGCCAGCAGGTAGTGCTTGGCCGCGCTGGCGTCGGTGAAGACCCGCCCCTCGCCCGTCGGCACGCCCGCGGCACGCATCATCTGCTTGGCGAATGCTTTGTCCGATTCGAGCATGGCTCCACGCTTGCCCGGCCCGAAGACCGCCCGCGTGCCCCCGTCGCCCCGCTGGGCCAACGCGTCCGCGTAGCCCTCGGCCAGCGGATCTTCCGGCCCGATGACCACCAGCCCGACGTCCTTGCGGTCACAGAACTGCCCCAGCCGGTACAGCTCGCGGGCTGAAACCGGAACGTCCACCGGCGTGCCCAGCGCGCCCAGGCCGGGGTTGCCCGGATGGGTGATGTACAGCGTGCCCAGCCGCGGCGAGCGGGTCATCGCCTCCGCCAGAGCGTGCTCGCGTCCACCCCCGCCGATCAGCAGGACGTTCACTTTTCCGGGTCCGGTCGTCATGCGCGATCGTAGGCTCTCGCGGCCCCCAAACCGCCCTTCCGATCGGCCCATCGCGTCGCCAGCTCGGTCACGGGCACCACCGTGCGAGCCCCGGCCGCGAACACCGCCCGCCCCGGACCGGTCGGCATCGCGTGTCCGCCGGTAAAGGTCCCGAACGCGGGCAGCACCCCCGTGAACCGCTCGAACCAGAAGCACGCCGACCGCAGCCGGGCCGTGCCGTACCCGGCCCCGACCGAAACCACCGGATGCAGGTGGCCGCAGAGCGTCGCATCCGTCGCGTCGTCGCCCGGAGGGACGTGCGTGCACACGAGCGCGCCAAGTTTCAGCGAATCGCCCCGCACGGTCACCCCCAGCGGCTCGCACGAGCGCGCTTTCCGATCGTGGTTGCCGGGCACCAGTTCAACGGAGACATCGGCCAATGATGCCCTCCACGCGATCACCGCGTCGAGCGTGCGGCTCTGCAGCGCCACCCGGTCATGGATCAGATCCCCCAGCACGACCAGCCGATCAGCCCCGGTCGCCCGAAGCAGACACGCGAGCCGCTTCAGGTCCCGCCCCGTCACCGCCTCGGGCACCGGCACCCCCCCCGCCCTGAACGAGGCGGGCTTTCCGAGGTGGACGTCGGCGACCAGCACGGCCCGCTCGGCCGGCAGCCAGACCGCCCGGTCCGGCAGCAACACCAGCCCGACACCGTTCCAGTCGATCTCGCACGCGCCTTCGATCATGCCCGTGCCTTGTAGCTGCGCCGGGAGCGAGCTTCCATCTGGGCCGCCAGTTTCCGCACGCGGTCCTCCCAACTCTCGCTGGTCACGGTGGTCGCGCGGAGGCTCTCGGCGAACAGCGGGAACGCGAGCGGCGAGAGCACGGGCGTTTCCACCACGCGGATGTCCAAGGTCGCCGCCCGTTCCAGGGCCCGGTCCAGCCGCTCGAGCTCGAGCTGCTGATCGAGCACCTCCCGCTGCGCCTGGAACAAGAGCAGATTGCCGGGGTCGAACTCGCGGAACACCTCGTAAAACATGTCGCTGGACGCCTGCATGTGGCGGGTGCGGACGTTCCGGCCCGGGAAGCCCTGATGGGTCAGGCCCGCGACCCGGGCGATCTCGCGGAACTGCCGCCTTGCGAACTCGGCCGAGTTGACCGCGATCAGCAGATCGTCGAGCAGATCCGCCCGCGCCAGCAGCGACAGCCAGGTCCGCGCGTCCGTCTCGATTGGCTCGTCGCAGGTCAGCTCGATGCCGTAGTCGTTGACGACCGCCGTCACGGTGCGGGGGGCGAGCCGGCTCAGCCGCAGGCTCAGGACGGCCCCCAGACCCTCGTGCGCCAGCCGGCCAGCGAACGGGAACACGAACACGTGGTACCGCCCCCGAACCTTGGCGTGCTCGAGGAGCAGTTCGTCGGGCGTGGGTATCCGCGAGAGGCTCCGTTGCAGTTCCAGCAGCGGCCGGACGCACCCCATCTCCGGCCCTTCGAACTCCCCGGCCTCGGCCCGGCGGAGACGCTCCTGCACCGCCGCCGCGAGCTGGGTCGAGAGCGGCATCTTGCCGCCGTTCCAACGCGGCACCGCCCCGCGAACGGACCTGGCGCGCTCGACCGTCGCCGTCATCTCCCGAAGCCGCTTGAGTTCGAGCACCCGCCCGGCGAACACGAAGCGGTCCCCGATCTGCAACCGGGCCACGAACGACTCCTCGATCGAGCCGAGCGTCCTGCCGTTCGGGTACGCCACCTTCACCGCGTCATCGGCGACGATCGTTCCGATGTTCATCCGGTGCCGGGTGGCGATGGACCGCGAGGCGACTTTCATCAATCCGCCGATGTCCACCAGACGCGCAAACTCCGGGTACACCGTCAGCGCCTCGCCGCCCGAACGCACGAAGGCCATCGCCCACGACCATTCCTGGTCCGTGAGGTCACGGAACGCCCAGGTCGACCGGACGGTCGCCCTGAGCGCGTCCTCGTCGAAACCCTCCGCCATCGCGGCCGTCACCAGGTGCTGGATCAGCACGTCCAGCGGCTTCTCGATCGGTTCGCGGGACTCCAGCTCGCCCCGCTCCACCGCGTCGCGCACGCCGGCGAACTCGATCATCTCGAACGCGTGCGTCGGCACGCCGACGATCCGGGAGGTCGCCCCCGGCTGGTGGCCCGACCGACCCGCCCGCTGCACGATCCGCGCCACGCCCTTGGGGCTCCCGATCTGGATCACCTGATCCACCGGCGCAAAGTCGACGCCCAGATCCAGGCTGGAGGTGCTGACCACGCACCGCAGCCCGCCCTCTTCCCCCTTGAGCATCCGCTCCACCTTGTCGCGCAGATCGCGCTCCAGCGATCCGTGGTGCAACGCCACCCCGCCGAGCAGGTCCGGGCTGGCCCGGATGATCGCCCGGAACCAGATCTCGGCCTGCGAACGCGTGTTGGTGAACACCAGCGTCGAAGAGGCCCGGCCGATCCGTTCGACGACCTGCCTGACCAGAGTCGTCCCGATGTGACCGGCCCACGGGTACCGCTCGATCGAGTCCGGCAGCAGGCACTCGATCTCGATCGGCTTGGACGCTCGCCCGCGGATCATCGCCGGCTCGGGCCGGTCCGGCCCCACCAGGCACCGAGCCGCCGTGTTCAGGTTCCCCAGCGTCGCGGAGACCCCCCAGACCCGCAGGGCGGGGGCGAGCGCCCGCAGGCTGGCCAGCGCCAGCTCGGTCTGCACGCCGCGCTTGGTCGCCATCAGTTCGTGCCACTCGTCGCACACCACACAACGGAGTCCGCGGAGCTGCCGCGCGGTCTCCGGATAGGTCAGCAGGATGGTCAGACTCTCGGGCGTGGTGATCAGTGCGGTGGGCAGCCGCTTGCGCTGGCGGGCCTTGATCGACGAACTCGTGTCGCCCGTTCTCGTCTGCACGCTCCAGTTCAGCCCCAGCGCATCGGCCGACGCCTGCAGGGCCTTGGCCGTGTCGCTCGCGAGCGCCCGCAGCGGCGTGATCCACACCACGCGGATCGGTTCGGCTTCCGGGTCCCGCGCGCCGACCGGTCTCCGCGCGGGCGCCTCCTCTTCCAATCGCTCGATCACCGGCCCCAGCCACGCCGCGAGCGTTTTGCCCGTGCCCGTCGGGGAGTGGATGAGACCGTCCCGCCCGTCGAGGTAGGCCGACCACGCGTCGCGCTGGAAGTCGAAGACGGTCCAGCCGCGGCTCTTGAACCAGGTTTCCACGGGCGTGGCCTTCATCCGCGATGCGCTCCGAGCAGGCCCCGCAGCGTCCGCACCGTGTCCGCCTCGGACGCGGGCTTGTCGGTCCGCCAACGCAGGATCCTGGGGAAGCGTACGGCGATGCCCGAACGGTGCCGGTCCGAGGCCCGCAGCCCCTCGAAGGCGATCTCGAACACCTGTTGCGGGCGGACCTGGCGGAAAGGCCCCCGCCGCGCGGCCGTGTTCGACCGGATCCACCGGTCCAGCCGCTCGATCTCGTCCTGATCCAGCCCGGAATAGGCCTTCGCGAAGGTGATCAGTTCCGCATCCCCGTCTTCCGGTTCGCGATCCCACACCGCGAAGGTGTAGTCCGTGTACAGGCTCGCCCGGCGTCCCGAACCCGGCTGGGCCCCGACCAGCACCGCGTCGACGGTGTACGGGTCCACCTTCCACTTCAGCCAGCCCGGGGCCGCGGCCGACCGGGTGCGACCGACGCCGTATTCAGACCCGCGATGCTTGAGCATCAGGCCCTCGGCCCCGCGCGCTCGCGCCTGCTCGCGGGCCGCGGCCCAGGCCGCCCAGGACGCGCCCCTCACCGGCTCCGATACCAAAATCGTGTCCGAGCCGACCTGGGTAACCACCTCGCTCAGCTTCGCACGCCGCGTTTCGAGGGCCCGACCTCGCAGGTCAACCCCCTCCCACTCAAGCAGGTCGTACGCGACCAGCACCGCGCGTGTGTCGTCGAAAAGACCCGGCTGGTGCGTCGGCGCCACCTTCCGGTTCAGGCGTGTCTGCAGTTCAGAGAACGGCAACGGCCCGCCGCCCCGCCAGAGCAGGACCTCCCCGTCCATCACGGTCCCGTCCGGCAGCCCAGCGGCCGCCGACACGATCTCCGGAAACTGGGCCGCGATGGGCTCCTCGCCACGCGACCACAGGGCCGTTTCACCGCCGCGCCGGATCAACTGCGCGCGGATGCCGTCCCACTTCCACTCCGCCACCCAGTCGGCCGCGTCGCCCAACGCCTGGGCCTCGCCCTCCAGCGGGTGCGCCAGGAAGAACGGGTACGGCCGCTGGGTCTGGTCCTCGGGCGTTTCCGCGCCCATCAACGCCCGGAACGCCCCCGGAGTGGGCTCGAACCGCCCGACCAGCCGGTGGGCCATCACCTCCGGGTCGATCCCCGCCACCGAGGCCAGCGCCCGCGTGACCAGCCGTTTCTGCACACCGACGCGGAACCCGCCCCGGATCATCTTGTGGTACACCAGCCGCTCGCGGCTGCCGAACACGTCCCACGCCCCGCCGATGATCCGGGCCTTTTCGCCGTCCTCCGACCCGCGCAGCGGAACTACCCGCTCGGCCATCGTCACGTGCAGCGGCTCGTCGGTGTCTTTATTCGGTTCGGGCAGCAGCAGGGCGATCGTTTCCGAAAGGTCACCGACCGCCGCGTGGCATTCGGCCAGCAGCCACTCCGGGTGGCCGGTCCGCTCGAGACACGCCGCCCGGAGCACGCCGGTCGAGGCGGCCCCCTTCGGCCGGTTGCCGGTGAGCATCGCGAGGCCCCAGCACGCGTCCTCTGGCGGCGCATCGCGGAAGTACGACTCGAGGCAGGCGAGTTTCTCGCTTGTTGAGGTGGTCGCGTCGAGATCGAAGAACAGCCGGGTGAACCGCCGCATCAGGCGTCCTCCCCGTCCTGTGCGGCGCCGTCACCGCCGTCCGTCTCGCCGCCCTCGCCGCGGTAGCGCGTGGGAACAACGAACGTGTCCAGGCCCATCCGCTCCTGCAGGTATCGCGCGAGCGGCTCGCTGGATCCGTGGGTGACACCGACTCGGCTGGCGCCCGTCCGACGCACGGTATCGATCAGCCCGTCCCAGTCCGCGTGGTCCGACAGCACGAAGCCGCGGTCCACCGACCCCCACCGCCGTCGACCCCGCACCCGCATCCAGCCCGAGACGAACGCCGTCCGCATGCCGCCCGGCCCCTTGAACCGCCGGACCCACGGCGTCGACGCGGCCGAAGGCGGGGCGATGATCAGCCCCACCCCCTTCAGGTCCGCCGCCGAATCCGGCCCGGCGTGCACCGAGTCCGGCAATGCGATCCCCGCCGCCCGGTACACCTCCGTCGGCCCTTTGAGCGCGCCGTGGATCCCGATGGGACCGATCGAAGCATCAAGACCCGCCAAGACCCGCTGGGCCTTCCCGAGCGCGTAGGTGAGCAGCAGCGTCGTGCGCCCCGCCGCCGCGTTCGCCCGCCACCACGCGTTGATGTCGCCGAAGACCTCCGCCGAATCCGGCCAGCGGTAGATCGGCAGCCCGAAGGTGCACTCCGTGAGCAGCGTGTCGCATGCCACCGGCTCGAAGGGCTCGCAGGTCGGGTCCGCCTCCGTCTTGTAGTCGCCCGTGACCACCCAGACGGGGCCTTCGTCCGGCTCGACGCGGACCTGCGCCGACCCGAGCACATGCCCGGCCGGGTGCAGCGACACCGTGACGGTGCCCAGCCGCACCCGCTCGCCGAACGCGGGCGTGGTGCCCCCGATCGTCCCGGACATCCGCGACCGCATCAACGCCAGCGTGTTCGCCGACGCGATGTAGCTCCCGCAGCCCGGCGTGGCGTGATCCGCGTGGGCGTGGGTGACCACCGCGACATCCACCGGACGCCACGGGTCGATGTGGAACCCCCCGGCTTCACACCAGAGGCCACGCTCCGTCGGAACGATGAGTTCGCCGGCCACCCGGGATTGTTGACGCAAGGGATCCATCACGATTCGATCAGCAGGGCCTCGCCCGCCAGACCGGGCCCGAAGGCCAAGGCCACCATCGGCAACGCCGCGCCCCGATCGAGCATCCGCCGGATGATGAACAAGATCGTGGGCGAGGACATGTTCCCGTGCGTCCGCAGGACATCGAGCGCGTCCGACACCGCGCCGCGCTCGAGCCCGAGCGCCAATCGCACACTCTCGACGATCCGGGGCCCGCCCGGGTGCACCGCCCACGATCCGACCGATCCCCGTTCCAGACCTTGCTCAGCCAGCCACGCGTCCACCCAGCCGCCGACCCCCTCCCGCAGCAGGGTCGGGACCCGGGCCGACAGCGACATCACGAAGCCGTGATCACCGATCCGCCAGCCCATCTCGTCCCGTGAGTTCTCAAAGAGGTTCGCCCCGAACGCCCGCAGCGTCGGTCCGTCGCCCGTCTGCGTGACCAGGCACGCCGCGGCGCCGTCGCCGAACAACGCGTTCGCCGTGACCGCGCCCTCGACCGGCTCGTACTGGAAATGGATCGAGCACAACTCGACGCAGCACAGCAGCACCACCGCGGACGGATCCGACGATGCGATCGCCGCGGCGACCCGCAGCCCGTTGACCGCCGCGTGACAGCCCATGTACCCCACCATGGTCCGCTGCACCCGGGATGACAGACCCATACGTCGGATCAGCTCGAAGTCCACGCCCGGGGCGTGGAATCCGGTGCACGAAACCGTCACCAGGTGCGTCACCGCGACCGCCTGTACCCCGGCCCGACGCAGACAGTCGTCACACGCCCCGGACGCAAGGCCCGGCGCCACGGCCCGGTACCGCTCCATCCGAGCCGCGGTCGTCGGATCGGCACGACCGGGCACGAAGAACGTCGACTCCCCCTCCTCGGCGATCACCGTCTGCCGAGTGACGACGCCGGTCTGGGCGTACAGCGCCGCCAGCGACCGCCCGCGTCGGTCGGTAAGCTCCATCAGGCCGGCCGCGATCTCCGCGGCGCGGTCCTGTCCCAGATCGAAGCGGGGCGTCGCCGTCCCGATCCCGCGCAGGACCGCCATCACGCCCTCCCCGCGACGCCCGGTGCGCCGATCAGCCGGTTCACCAGCATCTCACCCACCGCCCCGCCCGAGCCGAGCCCGAGGAACGCCGCCCGCATGATCAGCGGAGACCGAAGGGACCGCGCCACCAGCCGGCAGCGGGCCCGGCGGACGCGCAGCAGCGATGCGTGCCGTGCCGCCCACACCGGCTCGTGCCGGCCCGATCCGATGGCCGCCTCCACCACTGGGGCGAGCGCGGCCGCCCCCAGCAGCGCCCACGTCATCCCCTCGCCCGTGATCGGTTCGACGTATCCCGCCGCGTCCCCGACCCGGTACACACACCCGCGCTGGGCCGGCGTGCGCCGCGTCAACGCCGGAGTGCCCGTCCAGCCGGAGCCCGGGGGCCCCGCGTCCAGGCCCCCCACCAGACCCCCCGCCAGACCCGCGTTTTCCATGATCGCCCGGACCGCCCCCGCCGGCCCCCCGAACCGCCGCAACGAACGCGGATCGACCGCCGCTGCCCAGTTCGCCACCCCGTCCTCGGTGACGATCCGTCCGACATAGCCGTGCGGCGCCGCGACCATGGTCAACTCGTCGGCGCCGAACACGCCCGCGTCCCCCGCCGGACCGGACGCTCCGAGACCGATCCATGACCTTTCGTCCACCGACGCGCCCCCAACGCCGTCCGCGTCGGCCGTGCGCAGCCCGCCGGCGATCACCAGCGAGCGCGTGCGAGCCTCGACCGCCCGTTCGTCGGATTCCAACCGCACCGCCACGGGCCCGGAACCGATCCCCGCCGCCCCGTCCCACGACGCCCGCACCCCCTGCACGAACACGGCCCCGGCCCGTTCCGCCGCGTGCGCCAGCGCCGCGTCCATCGCCCGCCGCGAGACCGTCACCATGCCGCGCATCGGCACCCGGAGCGAGCGGCCCCGCCACACCAGCCGCGTCCGCCGCACCGCAGCCGCCCCGAGTTCGTCGAGCAGCCCGCCCATCCCCGCACGCTCGAGCACCCCGACGCCGCCCGCGCCCAGGCACGCCCCGCACACCTTCGCCCTCGGGAACACCGACCGCTCGACCAGCAGCACCCGCCGCCCGCCCAGGGCGAGCTGACGCGCGCACAGCGAACCCGCTGGCCCGGCCCCCACGACCACCGTGTCCCAGACCCCGTCCCCAAGATCGCCCGGCGCTCCGCTCAATCGCCCCTCCTCCAGACAAGCGTCATGCGGCACGGGAAACTCGGACGGACCCGCGAACCGGACATCCCCGCCCGCTCCGCCAGTCCGGCCAACTCCCGCCGGTTCCACGCCGCGCGGGCCGACAGCACGGCGTCCGTGTGAACCACCCGGGAACGCGTGACCAATCGCGGAACCAGCCGCGCCAGAGCCGTCCCGACCGCACACCGACGCAGATCGCTCACCGAGACACACACCGCGCCAGACGCCCGGATATTCGCCAGCAGGCATACCGCCCCTTCTTCGGTGAGGTGGTGCAGGAACAGCGAGCAGATCGCCAGATCCGACGCGGGCAGTTCGCCCGCCAGCGCGTCCACAACCACGCCGCGGGCCACGACCCCCCGGTCCCGAGCCCGCCCGCAGGCCGCCCCGACCGCCAGGGGGCTCCGGTCCGCGAAGATCAGCTCGACGCCGATGCCCTCGGCCGCCGCCCTCGACGCCACCGAAACCGCGATGTCCCCGCTCCCGCTCGCCACGTCCAGCACGCGCACCGGGCGATCAAGCCCGGCGGCCACCGATCGCAGCGGCCCCATGTGCACCCGGGAAGCGAAGGAGATCCGGTTGATCCGCGCCAGCCCCCGCAGGGCCAAAGCGTGCTCGGCCGGGTCCAGCGCGGGGTCGTCCATCAGTTCGGGCTCGAGCACACGCGGACGGATGGGACGCTCCTGATCTGCACCGGACAGCGGCGATGCGGCCGCCAACGCCGGGGACACCCCCAACTTCGCCGTCCGGCCCGCGCCCGATGCCGGACCGGTCGCTACTCGAGCCGGCTGAGCAGGTCGGCCGCCGCCGCCTCGAGCTGCCGGTCACGCCCGGCCGCCTCGTCCGCGGGGGTCTGGTCCACGACGATGTCCGGGACCGCGCCGTTGTTCTCCATGTCCGTCCCGTCGAGCAGGTACCACCCGCGGAACGGCTGGCGCACGCGGGTCCCGTCCATGAGCGAGAACGCGCCGGTCGAGATCACGCCGCCGTACGTCTGCTGGCCCACCAGGGTGCCCCGCTCGAGCGTCTTGAACGCGTGCGAGATGATCTCCGCGTTCGAGAAACTCTTCTCGTTGCACAGCATGTTGACCGGGCCGTTGAAGCGTTGGATGTAGAGCCGGTCACGCGGGTATCCCTGCCCGTCCGTGGGGTGCGCCCCGCGCGGGATGGTGTACGCGTGCTGCGGGTACATCAGCGAGGCGAGGATCCGGTCCGTGGTCCAGCCGCCGCCGTTGCTGCGCACGTCGATCAGCAGCCCATCCTTGCCGTTGGCCGCGGCGTACAGGTCCCGCTCGTACTCGACCAGATCCGGCGTGCCCATCGAGCGGATATGCAGGTACCCCAGACGCCCGCCGGACATCTCGGCCACCTTCGCCGCGTTGGTCAGCTGCCAGTCGTCATAGCGCAGTCCCCGTTCCTCGCCCGAAGAGATCGGCGTCATGAGCAGGTCGAGCGACACCGCCGCCGCGCCCTCGCCCCGACGGACGGTGACGATGATCTCGTCGCCCACCCGGCCGGAGAGCAACAAGTCGAGGGTGTCCCGCGGCCCGATCGGCTCCAACTCGATCGCGGTGATCACGTCGCCCACCTCCAGGCGCATGTCGCCCGCGTTGGTCGAGCCCCGGGGCAGCACGTGGTCCACGCGGAAACCCCCTTCCACCGGCGTCGCGTCGATCCCCAGCCGTCCGGCGGACCGGAAATCGGGGTTCGAATAGTCAGAACTCGGGTACACGCCCAGGTGCGAGGCGTTCAACTCGCCCATCAGTCGCGTGCCGATCTCCTTGAACTCGTCGCCCGTGTACGCCCTCCGCGCCAGCTCGCGGTAGTCCGCGGTCAGCGCCGCCCAGTCCAACCCCTTCATCTCGGGGTGATAGAACGTGCGTCCGAGCGTCCTGGCCATCTCGTCGAACTTCTGGAGGCTGTGGGCCTCGTGGTCCAGCTCGGTCGTCGCGCTGATGTTGACGTCGGTGCTCGACCCGCCGGTCGGCGCCACCGTGCTCGCCCGCCCGGAACGGACCAGCACCACACGCGACCCGTCCGCACTGACCTGCTGCACGGACGAACTCGACGCGATGCGTTTCTCGTCCGAGCGGTCCAGCTTGACGGAGTAGACGCCGGACGACCCGCCCGCACCGCCCGACGCGGTGAACAGGATCCGCTCGCCCGTCGGCACGATCTCCAGGTTGCCCTCGTTGCCCGGGTAGCTGGTCACACGACGCAGCCGCCGGTAGGCGTCGGCGAGATCGGCCTCGGCAAACGCCGGTGCCGGCGCGGGCTCTGACTTCGCGTCTTTCTTGTCCTCCGCGGCATCCTCGCGCCCGTCCTCAGCATCCGACCCGGGGTCCCACGCGATCGGATCGATCACGCCGAGCTTCTTGACCGCCTTGCCCCGCTCCTCGAAGTAGGCGTCCATCTCGCTCTTGGTCATCGCCTCGAGCTTGCGGTCCAGCATGACCACCCACGCGTCGTACTCGTCCGATTCCCGCTGCGACAGGAACGCGAGGATCTTCCCGTCCGCCGACCACCGCGGCCCGTAGTCGTTGTCCGGGTGGCGGGAGATGTTGACCGGCGCGTACGAGCCGTCCACCGGCATGACGTACACGTCCGAGTTGAAGTTCTCGTCGTCCACGCTGTACGCGATGTGCTCGCCCGTGGGCGACCATCGGAAATCCATCCCGAAGTCCCACGCCTGCAGCACCGTCTTCTGCTCGCCGGTCATCAGATCCAGCAACACCAGATCACCCCGGGTGCGACGGAACGCCAGCGTCTTGCCGTCCGGGGAGGGGACCGGGCGCATGTCGGCCGTCGGCTCGACCAGGATCGGCTCGATCCCGAACCGCAGCGCGTCCGCCCACCGGTCGGCGATCTTGGGCTTCTCTTCCTTCTTCTCCGCCGGCTTCTTACCCTCGGCCTCCGATTCCGCCGCCGCGGGGTCCGGCTCCCCGCCGGCGCCGGCGTCGTCCCCGGCCTCGGCCCCCGCTTCACCCTGGGCCTCGGCCCCGTCGGCGTCCGTCGCCGGGGGTTCGGACTTAGGCTCCGATTCCGGATTGGTCGCCTTCTCGAACCGCTCCTTGACCTCGTCGCGCGTCAGCGTCACCGTCGCCGCATAGATCGATTCGCTCCCGCCGCGGTCGGAGACAAAGTACAGCCGCGACATATCCGGCGACCACGCGATGTCCCGCTCACGGGCCATGCCCTCGGTCACCCGACGGGTCGGGCTGCCCTCCTCGACCGCACGCACGAACACGTCGCCGAACGCCACGAACGCCATGACCTTCCCGTCCGGGCTCAGCGACGCCTCGTCCACGTCGGAGTCCACGGACTTGAGCTCCCGCTTGGGAAACGCGTCGTCGGGCGCGGTGACCACCAGCCTCCGCGGTTCGTCCAGCCGCCGGCCCTTGAAGCGGGCCGTGTACATCCCGTCCCACTTCGTGAACACCACCGCCCGGCCGTCGTGGGACACGTCGAAGCCGGTGATGTCGCGGTCCGCGTTGTCCGTCAACTGCACCGCGGCGTCCTCGCCCGCGCCGATGTCCAGCGTCCAAAGCCGGACGAAGTCGCCCGAGCGGTCTGACATGTATATCAGCGTGTCGTCGTCACGCCACCTCGCCTGCCCGTCGTTGCCGGTCCAGCTCGTCACCCGCGAAAACGAGCCGTCGCGTTCGTCGAACACCCAGATGTCCCGCTGGTCGGGGCCCCGGTAGTGCCTGCGATCCCAGCTCGACCCGCCCCGCTCGAACGCGTACCGAGACCCCTCCGGGTTCGCGTCGCTCGACTGGCCGAACGCGCCGTGCAGACGGCTGATCGGCCCCCCCTCGAACGGCACCGAATACACCCGGCGCGAACGGTACACGTCGCCCTCGACCGAGCCCGACACCAGGATCCGTGACCCATCGCTCGAGAACCCGTCCAGATACAGCGTCGAGTCCTCGAACGTCACCCGCCGCACCCCGCTCCCGTCGGCCCGCATCACGAAGATGTCCTGCCCCCCGCCGGACCGGTTCGACTCAAACGCGATCCAGGCCCCGTCCGGGCTCCACGCGGTCGCCCGCTCGATCGCCGGGTGCGCCGTCAGCCGCACCGCCTCGCCGCCCTCAACACCCACCCGCCACAGATCCCCCCGCCAAGAGAACACGATCTCCTTCCCGTCCGGGCTGATCGACGGGTACCGCGGCAGATCGACCTCGGCGCCCGCGGCCGGAGCGGCAATGCTCCCCAGAACGAGGAACCCGCACACCCGGCACAGCAGACCATTCACACGTTGCATCATGTCATCTCTCTCCGCGACTGAACAGCGACGACCGGGCGACAGAAGGCGTCGCCCGGCAACACGCCAATATACCCGCAACCGGGCATCAGGTTCACCCTTGCGCATCCGTCTGCCTGCGAGACGCTTAGGAGGGGCGACCAGGCGCGTCCCGGCGATCTCCCCACCACCCGAGACCAGACGAGGGTTCAAAATGAATCCGGATTCACCCTACTTTCAGGGGTCCTGCACGCCCGGACCACAACATACATCCAGACGAGGGCACCCGTCCTCCAACAACCAAGGCCCCCAAGAAAGGAGCCACGCATGAACACCAGAGAAGCCGTTGCCCAAGAGTCCTCCCTCACGACCCGTCTCGGCGCCCTGCTCGCCGCGGCCGTGTTGGCCACCGTCGGCGTCAGTCTGACCGGCTGCAACACCACCGAAGGCGTCGGCCAGGACATCGAAGCGGCAGGCGAAGGCATCCAGGATGCCGCCGACTGACCCGTCACCGCCGATCACGCCCGTCCCGACGGGCGATCGGCCGAAGTGACCGGCGCTCGGCCGAGCGGCCGAGCGAGACACCCCACCGACGGCAAGGGCCGTCCCACCCACACACAAGGAGACTCACCATGCTGAGTTGGGCAATTGTCTTTTTCATCGTGGCCATCATCGCCGCCATCTTCGGATTCGGCGGCATCGCGGCCGGGGCGGCGTCCATCGCCAAAATCCTCTTCTTCGTTTTCATCGTGCTCTTCCTGCTCTCTCTGATCGCAGGGGTCGTGCGTGGCCGCAAACCAGCGGTATAATGCCCCAGCAATCCATCGGTCCGGTGGGTCAAACCCCACCGGACCCATTCGTGACGCCAGTCACACGGGCCAAGGCCCGCCTCACTCCCGACCATTTTTTCGCCTCGCGGCCCCCCGGGACCCGGGCGGACATAGGAGCACGACATGAAGAACTCCCGATTTGAAACCGAACTGTTGCGCCTCGCCGGCGTCCTGGCGATCTCCGTTGCAGGCCTGTCCCTGGCCGCGTGCGACGATGACAACGACCTGTCCGCGGAGAACATCGGCGAATCCATTGATGACGCCGCCGACGACGCCGGCGACGCCATGGACGATGCCGCCGACGACATCGACGACGCGATCGACGATGGCATGGGCCAGCCCTGATCGAACGCGCCAAGCAGCCGATATGAAGCCGACCCCGGGCGTCCCGTCCGGGGTCTTTCGTGCGCCGTATTCATTCGTTCCATCCCGGCCGACCCGGCAAACCCGCCGCGGCGATTCGCCGCCGCCGGCGTTGTGCCATGCCGCACCGTGCTGTCAGTACCGCAGCGAGATCAGCCGCGGCCGTTCTCGTGGTGGCCTTTCCAGCCACGCTCGAACGAGCCCGCGGCCGCACAGGCCAGCCCCCGAACGAGGACCACAACCACGAGCAGCACGCCCGACACGAACACCACATCCCACCAGGCGCCGCTCCGGCCGAGCACGAACATCGCGTAACCGCTGACCAGTGCCCCGGCGAGCCCCGCCGTCACAAACCCGATCGCGATCAACACCTGACTCCATCTGGAATCCGATCGCTTCATCCCCAGTATGGTCCGCCATTTGGATGAACACGCCCCAAGATTGAGATGAATCCCGATTCATAGTGTAAAAAAATCCACCAATTGCGACCTCATACCTCGGGGTTTCCCGAGGTGTCCGGAGCGATCGGCAACCGGACACGGAAAACGCACCCCCCGGTCGCCCGGTTCTCCGCCGCGATGGACCCGCCGTGCATCTCGGCGATCCCCCGGGCAATCGCCAGCCCAAGGCCGTGCCCGTTCTGGGGCCTGTTCACGCCCCCGCCACGCCCACCCCCCGCGCGCCCATCCTGGTTCGCGGCCTGCGCGAACCGATCGAAAACCGTGTCGATCTGCCCCTCGGGAATCCCAGGGCCCTCGTCCAGCACGGAGACCTCCACCCCCCCGGGCACCAACCCGACCGCCGCCACCACGCGTCCGCCCGGCTGCGTGAACCGGATGGCATTGCGGATGAGGTTGTCCAGCATCGTGCGCAGCAGCTCCGGGTCGCCGCGCACCGCCGTGCCCATGGTCCCCTCGTCCGACAGCAGCTCGGCGGTCAGCCGGACGCCCGCCTGACCCGCCATGGACGCGTTGTGCTCGACCGCATCCATCACGAGGTCGTTGGCCGCGTACCGCTGGGCCCGTGAACCCTCGCTGCCCTCCTGCAACCGGGCCAGCGTCAGGAAGCTCTCCACGAGCTTGCCCAGCCGCATCATCTCCTCCCGCGCGGATTCGACGAAATCCGCCACCTCCGCCGGCGACGATCCGAGATCGAGCGTCTCGGCCTCCACGGCGATCACCGCGATGGGCGTCTTGATCTCGTGCGAGATGTTGCTCAGGAACCGGTCCTGGGCCTTGAACGCGTCGCGGATCCGACGACGAGCCTGCTCGAGCTGCTCGGTCAGTTCCGCGACCTCCGTGCTGACCGGCTCGATCCTCAGCGATCGGTTCAGCGAATCGGGCCCGAAGTCGCTGGCCATCCTCCGCAGCCGCTCGAACGGCGCCACCGCGATTCCGGCGATGAACCACCCGCTCACCGCGGCCGCGAGCGGGCCGGCCAGGGCCGAGATCAGCACCACCCGCCTGACCAGCCCCAGCTGGCTGCGCGCGAACGCGTCCGAGCTGGCCACGACCAGCACGTACGGCTCCAGGTCCGCACCCAGCATCGTCAAGCCCACCGCCCGAAGAGGCGGCTCCGCGTCGGCACGCTCCGCCGAATCCGTCCCCGCTGACGGGAGGCGGCGCAGCCGGAAAAACGACTCACGCCCGCTGGACAGCAGCCGAGCAACCGGCACCTCCCCGACCCGAACCGGCCCGTCGCCGCCCGGGACGACCGAAGCGCCGTCACGCCCCAGCACGTCCACCGACAGCGTCTCGAACCGCATGAACCGCGACTGCTCGCGGGCGATCTCGTCCAGACGCTCGCGATCGACGCCCGGCACGATCGCGGCGACGAGACCGGTCAGGTCCTCGGCCCGCTCCAGCAGCCGCGCGTTGGAAACCCGCTCGATCGACGACGCCTGGTAGAGCCACAGCACCCCGCCCGTGGTCCACTGGATCACGGTGTAGATCGCCACGACCCACACGGTCAGTTTCAGCCGCAGCGAGAAACGCGGGGACTCGGCCGCTCCCCGAGTCACGGATGGGGGACCCTCGCCCACGTTCAGTCCAGCACGCCGAACCGATAGCCCGCGCCCTTGATGGTGTGGATCAACTCACGCTCGTAGCCGCGGTCGATCTTCTTGCGCAGCGACGAGACGTACACGTCGATCACGTTGCTGCCCGGCTCGAAGTTCATGTCCCAGACCTTCTCGGCGATCTGCGTCCGCGACAGCACCCGGTTGGGGTTGCGCATGAGGTACTCGAGCAGCGCGAACTCCTTGTTGGAGAGCTCGTACTCGTCTTCGCCCCGCCTCGCGTGCCGGGTATACAGGTCCAGTTCGAGCCCCTCCATCTCGAGCACGCGCCCCTCCACCGCCTCGCCCCGACGCAGCAACGCACGCACGCGGGCCAGCAGCTCCTCGAACTCGAACGGCTTGGTCAGGTAGTCGTCCGCCCCCGCGTCCAGCCCGCTCACCTTGTCGTCCGTGCTCGAGAGCGCCGTCAGCATCAGCACCGGGGTCTTGATGTTCCGCCGGCGCAGATTCCGGCACACGTCCACCCCGTCGCGGTCCGGCAGCATCACATCAAGCACGATCAGGTCGTACGGCTCCACCGCCGCCAGATCCTCACCCTCGAACCCCGAGTGACTCACGTCCGGCGCGTACCCGTGCTCGCGCAGCCCCCGCTGGATAGCCCCGGCCATCTTCGGATTGTCCTCGACGATCAGAATCCGCATACGAACCTCCCATTTCCGGCGTCAGCCGTCCGCGGAACAATGACTACCAAGGATAACAGCCCAATACACCCCGGGTGCGATTCGAACGCACGACCTGCGGATTAGAAGTCCGCTGCTCTATCCAGCTGAGCTACCGGGGCCCGGGGGAACGGATCCCCACCACGACAGTTTCGCCGTCCTGGCCCCATTGTCAAAGCGCAAAGCCATGCTTTCAATCGTCCGATGCCCCCAAGCGCCACTTCCGCCCGTCTCACCCGCCCGCTCCTGCCCGTCATCCTCGGGGTCGCCGCGGTGGCCGCCCGGTCCCAGGACCTCGCCATCCGGGTCGGCACCTTCAACATCGAGGACGTGCGGACCTCGGACCTCGACACGCCCGACCACCCCCGGCTCGAACGCCTTGCCGAGACCATCCAGCGGCTCCGCCCCAACATCCTGCTTCTCAACGAGATCGCCTACGACCGCCCGCACCCGGACAGCCCGGACGAGCCCGCCGGCCAGAACGCGGTCCGGTTCGTGGACCGCTTCTTGGCCCGGCCGCAGGCGTCGGGGCTGACCGCGATCGAGTTCCGGGCCTGGATGCCGCCGGTCAACACCGGCGAGCCGAGCTCGTTCGACCTCGACCGTTCCGGCGCCGCCGTCCGGGACTGGCCCGTCCCCGCCCCCGCCAACGCGGACGGCTCGCCGCCAACACAGACCCCGGAACAGCGAGCCTTCGGCAACGACGCCTGGGGCTTCGGCACCTTCCCCGGCCAGTACGGGATGGCGCTGCTCGTCGACCCCCGTTTCGAGATCCTGCACGATCAGATCCGCACCTACCGCCTGTTCCGGTGGGCCGACCTCCCCGGCGCCGTCCAGCCGCGCGCGCCCGACGGTTCGCCCTGGTACCCGCCCGAAGCCTGGGCGTCGTTCCCACTCCCCTCGAAGACCCTCGCTTCGGTGCCGGTCCGCCTGCCCAACGGCAGCATCCTTTACTGCGTGATCTCCCACCCGACGCCCCCGGCCTTCGACGGGCCCGAGCAGCGAAACAAGCTCCGCAACCAGGACGAGATCCGCCTGCTCCGGGCCTACCTCGACAACGCCCCGTGGCTCGTCGACGACCACGGCGACCCCGGGGGCCTGCCTCCGGGTGCCATGGCGGTGGTCCTCGGCGATCTCAACGCCGACCCAACCGACGGCAACTCCGTCGGCGAGCCGATCGCCCACCTGCTCGCGTCCCCCACGCTCGGACCGGACCCGCGACCGGCCGCGGAATCCGCAGAAGATCGCCTCGACCCGACCGACACCGCCTCCTTCGGCTTGCGGGTGGACTACGTGCTCCCGTCCGCGGCCCTCCGCGTGCTCCGAACGGGCATCTGGAGACCCGCGGCCGGCGAACCATCAATCCGTCCTTCGGACCACTTTCCGGTCTGGGCGGAAATCGTCGTGCCCGACACGAATACCCAACCGAGGCCCTAGAATCGTCCCGTGACCAGATCCGCCGTTTCCGAGGCCGTCATGCCCACCGAACGCCCCGCCGCGGGAGTCTTGTCCGCGTGCGTGGAAGTGACCAAACCGGGCATCACGCGCCTCGTGACCATCACCGCTTCCGTGGGCCTGATGCTCGCCGGGCTGCACTACGGCGGGCTGCACCTGTGGGATTGGGTCCGCCTGGCCGCCGGCGTGGTCATCGGCACCGCGTTGGCCGCGGGCGGCGCGAACGCGCTGAACCAGTGGTACGAGTCCGACCGCGACGCGCGGATGGGCCGCACGCGATCGCGCCCCATCCCCTCCGCCCGGCTGTCGTCGCGCGCGGTGTTCTGGCTGGGGCTCTCACTCGTCGTCTCCGGCACCGCGTGGCTCTTCGCGCTCTGCGGCACGATGCCCGCCTTTATCGCGCTCGTCTCGGCGGGCTCGTACATCATCTTCTACACCCCGCTCAAGCCCATCACCATCTGGAACACACTGGTCGGCGCGATCCCCGGAGCGTTGCCCGTCATGATCGGCACCGCCGCGGTGGCCCCGGGCGTGGGCTTCGAGCCGCTCCGCGACCCCATCGGCCTGGCGTTGTTCGCCCTGATGATGGTCTGGCAGATCCCCCACTTCCTCGCCATCGCGTGGATGTGCCGGGCTGACTACGAGCAGGGCGGCTTCCGCATGCTCCCCGCGGTCGATCCGACCGGGCGTCTGACCGCCGGGATCATCGTCGGCACGTCCGTGCTGCTGATCCCCGTCTCCGCCGGCGTGGTGTTCGCGGCCCCCGACCTGCTCGGCTGGGCGACGATCGCGGCCTGCGTGCTGCTCGGGCTGATGCTGGTCGCGCTCGGCATGCGGGTGGTGCTCCAGCCGACCGAAAAGACGGCGCGGGCCGTGTTCATCGGTTCGATCATCCACCTGCCGGTGCTGCTGATCGTCATGGTGACCGAGGCGCTCCTGCGATCCATCTTCTGATGCCCGCCATCGACCTCCGCGCCATCTCGGCGACCTACCCCGGCGCCCGCCGGCCCGCCCTCGATGACGTCACCCTCGCCGCCGATCGCGAACTCGTCGCCCTGCTGGGCCCCAACGGCTCGGGCAAGTCCACCCTGATGCGCGTGCTCACCGGCCTGCACCGCCCGGCGTCCGGCACCGTCGCCTCTCCCGCTGACCGCCGGTCGCTCGGTGTCGTGTTCCAGACGCCCGCCGTCGACGATCTCCTGACCGTGCGCGAGAACCTCCGTCTCGCCGCGGCGCTCGCGGGCATTTCAACCAACGAGGCGCGGGCCCGCGCCGACCGGCTGACGGAAACGATCGGGCTGAGCGACATCCTCACGACGCGCTGCGGCCGTCTGTCCGGCGGGCAGCGCCGGCGGGCCGACCTCGCCCGCGCCCTGATGGGCAACCCCACGGTCCTCATCCTCGACGAGCCCACCACCGGGCTGGACATCGACGCCCGGGCCCGTTTCTGGCGGACCATCGACGCCGTGCGGAAAGATGAGCATCTCACGGTGCTCCTGGCCACCCACCTCGGCGAAGAGGCCGAGCGGGCGGACCGGGCGGTGCTGCTCCGTGAAGGGCGCATCGTCGCGCAGGGCACGCCCGAACAACTCCGCGGGCCGCTGGGCGGACGCGTCGCCCGCGTCGATCTGCGCCCGGGCGCGGACAGTGGCGCGGTACGCCGCTGGCTCGATACGACGGGCGTGGACGCCCGCTGGTGGTCGGGCGGGGCCATCGTGGCGCACGCCAGGACCGACCTGATCCAAGCCTGCCCGATGGACGCCGCCACGCTGCGGCTCTCGGCGCCTTCGCTCGAGGATGTCTACCTCTGGCACACCGCCGACGCGGAGTCACCGGCGCCGGAGGCGGTGCCGTGAGCGCGCTCCTGGGCCTGTTCAAACGCGAGATGATCCGGCAGGTGCGCCAGCCCACCCGCATCGTCGCGGCCGTCGCCACGCCCGCCATGATCTGGGTCTTCTTCGCCGCGGGGTTCTCGGGGATGACCAACCTGGGCGTCGACGCGTCGATGCGCGTCTTTCTGGTCCCGGGCGTAGCCAGCATGACCGTGCTGTTCGCGTCGATCTTCGGTGCGATCTCGCTGATCCAGGACCGCCAGGACGGCTTCCTGCGCGCCGCCCTGGTCTCGCCCGCGCCCCGCGCCTCGATCGCCGGTGCGAAGATCGCGGCCGGCTCGCTCATGGCCACGCTGCAGGGTGCCATCGTGCTGCTCACCCTCCCCGCGATCGGCCACGCCGTCTCGGTCCCCGGCTTCCTCGCCGCGGTGGGCGCGCTGGCCTGCATCTCCGCCGGGCTGATCGGCCTGGGCCTGACCCTCGCCTGGCGCGTGGATTCGACCCAGGGCTACCACGGAGTGATGAACACCATCCTGATGCCCATGTGGCTGCTCTCCGGCTCGGTCTTTCCCATCGCCACCGCAGCCGGATGGCTCGCCCTGATCGCCCGCTTCAACCCGCTGACCTGGGGCCACGAGGCCATGCGCCACGCGCTGGGCATGAACCCGACATCGGATCCGAGGATCGCCTGGAGCGTGACCATCGCGGCGACGGTCGCAGGGCTCCTTGCCGGGATTTCGGTCATCGGCCGAACCGGCCATCCACGATCCATGACAAGCAAGGCCCGCCACCGAAAGCCCGCACCGAACACCCCGTAGGATTGCCCATGCGCCCCCACATCATCGTCATCTCACTCGTGCTCATGCTCCTGACCGTCGGGATCATCCTGTTCCTGGTGGCGACCTACGCGCCGCCGGCGGGCGCGGTCGGGCCCGAGGACGGGGCCGGGAGCATCACCCCGATGCCGGCCGACGCCGGCGAGAACCCCTACGCCGACTTCGCGGTGCCCGAGTTCGAACTGACCGATCGCGACGGCAACCCCATCACCCACGCCGCACTCGACGGGCACTACACCGTCCTGGATTTCTTCTTCACCTCCTGCCCGCTCTGGTGCCCGGGCATGAGCCAGGCGATGGCCCGCGTGCAGAACGAGACAAAGGGCACCAAGGCCCGCCTCATGTCCATCTCGATCGACGGCGACCTGGACACGCCCCAGATCATCGATCAGTACGCGACCCGGTACGGCGCCGACCCCACCCGCTGGGCCTTCGCGACCGGGGATCCCCGCCTCGTCGCGTCCATCGTCAAGGACGGGCTCAAGTTCGAGATCGGCGACGTCGGGGTGGATCCCGATTCGGGCGGGCGGGCCATCAACCACCCCACCCGCCTCATCCTGCTCGGCCCGGACCGCCATGTCATCGGCCTGTACCGCTACGACGACACCGACGAGGTGGACGCCCTGATCGCCAAGGTCAAGCAACTCGCGGGCTGACCGAGGCCGCCGACCCGTCCCGGTACACCATCTCCATCGGCAGGCCGAGAGCGTCCCGCGCCGGGGCCTCCGGCAGCGTCCGCAGCGAGCCGTCCCACAGGCCCGCCGCGGTGACCGCGCACACCATGGCATCGACGAGGTCGTCCGGCTGCGCGACGCCCCCCGGGAAAGAATCCATCGCGCCGCGGACGCGATCCCGGGCGTCGGCCACGAACCGTGACAGCACCGCGACGCGCGCCGCAAAGCCCTCCGGCGTCTTCTTGTTCGTCCCGATCACCGCGCCGGTGAGCCCCCAGAAGCAGACCTCCGGGTGACACTCCCGCACCAGCGCACGCAGGCCCGGATCCGCCCGCAAGGCCGAGTCGACCTCGCGGATCTTGGGCATGATGTGCCACATCTGCTTCGACAGCCCCTTGCCGGTCAACTCCCTGGAGCGCGCGTTCGCCTCCGGGTACACCGATTGTTCGAAGACCCCCCGCGCGGGCGTGAGGAACACCCGGGCGTTCCAGCGGGACAGCAGCCGCTTGGCCCGCGCGTCCGCTTTCCGAACCCCGTTCGTCGCCAGCCCGATCGGCATGTCCACGCAGCACAGGTCGCACGCGCGATCGATGCGGCCCAGACGCTCAACAAACCGGAACGAAACCGCCCCGTCGGTCGCCAGCGTGCAACAGACCCAACCACCCCGGCACCCGTCCGCTCCGATGACCGTTGGCATGACCAGACTCCACTTACGACGACCGCCGCACCGACTTGCGCAAGAAAACGCCCGGGGCCGAAGCCCCGGGCGTGTTCGTCGCGTGTGCGGTCAGGGATTACTTGTCGTCCTTGACCTCGTACTCGGCGTCGATCACGTCGTCGCCGCCACCGGATTTGGCTTCGGAGTCTCCGGCCGCGCCCGCCTGGGCCGCCGTCTGCTCGTAGATCACCTTGCCCAGCTCCATCGACGCATTCTCGAGCTCCTTGACCGCGGCCTCGATCGATTCCTTCGACGCCGACTCGTCCTTGAGCTTGCCCTCGAGGTTCGACACCGCGTTCTCGATCTTGGAACGCACCTCCGACGACACCTTGTCGCCGTGCTCGTCCAGGCTCTTGCGGGTGCCCGCGATCATCGCGTCGGCCCGGTTCTTCAGATCGACGACCTCACGCCGCTTCTTGTCCTCCGCGGCGTGCGCCTCGGCGTCGGCCTTCATCTTCTCGATCTCGTCGGAGTTGAGCCCGCCCGAGTTCTCGATCCGGATGTCGGCCTTCTTGCCCGTCTTCTTCTCGGTCGCCGTCACCTGCAGGATGCCGTTCGCGTCCAGCGTGAACTCGACCTCGATCTGCGGCATCCCGCGCGGCGACGGCGGGATGTCGGCCAGCTCGAACATGCCCAGCGTGCGGTTGTCCTTGGCGAACTCCCGCTCGCCCTGCAGCACGTGGATCTGCACGCTCGTCTGGTTGTCCGACGCGGTGGAGAAGGTCTCCTTCTTGCTCGTCGGGATCGTGGTGTTCTTCTCGATGAGCTTGGTCATCACCCCGCCCATCGTCTCAACGCCCAGGCTCAGCGGCGTCACGTCCAGCAGCAGCACGTCCTTGACCGATCCGCTCAGCACGCCGCCCTGGATCGCCGCGCCGACCGCGACGACCTCGTCGGGGTTGACACTCTTGTTCGGGGCCTTGCCGAAGATGTCCTTGGCGATCGACTGCACCTTGGGCATGCGCGTCGACCCGCCCACCAGCACGACCTCGTCGATCTTGCTGATGTCCAAACCGGCGTCCTTGATCGCCTCCAGGCAGGGCTTCTTGAGCCGCTCGAACAGCGCGTCGCACAGCGACTCGAACTTGGACCGGCTCAGCGTCTCCTGGAGGTGCTTGGGCCCCTCGTTCGTCGCGGTGATGAACGGCAGGTTGATCGTCGTCTCCTGGGAGTTCGACAGCTCAACCTTCGCCTTCTCGGCCGCTTCCTTGAGCCGCTGCATGGCCATCGGATCGCCCGACAGGTCCACGCCCTCCTTCTGCTTGAACTGCGCCACGAGGTGGTTGATCAGGACCTGGTCCCAGTCGTCACCGCCCAGGTGGGTGTCGCCGTTGGTGCTGAGCACCTCGAACACGCCGTCACCGACGTCGAGGATCGACACGTCAAACGTGCCGCCGCCCAGGTCGAACACCGCGATCTTCTCGTTGCTCTTCCGCTCAAGCCCGTAGGCCAGCGCCGCGGCCGTGGGCTCGTTGATGATCCGCTTGACCGTCAGGCCCGCGATCTCACCGGCGTCCTTGGTCGCCTGCCGCTGCGCGTCGTTGAAGTACGCCGGCACCGTGATGACCGCCTCGGTCACCGGCTCGCCGAGGTAGTCCTCCGCCGTACGCTTCAGCTCGCTCAGGATCATGGCCGAGATCTGCTGCGGCGTGTACTCCTCGCCGCGGATCTTCACCTTCACGAAGTCCTTGGCCGAGCCGAACACCTCGTAGGGCACCAGCTTCTCCTCGCTGGCCACCTCCTCGTGGCGCCGGCCCATGAAACGCTTGATCGAGAACACCGTGTTCCGCGGGTTGGTCACCTGCTGGTGCTTGGCCTGCTGCCCGACCAGCCGCTCACCCTTCTCCGTGAAGCCCACCACAGACGGGGTGGTCCGGTTGCCCGAAGAGTTGATGAGAACCTTGGGGGTGTCCCCCTCCATCACGGCCACCACCGAGTTGGTGGTGCCCAGGTCGATTCCGATGATCTTGCCCATGTGAAGCCTCCTTCCGCCGACCACCCGGAACGGACGGTGCGGCTCGCAAACTTCTCAATGCAAGCCCGATGCCAGCCCGCCGGGCCGCCCCAGACCCGATCGGGCCGGGGCGCGCCCCCGTGCCTCCCGCCGATCCGTTCCGCCGCCCTTCGGCCGCCTGCCGATCTGGCAGGCCCCGAGCCTACACCCCCGGGGCGCGGGGACCCGTCCGCGACGCCTGCCGCCACGCCGTCACCATCCCCAGGGCCCCGAGCACCAGCGACGAGGTGCTCGTCACCCCCGCGAGCGCCCCCTTGCCGTTGTGGTACCACCACTGATCCGGGTGGCCCAGCCCACCCCACCAGTTCCAGTTGATCACCGTGATCGGGAACGACAGCCCGAGGAACACCACCCCGGTCACCGCCGCGGCCAGCCCGCCCAGGCCCGGAGAGCCCACCCGCCCCACCCGCAGCATCGCCGCCCCGATCAGCCCGCCCGTCAGCCACACGAAGCTGTCGAACCGCTGCTGCCAACCGAGCTGGCGGTTGGTCACCCACACGACGCCCAGCCACACGCCCGCACAGGCCAGCCCGACGCCCAGTCCGGTCGCCACCGCCGGCCACGTCCGACGCACCCCCGCGTCGGGCTCGGGATCCGCGGGCAGACCGGCCGGCAGGTCACCGTCCCGGTAGCGACCGACCCGGTGCAAGTACGCGACAACCGATCGCCCCGCCTCGCGGTCCCACGCCAGGCCCAGCCCCTCGGTCACGCGCCGCATCACCCCGACGGGGTCGGCGACGAGATCGCCGTAATCCACCCGGACGACGCGCCCCGGATCGAGCCGGGCCAACTCGCGGTCCCGCTTTGCGTTCGTCGCGTCGAACTCTGACTCGATCCGAGCCCGCAGCGTCGCCCCGTCCGGCCCGTCCTGCAGCGCGTGCGCGGCCAGCGATCCGTGCATCTTCAGATTCGACGCCACCACCGCGCCCCGCTCCCGCTCGATCGAGACGAACCGCACGTTGCCGCCGAAGAGCCGGTCCAGTTCCGCGACCCGGGCCGTGTGACTCGGCGTCTTGAGCACCAGCACCCGCCCGGTCCGGCCGCGAACCCCGCGGGTGACCTTCCAGCAGAACATGGCCGTCAGCGAGCGCCACCGGGCCAGTTCCCGCTCGCTCAGCCCCTCCAACGCGTGCCAGCGCCCCCAGCGTTCCCACCCGCGCGGGAACACGAACCGCCCCGCCAGCGACGACGCACCGCCCCAGCCCGCCAGTGCGAAGTCGTCCTCCGCCGGCCACGCCGGGCCGAACCCCACCCCGTCCTGCGGCCGGGTCTGCCCCAGAAACGGCGTGAGCATGAACCGCACCACGAACCAACTGACCCACCACCCCTGACCCGCCAGACACTGGTACCACCGCGGCGTCACCACCCGCCGGTCGCACGCCAGCAGGTTGTGCAGGTGCGTTGTCCCGGACCGGTAGTAGCCCAGTACCACCACCACGCCCGGCGGGTGCTCGAACCGCGGCGCCCGCCCACCGAACTTGATCAGGCGCACCGCGCCCATCACGAGCCGCTCCGGCAGCGTGATCACCGTGCCGATCCAGCTGGTGAACAGACAGAACCCGAGCCGCGCCCAATACCGCGGCTTCACACCGCCCGAGCCCGCCAGCATCCGAAGCCAGACGTCAAGCGGCGCGAGCGCCAGCAGGTGGGCCACCGGCCACGCGATTCCGACACGGCCGTTCCTCATCCGCCGAAGGTCTCCGATACAAGCCGCGCACGAAGGAAGCGGGCTCTTCATCCACCAATCGATCCCGCACAGGCATCCCGCTCACAACGGCGGCACGGCCCGACCGCGGACCCTACAACGGCCGGTACAGATCAATGATCTCACGCAGCTTGTTCGGGTTGGGCAGGTGGTTGACCTGCACCTCCACCCCGTCCTGCCCGGACGAGGAGATCCCCAGCTTGCCCACCTTCCACACCCGCTGCCAGAAGGTCTGATCGACCTGCACGTTGCGGATGTTGTCGTGGACCACCTCGCTGGTGGACCGGCGGAAGAACCCGTTGTGCATGGTGGTGCGCTTGGTCGTGATGACCAGGGCGGCCGAGAACCGGTCCACCCACCACCACAGCAAGAACAACGCGGGCACAATGGCCGCGGGGGCGAAGGCGAGGTACCACCACCGCTCCGCCGGGCGGACCTGCATCCAGATGACGCCCGCCAGACCGCCGGCAAGGAAGAGCACCGCCAACCCGAACCGCCCCGGTCGCGACCGGAACCAGCACCGCCGGACCTTGACCACCCGCGTCTCCGGACCAAAGTCCGGCGGGTACCCGGCGGCCGCCGCCTTGTCGCCGGCCTTGGCCGACTTCTCGGACAGCGGGATCGGGGCCTCGGACTCGGGCACGCGATTGATGTCGCCGCAATGCGGGCAGGTGATCTTGGTCCCCGCGGCCGAGTCGTCCAGCTCGATGTCCCGCTCGCACTTGTCGCAGACGATCCGGATCATGGTGTGCCCCCTGCCAGACGCGACCGGGGCGCGATCACCCGTTCCACTTCGACAGCTCGGGCCCGGTGTAGGCCGCCCGCGGCCGGATCAGCCGGTTGTTCGCGTGCTGCTCCATCACGTGCGCCGCCCAGCCCGAAACCCGCGACGCCACGAAGATCGGCGTGTACTGCGGCACCGGGATGCCCATCGTGAAGTACGTCATCCCGCACGGGAAGTCCACGTTCGGGTAGATCTTCTTCTCGTCTTCCATGATCTTCTGGACCGCCTCGCCCAGGTCGAACAGCTTGACGAACTCGGCCCCGCGCTTCTCCGCGGCCTTGCGACCGAGCCTGTGCAGGATCGGCGCCCGGTGGTCGCCGTTCTTGTAGACCCGGTGCCCGAAGCCCATCAGTTTGCGCTTCTCCGCGAAGGCGTTGTGCATCCAGTCGGTGATCTTCTTCGGGTCGTTCTCCGGCCCGATGTCCCGTCGGATATCGCTGAGCATGTCCATCGCCGCCTCGTTCGCCCCGCCGTGCAGCGGGCCCTTGAGCGCCGCGATGCCGCCGACGATCGCCCCGTGCATGTCCGCCAGCGTGCCGGCGATGACGCGGGCCGTGAAGGTCGAGGCGTTGTAATCGTGCTCGGCGTAGAGGATCAGCGAGACGTCCATCACCTTCTCGGCCTCGGCCGAGGGCTTCTGGCCGGTCATCATCCACAGCAGGTTGCCCGCGTGGGAGAGCTTCGGATCGTGGGCGACGAACTCCTTGCCCTCGATCGCGTTCTGCATGTGCCCGATGATCGTCGGCACCTTGGCGAGGATCCGCTTGGCCTTGCGCAGGTTCGCCTCGGCCGAGTTGTCCTGGCAGTCCGGGTCGAAGTGGGCGCACACGGAGACGGCCGTCCGCAGGATGTCCATCGGCACCGCGTGCCGCTTGTTGACCAGCTCGGCCGAGTGCTTCAGGTTCTGCTTGACCAGGTCGGGGATCTCCCGCTCGGCCAGCAACTCCTGCTTGAACCGCGCCAGCTCGTCCTGCGAAGGCTTGTGGCCCTCGAGCAGCAGGAACGCCACCTCCTCAAAGGTCGCGTTCGCGGCCAGATCCGCGATCTCGTAGCCGCGGTAGATCAACGCCGACTGCTCGACATTGCAGATCGCCGTTTCACCGGCGATCACTCCATCAAGTCCCTTGGCGACAGGCGCTTCCGAAGTGGCGTTCGACATGGCGGGGCTCCCTCTGTTCGTGCTTTGAAAGCCATTCTAGCCATTCTCCACCCCTCAACGCCCACGATGAGTCTTCGAATCGTGGGGTTCTTCGCCCCTCCACTGTCACACCCCCGGTGGCCACACCTCTACCGTCCGCCCATCCGGATACACCGGCTTCGCAAACCGCCGCGCCGCCGGCTCCACCATCGCCCACATCGCCATCGCGTTCTCATGCTCCGGCGTGCCGCGTTTGGCCTTTCGAATCCGATCCAACAGCCCATCCACGGCCGTCAACCACATCCCCGTCGGTATGTTCGGATTCGCCCCGGCCGCAACAAGCGCACGGACCATCTCCAGATTACCCCCGCTGATCGCATCTTCCACCGCAGTCGAGCCGTTCGAAAACTCACCCCGCGCGTTGACATCCACCCCCTTGCCGATCAACCACCGCACCCCGACCAGATCGCCGGCCAGCACCGCATGGATCAGCGGCGTGTACGGAAGGTCCGAGGTCAAGGTGTTCTTCAGCCGATCCAGCCCGAGCCCCCACAACCACTCCAGCCGCGGGTAGTGATTCGCCTCCAGCAGCAGCACGATCGGGTTCTGACCGACCGTCTCCTCCCCATTCTGCATTTTGATGAGATCGTCCCATCGCGCCCCGTCCTTGAGCGCTCGCTCGATCAGAGGTTCCGGTGCCTCCGCGGCCAACCCTGAGAACGAGAACAGATCCCGACTCGGCTCCACGATGAACCGTGCCCCCGCGTTCATGAACCGCGACACGGCCTCCCAGTTCCGCGCCCCCACGGCCCATTCCATCGGACGCCAGCCATAGACGCCCACCGCGTTGGGATCCGCCCCTTCGTCGAGCAACTGCTCGACAACCTGCATACCGAACGCGCGGTCCTCCAACTCCACCGCCTCGCAGAGCAACTGCGCCTTCGCCGCCATGTCGTGCTCGTTCACGCCCACAACGCCTCCTCGCCCGGCGGATTGCCCCGCCCGCCCCTGCACTCCGGACTGACACACCTGTCAACCCAAGGCAGTCATACCCGCGCCTTAAGCAGAACCCCGCCCACGCCGCGCAGAAAAAGCGACTTCCGATGTACTGCCCAACTCCAAACGATCATCACAGCAGATTGCCACCCTCGAGCCCTCCCTCCGCGCCCTCTGCGTGATCTCCGCGAACTCTGCGTTCAAAAATCCCCTCACCTCACCCCGGAAACTCCCAAGCCGTCCCCGGCGCATATCCCACCATCCGATACAACTCCTGCCGCGTCTGCATCGCGCCCAACTGCCCCTCCAGCGTCCCCGTCTCACGCAACTCGGCCAGCATCCGCGTCACCGCCCCCATCGCCACCCGCAGCGTGCTGACCGGGTAGATCACGATGTCGTACCCCAACTCGCCGAAGCGGGCCAGCGGGATCATCTCGGTCTTACCGAACTCGGTCATGTTCGCCAGCAGGTACGGCCGCCGGTCCTTCAACGGTTCCATGGCCTGCGCGAAGCGACCGAACTCGTCGGCCGTGGCCAAACCCTCGGGGAAGATCATGCTCGCCCCCGCTTCCACATACGCCTTGGCCCGGCTCACCGCCGCGTCGAAGCCTTCCACGCCCTTGGCGTCGGTACGGGCGCAGATGATGAACTCGCCGCCCGAGCAGTCCGCCGATGCCTTGGCCGCCCAGGCGATCTTGCTCGAAGCCTGCTCCACCGGGATCAGCGCCTTGCCGTCCAGATGCCCGCACCGCTTGGGGAAGACCTGGTCCTCCAGGTGCAGCCCGGCCGCACCCGCGTGGTTGTACTCGATCACCGTCCGGCGGGTCATCTCCTCCTCGCCGAAGCCGGTGTCCGCGTCGGCGATCACCGGCAGGCCGGATCCCATCGCCACCTCGCGCACCACCCGCGTGAAATGGTCCAGCGTCAGCAGCCCGACGTCCGGCACCCCCGCCGCCACCGAGGTCGCCCCGCCGGAGACGTACGCCGCGGTGAACCCCGCGTCCCGCACCGCCATCGCCACCAGCGCGTTGAACGCCCCCGGCGCGGCCACCACGCCCTGGTCCATCTGGTCCCGCAAACGGCGTCCGGCGTGGGTCTGGTTGCTCATGGCGGATCGTACGCGTGGGCCGCTCACCCCCTCCCGCGCCCGCGGCGATAGACTGATCCCATGACCAACCCCGGACGCATCGGACCCCGCACCGCCCCGTGGATCGCCCTGGCCGCGGGGCTCGCGACCACGCTGACCGCCTGCAACCGACCGCAACTGGCCGACCGCCCCGAGCCGGCCCGCACCGCCGACACGGTCGCCGCCGCCCGCCCGGGCGACGGCCCGCTGGTCGAGGGCCGCCTGACCCTGGCCCTCGAGCCCGGCGACGGGCGCGCCCGCGTCGTGATGGGCCAGCCGACCATCGAGCAGATCCAGGCCTTCGGATCCGACGGCGGCACCACCGTCATCAACCTGCGAACCGAAGCCGAGATGGCCGAGAAGGTCGGCTTTGACGAGCCGGCCGTCGCCCGACGCGCCGGGCTGGAGTACCTCAACCAGCCCACCGCCGGCTACGGGGGCATCAACCTGCCCAGCGTCGAGGCGTTCGGGCGGACCGTGGGCAATACCAGCGGCCCGATCATGCTCCACTGCGCCTCGGGCGGCCGGGCCAGCGCGATGTGGGCGGCCCATCTGGTCATCAACGAGGGCGTGCCGGTCGAATCGGCCATCGCACGCGGAAAGGCCATCGGCATGTCGGACACCGCAGCCCCCATCGTCGAACGCATCGCCCTTCGCACCCCCGACCGCGTGCTGGCGGCCATCGATCCCGCCAACCTGCGCCGGTCGGTGGACACGCTGGCCGGGTTTGGCACCCGCCACACGCTGTCCGACACCGCCAGCGACACCCGCGGCATCGGCGCGGCCCGGCGCTGGGTCCGCGACGAGTTCGGGCGGGTGACCGCCGGTTCGCAACGCACCGGCGATCTGGCCGTGCGGGTCGAGTTCGATCCGCACTCGGTCGAACCCGACGGACGGCGCATCACCGAGGCCGTCGAGGTCGTCAACGTGGTCTGCACGATCCCGGGGGCGGACCCGGCGTCGCGGGACCGGCTGTACTACGTGCTGGCCCACCTGGACAGCCGGGCGAGCGGGGCCAACGACGCGACCAGCGACGCCCCGGGCGCCAACGACGACGCGTCGGGCGTGGCGGCGTTGATCGAGCTGGCTCGGGTGCTCAGCCGCGAGCGGCTGGACTCGACCATCGTGCTGATGGCCACCAGCGGCGAGGAGCAGGGCCTGTACGGCGCCCGACTGCACGCGCAGGCCGCGAAGGCGGCGGGCAAGGACATCCGGGCGGTGCTGAACAACGACACGATCGGCGATCCGACCGGGTCGCGGACGGTGCGGAACGAGGTGCGGGTCTTCTCCGAGGGCCTGCCGCTCGAACTGCTGTCCGAGGACCCGCAGCGGATCGCCGGCGCCGTGCGGCAGATCCGGAATCTGGGGGCCGAGTCCGACGGGGCCAGCCGCCAGCTGGCCCGGTACATCCACACGATCGGCGAGCTGCACGATGCGCCGGTCAAGGCCAAGATGGTCTTCCGCCCGGACCGGTTCCTCCGCGGCGGCGACCACACGCCGTTCAATGAGTTGGGCTGGCCCGCGGTGCGGTTCACGGAGATTTACGACGTGTACGACCGCCAGCACCAGGACGTGCGGGTGGAGAACGGGCGGGAGTACGGCGATCTGGCCAAGCACGTGGACGAGGTCTACCTGGCCGACGTAACGCGACTCAACGCCGTGGCGTTGGTGCACATGGCCAATGCCCCGTCGGTGCCGTCGAACGCGCGGATCATCGTGGCTGAGCTGACGAACGACACGACGCTGCGGTGGGACGCCGTGCCGGAGCCGGACGTGGCGGGGTACGAGATCGTCTGGCGGGACACGACCAGCCCGGTCTGGGAGCACACGCAGGACGTGGGCGACGCGACCGAGGGGACGGTGCCGCGGACGAAGGACAACTCGACCTTCGGCGTGCGGTCGTACGACCGGGACGGGTACCGGTCTCCGGTGGCGTTCCCGGTGCCCGCGCGGGACTGATCGGTTATCGCTGGACGCGGAGGTCGTCGGTGGCGGCGATGCGGTCGAGCATGGCGGAGGGGTCTTCCTCGAAGACGAGCCGGTCCATCGTCGATTGCGGGACGAGTCCCTTGCCCGAGGCTTCGTCGAGCCAGGTGCGCAGGCCCTGATAGAAGCCGCCGGTGTTCAGGAAGCCGATGGCCTTGTCGTGGATGGCCAGCTGGTTCCAGGTGATGGCCTCGAAGACCTCGTCGAGCGTGCCGACGCCGCCGGGCAGGGCGAGGAAGGCGGACGCCCGCTCGGCCATCATCGCCTTGCGCTCGTGCATGGTGGTGATGACGTGCAGTTCGGTGCAGCCGGTGTGGGCGAGTTCCTTGTCGACCATGGAGCGCGGGATCACGCCGATGACCGGGGCGCCGGCGTCGAGGGCGGCGTCGGCGACGACGCCCATCAGGCCGACGCGGCCGCCGCCGAAGACCAGGCCCAGCCCGCGCTCGCCCAGCATGCGCCCGACCCGGCGGGCGGCGTCGGTGAAGGCGGGATCGGTGCCGGTGCGGGCTCCGCAGAAGACCGCGACGTAACGCGTTTCGGTGGCGGGCATCGGTTTACTCGTAGCCGTCGTGGGTGGTGTAGGAGAAGTCGTGCAGGTCGCGGACCTGGTCGGCGGACTTGGCGTCGAGCTTCTCGAATCGGGCGATGAGTGACTTGGGGTCGGCCTGCGCGATGGCGCCGAGCAGGGCGAACTTGTGGGCGAGGATGCCCTTGAGGTCCGCCGTGGTGTTGCGGGCGTGGCCGGCGGGGTACATGACCATGCCGGAGTCGTGGGTCTTGCCGTCGGCGTCGGTGATGACCATGGAGGTCGGGATGCCGTCGGGGTAGTTGCGGTCGTACTCGTCCCCGCCGTGGGCGAAGGCGATCTTCTCCATGAGCTTGCGGGTGAGCGGGTTGTTGATGGCGTCGGCGTGGTAGTCCTGGGGCTCGAGCATCAGCTCGGTCCAGCCGGCCTTGCCCGCCTCGAGGGCCTTGCGGAGCAGGGTCGCCACGATGTAGACCATCGAGTGGTCCGCGGACTGGCGGGTGGTCGGGTTGCGCTTGGCGGGGTCGCCGATGATGCCGAAGGCGGGCTCGTAGGCGGTGATCTTGATTCCGGCGATCTTGGAGCCGGACTTGTCCGCGAGCAGGTTCGGGGCCTTGTTGATCAGGTCGATCACGGCCTGGAGCGCGCCGGCCGACTGGTGCTCGTAGAGGCCCAGCTTGAAGTGCATGCCCATAACGGCGAAGTCGTCGCCCGCGCGGCTGAGGACCAGGTCGAACGGCGACGCGTCGGCCTTCTTCGCATTGGCCGTGGTCGCGCCGACCTTCTGGAACATCTGGCCGGGGCCCTCGAAGATGCGGAAGATCGCCTCGGGGTTGCGGAAGATGTCGCGCGGGCCCAGGAAGCCGGCCATCGAGCGCTTGACGCTCAGGACCGCGAACTCGGTGGAGATGGCGGCGGAGGCGCCCTTGGAGTCTGACAGCTGCTTGCCGGCGCGGATCGCCCGGAAGGGAATGGCGTGCGCGACGGTCATGCCGATGGCGGACTCGATCTGCTCGGCGGTGGCACCGAGCATCGCGCCGAAGACGGCCGCGGAGGCGATGGCGCCGTGGACGACGTGGTCGACCTTGTAGGTCTTGAGGCTGAAGACCTCGGCGAGGCGGCCGCGAATCTCGTCGTGGAGGACCATGGCGCGGAGTGCGAAGGCCCCGTCGCGCCCGGTCATCTGGGCGGCGGCGATGGCGACGGAGTAGAAGTCGTTGTGCCCAAACTCGCCGGCGGTGTGGCCCAACTCGGGGTTGTAGCCGAAGTTGGTGCCGTTGGAATCCCACTCGCGGACGGCGGAGCAGTTGGCGACGATGGCCTTCTCGGGCTGGACCTGGGCCTTGGAGCCGAAGACGGTCGCGCCGGGGCGCTTGGCCTTGCCGATCAGCCGGGTGGTTTCGGTCACCGGGTACTGGAGGGCTTCGTCGCGGAGGACGGTGGGCGCGTTCGTCTTCAGGGCCAGGGCGGAGAGGCCGCAGAGCACCGCGTCGGTGTAGAACAGGTTTGCCCGCTCGAGCACCGCGGCGGAGGGCTGCCCACGCTTGCCGGCGTCATCGGACAGGAAGTCGATGGCGAAGCGGGCGATGCCCAGGGCCTGGTTGGAGTCGGCGGGGAGTTTGATCTGGGATTTGGTGGCGGTGTCGGCGGCGACGGCGGTCATGGCGGCCTCCTTCGGGGTGTTTCCGGGTGGTGGGTTGGGATCGTAGGGGTCCCGTCGCCGGGCGGCGGATCTGCGGGAACGGGGCTGGGTTGCGGTGCGCCGGCTGGGATCCGGGCTGCGGCCTGGGTTGTGAGCTGCGTCGCGGCCGGTTCCGGCGCTGGGTTTGGGGACGGGTTCGGGGCGGAGCCCGGGCGGGCGTCGGGAGGCGGGGCCGCGTCCGGGTCGGCGGGGGCGATCGGGCCGGACTCGGGCGGGGGTGCATCGTCAGTGATTGCGGGGGCCGACGCACGCCGCTCGCTTTGGAGCAGGCGCATGATCTGGGCGGCGGCCTTGCGGGAGGTCTCGCGTTCTCGTGCGTTGGTTGGGAAGTTGCTTGCGAGATCGGTGAGCCTGGACCAGGCGGCGATCTCGGCCTCGGCCTTGATGAGTTCGAGGCGGGTTCGGGCGATGCGATGGACGCTTTCCATCGCGGCCGCGAGTTCGTCGGATGCGAGCGCCGCGGCCAACTCGTTGGGGTAGAGGTGGTGGATGCTGCAGAGCGTGTGCGTCTGCATGCCCGGTGAGAGCAGGTCCTGGAGGAGTTGGATCAGGGGCGGGGTCGCCTCGTGGTACTCCGGGTAGGGACGCGGCTGGTGGGTCGGGGCGGGACGCGGGGGCGTGGTGGTTTGGGGCTGGCTTTGGGGCTGGGGCTGCGATCGGGCTTGCGGCCAGGGGGCGGTTGTGTGGTGTGTGACGGGTCGTTCGGCGGTGGGTGTTTGTGCGGTCATGCGCCGAAGATACCGCGTGGTCTTTGCGGCTCAAGCGGGAAGTGGCCGATGTCGCGCATACTGCGCACGGCGGCGTACATCGGGCAAAGAAAGTGGCTGGTTCTCAGCCGACCAGGCCCTTGGTGAGACGCATGAAGGCGGTCTCGAGGTTGACGGGCTCTTCCTGGAAGTGCGTCACCCGGAAGCCGTTGTTGATGAGGATGTTGGGGATGTCGGTGTAGACCCCCCCGCCGCGTTCGTCGTAGTCGACGTGGATGAGCTGCTCGGACCCGCCGCCGGCGGCGGTGCCGTCGCCCATGACGATGGCGGTCTTGGTGACGCCCGGCATCTGGGCGATGACCTTGGCCGCGGCTTCGAGGCGTTCGGCGACGCCTACGTGGATGACGTGCCCGACCTTGGCGCGCTTGAGGATGTCGTTGACCGAGCCGGAGAAGAGCAGCTCGCCGCGCTCGATGATGCCGACGGTGTTGCAGAGTTCGGCGAGTTCGTGCAGGATGTGGCTGGAGATGAGGATGGTCTTGCCCATCCGCTTGAGTTCCTTGAGCAGCTCTCGGATCTCGATGCGGGCGCGGGGGTCCAGGCCGGAGGCGGGCTCGTCCATGAGCAGGACCTTGGGGTCGTGCAGGAGGACGCGGGCGATGGAGAGTCGCTGCTGCATGCCGCGGGAGAGGGACGCGACCTCGGCGGTCTGCTTGTAGGAGAGGTCGGTCAGTTCGAGCACGTCGGCGACGACCTTCTTGCGCTGCATGCCGTTGATGTTGTACGCGGCGGCGAAAAACTCGAGGTACTCGTGGACGACCATGTCCTGGTAGGCGCCCATGAAGTCTGGCACGTAGCCGATGAGCGGGCGGATCTGGCGGTTCTGGTAGCCGACGGTCAGGCCGGCGATCTGGGCCTGACCCGAGGAGGGCTTGAGCAGCGTGGCGAGCACCTTGATGGTGGTGGTCTTGCCCGCGCCGTTGGGGCCGATGAATCCGAAGCAGTCGCCCTCCTCGATCGTGAGGTTGAGGGCGTTGAGCGCGGTCAGGTCGGCGTAGCGCTTGGTCAGGTTGATCGTTTCGATCATCGGCACGGGGGTGGCCCTCAGTCGGGGTTGGGTTGGGCGCTGGGTGCGTTCTCGCCCGGGGGATCGGACTCGAGCAATGTGTTGGCGGCGGTCTCGAACCAGCGTGGCGGCTCGTCAGGAAGCGGGTAGATCCAGGTGACCATGGTCAGGCCCGACGCAGGGGCGGGGCGGTGGTTGACGTACAGGGGGAACGGCGCGCCCTCCGGCGACGCGTCGCGAGGGGGGATCTCGACGAATCCCGTGACGATCACGCAGGGAGTGGTGATCCAGCGTCCGAGGTCCCAGCCGTGGGTGGCCACGCGCCGGGCGAGGCGGTTCGCCACGGTGTCGCGGTCGTCACGGTAGTTGGGCGGGGCGAACTGGGAGAGGAATCGCACGGCGGTGAGCCTGGAGGTCAGCCCGCCGCCGACGGCGGCGCCGGTCAGTTCGCCGGTGGCCACGCCCTCTCGCACGGCGGAGCGGAAGTAGTCGAACGAGCGGGACTGGTTGGCCGCGGTGGCCGCGGCGGAGACGGCGGCGAGGTCGAGCGGGTCGCCGGGCCACCACGCGCGCTCGTTGAACTGAGGGGCCAGGACGGTCACGCCCGAGACCGCCCCGCCGGCGAGCGGCGTGCCCGGCGCGAGCACGCGGACCTGGCCCGAGCAGATGAACACGCGGACGTCGGTCATGGGCGCCGGCAGATCGTGGGTGAGCACGCCGGTGAGGCGCAGGCCCTCGCGGGTGATGCGCGGCTCGTCGAGGCTGGCGGGGTCTCGCTGGAGCGTGATGGTGTTCCAGGGATTGGGGCCGGCCTGATCGGCGCGGAACTGCTTGATGGTGGCCCGCGTGGGCACCGTCAGGGTGTCGGGGGCCGGCGCCTGCACGCGGTAGCCGGAGTTGTCGGGGAAACCCTTGGACCAGCCGAGCGGGTTGCCCGGTGGCTCCCAGGACGCGAGCAGGTCCCCGTCCCAGGCGGCGCGGTTCCGGCGCGCTTCCTCGGTGGCGAGCGAGACGGTGGACTGGCCGTAGGAGGGCAGCATGACGCTGGACCAGGTGCGTGCGCGGGCGGTGTCCTGGCCGTGGACGGATTCGAGGAGGGTCAGGTGGGTGTAGGTGACGCGCTTGGGGCGCAGGGCGGTGGCCCCGGCCCAGGCGAGGGCGGTGAAGATCGCGGTGCAGGCGGCGAACGCGACCCACGCGTGCTGGTGCAGGCCGCGTTTTCGCAGGAGGATGAACCCGATCGGGCCGGCGATCAGCCAGTAGGTGATGAACACGACCAGGCCGAACAGGACGCCCTGGACCGCGCTGCCCGTGCGGGCGATGGACGCGGCGATGTCGTGGTCGAAATCGAGTTCACGCCGGGTGCCCGCGTCCTGCTGCTCCTGGCGGTCGAGTTCCTCGACGCGCCGGATGTCCCCGCGTCGGCCCAGGACCCGGTGCCAGAACGCCTCGGCGTCGGGCAGGCCGTAGCGGCGCAGCGGGCCGGCGGTCAGGTCCAGCCCGACGACCGTGACGGCACCCGCCCCCACGATCCGGCGGACCGCGATGGTGCCGCCCTCCGGCAGGTCGAGCACGCGCAGGGCGGTGTCCGGGGCGGCGTCGGGGCTGGGGGTGAAGGTGTGGAGGACCGCGGAAGTGGGGAGCGGGACTTCGGTCGATTCCGTGAGCAGGGCGCGGACCGAGCCGAGGTCGACCCCCTCGCGGCGCTCGGGTCGCTGGACGTCGGGGAGGATGGCGCTGAGCGGGTGACGGGTGGCGAACCAGGGATCGCCCGCGGGGGGGATGATGATCACCAGGTGGCCCCCGCGCTCGACCCATGTCCGCACGGCGCTGGCCCGCTCGGGGGTCAGGGCCATGGGCTCGGTGGCGCGGGTGGTCGACTCGGCCCAGAGGAGCACGGAGAACGCCTCGAGGCCGTGCCAGCGGTCCGGCAGGCGGGGGATGTCGATGCCCGTGGCGATGCGGGTGAGTTCGTGCGCGAATGGCGACCACGGACGGTTGGAGACGGTGATGTTGTACTGGTCCAGGCCGGCCGGGTATGGCCCGATCACGCCGGCGAGGTCCAGGGTGGGCGGGAGGATCTGCGCGCCGAAGGTCTGGGGGGGGTCGTAGCGCCCGAGCAGGCGCCCGGCGCGGTAGCCCAGCGGCCCTTCGTCGGCGGTGGTCTCGATGGCCTCGAAAACCGTCACCCCGGGGGGGTTCTGGTCGGCCTGGAAGGGCAGGCGGGCGTAGAGCCAGAAGGACTGCTCCAGCCCGGGGTTGGCGGTCACGACGCGGTCGTACATGGCCCGATCGCCGTCGGCGTCGCGGACGGTCAGGCGGATGATGATGTTGCGTTGTTCCGGCGCCGAGTCGAGGATGCCGACCTGGATGCCGACCCAGTCTCCGGCCCGGGCGGCGTTCCCGACGCCGTACTGGGAGACCGTCACCTGGATCTCGGGGGCGTCCTGGGCGGCGGCGGGGACGGCCAGGAACGCGATCAGCGCCGCGGCGAGGGCACGGAGGAAGGCGGACCGACGACGGGGGGCCGGGGCACGGCGGTGCTTTCCGAGATCGCGATCGGTCACCTTGGGCGGCCTCCTGGTCGCCCGTGGTCGGCGGGCGGTGGTTCGTTCCTGGGTGATTGTACCACGATGAGCCTTTTCGGCTTCAACGGTCGAAGTCGGGGTGGGATTGTGCCGATGGTGCGGTCCGATGCTGCCGACGGAATCGCTCATCTGGATCGTGCTCGCCGGGACGGGGTTCGTGTGCGTGGTCTCCATGCTCGGGGTTTTCTCGAGCATCATGCGGCACGAGACCGACCTGCACAACCTGCGGAACCGCGTGGCCGAACTTCAGTACAGCTACTCGCTGCAGCTCGCCCGGTTGCACGGCCACCTGGACCACGAGGACGAGGTCGGCGAGGTGGACATCCTCGACGACGACGGCTCGGTGATCGAGGCCGGCGAACCCGTCGAGCCGCTCGCCCCGGCGGGCGCGCCCGCGGCCAGGGCGGCCTGAGCCTCAGCCGGCTTCGCCCGCCCGCAGCAGCCCGATGAGGGCGGCGTGGGAGCGGGCGCCCATGCGGAAGCAGTCCAACTCGAACTTCTCGTTGGGGCTGTGCACGCGGTCGTCCTCGAGGCCGTAGCCCATGAAGATGGTCTCGATGCCGAGTTCGGTCTTGAGCAGGCCGGCGACGGGGATCGAGCCGCCGGTCTTGATCATGGCGGGGGCGACCTTGCATGCCTGCTCGACGGCCTTGCGGGCCGCGGTGAGGGCCGGGGAATCGATTGCGCAGGTGACGGGGGCGCCGCCGCCGTGGTCGACGAGGGTCCATTTGCATCCGGGCGGCGTCTGGCCCTGGAGCCAGGCGAAGAAGGCGTCGCGGATCTTGGCGTCGTCCTGGTCGTCGACCAGGCGGAAGGAGACCTTGGCGGTGGCGGAACTGGGGATGACGGTCTTGGCGCCCTTGCCGGTGTAGCCGCCGAAGATGCCGTTGATCTCGGCGGTCGGGCGGGCCCACTCGCGTTCGGTCATGGTAAAGCCGGCCTCGCCGACGCTGGCCTCGGGCGGGAAGCCGATGCCCTTGAGGGCGGCGGCGTCGTCGATGTTGAGGTTCTTCCAGTTCTGGCGTTCTTCCTTGGTCAGGTCGCGGACGCCGTCGTAGAAGCCGGGGATGGTGACTCGGCGGTTCTCGTCCCAAAGCCGGGCCAGGATCTTGGTCAGTTCGTTGATCGGGTTTGGGATCTTGCCGCCCCACTGGCCGGAGTGGAGGTCGTGGCTGGGGCCGTGGAGGGTGACCTCGGTGTAGGCGAGGCCGCGGACGCCGTAGGTGATGGCGGGGCGGCCGCGCCCGAGCATGCCCGTGTCGGAGATGAGGCAGACATCGCACTGGCGGAGCTCGTCGGCGTGCTGGGCGACGAAGCGTTCGAGGTTGACCGAGCCGGACTCCTCCTCGCCCTCGAGCAGGACGGTCATCTTGACGCCGCCGGCGGTCTGGCCGGATGTTTGCTTCCAGGCGCGGACGGCCTCTAAGAACATGGCGACCTGGCCCTTGTCGTCGGCGGCGCCGCGGGCGACGAGGCGTTCGCCGGCCCCCCCTCCCGTCTCGGCCGGTTTGTGCTGGGGGTCGAAGGGGTCGGCAGCCCAGAGGTCGACCGGGTCCACGGGCTGGACGTCGTAGTGGCCGTAGAAAAGGACGTGCGGGCCGGTGTAGTCGTCTGCGCCGGGGGTTGAGGCGAGCACGACGGGGTGGCCCGAGCCGGCGGGGTCGCCGGTGGGGACGACGCGGACCTCGAAGCCGGCGGCCGTGAGTTGCTCGGCGGCCCAGTCGCCGGCCTTTGCGACCTCGGCCTTGTACGCGGGGTCGGTGGAGATCGAGGGGATGCGGAGCCACTCGATCAGGCGGGCGATCGCGGCGGGCTCGTCGGCGGTCAGGTGTTCGAGGGCGGCGCTGGTGGGGTCGGCTTTGGTGGTCATACCAGAGCGTAGAGGCCGTGCGACGCCCGGGGGCAGCGGGCGATAGGCTTGGTCGGATGTCGGACTGGCTGCATCATTTCGAGGCTTTCGGTGTGTTCCACGCGGTGGTGGTCGGCGTGTGCGTGGCGATCATGGCGGCCTCCTGCGTGGTCGGGCGGCGGCTGCGTCGGCTGGACCGGGCGGACGCCGGGCGGCGCGAGGCGCGGTTCGGCGCGGCGTTGGGCTGGTCGATCGTCGCGTGGCAGGTGTTCGCGACGGTGTGGCGGGTGCTGCCGGGGCAGTGGGATGTGAACGAATCGCTGCCTTTCCACCTGTGCCGCTGGACGGGGTGGATCGCGGCGGTCTGTCTGATTACTGGGTGGCGAAGGGCGCGGGCCCTTTCCTTCTTCTGGGGGCTGGGGCTGAGCGTGCAGGGGTTCGTCACGCCGATGTGGAACGACGGGCTGGCGAGCGTGGCGTTCTGGCTGTACTGGGTGGGGCACCTGCAGATCGTTGGGACGGCGGTGTATGACCTGGTGGTGCGGGGCTACACGCCGCGGTGGCGGGATCTGGGATTCGCGCTCGTCGCGGGCGTGGCGTACGTGCTGCTGACGGTGGGCGTGAACATGGCGCTGGACACGAACTACTCGTACCTGGGGTCATGGGACTACGGGCCGGCGTCGGTCGTGGACCGGCTCGGGGACTTCCCCGATCGGGTGTACAAGATGGTGGGCGGGGCGGCGGTGCTGTTCCTGTTGATGTTCGGCGCGTGCCGCGGGGTGCGGGCGGTGATCGGGACGGGGCGCGCCGGCGGGGCGGATCGGGCGGTGGCGGCGTGAGTTGGCTGGCGACCCCCTTCGCGCCGTTCGGCGGCACGCACGCGGCGATCATCGCGGGTGCGGCGCTGGTCTGCCTCGCGTGCGGCGTGGCAGCGCGGCGGGAGCGGGCGCGGGGCGGGCGGTCCTTCGCCGACGGGTTCGCCGGCGTCGTGCTCGGATGGAACCTCCTGGCGAACCTGTGGTGGGTGCTGCCGGAGAACTGGGTGCTGGACACGAGCCTGCCGCTGCACGTGTGCGACCTGACGAACCTGCTGCTGCCCTTCGCGATCTGGACGAGGCATCGGCTGCTGATCGCGGTTGTGGTGCTGTGGGGGCTGGGGCTGAGCACGCAGGGGTTCTTCACGCCGACGGTCAACGAGGCGCCGGCCGACCTGCGGTACTGGCTGTTCTGGATGGGGCATCTGACCATCGCGGCGGGCTGCTGCGTGATCGCGGGCGGCGTGGACTACCGGCCCGGCTGGAAGGATTGGGGGCGGGTGGTCCTGATCGGCGTGGCGGTCGTGCTGGCGATGATGGGGTTCAACGCGGCGACGGGGGCCAACTACGGCTACGTGGGCGATCGGATGCCGAGTTCGCCGACGCTGATCGACCGGCTCGGGCCCTGGCCGCTGCGGGTGGTGTGGCTGGTGCTGATCGGCTCGGCGGCCCAGGCGCTGGTGGTCGTGCTGTACCCGCTGCTGGCGGGGCTGATCGGGCTGCTGTCCGATGTGCGGGCGCGTCGGCGGGTGCGTCGATAGACTCCGCGGCGTGTCGATGCTCGTGCTGATCCTGGTGGCGGTGTCGTTCCTGATCGCGTGGCCGGCGTGCGGCGTGGTCCGTTGGCTGAGCGTCCGGGCGGGGGCGATGGACACCGGCCCGATCCCCGGGCAGGTCAAGGACGCCCCCCGCGCGGTGCCGAACACCGGGGGGATCGGGATCGCCGCGGCGGTGTTCGTGCCGCTGGGCGCCGGGCTGGTGGGCCTCGAGTTCGTGGACGCGTCGATGATCCCGGCGTGGGCGTCTGCGCTGGGCGAGCACCTGGAGGGGATGCGCAGCGTTCGGGGGCTGGGGTGGGCCCTGCTGGCGGGCGGTGTGTGGCTGCACGCGCTGGGGGTCATCGACGACCGCCGGCCGCTGGGCCCGATGATCAAGCTGGCCTGCATGATCGCCCCCCCGCTGCTGCTGGCGGCGTTTTTCGACACGCGCCTGCTGACGGTGCTGGACGGCTACGCGGGCGGTGTCTGGCTGAGCGTGGCGGTGACGCTGATCTGGTTCCTCGCGGTCACCAACGCGATGAACTTCATGGACAACATGGACGGCCTATGCGCGGGCGTGGCGGCGACCGCCGGCGCGATGTTCCTGGCGGCCACGCTGATCGGCGGGCAGTGGTTCGTGGGCGGGGTGCTGGCGCTGCTGGTCGGTGCGTGCGCCGGCTTTCTGGTCTGGAACCGCCCGCCGGCGAAGATGTTCATGGGCGACGGCGGCTCGCTGGTCGTCGGCTATCTCCTGGCGTTCACCACGACCCGGACGACCTACCTGGGCTCGGACGGCGGGGTCTCGGCGTGGTACGCGGTGCTGATGCCGCTCGTCGTGCTCGCGGTGCCGCTGTACGACATGGCGAGCGTGACGGCGATCCGGCTCAGCCAGGGACGGTCGCCGTTCGTCGGAGACCTGCAGCATTTTTCGCACCGGCTCGTGCGACGCGGGCTTTCGAGGCGCGCGGCGGTCGCGGTCATCGTCGGCCTGACCGGGGCGACGGGCATCTCCGGCCTGCTGCTGACCCGGGCCGCGCCGTGGCAGGCGTTCGCGATCGCGGGCCAGGTCGGGCTGGTGCTCGGCGTGCTGGCGGTGTTCGAGCACCGCGTCGAACGGGCCGGACGGGCGGGACGGGGTCCGGATGGAGCGTGAACGGGCGATGCGGGTGTTCGGCTGGCTGTCGCTTTTGGTGCTGATCGCGGGCGCGTTCGGGCGCGCGGTGAGCGCCGCCGAGCCGTTCCCGTGGTGGGAGGCCGACGCCTTCGCGTTCGCCCCGCCGATCGTCGGGCTGACCCCCACGCCGGCCCTGGCAATGAACCTGGCCATCATCCTCGCCGCGGCGGGGGTGCTGGTCTCGACGCGGGGCCGGGGGCCCGGGCGGGGGTGGGCCCGCGGCGTGCTGCTGCCCATCGGGTTGGGCGTCGTGGGCTGGCACGCGATCCGGGACGCCGAGACCGTCTCGCCCGGGTCGGATCTCGCGGCGGGCGTCGCCGCCCTGGTGGGCGCCTGGGCCGGTTCGGCCCTGCCGGGCGCCCGACGGGTCATGGTCGGGCTGGCGCTGGGGTTCGGGGTGATGCTCGCGGCGGTCGGGGCTCAGGAGACTTTCATCGAGCACCCCAGAACGCTCGAGTCCTTCGAGGCCGGACGGGCGGACTTCTACCGGGCGCGGGGCTGGGAGCCGGACAGCGCCGAGGCGGCGATGTACGAAGAACGCCTCTCGCACGCCGAGCCGACCGGCTGGTTCGGTCTGACGAATGTGGTGGCGACCTTCGCGGGGGCCTCCGCCGTGGGGCTGCTGGCCGCGGCGCTCGGCTCCGGCCCGCGCCGGGTCGAGCGGCTTTTGCTGGTGGCCGGGGCGGTCGCTTCGGCCTGGGTGCTGCTGCTGACCGGCTCGAAGGGTGGCATCGGGGCGGCGGCGTTGGCCGGGCTGGTCGTCGCGGTGATCTGGGCCCGCCAGCGGGCGTGGACGGGGCGGGCGGTGCTGGCGGCGGCGGTGCTGGTGGTTCTGGCGGTGACGACCCGCGGGCTGGTGGGCGAGCGGATCGGCGAGCTGAGCCTGCTGTTCCGTTCGCAGTACCAGCGGGGCACCGTGGCGGTGTGGGCCGAGCATCCTCTGGTCGGCGTCGGACCCGGCAACTTCCAGGACGCCTACACCCGGCTCAAGCCCGAGCGGGCGTCGGAGGAGGTGACCAGCCCGCACAGCGTCGCGTTCGATTGGCTGGGCGTGCTCGGGCTGGGCGGGCTCGCGTGGGTCGGGTTGGTGGGGATCGGCCTGGTCCGGCGCGGGGACGAAGTCCGAAGGGATGCCGAGGCGGGCGCGCGGCCGGCTGAATCTGTGGACGCGGAACCGGCGTCACGCACGCTCGTGCGGGTGGGGGTTGGCGTGGTGGCGGCGTGCGTGCTGCTTTCGGCCTTTGTGGGCCGGGCCGCCATCGCGCCCGAGGGCGCGGTCGCGCTGCTGATCGGGGGCGTGGGCTGGGCGGTGGTCGCCGGCGTGGTGTGCGCGATGCGGGGCCCGGTCCGGGCGGCCGGCGCTGGCGCGGGCGCGGTGGCCCTGGTTCATGCCCAGCTGGACGTGACCCCGGTCATGGCGGTTTCGGCCCCGTTGTGGGGCCTGCTGGTCGGCTTGCTGATCGGGGCATTGCCCACTGAATCCGCTGCGTCCCGAGCGTCCGGCGGGCGGTTGGCCGGCTGGGCGGTCGGCGCCGGGGCGATGGTGACGCTCGCCGTGATTCTGGGCGCGCGGATGCCCGCGCTGGCCGCGTGGGAGCGCGGGCTGGACCGGGCGGCGGCGTGGCCGCGGATGATCGCCGCGGCGCGTCTGGACCTGATGGTCGGCCGCGAAGCCGGGGACGCCGGCTCGATGCAGAACCTGGCCGGGCGGCTTTCCGGCTGGCTGGGCCGGACGGTGGCGGCGAACCCGGAACGGGTGGCGGCGGCGATCGACGAGGCGGTCGTGCGATCGCAGGGCGAGGCGGTCGGGGGCCTCCGCGAGGCCCTCGACGCGCGGCCGGGGCACACGGGCACCCGGATCGCCCTGGGTCGGGTGCTGCTCACGATCGCGTCCCGGGATCGGGGGACGCCGGAGGGCTCCGCGGCGTGGGACGAGGCGCTCGCCTCGGCCGAGTCCGGGGTGGTGCTCCGGGCCGACGACCCCTCCGCGTGGTCGTGGCTGGGCACGGTGTGGGAGCAAGGGGCCAATCTGCGGCCCGAGTTGGCGACCGACCGTCTGGAGCGGGCGGCGGCGGCCTGGGAGCGGGGGGACCGGCTGACGCCCCACGCGCCGGCGTCGGCGGCTCGGATCGCCGAGGCGCTCAGCCGGGCCGGGCGGGAGGCGGACGCCGCGGTTTGGGCCGCCCGGGCCCTGGCGCGGGACGACTGGCTGGAACTGGACCCGCGTCGTCGGCTGAGCGGTGCCCGGCGGGCGGCGCTCGAGGCGGTCGGGCGGTCGGGCGGGGGTGGGACGGTCCCCGGCGGGGACTCGGGGTCCGATCCGGGGCCTTCGGCGGGTTCGGGGGCGGGGTCCGGGGCGGATGTTCCTTGAAAAGATGGGGTTTACGGCGCTACCATCACGGGCCGGATTGTGCTTTCGTCCGGCGATGCGTGCCCTCGGGGGCACGCGGCGTCCCGGGGCCGTGGGTCCCGGAAGACTTGGAGCAGGTCCGGTGGAAGACACTGGCGACCCAGATCCAGAGACCGCCGGCGCGATCACGGGCGTGATGCGCGCGGGTGTTTGAACGCCGCGGGCGGGCAATATCCGACGCAACCGAACAGATTGATGAGACCGTCCCCGGTCGTGAATCCGGGACGGCGAGCGATAGACCCGGCGGGTTGCCGGGGCCGGGCAGCGACCCGGGACTGAGTTTGAAGACTGGCCCGGCAACCGACCCCGGGGCGACCGAGCGAGAGGAACAACGGCGATGGCCACCGACCTGACAAACATCCGCAACATCGGGATCTGCGCCCACATCGACGCGGGCAAGACGACCGTGACCGAGCGCATCCTGTTTTATACCGGCAAGAACTACAAGCTCGGCGAGGTGCACGAGGGCACGGCGACCATGGACTTCCTGCAGGAAGAGCAGGAGCGTGGCATCACGATCCAGTCGGCCGCGACGACCTGCCCGTGGGTGCACAAGGGGCGCGAGTACAAGATCAACCTGATCGACACGCCCGGGCACGTGGACTTCACCATCGAGGTGGAGCGGTCGCTGCGCGTGCTCGACGGCGCGGTGGCGGTGTTCGACGGCAAGGAGGGCGTGGAAGCGCAGTCCGAGACCGTGTGGCGTCAGGCCGACCGGTACAAAGTGCCGCGCATGTGCTTCATCAACAAGATGGACAAGATGGGCGCGGACTTTGACTACTCGTTCAAGTCCATCAAGAAGCGTCTGGGCGCCAACGCCATCGCCGTGCAGATCCCCTGGGGCGCGGGCGATGACCTCAAGGGCATCATCGACCTGCTGGGCATGAAGGCGTACCGCTTCGAGCCGGACAGCTCGGGCGCGGTCGTGACCGAGATGGAGATCCCCGCCGATGAGATCGACCGCGCCAAGCAGTGGCGGCACGAGCTGATTGAGGGGGCCGTGAGCCTGGACGACGACCTGATGGGCGCGTATCTCGAGGACGAGAACAGCGTCTCGATCGAGGGCATCAAGAAGGCGCTGCGCAAGGGCACGATCACACGCGAGTGCTACCCCGTGTTCTGCGGATCGGCCCTGAAGAACATCGGCGTGCAGCGGCTGCTCGACGGCGTGATCGACTACCTGCCCAACCCCGAGGAGGTGCCCGAGATGGTCGGCACCGACCCGCGGGACGCGGAGAAGAAGATCGTCCGCGACCACTCGGACGAGGCGCCGTTCAGCGCGCTCGTGTTCAAGGTCGTGTCGGACACCCACGGCGACCTGACCTACATGCGGATCTACTCGGGCAAGCTGATCAAGGGCACCCGCACGCTCAACCCCGGCAACAACAAGCGTGAGATCGCCTCGCGCATCTTCGAGATGCACGCCAAGGACCGCAAGGCCCTCGACGAGGCGGGCGCGGGCAACATCGTGGCCGTGGTCGGCATCAAGGACTCGATCACGGGCGACACCCTGTGCGATCCGGACCAGCCCGTGATACTCGAGCGGATGACCTTCCCCGAGCCGGTCATCTCGATGTCGATCGAGCCCAAGACCGCCGACGACAAGCGCAAGCTGTCCGAGGCCCTGGTGACCATCCGGCGCGAGGACCCGTCCTTCCGCTCGGAGTACAACGAGGAAACCGGCCAGACCATCATCTCCGGCATGGGCGAGCTGCACCTTGAGATCATCAAGAACAAGCTCGTGCGTGACATGAAGATCGGGGTGGAGGTCGGTCGTCCCCGCGTGTCGTACCGCGAGGCCATCGCCGGCACCGCCAAGAACATCCGCGGCAAGTTCGTCAAGCAGACGGGCGGGCGTGGTCAGTTCGGCGACTGCACGATCAACATCCTGCCCTTCACCAAGGAAGAGGCCGAGGCCGCCAAGCTCAACTTCAAGGACAACATCGCCTTCGAGAACAAGATCGTCGGCGGTTCGGTGCCCAAGGAGTACATCCCCTCGATCGAGTACGGCGTCCGCCAGACCGCCATCGGCGGCGTGACCGCGGGCTACCCCTTGATCAACGTCAAGGTCGAGCTGGTCGACGGCTCGTACCACCCGGTCGACTCGTCGCAGGTCGCCTTCGAGCAGGCCGGGCGCCTGGCCCTGCGCGAGGCGGTCGCCAAGGCCGGCAGCGTGCTGCTCGAGCCGATCATGAAGGTGGTCGTGACCACGCCCAACGAGTACATGGGCAACGTGACGGGCGACCTGTCGAGCCGTCGCGGCATGATCCTCGACCAGGAGGACAAGGGCATGATCAAGGAGATCACCGCCGAGGTCCCGCTGAGCGAGCTGTTCGGCTACACCACGGTGCTCCGCGGCCTGTCGCAGGGCCGTGCGGCCAACTCCATGGAGTTCCAGGAGTACCGCGCGATGCCGGCCAGCCTGCAGAAGGAAGTCATCGCCTCGGGCGCCTGATCGGGCCACGGGCGGGCTGAGTCCATCATCTCAGGGGTGCGGTCTTCTCGGACCGCACCCCTTTTTCGTTGGGGATCGGTGAAGGCCCGGGCGGGGGCAGCCGACCTATCCTCACCACCCCGGTCCCGTGAGGGACGGAGACCGGGCAAACCCGCGGGAGCCAGCGATGGGCTATCGGTATCAGGCGGTGCTGCTCTTCGGAGCGCCCGGAGCCGGCAAGGGAACGCAGGGCAAGCTGCTGGGACAGATCCCGGGCTACTTCCACCTCTCCACCGGGGACATGTTCCGCGCGATGGACAAGGGCAGCGAGCTCGGTCGGGTGTTCTTCGAGTATTCGTCGCGGGGCGAGCTGGTGCCCGACGAGATCACCGTGGACATGTGGAGCCGCTACACCCACGCCTTCACGGTGCTCAACCAGTTCCGGCCGCACCAGCAGATGCTGGTGCTCGACGGCCTGCCCCGGACCGTGCGACAGGTGGATCTGATCCGCGACCACATCGACGTGACGTGCGTGGTGCACCTGATCGCCAAGGACCGCGAGCGGATGGTCCAGCGCCTCCGCGGGCGGGCCCTCAAGGAGAAGCGCGTCGACGACGCGAAGGAAGAGGTCGTCCGCAACCGGCTGGATATCTACGACCGCGAGACCCGGCCGGTGTTGAACTGCTTCGACAAGGGGCTGGTTCGCGAGGTCGACGCGGTGGGCTCGCCCGGCGCGGTGCTCAAGAAGATCCTCGAGGTCGTCACGCCGCTGCAGGAAGCGCGGTTCGGCAACTCGCTGGACACCTGAGCCGGTCGGATGAGCGGGACTCGGGCGCTTAGTTCCCGCCGCGGTTGGGCTGGGAGTTGACGTCGAAGAGCAGGCCCTGGATGCCGGCGTCGTCCAGCTCGTCTTCCGAACGGATGCCGTAGAGGGCGGGGACGAAGTACGAGCGGTAGTTGGCCGGCGGATGGAAGTGGTGCGCCACCGGGACGGTGTCGCGCAGCTCTTCGCTGGTCCCGAAATGCTTCCAGGGCTGCTGCCAGTTGCGCGTGTTGCGTCCGCTGCTGCGGAGTTCCCACAGGTCGACCGGAACCCAGATCACGCGGTCCACGTCCGGCGCGACCAGCGCGAACTCGACCCAGCTCTTGACCTGCTTGCGGCTGCCGTTCTCGTTCTTGTCCACGCCGATGAGGGTCCGCGCCGGGATACCGGCGCGTCGCAGGATCGCCGTCAGCAGCACGGTGTCGTCGTGCGGAGAGCCCCGACCCGACACCGCCGTCTTTCCCGCGTCCTGGACGTTCAGCCCGGCGATCATGCCGGAGAAGTTCAGCGACGCGCCCAGATCGAGGATCGTGGTCGTCTTGGTCGTGCCGGTGCCGGACTGAACGATGCGCGGGGGTCGGCCGCTTGGGTTCTCCGTGGCCGGGACATCGTGGCGGATGTGCTCGATCACGTTCCCCGTGAGAAACTTGGCGAGCTGGACCGGCGGGATCTGGCGGGGGTCGTTCCCTCCCGTCCACTGCTCCAGCAGCGCGGCCACCTGATCGACCCCCTGCTCATCGTCGAGATCGAGCACGGCGTCGCGTTCGAGCCAGGCCGCCGCGTCGACGGGCCACCGGGACGGCCAGGGCACGTCCCATGCTTCCTTCTCGTTGAACTCGGTCTCGGCGCAGACGAGGGCGTTGGCAAAGCCGAACTGGATCCGGTCGACGAACACCGGCTCGGGCGCGGTGTAGATCATGTAGGGCGCTTCGGTCCCGGGAACGCGGCCCTGGCGGGCTTCGAACAGCGCGGAGTTGGCGCGGTAGTTGATGTTGATCTGGGCGACCGGGTAGTCGGCCTGCTCCTTGGTCGTCCAGGCGTTGCCGGTCTGCGTGACATAGGGCAGCACCATTTCCAACTTTTCGTAGGTCCAGCCGGGCCAGTCGGTCAGCCGGTTCACCCGCCGGCCGTCCGGGTAGACAAAGTACTGCCCCTTGACCACCCACGCCTTCGGGTTCTTGTACTCCATGTACCGGTTGGACTTGAGGCCCTCGTCCTCGTCGCCGATCTGCGGTTGGCTCGCGGCGAAGACGGGAATGGCGAGCAACCCGGGGGCGAGGGCGGCGAGCACTGCGAGGCGGCGTGTCATCATCGGCTCCGATCGGGGTCGGCGTGGGGAGGGTCGGTCGGAAGGGCTTCGGCGGAACGGCGGGCGGGCCTGCGGAGGCACCTCCGCCGCGGCTCCACACCGGTTGATACGGTCCGCGACCGCGTGTTGTTGCGTGCCCGGACGGGTAGGATCGTACCGCGAACACCCGAAAGGAGCGTGCAAGGATGGCTCAGGCGGCGGCTCAGGCGGATCAGACCCGGATCGAGAAGGACTCCATGGGTGCCATGTCCGTCCCCGCGGACGTGCTCTACGGGGCGTCCACCCAGCGGGCGGTGCTCAACTTCCCCATCTCCGGGCGGCCGGTCCCCGGGGAGTTGATCCGGGCCTACGCGATGCTCAAGGCCGCCGCGGCCCGGGCCAACCAGCAACTCGGCAAGCTCCCCGAGCCCAAGGCCCACGCGATCGAGGCCGCCTGCGGGACCGTCCTGGCCGGTCTGAAGGATCGCGGCGGGCTCGCCCGGCACTTCCCGGTGGACATTTTCCAGACCGGCTCGGGCACCAGCACCAACATGAACGCCAACGAGGTCATCGCCAACCTCGTGTGCCTGGACAACGGGGCCGCCATCGGCTCGAGCAAAGACCCCGCCTATCTGAAGAAGGACGCAGCGGTCCACCCCAACGACCACGTGAACATGGGCCAGTCGAGCAACGACACCTTCCCCACCGCGATGCACGTGGCGGCGGCCGTGGCGATCCAGCAGAAGCTGCTCCCGGCCGTCCGGGCCCTCGGGGATGAGCTCGAGGCCAAGGCGGAGGCGTGGGATTCGGTGATCAAGATCGGGCGCACCCACCTTCAGGACGCCACCCCCATCCGGCTCGGCCAGGAGTTCAGCGGCTACGCCTCCCAGATGCGGCACGCCGAGGACCGCCTAATCCGGGCCCTCGCGACGCTGGGCGAACTGGCCATCGGCGGCACCGCCGTGGGCACGGGCATCAATACCCACCCCCGGTTTGCGGGGTTGGTCTGCCAGGAGTTGAGCCAGTCCACGGGCATCTCGTTCCGCGAGGCGGAGAACCACTTCGAGGCCCAGCACGCCAAGGACGGGTTCGTTGAGGTCTCGGGCCTGCTGCGGACGGTGGCGGTCAGCCTCACGAAGATCGCCAACGATATCCGTTGGCTGGGCTCCGGCCCGCGCTGCGGGATCGGGGAGCTGAAACTGCCCGCGGTTCAGCCCGGCTCGAGCATCATGCCGGGCAAGGTCAACCCGGTGATCTGCGAGGCGGTGGTCATGGTCGCCTGCCAGGTCATCGGCAACGACGCCGCGATCACCGCGGGCGGCTTGGGCGGGGTGGGCTCGCTGATCGACCTGAACGTGGCGATGCCCATGATGGCGGCCAACCTGATCGATTCGATCAACCTGCTGACGGGGGCCTGCGATACGTTTAACTCCAATCTTCTCAAGGATTTGGAGCCGGACGAGGCCCGCTGCGCCGCGCTGATCGAGGGCTCGCTTGCGATGTGCACCAGCCTGGTTCCGGAGATCGGGTACGACGCCTCGGCCAAGCTGGCCTACCAAGCGTACGAGCAGGGCAAGACCGTGCGGGCGTTGGCGATCGAGCAGAAACTGGTGGGCGAGGCCAGACTGGAAGAGTTGCTCGACCCCCGCTCGATGACCGAGCCGGATCAGGATTGAGCCCGGATTTTGGGCCGAGATGGGCCCGGACGTGGCAACCGGGCGTGCGAGGCCGCGTATGGACTTTCAACGGCCCCGGGAGCCGTTGCCGGCCCTCCCGCGGGGCTGGGAAGAGGCCGGGAGCACCCCGGCATGATTTCCCGGGCGTTTGCCGATAGAATCACCACACGATGTCCCTCGGGTCGTTCCGTCGATCGAGAAGAAGCCTCAGGAGCGTATTGATGCATATGAATTTCTGGAACGCCGGCCGCGGCGATGGCCTGTCCGAGCGTCGGTCTCTGGCGTTCGCCCTGATCGCGGTGAGCGGGCTTTCCATGGGCGCATTGGCCCAGCCTCAGGCCCCGGCGACCGGCGCGAGACCCGCCAAATCCGGCACGGGCGTGCAGACGGCCGAACGGATGCTGGTGCCGCAGGGCTCCGGGTCGTACCTGAGCCTGAAGGTCGAGAACCCGAACGCGTACGCCTCGGTGGCGGTGGACACCGCCGGGTTCCCGGGCGTGCTGGAGGCGCAGGCGCCTCGGCACGTGGTGTACGGCGAACTGGTGTTCGCCGCCGAATCGCGGGACGCTGCGCTGGCCGCGGTCGAGACGCTGCGGGCGCAGTACCCCTGGCTGAACGCGAACATGCTGATCGAGTCCGCGAGCCTGGAGGGGGTTTACTCGCTGGACCTGCGGACCGTGCGCAACGCCATCCGGGCGACCGAACTGGTTCGTGCCGTGCCCGGGATCCAGAACTCGTTCGTCAATCAGGAGCAGCCGCGGGAGTATCGGTCGGCCCGCGGCGGCGGTGGTGATCCTGCCCTGAGCCGGCAGTGGCACATTAACAACGCCTCGTCGCCGGCCGCCGACCACAACATCCAGGCCGTGCACGATACCGGTGTCACCGGGAACGGCGTGGTGGTCGGGATCCTCGAAGCGAACCGCGGCAGTTTCACGTCGCCGTACGACCCCGACAACCTGGCGGTCCCCGGCTACGACTACTCCGACACGGTCCACACCGATCTGTTCGCCAACTTCAACCAGAGTCTCTCGCAGATCACTGACCCGTTCCAGATCGATGTGAGCCACGAGACCGCGGTCGCGGGTCTGGTCGCGGCCACCGCCGACAACGGCGCGTTCGGACGCGGCGTCGCCTACGGCGCTCAGCTTGCCGCGCTGCGGAACGGCAGCACGATCGAGACCGCCGAGGCTTGGGGCCACAAGCTGCAGGACATCGACATCATCAACAACTCCTGGGGACCGGTCAACGTTTCTTTTCCCATTCAGGGTCCCGTCGGAATCTTCCCGATCAGTGATGACAACTTCGAGGTTACGCTGCCCTCGGTGCGGCGCGTGCCGATGGCCGCGTTTGAGGAGCTGGCGATCGAGCGAGGGATCGATCTCGGCCGCAGCCGCGAGGGCCGGGTGTTCGTCTTCGCCGCTGGTAACGCGGGCCATTTCCAAGGCTGGAACCGGTTCCAGATCGGCAACGCGGTCAGCCTGCCTCAGTTCGGCTTCCTGGATATCCCGGATACCAGCGTCGATGGTGGGCCGGACGACTTCAATGTCGACGGTTCCGACGGCCTCGGCTGGCGGTACTCCGGGATGATGGGCGACCGGGCTGAGTACTGGGAGGCCGCCGGGCATCCGTTCACCTTCGCGATCTCGGCGGTCGGCGAGACGAATGAACTGGCGGGCTACTCCACGACCGGCACCTCGATCATCGCGGGCGGATACTCTGCCGGTGCCGACCTGGACGCCGCGTACGGCCCGGGCGGTTACGGCAGCACGGCCTCCGGCCGCGGGATCACCACGACGGCTCCGATCGGGACCGGCAGCGACTGCCCCGCCCCCCTCAACACGATCGACGGGCTGACCTGCTTCTTCGGCGGTACCAGCGCGGCCTCGCCGATCGTCAGCGGCATCATCGCGCTCATGCTCGAGGCCAACCCGGGCCTGAGCATCCGCGACATCCAGCACATCTTCCAGCAGACCTCCGTCCCGATCAACTTTGATCCGGTCGCCACCTACTGGACAAACCTGTTCGGGTACGGTCAGGCCGATCCGGACGACCCCAACATCCAGAACCCGACCTTCTGGCAGGTCAACTCGGGCGACGTGCTGCACAGCGACCAATACGGGTTCGGCGTGATCGACGCCGAGGCCGCCGTCGCCGCGGCGTCGTCGTGGGGCACGCTGCCGAAGCTGTACGCCCTTGACTCGGGCACGATCGAGCAGTCGGTCGAAGTTCCCGACGCCACGTTCGAGGAACTCGGCAACATCGGCACCGACGATGAGCCCAAGATCCTGTTCCGGCTGGTTCCGGGCGCTGTAGTCTCCGCGGCCCGGGAACTGCCGAACGGTTCCGTGACCGGCCTCGCGTGCGTCCGTGAGAACTACATGGTCGAGACCGTGGAGATCACGCTGACCATCAGCGGCGCGGGGGCGGGCGACCTGTTCCTCGTGCTCGAGTCACCCCGCGGGTCCGTCTCGCCCATCGCGATCCCCCGCGCCGACTCCAGCGGCGTGAACACGAATCAGGCCTACCAGGAGTACAAGTTCACGACCTACAAGCACTGGGGTGAGATCTCCGGCGGCACCTGGAACCTGTACCTGCAGGACTTCCGTCCGGACGAAGAAACGCCCGAGGGCACGCTGCCCGGCGACGACGATCCAGGCGAGGAGAACGTCACGCTGCTCGGCCCGCTCGGCATGCCCGGCGGCGCGTTCTTTGACCACTCCGCCAAGACTCTGACGAGCTTCAAGATGGTCATCTACGGCACGCAGACGGGCATTCCGCCGACGCTATCCTGCCCCGCCATCCTCACCAGCTGCCCGGGCGACCTGAATGGCGACGGCGTGGTGAACACGGCCGACATGCAGCTCTTCTTCCAGTGGTACCTCGATGGCGACCTGGCAGCCGACGTGAACGGTGACGGGTTGCTGAACTTCTCGGACATCCTGTTCTTCCGCAGCATCTGGATTCCTGGATACTGCAACGGCGGCGGAGGCGGCGGGCCCGGTGGGCGTCCAATCAGTCCTCCCGCCGTCAACCCGAACGACCCCACCGTCCGCCCGATCTGATCGGTCCGGATAAAATCAGAATCGCCAGACGCCCCGCCACACCGGCGGGGCGTTTTCTTGGGATCGGCCCTGCTCGCGTCGGCCCAAAACGGCCACGGGGACCGACAAGATGTCGGTCCCCGGTGGGCTGAATAGGCGCAACTGGACTCGAACCAGTGACCTCTGCCATGTGACGGCAGCGCTCTAGCCAACTGAGCTATGCGCCCGATTCGCAGCCATTCTAGCGGCGGGCGGCGCAGCGACAAGGGCGCTTCGGCACAACAAGCCGTGGTCCTCCGCCGCCCGTGGCCGCGGGCCAGCGGATCCTCCCCGGGAATCTTGGCCCCGGGGACCGTCGAGACGGGTGACGGGAGCCGGTTGTGTGGGTTGGATCGGGCGGGGTCTGTTTGGGAAGGATGGTGGCGGGCGGTTTCTTGCCTTTGGAAGGGGTCGGTTTCTATACTGTGGGGTCTGGTCCGACCGGAGATCAGGCCGCCGGGCTCGGTGTACGGGCCGCTGTTGTTTTCGCAAGGAACGCGCCGAACCGGACCCTTGAGGTTCCGGAGGCGGGTTTACCACCGAAGCGCCCTGACGCGTGCGGGACCGGTCCTGACGCGGGTGTCGCTGAACTCGAACGAAAGAAGATCGCCATGGCCAACCCACTCGTGCAGGACCTGATCGAATCGGGTATCCACTTCGGACAGCGTTCCAGCGGCTGGAACCCCAAGATGGGCTCGTACATCTACGGCAAGCGCAACGGCATCCACATCATCGACATCAAGGAGACCGTCAAGGGCCTCCTGCTCGCCAAGAAGCTGATCACGCGCACCGTCAGCCAAGGCAAGGACGTGTGCTTCGTGGGCACCAAGCGCCAGGCCAAGGGCGTGATCGAGCAGCGCGTCGCCGACGTGCAGATGCACTACGTGACCGAGCGCTGGCTCGGCGGCACCCTGACCAACTTCCGCACCATCCGCACCCGGCTCAAGCGGCTCGAGGAGCTCGAGACCATCGAGGCCAACGACAACTTCCAGAGCTACTCCAAGAAGATGGAGAGCCAGCTCCGGCGTGAGATGAAGAAGATCAAGCGCAACCTCGACGGCATCCGCAGCATGCACAAGATGCCCGGCGTGATGGTCGCCATCGACGTCAACCGCGAGATCAACGCCCTCCGCGAGGCCCGCAAGCTGGGCATCCCCACGGTGTGCCTGATCGACACCGACGGCGACCCCGAGCTGGTCGACGTGGCCATCCCCGGCAACGACGACTCGATGCGTTCGATCGACGTGATCGTCCGCGAGCTGTGCAAGGCCATCGCCGACGGCAAGCAGATGCGGGTCGAGACCGGCGAGGGAAGCGACGAGTCGCAGGCCTCGGGCGAGTCGGGCGGGCCCCGTCGCAGCCGCCGGGCCCAGTTCCGCGCCGACGACGCGGCTTCGGGCCGCCCCGAGGTTGACGCGGGCGTCGACGCCGAGCCGGCCAAGGCCGAATCCTGATTCACTGACCGAACGAGACATCCACCGGGCCCCCACCACACGCGGGGTCCTCGAAGAACGACAACGACGGGAGAGTACCCACCATGGCTGAAATCAACGCCAAGGACGTGATGAGCCTCCGGAACAAAACCGGGCTCGCAATGATGGCCTGCAAGAAGGCCCTGATCGAGGCCGGCGGCGACGTCGAGAAGGCCGAGGATCTGCTCCGCAAGGAGCTCAAGGGCAAGATGGAGTCCAAGATGGACCGCGCCGCGGGCGAGGGTCGCATCGAGGTCGCCGTGGCCGGCGACGGCAGCGCGGCCTCCATCGTCGAACTCCGGGCCGAGACCGACTTCACCGCCAAGAACGACAAGTTCATCGGCATCACCAAGAAGCTCGCCGAGATGGCCCTGGCCGCCCCGGCCGGCTCGTCCGAGCCGACCCCGGAGATGGTCGCGCTGATCGACGACATCCGCATCAGCACCGGCGAGAACATCTCGATCGGGCGCGTCGAGAAGCTCGACGCCTCGGGCAACAAGACGGTGTACGGCAAGTACGTCCACCACGACGGCAAGACCGGCGTGCTGATCGAGGCCGAGGGCGACGTCGCCGAGGACACCCTCCGCCAGATCGCCATGCACGTGACCGCCGCGTTCCCCCGCCCCCTGGGGCTGACCGCCAACGACATCCCCAGCGATCTGGTCGAGAAGGAGCGCAAGTTCCGCATCGAGCAGGCGGTCGAGAGCGGCAAGCCGCGCGAGATCGCCGAGAAGATGGTCGAGGGCGGCATGCGCAAGTTCTTCGCCGAGGTCGCCCTGACCGAGCAGGCCTTCGTGATGGACCCCTCCAAGTCCGTCAAGGAGGTCGTCGGCGCCGGCGGCTCGCTCAAGAACTTCCGACGCTGGGAGGTTGGCGAGGCCAACTGATCGCGTCGCACGCGGATCGCTCACGCGGGCGGGACCATCCGGTCCCGCCCGTTTTTCGTTGGTCCCGCGTCCCCCTTGAGTGTGGTACGATCACCCCGTCCCCCCCGCTCGCCTTCCCCCGTTTGGGGTCGCCCGGGCCAATCCGGGGCACACACAGCGGAGTCATCGCGTGGCATTCAAACCCGCCCCTGGCGAGAAGTACACCATCCGTCGCAAGGTGCTCACGATCTTCGGGGCCAAGTTCCATGTCTACGACGAATCGGGGGGAGTGGTGGCGTTCTGCCACCAGAAGGCCTTCAAGCTCCGCGAGGACATCCGCCTCTACACGGACGAATCGCGGTCCGAGACGCTGCTCGTGCTGCGGGCCCGGAGCGTGATCGACTTCGGCGTGACCTTCGACGTGCAGCTTCCTTCCGGCGAGTCGCTGGGCAGCATGCGTCGGAAGGGGATGAAGTCGTCTTTCGTGCGGGACGAGTGGCTGGTGTTCGACGCCGAGGGCCGTCAGGTGGCGGTGCTGAGCGAGCAGGGCGGCTTCGCCCCGTTCGCCCGGCGTTTCATCGATTACGCCTCGCTGCTGTTCCCGCAGCGGTACGCGATGGTCCGCTCGGCCGACGGGGCGGAGTTGTCAAAGTACCGCCAGCACTTCAACCCGTTCGTTTATCGGCTGGGAATCTCGCCGTTGATGGAAGACGAACACCTCGACGACCTGTTGATCCTTGCGAGCGGGTGCCTGATCGCCGCGATCGAAGGGCGACAGAACTGATCCCGCCGGGTTCTGTTCGAAAGGAGACATAGATGACCGCAATGAACCGACGCGAGGCGATCGGCACGATGGGCGCGATGGCGGGCCTGGGGCTCGGGACCGGGGCGGCCGCGGCCCGTGGTCGCACGCCGGCGGCTTTGGAGGCGGATGCGCTCGGCTGGGACGCCGGGTCGGGCACGTACGTGCTGCCGGATCTGCCGTACGCCTATGACGCGCTGCAGCCGCACATCGACGCGACGACGATGCGGATCCACCACGAGAAGCATCACCAAGGCTACGTCAACGGGCTCAACACGGCGGTGGCCAAGCTGGCCGAGATCCGTGGCGGCGGGGGCGACCCGGGCGTGCTCGAGTACTGGCTGCGCCGGCTCAGCTTCAACGCGGGCGGGCACGTCAACCACACGCTGTTCTGGGCGAACATGGCCCCGCCGCAGTCCGGGGGCGGCGGTGAGCCCGGCGGCGCGCTGATGGACGCGATCCGCCGCGATTTCGGCTCGTACGCGGAGTTCGAGAAGTTCTTCCGGGACAGCGCGGCGTCGGTCGAGGGGTCCGGCTGGGCCTGGCTCGTGCGCGAGTCGGTCTCGGGCCGGCTGATGGTCGTCCAGATGCACAACCAGCAGGACTCGCTGTTCGCCGGGACGGACCCCCTGCTGGGCGTGGACGTGTGGGAGCACGCGTACTACCTGAACTACCAGAACAGGCGGGCGGATTACCTGCTGGCGTTCATGAAGGTCGTCAACTGGGGCGAGGTTTCGCGCCGTTTCGAGGCCGCCGGCGGGCGCTGAGGCGGGCGAGATCGGGTTGAACAGGAAACAGAAAGGGCCGTGCCTTTGGGCACGGCCCTGTTCGTTGGTTGAGGATCGGCCCTGGTCCGGGGCGGTCAGCCGACGTGCTTGGGATCGAACGCGTCCTGCAGGGCGTCGGTGAGCACGTTGAAGGCCAGGACAAGGACGAACATGAAGAAGGTCGCCGAGCCGATCTGCCAGAAGAAGCCCGAGACGACCTCGGACTTGGACTGGTTGATCATGATGCCCCAGCTGGCGCCCTCCTTCAGGCCCAGGCCGAGGAACGTCAGCACGACCTCCCCCTTGATGGCGCCGATGAAGAGCAGCGAGAGGTTGATGAACATCAGGTGGGCGGTGTTGGGCACGATGTGGCGCATCAGGATGCGGCTTCTGGAGGCCCCCAGCGCGTTGGCCGCCTGGACGTAGTCGAGGGCCTTGAGCTTGAGCGCCTCGCCGCGGGTGACACGGCACGGGCCGATCCAGTAGGTCAGGCAGAACGCCACGTACAGCGGGATGAGCGTTCCCTCGACCTTCGAGCCCGTGAACATGAATGCGAGGACCACGAGGAGCACGAGGTAGGGGATCGAGCTGAAGGTGGAGTAGAGCCAGATGATCAGGTGGTCGGCGATGCCGCCGAAGTAGCCCGCGGCCGCGCCGAGCAGGCTGCCGAAGCTGACCGCGATGAGGGAGACGACCAGGCCCACCTGGATGGCGACCTTGGCGGAGTAGACCGCCCGGATGAGGATGGAGCGGCCCTGGCGGTCGGTGCCGAGCATCAGCCGGAGCTTGTAGAGCGCCCCCTCGATGCCCGTGGGCAGCGGGAAGAGCTCGGCGACGATGGGCTCGATCTGGTCGAGCTCGGCGTTGACCTCCGCGTCGATGCCCCGCAGGCGCTCGGCGACGGCTTCGTCTATGAGGTTGAGCAGCTCGGCGTCGTAGAGCGGGTCGGGCGTGGGCTCGTCGAACATCGCCATCGCCGCGTCTTCGAGGATGGCCAGGTCGATGTCGGCCAGCGGTGAGTCCGGCGGGATGGCCGGGGCGGCCTCGTCGAGGAGGATGGCGATCTCCTCGAGCGACAGGGACACCTCGTCGAGCAGGACCTCGGGGTCATCGCCCGGGCGCGGGTCTTTGAAGAGTTCGGCGTTGCGCCGTACGTTGGTGATGGCGATGTCGGCCTGGAGGAACTTGGACCGCAGGCTGCGCAGCTCGGACTGCGTGCCGAACGCGGCCAGGCCCTTGGCGTGGATGGCGCGCAGCTCGGCGGGGGAGAGTTCCGCAACGCGCCGCTCGGCGAGGGCGAGGTTGTCGAGGATGTCCTGGGGGTCGCGGGTGTCGCCGGAGACCGGGTTCTCGATGGTGCTCAGGGCCTCGCCGACGCGGTCGAAGTAGAAGCGCAGCTGCTCGGCCCGGACCTCGGGCCGTGAGACCAGACCGAACCCGGGCAGGTTCCTGGAGCCGACGCGCTCGAGCGTGCGTTCGGGCAGGAGGGCCCCGAGGACGGGACGCTCGGCCAGGTCGTAGGTGCCGGTGACCGAGCCGAACCACGAGGCCGCCTGCATCGCGACGATCCAGACGAACAGGGCGAGGTAGAGGGAGATGACGCCCAGCGCGACCATCGCCCGCCTGTTGCGGAACAGCTTGCGCATCGACGGCGATTCGTTGAGTCGTGCGATCACGAGAGCCTCACGCGGGGGTCGGCGAGTGCGTAGAGCACGTCGGTCAGGATGTTGGACGCGATGAACAGGGCTGCGAAGAGGGCTGTGAATGTCTGGATGACGGGAAAGTCCTTGGCGTTGATGGCGTTGATCAGGGTGCGGCCCATGCCCGGGATGTTGAAGTAGACCTCGACGAGGATCGACCCGGTCACGACGAAGGGCAGGGAGATCATGATCCGGGTGATGATCGGGATCATGGCGTTCTTGAGCATGTGGACGAACATGACGCGGAAGGTGCTGGCGCCTTTGGCCCGTGCGGTGCGGATGTAGTCCTTGCGGGTCTCCTCGACCATGACGGCGCGGTAGAAGCGGGTGTCGTAGCCCAGCGCCACGACCACGTTGATGATCACGGGCAGCATGCAGTAGGCCACCCAGTTCGAGGGCACGAAGAAGAAGCCCCGCCCGCCGGCCGCGCTGGCGTCGACCGCGACCTCGAAGGGCCAGGACGATGACTCCTGCTTGGGCAGGTAGGCCCCGAAGTACTGGCCGAGGATGATGTAGACGAGCACCGAGATGCTCATGCCGATGACGGCGACGAACATGAGGATCTTGTCCGGCGCCCGGCCACGGTTGAAGGCGGAGACCAGCCCCACCACGATCGCGATGCTGGCCGTGACGATCAGGGTCGGGCCCATGACCGCGACCGACGGCGGGACGGCGTCGAGGATCATCTTGCCGACGGGCAGGTCCTGGTCCCAGCTGCGGTCGTTGCCGAAGTCGAAGGTAACCAGCTGGCCCAGGAACCGGACGTACTGGACGGGGAATGGGTCATCAAGCCCGAAGGACTCGGTCTTGAGCCGGATCTGCTCCTCCGTGGCGTTCTTGCCCAGGTGCGCCGACACCGGGTCGGTGACGCGCAGGGCGGCCATCACGAGCAGGATGATCGCCAGAAACACCGGGATGTTGTAGAGGGTCCGTCGGAGGATGTAGGTCCACACGGCGTGGGCTCCTGAGGGCCTTGGGAGATCCGGGTGACGCCGGTGCGATCAGCGCTTGGAGTCGTCCACGTCGAGGAACTTGAACCAGCCGTAGTACCGCTCGGTGGGCTTGCAGTTGAGCAGCCAGGGATTGATCACGTAGAACCGCTGGCGGGCCTGGGAGCCCACGTAGGGAACGTCCTCGAGGACCATGTCCCGCATGGTGGCGTACAGCGCGTCCCGCTCGTCGCTGGGCTCCATCGTGAGGATCTGCTCGTAGAGCTTGTCGTATTCGGCGCGCTTGTAGTTGAAATGGTTGGAGCCGGGGGACTCATTCGGCCCGTAGAACAGGGCGAGGTTGTTCTCGCCGTCCGGGTAGTCGCTGGCCCAGGCGAAGCCGAACATCGGGGCCCGCTTCTTGTTGATGGCCTCGATCAGCGTGGAGAAGTCCATGAAGATCGGCTCGAACCGCACGTTGATCTGCTGGAGCTGCCGCTTGACCATCTCCGCCATCTCGACGTTGATGGTGCTCTGGGAGGTGTAGAAACGGATGGCGGGCAGGCCCTGGCCGTCGGGGTAACCGGCCTGAGCGAGCTTCTGCTTGGCCAGTGCGATGTTGGGTCCGCGGTAGGCCGCGTCGGCCCGCCCGTTCTCGGGATAGCCACGGAGGCCGGGGGGGATGGGACCGTCGTAGACGATCGTGCGCCCGTTGTAGAAGGTCTGGTTGATCTCCTCGAGATCGATCGCGAGCGAGATCGCCTGGCGCAGGGCCTTTTTCTCCTCGGAGTAGCCGCCGACGAGCTCGTCCTCCATGTTGAAGCCGCGGAAGATGAAGTCCAGGAGCATGTCGGAGTGGCCGCGGATGCCCTTGCGGAGGTAGTCGCCCTTGAGTTCGAGCGAGGCCTTGTCGAACGCCTCGAGGAAGTAGTCCTCGGGCACCTGGCTGTAGCCGAGCTGGCCGAGCGAGAACTGCAGCCACATGGGCTGATCCTCGGGGAACATGGTGAACTCGAGCCGGTCGACGAAGGGCACCCGATCGCCCGCGGCCCGGTGCAGGCGGGCCCGCCGATCCTCGCTGCTCCACTCGCCGCGCTCGGGGTAGCGGACCTCGTGGTAGTTGGGGTTGCGGTTGGCGGTCAGCGACTGCTTGGGCACCCAGGAGTCGAGGATGAACGGGCCGGTGCCGACGGGCTTGAAGCCGAAGTCCTCGCCGTACGTCTCGACCGCCTCGCGGGGCACGACCGAGGTTTGGAACATGCTGAGGATGTAGAGGAAGCGGTAGACCGGCTGCTTGAGGACGATCTCGAACTCGCGGTCGTTGATCTTGCGGAATCCCTCGACCGGGGCGTCGTAGTTGAAGGTCGGGGCGGCGTTCTGAACGTCCTTCCACTCGTCGAAGCCGAGGATGGTGTCCTTGAGGAGCCACCAGTTCTCCAGTTCGTACTTCTTGTCGGCCAGACGCTTGAGGGAGTAGAAGACGTCGTCGGCCTTGACCGCGCGGCCCTTGCCGCCCGGGAAGCAGGCGTTGTCATGGAATCGCACGCCCTCCTTGAGCGTGAACTTCCACGTCAGGCCGCCGTCCGCGCTGGTGGGCATCTCGGTGAGCAGCAGCGGCTCGAGCGAGGTCGGGTCGGTGTACTTGTTGGTCAGCAGGGTCTCGTAGAACTGGACGCAGGCCATGTTGTCGTAGGTGGTCGAGCCCTTCACCGGGTCGAGGCTCTTGGGGCCGTCGGTGCGGATCGGCAGTTGGACGACCTTGGGGGCGTTCGATTCGGCGTTCTCCGAGGACGCGGCGGTCGCCGGCAGGGCCGTGCCGGTCACGGCGGCGGAAACGAAGAGGGCTCGCAGCGTCGACAACACGGTCATGAGGGATTCCTCCTGCTGTACGGTCTCTGTGTGGACGCCCGACGGGCGGCCGCGGATGGTAGGGGAACGGCGCCCACGGCTCCACCGGAGCCCGGCGCGGGTGCCGGACACGCGCCGATCCCCGTCGACCAAAGATCCCGGGGTTCGGCTCGGCCTGCCGGGGTTCTACTGTGCGCTGACCGCCCGGGATGCCCCCCGGCTGACCAATTCCTTGAGATCGCATGACCGCACCGCCCATCGACGCGTGTTCTCCGACGACCGCCCTGCTCGCGGGCCGTTCCGTCGTCACGTTCGGCGGGTGCAACTATCTCGGCCTTTCCCAGCACCCGCGTGTGGTCGGGGCGGCGGCCGACGCGATGGCCCGTTTCGGCCTGAGCACCACGGCGAGCCGCGAGACCACCGGGAACACCCGGCTGCACGAGGATCTTGAGGGCCTGCTGGCCGGGTTCTGCGGGCATCCGGCGGGGCTGCTGGTGCCGGACGGGTACATCGCCAATCTGGCGGCGATGCAGGGCCTGTCGGCCCTTGGAGTCCGGCACGCGGTGATCGACCGGCGGGCCCACCCCAGTCTCCGGGACGCCGCGGGGATGGCCGGGATGCGTCTGCACGAATACGGGCACGCCGATGCGCGGGACGCGGCCCGCCTGCTCGGGGCGTGCGAGGGGCGGGCGGTCGTGGTGACCGATTCGGTGTTCGCCGCGGACGGGACCGTCGCACCCGCGCGGCGGCTTCACGCCTCGCTGCGCGACGAGGACCGGCTGCTGCTGGACGATTGCCACGGGTTCGCCGTCCTCGGACGTGCCGGGCGCGGTCTGGCCGACGAGCTCGATCTGAGCCGCGATCGGCTGGTCGTCACCACCACGCTCGCCAAGGGGCTGGGGTGCGGCGGGGGCGTTGTCATGGGTGAGCGTGCGTTGGTCGACGCGGCCAGGGCGGGATCGACGGCTTATATCTGCACCACCCCCACTTCGCCGGCGTTGGCGGCGGCCGCGATCGAAGCGATCGGGCTGGTCCGGCAGGACCCCTCGTTGCATGAACGGTTGCGCGCGAACACGACGCGGGTCCGTTCGCTGCTGGCCGAGCGGTTCGATGTCGATCCGGCGCACCCGATCCCCATCATCGCCTTCGTGGCGGGCGAGACCGACGCCATGCGGATTATGCACGAAGAGATGCTCGACCGCGGCGTGCTCGCGCCGCTGGTGGCCTATCCGGGCGGGCCCGCGCCGGTGTATTTCCGGATCAGTGTGTCCGCTGAGCACACCGACCAGCAGATCGATCAGCTCGCCGCGGCGATCTCCGCGTCGGTCCGGAACGGGCGAACAGCAAGGATCCCAGGATGAAGCCGATGCACGCCGACCTCGAGTTCGCCGTCCGTACCGCCAGGGCGGCGGGCGCGCGGACCATGAAGTGGTTCCAGTCCGACGGTCTGATCGCGGAGGGCAAGACCGACGGGTCGCCGGTGACCTGCGCCGATCGAGACGCCGAGCGGTTCGTTCGCGAGGCCGTCGCGGACGCGTTCCCGGGCGACGGGGTGATCGGGGAGGAGTTTCCGGCGCTCGAATCGACCACGGGCCGCACGTGGGTGGTGGACCCGATCGACGGCACGATGTCATTCGTGCATGGTGTTCCGCTGTTCGGGACCATGCTGGCGTGCCTGGTGGGTGGAGAGCCGACCGTCGGCGTGATCGCGATGCCCGCGTTGGACGAGTGTGTGGCGGCTCGGACGGGCTCGGGCTGCTGGTGGTACCGCGGGGCCGGCGATCCCGAGCGTGCCCGGGTCTCCGAGCGGTCCGATCTGCAAGGGGCGATGGTGCTGACCACCTCCATGGAGTATTACAGCGAGCCGCGCCACAAGCGGGGCTGGGCGCGGTTCAACGAGCTGGGCGCCCGCACCCGCGGCTGGTCGGACTGCTACGCCTTCGTGCTCCTGGCGACGGGGCGCGCCGACGCGGTGATCGAGCCGGGGGTGAAACTGTGGGACATCGCCGCGGTCCCGCCGATCATCGGCGAGGCGGGCGGGGTGTGGACGGATGCCGACGGCAACCACGACCTGCACGCCGGTTCGATCATCGCCTCCAACGGGCACCTGCACACCCGCGTGGTGGATGTGATCCGAAAGGGATGAGCTTCAGCGGTCGGCCAGGATGTCCCAGATGCGCTGCTGGGCGTCGTTGTTCGACGGGTCGAGGCCGACGCATTCCGACAGCGGTTCATCGAAGGATGTCCGTTCGACCCAGCGGACACCGGAGTCCGTGTACAGGGTGTTCACGCCGCTGACGTGGCGGGAATCGACCCGTTCCGGCAGACCCACGCCGTCGGACAGGAGGGGGCCGACCGCCATGTCGGTCAGGCGGGGCATGACCGGCGGGAACTCCGCAAAGCCCCAATCCACGAACGGGGCCGACGCATACCCGCCCTGCACGTTGACGCCCGGGGTGCCGGGCGGCCAGGGGTTGGTCGGGGTATCGAACTGCTGGTCCTCGGCGGACTCGGACGGGCAGTAGAGCACCTCGGGGGCCTCGAGCAGGCCGGCACGCTCCAGGCGTCCGAAGAGCACGAACTTTCCCGTGCCCGTGCCCGAGTAGACCATCGTGTTCCATTGCAGACGCCCGCCGCGGTACCCCAGCGGGACGCGGTCGTCCGCGTCGTGGGCGTACAACACCACCAGCTGGTGCACCGAACGGAGATTGGCCTGGCAATGCACCCGCCGGGCCGAGCCGCGGGCTGCGGACAACGCTGGGAGCAGGATGCCGATCAGGACGCCGATGATCGCGATGACGACGAGCAGCTCGATCAGGGTAAAGCCCCCCGCGTGCCGGCGGCACGGCACCTTACCCGCCCGGCGGGATCGTTCGCTGCGAATCTGGGAGGGGACCGGTGGGCTCATTGAGAGGATCTGCGTGTTCGGGCCGAAAAGGCTTGGGGATTCGACCGGGCCGGGTCGGCGGGGGGCGTCAAAGATGGTGACACGACGATAGTCGGTCCGGCGCGTGGCCCGGAGCGGCCGAGCGGATTCGGACCCAACGGGAGAGGCGCATGCTGACCCAGTTCATACTCGCGACCGCCGCGGCGATCGGGCCGGGGAGTCCCACGGATGCCCGGGCACAACCGGCGCCCGAGGCCCCCGCGATCGTCATCCGGCCGATCGGATCGTTCCGCACGGGTCCGTTCAACACGCTGGCCGCGGAGATCGCGGCGTACGACCCGTCGGTCCGCAGCCTGTTTGTGACCAATAGCCATACCAACGCGCTGGACGTTCTCTCGATCGCCGATCCCACGCGTCCGGCACGGGTTCGGTCGATCGGGCTGGGGTCCTTCGGCAGGGGCGTCAACTCGGTCGCGGCCATGAACGGGCTCGTGGCGGTCGCGGTCGAGGGGCACGTCAAGACCGATCCCGGGCGGGTGGTGGTTTTCGATGCGGTCGGGACTCTGGTGGGTCTCGTGGAGGTCGGCGCGTTGCCCGACATGCTCACGTTCACACCGGACGGCCGGCGCCTCGTTGTCGCCAACGAGGGCGAACCGTCGGATGACTACACGGTGGACCCGGAGGGATCCGTGAGCATCATCGACCTGCCGGGTGATCCGCGCCGGCTGGGTCAGCGTCACGTGCGGACCGCGACGTTCACCCGGTTCGACGGCGGCGGGCTGGATCCCGGCGTCCGTGTGTTCGGACCGGGCGCCGCCCCGTCACGGGATCTCGAGCCCGAGTACATCGCCGTGTCGGCCGATTCACGGACCGCGTACGTGGTGCTGCAGGAGAACAACGCGCTCGCACTCGTCGACCTCGATTCCGCGACCGTGACGCGGATCGTGCCGCTCGGCTTCAAGGACCACTCGCAGCATGGCAACGGGCTCGACCCGTCGGACCGTGACGGGGGGATCCGCATCGGGCAGGCGCCCGTCCGCGGCATGTTCCAGCCGGACACGATCGTGCGGTACGAGACCGGGGGCACGGAGTACCTGATCACGGCCGATGAGGGCGACGCCCGGTACTACGCCGGTTTCGCGGAAGCGGCGCGGGTGGCCGATCTGTCGCTCGATCCGTCCTCGTTCCCCGATGCCGCGGAACTGCAACGGCCGGAGCGGCTGGGCCGGTTGCACGTCAGCCGCGCGTCCGGCGACGAGGACGGGGACGGGCTGTATGAGTCCCTCTACGCGTTCGGGGCGCGGGGATTCAGCATCCGGGATGCATCGGGCGGGCTGGTGTTCCATTCGGGAGACGCCTTCGAAAAGATGGTGGCGTCGGCTGCTCCGGAAGGATTCAACAGCAACAACACGTCCAACGACAGCCGCGACGCACGCTCGGACGACCGCGGCCCCGAACCCGAGGCCATCGCCGTCGGGTCGATCGCGGGTCGCCACTACGCGTTCATCGGCCTCGAGCGGGTGGGCGGGATCGTGGTCTTCGATGTCACCGAACCGGCCCGATCCACACCGGTCGGCTATTGGACCACCCGCCACTTCGCGGGCGACCCGGTCGTTGGAACGGCGGGCGACCTCGGGCCGGAATGCCTGGTCTTCATCCCCGCCGACCTGAGCCCGAACGGCGAGCACCTCCTGGTCTCCGTGAACGAGATTTCGGGGACCGTCACCGTTGCCGTCGTTCGGACACGCTGAACCGCACCCGCGGGCATCCCGTGCGGCCCAAACGGTACGGTCCCTACCATCCCGGCCGAATCGGCAGTGCATTCCCGAGCCCGTCCGACCGATCTTCTGGGAGGGGTGCCGCATCCCCGGACGAGGTCTACGGTACCCAAAGGGGGCACGGGGTTGGAGCAGGGGCGAAACCATTCCGAGCCGGGCGAGCGCGTCAGTTCGGGCGTTTCCGTCGTTGAGGCTGATCGCCGGCACGATCCGACCGCCACCGTCACTTCGCTCTTTCTGCAGGCGGCGCGGGCGAACCCCACGGCCACGGCCGTGGTCGCCGGCGATCGACGCCTGAACTACCAAGAAGTCGAAGCGTTTGCTCGTTCCATCGCCGACGGTCTCCGAGCGAGCGGTGTCGTGCCCGGAGACCGGGTGGCGGTGCGATGCGGCCGCCACCCGCTGATGCCCTCGGCGTTGATTGGCATCCTCGGCGCAGGCGGCGTGTTCGTGCCCGTCGATCCGGACACCCCATCGACCCACGCGGGCCCGGTCCTGGAACGCGCGGGGTGTCGGGTGATCGTCGGGACCGGCGCATCGACCATCGCCGGGATGGAGACCCTCGACCTCGACACCGTCTCTCCCGGACTCGATAGGCAGACACCCGGGTCGGAGTGGGTCGCACCGCGATTGCCGGGCGACGCCGCGAGCGTCATGTTCACTTCGGGTTCGACCGGCGCGCCGAAGGGCGCCGTGATCCCGCACCGGGCGATTGTGCGTCTGTGCCAGCGCCCAAACTTTCTCGACTTCGGTCCGTCCACGCGCTTCCTGCAGATGGCGCCGCTGGCCTTCGATGCCTCGACCCTCGAAGTCTGGGCTCCACTGCTCAACGGGGGCCGTGTGGTGCTCGCACCCGACAGATCGGGCCTCCGCGAGATCGCCCGCCTCATCCGCGATGAGGGTGTCAACACCGCGTGGCTCACCGCCGCGCTCTTCCACCTGTGCGTCGATGAGCAGGCGGAACTGTTTGCGCCTCTCTCGGCCGTGCTCACGGGGGGCGACGTGGTCTCGCCGACACACGCGGCCCGCCTGCGGGACCTCTGCCCGAAACTGAGAATCATCAACGGCTACGGCCCGACGGAGAACACCACCTTCACCACCTGCCACGAGATCGGCTCTGACGTGGACCGCGGGGCCCCGATCCCCATCGGAAACCCGGTCAGCGGGACCGGTGTGTGCATCGTCGACGAAGAACTCCGCCCGGTCCCGAGAGGGATGCCCGGTGAGCTGGTCGCGACCGGTGATGGCCTCGCCCTCGGGTACCTCGATGATCCGTCCGAGACGGAACGCCGATTCGTAAACGTCCCGGGTCTGGACCGACGCGGGTACCGCACCGGCGACCGTGCCATGATGGACGCCGACGGCCGGGTTGCGTTTCTCGGCCGGCTGGACGATCAGTTCAAGGTCCGAGGCTTCCGCGTCGAGCCCGCCGAGATCGAACGGGCCATCCGCCGAGATCCGTCGGTTCGTGACGCGGCGGTCGTGCGGGTCGCCAAGAGCAGCGATCACGCCCTGCAGGCGTTCGTGGTGCTGATCGAGGACGCCGACTGGGCCGCCACCCGACGCCGATTGACAGGTGCGCTGGCGTCCGAACTGCCGCCGCACCTCGTCCCTTCGTTCTTCGCCCGCCGGGGCACTCTGCCCATCGGTTCCACGGGAAAAATCGATCGCGCGATGCTGCGCGAGCAGGTCGAGCGGGGCTGGCTCATCGAGCTTCCGTACTTCGATTCCCACGGACCGGAGGGCGCCGCGGCCCTGTCGGCCGCGGCAGCGATCTTGGCTCAGCGGTGGCAGCCGGATGACGGTCTGGCCCACGCTACGCTCGCGTGGGGTGACCGAGCGATCCATCTTGAGCGGCCCTTGGGGCACGAAACTCCGCGCGAGCTGGCCGCACGAATCCGCGCAGCGGCCGGCGAGGTGTTCCCGTCTGACGAGCCGCTCCGCATCATGCTCACCGATCCGGAAGGGGGCGTGAGCGAGGTGCGACGGGACGGCGGGCTCCGCCTGCGTATGAATCCGGAAACCAGCGAGGACGTGGCACGATGGCGGTCCGAGCACCTGCGTCGAGCGCTCGCGGCGACCGCGGAACAGACGCAGCGACCCGCCGACGAGTGCGATATTCTCGGCGATGACGAACGTCATCAGATCGAGCGGGTGTGGAACGGGACCGATTGGGATCACGGCGAATCGTTGTCGCTGATCGACGTGTTCGAACGGGCCGCAGCCCAGCACGCCGACCGGCCGGCGCTCGCCGATGCCTCGACGCAGCTCAGTTATGACCAACTTCGCCGCAGGGTCCACGCGGTGGCGGCTCAGCTCCGTGACGCCGGTGTTCAACCGGGCGATCGGGTTGCGATCATGGATCATCGGGACGCGGCGAGTGTGATCGGGGTGCTCGGCATTCTTCGCCTTGGTGCTGCGTGCGTGCCATTGAATCCGGAGACCCCCGCGGGCCGACGGGAGGCCATGCTCACCGGGTGCGACGCGCGTTTTCTCCTGCTGCCCGGCGACGCGGCCGTCGTCGGCGCCACGGACGATCTCGCGATCATCCCGATGGCTCCGCTGACGGACGACGCCGTTGTACAGGAGTCATTAGATCGTGTGCCCGTGGCCTCCGATGCGTTCGTGCTCTTTACCTCGGGCTCGAGCGGGACGCCCAAGGCGGTTCCGATCCGCCACGAATCACTCGTCAATCGCGTTCTTTGGATGACCAGGGCTTTCGGTATCTCTCCGGAAGACACCGTTGCGCAGAAGAACAGGCTCGCCTGGGACGTCTCCATGTGGGAGTACCTCTGGCCACTGACCTCTGGCGCCCGAGTCTTCGTGCTCGATGCCGAGTCGGCGTCCGATCCGAAGCGGCTGGTGGCAGCCGCGAACGCCCACCGGATCTCGGTCTGGCACATGATCCCATCGCTTCTGGTCCCGCTGGCCCGGGCCATCCGGGGCGTCCAGCCCTCCAGCTTGCGATTGACGATCTGTTCGGGCGAAGTCCTCACTCCGACCGCGGCGGGCGAGTATCTGCGCACCGCCCCCGGTCTGCTCTTCAATCTGTACGGCCCCACGGAGGCGGCAATCGATGTCACCAACTGGGAATGCGTTCCCGGTTCTGATTCGGTTCCCATCGGTCGCCCGATCGTGAACACCCGCGTTCGGATCCTCGATCGCAGTGGCCGGCTGTGCCCGATGGGCGTGGCGGGCGAGATCGAACTGGAAGGTGTTCAGGTCTCCGACGGCTACCTCAACGCCGACAGCGACGCATTCTCGACCGTGCCCGACCCCGGCGGGTCCGGATCGATGGTTCGTCGGTATCGCACAGGCGACCTCGGGTGGTGGCGTGAGGACGGAGCCATCGGGTTCATCGGGCGCCAGGACGCCCAGGTCCAGCTTCTCGGGTTCCGCATCGAGGTCACCGAGATCGAGTCGGCGATTCTTCTGGTTCCGATCGTTGCGGACGCGGCCGCCTGCATGGTCGGCCATGGCGTGGATGCCCAGATCGTCGCCGTTTGCGTGCACTCGGGGCCCCCCGGCAACGGAGACGCCGAGTCAACGATCCGTGCCGCGCTGCGTGCGACACTCGAATCCCACATGGTGCCGACCCGGTTTGTGTGGACCGATTCGATCCCGCGATTGGCGAACGGCAAGATCGATCGCCGTTTCGTGGCAACCCTGGCGGACCCACCGAAGCCCGAGGCCGGTCTCGACCCTGTGCAGGCCTCCGACCCGATCGTCCTCGTCCGCCGGGCGTGGGCCAAGACGCTCGGGCGGCCGCCCGCGTCTGACCAGGACGGCTTTCTGCGTGCCGGCGGGAACTCCCTGGCGCTGCTCCGCCTTCTCCTCGAGATCGAGTCGGCGCTCGGCCTCGAGTTGCCCGTGACGCCCACGCTTCCCGATCCCACGCCCGAAGCGATCGCCGAGATGTTCGAGCGTGCGATGCTGCAGGATCGCGGCGAGCAGTTGCACGGCGCAGCGCTGCGTCGCAACGCCTCGGGGCACCTGCACAAACTCTCCGACGGCGGACGGGTGGTGGTGGTGCTGCCCCATCTGGGTGGAGCCATCGGGTTTCTCGCGGACGCGGCCCGGGCCTGCGAAGGGCGCGTGTCGATCTACGCGATCCAGCCCGCCGGTCTGCTCGAGAACGAGGATCCTCTGCGCTCGGTGTTCGAAATGGTCCACGGGTACGCGGATCTGATCGAAGCGCAGGGCTGGGGGCGCGTCACGATCGCGGGATTCTCCAGCGGGGCACCGCTGGCGCTGGAACTGGCCAACGAGATCAAGAGGCGATCGATCGGCGTGGCGGAACTCATCGCGATCGACGGCATCCCGGCCCACCGGCCCCCGGTGCCCGATCCGCTCGCCCGGGCCTACGGAAAGCTCCGGCGGATCGTCCCGCCGGGGCGGATGCCGCTCTGGTCGCCGGGACCTCGCCACCGCAAACTGGCGGAATGGGAGCCGCTCCAGCGTGCCCTGGGCGCGGCGACGCTCGAAGCCCTGTATCGGCATCGTCCCGGCCGGTATGAGGGACCGGCACTGGTGATCCGTCGCAAGAACACCGATCTGGGGCTGGGCCTGGACTCGTGGCGCCGCGTGCTCCGCGGGCCCGCCCGGGAGGTGCTCATCGATTGCGACAGCCACATGGGCATCTGGCGGAACCCGCACAATGCGTCCATTGTGAACGCGTTCATCAACGGCGCCGACCAAGGCTCGGAATGATCGCGATCGATCTCCCGCGGCGGGCCTACATCGCCGAAAGACCGGCCGCGAAAAGCCGGAACCGGCGTGGCTCGTCGAGCGCGTCGTAGATGGAACGGGCGAGTTCCTCGCGCTGGTCGGGGGTGGGGGTCAGGCCCGCATCGCGGATGTACTTGATCACGGCGGCCCGGATGGCCGCCCGCTGGTCGTCGGTTGGTTCGACGATCGTGTAGATCCGCTCGAGCCGCTGCTGGAACGGGCGCAGCGTGCTCTCGTAGGCGTAGGCGAGTTCCTGCTGGTACAACTCGTAGGCGAGCCGCCGCTCCAACGCCTCGGACGCGGCCGCGTCCATCATCCCGTTCCCCGCTTCCGCAGCGACCCAAGCGTCCCAGTATTCGTTGACGACGCGCTTCACCTCACCGAACTCTTCCGCCGAGAGGACCGGTTCGAGCGGTGAGAGCAGCGGGCTGCGCTCGCCCGCAGGTTCAAACAAACGATAAAGATCGAGTTGGATCCGGCGAACTTCTTCGGTGTTGCCCGCGATCGAGGCGTCCGTCGACGCCTTGATCAGATCGATGTGCTCGACCAGATGAGCCCGCAATGCGCCCGCACGATCTTCGATCACCCGCCGGGCGTCTTCACGCCGGACGGGATCAATCGGGATCCGCGCCAGCGCCGCAACCTCCGGACGCCCTTCGATCCGCCGGAACCGACCCTGCATGTCGCGTTCGATCAGCGTGTTCGTGACCCGCTCGCTGACCTTTGGGCCGGCGAGCGGCGTGCTCGCAGCGTCGGGCTGGGCCGACGCGGGCACCACGGCCGTTGAGATTGTCAGAAAGCAGGCTGCCAGAACGGATCGGTGGGCGTCAATCATGGTGCTCACAATCTACCAGCATCGCCCGGAGGAAGAAAGCGGGCAGTCAGCCGGCGAGCCCCGGCCTCGACGAGCGTCGGATTCTGACGAGAAAACCGCCGGGCGCACTGGCCCGGCGGTCTCGGAAGATCGAATGTGCGGATCGCCCGATCAGCCGTTGCGGCGGCGACGGCTCATCAGCAGGCCACCGGCACCCATCATGGCGATGGACGCGGGGGTGGGGACGGTGGAGAACACAACGTTGCCGAAGGGGGCGACGTCGGTGACCCACACGTTCTCGCCACGGACCTGGATGCCCCACTGCACGTGGCGGGCGGCATCGTTGATCGTGTCGAGGCTGATGCTGAAGGCACCGGTGCTGTCGATGGCGGCGAACACATCCACGGAGGACGAGAAGTCGGCGGCGAAGTCGCGGATGAAGACCTGGACCTCGTGGGCCGCGGTCATGCTGAACGACTGGACGTTGCCGGAGAAGTTCACCGTGGTGCCAGCGAGACCGCCGTCGGACTGCTGATACAGGTTGGCTTCCATGATCTTGTTGCCGGGCGCGCCGGGGCCGCCGCCGCCCTGGTACCAGAACGGATCGGGATCACCGACAGTGTTGGGCGACATTGTCACGGTGTTGGCGCCGTCGTCGAAGTTGGCAACGAGGTCGGACACGCCCCAGGGGCTGCCGAACACGAACCCGCCGCCGTTGGAGGGCAGCTCGAACACGTTCATGAAGCCCAGCCAGGGGGCGGACGAGGGGTCGATAGCGACATCGACGGAAGTGCCGGCGTTCGCCGCGGAAGCGACGGCGGCTGCGGAAAGCAGCGCAAGGGTACGGATCATCGGTTTCTCCTCTTTGTGTATCTCTCTCGGACCGGGGTCAGAACATCTGCCAACCCGGCCTTCGATTGTAACTGTTACACAAATCGTGGTGCGGTTCAAGAGGTTTCTCCGTATTTTCCCACCAAATGGGCCCCAGAACGCCCATGGAACGCGGGTTTCCAGCCAGAACGCCGGTCAAGCACCCGGTCCGCACCGGACGGATACTAGGCAAAACACCTTACACTCACATGCAACGGCCTACGGGAGGAGGAATTGTGCGCGAGCCGCCAGAGGGCAATGAGGAAAATCACTAGCATGCCTTCGTCGCCCGGCCGGGTGCGGGTCGGTCCCCGCGTCGGCGGCGGCCCATCGCCGGGAGCACCTGAGATGTCCGACGCCAATGCCGCTGTGATCCGAGGAATCTACGACGCGTTCGCCGCCGGGGACGGGCCCGGCGCGCTGGGACGCATGAGCCCGGACATCGTCTGGAACGAGGCGGAGAGCCATCCGTGGGCCGACGGGAATCCGTATGTCGGCCCGAACGCCGTCGCGGAGGGTATCTTCGCCCGCTGCGCGACCGAGTGGGACGGTTTCAGCGTCCGGGTGGACGACCTGCTCGCTTCGGGCGACAAGGTGATCATGCTGGGCCGGTACGGCGGCACCTGCAAGGCCACCGGCCTGACGCAGAACACCCAGGTGGTTCACGTGTGGGACGTGCGCGGCGGCAAGGCCGTCCGCTTCCAGCAGTACGTCGATACGCTGCAGCTCTCCCGGGTGATGGGGTTGATCTGAGCCCATCGGACGGAAGACACGCGGATCTGTACGTCCTCGCGACCGTCGGATGCGATCAATCCGGCATTCGAACGAAGAGCGGAATCTCACCAAAGTCCCGGAACCCGATCCGCCGGTAGACCGGGTGCCCTTCCTCGGACGCCTGGAGGATGCCCACGCCGTAGCCGAGCCGGCTGGCGATGCGCAGCGGTTGGGCGGTCACGTACGCACCGAGGCCCATCCCGCGGGCTTCGCGCACGGTCGCGACGCCGTAGATGCCCGCGACGCCTCGGTCGAGAAACACCAGCGATGTGCAAACGGGCACCCCGTCCCTTCGGATCCAGAAGTACTGCACTGGCGCGTCCGGGCGGTCGTCCCCGTCGATGCCCCCCGCGAACGCGTGGCCGATGCGGCCGGGCAACTCGTACCCACGGGCGAACACATCAGCCCATTCAGCACGCTCGGACGCGTCGCTGACGCGCTCGAACGTGCACCCCGGGGGCAAGGAGGATTCGGGGAGTTGTTCGATCTCGACGCCCATGCAGGGCATACCGCCGTGGCGACCGAAGCCGGCGTCCGTAAGGACCCTTTCGGCATCCTCCGGCCAGGGGCCGGTCAGGAAGACGGCCGCCGGGGCGCCGCAACGCTGCAACGGCTCGATCGCCTCGCGCACCACCGCCGCGGTCACCGGATCGCGGACGCACGCGAAGTTGCCGAACGGGTGCGGCTCGCCCGTGACAAGCCGCACGAAGCCCGGCAAGATCTCCACCCCGGGGCCGGGCATGATGCGTCGGAACACGAGATCGATGTGCCCGGCGATCAGGGGGGCGAGACCGTCCCCGATCTCGTCCATGGAACCGAAGGGCCTGGTGCCTGCCAGCATGAACGCTCTCCCCGTCGGGCGCTGTGAAGGACGCGGCGGCCTGGAACCGCCCGCGGTCGACCTGAAGGGGGCCCGTGCCCGTGCTCGAGGTGACCCGAAGTCTACCAAAGGCCGGCGGAACCCGTGCACGCCCGTGCCCGCCTCGCATGGCACCCGGCGGCGATCGCGTTGCGGGGATCGGGCTTGCCTCAAAAAACACTCGCGGGCGATGCGCCCGCGCCGGTCATGTGAGGTAGGACAGGACGGACGAGGCGAGCGTGAGGACGATGAAGAAGCCGCACATGTCGGTGATCGTCGTGAGGATGGGGCCCGACGCGAGGGCCGGGTCGGCCTTGAACCGCTTGATGAGCAGCGGCACGAGCCCGCCGATGCAGACGGCGATGATCGTGTTGAGCGCCAGCGCCGAACCCACGACCGCGCTGAGGACCAGGTTGCCTTTCCAGAGATAGGCCACGCCGCCGATCAACAGCCCCAGCGCCGAGCCGTTGATGAGCCCCAGCGACGCCTCCTTGCCGAGCACACGGAGCGCGTCGCGCGGGCGCGTCACGCCGAGGGTCAGTTCCCGCATGGTCACGGCGACGGCCTGGTTTCCCGAGCAGCCGCTCATGTCCGAGATGATGGGCAGGAACACGGCCAGCGCGATCACGGCTTCGAGTGTGTCCTGGTGCAGCGCGATCATGCTGGCCGCGAGAATGTTGAGGATGATGTTGGCGCTGAGCCACGCGAGCCTGCGTCGAGATCGCAGGGAAAGGGGCATGCTGCGGAGCTCCTCGCCGCCCACAATGCCCTGGGATTGCCGGTAGAGCTCGTCGGCCTCCTCCATGTCGGCGCGGGTCACGTCGCCGGCCTCGATGACGCCCACCAGCCTGCCCCCGCCGTCGACGACCGGCAGGCCGAGAAAGGCGTATTCGCGGAAGATGGCACGGACCTCCTCCAGGTCAGCGGTATCCGTCACCGAGATGGGATCCGCGATCATGATCTCGCGCACCGCCGTGGATCGCGGGGCGAGGATCACGCTGCGGAGTGGCAGCACGCCCCGGAGCACACCGTCCTTGTCGACGATATAGGTGTACTGGATGTTGTAGTGGGCGTACCGCTCCGCGTTGCGCTCGATGTCCAGGAGCAACTCCCGCACGGTCTCCGTCTCGGGGAACGCGAGATACTCGGAGAGCATCAGCGACCCCGCGGCGTCCTCGTCGTACGCCGCCAGCCGCCGGATGTCGTCGGCGACGTCGAGGTCGATCTCCGTCAATATGGCCTCGGCGTCGTGGTCGTCGAGCTGGCGGATAAGGTCCGCCCGCTCGTCGCTGGCGAGCTCCCCGATGATCCCGGCGGCCACCGTCGCATCGAGATCCCCGATGGCGTTGACGACCTGAGCGTCCGGAAGCAGGTCGAGGACGTCGGCCGCGTCTTCGGGCGTCAATAGCTCGAGGAGTTTCGTCCGAAGTTCGTCCGGGAGCCGGGAGATGACGTGCACCACATCCGCCGAGTCCGATTCACGCAGCCACTGGCTGCACGCGGACTGATCGGCCGACTCGATGGCCTCGATGAGATCGTCGCGATCGCCGCGCGGTGGGGCGTCGACCGAGGCGGCACGGGCCGACGTTTCGAAGGGCGTGTTGTCCATGTTGCCGGGACTCTAGCGGCCGTTCTCGACGCCGGTAAACCTCCCAACCCGCCGCGCGACGATGGACCGGGCGGGCGCAACGGACCGATGGATACCGGGTCCGGGCGTTCCGGACCTTCCCCGGAGGCACGCCCGTGGCGAATCAAGACCAAAGCCCGCCGCGCGTCGCGCCCTGGCGGGACCGGCTCCACGAAATCATCTTCGAGGCCGACACGCCGGCCGGCAAAGCGTTCGACGTCGGCCTCATCATCGCGATCATCCTGTCCGTGGGGGTGGTCGTGCTCGGCACCCTGCCGGCCGCCCGGGATGAGCCCTACCGATCGATCTTTCTGGGTCTCGAGTGGGGCTTTACGGTCCTTTTCACGGCCGAGTACGTCCTCCGGCTCATCATCGTCCGGCGCCCGTGGCGCTACGCCACCTCGTTCTTCGGGATCATCGACCTGCTCTCGATCCTGCCGGCGTTCATCGGCCTGATCGTGCCGGGCGGGGAGCGCCTGCTCGTCGTCCGCACGCTCCGCCTGCTGCGCGTCTTCCGGGTCTTCAAGCTCGCCCGCTACCTCTCGGAAGCATCGGCCCTGCGCCGGGCCCTGCTGGTCAGCCGTCACAAGATCGCGGTGTTCATCACGACCGTTCTGATCGTCGTGCTGATCTCCAGCGCGATGATGCACGTCGTCGAGGGAAACGCCGGCAACACCGCGTTCGACTCCATGCCCGGCGCCATGTACTGGGCGATCATCACCATGACGACCGTGGGCTACGGCGACATCACGCCCATCACCGCGGTGGGCAAGGCGACGACCGCCGTCCTGGTGCTCGTCGGCTACTCGCTGATCATCGTCCCGACGGGAATCCTCTCGGCCGAGATGGCCGGCTCGGGCCGCCCCGTCACCACGCGCGCCTGCCCCGCCTGCATGGCCGAGGGCCACGACATCGACGCGGTGTTCTGCAAGCGCTGCGGGGAGCGCCTCGAGCCGGGCGCCCACGGCGGGGACTGAATCTGGCAGGAGCCGACGGAACACACGCCGCGCGTGCGAGACGCGGGGCCGATGCCGACAATCTGTTCTGAGTTACTGAGCGGCTGAGTCGAGCGGTCCGACCGCGTCGCACGCTTCTGCCCCTGAATCTTCTTCGGACCGGCGTGCCTTGAACTCCCGCCCCCACTCCTGCATCGCGACCAGGATGGCCTCCAGCGTGCGCCCGTAGTCGGTGACCTCGTACTCGACCCGGGGCGGCACCTCGGCGAACACGTGGCGCGAAACCACGCCGTCCGCCTCCAGCTCCCGGAGTTGGAGGGTGATCATGCGTTCCGTTGCGTTCGGCGTGAGCCGCCGGAGCTCGCCGAACCGCTTCCTCCCGCCGAGCAGGTGGCAGACGAGGATCGGTTTCCACCGCCCGCCGATCACGCTGAGCGTGGCTTCCACATCGCAACCGGTCTTCCAGCTGTACTTTCGCGCCATGTTCGGGGGTCCTGCCGGGAAACCTTGATACTTACATTTTTGTGGGTACTTGTCGCAATCAAAGCATAGCCGTAGGTTTGCACGCTCTTCAACCACACAGAGACCCCGCGGGCGTCCACGGAACGCAGAAGGAGACCCGATGCAAGCCATGCTCATCAACGCCTACGGCGAGGACGCGACGTTTGAACGCGCCGAGGTCGATCGCCCCGCGATCAAGCCGGGGCACGCCCTCGTCCGGATCAGTGCCTCCAGCGTGAACACCGTGGACACGATGATCCGAAGGATGGGCAAGGACCTGCCCCTCTCCCCCGACACCCCCGCGATCCTCGGGATGGATTTCGCGGGAACGATCGAGGAGATCGGCCCGGGCGTCGAGGGCTTCAGCGTCGGCGACGAGGTCTACGGATGCGCCGGCGGGCTCGCGGATCTGCCCGGGACCCTCGCGGAGTACATCGTCGCGGACGCTGACCTGATCGCGCACAAGCCCAGGAACCTCTCGATGAGAGAGGCCGCGGCGATCCCGCTGGTGGGGATCACCGCCTACGAGGGGCTCCACCGCGCCGGGATCAGGGCGGGCCAGCGGGTGCTCGTGCACGGGGGATCGGGGGGCGTCGGGCACATCGCGCTCCAGCTCGCCAGACACTACGGTTCGCACGTCTATTCGACCGGCGGCGGAGACGCCCAGCTCGATCTCATCAGGAGCCTCGGCGCCACACCCATCAACTACAAGACCGAAACGGTCAAGCAGTACGTTCAGACCCACACGAACGGTGCGGGATTCGACCTGATCTTCGACTCCGTGGGCGGGGCGAACCTGAGCGCTTCGTTCGAGGCCGCCGCGCTGAACGCCCAGATCGCCACCACGGTGTCGATGTGCGAGATGGACCTGAACCCGATGCACTTCAAGGGGCTCTCGCTGCACGTCGTCTTCATGCTCATCCCGATGCTGCACAACCACGACCGGGCCGCCCACGGCGCGATCCTCCGCGATCTCGCGTCGATCATCGAATCGGGGTCGCTCAAGCCCGTGCTTGACGGGACACACTTCTCGCTCGACCAGGCGGGACAAGCGCACGCACGCCTCGAAAGCGGGCAGGCGATGGGCAAGGTCGTGATCGATCACACGCGATGAGCAAAGAGAACAGCAAGGAGAACCGCATGACCCGACTCAAGTTTCGACTCTTGGGGCCCATCCTGGCGGGCGCCGTGCTCGCCGGTTGCGCCGGCACCCCACACACGTCCGAGACCGACCGCGTCGGATCCGTCCGACTCGTCGAGTACCAGAACATCGAATGGGGCGCACTCAACCCGGCACGCGGCGACAACAGCCCCAGCGCCGGAACGCTGTGGGGAGACCGCACGAGTACCGGCCCGTCCGGGTTCCTCGTCCGGTTCGAGGACGGATTCTCGTCCCCGCCGCACATCCACAATGTCACCTACCGCGGGGTGGTGATCCACGGGCTCGTGCACAACGACGATCCCGACGCGGAGCGCATGTGGCTGCCCGGCGGCTCCTTCTGGACGCAACCCGCGGGCGACGTCCACATCACCGCGGCCAAGGGCGGCTTCAACCTCGCGTACATCGAGATCGACGAGGGTCCGTACCGCGTGCAACCCACCGAGGAAGCGTTCGACGACGAGGACGTGCCCGTCAACGTGGATGCATCGAACCTCGTCTGGCTCGACGCCTCGAGCATGCGGTGGATCGGCCCCGACGGGGGTGAACCCCAACCGGGCGGGGCGGCCATCGCCTTGCTCTGGGGCGACCCCCAAGACGACAATCCGGGCGGATCCATGGTTCGACTCCCCGCAGGGTTCAAGGGCGAGATCCGCACCCACGCCGAGCAGTTCCGCGCCGTCGTTATCCGGGGCGAGATCGGTCTGGACCCGGCGGACGCTACGGGCGTGACATCGCTCCCCGCCGGGAGCTGCTTCGCGTCGGACGGGGGCGCCACGCACCGGATCGTCGCAGCCAACGCCGGCGAAACGATCCTGTACGTCCGGACCGATGCGCCGTACCGAGTCATCGCTCACTGATTTCACGCTACAAAACCGAACAAGCCGCCCCATGATGGGGCGGCTTTTCGTTGAATCGGGGTGAGAGGATTTGAACCTCCGACCTTCTCGTCCCGAACGAGACGCGCTACCAAGCTGCGCTACACCCCGGATGTCCCGGACCGCTGGTCCGGCCTCAACCATAGACCACCGCCGACCCCGCTGCAAGCCCGATCCCGGGCCCGGGCCGGCGATCAGCCCGCCTGGCCTGAGAACCGCGGGGTGGTCGTGTAAATGTTGTCCTCGATGGTGGCTGGATCGCCGTCCGGGCCGCTGGAGTAAAAGTACGGCCGCGGCGAGGGGCAGATGCCGCCGTCGGCGTCGCCGATCCCGCCCACGAAGTTCTCCTCGATGTCCTGGGCCGAGTACGACCGCCAGGTGTCCCGGTCCGGGGCCACCCGTCGCACCTGGCGGAACGCCAGGTACCGGTTGGCCAGCGGGGGCAGTTCGGTGGGCGCGAAGTATCCGTCCGAGTTGTCTCCCCGCAGGAGCAGGTTGACGGTCCCTAGATCCCCGGCGCCCTTGACCACGCCGTCAAACCTCGGGTGGACCATGCGGATGGGGTTGCCCCAGGCGTCGAGCACCGAGACGAGCTCCACCTGCGCCTGGGTGGACTGCGCCTGGCCCATGTCGGGCTGGCCGTTGCTGCGGACCGTCTGGACGAACTTCTGGTCAAGCCCCGCGATGACATCCTGGATGCTGGGGACGTCGCCGGCGGCGATCAGGTACAGACCCACCGAGTTGATCAGCGCGAAATCGCTCGAGTTGCCCTTGCCAAGCCCGTCGAAGAGCGGGAAGAACAGCGACTGGCCCGCCAGCGGCCCGCCGCCGACAAGCCTGTTCGGGGGAACCTCGACGATCGCCGGGGGGATCTCGCCCTTGGCGTCGATGTACAGATCAAGCGTCTGGTCGAGGGCACGCAGGGCACCCTCGGTGGCCCGCTTGCGCCCGCCGTCGACGACGGCACCGGCCACGCCGAGCGTGATCGTGATGAGGATCGCGATGATCCCGACCACGATCAGCAGTTCGACCAGCGTGAAGGCCCGTTCGGCGGCCCGGGGATGGCTCATGGGGATCTCCTGTCTGCGCGGCCACGGAGGCCCCGTGCAAGGCAAGCGTACCGCCCGGTCCGGCGGCTGTCCCCCCCGGCCATACGGGCCGGGAGGGGAAACGGATCCGGCCGGGGCCCTTTAGGGGGCGGGAGGCGGGACCGGAGGAGCGGAAGGGGGCGTCTGCGGGGGTTGGCGGGTCGGGCGGGGCTGGCCCCCGAAGTTGAACCCCGGACCGCTGATCGTCGACCCCATGATGTTCCCCGCCGCCGCCGGGCGGGCCGGCTGCGGACGGGCGGCCGGGGCTTGGGAGGGCTGCTGCGGACGCGGCGGCGTTTGCCCCTGCCCGCGGGGCCCCCCGGGCTGGCCCTGGGGCGGTGCGAGGCGTGCCTTGAAAATGATGTCCGTGACCCGCTCGCGGATGTCGCGCAGCGCGCCCTTGAACATCCGCTGGCCCTCGCGCTTGTACTCGATCTTGGGATCCTGCTGGGAGAACGATCGGAACCCGATCGTGTCCCGGAGCTGGTCCATCGAGTACAGGTGGTCTTTCCATGCCTGGTCGAAGGTATCGATCAGCACCATCTGCTCGAACTGGAGCATCTCGGGACGGGCGAGCGTCTCGACCCGGGCCCGGATCGCGTCGGCACGTTCCTCGGGGTCGAGGTACCGCATGCGCGGCGTGACGCCCGATCCGAAGATCTCCTTGAGGTACGCGTCCAGGGCGTCGTCATCCTCCGTCGCCATCGCGCCGTCGATCCACTCGTGCAGGCGGTCGCGCTTGGCGTGCTCGGCCGAGGCGGCCAGCAGACGCTCGCGCATCTTGGGGGGCGGGGTGTTCTTGATCTCGGCCGTCGCCAGTTCCAGATCCAGCCGCCGCTTCGACCAGTCCGAGAGCGAGGCGAACGCCCCCTCCGGATCGTTCCGGGCCATCGACATGGCCATCTGCATGGCGTAATCGACCGGGAACTCGATCTCGCGACGCCGGTAGGCCTCGGCCGCCTTGTCGATGATCAGGTCGCGGACCTCTCGCAGATCGTCCTCGTGCGCCGCGAGGATCTCCTCCGGATCGACCTTGAAGGTGAACTTGCGCTCGACCCACTCGGCCAGCCGGGCCGCCCCGTACCCGCGCTCGGCGAACTTGGGCAGGTCGGGCAGCGGCGTGGCGTCGATGCGCTCGAACGCCGCCTTCTCCAGACGGTCCTGGACGGCGCGGCGCTCGCTCGCGCCGCCCTCACGCAGCTCCTCCGCCGATTCGAGCTCGATGCCGAACCGGTTCTTGGCCCACCGGTGCAGGCCCGCCGAGTCGAAATCGACCGAGATCTCCGAGCCCTCCACGGGCATGTACTCGCCCAGGGTCACATTGATGAGCGAAGCCGCGTCCTCCCGCGCCAGACGGCGGATGACCACGTCCATCTCGTCGGCGTCCTTGCCCCGGAGCCGGTCGGGCAGGATGGAGCAGTCCAGCTTCTCGCGGGCGTACTCCGCGGCCGACAGCGCCGCGTAGTCCGCGTCCAGGTACTCCGAGATCGCGCTGTCGACGACCTCCTCGATGTCCTCGAAGATCAGCCCCTTGACGTCGCGCCCCTCGAGCACCCGCTGGCGGAGGCCGTAGAACCGCTGCCGCTGGTGTTCCATGACCTCGTCATACTCGAGGATGTTCTTACGGACCTGGAAGTTGCGCTCCTCCACTTTCTTCTGCGCCCGCTCGACGTTCTTGGAAAGCCACGGGTGCTCGATCGCGTCGCCCTCCTTCATGCCCAGGCGGGAGAGCAGACGCATGGTCGTCTCCCCGGCGAAGAGCTTCATGAGATCATCTTCGAGCGAGACAAAGAACCGCGAAGAACCGTTGTCGCCCTGGCGGCCCGAGCGGCCCCGGAGCTGGTTGTCGATGCGGCGCGACTCGTGCCGCTCGGTGCCGATCACGTGCAGGCCGCCGAGGTCCTCGATGTCCTCGGCCCAGCCGATCCGGTGCATCTTGCACCGCCCGTTCTTGTCCAGTTCCTCTCGCATTTCTTCGGCGGATGCGGACTCGACCTGCTTGGGCGTCATCCAGGTGAACTGACCGGCCCAGGCGCGGAGCAGACGCAGCTCCAGCTCGTCGAACGGCATGGCGTCGGCGTACCGCTTGGACACGCCCTCGGCCTTCAGCTCGGCCGGCGCGATCTTGCGGTACACGTTCTCGCGCACCTGCTCGTCGGTCATGTCGGTGCGGATCTCGCGCGAGGCCAGCCCGCGACGCAGCCAGTGCTCGGCGAGCTGCTCGCGGGTGAACCTGCCCAGCTTGATGTCCGTGCCGCGGCCGGCCATGTTCGTGGCGATCATCACCGCGCCGAGCTGGCCCGCGTTGACCACCGCGTTCGCCTCCCGCTCGTGCTGCTTGGCGTTGAGCACCTCGTGCTTGATCTGGTGCTTGCCGGTCAGCATGCGGCTGATCAGCTCGGACTTCTCGACCGAGGTCGTGCCGACCAGGATCGGCTGCCCGACGTCGTGGAAACGCTTGATCTCGTCGACGATCTGCTCCCACTTGTCCTTGGCCCGCAGGAACATCAGGTCGTCGTGGTCGCGCCGGATCACCGGCCGGTTGGTCGGGATCGACACCACGTCGAGCTTGTAGATGTCGTGGAACTCCTGGGCCTCGGTGTCGGCCGTGCCCGTCATGCCCGACAGCCGCTTGTACATCTTGAAGAAGTTCTGGATCGTCACCGAGGCGACCGTCTGCGTCTCGGGCTTGATCGGCACGCCCTCCTTGCACTCGACCGCCTGGTGCAGCCCGTCCGACCACTGACGCCCGATCATCGGACGCCCGGTGTTGGTGTCCACGATCACCACGGTCGGCTCGGCCCGGCCGGTCATCCGGTCGGGCACGTCCATGACGATGTAGTCGCGGTCGCGCTCGTAGACGGCGTGGCCTCGGATGGCCTGCTCGAGCAGGTGGGGAAGGTCCATGTTCTCGTCGACGTAGAACGAGCCGATCCCGGCGCTCCGCTGCGCCTCGGCGATGCCATCGTGGGTCAGGTGGGCCGACTTGCGGTCCATCTTCACCTCGTAGTACTGCAGGTAGCGGTCCCGCTCGGTCTCCAGCGTGGGCAGCTCCTCCTTCGCCGCTTCGAGCTCCTGCTTGAGCTGGGGGACCTTGGTCTTGTCCCGGGCCTGGCGGATGTCGCCTTCGAGACCCTTGATCCGCTCCTTGCACGCCGTCACGCGGGCCTCGGCCGCCTCCCAGGGTTTCTGCTTCTCCAGCAGGTCGCGGGCGAGCTTGTCCGCCAGGTCGTACCGCGGCTGGTCGTCGTGGGCCATGCCGGAGATGATCAGCGGCGTGCGGGCCTCGTCGATCAGCGTCGAGTCCACCTCGTCGACGATCGCGAACTGACGCTTGCGCTGCACCTGCTGCTCGACCGACCGCTTCATGTTGTCGCGGAGATAGTCGAACCCGAACTCGCTCGTCGTGCCGTACACCACGTCGCAGCGGTACATCCCACGCTTCTCGTCCTCGTTCTGCATGTGCATCGGGTGGATCGCCCCCACCGTCAGGCCGAGCCAGCAGAAGAACGGGAAGGTCCAGTCGCGGTCACGCTGCACCAGGTAGTCGTTGACCGTGACCACGTGCACCTGCTGACGCTGGCAGCAGGCCATGTAGGCGGCCAGGGGCGCCACGATGGTCTTGCCCTCGCCGGTCTTCATCTCGGCGATCTTGCCCTGGCCGAGCACCATGCCGCCGATCAACTGAACGTCGAACGGGCGGGCCCGGAAAGGCGGGCGGGACTCGGGATAGATCTCCCGCACCGCCTCGTACAGCTCGTTGGGGATCTCGACCTGCATCCAGCCGGGGACCGGGCCGCTGCAGCCCAGGTAGGCCCCGTCGGGAGCCGCCGGCTCCATCGCCTCGGCCTGCGATTTGACGCGGTCGTACATCGCGCGGGCCGCCGGCTTGAGCCGGTCGGCGTCGAAGTTCAGTTCCGGGTTGAAGATCGAGCGGATGCCGACCGCGCGGTCCATGCCCTCGCGAGCCACGGCGAAGACCTCCGGGAGGATCTCCTCCGCTCTGGCGCCCGCGTCCACCCGCTCGCGGAACTCGGTGACCTTCTCGCGGAGCTGGGCGTCGGTCAACGCCCGCGTCTGTTCCTCGAGCGCGCCGATCGCCTCGACCCGCTGGGTGTACCGCTTGACGAACCGCTCATTCCGTGATCCGAAGATCTTGGAGAGCACCGGACCGAGAACGGGGATATCTGAGTGAGCCATGGGAAAGCCTCGAACGGCCGTGCGGGCGGGGCGCCTCGCAGGCGATGGAATGGATCGGGGGGGATCGGACGGTCCCGCGCCCCGGTCGGATGGCCCGACACGCGGCGCGCGAACAGATTGATTGCGAGATGGTCGCGGAGGGGCCGACGGGCGGCCGCACGGGCCGGGCGATCGGCAAGCCGGCGGAGCCCGGCTCAGCCCAGCGAGGGCGGCGGGATCGAGAGCAACCAGGGCGACAGCCGCGCCCGGACGACCGGGCCACGATCGGCCCCGAGCGACACCCGCCGCGGGGTGTCGTTCCACTCGGCCGCCCGCTCCACACCCGCGCTGGCCCGCACGGCCCGCTCGGACATATCACGCAGGGCCTGCGCCACCGAATCCGACAACCGGCGGATGCCCGTCCGGTCCAATGAATCCGAGCACGCGTGAGCCGCCAGACCCGCGCCCGAGAGCATCAACTGCAGGCCGATGGCCAGCACCACGAGGGTGCCGAGCCCGTTGGAGGCGTCTGGATGCCGGACGGAGCGGGTCATTCCGGAAGAAGTATCGGCCCGACCGGGCTCCGGAGCAAGAAACCGACCCCGGACATCCCCCAATCTCGCGAGATTTGCCCCTCTATCCGTACGTCCGACCGCATTCTCGCGACCAAGCCCCCCGCTCTCACGCGCAGCACCCTCCGACCGACGTGCCCCCGCCCGCCCGCCAGTTCCGGGGAGATTCCGCCATCCAATCTCAAAGCCGCCCGCCCGGTGGGTCCGATATGTCTTCGGCACCGCCGGACTGGACGCGGCCCCCGGGCCCGCAACGATCACCCTTGTGACCCAGGAACCCCCCATGCTCGCCACCCGCAAGGCCCTGACCCCCACCCGCGACTCGATCACCCACAAGTTCACGATCGACCGCCACGAGGGCTACCTGACCATCGGCCTCTACCCCGACGGCACGCCCGGCGAGATCTTCATCAAGATCGCCAAAGAGGGCTCGGCCATCAGCGGCATGTGCCAGGCCTTCTGCCGAGCCTTCTCCATCGCCCTGCAGTTCGGACTGCCCGTCGACGAGGCCGTGACCCGTTTCAAGGGCATGCGCTTCGAGCCCAACGGCCAGACCAGCAACCCCGACATCCCCATGGCCGACTCGATCGTCGACTACGTCGCCAAGTACATCGAGATCGAGTTCGGTTCGGCTCGGCGCGGCTGAACGGGGCCGGACTCAAACCACGCGATTCGGCGGTTCGTGACCGGCGAGGATGGCCGCGGCGTTCTCGCTGACGATGTCCGCCATCGCCGCCCGCCAGCGCTCCTCGGCGCTGCCGATGTGCGGGGTGAGGACGGCCCGTGGGTGCTCGCGCAGGATCGGGTGGACGGTCGGCTCGTTCTCGTAGACGTCCAGCCCCACGCCCCACAGCCGACCGGCCTCCAGCGCCTCGGCCAATGCCGCCTCGTCGATCACCGGCCCGCGGGCCGTGTTGACCACGATCGCGGTTGGCTTGAGCAGACCGATCCGCTCGCGGCTGAGCAGATGGCGGGTGGCCGGACTCAGCGGCGTGTGGACCGACACCGCGTCGGCCTGACGCAACCCGTCCTCGAGGTCGAACCGCTCGCCCCCCAGCGGCGCCATCTCGAAGTCAAGGTGCCGCGACCGGGCGACGTACCCGATCCGCATGCCGAAGGCCCTGGCCCGCAACGCCGTCGCGTAGCCGATCCGCCCCGCCCCGACGATCAGCAGGAGTTTGCCGACGAGGTCCTGGCCCATGAAATCCTTCATGCCCAGCACGCCGTTGGCGGGGTAGGCGTCGGACCGGGCGTAGCGATCCGCCTCGATCAGGCGACGGGCCGCCGCCAGCAGCAGAAGGAACGCGATGTTGGCCGTGCCCTCGGTCACCGCGTCGGGGGTGTTGCAGACGATGACCCCCCGCTGCTTGCACAGATCCAGGTCGAAGTTGTCGTGTCCGACGGCGAAGTTGCACACGCCGCGGAGCCGGGGCCCGGCCGCGTCGAGAAACTCGGCGTCCACCCGGTTGCTGAACATCGTACAGACCACCGAGGCACCCCGGACGAACTCCAGGAGCTCGGCCCGGTCCGGGCGGGTGTCGCCCCGCTCGCGGACCTCGGCGCCGGGCACCCGGATCCGGCCGGGGGTGGACTGGGTCACGGCGACAACAGGAATCGCGGGGGTGCTCATGCCCGAGAATAGGTCGTTCCCGCCCGGATTCCCGACCGTGCAGAGCCGCCCCAACGCCGGCCAGATCGCCCGCGGACCCGCACACGCGGGCGCAGATCCGGTACGCTTGCGAACGCAGACCCTGCAAATTGTGGATAAAACCGACCGATGCGCCTCGTCACCTGGAACATTCTGCACGGCGGCGGAACCCGGCGCACGCCCCTCATCGCGCTCCGGCTGTGCGACCTCGCGCCCGACCTCGTGGTGCTGACCGAGTTCCGCCGGACGACCGGCGGACAGATCGCCGGCGTGCTCTTCGACCGGGGCCTGGTACACCAGCGTTCGACCGACCCGCCGCCCGGCCGGAACGGGGTGTTCGTCGCGTCGCGGACGCCACTGGGCCCGGGCTCGCCCGGGCCGGGTGCATGGGCAGCCCACCGTTGGCTCGACGTGTGCCTCCCCGCCCTCGGAGCGACCCTGACTGCGATCCACGCCCCCGACACCCACCGGTCCGACCCGTCCCGCATCCAACGCCAAGCGGCGTATTGGCAGCACCTTGTGCGTGTCTGCACCTCCAGGAAAGGCTCGAAACACATCATCGCCGGCGACCTGAACACCGGACGGCACGGTCTGGACGAGCGCGGCCGCACCTTCACCGGAACGGTGTTTCTCGGGCGGATTTCGACCCTCGGGTACCGGGACGCGTTCCGGATCGGGCAGCCCTACGCCGCCGCTCCGACCTGGCACAGCCATACCGGGACGGGCTTCCGGATCGACGCGATCTGGGTGTCCGGATGCCTCTCCGGGGAGGTCTCGGGCGCGTTCCACGACGCCTCCGCCCGGGCAAAGAGCGAGTCCGACCACGCCCCCGTGGTGGTCGATCTGGGCTCGCGCGCAGCGGCGTCCGGGCCCGGGGCGGGGGCGGCCGCCCAAAAAACACTGGAAAAATAGGCCTTCGCGCCCTTGCCACGCCCGGGGTGGTCCGGTAAAACTGCGCGGTAGGACACCGCTTTTGCCTCGCCACGAGGAAGACTGGAGCAAGGAATGGCTAAGAAGACCGCCAAGAAGACCGCCCGCAAAACCGCGGGCAAGAAGACCGCCGCCCGCAAACCCGCGGCCCGCAAGGCCACCGCGAAGAAGGCGGCCCCCGCCGCCAAGAAGCCGGCACGGATCACCGCCGCCAAGGGCAAGCCCCGCAGCAAGTCCGAGGTCGTCAGCGTGATCTCCGAGCACGCCGGCGTTTCCAAGAAGGAAGTCGCCGCCGTCTTCGAGACCATGAGCGCCATGATGGCCGCCGACCTGAGCAAGAACGGCGCGGGCGTGTTCAACGTGCCCGGCCTGATGAAGGTCACCGTTCAGCGCAAGCCCGCCACCAAAGCACGCAAGGGAATCAACCCCTTCACCAAGGAAGAGACGATCTTCAAGGCCAAGCCGGCCCGCAACGTCGTCAAGGTCCGCCCGCTCAAGGGCCTCAAGGACATGGTCGCCTGATTCGACGGATCGCCCGCGGATGTTCTGCCCAAGCCCCGGCGAGTGCCGGGGCTTGTCGCATCCGCATTCAGTTCGCGGCCCGCCCGCGCCCGCTCAGCGATTCCCAAACTTCTGCACGAACGAGCTGTACTGGATCGTCACGCCGTTCGTCTCGATGAAGTCCGCGTCCAGCGGGATCTCGGGCAGCGTCAGCAGTTCGTGATGCGCGGTCTTGCCCTGGAACCAGTCATCCATGAACCGATCGTTCGCCACAGCGTGCGGGTTCCAGCGCGGGTCGGGGTTCCAGAGGATGTAGGTGTCGATCCCCATGGCCAGGCAGTGCGTCATGAACACCTGCCAGAGCCACTCTTCCTTCTGCAACTCGTTCGCCCTGCACCAGGTGTCCGCGCCGCGCGCGCCGTACCCGGGAGGCGCGATCCACGGGTGCACCGGCCCGTTTGCCGCCGCCGAACGCAAGGAGTTGAGCACCACGATCAGCTGGTTCCACCGCGGGTGCTTGTCGAGACGCGTGAACCGCGAGCCCTCCTGCCCGTAGTTGACCACGTACGAACTCGGTGCCGAAATCCCGTGCACGCTGGTCTCGAACCACGGCGAGTTGTTGTAGCGGGGAACCTCGAACGACTCGTGCATGTCGTTGTAGTTCGAGTGATCGATCAGCATCCCGTACGTCTCAACGAACGGCCGGTGCATGGTCTCGCGGATCAGCGTCGTACGCATGTCCACCGCCGCCTGGTCGTACGCGAGACGTGCCGCGTCGGCCCCGGCGTCCCGACGGTCCAGGAAGCGGTCGACGCTCACCGAGAACACCGCAGGGGGCAGGTGCGCCGAGACAGCCTGCCGGTTGGCGAACAGCGTCGTAAAGAACGCGGTCCGATCGGCCTCCGGCACGTGCCAGTAGCGGACGCCCACCTCCAAGTCTTGCACCAGGTAGTCCGGCGTCACGCCCCGCGCCCTGAGCTGCTCGGCCACCGCGCGCCAGTACGGCTCGAGCCCGTCGCTGAACCCGTTCGCCTGCCACAACGCCACCGGATCCGAAAGATCGAACGGGTCGCGCGAGGCGGGGATGAGTTCTTTCCAGAACCGCAGCGCGATCTTCTGGGGCTGGTCCGTCTGGATCCGGGCCACGATGCGGTTCGCCAGGCGCTCCGGCGTGCCCACCCGGGGGTCGGCCTCGATGGTCTGGATGATGTTGCGGAACGCCTGCGGGGACGAACGATCCCAGGAATACACCGTGACCGGCACCCCGCCCGGGGCGCTGTTGCCGTTCAGATCCGGGGCGGGTCCGGATCCACCGCCAGGAAGACTGCCGGGCAGCGCGTACCCACCCCCACCCCCGCCGGACGACGATCCACCGCCGCCGCCGCCACCACCGCCCGAAGACCCGAAGCCGGACGAGCCGCGCCCGTTGCTGCCCCCCGTGACCGTGCGGCCCGCGCTCGTCACTTTCCCGTTGCCGGTCTGCAACTCGGGACCTTCCACGGCCTCGGAAACCTCAACCCGAGCCGCGAACCGAGGCTCGTGGCGGATGAGCACCCGTCCGTCGGGCATCCGGATCCGCACCTCGACCATCTCGCTGCGTTCCGCCTCAACGACGTCCGCCGACGCGACGCCGGCCCAGAGAAGGCTCGCTCCGGCGATGAGAAGAGATTTCCAGAGTGTGTGTCGGTTCATGGATCGGGTCCTTGTCAGCGGCGATGCGGGCTGCCACCTCGGTGTTTATGGCAATGGCCGGGCCGGGGGGCCACACCGAGAACCCCCCGTTCGGCAGGCACCGGGGGAAGATCCCCCCCATCTTCGCTAAACGGTACCACCCGCAACGTCCCGACGATCGCGACAGGTCCGATCATCTTTCGGGGAGCGCACCACGGGGCGGTGGGTCCAGAGTCTCTCCTGACCGCCCGTGCCCCCGGATTCTGCTCAGGAAACGGGTACGCTCATCCAGGAGATCCGCATGGCCACTTCCATCATCAACCGCTCGACGCCCCACGCGGTCGCGCTCGAGACCACGCTGTTGGTCCACGGCGTGCCGAAGGATGCCGCCCGCCCGCTCGCGGCCGAACTCGATTCCATCATCACCGCCCACGGCGCCCGCCCGGCCACGGTGGGCGTGGTCGGCGGGCGGGGCGTCGTCGGCCTGAACAGCGAGGAACTCTCGCTGCTGCTCGAGGCGCCGGCCGTGCCCAAGGCCAACACGGGGAACCTGGGCCTGCTCCTGCGCAGCGGGTCCCACGCTGCAACGACCGTCAGCGCCACCATGGAACTCGCGGCCGGGGCCGGGGTCCGCGTGTTCGCGACGGGCGGCATCGGGGGGGTCCACAAGAACTACGGCGCCCGATGGGACGTCTCCGCGGACCTGGCCGCCCTGACAAGGTTCCCGGTCGCGGTTGTCGCCTCGGGCGTCAAAAACCTGCTGGACGTGGTCGCCACACGCGAGATGCTGGAAACGCTGGGGGTCCCCGTGATCGGGTTCGGCTCGGACCGCTTCCCCGCGTTCTACCGGCGGGAAAGCGAGGCGGGCGTCGACGGTCGCTTCGACGACCCCGACGAGCTGGCCGCGTTCCTGGACGCCGAACTGGCCCGGACCGGACGGGGGGTGCTCGTCTGCAATCCCATCCCGGCCGAGGACGAAATCCCCCAGGGGCGATGGGACGAGTGGCTCTTGCAGGCCGAGACGCGGGCGTCCGAAAGCGGCGCGACGGGCCGAGCCGTCACACCGGCCGTGCTTTCGGCCCTCCACCAGATCTCCGACGGCGCAACCCTGCGGGCCAACCTGGCCCTGGTTCGTTCCAATGCCGCCCTGGCGGCCCGCCTGGCCGCCCGGATCCCTCCTCGGACGCCCTGACCAGGCCCGCAGGCCCTGTCCGGGCGTTATCGGGCACTCAGCGGCGTTTACCAAACCTTGACGCCCATTCTGAGCCTTCAAAACCCCCGTCCGATGGGCTCTGTGCTAGACTAAGCACCCGGGAGACAGCGCCCGGCCCGCCGGAGATCGCGTCGGATCCCGGGCGTGCTCCGAGCCGCGGAGCAGAGAGAGATTCGGGGCGTTGGAAACCCCCTAAACCCATGGAGACAGAGAACATGCGCCACCAGATCGGAATCGCGACCATCGTCGCCGCCGTCGGAATGAGCTGCCCCGCCCTCGCACAGGATTCGGTCAGCGCCGGCCTCGGCGGGCTGCCCGGCGACGCACTGAACCCCTGGACGGAAAACTGCGCCGCGTACGTGATCGATCTGGCGCCAATCACCACCTCCCAGGGCAACATCTTCGGCATCGCGCCGATCCTCAAGACCTCCAAGATGAGCAGCGCCAACTTCAACGCGCTGGGCTCGTCGGTCACGATCAGCCCCGATGTCGTCCTCAACGTGCCCTTCTCCCGGCCGTCCTACTCCGCGTGGGACACCGCCGGCGCGGGCGTTGGTGAGTTCAACAGCGGCGCCCAGAGCGTCTCGCCCACCGGTTCCTCGTCCCGCTTCGCCCTGGCGATCAGCGAGTTCGGCACCACGGACGCGGGAAACAGCTACAACGGCATGGTCGGCGCCCTGGTCAACTTCAAGCCCAGCGAGCCCAACCGCCTCTTCGTGGACCGCCGCGTCGCCGCCACCAACATGGTCAACGCGACCACGGGCTCGTCCTCGCAGCTCGGCGGCGTTTCCATCGACGCCAACGGCAATGTCTACTTCCGCGGCGACGGCTTCGGCACCAACACCGGCCCCGGCGTGCTCAGCGGCAACAACATCTTCCGCACCCGCCTCTTCGACCGCGTCTGCGGCGTCAACAACATGATCTCGACGGGCGCGACCATCGACGCGACCGACCGCATGGTCAACGCCAGCACCACGACCCACACCGTGCCGGCGAACATCCCGGCCTCGGTCGCCGGAGGCAACGGCGTGTACGCCGGCCCCGACTTCAGCGCCCAGTACGTCTACGGCGCCACCGCCGGCGGCACCACCGCCACGCCCAACCACCTCGACGCGGCCGTGGTTGACAACCACCGCGGCTCGTTCGGCGGCACCGCCCACCAGGCCCTCGGCAACGGCGTCTACACCTTCGCCGTCAGCTCCAACAGCATCGCCGACGGCACCAGCAACGCCATCAACCTCTGGTCCGTCGACGCCGCCGGCGCCGTGCTCAGCAAGAAGGCCTTCGTGGTCCCCACGAGCGTCACCGATAATGACAGCGGCTTCACCGTCAACTACTTCCCCGGCGTGTACCAGAGCCGCCACCACACCGGCTCGACCGCCTTCCGCGGCGGCGTCGGCACCGTGGCCGTCGGCAACGACCAGGCCGGTCGCACCCTGATGGCGACGACCATCTCCGAGAACGGGCTCAACGGCGACATCTCCAACCAGATCGTCGTCGGCCGCTTCTCGAGCGCGAGCGGCGCGGTCGAGTGGACCACCGCCGCCTACATCGACCAGTTCAACCTCTTCACGCAGGACGAGGGCAAGGCCATCTTCGACGCCAACGGCAACGAGATCGGCCAGCTCGTCTCGCTCGGTCAGGTCGCCCCCCTGTCCGGCCCGGGCATGTCCGCCCCCGCCATCGACTCGGTCGGCAACGTCTGGTTCCTCTCGGCCGTCGAGCTCTACGACCGCCTGATCGGCGGCGGCTCGGACTTCGACAGCGCCCTGCTGCGGGCGGTCTACCAGCCCGACACCTTCAGCTACCGCCTCGAGCTCGTCCTCGAGCTGGGCACCATCGCCGAGGGCCAGAACTCCAACCGCAACTACCGCATCGACTTCCTCGGCACCGCCACCGGCGGCAACACCCCGGCCGGCAACTCCGTCTGGTCATCGGGTGTCTCGGACAAGGCCTGGAACAACGTCTCGACCGCCGGCCTGGAGACCTCCGACCCCATCACCAACGGCGGCATGGTGATCTCCACCAGCATCACCTACGACGTGGACGGCGACGGGAACTACAACAACCCCACCAGCAGCTTCTTCGACCCCGGCCTGCCGGCCGACGAGTCCTACCAGGTCGCCCTGTATATCGGCTACTACGCCGAGGGCCCGGAGCCCTGCCTGGCCGACTTCAACAACGATGGCAACGTCAACTTCTTCGACATCTCGACCTTCATCGCGGCGTACAACTCCCAGAATCCCTCCGCCGACATCGCGGCCCCCTTCGGCACCTTCAACTTCTTCGACATCGCGGCGTTCATCTCCGCCTACAACGCCGGCTGCCCCTGACCCGACCGGCTGACACGGCGTGATCGGACCTGACCGGTCCGACACCCGCCGATCCGATCCCTTCCAAGGCCCGCGCCCAACCGCGCGGGCCTTGCTTCTTTGAAAGGCCGTGGCATTCTCACCGCCAAACAGCGGCAAACCACTGCCAATACTGGCCTTAAGCGGTACAATGCCCACCGGACCGACCCGACCCACGGAGCCTCGACCATGCGTTCACCCGTCCTCGCCGCCGCGATCCTGCTCACCACCACGCCCGCGATCGGGTGGGACCCGGCCAACGGCGACTGGTCCAAGACCGAGACCACCGACCTGCGCGTCATGACGTGGAACACCGCCGACGCGATCTGCCGCACCAACCTCAAGACCGACGCCCAGAACGACTGGAACGCGATCGTCCGGATCGTCGCGGCCATGCAGCCCGACGTGCTAATCATGCAGGAGACCGGCGACAACAGCGGCAACGGCACCGGCGCGGGGGTCGACACCACCGCGCAGCTCGCCACGGTGCTCGACCTGTTCATCCGCGGGGGCGCCGATCCCTTCCGGGGCGGCGACGTCACCAGCTACGTCCAGAAGTTCGTTCCCGGCTACGACCTGCCCTACGTCTTCGTGTGCCCGGTCACGGACAACTTCAACCGCAACGTGATCCTCTCACGCTACCCGTTCGAGAGCATCAACGGCGGCCAGGCCCTCGTCAACGACTTCTTCGTGGTCGCCGACGCCTACGCGCCCGGCGGCAACGGCGGCATCCGCGGCTTCATGTTCGCCCAGATCGATCTCCCGGACGAGACCTACGCCGGCGACGTGGTCGTGGGCAACGCCCACCTCAAGTCCGGCTTCGACAGCAGCGACGCCGCCGACCGCCTGACCGCGGCAAAGAACACCGCCTACTACATCGACTACTACTACAACGGCGCGGGCACCGGCGTCTCCGACCCCAACTCCAAGGTCATCATCCCGAGCACCGGCGACGTGCTCGACGAGCACACCCCCGTCATCTGGGGCGGCGACTTCAACCAGCAGCCCGGGGGGGCCGGCCCGATCGAGTGGATGACCCGCGCCCAGATCACCGGCGGCACCGACGGCACCGACCGCGACCGCTCCGACTCTTCGTGGGACATGGCCTCCCACCCGGTCACCAACGAGACGAGCACGCAGGGCAGCAGCTCCAAGCTCGATTACATCTGCTGGCAGGATTCGATCGCCCAGGCCCGCCGCTCCTTCATCTTCCGTTCGATCGGCTTCGGCATGACGACCAACAACCAGCCGTTCCCGGTCAGCACGTATCCGGGCAACCCGCTGCTCGCCTCGACCATCGCCTCCGACCACCGCCCCGTGATCGTCGACTTCGTCCTCCCCGCGGCGGACACCAACCCGGGCTGCTCGCCCGCCGACCTGGCCGAGCCCTACGGCGTGCTCAACTTCTTTGATCTCTCGTCCTACCTGACCCTGTTCAACAACGCCGACCCCGCGGCCGACCTCGCGTCGCCCTTCGGCACCCTCAACTTCTTCGATCTCTCCGCCTACCTGTCCCTGTTCAACGCCGGGTGCCCCTGATCCGCGCCCGTCCGAGCCGGGCCCCGGGCCATCACTCGGGCTGGGGCTGGTCGCGCAGCGAGCGGACCTCCTCGATCGCCGCGTCGAGCTGCCGCTTCATCGCCCGCACCCGCAGCAGCGACCGCACCCGGGTCACCAGTTCGAGCTTGTTGACCGGCTTGGTCAGGAAATCGTCGGCCCCCGCGTCTACGGCCCGCTCGACGTCCCCCACCTCGTTCAGCGCGGTCACCATGATCACGGGGATGTCCCGCGTCGCCGAGTTGGCCTTGATCCGCTCGCACACCTGATACCCGCTCATCCGGGGCATCATGATGTCCAGCAGCACGATGTCCGGGGGGGTCGCCGCGATCGAGTCGAGCGCCTCGGTGCCGTCGCGTGCCACGCGGATCTCACCGCCGAGCTCGTCCAGGTACGCCTGGATCAGTTCCAGGTTGTGCTCGTTATCGTCCACCACCAGGATCCCGGCGTGGTCGAACGCGTTGTCCGTCATCTCGGTCGCGGCGGCGGCTGGGTCGGGCATGGGAACGTCTCCGGTCGTCAAATCCGCGCCGGTCGGAAATCGTCGATGACCGCCCCGACGCGCGACGCCTAATCTTTGACGCCCCACCACCCGCCGGACCACCCGGCCCACGAAACGCCTTTTTTGACGGAGATCCCGCTTGGGACCCTGGCAGGACCGATACCAGACGCCGACCGCCGATGCGTTGCTCGCCGCCCTCCCCCCCGAGGCGCTCGCGCTCGCTCGCCAGGCGCTCAAGCACCTCGGGCGCAAGCCCAAGCCGGTCTGGATCGATCCGTGGAACTGGACGCTTCAGTTCGACCTGCCGGCCGGGCCCGCGTACCTGATCCCCGACCCCGGCTCGCTCAAGATCGCCGCCCGCGTGCCCCGCGCCCGGCTCGAGAACGACGACCTCTCCTCGCTCGCCAAGCCCGCCAGGGATCCCATCGTCGCCGCGTCCAGCGTCGGCGACGGGGTCTGGATCGAATGGCTGCTCGCCTCCGCGGCCGCCGCGGACGCGGTTCTGCCGGTTGTCCGGCCCGACTAGGCCCGACTGGGCCCGACTGGGCCCGCCAGGGTCGCCCCGCACGACGCCCGGGTCCGGATACCCGAAACCCGCCGCGCCCGATGGAGCCGATCCGCCCGGCCGGCCGATGGACAGTCCCAAGACGGAGGAACGACCATGAAAGACCGATCGCCGCTGCTCGCCGCCCTCGCGGGTCTGGTGCTCCTCAGCGCCGCCGCCCTCGCCGGGCCGCTCGACCAGCGCATCGCGAGCATCATCTCCCGCACCGATCTGGGCACCGCCACCGTCTCGGTCCACGCCGTGGATCTGGAGACCGGCACCGAGGTGGCCGCCTTCCGCCCGGACACGCCCAGCATCCCCGCCTCGAACATGAAGCTCCTCACCGCCGGGGCGGCCATCGCCGTTCTGGGGCCGGACTTCGTCTTCCGCACCGAGATCCGGGTGGACCAGTCGGTCAGCCCACCCCGCCTGATCATCGTCGGCTCCGGCGACCCCGCCCTGGGCGACCCCGTCCTGCTCGAACGCGAGGAGGTGGGGCTCAACCTCGAACGCCTGCTCGACCAGATCGCCGCCTCGCTCAAGGCCCAGGGCGTCGAACGCATCTCCGAGATCGTGGTCGACGACCGCGTCTTCGACCGCGACTACATCCACCCCTCCTGGCCCGCCGACCAGCTCAACCGCTGGTACTGCGCCGAACTCGGGGGCCTGAACTTCTTCCGCAACGTCGTCACCATCTTCACCGAGCCCACCCAGGACGGGGGCTCCCCGCTGACCACGCTCGTCCCCGAGGCCCCCTGGATCGAGCTGGCCAACCGCGCGCGCACCGACAGGCAGGGGACAAACACCGCGTGGGTCTCCCGCCCGAACCCCGACGACAGAATGACCCTGATCGGAAAGGTCCGCACGCGTGCCGAGATCGAGGTCGCTATCCACGACCCGCCCCTATACACCGGGCGCGTCATCGCCAACGAGCTGGCCAAACGCGGCATCGCCATGCCCGACCGTTTCGCCTACGACCACGTCCGTCTCGCGACCGAGACCGAGTCGTTCCCCAACTCCCGCGCGGCGGTGGTCATCACCACGCCCCTGGCGGACGTGCTCCGGCGCATCAACACCGACTCGCACAACCTCTACGCCGAGTGCGTCTTCAAACGCCTGGGCAACCAGGTGACCGGCGAGCCGGGCTCGTGGACCAACGGCGCCGCGGTCGTCCGCATGGTCATGTCCGACGCCCTCGGGGCGTCCCGCACCGAGTCGACCCGCATCGCCGACGGGTCGGGCATGTCGCGCGAGAACAACGTCCACGCGTCCACGCTGACCGCGTGGATGCGCTGGCTCGCCACCGACCCCGCCAAGTGGGCGGCCTTCGCGGACTCGCTGGCCGTGCCCGGCGCGGGCACGCTGCGTTCGCGCTTCGGCGACTCCCAGCTCGGTTCCAACCTGGCGGCCAAGAGCGGCTACCTCACCGGCGTCTACGCCCTCTCGGGCGTGCTGACCGACCCCGACACCGGGCGGCGCGTCGGCTTCAGCATCCTGCTCAACGGCGTCCCGTCCGGCGCTCAGGCTCAAAACGCAAAGCCCCTGCACGAGCAGATTGTCCGCGAACTCGACAAGTGGCTCGTCCCCAACCGCTCCCCCGAACCGGCGAGCTTGGGCGGCTGACCGTGGATCAACCGCCCAGCGGCACCGGCGGCAGCAACGGAGGCCACGCCCGCACGCCCTGACCGTTCCGCGCGTCGCCCGCGGTCTTCGGCGTCGCGTCGAAACCGACGCGGTCGCGGCCGTGCGATGGTTCCCACACGGCGTCCCGTCCCGCGTCGCTATTGGCCACCCAGTGGAACAGGGCCGCGTGGTGATCGTGGATGTCCACGCCGCGGCCCAGCACGACCGCGAACTTCGCGTGCGTCGGAGCGGCGAACAGATCGGCCAGGATCCGCTGGCCCAGCCCTGCACCGGAAGCCTCATCCACGCCCCGATCCGCCCGAACGAACAGCCAGCCCGGCGCCCTGTCCGACGCGGACGCGTCGAGCACGCCGGGGATGGCCTTCGCCCGGGCCACATCCTCCGCACGCGCCGCCCCGTCCGGAACCGCGTCCGGTGGGCCGATCGCCCCGCCGTCGATGTCCTCCCCCGCCACCTTCCGCGTCGCGTCGAAGCCGATCTTCATGCCCGACGCCAACCGCGGCGCGGCGTGGTCCAGGATGTCCAACGCCCCGTGCACCCGCTCGATGTCGCGGGACGGCACGCAGTGCCGGCACACCGCTCCCAGCACGGCCGTCAGGTCGTGGCAGTTGACGCCCTCGTCGACCACGATCACGGTCTTGGTCCACGCCATCTGCCCCGCGCCCCACACCGCGTGCATCACCTTGCGGGCGTGCAGCGGGTAGTGCTTGCGGATCTGGATCACCGCGCAGTTGTGGAACGCGCCGAACATCGGCAGGTCGTAGTCAACGATGTCCGGGATCAGCGTCTTGAGCAGCGGCAGCATGATCCGCTCGGTTGCCTTGCCGAGGTAGTAGTCCTCCTGCGGCGGCAGCCCCACGATGGTCGTCGGGTACACCGCGTCCCGCCGGTGCGTGACCGCCCAAACCTCGGTGACGGGGTACCGGTCCGGCATGGAATAGAACCCGGTGTGGTCCCCGAACGGACCCTCGAACACCGCGCCGTCGCCCAGCAGGCCCGCGTCCGAGTCCCGCGGCTCCCAGCCGGGATATCCCGCGTCCGTCCGCACCCAGCCCTCGATCACGATCTCCGCGTCCGCCGGCACCCACAGCGGCACCGTCTTCGCCCGGCACAGCCGGATGCCCCTGCCGTTGAGGAACCCCGCCATCAGCAGTTCGCTGATTCCCGGCGGCAGCGGGCAGGTGGCCGCGTACGGCATCACGCTCGGCCCGCCCAGCGCGATCGCCACCGGCATCGGCCGACCCAGATTCTTCCAGCTCCGCCAGTGGCTCGCCCCGTCGTGGTGCATGTGCCAGTGCATCGCCAAGCGGTTCTTGCCGAGCAACTGCACGCGGTACATACCGATGTTGTGGCTCTTGGGCTTCGGGTCGTCCCGATCGTCCGCGTGGATCGTGTGGATCCCCGCCAGCGTGATGTACCGGCCGCGGAACTCCGCTTCCCAGCGGTCGGCGTCGATACCCGGATGCCCCAGCCCCGGCACAGAATCATTGATCCCCGCCGGATACCCCACCGCTTCGAAGTCCCCGTCGTGCTCCCAGCACCGCAGCATCCCCAGGCGGGTCAGGTCCACCGCGTCGCCGGTCTTGACGATCTGCTGGCACGCGCCCGACCCCTTGATCCGCTTCGGCCCGATCTTCAAGAGCGGCAGGAACTGCTTCCCCTTTGCGATCGCCTCCCCCAGCGACCGCGGCGGCTCCGGCTTGACCAACTCCCCGATCGTCGCCCCGATGTCGTCGAACGCCCTTCCCCCGAACGCCATCTCCATCCGCCGGTACGACCCGTACGCATTGATCAGCACCGGAAAGTCCGACCCCGGCACGTTCTCGAACAGCAACGCCGGCCCGCCGTAGCCGTAAAACTCAGGGTCATTTCTTTGTGAAGCGTTGCTGCCGGGGTGCGGGGCTCGCGATTTGCTCGCCAGATCCGCCCGCTTGGCGATCTCCAGCACCGGCGAGACCGCCTCCGGTACGCGCACGAGCTCTCCGGCGGATTCCAGGGCGGCGACGAACGAGGGAAGATCAGGGTACATTCTGTGATCAGGATATCGTGTGTGAGGACATGACCGGACCCACCAAGCCAAACCCGACCGGAGCACCCGGACCGCTCCCAGCCCACGAGGCCGCCGAGCGTCGCGACTGGGCCGCCTATTTCGATCGCATGGAGGGCAAGCCCCCGCGGGGCTCGCTGCTCAACGCCCTCGACCGTTTCGGCCCCATCGACCCGTCCGATGCCCCGTTGGCCGTCGATCTCGGCTGCGGCTCGGGCCAGGACGCTGTGGCCGTGCTCGAACGCGGCTGGCGCCTCTGGGCCACCGACGCCAACGCCGAGGGCCTGCGCCGTCTTTGCGAACGCCCGGTCTGCGCTCAGGCCATCGCTCAGGGCCGCCTCAGCGTCCATCTCAGCGAGTTCGAGGCAGTTTGTGTCCCCGCGGCCACCCTCGTCAACGCCAGCTTCTCGCTGCCCTTCTGCCCGCCCCACGCCTTCCCGGTCCTGTGGGCGAAGATCGACGCCGCGCTGACCGCGGGAGGGCGTTTCAGCGGCCAGTTCTTCGGCGATCGCGACGACTGGGCGATCCTCGAAGACCGCACCCACCTGACGCGGGCCGAAACCATCGCCCTGTTCGACCAATACATCCTCGAACACTTCGAGGAAGAGGACCGGCCCAGCAAACAGGCCGGCGACGCACACAAGCACTGGCACGTCTTCCATGTCGTGGCGAGGAAACGATGACCGCGATCCACCTGACCGGCGTTGAGAAGATCTACAAAGGCCGCGTCCACGCCCTCCGCGGCGTGGACCTGACCGTCCACCCCGGCGAGGTCTTCGGCCTGCTCGGCCCCAACGGGGCCGGCAAGTCCACCCTCGTCAAGATCCTGATGACCGTCATCAGCCCGACCAAATGCAAGGGAACCGTCCTGGGCAAGCCCGTCGGTGACCGTGCCACCCTCGCCCGCATCGGCTACCTGCCCGAGCACCACCGCTTCCCGCCCTACCTCAAGGGCCGCCAGGTGCTCGAGTTCTTCGCCGCCATGTCCGGCGTGCAGCGCCGCGAGCGCAACCGCCGCTCCGCCGAGCTGCTCGAACTCGTCGGCATGAGCGACTGGAGCGAGAAGAAGATCGGCGGCTACTCCAAGGGCATGCGCCAGCGCATCGGCATCGCCCAGTCCCTCATGAACAACCCCGACCTGGTCCTCCTCGACGAGCCCACCGACGGCGTCGACCCCGTGGGCCGGCGCGAGATCCGCCAGATTCTCGCGCACCTCAAGGACGAGGGCCGGGCCGTGTTCCTGAACTCCCACCTGCTCAGCGAGATCGAGATGGTCTGCGACCGCGTGGCCATCATGGTCCAGGGCAAGGTGCTCCGGCAGGGCACCATCGGCGAGCTGACCGAGGGCAAGCGCGGCTACGCCATCACCGGCGCCGAGGTGTTCACCGAGGAGCACCACAGCGTCATCCGTGCGGCCACCGACGGGCTTGAGGTCACCATCGACGCCACCCGCGTGACCATCCAGACCAGCGACCCCGGCCACATCCAGCCGACCATCGACGCCCTCCGCCGGCGCGGCGTCGTCCTGGCGGCCGTCACCCCCGTCCGCCCCACGCTCGAGGACCTCTTCATGGAGACCGTCGAGGCCGACGAGTCCCACGGCCGCCCCGGCGCGGCCCAGAACAAGCGCAAGGGGGCCCGCCCGTGATCCTCACCCAGACCGCCGCCCTCTTCGTCGACGCCTACCGCGAGCTCAACGCCCGCAAGCTGTTCTGGATCACCATGGCCCTGAACCTGCTCGCCGTGGCGATCTTCGCCGGGCTGGGCATCAACAGCCGTGGCCCGTCGTTCCTGCACTGGACCTTCGACAACGAGTTCTTCAACACCGGCCTGATCTCCAAGGAGCTCTTCTACAAGCTCCAGTTCACCACCTGGGGCATCCCCTTCTGGCTCAGCTGGATCGCCGCCATCCTCGCCCTGATCTCCACCGCCGGCATGTTCCCGGATCTGATCTCCGGCGGCGTCATCGAGACCATGCTCTCCAAGCCCATCGCCCGCTGGCGCCTCTTCCTGACCAAGTACATCGCCGGCCTGCTGTTCGTCACCTTCCAGGTGGCCGTCTTCAGCATCGGCTGCTTCCTGGTCATCTGGATCCGCGGCGGGGCCGTCCAGCCGAGCATCTTCCTGGCCGTGCCCATCGTGGTGCTGTTCTTCAGCTACATCTTCGGCGTCTGCGCCCTGCTGGGCATGATCACCCGCTCGACCATCGCGGCCCTGCTCCTGACCATCCTGTTCTGGTTCCTGGTCTGGATCGTCAACACCACCGACACCGTCGTCCTGGCCCAGCGCGAGGGCACCGTCGTCCGCCTCGAGGACCAGCACAAGAACATCGAGAACCAGATCGTTTTTGCCGACCGCCGCCTCGCCCAGCTCGACGCCGCCGGCGACCCGCCCACGGACCCCGAGGGCCAGCCGCTGACCGACCCCGACGAGCGCCGCGCCGCCGCCAACCCGGCCCTGGCCGCCAGCCGCACCCGCCTGGCCGAGGCCGAGCAGGCGGCCGACACCTGGGCCATGTGGTCCAAGCGCGTCGGCTACCTCAAGTTCATCCTGCCAAAAACCCAGGAAACCGTCGGCCTGCTCGAGCGCAACCTGATCTCCCAGCAGGAGATCAATCAGCTCATCGGCGAGTCCACCGGCGTGGACATCCCCGACACCGACGAGCCGCCCCGCGGCCCGGCCATGGAAGACCCCCGCGTCCAGAAGCGCGTGCAGGACGTCCTGCGGTCCCGCTCGCTGGGATGGATCCTGGGCACCTCGCTGGTCTTCGAGGCGGTCTGCATCCTGCTGTCGATCCTGATCTTCAGCCGCCGGGATTTCTAAGCCCCGGTGCCCCCGCTCACTCCTTCGCCAGCTCCGCACCGCGGTGCCGCGCCGCGTGCACCGCGCGCACCACCGCGTCGCGGACGCCCGCGTCGTCGAGCACGCCCGTCCCCGCCGCCGTCGTCCCGCCCTTGCTCGTCACCCGCGTCCGCAGCGCCCGCGGCGTCTCCGGCGAGTCCGCTAGCAACGCACCCGAACCCGCCACCGTCTGCCGCACGATCAGCAGCGCCTGCTCGCGATCGAACCCGAGCTGCTCGGCCGCCTCGAGCATCCCCTCGGCCAGGTAGAACACGTACGCCGGGCCCGAGCCGGCCAGCCCCGTGAACGCGTCCATCAGGCCCTCGTTGATGCGGATCGTCTTCCCGCTCGCCCCGAACAGCCGCTCGGCCCGCACCAGGTCCGGCTCGCCCGCCCGCGGGCCCGCCGAGACCGCGCTCATCCCCATGCCCAGCCGGATCGGCGTGTTCGGCATCACCCGCACCACGCGGGCGTGCTCACCCAGACCCGAGGCCACCGTCGCCGCCGTCGTGCCCGCCAGGATCGACACCACCAGGCGCGAAGGCCCCGCGTCGAACACCGGACGCCATTCCGCGGCGATGTCCTTGAACATCTGCGGCTTGAACCCCAGCACCACGCCCGCGTCCGGCTCGGCGTCCAGCCACGCCGCGGCGTCCCCGACCGCGTCGAACACGTGCCCGAACGAGGCCTCCGCCCCGTCCGACGGCTTCAGGGCCGCCATCTGCGCCGTCGACACCGCCCCGCCCGAGAGCGCGCCCGCCGCGATCGCGCCGCCCATGTTCCCGGCCCCGATGAACAACCAGGGCCCCGTCTGCTGCTGCGTGGTCATGCCCGAAGCCTAAGGCCCCGACACCACCCGGGCCCGCGCGTACCATTCCCCCCAACGAGGAGACCCGGATGGCCACCTTCTACCAGCTCGACTTCGAGAAGCCGCTCGCCGAACTCGACGAACGCATCGCCAAGGCCGAGAAGGCCGGCCGCCCGGCGGAAGTCCCCGCCCTCGGCGGCCTCAGCGCGGAGAACCCGCCCGCCGGCGCCACCCCCCCGCCCAACGCCGAGGCCGAGTCGCTCAGGAAGCAGCGCCAGGAGCTGCTCACGAAGCTGTACACCAACCTGTCCCCGTGGAACACCGTCCGCGTCGCCCGCCACCCCGACCGCCCCCAGACCCGCGACTACGTCGCCCGCATGTGCCGCGATTTCTGCGAACTCCACGGCGACCGACGCTACGGCGACGACCCCGCCATCGTCACGGGCTTCGGACGCGTCGCCGGGCGCAAGGTCCTGATCGTCGGCCACCAGAAGGGCCGTACCACCCAGGAAAAGCTGTCCTGCCACTTCGGCTGCGCCCACCCGGAGGGCTACCGCAAGGCCCTGGCGAAGATGGAGCTGGCCGCCAAGTTCGGCGTGCCCATCGTCACCCTCGTCGACACCCCGGGCGCCTACCCGGGCCTGGGCGCCGAGGAACGCGGCCAGGCCGAGGCCATCGCCGTCAACATGCGCGAGATGAGCCGCCTGCCCGTCCCGATCGTCTCGGTCATCATCGGCGAGGGCGGCTCCGGCGGGGCCCTGGGCATCGCGGTGGCCGACCGCGTCGGCATGCTCCGCAACTCGTGGTACTCGGTCATCTCCCCCGAAGGCTGCGCGGCGATCCTCTGGAAGCAGGCCAACGAGCAGACCAACACCGCCGCCGCGGACGCCCTCAAGCTCACCGCCCGCGACAACCTCGCCCTGGGCATCATCGACTCGGTCGTCGACGAGCCGCTCGGCGGGGCCCACCGCGATCCCGACGCCGCGGCCCGCATGCTCGAGCAGTGGATCGGCGCCCAGCTCGCCGAACTCGATCCGATGGAGCCCAAGGCCCTGATGGACGCCCGCTACGCGCGCTTCCGCAAGCTGGGATCCTTCGACGAGGTCCCCGAGACGCAGGCCACCGCCTGACGCCCCCCTCCCCCCGCGACCGGCCGCCCCTGCGAACAACCGCCCGGGAGAAAACCCAAGCCGTTCGATGCCTGTTTGGTCGGGACATTGACCCGTCACGCCGCCGCGACTACCCTTCGCCCCAACTTGCCGGAAGACGCCCCTCCGCGCCGGAGCGGGCGCGATCCCGGAGATGGGTGACCAAACTTGGCCAAGAAACCCGCCGCGAAGAAGACCGCCAAGAAGGCCGCGAAGAAAACGGCCAAAAAGACCGCCCGCAAGGTGGTCAAGAAGGCCGCGCGCAAGTCCACCGCCTCCAAGGCGCAGGAAGCCGCCAAGCCCGCCCCCCGCAAGTCCACGGCGAGCAAGAAATCCGCCTCGAAAAAGTCCGCAGCCAAGAAAACCGAGGCGATGAGCAACACGACCCAAGCCACCCCCGCCGAGAAGAAAACCGCCAAGAAGAAACCGGTCGCGAAGAAGTCCGCGGCCAAAACCGCCTCCAAGAAAACAAGCAAGAAGACCGCCAGCAAGGCGACGTCCAAGCCCGCCAAGTCCGCAGCTGAGGCCACGCCCGAGGGCGCGGACGCCGCGACGAAAAAGACAACCAAGAAATCGTCGAAGGCCGCCGACAAGCCGACCGCGAAGAAGCCGGCCGCGCCCAAGGGCAAGGCGGGCGAAAAGAAGACGGAGACCGCCGACGACAAGAAGTCGGGTCGCAAGGGCATTACCATCGTGCAGCCGGCCAAGAAGCCGTCCTCAAGAGGCAAAGCCGTGAGTAAGCACATCCCGCCCGTGCGCCCCATGCTGCTCGGTCCCGGCTCAAAGATCACCAAGCCGCTGATCCCCTCCGGCCCCTCGGCCCCCAAGCCCGAGTCCACGCTCGATTCGCCGAAGTCGCGCCGCACCAAGTCGCCGCTGACCAAGGCCAAGCTCGAGAAGTTCCGCCAGCTGCTGCTCTCCAAGCGTGCCGAGCTGCTCGGCGACGTCGAGAGCATGGAGAACGAGGCGCTGCGGTCCGAGTCCGGCGGGCTCTCTAACAACCCCCAGCACATCGCCGAGCAGGGGTCGGAGAACTACGACCAGACGCTCAGCCTGAACCTGGCCGCCCAGGACCGCAAGCGCATCAAGGAGATCGACGACGCGCTGGGTCGCATCGAGCAGGGCACCTACGGCCTCTGCGAACTGACGAACCTGCCGATCCCCGAGGAGCGCCTCGAGGAACTCCCCTGGGCCCGCTACACCATCGAGGCCGCACGCCAGCTCGAGCGCAACTGGGGACCGTCGTCGTGAAGCAACCCGCCGGGCGCAGCGCGTCGGCGTGGGCCCTGTTCGTCACCGCCACCGTCGTCGGCCTCATCGCCGACCTGTGGTCCAAGGCCGCCGCGTTCCGCGGCATCGCCGAGGCCCCCGTCGTGATCCGCCGGGAGGACGTGCTCTCTGCCCAAAACCTCGGCCGGCTCATCCCGCCCCACGATCCCGTCAAGGTCGTCCCGGGCCTGCTCGACTTCACCCTCGTGCTCAACCCCGGCGCCGTCTTCGGCATCGGCGCGGGCAAGCGCTGGTTCTTCGTCGCCTTCACCCTCTTCGCCGTCTCGCTGGCCACATGGCTCTTCGCCAGGAAGACCGCCGCCCGGGACCGATGGGCGCACCTCGCGTTCGCGCTGGTGGTCTCCGGCGGGCTTGGCAACCTGTACGACCGCGTCCGCTTCGCCTGCGTCCGCGACTTCATCCACCCGCTGCCCGGCGTCAAGCTGCCCTTCGGCATCACCTGGCCCGGCGGCTCCGACGAGCTCTGGCCCTACGTCTCCAACGTCGCCGACGCGTTCCTGCTCGTGGGCATCGGCCTGCTTGTCATCTACTCCTGGCGCAAGCCCGAGCAGCCCGGCGAGACGCCCCCGTCCGCCGACGCGACACCCGCCGCCTGAGCCAACGGATCCGTCCCCGCTATGGCCTCCGCTGCAGCCTCACCGACGGATCGCACCCGCCCGCTCGCGGATCGTGTCGATCATCTCGCGCACCTCCTCGGCCATCCGCGTGTTCGGGAACTCGTCGATGATCCGCTCGCCGATCTCCGACGCGCGGTCCCACGCCCGGTCCTGGATCGCCAGCTTGAACTGCACGCCCAGGTTCTCCCGCGCCTTGCCGATCACGCCGCGGGCCACCTCGCGGAACTGCTCGCCCTCGTCCTCGGACAGGTACTGGTCGAGCTGCTTGAGCAGGTCCATGGCCTCGTCGATCGACCCCGCCTCGGCCGCCCGCAGGAACCGCCGCTCCAGGTCGACCTTGAACCGCTCCTGCGACGCGATCACCCGGTGGCGCAGCCCCTCGGTCTTGGGTGAATCCGGGAACACCCGCGCGATCCGCGACGCCTCCTTGAGCGCCGCGTCCCACTCGCCCTGCGCGATCAGGGTCTCCAGCCCGCGCACCGCCTCGGTCACGCGCCGGTCCATCGTGGTGAACCGCGCCGTCTCCACCTTCTGGCGGAACTCCTCGGCCTCCACGCGGTAGCCGAAACGCTCGGCCAGCTCGCGGATCAGCACCATCGCCGCGTCCCAGTCCTCGATCTGGATGTCCTCCTCGATCGCCCTGCACAGCAGCGAGCGCTCCCGCTTGCGGTTGAGCACCCGGCGTGCGTCGTCGGAGAGCACCAGCGTCTCCTGCAGGTCGGAGATGCCCTTGGCCAGCGCCCGCAGCTGCGTGCGCATCTCCTGGATCTCCGCGTTGCTGCGCCCCGGACCGGCCGGCCCCCCCCCACGCTTCAGCGCGATCGGCAGCGTGCTCAGCACGATCACCAGCCCCAGCAGGCCGACGAGCACCCAGTCACCCTGGTCCGACACCACGCCGCGCACCGCGGCGACGCCGCACAGCACCCCGAGCGACCCGTAGATCGCCGCGATCCAGGCCGAAGGAACCCCGCCGTGCTCGTCCATGATCAAACTCCTTCGCCCCGCCCGACCCGATCTCCCGACCGCGCAAACGTCGTGCCCGCGCCGGCCAAACGCATCAGCTGCCCGGCACCGGCCCGCCGCAGTTCTGCTCCACCGGCACCATGCACAGGAAACGCAGCGGACCCGCCTGGTCTTGCGTCGACCGGAACTGGTGCTCCTCGTTCGCGGGCACATAGATCACATCCCCGCCCCGCACCGGGTTCTCCCTACCCCCCAGGAACACGGTGCCCGTGCCCGACACCACGTAGACCTCGTGCTCGTAGTCGTGCCTGTGCCGCGGCGTGTGCCCCCCCGGCTCGACCGCGAACTGGCGCATCGCAAAGTGCGGCGCCCCGTCCGCACGCCCGACCATCACCGCCATCGTCGCCCCTTGGACCCCGTCCATCTTCACCGGGGTCCGCGCCGTCTCGTCGATGTTGCGGATCAGCACCGTGCCCGCCTGCGCATCCGTCGTCATGCCAGCCTCCCTGCCGCCGACCGCTCCGGGCACCGCCCGGACGCGTGGTCCGACCCTTGAGATTACCATGAACCATGACCCAAGTTCCAGACAAACCCGACCAACGCCCTGAAATCCGCGCCTTCCCCCTCGGCCCGTTCGAGACCAACTGCTACGTCGTGTCCGCCCCGGACCCCGAACCCGGCGATCCCTGCTGGGTCGTCGACTGCGGGATCGAGCCCGGCCGCATGATCGACGCCATCGAATCCCTCGGCCTCGAGCCCGAGGCCGTCGTCCTCACCCACGCCCACCTCGACCACATCGCCGGCCTCTTCGAGTTCCGCCGCCGCTTCCCCAACACCCCCATCTGGATCCACGAGGCCGAGAAGGACTGGCTCACCGACCCCATGCTCAACCTCTCCGCCGGCTACGGCGTCGAGGTCACCGCCCCCACCCCGGACCGCCTCCTCAAGCACGCCGAGACCCTGACCCTCCTGGGCCAGCCCTGGCAGGTCCGCCACACCCCGGGACACTCCCCCGGCGGCATCACCCTCTACCACGCCCCCAGCGGCACCGCCATCGTCGGCGACACCCTGTTCGCCGGCTCCATCGGCCGCCACGACTTTCCCGGCTCGGACTTCGCGACCCTGGCCAAGTCGATCCGCGAACAGATTTACACCCTGCCCGAGAGCACCGTCGTGCTCCCGGGTCACGGCCCGACCACCACGGTCGGGCACGAGAAACTCAGCAACCCGTTCGTCCGCGCCGACGACGTGTCCGTCTAGCCCGACCTCACATCGCCGACCCCAGCCCCATCATCCGACGCCACGCCGACACCTGGCCCAGGTGGAACATCAGGTGGTCGTGCATCATGAAACCGGCCGCGCCCCCCACCGTGCCGAACGCGTCACGGTAGCGGTCGTTGCCCTGGATCGGCCCGGCCAGCACCGCGTCGTCCGCGCCCTTCACCGCTTCGATGAGCCGGGCGTAGTTCGTCTCGAACCGCGACACGACGTCGGCCATGGGAGGGTGCTTCGAGCCGTCGGGATCGTTCACGCACGCCACACCCGCGGCAAAGAGTTCCTCGTACCGCGCCGGGCAGGCGATCGCGGAGCCGTCCAGCCCCATCATGCCCATCACCCGCGCCGGGTACAACGCCAGGTGCCCGTACACGAACGCCGGGTGGTTCGTGTCCACGATCTTCCCTCCGTTTGTCGGCTGCTTGGAGAAGTCCTTCGCGTCAACGCCGTTGAGCAGGCCCTTGGCCAGACCCATCGTCCGTCCGGTCGTGATCGTCAGCAGTTCGCCCATCTGTCCCATCGTGTGCTCCTCTCGGGCATGCGGATCCTGCGGTCCGTTCACGCCCCGATATACCGAGCGTAGATCGCCCGGGCCCGCGCCGGATCCTCCACACCCTCGATCACCGCCCGTCCGTCCCGGAAGACCGACAATGTCACGCCCGGATGCTCGGCCAGCCCCGCCCGGACCATGAACGCCGTGCGAGAAACCTCGCCGACCCCCCGCAGCGCACCCATCAACGCGTCAAGATCCAGCCGCCCGGCCTCGCCCCCCTTCGACGGCATCACCTGCACCGCATTCCGCCCGCACAACGCCGCCGCCTCCGGGTCGGGCCCCTCCAGGAACTCGAACCGCCGCCGGGCGCAGCACACGCAATCGGGATCCTTCGACTTCGAAAGATCCACCCGCCGCAGCAGCCCATCCCAGGCGTCGATCTCCGCCAGATCCCGCGCGACGACGTCCTCCGCGCCCACCAGCAGCTTGATCGCCTCGGCCGCCTGCATCGCCCCGATCATCGCCGCCGCCGGCCCCAGCACACCCGCCGTCTCGCAGGTCGGCTGCGACCCCGGCGCGGGCGGGCGGTCGAACACGCACCGCAGACACGGCCCGTCCCCAGCCCCAGCCCCAGCCCCGCGGAACACCGCCCGCATCGCCCGCGTCCCCACCACCCCCGCGTACACGTACGGCACGCCGTGCTTGACGCACAGGTCGTTGATCAGAAACCGCGTCTCGAAGTTGTCCGTGCCGTCCAGCACGACATCGGGCGTGCCGTGAGCGCCCCCCACGATCAGCCGCTCGGCGTTCGAGGGTCGCAGATCGGCGACCTCCGCGTGGGTGCGCACGTCGGAGTTGATCTCGGCCAGTCGGTCCCGGGCCGCCTCGGCCTTGGGCAGCCGGGCCCGGGCGTCCTCCAGATCGAAGAGCACCTGCCGCTGCAGGTTTCCCGGCTCGACCAGGTCCCGGTCCACGATCGTCAGCCGCCCCACCCCCGCCCGGCACAGCTGGTCGGCGATGACGCACCCCAGCGTCCCGCATCCCACGATCGCGGCGTGCCCGCCCAGCAGCCGGCGCTGACCGCTCGCTCCCACCCCCGGAAGGACCGTCTGCCGGGCGTACTTGCTCAAATCGGGCTGGATACCTGGTTCCACGAGCAACCCTAGCCGGTATTCTGAGCCCATGACCCACTGCGCCAGCGAACTCGCCTTCCCCTCGCCCGGACTCGGCTGGACCGCTCCCAACCCCGTTCGCTGCGAGCTCACAACCCGGAGACTGTCTATCCGCGCCTTCCGACTCGACGAGGCCCAGAGTTTGAATCACGTCGTGGTGGCCAGCCGCGACCGCCTGCTGCCTTGGCTTCCCTGGGCACGATCCCAGCACGAGCATCTCGCGGGGACCGCCAAGTTCATCGCCGAGCAGCAACTCGCCATGACCGCCGGCCACGCGTTGAGCATGTTCTTCGTCGGCATCTTCGACTCGGAAAGCGGTGAACTCCTCGGCGGCACCGGAGTCAGCGACATCCGAGCCAACACGGCGTCCTGTGAGATCGGTTACTGGATCCGTTCCGACCGCCAGGGCCTGGGCTACGCCACCGAGGCATGCGCCCGCGTGCTCTCCTGGGCGCTCTCCGATCAGTCCGACGGGGGCCTTGGGCTCCGCCGTGTCCGGATCTACTGCTCGGCCGCCAACGAGGCCTCTCGGCGTGTCCCGACCAAACTGGGCCTCCACAAGGAAGTCCACCAGCGCGAGGACTACTACGTCGAAGGTCACGGCCCCACCGACCGCCTCGGATGGGGCGTGATGGCCCAGGAGTGGGACTGCACCCTTCACCGGCTCAACGCATCCGACGACGGCGCATAAAAAACGGGACGCCCGAAGGCGTCCCGTGTGCTGATGCTTCGGATCAGACCGGCAAGCTCACTTCGCGAAGTGGGCGAACGCCTTGTTGGCCTCGGCCATGCGGTGGACCTGGTCGCGGGTCATCATCGCCTTGCCCTCGCCGCGAGCGGCCAGCCAGAACTCGTCCGCCAGCTTGTGGTGCATGGGGCGGCCCTTCTCGGAGCGGGCGGCCTGGATGATCCAGCGGAACGCCAGCGACTGCTGGCGGTTGCTCTTGACGGGCAGCGGCACCTGGTAGTTCGCACCGCCGATGCGCTTCGAACGCACCTCGACGTAAGGCTTCACATTGGAGATCGCCCGGTGGAACACGTCCAGCGAGGTCTTGGGCCCGCCCTCTTCCGCGCCGTGCTTCTTCATCCGCTCCTCGATCTCGTTCATCGCGTTGTACACCACACGCTGCGCGACGGACTTCTTGCCGTCGTGCATCACGCAGTTGATGAACTTTGAGAGGACCTTGTCGTTGAAACGCGGATCGGGGCGGAGCTGGGACTCCGAAGCGGTGATGCGGCCTGCCATGTTCGATTGTTCTCCTGGCTCATCTGCCGTCCCGGAGTGACCCGGGCCCGGCTTTGTTCACCGGCGCGATGGCCGATTACTTGCCTTGATGGTCTGACGAAAAAACAACGCGGGGACACTCCCCGCGTTGAACACTGATCACTTCTTGCTGCGCTTGGCGCCGTACTTGGACCGGCCCTGCTTGCGACCGTCGACTCCGAGCGAGTCCAGGCTGCCGCGGACGATGTGGTACCGCACACCGGGAAGGTCACGCACGCGACCGCCACGCACGAGCACGATCGAGTGCTCCTGCAGGTTGTGGCCCTCGCCGCCGATGTAGGCCGTGACTTCCTTGCCGTTGGAAAGACGCACACGGGCGATCTTCCGCAGCGCGGAGTTGGGCTTCTTGGGGGTGGTCGTCTTGACCGAGAGGCACACACCGCGGCGCTGGGGGCACGCGTCGAGGTCGCGGACCTTCGACTTGGTCACGGGCGAGCGACGCGGATTGCGGATGAGCTGGTTGATCGTGGGCATGTTGGTCGTGTCCTCGGTCTTCGCCACCACGGCGATCGGTCCGGTTTCTTCTGCCGGGCTGGAATCCTAGCCCCCAGCCGGGCGAGGGCAAGCGTCCCGCCCCCACGGGTTTCCGCCGCCGAGCCCGCCCCGCCCGCCTCACCGACCCGGTCCGGACCCGCTCCGGACCCGATCCGGCCGCCCGATCCGGCCGCCGGGCCCGCCCGCGTCCCAGCATAGAATCCCTCATGCCGGACCAGACACCCACCGCCCCCGAAGAAAACCCCATGACCATCCGCGGCCTCCAGGACCTGATCCGAGACCGCTACTTCGCCACCGACTCCGCACGCGGCACGGCCGGCACCTTTCTCTACCTCGCCGAAGAGTTCGGCGAACTGGCCACCGCCCTGGCCGCCAACAATCGCCCCAAGCGACCCCCCACCCCCGAGGAGCGGGCCAACCTCGAGGAAGAGTTCGCCGACGTCCTCGCCTGGCTGGCCACCCTGGCCAACATCAACAACGTGGACCTCGACACCTGCCTGGCCAAGTACACCACCCCCGGGCTCGTGCAGGGCGTCAAGGACTGACCCCGTCCCGCCCCCCACGCCCCCCCGCCCCCCCGCGCCCACGCCGGTCCCGCGGACCGGCGGCCCCCCTCAATCGCTCACGCCAACCCCGTCCGCGTCCGCCACCGCGGCCCGGGCCCGCTCCGTGTCGCCCGGCCGGCCCGGACGCGCCCGGATGGCCCGGTAGATCTCGATCGCCAGCGTGTCGTCCTCGGGCGGCATCCCGCCCCGATGGCGGGTCACCTCGCTGAGCACCCGCTCGGCCCACGTCCCGTGCCCGATCCCCGCCGCACCCCCCGCGCCCGCGACCGCGGGGGAGGCCAGGATCCGGCGCAGACCGTCGATCTTGAGCATCTTCCCTTCCATCGATCGCGACTCGATCGCCCCGTCCGTGTAGGCGATCAGGCTGTCGCCCTCGAAGAAATCCACCTGCCGCTCGCCCGGGTCAAAGTCCCGATCGGCGCACGCGCCGAGCACGAAGCTTGTCGGGTCCAGGTCCCGCAGCGTCCCGTCCACTCCGCGGATGAACGCCGGCGGGTGCCCGCCCGATGCGTACGAGAGTTTGCCCGATGCCGCGTCGATCCGGAAGCACACCGCGGTCGCGAAGATCGAGTGCTTGGCCAGCGTCAGCGCGACGTACCGGTTCAGGATCCGCAGCAGCTCCCCGGGGCCGATGTCCGGCTGCTCGGCGAACCGCAGGTCGATCTCCCCGTGCAGGCGGTTGACGGTCAGCGCGGCCGGGATCCCGTGCCCGGTCACGTCCAGCAGCACCACGGAGACCACCTCGCCAACGCCCGGCAGGTTGCTCGTGTGCGCGTAGAGATAGTCCCCGCCGATCTGGCGCATCGGCTCGTACCGGTACGAGAACCGCACCGACCCGTCCGACTTCGGCTGCGGGAACAGCGCCTCGTGCAACTGGCGCGCGTACGCCAGTTCCTGGCGGAGCATGCCGTACCGCTGGCTGAGGAACTTGTTGTTGAACTTCTGCACCCGCTGCCCGTGCCGAACCCCGCACAGGATCACGCCCGGCGTCATCGTCGCAGCCACCCACACCGTGCCCAGCACCGCCCCGATCGGCTCGCCCCCCTCGACCGTCAGCGCGCTCAGCAGGCTCAGCGGCAGCACCACCGCCATCGGGATCAGCGCCTGCCGCACCGACCACGGGAACACCGCGCACGCGATCAGGTGGGCCAGCCAGAAGAACGCCAGGTTGTACCCGGGCACGCCCCCGATCCGCTGGCTGATCGAGAACACGCCGTCGAACACGATCAGCAGCAGCGACAGACGCACGACGCGCTGCATCGGCAGGCTGCGGCGCGAGAGCACCATGAACAACGCCAGCCCGTACGCGCCCAGCCACAGCGTGATCCCCAGCGGCGGGAACGCCTGTTTCCAGCCGCCCGCGGTCCCGAAGAGCAGCCGGAGCACCAGGTCGCCGCGGTTGAAGATCGCGAACACGAGCACCAGCAGATAGGCCAGGATCCCCAGCCCACCCCAGATCGACACGAACCACGCCAGGCGACGACGCAGCAGCGAGTCGGTCTCCTGCGAGAACGACCGCTTGAACTCCGTGGTCTCGTAGCCGCCCGATGCCGTCACCGTGTCGCTCCCGCGTTGACGCAGAACAGTTCCACGATCAGCGTATCGTCTGTTGGGGACAAGGGGCTGTGTTTTTCGACGGATCGGGCGATGATCTCGGGCCAGCGCCGCGCCGGATCGGGCCGCCCGGCGTCGATCGCCGCCCGCACGCCCTCCACGCCGAACATCCGCCCGTCCGAGCCCCGCGCCTCCGTCACCCCGTCCGTGAACGCGATGACCGAGTCGCCGGCCCCGAACGGCATCGAGACCGGACGGGCCCGGTACTCGTCCGGCTCCTGGGCCCCGAGCACCGTGGCCGTCGCACCGACCGACTCCATCGCGCCCGTCGGCCGACGCACCAGCACCGGGGGGTGGCCCGCGTTGGCGATCTCCACCGTCCCCGCCCCGGGATCCGCCCGCATCGCCACCGCCGTGACGAACACCGACTGCTCCGCGAGCGTCAGGTACACGTACCGATTCAGCTGCTCGAGCAGCCCGCCGGCGCCCAGACCGGGGTGCTCGGCCACCAGGCGCGCCAGCTCGCCCTGCAGCCGATTCACGGTCAGCGCCGCCGGGATCCCGTGCCCGGTCACGTCCAGCAGCACCAGGCTCACCGCCGAGTCCGGATCGCCCGCGTCGTCCGCCGTCGCGAAGAGATAATCGCCGCCGATCTGGCTCATCGGGCGGTACTCGTACGCGAACCGCACCTGCCCGAAGTACCGGGGTCTCGGGAACGCGCCCTCGTGGATCTGCCGCGCCGCCGACAGCTCCTCGCGCACCCGCGCGTACCGGTCCTCCAGCGAACGCACCGCGAACCGGTCGTGCAGCCGGCTCGAACGGAAGAACGCGATCATCGTCCCCGGCACCGCCACCGCCAGCGTCGCGAACACCCCCGCCCCCGCCGCCGTCACGCCCGACGTCTCGACCCAGACAAGGCTCACCGACGACAGCACCGCCCAGGTCCCCGCCACCGCCAGCGCCTGCCGCGGCGTCCACGGGAGCATCGCCGCCCCGGCCGTGTGGGCGATCAGCATCGTCGCCAGCGCGTGCCCGCCCGGCCCCGGATCGATGCCCACGCTCCGCCGGACCACCGCCAGCGCGGCCGACGCGACCACCAGCAGCAGCGTGGTCCGGATGATCCACGCCGGGCCCGGGCGCACGAACAGCACCACCGCCGCCGCGACGCAGTAGATCGCCACCCACGAGAACTCGAGCGCCACCGACCCCGTCAACGCCATCGAAGGCCGCTGGTCGGTCAGTTCTTCGAGCCCCGGCAGCAGCACCCACCGGGTCAGGATCAGCACGCCCTCGATCAGGGCCGTCAGCCCGATGAACCGCAGCGCCTGGTTGCGGATCTCCTCGGGTGTCTCCACGAAGCCGCGCGTCTCCGGCGGCATCACGCCGTCCGAGATCCTCCGCCGCGGGTTGGGCCGCTCCTCGTCCATGCGTCGTCCGCCCTGCTCCCGATTCCGCTCCGCCCGCACAGCCCGGCCGCTCGAATGCCGACGGACGGAGGAAGGGGTCAATCCCCCGGCTGCGTCCTGTTCTTGCCCGGCTGCCAGAGCACGTCGCCCGCCCCGCCGTCGTTGGCCACCCGGGCCAGCACGAACAGAAGGTCGCTCAGGCGGTTGAGATACCGCATCGCCTCGGCGTTGGTGGCCTCCGGCTCGACCTCCAGAAGGGCCGCCACAAGCCGCTCGGCCCGCCGGCAGACCGTCCGGGCGGTGTGCAGGGCGCAGGCCGCCGCCGAACCGCCCGGCAGCACGAAGCTCGACAGCGGGCTCAGCCCCGCGTTGTGCTCGTCGATCAGATCTTCCAGCCGCCGGGTCTGGCCGGGCTGAACCCGCAGGCGGGCCCCCTCGGCCTCGCCCGGGACCCGCGGCGTGCACAGGTCCGCCCCCACATCGAACAGGTCGTGCTGCACCGCGCGCAGGACCTCGGCAACCCCCGCCAACGTCCCGGCGCAGGCCAGCACCGCGGCCCCCACCGCCGCGTTGGCCTCATCGACCGTCCCGTACGCCTCGACCCGCAGGTCCGCCTTGGAGACCCGGGCCCCCGACCCGAGCATCGTCCGGCCGTCGTCGCCGGCCCGCGTGTAGATTTTGGTAAGCTTGACCATGGCTGGGGGCAGTCTATGACTGTCCGGGGCGGCACACGGAGGCGCTGTGGACGATCAGGGACAGATCAGGGGCATCACCAAACGCTGGCGGGCCCGCTCCCCGGCCCCGACCCCGATCCACGACCCGCACGCCGGCGGGGCCGCCGAGCAGGCCCCCACGCAAGCCCTGGTCGACCGCGTCCTGCGGGCCCGCGGCATCGACCCCGCGGCCGCCGACGCGTACCTCAACCCGTCGCTGCTGGGCATGCACGACCCCGGCGGGATCCCCGACATCGACAAGGCCGCCCGACGCATCCTCGACGCGGCCACCTCCGGCGAACGCATCGTCGTGTACGGCGACTACGACGTCGACGGCATCACCGCCGCCGCCATCCTCGTCCACACCCTGCGCACCATCCGGCCCGGTGCCGACCTGCACACCTACATCCCCCACCGCCTCGACGAAGGCTACGGCATCAACGCCGAAGCGATCGCCCAGCTCGCCGAAGAGGGCGCCCGCGTCATCGTCAGCGTCGACTGCGGCATCACCGCGATCGAGCCCGCCCGCGTGGCCCGCGACCTCGGCGTGGACCTGATCATCACCGACCACCACAACCCGCCCGCCTCGATGGACGACCTGCCCGACGCCTTCGCCGTCGTCCACCCCCGCCGCCCGGACTCGGCCTATCCGTTCGGGGAACTCTGCGGGGCGGGCGTGGCCTACAAGCTCGCCTGGCGCATGGCCACCATGCACGCCGGCGGCGAACGCGTCTCGCCCGAGTGCCGGGCCGTCCTGGTCGAGATGCTCGGCCTGGCCGCCCTCGGTTCCATCGCCGACGTCGTGCCCCTCGTCGACGAAAACCGCGTCATCGTCCGCCACGGGCTCATCCAGGTCGCCCGCACCCGCAACGAGGGCCTGCGGGCCCTGATCCACGCGTCGCGCCTCGATTCGGACAAGGTCGACGCCGAGGCCGTCGGCTTCCGCCTCGCCCCGCGCCTCAACGCCGCGGGGCGCCTCGGCCACGCCCGGGAGGCCCTCGAGCTGCTGACCGACGCCACCGGCGCCCGCGCGACGACCATCGCCGAGTCGCTCTCCCGCGTCAACGACGAACGCCGGGCGGTGGAACGTACCATCGTCGACCAGGCCTGCGCCATGGCCGAGGCCGCCGGCATGACCGGCGACGACCGGCGCGCGATCGTGCTCGCCCACCCCGACTGGCACCCCGGCGTCGTCGGCATCGTGTGTTCACGCCTGGTCGAGAAGTACGCCCGCCCCGTCCTCCTGCTCCAGAAGGACGGCAACGTATGCAAGGGATCCGGGCGGAGCATCCCCGGGTTCAACCTCCACGCGGGCCTGGCCGCCTGCGCCGACCTGCTCGACCGCTTCGGGGGCCACGACATGGCCGCCGGCATGGCCTGCAGCGCAGACAACCTCGCGGCCTTCACGGACCGATTCACCGAGCACACCAACACGCTGCTGGGCACCGGCGACCTCGTCCACGAACTGCGCTACGACACCGCCGCCGAACTCCCGGAGCTGACCCCCCGTGCCGTCGAGCAGCTCGAACGCCTGAGCCCCTTCGGACCGGGCAACGCCCGGGTGCGCCTCCGCGTGCGCGGCCGCCTCATCGGCAAGCCCGACGCCCTGGGCGCCCGCGGCGACCACGTCGCCTTCCGCCTCTCCCACCGCGGCGCGGACTCCGAGACCCTCCGCGTCGTCGCCTGGAACTGGGCCCCCCACGCCAACGAAATACCCCCAGGCGCCGCCGTGGAGGTCATCGTCGAACCCAAGCTTTCACGCTGGAACGGCAACACCCGCGTCGAGCCGGTGCTCTGCGATCTCCGCCTGCTGACCCCCGAGGAGGCCGCCCGGCCGGATCACTCCGCCGGAGCCGTCGCGTACGCCCCAGCCCGGAACTGATTCTGCAGCGTCACGAACCGCGGGTCGTCCGGGTCCAGCCGGGCCGCGGCGCGGGCCGCCTGGACGGCCTCGCCCTGACGCCCCATGTCGGCCAGGATCATCGCCCGCAACGCGTGGAAGGACGCGTCCTCGGGGCTCCGCAGGATCGCCTGGTCCACGCTGGTCAGCGCCTTCTCGAACGCCCCGTCCCGACGGTGGCACAACGCCCACAGGGCGTACCCCTCGTGCGAGGTCGGGTCCAGAGAGACCACCCGCGACGCGGCGCGACGCAGCGTCCGGTCGTCGTTGATCATGTACGCCGCGTTGCCGAGGCCCACCCAGGCGCCCACCTCCGAGACCATGCTCGGATCGGCCAGCAGCTCCTGGTACAGCGCCCGCGCCTCGACCGGCCGGTTGACGTTGAGTAACGCCTCGGCGTGCAACGCCATCAGGTCGCGCCGGGCGCCCGTCTCCTTGTTCTGTCGCATCGCAGCGATGTTCAGCTCCGCCGCCGCGAACTGGCCGGTGAGCATCTGCGCCCGCACCAGATCCTCCTGGATCGCACCGTCGTCCGGCGCCAGCAGCCGGGCCTGCGAGAAGAAACTCACCGCGGCCTCGTTGTGGCCCTGGATCAGCGCGATGTGCCCGAGCATCTGCCGCATGCCGGCGTTGTCGCCCGACATCGGCAGGTTCGTCAGGTACAGACGGGCCTCTTCCGAGCGGTCCATGTCCACGAGCATCTCGGACGCGGCCACCGCGTAGCCGGGGTTGTAGGCGTCCAGCTCGCACGCCGTCATGAAGTGCTCGGCCGCCTCCTGCGGCCGGTTCAGCCGCTCGAACACGATGCCCAGGTAGTAGTGCGCGTCCGGGTCCGTCGGGTCGAGCGTCTCGGCCGTGTGCAGGCTCTTGAGCGCCTGCCCCAGCTCGCCCTGCTCGATCAGGATCCGGCCCTTGAGCACGTGGCTCTTGACCACATTGGCGTTCAGCGAGAGCGACGCGTCCACCTTCCGCATCGCCTTGTCCAGGTCGCCCGAGAGGAACGCCTGGCGTCCCATCTCCCACTCGGTCGCGCTCTTCATCGCGCTCATGCGCTCCTTGGCGATCGAGGTCCCCTCGCGGGTGTAGTTGCCCTGCGCCCCCGAGCAGCCGCCCAGACCGAGCAGGCCCGCCCCGCACAACGTCCCGCACACAAGAACCATCGATGCACCGCGCATGTTTCTTCCTTTCTCAGCCGCCCGTCCGGGCGAGTTCACCATCGGCACGAAAGTCCGATCACTCCATCCCGCCGCCGAACGGGTCCACGGGGACCTCGGTGTAGACCTTCGAGTAATCCCAGTTCGAGATCGGCCACTCGACGTGCACCGCGCCGCCGCCGGGCAGCGGGATCACCAGGAACCCGCCGAAGTCGGCCCCGCCGGCGAACTGCGAGACCGTCTGCTCGGCGGAGGAATCCACCGCCCAGCTGTCCCAGTCCTCGGGCAGCTCGACCTGCGTGTCGGCCGTTGCCACGGACTTCATCGCGTCAAACCGCGTGTCCGGCGTGCCGCCAGCGACCTGGCTGTCCTCCGACGCCAGCATCTCCGAGGGGTCGATCTCCACGAACACCGGCTCGTCGTCCATCGCGAACTCGCCGGAATCGAAGTCGCCAGCACCGAACTCGCCAGCGCCGAACTCGCCAGCGCCGAACTCGTCGGGCTCAACCTCCGCGGCCGCCCACTCGTCGCCCGCACCCGAACCGTCCGTTCCGAACGATCCGGCTTCGGCCGGCTCCTCCAGGGAGGAGACCGGACCGGTGGGCACCTCGGCAAAGACCGGCTCGACCGTTTCGACGGTCCCGGAATCGGCCGGGAACTCCACGGGCGTCCCGCCGTTCTCGACCAGGTTCTTCTCGCCCTCGAGCAGCTCGCGGCGCAGGATCACGTTCATCAGGGCCCGGCTGGGCATCCGATCGGACTTGTTGGTCAGCTCGGTCTTCATCGCCCGGGCGTCCGGGGACTGCGGGCTCAGCCGCAGCGCCCGCTCGATCAGGAACACCGCGCGCTGGGTGTCGCCCTCGTCCGCGAGCCGCCGCGCCTCGATCAGCAACTGCCCGACCCGTCGCTCACGGGAGAACGGCAGCAGCGACTTGCGGGCGCCCACGCGGGCGTTGTCCACCATCTGCGTGCCCAGCGCCCCGGAGTCGGCCAGCATCTCGTCGTTGACGATCGAGGGCGTGATCAAGAAGATGATCTCCGACCGGCGGGTCTGGTCGTCGTTGCCGCGGAACGCCTGGCCGATCAGCGGGATGTCACCCAACAGCGGCACCTGGCGACGCGTCGAGGTCGTCGTCTCCGTGAACAAACCGCCGAGCACGGCCGTCTGCCCGTCCCGGAGCATGACGTTGGTCGTCATCTCCGTCGTGTCCTCGTCCGGAATCGTCACCGTGTTGCTCGCGTTGTCCGTCACCTCGCGGAGCGAGAAGCTCGACACCTGCGGCCGCAGCTCGAGCCGGATCAGCCCGTTCTTCGAGACGAACGGCCGCACCGCCAGCTGCGTGCCGACGTCCAGGAACTCCACGCTCTGCGTGGTCGAGGTGTCCGTCGTGATCGAGTTCAGGTAGCCCACCCGGGTCCCCACCAGCACGCGGGCCGGCTGGCGGTTGAGCGTCAGCAGCTTGGGATTGCTCACCACGGTCACGTCCGTGACCTCGTCGAGCACCCGCAGGAACACCGACACGTCGTCCGAAACCACGCCGACCTTCAGGGTCGCCGGCCCGCCAACGTTGCCCACGTTCGAGCCCATGCCGAAGCCGTCACCGTCGGGCCCGGCCGCGGGCACGTCCGAGCCGTTGATGTCCTTGCCCACGCCCGAGATCAGGCCGTTGACCACCGAGAGCGGCCCGCCCGAACCCAGGAAGTCGCCGAAGTTCATGTCCGAGATGATCGCAAAGTCCATCCCGAACGCGTTCGCCTCGTTCAGCGAGGTCTGCAGGATCGTCGCCTCGACGAGAACCTGCACCGGCTTGGTGTCCAGCTCGGCGATCAGCGACACGATCTCCTCGACGTTCTCCTCGAAGTCGCGGATGACGATCGTCGCGGTGTTGGCGTAGTTGTCCGCACCGCTCGGGGTGCCGTCGCTCAGCGTGAACGCCGACGTCGCGCCGTTCGCGGTGATCTTGCCGGTGTCCGACAGCAGGTGCTGCACGAACTCGGCCGCGTCCGTCGCGTTGAGATAGTCCAGGTTGATGATCCTCGACACCGCACGCCGGCTCAGCCGCTCGAACTCCTGCAGTTCCTCGCGGGTGTACACGTAGATGAAGTTGCCCTTCTCGATGTAGCCGAACCCGTTGACGTGCAGGATCGCGTCGAGCGCCTCGTAGAAAGTCACACCGTACAGGTCCGCCGTGATCGACGCCTGCACCGAGTTCGAGCTGATGATGTTCCGCTGGCTCTGGATCGAGAGCAGCTGGAGCACCGCGCCCAGGTCCTCGCTGTTCACGTGCAGGTCGACCAGGTCGTACTCGTTGACCTGCACCGAGCCCTCGAGCTTGCTCACGTCCACCGGCCCCGACGGCGTCGCCGTCTCCGCACCGGTGTCGTCACCGGCCCCGGTCATCTGCTCGCCGATCGCGTCGAGCAGCCCGAAGCCCGAGTCCTGGGCGTACCCGGTCCCCGTCCCCGCCAGCAGCGTCAGCGCCAACGCGGACACACCCCAGCGCCGGCGGGCCGCGACAAGACGATCAGAACCGATACCCGGGATGCGCTCGTTGCTACTCATCGCGTTACTCCGTTGCTGGTGCCGCCCAGCCGGTGTTTCTCGTTCCTCGGCGGACGGTCACGCCCGCGTCAAACCCGGCAGACCGGGCTGAACATGTGGAAACTATCGACGGTGCCGACGCGCGACTTTGGGCCGACCGCGACGTTCGCGGGGAGTCTTGCCCCACCAGCCGGAACCGCATGCCCGAGAATCAGTCGTCCGCGCGTCCGGGAACCACGCCCGTCGCCGACACGTCCCCCGAAACCGTCCCGCCGCCCGAATCGCCCGGTTCGACCGAGCGATCCTCGGGAATCGCGTACGCGCTCCGCGGTATGTTCGTCGCCAGCCGCAGCTTCGACCAGATGAGCACGCCGGCCACCGCCATCGTGCCCATCACAAACACGGCCCTGCGGGTCCGACGGCTGCGCGCGCTTTCCATGCCGCACCTATCGGCCCGCAATGGCCCCGACTCCACCCGACCCCGCCGGTTTCTCCCCCCCCCTCCACCCACCCCGCCGGGTCGCCCCGCCGTGATGCCCGCCAAAGGCCCGGCGAACCACCGCGCCGAGCACCAAAAACGAAAAGCCGCGGGCCGGGCCCGCGGTCGCGCTCCCACTCCGGGCTGCCCGCTCAGTCCAGACGCGTGACCGTCACCCGCCCGGAGAAGGCGGCGATGTCGATCCGGAACCGGCCCTGCGGCCCGCTGAGTTGCACAGAACCCCCCGAACTCAACTCGTCCCCCCCGGCGGTAGCCACGGGCCCGCCGATCTCGTCGAAGATCAGCACGTCCCCCCCGTTCAGGTCGATCTCCGCCAGCACCGCCCCGCCGAAGTCGAAGTCATCCAGATCAACGACGTACCGCTGCCCCGGCCCCCTCGGGTCGTACAGCGCGTCCGTCTCCGGGTTGATCTCCGCCCCGAACACCGCCACGAGCGTGTAGGCGTTGTTCTCAACGTCGAAGACGATCCCCCGCGATTCCTGGTACGCCAGCGCATCCATCTGAGCGAACATGATGTCCGAGACCACGGTCCGCACGCCCGCCTGGATGCGCAGAATCCCCGCGCCGCTCATCGACGGGATCACCACCGAACCGGCGATGCCCATGATGGCGACCGTGACCAGCACCTCGATCAGCGTGTAACCCCGACTCGCGACCCCGCGGAACATCACATCCTCCTCGCTCACTGCCTCGGCAGCGGCTGATCATCGGCATCGAACCCGCCGGCCCAGATCTGGCCGCTCGCCACATCGTAAATCCACCCGTAGTTGGTCTGGAACGCCGCGTCGGGCGTGTCCGACAGCGTGATCACCCCCGCATTGTCCCCCCCCACGTACGGGTTCCGCGGCGCCGACTTGAGGTACTCGCCCGTGCTCGCCACCAGCGGGCCCCACGTGCCGTCTCCCGCCGTGATGTCCGGCACCTGGTTGTCCCATCGCGCCATGTACACGTCCAGGGCGCGCCGGAGCTTCTCCAGCTCCGTCACTGTCGCGCCGACCGCGGCCTCCCGCGTCGCGTTGCCGAACTGCGGCACCACAATCGCGGCGAGGACACCCAGGATCACCACCACGATCAGGATCTCCACCAGCGTGAAGGCCCGACCAACCGTGTTCACCGTGCGACGAATCATGGACTCTCCCCTCGATCAGGAAAGCGGCCGCCCCGTTCTCACGGGCCGGCCGCTGGAATGCCGGCGTCACGCCGGCGTATTCACGAGATCAGTTGCCGTCGCGAGCGGCCTTGATGAGGCCGTTCTCGATGTTGTAGAGCCACGCGCCGGCGGCCGGATCGGCAGCGGCAGCGGCCGCTTCGATGTCCGCGAGCGTGGTGGTGTCGTCGCCGAACGCGGCGATCGAGCTGCGGGCGGCGAGGTCGCCGGTCGCAAAGGGGTTGGTGGGGACGGCCTTGAAGTAGCCGGCGGTCACCATGTCATCCCAGGAAACGGCCCCGCCGAGGTCCGGGTACGCGCCGTTGTTCCGGGCAGCCCAGAGCTCGATCTGCGAGGTCATGGTCGACTCCTGGGTCGCCACGTTGCCGCCACGTGCCTCGTTGGCCGCGTTGGTGAACTGGGGGACGACGATCGCGGCAAGGATGCCGAGGATCACGACCACGATAAGGATTTCGACGAGGGTGAACCCCTTCGCCACAGTGTTCCGAACTCCACGCATGCTTCACACTCCTTCGGTTGCAACTTCCGAGTCATCACGCTTGTCCGGGTCCACCGAGGCCCCGGCGGTCCAGCCGGGCCCCTCCTCCGTGGGTCCGGCGAACGCAAAGCGGGCACTCCCGCCGACGCGCTCCCGGGCGGCAACACACCGCACCCAAGGCTGACCAATCGTGACAAACACTGCATCGACCCCGCCAGCCGATCGGTTCATCAAGCCACCCGACCGGTGCCGGTCACGACGCCCGGCCATTCCGTGTGGCCCCAACTTGCCGGTTATGACGGGCAAAACAGCCCGCGATCGAGCAAACTCGGACCCAGCCCCCGCCGCCCCGCCCGCGCCCGAAAACAAGAGGGAAGGCCGAAGCCTTCCCTCTACACGAACCAGATTCGAAGCCCGCGGGGGGGTCAGCGGTTGGAAACCGCCGGGGCCGCCGCGCCGTCCGAGGACAGGATCAGCGGCACCAGGGCCTCGTTCTCGATCTCCAGGGCGCCCATCAGCGCCACCGCCTGCGTGGCCAGCTCCTCGTCCGGCGAGCGGACCAGCTCCACCAGACGCCGCACCTGCCGCGCGTCCAGATAGTTGCCGAACCGCTTGCCCGAGTCCGCCGCGATCGCCAGCAGCTCGATCTGCTCGAATCCGCCGATCTCAAGGGCCCGCTCGAAGATCGCACGCTGGGCCGCCTCGGAATCCACGTGGGCGAGCACCTCGGCCACGTCGATCATCGTCAGGCCTTCCGCGTCCGCCAGCACCCCGATCAGGATCGTCGCCGACTCGGACACGTCCAGCACGCTGTTGTTCGACACCGCCAGGTCACGCAGCACGGCCAGGGCACGCGCCGAGTAGGCCGCGGCCTCCTCGGCCGAGATCACCCCGCCCGAGGCCACCCGCAGCAGCTCGTCCGCCGTGGCGGTGAACTGGTCAGGGCTCAGCGCACGACGCACCGCCACCGTCTGGTCCCGGCGGTACTGCCGGCGCAGCGCCTCCTCCTCGTCCGCGGTCATCATCGCCAGCACGGGCGTGACCGACATCTTGTCCGAGTTGCGGGCCGTCTCGATCTCCAGCACGGTCTGGTCAAAGCCCAGCCGGGTCACGATCAGATCCACCGCGGGCACGTCCGCCACGGCCTCGTCCAGCCCGTCCAGGCCGGACTCCGACGGCGGCAGCACCCGGTAGCCCATCCCCTCGAGCACCGACCGGTCGCTCTCGTACGCCTCGCGGTCGTTGCCGGTCAGCACGATCGCCGTCAGGGCGCTCGCGTCACGGACCGCCCCGGCCAGCAGCGGCACCACCCGCTCGGCGCTGCGGAAGCTCTGGTCCGGGCCCGAACGGCCCAGGGCCAGCGCCGCCTCGTACTGCACCCGACGGTTCGGATAGCTCAGGGCCTCCAGCAGCGGGTAGCGGTCACCCACCGGAACGCCCCACAAGGAACGCGGCCCGGCCGTCTCCGCGATCGAATCGATCGCCAGACGCGCCAGCGGCGTGTCCCGCGTGTCGATCGCACGACGCAGCACCAACTGGCCGATGTCCGACCCCGCCGCCACGCCGAAGTACATCGCGCCGCGCAGGTCCGACGGGTACGCCGGGTTCTGGTACCCCTCGGGCGAGTCCAGCTCACGCGAGAAGTTCGACGCGATCCACAGCGCCAGCGTCTCGCGCTCCGACGGGTTGATCGCCATCGACCGCTCCGCGTTGCGCATCGCCATCGCCTCGTGGAACACCTCGGTCCGCTGCGGCACCATCACGAGCCCCAGGCCGGGATTGAAGTCCCACAGCAGCTGGAACTCCTCGCCCGGGAAGCTGGTCAGCTCGCCCGGCTCGTTGTAGTACGAATCGGCCAGCAGCCCGTACAGCCCGGCCACGTCCGCCGAGGGATCGCCCCCCAGCCGCGTGATCGCCCGGGCCGACGCCTGACGCACCGCGTCCACGCTCGTGTTCTTGTGCAGGTCCACCAGGTACGGCAGGCTCGTGCGGTACGGGATCAGCCCGAGCACATCCACCACCGCCTCCTGCCGCGCCGCATCCAGATCGGGCAATGCCGTCACCAGCGGCACGATCGACTGGCGGCCCAGATCCACCAGCACCCGCTGCACCTGCGCCCGCAGGTTCGGGTTGCCCGTCTGCAGGTACGCGTCGAGCAGCTGGGGCAGGGCGTACTCGCCCGCCGCGATCAACCGCTCACGCCCGATCTGACGCCCGCGCAGCCCGCCGGTCAGCAGGCCGATGTTCCGCTCGATCTCATCCGGGTTGCGCACCCGAGCCAGCTTGCCGTCGCGGTACAGCCGGTCCAGCGCCCCCGCCACCGGCTCGAGCACCGGCACCCGCATCGCCGAAGCCACCGACTCCTCGAACCGCTCGGTCTCCCGCGCCTGCTCGACCAGATCGACGAACTGCTCCGGGGTGATGCCCGTATCGAGCAGCTGCCGCCCCAGATCCGCCGCAATGTCGAAGCGGGCGATCCGAACAAAGTGGATGAAGTCCCGCAGCAGGCCCAGCCGCTGCTCGTCCGCCGCACCCGCCGCCGGCTGGACCGCCAGCGCGTCAGAGGTGCCCGCGACCAGCGCGGGCAGGCCCGCGCCAAGGGACAGAAGGACCGAGAACGAAACAATGGGTCGGGTCGGACGACGCAAGGGAATCTCCTCGGGCTGCGAGCGGGGGATAGTCGCCCGCGGACCAATCGGTACGGACGCCCCCGGCAAGCTGTTGCCGTGGGCCCCGAAGACAAGGTGGCAACTGTATCGGAACCCACACACGGGTGTCAACGCGACCCCCAAACCCCTTGACCCCTCCCAAACACCCCCCGCGACCCGCACCCCCGCCCCAAGGCCGCCCCGCTCCATGGTCCGGATAGCCGGAATCTCGCCCCCTCGACCCCGGTTCCCCCCATCCAGCCATCAAGACCGGTTCCGATCGTGCCGATGCGAGGACCCGTGCGGCCCGCAACGATGAGGCCGCCGTCCACCACCTGTTTCGTGCCCCGAGGTGAGACCATGCCCCCAGAAAAAGACGTCCTGACGACCGGCGAAGTCGCGAAGATCTGCAACGTGGCCCCGCGGACCGTCTCGAAATGGTTCGACTCGGGCCAGCTCAAGGGCTACCGCATCCCCGGTTCCAAGGACCGCCGCATCCCCGTCCCCGAGCTCTTCCGCTTCATGAAGGCCCACCAGATCCCCATGGACGGGATCACCACCGGCACCACCCGCGTCCTCATCGTCGACCACGACAACGAGGTCGGCTCCGTCCTCCACCGCGTCCTCACCGACCAGACCTCCTACGAGGTCCGCGCGTGCTCCACGGCCTTCGCCGCGGGCCTCGAGTGCGAACGCTTCCGCCCCCACGTCGTCCTCATCGACGTCCACATCACCGAGGGCGACCCCCGCGCCATCGTCGACATGATCCGCTCTTCCGACGCCCTCCAGATGACCAAGCTCATCGCCATGAGCGGCAAGCTCACCGACGGCCAGGCCCACGGCCTCCGCGCCGCCGGCTACGAATCCTTCCTCCGCAAGCCCTTCCAGGTCCGCCAGGTCGTCGAGTCCATCGAGCACGCGACCAACCTCGCCGCCTGATCCGACCCGTCAACAGCAGCAATCACGCACACCACCGCAACGCCCGGCCAACGCCGGGCGTTGTCGCATCCATACCCCCGCATCACCCGGAATACCCCCGCGCCCGCCCCCGTTCCCCTCCGGTACCGTCCCAACCCTTCACAACCGCAAAGGAACCAACCATGCCGTCCAAGCCCAAAGCCGCCAGGCCCGCCGCCCACGACCTCCAGCCCGACCGCCAGGCCGAGATCCTCCAGCCCTGCCTGCTGGCCAGCATCGACCTCGCCCTGACCCTCAAGCAGCTCCACTGGAACCTCCGCGGCGCCAAGTTCCAGACCGTCCACGAGTTCCTCGACCTCGTCATCGACGCCGCCCGCGCCACCTCCGACGCCATCGCCGAACGCATCGTCACCGTCGGCGTCGCCGCCCGCGGCCAGGCCCCCACCGTCGCCAAGGCCAGCGAACCCGGCGTCCCCGACGCCTTCGTCACCGACACCAAGGCCCTCGAACTCGCCAGCGACCGCCTCGCCGCCACCATCAACACCCTCCGCGACGCCCAGGAGGCCATCCCAGACATCGACGCCGTCTCCGAGGACCTCGTCATCGGAGCCATCCAGACCTTCGAGAAGCAGCACTGGATGCTCCGCTCCCACCTGCTCTGACCCCCTAAACCCCCCTTCCACCTCCTAGGAGCGGAGGGCTTCCAGCCCTCCGTCGGCCCAACCGGCCGATCACAATCCCAAACAAAAACGCCGGCCCCCAGAGGCCGGCGTTTCTCATTTGCAAACAGAAGAACCCTTACTTCAACTCGCCCATCAACGCCGCCAGCACGTCGCAGGCCGCCTGCAGGTCCTTCTTGTCGATCATCTCGGTCACCGTGTGGATGTACCGCGTCCCGACGGTGATCCCCACCGCCTTCGCGCCGGCCGCGGCCTGCTGCGCCGCCGCCCCGTCCTGCCCGCCCGCGCCCAGGATCGTCCGCTGGTACGGGATCCGCTTCTTCTTGGCCAGTTTCTCCACGGTCTCCGTCAACTCGTAGTCCGAGATGAAACTGCCGTCCTTGACGTGCAGCCCGAAACCCTTGCCGTGCGTCGTCACCGACTCGGCCGCCGGAACCCCCGGCGTATCGCACGCCAGCGTCACGTCGATGCCCAGCCCGATGTCCGGCCGCACCGCGTACGACGCCGTCTTCGCGCCCCGCAGCCCGACCTCCTCCTGCACCGTGAACGCCACCACGATCTCGCAGTCGTGCGCCGTCCCCGCCTTGTCCAGCGCCCGCACCGACTCGATGCCCAGCCAGCACGCCACGCGGTTGTCCAGCGCCTTGGACACCACCTTCGTGCCGATCTCGATCAGCGGCTCGTCCATCACGATGTAGTCGCCGATCCGGAACTTCTTGTTCACCTGCGCCGCCGTCATGCCGGTGTCAACGAAGAACTCCTTCGGCTCGGGGATCTTCTTGCGATCCTCCTGGCTCGAGATGTGCACCGGACGCCCGCCCGGGTTCATCACGCCCTTGTAGTCCCCGTCCTCGGTGCACACCAGCACCCGGCGCGAGAACAGGTTCCGCGGGTCGAAGCCCCCCGCCGGGTTCACCCACAGGAACCCCTTGTCATCGATGCTCGACACGTAAAACCCGATCTCGTCCATGTGGCACAGCTGCATCACCGTCCGGGCCTTCGCCTTCGACGTCGATTTCTTCCCCTTCGCCCCCCGCGGCGACCGCCGGCAGATCAGGTTCCCCAGAGGGTCCGCCTCCACCGAATCGAACAACCCCTTGACTTCCTTCTGGATCAGCGCGCGAACACGCTCCTCACGCCCCGGCACGCCGGGGGTCTCACAAAGACGCTTCAGCAGATCGATGTTCACGCGGTACTCCATCACAAGGAACCAATCCGCCCGCGACGCCGACGCGCCGCCCCGGCGGGCCCAAAGGGTAGCGACCCCCCCGCCCCTCGGCCTGAAGCCGCATCTACCCTTCCCCATGCCCGCCCAGAGCCCCCTCCACCACCGCTACGCCGACTCGGACGCCCTCCTCCTTCCCTACGGCTCCGCCGAACACGCCGTCGACGTCGTCGGGGCCTTCGAGGAGGTCGGCCTCGAATACGCCGCCCTCCGCAAGTCCGCCGTCCTCTTCGACCAGGCCCACACCGCCACCCTCATCGTCCGCGGCGCCGACCGACGCTCCTTCCTGAACAACATGGTCACCCAGAAGGTCATCGACCTCGAGCCCGGCCACACCCGCCGCTCCTTCTGGCTCAGCCGCAAAGGCCGCATCGACGCCGACCTGGCCATCGCCGCCCGGGACGATCACCTGCTCATCGCCCTCGACCGCCACCTCGCCGCGACCACCGCCCAGGCCCTGTCCAACTACGTCTTCGCCGAAGACTGCGTCTTCGAAGACGCCTCCGCCAGCCTCCACCACCTCGCCCTCCACGGCCCCGCCGCCCTGGCCATCCTCGCCGCCGCCGCGTCCGACCCAGATCTCGCCGAACTCGCCCCGGGCCGCAACGCCGCGTGCACCATCGCCGGCACCCCCGTCGTCGCCGACCGCCGGGACCTGACCGGCGACCCCGGCCTGACCATCACCGTCCCCCGCGACCGCGCCGAGGCCGTCTACGACGCGCTGCTCGCACCACCCGGGGGGGCGGGGGGGGCGGGAGGGGCGGGGGGCGGGGTCCCCGCGCCCCGGCCCGCCGGCTGGTTCGCCATCAACACCGCCCGCATCGAGGCCGGCCACCCCCTGTTCAACGTCGACTTCGGCCCGGACAACCTCCCCGCCGAGAGCGGCGTCATCCAAGACCGCGTCGACTTCCGCAAGGGCTGCTACCTCGGCCAGGAGGTCGTCGCCCGCATGGACGCCCGCAAGGCCCGCAAGCAGGGCGTCACGCCCCTCCGCGTCACACCGCCCGACGCCGACACCGACGCCCCGCTGCCCAGCGCGGGCAACCATGTTTTCTCCGCCGCCGACCCCGAGGGCAACCCCGTCGGTGTCGTCACCAGCTCGACCGTCTCGCCGATGCTCTCGGCCGCCTCGATCGCCTTCGCCATGATCAAAGAGCCCCACACCGCCCCCTGCACCGAGCTGATCGTCCGCGCCGAGGGCACCAAGGCCGCCGCCGTCGTCCAGAAAGACGCCCGCTTCTGGTCCAGATGAACCCCTGACAGCGACCCCCACCGACCCGCCCGGGACCACCCATGCCCACCTGGCTCACCGTCCTGATCACCGCCGCCGCCACCGCGGCCGCCATGCTCGTCGCCCGGGCCTTCGGCCGGCGCGAGAAACGCATCGAGCACAAGGTCGATCCCATCCACCGCGCCGGCGACGAGCAGTTCCGCCGCAGCGTCGGGGCCATCCTCGGCTCGTCCCTGTCCGACGGCAACGAGATCACCGCCTACCGCAACGGCGACGAGATCTTCCCGCCCATGCTCCAAGCCATCGCCGCCGCCCGCCACACCATCACCTTCGAGACGTTCATCTACTGGAACGGCCGCATCGGGCACCGCTTCGCCGACGCGCTGGCCGAGCGCGCCCGCGCGGGCGTCCGCGTCCACGTCATCCTTGACTGGTTCGGCAGCAAGAAGATGGACCAGAGCATCATCGAGACCCTCCGACGGGCCGGCGTCACCGTCGAACGCTACCACCGCGCCCGCTGGTACAACCTCGCCAACGCCAACCACCGCACCCACCGAAAGATCCTCGTCACCGACGGGCACACCGGCTTCACCGGCGGCGTGGGCATCGCCGACCCGTGGCTCGGAAACGCCCGCCACCCCGGCGAATGGCGCGACACCCACTTCCGCCTCCGCGGCCCCGCCGTCGTCCAGCTCCAGCGCGCCTTCATGGACAACTGGCTCAAAACCCACAGCGACGTCCTCCACGCCCGCGACTACTTCCCGCCCCTCGAACCCGCCGGCGACGCCCCCGCCCACGTCTTCATGAGTTCCGCCGATCAGGGCAGCGAGAGCGCCCGCCTGCTCTTCCTGCTCTCCATCGCCGCGGCACGCGAGGACATCCGCATCGCAACCGCCTACTTCGTGCCCGACCAGCTCACCACCGAAGCCCTCCTCGACGCCCGCCGCCGCGGTGTCCGCGTCCGCGTCATCGTCCCCGGCCCCCACATCGACAAGACGGTCGTCCGCCGCGCCTCCCGCGCCGGATGGGGACGCCTGCTCGAGGCGGGCGTGCAGATCCACGAGTACCAGCCCGCCATGTACCACTGCAAGTTCATGGTCATCGACGGGTCCTGGACCTGCGTCGGATCGGCCAACTTCGACCACCGCTCCTTCCGCCTCAACGACGAGGTCAACCTCAACGCCCAGCACGCCCCGCTCGCCGCCACCCTCATCGAACACTTTGAGACAGACCTCGCCGACGCGCAGCGCATCACCCACGAGGACTGGCGCACCCGCCCCGTCCGCGAACGCGTCGCAGAACACGCCGCCGCACTCCTCCGCCACCAGCTCTGACCCCCCCGGCCTGACAACCCGCCCCCGCGCTCCCCGGAGCGGAGGGCTTCCAGCCCTCCGTTCGGGCCCCGCCCGAACCGGATGAGCCCCGCACCCCCCACTGACACCACCCCGTCAGCCCGAACCGCCCGATGTACGCATCCGTGCGCTGTTTCGTGGAACTGCGCGCACCGCCCCTTGCGTCCCGCCGCCCCGCCGGTACGCTCGGCCCATGCACACCCAAACCCACCACGCCGCCCCCCTCCTCACCACCGAACTCTTCGCCGACATCCTCAACCCCGACATGCACGCGTTCGAGGTCTGCCACCGCCACGGCCTCGATCTCACGCAGCTCCGGGCGGTGACAGACTCCGCACACTTCCGCCACAACGTCGAGTGCATGCGCGCCATCCAGGCCGCCCGCGCCGACGCCATGCTCCCCGCCATGCAGGCCCGCGCCCTGCGCACCCTCGACGCCGTCGCCGCCCAGCCCCCCACCACACCCACGCACACCGAGACCGTCCGCCGCGCCGCCGCCGCGGTCCTCCGCCTCAAACCCGACACGCCCCCCGAACCCGCGGATCCGACCCACCCCGACAGCAGCGCCGACAACGCCCACGACTCCAGCCCGGATTCCACTCCGAACACCACCCCCGCCCGCCACGAACCATTCCCGACGCACGACGCGGACTCCGGCCATGCGATCCCGCAATCGCCCACGCCCGACCGGAAAAACGCCCCAAGCACATCAACAGACACACCAACCAACACACCAACCGACGCACCGGAAGACTCGCACCCGGGCACGCTGAACCAAACCTGAACCCCCGCGCCGCCCGGCGCGAGTTACACTCTGGCATGACCGACCGCCCACGCCAGCCGGACCCCGCCGCTCGCCGCGGAGTCTCCCGACGCGACTTCCTCGGCACGGGCGTCGCCACCGCCGCCGCACTCGGCCTGACCGGCACCGCCGACGCGGCCCGCCAGCCCGAGATCATCCGGCCGCGACACGCCCGAAACCTCATCTTCCTCGTCTCCGACGGCATGAGCACCGGCACCCTCACCCTCGCCGACCTGCTCCTCCGCCACACCGAAGGCCGCCGCTCCCGCTGGTGGCAGCTCTTCGCCGAGCCCGGCGTCCGACGCAGCGTCATCGACACCGCCTCGGCCAACTCGCTCGTCACCGACTCCGCCGCCGCCTCCACCGCCTGGGGCATCGGCGAACTCGTCTTCAACGGCGCCATCGGCGTCACCCCCGACGCCCGCCGCCCCGAGCCCATCCTCCACCACGCCCGCCGCGCCGGCAAGGCCACCGGCCTCGTCACCACCTGCACCCTCTCCCACGCCACCCCCGCCGGCTGGGCGTGCAACATCGACAAGGGCCGATCCGACGAGCCCGCCATCGCCGCCCAGATGATCCAACGCGGCTACGACGTCCTCCTCGGCGGCGGCCGCCGCTTCTTCACCGACGAGGTCATCGCCGCCAATAGCGATTTCACACCAGTCTTCGACCGCGACGCCCTGCTCGCACTGCCGCCCGCGCAGGGCCACAACCTCGTCGGCGTCTTCGCCCGCGGCCAGATGGACTACGAGGTCGACCGCACCGACCAGCCCAGCCTCGCCGAGATGGCCGCCGCCGCCATCAACCGCCTGGCCGCCCGCCCGGACGGCTTCGTCCTCCAGATCGAGGGCGGCCGCGTCGACCACGCCGCCCACAACAACGACGCCGGAGCCCTGATCCACGACCAGATCGCCTTCGACGACGCCCTCGGGGTGGCCCTCGACTTCGCCGCAGGGCGCGACGACACCCTCGTCGTCACCACCACCGACCACGCCAACGCCAACCCGGGCCTGACCGACTACCTCTCCACCGGCGCCAAGAAGTTCGCCACCCTCGCAGACCGGCGCCGCTCGTTCGACTGGATCAACGACCGCTACGAACCCGGCGTCTCCACCGCCGAAGACCACCGCCGCATCATCCTCGAAGCCACCGGGGTCGAACTCACCGACGCAGAACTCGCCACCGTCACCCGCTGGCGCGAGGGCGAGTCCATCATCCCCTACCGAAGCGCCGACAAATCATTCGGCCCGCTCGGATCCGTGCTCGCCAACCACTGCGGCGTCGCGTTCATCAGCGGCAACCACACCGCCGACTTCGTCGAGCAGACCTCCATCGGCCCCGGCGCCGAGAACATGCCCCCCATGATGCGCATCGACAAGACCCACGCCGTCCTGGCAAAGGCCCTCGACCTGCCCCCCGCCCTCGCCAACCTCTAAGTCAGCCCCCCCCGCCCCCCGCCACCGGCCTCCGCAGCCACAGCTCCACGTCGCCCCCCACCACCTTCGATCGCACCAGATCAAATCGCGCCGCGTCCGAGAGCCGCGGCGCCTCCAGACCCACCACGCTGCCGCGCGACTCCGCGTCGCCCAGCACCATCGGCGCCACGTGCACGAACGCCTCGTTCACCAGCCCCGCCCCCAGCAGCGACCCCAGCACCCGCGGCCCCGCCTCCACCAGCACCGTCGCCACCCCCATCTCCGTCCACAGCCGCCCCAACGTCTCTCTGACATCCACCCCGCCCGCCCCGCGCCCGACCCGCAGCACCCGCACCGGAACCGGGTACAACCGCTCCGAAGCCGTCACCACCACCGTCGGCACGTCCCCCGCCGTGCGCACCAGCGCCGACGAGTCGTCCAGCCGCCCATCCGTATCGAGCACAACCCGGCTCGCCACGCGACGCACCCGCCGCACGCCCCGGGCCGTCAGCATCGGATCGTCCGCCCCGACCGTCCCCATCCCCACCAGCACCGCGTCCACCCGCGCCCGCAGCCGGTGCACCCGCCGGCGCATCAGAGGCCCCGTGATCCACTGGCTCTCCCCCGTCCGCGTCGCGATCTTCCCGTCGATCGTCTGCGCCCACTTGGCGATCACCCACGGCAGCCCCGTCCGCGTCCGGTGCACAAACGGATCCGACAGCCGCGTCGCCGCCACACTCGCCGCCGAGCATTCCCACGCGATACCGGCATCCGCCAGCACCCGGTGCCCACCGCCCGATTCCGCACCCGGATCCGACCGCGCGTACACCACCCGCGCCACCCCGGCCTCGATCAACGCCTCCGTGCACGGCGGCTGCCTGCCCGTGTGCCGGCACGGCTCCAGCGTGCAATACACCGTCGCCCCCCGCGGATCCTCGCCCCGCCGCCGGCAGTCCGCCAGCGCCGCCCGCTCGGCGTGCAGTTGCCCGAACCTGGCGTGGTGCCCGATCCCGATGACCCGGGCGCCCCGGGCGATCACGCAGCCGACGAGCGGATTCGGCTCGACGTCCCCCGCCGCCCGCACTGCGACCCACGCCGCCCGGTCCAGCATCCGGCCCGCCAGCCTGTCCGCCTCCGCCGCGCTCATGCCAGCCGCACCACGCTGGCCCGCTCCGCGTCGGAGATCACGCCTTCGACGTCCCCCAGCCACCGCCGCGCGTCCTGCACGTAGCCGGCCGTGGGCTTCAGCTCCGGCACGCGGGCCCCCCAGTACCGGTTGAACCGGGCCATGGCCAGCTCGCGGACCAGCTTGGCCGCCATCGACGCCAGCGCCACCGGCAGGTGCGCGTCCTCGGCCTCGGAGTGCAGGATGACCCCGTGGTCCCCGTCCACCCGGTAGCGGCTGGCCCGGGCCGATTCCTCGTCCGGCTCGACCGACCCGAACACCCGCCCGAGCACGCCGCCGTACCGCGTTCGTCCGCTCTGCCGGTCCGCGACGACCCGCAGCGCGTCGGTCCCGCCCGCCGCCGCGTCCCGAGCGGCGCACAGGTGCGCCTCGAGCCCGGCCTCGACCACCGCCGCCTTCGATCGCTTCTCGGCCAGCATCCGGTTGAACCCCGGCTCGTCGTAGACCAGCACCCGCAGCGCGACCAGTTCGATGCCCGCACGGGCCATGGCCGCCCGGACCTGGGCCGCGTCGATCCGGATCATCCCCGCCGTCCCGGCGCAGGGCAGCGGCCCGGGATCGCCCGCGTACCAGGGCCCGTCGCCGATCCGTGCGCCCAGAGTGGTGAACAGGTCGGCGTCGGCCGCGGGCGGGTCGCCGTCGCGGGCACCGAGCAAGGCGAGCACGCCGCGCTCGAGGTGCGTCAGCGGGTGCCGCGTGGCGGACTGGTTGGAGAGCTTGAGCTTCTTGGAATCGCCCACCGGGACGCCGCCTTTGGCGGCCTCCTTCGGTGTGCGGACCACCGCCGGGGCGAGCCGGTCCCACAGGTCCGGGGCCGGATCGCCGGGCGCCCAGTCCGACACGCGGAACACCGCCATGCCAACGCACAGCGGGCCGAGCATCGGCCCGTACCCGGCTTCGTCGATTCCCGCGTAGAGCAGTCCCAAGGGCTTTCCGGGGTGAGGGGGGAGGGGGGAGG
>CAXBHL010000004.1:0-222185 GCA_963975575.1 uncultured Phycisphaerales bacterium | reverse complement strand
GTGAATAAGAGGTGCGCGGGCGTGCGGCGATCACGCGCGGGCTGGTGCTGGGGATAGGTGGGTTTGGGGTGGTTGGTTCGTGCTCTTCGAAGGCGAAGAGCACGGCACCGGGTAAGGGACGCCACTTCGCCATTGCGACCTACACGAAGTCGTCCGGCCAGGTCGCGTCCCTGAGTTCGAGTTCGTTGAGTCCGACTTCCAGTTGGATGAAGCCTTCACGAGGATCCAAGTCGATCAACGCACCTTCTCTATTCTTGGCGCGCTCCAACATGGCCCTCGATTCGGCCGGATTCGGCACGATGCGCCTGCCGGAGTAAACGATCGTGATCACCGGGTTTCCGGTGTGGTCCACGAACCATCGCATCGCTCCAACTCTGATGCCCCGCCAGCGGACAACCTGTTCCTTGAGCTGTAGAGATGCGGCGTCTTCGATCGCGACCGTACAGGTCCAGAAGTTCCGAGAGCCGTCAGACCAGAGGTTACGCTTCGAGTCGAACACCGTGTCCTCGCGCGGCGGACGCTCGTGGGACCAGTGGGCGACCTGCATCGTTTCAAAGTCGTAGTCGCTCGTCTTTGGCTTCTCAAGGAGCATGACCTCAACGGCGACATTCTGCTCCACCATGCGAGCAAAGACGGGTCCAAAGATGGACTGGTAGAAGCCGCTGTATCTCTTGGGCGAGTATTGCACCGATGCTTGGCCGTTGCGCTCACCGGCCCATGGCGCCGGCGAGCAGGAAGGCGAGTTCCAGCGATTGCTGGTAGTTCAGCCGCGGGTCGCAGGGGCTGGCGTAGTTGCGGGTCAGGTCGTGTTCGCCGATGCCGGCGGCGCCGCCGATGCATTCGGTGACGTCCTCGCCGGTGAGTTCGAAGTGCACGCCGCCGAGGCGGGTGCCGGCGGCGGTGTGGGCGTCCACGGTGCGTTCGAGTTCGAGGAGGATGTCGTCGAAGGAGCGGGTCTTGATGCCGGCGGCGGTCTTGATGCCGTTGCCGTGCATGGGGTCGGACATCCACAGGACGGTGCGGCCCTCGGACTTGACGCGTTCGAGCAGGGTGGGCAGGGCGGACTGGACCTTGCCGGCGCCCATGCGGGCGATGAGGATGAGTTTGCCGGGCTCGTTCTTCGGGTTGAGGGTGTCGATGAGGCGGACGAGTTCGTCGGGGGCGATCTTGGGGCCGACCTTGACGCCGACGGGGTTGCGGATGCCGCGGAAGTACTCGATGTGCGGGCCGTCGAGCTGGCGGGTGCGTTCGCCGATCCAGGGGAGGTGGGTGGTGAGGTTGTAGTAGCCCTCGCGCCGTGGGACGGTGCGGGTCTGGGCGGTCTCGTAGTCGAGGTTGAGGCCCTCGTGGGAGGTGTAGAAGTCGACGCGGGTGGAGTCTTCTACTTTCTGTTCGCCGAGGTTTTCCATGAAGGCGAGGCCGTCGGCGAGCGTGCGGGACATGTGCTCGTACTGGGCCTTGCGCTTGGGTGCCAGGTCGGCGTTCTGGAGGAAGGAGAGGTCCCAGTATTCGGGGTGGTGGAGGTCGGCGAAGCCGCCGTCGAGGAGCGAGCGGATGAAGTTGAGCGTCAGCGCGGCGTGCTGGTATCCCTGGACGAGCAGGTCGGGGTTGGGGGTGCGCGCCTGGGGGGTGAAGTCGGACTGGTTGATGAGGTCGCCGAAGTAGCTGGGCAGGTCGATGGTCTGGCCTTCGAAGGAGCCAGGCTCGGTGGGGGACGAGCGGGGCTTGGCGTACTGGCCGGCGAAGCGGCCGACGCGGGTGACGGGCACGCGGAGCCCGTGGATCATGACCAGGGACATCTGGAGGAGGATCTTGAGCTTGTTGGCGATGGGGCCGGGGCGGCACTCGGCGAGCATCTCGGCGCAGTCGCCGCCTTGGAGGATGAAGCGCCGGCCCTGCTGGGCCTGGGCGATCTGGGCCTTGAGCTTCTCGATCTCCCAGCTGGTGACCAGGGGGGGCAGCTCGGCGAGGCGCTGGCGGGCGCGGTGCAGGGCCTGGGTATCGGCGTAGGCGTACTGGACGGGGACGTTCGCGGCGACGCGGGCCCAGGAGTCGGGCGACCAGTTCTCGGTCGTGGGCGCGGACGCGGGGGCGGGCTGGCGGGCTGGGTTGCTGGCTTGTGGGGTGGTCATGACCGGTCCTGGATGGGCGGAGGGCGTGAAAAACCCCTTGTGGGATGGTAGATGTCGGTCGGTCGGGGGGGATCGTTGACCGCGAAGCCCGGGGCGGGGGGCCTTGGGGGCCATCCTCTTGATACAGTCCCCCCGATGCCGGTGCGTGATCAGGAACAGGGGAGCGGTTCGGGGAGGTCGGTGTCGCTGCCGGTGGTGCAGCCCGGTCGGGGGAAGGCCCCGCGGATGGGGGCGACGCGGCGGGGGCGGTGGCGGACGGGCGTGCTGGTGCTGGTGCACGTGCTGATGGTGGCCCACATCATCCAGTGGCTGGTGATGGGCTCGACGCTGTCGCCGATGGAGCCGTCGGAGTCGATGCAGACGCTCGAGCTGGGGCTGGTCAACGCGGGGGCGGTCCTGTTCGCGCTGGCGTTGCTCTCGACGCTGGTGTTCGGGCGGTTCTTCTGCGGGTGGCTGTGCCACGTGGTGGCGTTGCAGGACGCGTGCGCGTGGATGATGAACCGGGTGGGGATCCGGCCGAAGCCGTTCCGTTCGCGGCTGCTGGTGTTCGCGCCGCTGGTGCTGGGCTTCTATATGTTCATCTGGCCGAACTTCAAGCGGTTCGCGGTGGCCCCGGCGCTGGAGGCGGCGGGCGTCGGCTGGCCGGCGTGGCTGCGCCCGGTGATGCCGGTCAACGCGTGGCAGTCCGAGATGATCGTGGAGGACTTCTGGGCGACGTTCCCGGCGTGGTACATCGCGGTGCCGTTCCTCCTGGTGTGCGGGTTCGTGACGGTGTACTTCCTGGGGGCGAAGGGGTTCTGCACGTACGCGTGCCCGTACGGCGGGCTGTTTGCGCCGGCGGACAAGGTGGCGCCGGTGCGGATCCGCGTGACGGACGCGTGCGTGCAGTGCGGGCACTGCACGAGCGTGTGCACCTCGAACGTGCGGGTGTCCGAGGAGGTCAACGACTTCGGGATGGTGGTCGACCCGGGGTGCATGAAGTGCATGGACTGCGTGGAGGCGTGCCCGAGCGACGCGCTGTACCTTGGGATCGGCGCTCCGGCGCTGGGGAAGAAGGCGCGTGATAAGGAAGGGCGGGCCAAGCACGCGGCCAAGGCGCAGCGCCGGTACGACATGACCTGGCCGGAGGAGATCGCGGCGGCGGTGCTGTTCGTGGCGGTGTTCCTGGCGACGCGGGGGATGCTCGAGCAGGTGCCGATGCTGCTGGCGGGCGGGGTGGCGGCGATCGTGACCTTCCTGCTGATGATGGCGTGGTGGGTGCTGGTGCGTCCGAACGCGCGGGTGTACGGGCTGGCGCTGAAGCGCTCGGGGCGGGTGCGCCCGGCCGGGGTGGCGTTCGTCGCGGGGGCGGTGCTGATGGCGGGGGTGGTCGCGTGGGGGGCGCAGGCCCGGTACCCGCGGTGGCGGGCGGACATCGCGTACGCGCAGGCGACGATCCCGGCGGGGTTCGTGGTGCGTCCGGAGTATGCGGCCGGGGCGGCGTCTCTGGAGCGGGCGCGGAAGGGCGCGGCGTGGCTGGCGGCGGCGGACGGGTTCGACGAGGGGGGGCGGGGCTGGACGCTCAACGCCGAGCACCGGACGCGGCAGGCGTACTTCCTGGCGGTGCTGGGTCGGCTGGACGAGGCCGCGGGCGCGCTGGACCGGGTGGTGGAGGAGGGCTCGCCGGGGGACGGGCTGATCTCGCAGCTGGTGCGCCTGCGGACGGCGGCGGGGGCGGACGAGGCGGCGATCGATCGGGTGTACGAGCGGGCGTTGGAGCTGCACCCGAACCTGCACCGCGTGCGCCTGGAGCTGGCGATGCGGGCGATGAGCGCGGGGGACGTGGAGCGGGCGGAGGGGTACTTCCCGCTCGACGGGGGGGCGTTGATGGAGGACATCGGGTATCGCATGTCGGCGATCTCGTTCTGGCAGCAGAACGGGCGCAACGACGTGGCGATGCCGCTGCTGGACGGGACGATCGAGATGGCCGCGGCGGACCGGCGGTTCGCGGCGGGGTGGCTGGCGGACCTTTCCGGGGCGGCGATGCGGATGGGCGAGCAGGATCTCTCCCTGGAGTTGATCGAGCGGGCGGCGGAGTCGGAGGGCGTGCACCCGGGAGTGTACTTCGCGGCGGCGGAGGTGGCGGCGACGTTCGGCGATTCGGGCGGGGCGGTGGACTGGATCGAGCGGGGGCTGGCGTCGCGGGGCGGGGACGAGGTGACGTCGTTGTCGCGGGCGGGGGGGCTGCTGCTGCGTCTGGGCGAGGGCGACCGGGGGTTCGAGGTGTACCGGGCGGCGGTCGAGAAATCGACGCAGCCGTTCGAGAAGGCGCAGCTCGGGCAGGTGATGGTGCGTGCGGGGATGGGGATGCGGTTCGACCCGCTGATCGAGGCGGGCGTGGGGGCGATGCGGGATGCGGCGGAGGGTTCGGGCGAGCCTCTGATCTGGCACGACATGGCGCCGGTGCTGTATCAGGTCGGGCGGACGGAGGAGGCGGCGGACGCGATCGTTCGGGCGGCGGAGTTGGCGCCAGAGAGCGCGGTGCTGGCGGGTCGGGCGTCGGAGTTGTGCGCGATGGTGGGCGAGGCGGAGCGGGCGGCCGAGTGGACGGCGGAGGCGGAGCGGCGGTCGGGCGGGGGCTGATCGGACGGTCCCCGCGGGGCTGGTGCCGGGCGTGCTTATAAGAACGTATGAAGCGTGGACGGCGGCGCCGGGTGCGGTCGGATCGCGCGATCTTTGCGCAAACGGCATCACCGGAACACAAATTTGCTGTCTTCAGGGGAAAGTTGAACTCCGATCTTGATATCCGATCGCGGACTTGTCGATCTGTAGCGCCGCGGCGAGGGACGGACCCTGGCCGGGGGGGCGAGTGCCCCGAGACCTCCGGGCGAGTGAACGGCGCTGCGGCGACGACGCCCGAGAACGAAGCAAGCCGCCGGGTGCTCCCGGCACGCAGGAGACCCAGTCATGGCAACCCGAACCACCAAGCACGGCGCCCGCAAGAGTGGCGCGAAGCGGACCACCGCCCGCAAACCCGCGGCGAAGAAGAGCGTGCGGAAACCCGCGGCCAAGAAGCCCGCCGCCCGCAAGCCCGCCGCCAAGAAGGCCACCAAGCCGGTGGCTCGCAAGACGGTGAAGAAGAACACCACCGCGAAGAAGAGCACGACCGCCCGCAAGAGCCCGGCCCGCAAGCCCGCGGCGAAGAAGGCGACCACCGCTCGCAAGACCGTGGCCCGCAAGCCCGCCGCCAAGAAGGCGACCACCGGGCGCAAGACCGTGGCTCGTAAGCCCGCTGCCAAGCGGACCGCCAAGCCCGTGGCCCGCAAGTCGGTCAAGAAGAACACCACCGCCCGTAAGCCCGCGGCCCGCAAGAGCGTGGCACGCAAGTCCGCGGCGAAGAAGACCACCACCACCGCTCGCACCACCGTGGCCCGCAAGCCCGTCTCGCGCAAGCCGGCGGCCAAGCGGACCACCGTGGCCAAGAAGCCCGCGGCTCGCAAGCCCGTCGCCCGCAAGAGCACGGCCCGCAAGACGACCGCCCGCGTGAGCACGGCGTCAAAGTCGCCCGTGATCGCGACCATCGGTGTGAAGCGGCCCGTGGCCCGTCGCACCCGTCGCGTCGCCTGAAACGGCCGGACGCATTGAGATTCAGGCAGCCGCGACCTCACCCCGGTCGCGGTTGTTGTTTTTGGGGTGGGAGAGAGAGACTTACCGCAGAGAGCGCTGAGGACGCAGAGAGACGAAGAGGGGGGAGACCGGGTTTGGTCAGACCGGGGCCGTGGCGGGCTCGGGGCTGGCGGTCGGGGCTTTGGCGGCGGCGGCCTGGTCGCGGGCTTTCTCGTGGACCTGCCAGTAGTGGTCGAAGCTGGCGGCGAAGGTCTTGGGTTTCATGAACTCGGCGGCGGCGCGGCCCATGGATGTGCGGCGGGGTTCGTCGCAGATGAGGTCGGTCAGGGCCTTGGTCCAGCGGGGTTGGTCCTCGGCGGGGAGGACGAGGCCGGAGCGGGTGTCGTCGACGACCTCCTGCGGGCCGCCGACGTCGGTGACGAGGACGGGCATGCCGGAGGCCTGAGACTCCATGACGACCTGGCCGAGGGTGTCGGTGGTGCTGGGGAAGGCGAAGAGGTCGCAGGAGGCGTAGAGCGTCGAGAGTTCTTCGCCGTGGCGGAAGCCGAGGAAGTGGGCGGCCTGGCCGCGGAGTTCGCGCTGCATGGTCTGGCGGTAGGGGCCGTCGCCGATGATGACGAGTTCGGCCTTGACGCCGCGCTCCGCGGCGGCGGCGCGGACCTTGGGCCAGATGGACGTGAGCAGGGGCAGGCTCTTCTCGACGGAGACGCGGCCGCAGAAGAGGACCTTGACGGAATCGCGGTCGAGGCCGTGGGTTGGCCAGATGCTGGTGTCGCGGAAGCTCGGGGAGAAGTGGCGGTCGTCGTACCCGGCGCGGAGGCGGACGATCTGGTCGTCGCGGAGGCCGAGGTTGCGGAGGCTCTCGGCGTAGTCGGCCGAACGGGTGAAGACGGCCTTGAAGGGCTTGTAGAAGGTGCTCATGACCTTGGTGCAGGTGACGGTGGCGGCGCGGTCGTCGAAGAGGCGGTCGACGTAGGCGGGGAAGTCGGTGTGGTAGACGCCGACGACGGGGACGCGGAGGAGTTTGGCCGCGAGCATGCCGACGCAGCCGACGGGGCCGGGGGTGGAGATGTGGATGACATCGGGCTTCTTCTGGTCGGCGAAGCGGAGCATCTTGAGGATGGGGGGCAGGGCGAGTTCGAGGTTCTCGTACTTGGGCATCTTCATGGCGAAGACGGGGTCGAAGTTGACGATGTTGGGCAGGTCCTTGACCGGGATGTCGAAGCGGGTGGAGGAGACAACGGTCAGGTCGCGGCCGGTGTCGTGGGCCTGTCTCGCGGCGTTCTGGATGAAGCGGCAGACGCCGTTGACGTCGGCGAGGGTGTCGGTGAACTTCATGACGCGGAGCGGGCGGTGAGATTCCGCCTGGTCGTGCGATCCGGTTTCTTGCTGGAACTGGTCCACGAAACGGCGCTCCTTGTTCTGGCAGAACAGGCTGACGATATACGGCAGTTGGGCCGCCTGGAGCACCAGGTAGCCCGTGAGGTGCTCGACGATCTTGGAGGCGTCCTTCTTCGAGGCGGCCTTGGCGGCGGAGGACTCCATGGCCCGGCCCAGCGTCTGGACGAGGTCGGCGACGAACTCGGCCATCTCGTCGTGCTGGCTGGCGGCGGTGCCGTCGAGCCAGCGGTCGGGGTCGAGGCGGTCCCTCAGGTTCGGGTGCTTGGCGAGAAGCGGCTTGAACTCGCTCTGCAGGGCCTTGAGGATCGGGGAGGGCTTGCTGGCCTTCTTGCCGAGCCAGAACTTGCGGGCGCTGCGGTAGGCGAGGACGCGCTTCTTGCTGGGCGCTTCGACGTCGGCGCCGAAGAAACGGAGGAACTTGGCGCTGACGTATCGCCCGGTGGGCGAGCGGCGTTTGAAGTGCTCGCGGGCGAAATGGTGGGCCCCCACCGTGGAGATCTGGTGGGCAAGGAGCGCGGCGTGGCCGCCCTGGCCGTGGGCGGTGGCGTGGCCCTGGGTGATGCGGCGGACAAAGTCGCTGGCGGGCACGGGCGTGCCGGCGTCGGCGGCGATCTGCGTCCAGGTGCGTCCGACGTTGAGCAGGGCGTGGTCGTCGGACCCGGCGGTGCGTGACTTTTCCCACACGCGGGGCCAGACGGGTGTGATGCCGTGGCGGTCGATCAGCTCCTGCACGCGGGCGGGGCTGAGAGTCCCCAGGTAGCGGTCGATGGTGGTGTTCAGGGCGTTGTCGTGCGCGCCGTTGACGGTCTCGAAGGCTTTGAAGAGCAGGGCGGCGCGTTCGACATGCCAGCGGGTGAGGCGGCCGTTCTGGACGTAGAGCGGGTGGGCGAAGGAATGGGGGAGGTTGCGCTCGCGGAGCCAGTGGGCGAACTGGTAGACGTCGTCGCGGAGATTGTTGGACGCGATCTCGTCGTGGAGTTGGGGTGTGAGGTCCCAGACGAGGACGTGCAGCAGGCAGCGGTCTTCGGGGAACTTGACGGAGACCTCCTGGCCGATGACGAAGTGCTGGAAGCCGCGGTCAACGAGTTCCATGGCGCCGTCGATGGTGTCGTGGTCGGTGAGGGTGACCAGATCCATGCCGCGGGCCTTGGCCTGGTCGTAGACCTGCTCGGGCTCGGAGTAGGACTCGGGGCAGCCGATGAGGCCCATGGCGGCGATGACGGGTTTGGAGGAGGCCCTGGAGTGGCAGTGGGTGTCCATCCGCCAGGTGCGGGTGGGGCGGGTGGGGGGCGTCGGGGTCGGCGGGGTGACGGCGGGCGGGTGGGTCCGGAGGGTGGTCATGACAAGCCCTTGCAAACGCCTGGATCCCTGCGGCGTCCGTGCCTTCGGGAACGGCTCGCGGGCGATCGTATCTTGTTGCGGGAACGACCTTTGCGGGCTTTTGGCGTCTTAACACATGCTTGTCGGGGGGTGGCGGTTTGTTGGCAAATCTGAGCGCCGGGCGGGCGTGTGCGTCGGGCCGGGGCGGGGTGCGGGCGTGCCTTACGATGGGGCCATGGATATCCGCGTGATCTCGATCGGTGCTCTTGGGACGAACCACCTGTGGAACGAGCGGGAGCCGCGGAGGACGGGGCACGCCACGACCACGCTGATCCGGGCGGGGGAGGCGGTGATTCTGGTGGACCCCGGGCTGCCGGCGCCCGCGCTCAAGGCGCGGCTGGTCGAGCGGGTGAACCTGGAGCCCAAGGACATCACGCACGTGTTCCTGACGAGTTTCGGTCCGGAGTGCCGCCGGGCGATCACGATGTTCGACAAGGCGGCGTGGCTGATCTCGGAGCGGGAGCGGGAGAGCGTGGGCGTGCCGCTGGCGCAGTCGCTGCACCGGCTGGCGCAGACGAAGGAGGACCTGGACTCGGCGGGCGAGGAACTCGACGAGGACCAGTCGACGATGCTGGAGATCGTGCGGCAGGACGTGGCGCTGCTGGCGCGCTTCGAGGTGGCGCCGGATTCGATCGCGCCGGGGGTGGACCTGTTCCCGCTGCCGGGCGTGACGGCGGGGATGACCGGGCTGCTGATCGGCGAGGCCACGCGGACGGTGCTGGTGTGCGGCGACGCGATCCCGACGCAGGACCACCTGGACCAAGGCAAGGTGCTGCCGACCTGCTGGAGCCGCGAGGCGGCGCAGGAGAGTTTTTCCGAGGCGGTGGAGATCGCGGATTTGCTGGTGCTGGGGCGGGATAACGCGGTGATGAACATGACGAGGCGGGGGGTGTGAACAGATGAGCGCGTTGTACAAAGACGAGCGGCGTGGATCCGCGGTCCCGATCGTGCTGATCGTGGCGGGGGTGTTGGTCTTTGTCATCAACTTGGCGGTCGTGTACACCCTGCTCGTTCGGCCGAGCATGGGCGGCACCGGATTTGAATCGCCGGGCTCCGTGGTGGTGGATGTCGCCACGCCGGGCGACTTCACCGTGATGCACCAGACCGCGGGCACATTCGAGGGGCAGCGGCGTGCGTCCGATTTGGGCGATGCCCGGGGGGTGTTGATCGCGGTGACACGGGCATCGGACGGGGCGCCGGTGGCGTTCGAGGCTGATGACTCGTTCACCATGAACGTTGGCGCGACGCAGCGGGTGACCGTCGGGCGGTTCTGGGCCGAGGAGGCGGGCGCCTATCGAGTGGAGGCCCGCGGCAACGCGAAGCCGGTCGTGCTCTTTGTGACGAAGTGGTCCACGCGTGTTCCCTTCGCGGCAGTCGGTGTGCTCGCAAGCCTTCAGATTCTGGCCATCGGGCTTGTGATTCTCGGCGTGAATCGCTTGATCAAGACTCGGCGTGCTCCCTCGGCTCATGGCAGAGTGCCCGCGTGAGATGTGGTTGACCGCTCGGTGGTTTGCGGAACCATTGAAGGGAACGAGCGTTGATCGAGCGAGGTAGGCACAAGCCATCCCCTCCCTTCCGGTCGGGGCTACTTGGTCCATGATTTGATGGGGTTCACGCGGGTTTCATCGGGGGCTCATTCTCGTCGGGCACGCTCCTTGGATAAAGGAGGTGTGCCATGCCGGGCGGAAGAGATCCGGGGCCTTCGGTGAAGGACAAGGACACGTACGAGGCGCTGCGGGACGAGGGGTACTCGAAGGAGAAGTCGGCGCGGATCGCCAACGCCCAGGCGGACCCGGACCGCGACCCGTCGTCGAAGGGCGGCCACGCGGCGCCGTACGAGGACTGGACCAAGGACGAGCTGCTCCGGCGGGCCCGGGAGATCGGGATCGACGGGCGGAGCGGGATGAACAAGGACCGCTTGATCCAAGCGCTTCGGAGCCATTGAGCGGGTTGGCTGGTGATTGTGCGAGGCACGTCCAAGCCATCCCCTCCCTTCCGGTCGGGGCTCTTTGATCTCACTTACCCGATGGCCTGATCGAGGTCGGCGATGAGGTCGTCGACGTCCTCGATGCCGACGGAGAGGCGGACGAGGTTGTCGGCGATGCCGAGTTTGGCGCGTTGGTCGGCGGGGACCGAGGCGTGGGTCATGATGGCGGGGTGTTCGATGAGGGACTCGACGCCGCCGAGGGACTCGGCCAGGGCGAAGATCCTGACTTTTTCGAGCATGGCGCGGGACTCGGCCAGGCCGCCCTTGAGGTAGATGGTGACCATGCCGCCGAAGGCGCGCATCTGCTTCTTCGCGATGGCGTGCTGGGGGTGTGATTCCAGGCCGGGGTAGATGACCTTCTCGACCTTCGGGTGGGCCTCGAGGTGCTTGGCGACGGTCATGGCGTTGTCGCAGTGGCGGTCCATGCGGACGTGGAGGGTTTTGGTCGAGCGGAGGAAGAGGAAGCACTCCATGATGCCGGGGACGGCGCCCTCGGAGAGCTGGATGAACTTCATGCGTTTGTGGAGGTCGGCGTCGTTGGTGATGAGCACGCCGCCGATGGCGTCGGAGTGGCCGCCGATGTACTTCGTTGAAGAGTGGCAGACGATGTCGGCGCCGAGGCTCAGGGGGTTCTGGAGGTAGGGGGAGGAGAAGGTGTTGTCGACGGCGGTGATGGCGCCGTGGTCTTTGGCGATTTTGGTCACGGCCGCGATGTCGACGACCTTGAGCATGGGGTTGGTGGGCGTCTCGATCCAGACGAGTTTGGTGTTGGGCTTGAATGCGGCCTTGGTGGCTTCAAGATCGGTCATATCGACCAGGGTGATCTCGATGCCCATCTGGGCGAAGACGCGGTGGAAGATGCGGTTGGTGCCGCCGTAGACGTCGTCGCAGAGCACCACGTGGTCGCCCGCGCTGAGCAGGTGGATGACCACGCCCGTCGCGGCCACGCCCGAAGAAAACGCCAGGCCGTGCTTGCCGCCCTCGAGGCTGGCGATGTTGGCCTCGAGCGCGGTCCGCGTGGGGTTGGCGGCGCGGGAGTAGTCGTACTCCTCGACGATCACGCCCGGGGACTTCTGGACGAAGGTGGAGGTCTGGTAAATGGGGGTGCAGATGGCGCCGGTGGAAGGGTCGGGGGCCTGGCCGGCGTGGATGGCGCGGGTGCCGAAGCCGTGGTGCTCGTTGGTGTGCAAGTGTGTTCCCTCTTGGATGGACTGGTTCAGGCGTGGGCGGGCTGTTTGGCGGGGTTGTTGGCGTGCTGATCGTGCCTGGCCAAGTGCTCGATGAGGTCGATCTCGCTGAGGACGCCGACGATCTTGCCGTCGTTCATGACGATGGCGGCCTGCTCGGCGGCGAACACGCCGTAGAGCTCCTCGACGCGGGCCTTGGGGCTGACGATGCCGCCGATCTTGTTCCCGACGGATTTGACGGGCGAGTCCGTGGTGACCTGCCCGCGCTGGAGGCCGCGGAGGATGTCGATCTCGTGGACGAGGCCGGCGGGCTTGCCGTGGGCGTCGGTGACGGGGACCTGGGAGATGCCGTTGTCACGCAGCAGGGCGATGACCGCGCCGATGGAGTCGGACTCCTTCGCGGTGACGACTTCGCGGGTCGGGTTGAGCATGTCCTCGATGTGGCCGAGGCCGCGGGGCTCTTCGAGGAAGCCGTGCATCTTCATCCAGGCGTCGTCGAGGTATTTGGTCAGGTACCGCCCGGCGTTGTCGGGCAGGATGACCACGACTTTCTTGCCCGGGCCCATCTCCTGCGCGACCTTGATGGCGACGTGGGCCATGCCGCCGGAGGAGCCGCCGCAGAAGAGGCCCTCTTCGCGGACGAGGCGGCGTGCGACGGTGAAGCACTCGTAGTCGTTGACCTGGTGCATCTCGTCGACGACGGAGGGGTCGAAAGCGCGGCAGACGATGTCCTCGCCGAGGCCCTCGACCTTGTAGACGTAAGGGGTGCTGGGCTCGCCGGTGTAGAAGATGGAGTAGTGGACCGAACCCAGCGGGTCCACGCCGATGATCCTGGCCTTGGAGCCGTGCTTCTTGAAGTAGCGTCCGACGCCGGAGATGGTGCCGCCGGTGCCGGTGCCGATGACGACGGCGTCGATCTGGCCGCCGTCGGTCTGCTCGAAGAGTTCCTTGCCGGTCAGTTCCTCGTGGGCCTGGATGTTCCACTGGTTGTGGTACTGGTCGAGGTAGAACGAGTTGGGGGTTTCGGCGGCGATGCGTTTGGCGACGTTGACGTAGTGGTCCGGCGAGTCGCCGGGGACGTCGGTGGGCGTGATGATGACCTGCGCGCCGAAGGCGCGGAGGCCGTCGATCTTCTCCTTGGACATCTTGTCGGGCATGGTGAAGACGGCCTTGTAGCCCTTGGCGGCGGCGGTCATGGCGGCCCCCATGCCGGTGTTGCCCGACGTGTTCTCGACGATGGTGCCGCCGGGCTTGAGCAGGCCCTCTTTCTCGGCCTTGTCGATGATGAACCAGGCCATGCGGTCCTTGATGGAGCCGGCTGGGTTCATGAACTCGCACTTGGCGTAGACCTCCGCCGAGCCGGGGGGAACGACCTTGTTGAGGCGGACCAGCGGGGTGTTGCCGATGGCGTCGAGGATGGTGTTCTTGGTCTGCAAGGATGGTCCCTCCGGGCGGTCCCGGCGGTGCGGGCGGCCCAAGGATCAAGGGTAGCGCCGGGGGGCGGAAAGGGCCGCGTCCCGCGCCGGAACGGGCGGGAAAGCCCGCGAAATCGCGTGCGTTCGCCGGCGTGCGGGTTCGGGGCCCGGGGGCGCTGGGATGCGTTCGCTAGACTGATCCGAGCGAGGGAACCGACCGATATGCCGAACATGCCAGAGAACCGACTGCAAAGCGTGGGCGAGGACTTCGACGCCGCCCGCCTGATCTCACCGAGGCGCAAGACCACCGAGGCGGGCGACCTCGACGGGCTGGTGGCCGAGCAGCTGGCGCATTTCGGGATCGACCAGGACAGCGACTTCGGCCGGCGGATGGCCTCGTTCGCCCGGCACCTCTACGCCGGGCAGGCGGACCTGAAGGACCTGTGGCAGATCGGGATCCGGGAGCTGGCCTCGCTGTCCCGTCAGGAACGGATCGAGCGGTTCAGCGCGCAGCGGTTCATGGCGTTCCAGCTGGCGAAGATCCTCGACACGCTGCAGCACCCGCTGCGGGCGACCTACCAGACGGTGGTGGACGCGCCGGGCGACCGGGCGGCCAAGGGGCCTTACCCGGTGTTCGACAATGTGACGGCGTTGTTCAGCGCCAAGCCGGTGATCACGCGGACGGCGACCTACATCTACGCCTGCGCCGAGTGGGTGGACGATGCGTTCCAGGGCAAGGAGATGCTCCACGAGATCTACTCGCGGCTGCTCAACCCGACCTCGGTCTCGCTGGCCAACCACATCGTGGACATCGAGTGCGGGCCGGAGTCGGCGTCGTACATGGCGTGGAACTTCAACTCGGGCATGGCGGCGGTGGACGGGGCGCTCAGCCACCTGCTGGGCTATCAGGACATCGTGCTGACCTCGCGGAACGTGTACGGGGGGACGTACCAGCTGCTGCACGACTGGTTCGCCAAGCCGTCGAACCTGGACATCGGGCTGCACTTCTTCGACGGGTACACCGCCGAGGCGTTCGGGGCGGCGCTGGACACGGTGAGCGAGAAGTACAAGGACCGGCTGGACGCCGGGCGGCAGATCTATGTGTTCCTCGAATCTCCCTGCAACCCGCACGGGTACGTGCTGGACGTGCCGGCGATCTGCAAGATGGCGCACGAGCGGAAGCTGACGGTGATCTGCGACTCGACCGTCGGCACGCCCTTCCTGCATCGTCCCCTGCGCCGCAAGGACCCGATGGAGCGTCCGGACTTTGTGATCCACTCGTACACCAAGGACATCTCCGGGCACGGGACCACCACGGCCGGGTGCGTGATCGGGCGGAACGAGCGGATGTTCATGGGCAAGCACGACTCGTGCGAGGGCATGGACGTGGACGGATCGCGTCGGACCTTCAGCTGGGACGAGACGCTGTTCTGGAACGTCTACTACATCAAGGGGGCGTTCCTTGACGCGGACAAGGCGTTCGAGGTGATGGTCGGCCTGCACACGCTCGAGCAGCGGATGCTGCACAAGTGCATCAGCACCATGACGCTGGCCGAGGTGCTCGGGCGGCACCCGCAGATCAACGTGTGCTGCTCGGCGCTGCCGGGGCACCCCAACGCGGCGATCCGCGAGAAGTGCCTGTTCATGGGGCTTCCGGCGCCGCTGTTCACCTTCGACTTCGAGGGCGACGCCAAGAACGGCGCGCCCGGCGTGTTCTCGCGCGTGACCTTCGAGCGGTTCTTCGACCACCTCGACCCGGTGTTCGGGCACCAGGTGTCGCTGGGCACCCCGAACACGATCGTGCTGTGCCCGGCGATCACGAGCCACTCGGAGCTCTCGCGGGAGGCGATGGCCGAGGCGGGCATCACCCCCACCACCACGCGGGTCTCGGTGGGGCTCGAGGACCCGCGGTCGCTGATCGCCCACGTCATCCGGGCGGCCCAGGCGACGCTGGACGACGAGGTGCCGGGCTTCTCAAGCGGGTTCCCTTCGACCGAGGAGATCGACGCGATCTATGCTCGGCACTACACCGACGTGCACGCCCGCTACGTGCGGTCGACCCCCGGCTGCGCGGCCATGATGTCCTGAGGAACGATGGCGAAGCGACCCTTGACGAACGCCAAGTCCGACCCGCTGGCGCCGGCGCTGGAGCAGGCCCGGCGGATGATCGCGGCCGGGCGGCACCCGCAGGCCTTCGGCGCGCTGACCGCGATGGCCCGGCGTCACCCGTCCGACCCGAGGATCCAGTGGATGCTGGGCACCTGCAACGGTGAGCTCGGGCGCTACCCGGAGGCCATCGAGGCGTTCACCCGCGCCGTCCACGGCCTGCCCGACGAGCCGCGGGCGGTGATGGGCCTGATCTTCGCCCTGCAGCGCGGCGGGCGGCACGAGGACGCGCTGACACACACCAATCGACTGCTCCGCAAGCGCCCGGGCGATCTGCAACTGCGACGGATGCGGGTCAGCCTGCTGCTGGACATGGGGCGCAACGAGGAGGCGGGCGCGGCCTTCGACGAGCTGCGCCGGTCCGCGGAGTTTGCGGGGCTGCCGGTCCGCGAGCGGGCGGTGATCACCAACACCGGCGCGCGCCTGGCGCCGGGCCACCGCGACGCCCGGGAGACCATCGCGGACCTCGAACAGTTCGCCGGCGACGAGCGGGTCTCGCCGCCGGTCCGGACGGCCGCCAACTGGCACCTGGGGCGGCTGTACGACGGGCTGGACGAACCCGACGCCGCGTTCGCGGCCCACACGCGGTCGAAGTCGATCATCAAGCACCCGTGGGACCCGGACCTGCACAGCCGGAGGATCGACGCGCTGATCGAATGCTGGAAGGACGGGTGCGGCGTGCCGTTCGCCGAAAGGGACGGCTCGCGCCTGGTCTTCGTCACGGGGATGATGCGCTCGGGCACGTCGCTGACCGAGCAGATGCTCGCGCAGCTCGACGACGTGACGCCGGGCGGCGAGATGAACGCGGTGGGCCGGCAGGTCGGCTCGGTGGAGCCGCCGGCCGGCGACCTTCGTCGCCTGCCGCTGACGCGGGAGCGGTATGACCAGAAGACGATCTCCGCGATGGCGTCCCGGGCCTGGCAGGCGTACGACAAGGTCTCGACGACGAGCCGGTTCGTGACGGACAAGCAGCCGGAGAACGTGTACTTCGTGCCGCTGATTGCGCGATTGTTCCCCGGCTGCCGAATCGTCCACACGACGCGGGACCCGGTGGACACGTGCCTTTCGAACTATTTCCAGGCGTTCGGCCGCCCGCATCCGCAGACGCACGATCTGGCGTGGCTGGGTCGGTACTACCGCGATTACGAGCGGATGGCGGAGGCCTGGCGGGCGCTGCCGGACGTGAACATGATCGAGCTTCGCTACGAGGACCTGGTGCGGGATCCGAAGACGCACCTGGGCCGGGCCTTGGCGTTCATCGGTCTGGAGTGGGACGACCGGGTGCTGGAGTTTCACCGCTCGGACCGGGCGGTGCGGACCTCGTCGCGGGACCAGGTGCGCCGGCCGCTGTACACCAGTTCGGTCCGCAAGCACACCGCGTACGCGGCCCACCTGGGGCCGCTGTACGAGGCGCTGGGGCTCGGGCCGGGGGGCGAGCCCGCGGCCGGTGGCGCGTCGGATGCCTGACGATACCTACGCTGCCCCCATGCGGATCCTGCTGACCAACGACGACGGCATGCACGCGCCGGGCATCGCCGCCATGCACCGGGCGCTGACCGGCCCCGAGCCGCTGGGCGAGGTGTTCACGGTGGCGCCGCTGACGGTGCAGAGCGCCACTTCCCACGGTGTGACCTTCCACCAGCCGCTGATGACGCGCCCGGCCAGGCTCAACGGGCACGAGACCGTGGCGGTGGACGGGCGTCCGGCGGACTGCACGAAGCTGGCGCTGACGAACCTGTGGCCGGAGAAGTTCGGCGAGGGCTCGCGCCCGGACCTGGTGGTTTCGGGCATGAACGCGGGGGCGAACTGCGGGATCAACGTGCTGTACTCGGGCACGGTGGCCGCGGCGCTGGAGGCGGCGTTCCTGGGAGTGCCGTCGATCGCCGTCTCGCTGCACATGGACCAGGAAACGCCGGACTACGACCGCGGCGCGGCGGCGGCGCGGCGGGTGATCGACCGGCTGCTGGCGGGGGGCCTGCCCCGGGCGCACGAGGCGCTGTCGATCAACATCCCGGCGACGGAGTTTCTGGTCGACGATCCCGACGTGGTGGTCTGCCCGATGAACACGCACGCGCTGGTGGACAAGTACGAACGCCGGCTGTCGCCCGCGGGGGACGTGTACTACTGGGCGTCCGGGCACGGGTTGGACTTCCGGGGGACGGACGCGGGCACGGACGTGCACGAGCTGTTCGAACGCCGGGTGACGGTCACGCCTTTGGTGTACGACCTCTCGGACCACGGGCGGCTGTCATTCTGGCGCGAGCGGGTGGCGGAGTAGGACTGGCGCAAAAGCAACGGCCCACGCGTGCGTGGGCCGTCGGCGAGCGATCGCGTCCTTGCGATCAGATCATGTTGGCGGCGTCTGCGACCATGGACTGGAGCTTCTCGACGAGCTCGTTGACCTTGTCGTCGTTGAGCTTGAGCAGCTCGCGGACTTCCTTCTGGATGACGCAGTCGGGGTTGTCCAGGCGGAAGCCGCCCTCGATGCGTCCGGCCAGGCAGTCCGCGGCGTGCACCACGGCGACCAGCTTGGTCTGCTCGGCGGGGGCCGACAGCGGGTGGTGGTGGTAGCCGGTGGCGGCGGCGAAGGGGGCGGGGAACTTCCACTTCGAGCACAGGCCCTGGCCGAAGTGCTCGTGGTTGGCGCCGAAGACGGTCTCCTCGGTGGTGAGCAGCGAGGTGGTGGGGATGCCGTCCGGGCCCGCGCCGGTCTTGTCCAGCGCGTCGATGAGCTTGGAGCGGTCGTACTGCATCTCGACCATGATGCCGATGTCGTGGATCAGGCCGGCGAGGTAGGCCTCGTCGCCCAGGCCCATGCCCATGGTGTCGCTGAGCAGCTTGCAGCCGATGGCGGTGGCGTTGGAGTGGTTCCAGAGTTCCTTGGCCGAGAAGGTGGGCGTCAGCTCGCCGCCGCGGAAGAGCTTGGCCAGCGACGCGGCGATGGCGATGTTCTTGACGGCGTTGAGCCCCAGCATGACGATGGCCCGGTTGATCGATGAGATCTGACCGGGCAGGCCGTAGAAGGAGCTGTTGACGACCTTGAGGATGCGGCTGGAGAGCGCGGGGTCGTTGGAGATGACCGCGTGGAGGTCCTGCGCGGTGCTGGTGGGATCTTCCACGAGCTCGATGATCCGAAGGGTGACCTCCGGGAGGGTGGCGATGTGCGAGATCTCGCGGATCGCGTTGTCGACGACCTGCTGACGCTGTTCTTCCGTGACAGGCATCCCACGCTCCTTGTAGCTGGTGGACTCGTCACGAGACATCGGCGATCCGAGACCGCGACTTGCCCGGCAAGACCGGGGTTCGTGGAGAGCGTCAGATTTCCGGCGGCGTTCGTGGGTCTGATAACCGGCGGAGCAGCGGTCTTCGACCCAGCGGGCCGGGTTGTGGCGCCGCGCCGGGCGCGTCCGGATTGGGCCCTAGTACGCGCAGTGCTTGCGGAGCAGGCCCGCGGCGTGGGGGTCGCGGTCGGCCAGGGCCCGGGCGGCCCGGACCCCGGCGTGCCCGTCGCCGAAGGGGTGCTGCCACGATTCGGGGCGGGCGGCGGTGATGCGTCCGAACGCGGCGCGGATGTCGGGCACCGATTCACTCGCGTGGGCGGTCAGGGCGTCGCAGCGTTCGCGCCCGTTCTGGCGGTCTCCGACGTCCACGCTGGGGCAGCCGATGGCGGCGGCCTCGATCAGGCCGGCGGAGGAGTTGCCGACCATCGCCCCGCCCTCGGCCGCGACGCGCTTGAGCAGGGCCACGAAGCGGGCACGTTCGAGGTGGGACTCGACGCGGACGCCGGTCGGGGCGTCCATCAGCGCCCGCATGATGCCCTTGCGGCCGGGGTCGAGGTTGGGGTGCAGGGCCAGCGTTCGATCAGGCCCGGCCGCGGCGGCCGCGGCTTCCAGCACGGCGTGGGCGGCGTGCTCTTCCAGTTCGTCCGTGCGACCGATGGGGTGGAACAGGACGACGGCGCGGGGCGAGCCGAGGGCCGCGTAGGCCGCGTCGTCCATGGGGGCGATGGCGTCGAGGCCGTCGACCGCGGGTGAGCCGATGACGACGACCGACTCGGGCTTCTCGCCCATGCGCCGGATGCGGTCGGCGCTGGTCTCGGTGGCGGCCAGGTGCAGGTGGGCGAGCTTGGTGATGGCGTGGCGCATGGCCTCGTCGGCCACGCCCTCGGCCCGATCCCCGCCGTGGATGTGGGCCAGCGCAAACCCCCCCACCGACGCGGCCGAGGCGGCGGCGAAGGCCTCGATCCGGTCGCCGAGCACCACCACCCAGTCCGGGCGGATCCGGTCGAACGAACGCCCGAAGCGCCCGATGCCCTTGCCCAGCGCCTCGACGTCGTGCAGGCGCCCGACTTTGCCGACGGTCTGCATCGGGATCGAGTCGGCAACGTCGAAGACTTTCTTGACCTCGCGGAAGGTCAGGGCGGGCTGGACGAGGTGGGAACCGGCGGCGATGACCAGCAGCTCGCAGTCCGGGCGGTCCTGGATGGCGTGCATCACGGGCGTGAGCAGGCCGAACTCGGCGCGGGTGCCGGTGACGACCGCGATGCGCCGGGGGCCGCCCGGGTCGGGGCGGGCGTCGCGGGCGCGTTGCTCCTTGCTGTCGGTCCAGCCGTCGCCGATCACAGGGCGTGCTCCTTGAGGGCTTCGAGGGGCACGATGTCCGCGGCCCGTTCGTGGGTGGCCTGCAGGTTGACCTTGGGGGCCATGCCCGCTTCGTAGGCCTCGAGCCAGCGGGCGGCGCACAGGCACCAGCGGTCGCCGGGTTTGAGGCCCGGGAAGCCCCACTCGGGGCGGGGCGTGCTCAGGTCGTTGCCGCGGGACTTGGAGAAGGCGAGGAAGGCGGCGGTCATCACGGCGCAGACGGTGTGCGAGCCGAGGTCTTCGGGCCCGGTCGAGCAGCAGCCGGTGCGGGTGAAGCCGGTCTTGGGGTCCATCGAGCAGACGCCCAGCGGGCCGCCGAGGATGTTGCGTTCGCCGGCGTCTTTCTTGGAGGGCGGGGCGATCATGGCTGATCCTTGCAGGCGGGGGCGGGGGCGGGCTCTGAACCGCAGCAGCCGGGTGATGTGGGGAGCGGGACGTCGCGGGCGGGGTCGGCGCAGCAGTCGGCGGTCGCGTCATCCCGGCCGCCCGGCCAGTACCGCGTGACGAGGGCGTTGACGAGCAGCATCACGAACAGCACCGCGCCGCCGATCTTGACCCAGCCCCAGAGGCTGCTCTGGGCCGCGGACTCGGCCGCCCGGCTCGCCAGCACCAGCGTGTCGGCGAAAAACGCGTCGAAGAGCACGCCCGCACCCAGCGACACGGCCGCGATCACCAGCAGGTAGATCACCAGCGAGCGGACGCCCAGGTCCTTAACGACCCAGCTCATGGTGGCGACGTTGGTGGCCGGGCCGGCCAACAGCAGCACGATGGCCGCGCCGGGCGAGAGCCCGGCCATGACCAGCGACCACGCCAGCGGCGTGGAACTCGTCGCGCAGATGTAGAGCGGGATGCCCACGAAGAGCATGGCGACCTTGGGCCACAGGCCGGTGCCGATGTTTTCGGCGATCCATCCCTGCGGGACGGCCGCGGCGATGACGGCGGCCATCAGGATCCCGATCGCCAGCCACGGGGCGAGGTCCCGCAGCATGGTGCCGAAGCCGTGGGTCCAGGCGGTCCGCATGCGCCGGGCGAATGCGGGCGGGGGCGTGGGGTCTTCGGACGCGTCGGGGCCCGGCGCTGCGGGTTCCGGCGTGGGGTCGCCCCGGTCGGCCGCGTTGATGCACAGGCCGGCGATCAGCCCGGTGACGACCGCGATGACCGGGCGGGCCAGGGCGAAGAACGGGCCGAAAAGGGCCCAGGTGATGGGGATGGACTCCTCGCCGGTCTGGGGCGTGGAGATGGCGAAGGCCGCGGAGGCGCCCTTGCCCGCGCCCTGGCGGCGCAGGCCCGCGGCGACCGGGATCACCGAGCACGAGCACAGCGGCATGGGGATGCCCAGCAGGCTGGCCTTGATCACCGGCCACACACCCCGGCCGCCGAGGTGACGCATGAACCAGGCGCGGGGCACGAATGCGTGGATCAGCCCGGCGATGGCCAGGCCGGCGACGAGCCAGATCCCGGATTCGAGCAGGATGTGGCTCAGCTCGGTCCAGAATGCGGAAAGTGCGTCCACCACGGATCATAGAGCGAACCCGCCGGGGCCCCTCTATCATCCCACCGCCCCGGGCCGGATCAGCGGAATCCGCCCCGGTGCCGACGAGACGGAGCCCCCGGAGCAGCCCATGCCGTACACGCTCAAGCCCGATCAGGGCATCGATCCCAACGCCGACAACCTGGACTATCTGGCCGAGCACGTGGACACGGGCGACCGGTGGGTGCTCAACTTCGGGCCGCAGCACCCTGCGACCCACACGACGCTGCGCCTGGTGCTCGAACTCGACGGCGAGCGGGTGGCCCGGTGCACCCCCCACATCGGCTACCTGCACTCGGGCTTCGAGAAGCTGGGCGAGCACCTGGATTACAACCAGTACGTGACCATCGTCAGCCGCATGAACTACCTCAGCCCGATCGCCAACGACATCTGCTGGCACCACTCGGTCGAGACGCTGTTCGGCATCGACATCACACCCAAGTGCAAGGTGCTGCGGACGATCATGGCCGAGCTGGCCCGCATCCAGGACCACCTGCTGTGCTGCGGCGCGGCCGGGCTGGACCTGGGCGCCCTGACGGTGTTCCTCTACGCGTTCAACCCGCGCGAGAAGATCTACGACATCGTCGATTACATCTCGGGCCAGCGCTTCCACCCGGACTGGACCCGCGTGGGCGGGCTGATGAAGGAGATCCCGGACGAGGAGATCTTCAAACGGATGGTCAAGGCGTTCATCCACGACGACCTGCCGCAGGCGATGAAGGACATCGAGGGCCTGCTCAACCGCAACCGCATCTTCATGGACCGCTGCCAGGGCATCGGCGTGCTGACGCGGGAGGAGGCCATCGCGTGGTCGGCCACCGGCCCGATCGCCCGCGCCTCCGGCGTGCGGCGCGACCTGCGCAAGGACGAGCCGTACCTGTGCTACCAGGACAACTGGGACAACGAGGGTGCCGAGGCGGTCAAGTTCAGCGTGCCCATCGCCACCGACGGCGACGCGTACTGCCGCTTCCTGGTCCGCCTCGAGGAGATCAAGCAGTCGATCAAGATCATCGACCAGCTGATCGACAACATCCCGGGCGGCCCGATCGACGCGTTCGCCGACTCGAAGATGGTCAAGCCGAACAAGAAGGACGTGTACGGCTCGATCGAGGGGCTCATCCAGCACTTCGAGCTGATCATGACCAACCGGGGCTGGGAGCCGCCCATCGCCGAGTCCTACGGCGCCAACGAGACGGCCAACGGCGAGCTGGGCTACTACATCGTCTCCGACGGGGGCAAGTGCGCCTGGCGCGTCAAGACCCGCCCGCCGAGCTTTATCAACTACGCGCTGGTCGCCAAGATGATCGAGGGCCACCTGCTCAGCGACATGGTGGCGGTGATCGGGTCGATCAACGTCGTCGCGGCCGAGCTGGACCGCTGAGCCGGCCGCCCGCCCGATAACCGCGGTTTCCACCCCGCCCCCCCCGCCCCCCCCAGTGCGGGGCTTTCTTTGCGCCCGTCTCGCCGAGGACGCTTCGGTTCCGGCGTCCGGCGTGGTATCTTCGGGGTGCTCGCCCCAGCCCGAAGGAGGCCCCGCCGTGCGCCCGCTCATCCCCTGCCTGCTCGCTCTCGTCCTGTGCGCGCCCGCGGCGCATGCCCAGTGGCTCAAGCTCGGCTTCGCCGCGCAGATGACCTCGTCGACCCAGCCGCTCGTGGTGGACGGGCCGATCCCGCTCTCGTCGCAGTTCGCCTCGGTGGGCGGGCAGCTGACCTTCGACACCGATGCGCCGCCGCTGAGCGTGGACGCGACGGCCGCTGTCTTCGCGGTCGGGGACCACGAGCTGGCGGTGACGACGATGGTCAACGCCGTGGCTCAGGTGCGCACGCTGACCCCCGCCAACAGCACCGCGCGGCTGGTCTACGAGGCGCCCGCGGACACGGTGACGTTCGAGGTGGTGGCGACCCAGGGCCCGGCGTTCTCGTTCACGCTGCACCTGGTGGACCCGTCGGGCGCGTTCTCGCTGGGCATGCCCACGCTGCCTCCGGGCGGCTTTACCGCGCAGGGCAACATCCTCGCGTTGATGAACACCCGCGGGTTTACGTTCCAGGCGATCTGGCTGCGCCCCAACAACGTGTTCAGCTCGGGCGCGGTGCAGTACATCGTCGGCGGCACCCCGCCCCCGCCCGTTCGGGCGTGCTCGCCCGCGGACCTGGCGCCCCCGCTGGGCGTGCTCAACTTCTTCGATCTGGTCGAATACCTGGACCTGCTCCAGCAGGGCTGCCCCTGATCAGGGTCCGTCCGTGACCCATCCCGCGGCGGCGTAGTACAGCGGGATGCCCAGCGTGATGTTGAACGGGAAGGTCAGCCCGAGCGCCATGGGCAGGTAGAGCCCGGCGTTGGCCTCGGGGATGGCCAGCTTCATGGCCGCGGGCACAGCGATGTACGACGCGCTGGCCGCCAGGATGATGAACAAGAACCCGTCCGCGCGGGTCATGCCCAGCGCCGCGACGATGATGAGCCCCAGCACCGCGTTGATCAGGGGGATCAGCACGGACACGCCCGCGGCCAGGCGCTTGGAACCGGTGATGTTCTTCAGCTCGCGGCTGGCGGTCAGGCCCGAATCGAGCAGGAACAGCACCAGCACGCCGTCGAACAGGTCCTTGCCGAACGGTTCGAGGCTCTGCCAGCCCCGGCTGCCCGTCAGCGCCCCGATCGCGATGGAACCGAGCAGCAGGAAAACCGGGCCCGAAACAACAGCCTCGTGCAGCAGGTGCTTGAGCTCGCCGCGACGGGCGCCGAAGAGCTGGCGGGCCGAGGACCCCTCGCTCATGGCGCGGTAGAGCATCACACCGGTGATGATCGCGGGGGCTTCCATCAGCGCCAGCGCGGCCACCAGGTGGCCCCCGAACCCGATGCCCTGGTTCTCCAGGAACTTCTGCGCGGTGATGAACGTGACCACCGACACCGAGCCGTACGCGCCCGCCGTGGCGCACGCGTCGGCGGCGCGGAACCTCGCCGCCCGCAGCAGCGGCGCGATGTAGAGCGGGGTGACCGCCGAGAGGATGACGGCCATGATCAGCGGCAGCAGCGTGTCCATGCCCAGGCCCGCGCTGCGCAGCGCCACCCCGCCCTTGAAGCCGATGGCCCAGAGCAGGTACAGGCTGAACAGGCGGCTCAGCTCGCCGGGGATCTTCAGGTCCGAGCGGACCAGCGTGGCGAGCATGCCGAGAAAAAAGAACAGGATCGGCGGGCTGAGCAGGTTGTCGATGAGCGGGCCGGTCTCCATGAGCGGGCAGCATACCCCCGGGCGCCAGGCGGGGGCCGGGCGCGAGCCCGCACCGGCTAAACTGGGGGATGACCCGAAGCACCCCGCCGATGCGTTCCGCCGCGCTCGCCCTGCTCCTCCCGCTGGGGGCGCTCCTCGGGGGCTGCTCGCTGAGCCCGACCTACGAGGTCCGCGTGGTCAACGAGTCGGGCGTGACGGTCATCGCCGCGATCACCAACACCCGCAACATCGCGCGGAACGAGACGCTGGCCCAGGCGACCGTCCGGCCGAACACCGAGGTCACCCTGGGCCCGGTCGAGGGCGTGCCGCTGGACCCGATCGAGCTGCAGATCTCCCGCCCGGAGGACATGCAAACGCTGGTCGAGCGGACCCGCCTGAGCCGCGGGGTATGGACGGCCACCGTGAGCGACGCGGCCGGCGACTCCTGGAACCGCTACGCGGTGCGGGTGGTCAAGGGGCGGGAGGACGCCCCCGCGGGCGGGGCCAAGCAGGACTGAGCCGCCCCGGCAGACGGGCAGGCCGCTACGATCCCCGACCATGGCGTGGATCACCAAAGACTCGGCCGGAACCCAGATCGAGCGACGCAGCGAGCCGTACCTGACGGCCCACATGCGCGACGAGCTGGTCAACACCTACCTGCCCCGCTACGAGGTGCGCAAGGGGGCCCTGTTCCCCGCCCTGCACATGATCCAGCACCACTACGGCTGGATCCCCCACCAGGCCATGCTCGAGATCGCCGAGGTGCTCGAGATCACCCCGGCCGAGGTGTTCGACACGGTGACCTTCTACGAGGAGTACTGGACCAAGCCCAAGGGCGAGGTGCTCATCTCCGTCTGCCGGTCGATCGCCTGCGAGTTCTGCGACGCCACGAAGTGCACCGAGGCGATCAAGTCCCGCCTGGGCATCGACGTGGGCGAGACCACGCCGGACAACAAGTTCACGCTGGTCGAGCTGGAGTGCATCGGCTCCTGCGGCACGGCCCCGGCCGCCCTCTTCAACGAGGACCTGCACGAGAACCTCTCCCCCGCCCGCTGCGTGACGCTCATCGACGAGATCCAGAACGGCACCTACCGGCAGGGCGGCTCGGGCGCGGTCAAGGACGCGTGACCAGCCCGATCAACTGATCGCGGCCCAACGCCGGAGTTTTCGACGCGAAGACCGCGAAGATACTCGAAGCGGTTCAGTCGCTCGCTGCGCGCTCGTTCCAGAACCATATCGATTTACATGCGCATGAAACAATGATCTCCGGATCACGCTGACCGCTTCGCGCTGCTTCGTGGGCTTCGCGTTGAAGATCGTTTGCGTTCACCCCCCACACGCTTCGTGCCTCGGGCACGACACCAGGTGGTCGTTGACCAGGCCGCATGCCTGCATGAACGCGTACATCGTCGTGGGTCCCACGAAACGGAAGCCGCGGGACTTGAGCAGTTTGCTCAGGGCCTTGGACTCGGCGGTCTGGGCGGGCAGATCGGTCATCGATTCCCGCCGGTTCCGGATCGGCACGCCCCCCACCACCGACCAAGCAAGGCCCGCCAGGGTTTCGCCGGCGTCGTGCAGGCGGCACAGGGCCCGGGCGTTGTCGATGGTCGACTCGATCTTCAGCCGGTTGCGGACGATGGACGCGTCGGCCATGAGGCGTTCCACATCCCGCGGCGTGAACCGCGCGATCTTGCCGGGATCGAATCCTTCGAACAGCGTCCGGTATCCGGCCCGCTTGTTCAGGATCGTGGACCAGCTCAGCCCGGCCTGGGCCCCCTCGAGCGTGAGCATCTCGAACAGGTGCGTCTCGTCGCGGCTGGGCACGCCCCACTCGGCGTCGTGGTACGCCGCCTCGGCCTGCGACTTCGCCCACGGGCACCGCGCCCCCACACCGGTCTTGTTCGCCATGTGTCAGGATATGCACCGGTCGGCGGGGCGAGAGCCGGTCGTCGCAAACCGCCCGGAATATCAAGCAATCGTGGGCATCCGGACGAACCTCTGGGGATGATGCGCGCCCGAACCAACCCGCTGTCTCTCGCCCTGCTCGCCGCCCTGCTTGCCGCCTCGCTGGGCGGCTGCTCCTCGGGCTCCAAGACCGCCCGCAACCCGATGGTTTCCACCGAGGTCGTCAACAGCTCGACCCACACCGTGCGGGTCAGCCTGCATGTGGGCGATCGCGTCCGCCTCGAGGGGCGCCCGGTGCTGCCGCGGACGGACGGCAAGCCGGTCGAGATCCCCCGCGGCAAGAGCGACGCGCTGCGCATCCGGCGCCCGCGCGAGGCCGTGATCTTCGGCACCAAGAACGACGACGAGCTGGTCTACTGGCTGCGCACCGAGATCGTCACCGCCTCGTGGGACGACGAGGCGGTCTTCTGGTTCGAACTGCTGGGCCCGCCCGCCGAGCAGATCACCATCCGCAACGCCACCGCCCGCGGGGCGACCGGGCTCATCGCCGACTCGGCCTTGGTGCCCATCAAGCCGCTCGCGGCCGAGCTGTACCCCATGCGGGACCGCAACTACGCGTTTGAGCTGCCCGCCGGCAGCGAGTGAACCGACCCGGGCTCGCCGATCGCGCCCGAGAGCACGGCCTCGGCCAGCTCGCGGGCGTGCTGCGTGCCGACCGTCCGCAACTTCCCGTTTACCAGCGTGATGCGGACGGCCTCGTGGCCCCAAACGTTCAGGACGTGGCCGAACTTCCTGCTGCCCCGCCAGCCCCAGCCGCCGAAGTCGCGCATGGGCTCGACCCGCACCGGCTCGGCGAGCGCCACCGAGTCCAGCGGGATGCGCCAGCCGGGCAGGCCGGCGAACCGCACCCGCAGCGTGGTCGGCGTGACGGTGGTCTTCAGCCGCCAGCACAAGAACCCCACCGGGAACACCACAGCGGTGCCCAGCCACACCCAGAAGATGACCCACTGGTCCTGCGGCGGGCTCTTGGAGCCCACGGCGAACAGCACCGCCGTCATGATCACCGATTCCATGGGCAGCAGGAACCGCAGGAGACGGTTGAGCCACCAGGGCTGGGTCTCTTGATACAGGACCGTTCGGTCGTCCATCACCCGGATTGTTGGGAGGCGTGGCCGCGTGCTGTCACCGGGCGGGGGGCGGTAGGATTCGGGCGATGACGCCGCAGGACAAGGACATCCCGATCTCCCGGGCGATCGGCCGCTTCTTCGGCCACCTGTGGAACGCCGCGGCCAAGCCCGCGCCGCCGGACCGGTCCACGAAGACCGTCCGCGAACGCACCGAGGAAGCCCCCGGCGAGGTCGACGGGCGTCCGGTGGTCTTCCGCCGGACGACGATCGAGGAGATCGACTTCCGCCCGCGCGACGACGCGTAGGCCTTGTCGGCATCGGATTGTTGCGTCCAGGGCCGATCAGACGGATGATCACCCCAGAACCCGGTCCTTCCGACGACTTTTCACAATCCCTGAAACCGGGCCACCCCCACGCCGTATAAGTAAGCACTTGCTAACACTCTCGGCCGTGGGCCGCGGGTGGGCCGGGCCCGTCGCCCGGCAACGGAGGGAGCCATGCTCAACGAGGCGTTCGGCTGGATCTGGTTCGTGCTCGGCATGGTCTCCGGGGCCGCGTTGGGGCTGGGGTTCGCCCGGCCCGGGTTCCTGGGCGGATACGGGTCGTGGGAGCGGCGGCTGCTGCGCCTGGGGCACATCTCGTTCTTCGGGCTGGGGCTGATCAACATCCTGTTCGCGTTGGCGCTGCCGCGGGTGGCGCTGGATGCGCCGTGGCCGGCGGTCGCGTCGTGGGCGTTGATCGTCGGCGGCGTCACCATGCCGCTGTGCTGCGGGCTGGCGGCGTGGCGCAAGCCATTGCGGAACCTGTTCCCGATCCCGGTGGTGTCGCTGCTGGCCGGCGCGTCCATCACTGCGGTCGGGCTGGTCCTGGGCGCGGGAGGCTGAAAGGGGTTCGGTATGAAGGTCGGTCTGATCGCGATGTCGGGCGTGCGGGTGCAGGACGCGGAGCTGATGAAACTCGGCTTGACCCTGCCGGGCTTCGTCGAGCGTTCGGAGGTGATCGCCTCGCTGCCGAGCCTGTCGCTGCTGACGCTGGCGGCGCTCACGCCGCCGGACGTGGAGGTGTCGTACCACGAGATCGCCGACGTGGGCGGCGCGCTACCGACGGGCGACTTCGACCTGGTCGCGATCTCGACGATGACGGCCCAGGCGTTCGAGGCCTACGCGGTGGCCGACGCGTTTCGCAAAGCCGGCGTGAAGGTCGTGATGGGCGGGCTGCACGCCACCTGCGTGCCCGACCAGTGCGCCGAGCACGCCGACGCCGTCTGTGTTGGAGAGGGCGAGCGGGTGTGGCCCGCCATCATCGCCGACGCCCGCGCCGGGCGGCTCAAGCCGCGATACCACAGCGACGATCCGTTCGACCTCAAGGAATCGCCCATGCCGCGGTTCGACCTGCTCGACCCGGCCAGATACAACCGCCTGACGGTGCAGACCGCCCGGGGCTGCCCGCACAAGTGCGGGTTCTGCGCCAGCTCGATCCTGATCAACCCCGGTTACACCGTCAAGCCGGTGGACAAGATCATCGCGGAGATCCGCGCGATCAAGCGGATCTGGCCAAAACCGTTCATCGAGTTCGCCGACGACAACTCGTTCCTGCACCGCGGGCACGCGCGGGCGCTGATGGCGGCCCTGGCGCCCGAGCGGATCAAATGGTTCACCGAGTGCGACGTGTCGATCGCGCAGGACCCCGAGCTGCTGGCGATGATGCACGCGGCGGGCTGCCGCCAGATCCTGATCGGGCTGGAGAGCCCGGACGAGCACGGTCTGGGCTCGGTCGATCCGCGCGGGTGGAAGCTGCGCCAGGTGGACCGGTACGAGCGGGCGGTGCGGACGGTGCAGGCCAGCGGGATCACGGTGATCGGCTGCTTCGTGCTGGGGCTCGACGGGCAGGGGCCCGGTTCGTTCGCGGCGGTCGAGTCGTTCGCCAACCGGGTGGGGCTCTACGACGTGCAGGTGACGGTGCAGACGCCGTTCCCGGGCACGCCGCTGTACCGGCGCCTCCAGGCCGAGGGGCGCCTGACGCACCCGGGGCGTTGGGACCGCTGCACGCTGTTCGACGTGAACTTCGAGCCCGACGGCATGACCCGGGCGGAGCTGGAGCGGGACTTTCGGGCGCTGGTGTCGCGGCTTTACACCCCCGGCGCCGTGCGGGCGCGCCGGGCGGTGTTCCACCGGATGCGCCGGGCGGGCTGATTCCCCGCGGCTTCTGGTAGAGTCATGGCATGGACGCCCCCGACACGGCCCGGCTCGCCGGGATCTGCCATGCGATCTTCTGCTTCGACGTCGGCTTCCAGATCGATCTGGACGCGCTGGAGCGCCGGCTGGGCGAGTCCGAACGCGTCCGGGCGGTGCGGGCCCGGCGCCCGGCGCCGGCGTGGTTCGAGTACGAGCCCGCGCCCGTGGGGCTGACGCTGGCGGGCGAGTCGGTCGGCGTGGGCGTGTGGACGACCGAGGCGTCGGTGGAGTGCCAGGTGTACGACTTCGGGGGCGTGGCGCTGCGGTACCGCATCCCGTTCGACGGGCCGCCGGAGACGCTGGTGGGGCTGGGCGCGTCGCTGTACGACAACGACTCGCTGCTGGCCGACGCCCGCGAGCGGGTCGAGCGCCTGTGCCGGGACGCGGGCGACACGATCGAGCGATCCCGCCTGTCGGACCTGAACGAGGACTTCGTCGCCTACGCGGTGCGGGACTGGGGCGACTCGTCGCCCGCCGAGGTGCTCGAACGCCACGGGCCCGCGCTGGCAAGGCTGCTGCAGGCCGAGCGGGGCGAGCTGGCCGGGGACCGCGTGACGCAGACGCTGGCGACCCGCATCGGCTACACGCCGGGCGATCTGTCGGTCATCGACTGGAACGCCGCGCTGCTGTTCGACCCCGATCCGGACGACATCCTGGCCGTGCTGACGCACGCCAACATCGAGCTGCTGGAGATGCGTCTGCTCGACGGCCAGCTCGACCACCTGCTGACGAGCGCGCACGAGCTGATGGCGCGGATGGCGCAGCGGTCGACCATCTGGCCGGGCGGCGTGACCGGGCGGGCCATCCGCCGGTTCGCCGAGCTGCAGATGGACTCGGCCCTGCTGTTCGAGGGGGTCAACAACGCGATCAAACTCATCGGCGACCAGCACCTGGCGCGGGTGTACGTGATCGCCAGCGACCGGCTGAACCTGCCGCAGTGGGACGCGAGCGTGCTGCGCAAGCTGGGCGTGGCCGAGAGCGTCTACGAGAAGCTTGCTCACGCGGCCGGAACCAAGCGGATGGAGCTGCTCGAGTGGATCATCATCGTGCTGATCCTGTTCTCGATCGTGATGCCGTTCCTGGGGATCAAGTACTGACGCGTCGGCGGCGGCCGACCATCATCCCGCAGGCGAGCGCGGCGAGCGGGCCGGGCGCAGGGACCGGAGCGAGGTCGAGCCGGATCGACATGGCGTAGGCGACATCGGCCGATTCGCCGGGCGCATCGACCACCGCGCTGAGCGCCGAATCCGAGGAGATGAACAGCGAACCGGGCTGGGACCCCGGGTCGAAGATGCCGTTGGCGCTGTAGGTGTACACGCCCGACGGGCTCCGCAGATCGATGTCGATGCTGTCGCTGAGCAGGATGTTCGGCCCGTTCACGCCGTACATGTTGACCCAGAACCCCATCGACAGGGAGGCGTTCGAATCGCCGGTCAGGGCGTGGACGGTGGGCGTGACGATCACGCTCAGGGTGTAGGACACCGCCCCGGGGATGAACGCCGAGGCACCCAGCCCGTGAGAGACCACGGCCTGCGTCCGCGCCCCGTCCGCCTCGTCCAGCGTCACGCGACCGGTGCGAGTTTGCGACACGGAGTCGGTGGTGGCGAAGTAGTCCGTCGAGACCCCGGACGCAACCACCCAGCCCGCTTGGCCGCCATTGTTGGTGATGGTGCCGCTGCCGGGCGCAGCGCTGCTCCAGCCCCGCGTGAGGGTGAACGGGCTCTGGTTGTCGTGCGTGACGACGGTGGAGAGACCGGCCGACCCGAGAACGGTGTCGGCGAGGCCCCCGGGCGTCACGCCCGCCGCGGCGGCGGATGCGGTCAACGAGAACACGGTGATCAAGGCGCGGTGCATAACTGTCCCCTTTCAGTGTGCGCGACCGGAAGGGCGTGGGTGCATCGACTGGTCCGACGTAGGTTGCCGGGGCCCCCGCCCTCGGCCGCGCCGTGTGGAGGGATGTCCGGCATGCGCCGGCGGGAGGTTGCACAATTCTGAGCGGTTCACCGGATTTCCGCCGCCACGCAGACGGACCCGAACCAGCCGAGCCGCGTGAGCGGCCGGACAAGGCGACGTGTTGATCAAGGCAAGAACCATGAGTCTGCGGAGGCACCCGCGACCGGCCGCTCACGCGGCTCGGCTGGGATGGGATGGGCCGGGATGGGTCATCTCCCGTCGATCATGCGGAACGCGCCGCCGAGGACGGAGCCCTCGCCCTTGCTGCTGCCGCCGTGGGACGGGGCCGAGGCGATGATGCGGTCGGCCAGGCGGCTGAAGGGCAGGGTCTGGAGCCAGACGGTGCCGGGGCCGGTGAGCTTGGCGTAGAACAGGCCCTCGCCGCCGAAGAGCTTGTTCTTGATGCCCTTGACGAACTGGATGTCGTACCGGACGCTCGGCTCGAAGCCGACGAGGCAGCCGGTGTCGACGCGCAGGGTCTGGCCGGGCGCGAGCTGGCGTCGCACGACCGAGCCGCCCGCGTGCAGGAACACTTGGCCCTCGCGACTCTGCGAAGTGACCTTCTGGAGGATGAACCCCTCGCCGCCGAACAGACCGACGCCGAGTTTGCGCTGGAAGGCGATCGAGACCTCGACGCCGCGGGCGCCGCAGAGGAACGCGTCCTTCTGGCAGATGACGGTGCCGGCGTGGTCGGCCAGTTCGACGGGGACGATGTGGCCCGGGAACGGGGCGGCGAAGGCGCAGTCGGCCCGCTGGTGCCCCTCGTTGGCGAACATGGTGATGAAGAACGATTCGCCCGTGACGGCCCGCTTGCCGGCCTCGAACAGCTTGCCCATCAGCCCCTTGCCGTCGGGCGACATCGACAGGCTGGTGCCCATCTCGATGCCGTCCTCGAGGTACATCATGGCCCCGGCCTCGGCGATGCAGGCCTCGCCGGGGTCGAGGGTGACCACGACGGCCTGGATGTCGTCGCCGATGATCTGGTAGTCAATCACATCGCTGGGCATGGGGGGACCTCCTCGCGTGGGTGTTGGGATTGTTGGCGGGGGGTTTCGGGGGCGGGGCGGAACGGGGATGGGTTGGCGTGCGGGGGGCCGCGCGGGCTGAAGCCCGCGGCTCATTGGGTTTGGGCGCAGGTTTCGGGCCGGAAGGGGGGCGGTCGGGGCCGCTAGAATCGGGTTCCGGGCGTGCGTCGAAGCCCCCGGAGGCCCCGACGGACCTGGCTGGAGTGTGACGATGCCGAAGAAGACCTGGGAAAACACGCTGTCCGAGCACGTCCTGCTCAAGCGGATCCCCACCGCCCCGTTCGGGAACATCAAGGACCGGCACGTGGTCGGCTACGACGAGTACGTCAAGACCGGCGGCTACGTCGGCCTGCGCAAGGCCGTCACCATGGCTCCCAAGGACGTGACCGAGGAGGTCAAGTCCTCCGTCCTGCGTGGACGCGGCGGCGCGGGCTTCCCCACCGGGCTGAAATGGACCTTCCTGCCGGCCCCCGACGGCGGGCACCGCTACCTGGCCATCAACGCCGACGAGTCCGAGCCGGGCACCTTCAAGGACCGGCTGCTGATGGACTTTGACCCGCACCTGATGCTCGAGGGCATCGCCATCTGCATGTACGCCTGCCGCCTGGACCGGGCGTACATCTTCATCCGCGGCGAGTACCACCACCAGGCCCACGTGCTCGAGGAGGCCCTCAAGGAGGCCTACGCCAACGGCATCTTCGGCCCCAAGGGCATCATGAACCAGGGGTCCAACGCCTCGGGCGACGCGTTCGTGGCCGACTGCTACGTCCACCGTGGCGCGGGCGCGTACATCTGCGGCGAGGAAACGGCCCTGCTGGAAGCCCTTGAGGGCAACCGCGGCTGGCCCCGCATCAAGCCGCCCTTCCCGGCGGTCAAGGGCCTCTTCGGACGCCCGACCATCATCAACAACGTCGAGACGCTGTGCCACCTGCCGTTCATCATCGAGCGGGGGGCCAAGGCGTTCGCCGAGCAGGGCGTGGAGTCGTCGGTCGGCGGTCCGCCGAGCTTCGGCACCAAGCTCATGGGCGTCTCGGGCCACGTCAACAAGCCCGGCTGCTACGAGCTCGAACTGGGCATCCCGCTGCGCACGCTCGTCGAGGACTACTGCGGCGGCATGCGCCACGGCAAGAAGTTCAAGGGCGCCATCCCCGGCGGCGTGTCGATGGGCATCCTCGGGCCGGACCAGTACGACGCCGAGATGGACTTCGACATCGGCCGCAAGTACAACGTGCTGGGCCTGGGCACCGCCGGCCCGACCGTGTTCGACGAGGACACGGACATGGTGGCCGTGGCCCGCAACATCGCGCGGTTCTACAAGCACGAGTCGTGCGGCCAGTGCACGCCCTGCCGCGAGGGCTCGGGCTGGCTGTACCAGCTGCTCTGCCGCATCGAGGAGGGCGACGCGCGGACCAAGGACCTGGACCTGGCCCTGGAGATCGCCACCAGCATGGGCTCGATGCCGGGCACGACCATCTGCGGCCTGGCCGACGGCAACAACTGGGCGACGCGGACGATCATGAACAAGTACCGCGACGAGTTCGAGAAGCGCGTCAAGCGGACGTTCGTGCCGGTGAGCGTGAGCGTCGGGGCCCGCTGAGTTCTAGCGGGTCAGCAACCACACCGCGGCACCGACAACCGCCAGGTGCCCCGCCACCGTCAACCAGAACACCCGCACGAACGCCGCCTTGCGGCGTTTGTGCTTGAACAGGCGCATCGCCAGCAGACCGCCCGGCCAGCCGCCGAGCAGGCCGAGGGTGTGGAGGGCCCGCTCGGGCGTGCGCCAGCGTTCGCGGGCGGCCCGGTGCTTGTCGAGGCCGTAAGCCGCGAACGAAACCAGCGAAACCCCCGCGTGCCAGGCGAGCACGACGGCGACGAACTCGGGATGATCGAACGGGACGGGCATCGAAAGGGGGCGCTCCGGCGGGCATCCTACCTCGGGCCGGGGCGGCGCAGCACAACGCCCCGCGGGCGCGGGGCGTTGCGTGGACACCACAGAGTTGTGGGCGAAAGAAGGCGGGATCAGCCGTCGGCGCCGGGGCGCTGGCGGCGGACGGGCCGGTCGCCGGGGCGGGCCCGGTCGGCGGGGGCCGCGTCGGGGGCGACCTCGGTCGGGCGGGCGTCACGCTGGGGGCGGATGCCGGGCCTGTCACCCTGCGCACGCTCTCGGACGCGCTCGGCCTGGGCCTTGATGATCTCCTTGACCCGGGCCTGCTGCGGCTCGGTCAGCACGGCCATGAGCTTCTTCTTGGCCTCTTTCTCGTGCGGGGCCGCTTCCATCATGGCACGGAGCTTCTCGCGGGCTTCGGCCCGCTGCTCGGGCGTGAACTCGCCCTGCGGCGCGGGGGCGTCGCCCATCTCGTCGTCCATCCCGGGCGCATCGGCAGGGCGCTGGGGGCGGTCGCCGGCGCGTCGGGCGTTGGGACGCTGCGGACGCTCGGCGCCGTCCTCCGCGGGGGCGGCGTCGGGGCGCTGGCCGAAGCGGGCGGGGCGGTCCTCGCCGGCGACGGCGCGGATCTTGGCGATCTCGTCCTTGTGCTCTTCCACGAACTGCTGCATCGCCTCGCGGTGCTCGGCGGTGATGGCGCGGATCTGGGCGGTCTGGTCGTCGGTCAGGCGGAGCGTTTCGTCGTCGCTGCGCTGCAGGCCGCGGAGGGCCATCGCAATCATCTGAAAGCCCGGCTCGCCTGCGGGGCGGGCCGCCTCGGCGTTCCGGCCGGGCCGGTCGGCGGGGCGATCGCCGCGATCGGGGCGTCCGGCGTCGTCCGGGCCGCGGAGCACGGTGCGGTCACGGGCGGGACGCTCGCGTCCGGACTCGCTCGCGGGCTGCATGCCGAACGCCGAACCGGTGAGCACCGCGAGGGCCGCGGCGGTGGTGATGCGGAAAGTCGTCTTCATCGTAAACCTCCGTTCGCGGGCCTGCGGGCCCGTCGATGCCGGCCCAACGCGTCGTCGGGCATCGCGATTGCACCCCTCTGCGAAATCGCCTCCGCCTACCATCTGACCGGAAGCCCGCCGCCGGGACCCCGAGCCGCGTTTTCAGCCCTCCAGCCCGCTTATCCGGACGCTTCCGCCCCGCCAGACCCGCCCACCGGACCGCCCGCCAGCCGCGCCGATCCGGGACGCTCGGAGAACACCCAATGGGCCTTTCCAAAGACCAGATCCGCCAGTGGCTCCGCAACGTTCCGCACCCGTCCGGGGGGGACCTCGTGTCGCGCGAGTCCGTGGTGAACATCGCGGCCTGCGACAACAACGCGTCCGTACGCCTCACGCTCGTGCAAGGACCCAACGACCCCGAACCCAGCCGCGAGACAATGCTGTCGCTGGGCGCACGCGTGGATCAGGTCGTCCGCGCCGCGGCGATGGCGTCGGGCATCGAGCCGCTCGTGCTCTCGGTCGAGTTCGTCGATCACGCTGGCAAGGTTATCGCCCGCACGGGCGCGTCGGACGCGCCGAAGCAAACGCAACAGCCCAAAGCCCCGCCGGTGCAGGACAACGCCTCGGGCGTGCCGGGCGTGAAGCACATCATCGCCGTGGGCGCGGGCAAGGGCGGCGTGGGCAAATCCACGGTGTCGGTCAACCTCGCGGTGGGCCTCGCTCGCCAGGGGCACGCGGTCGGGCTGCTCGACGGGGATATCTACGGCCCGTCGATGCCCACGATGCTCGGGCTGGACGCGATGGAGCAGACCGTCGTCGAGGGCTCGCTGCAGCCGTTCTTCGTGCACGGCATCAAGGGCGTGACGATGGGCAAGCTGGTCGACCCGGAGAAGCCGCTGATCTGGCGCGGCCCGATGGCCCACGGCGCCTTCACGCAGCTGACCGAGCGGACCCGCTGGGGCGAGCTGGACTACCTGATCATCGACCTGCCGCCGGGCACGGGCGACGTGCCGCTGACGATGGCGCAGAGCCTGAAGATCACGGGCGCGGTGGTGGTGTGCACGCCGCAGAAGGTGGCCCAGGACGACGCCGTGCGTGCGGCCAGGATGTTCGAATCGCTCGGCGTCGAGATCCTCGGCGTGGTGGAAAACATGAGCTTCTTCATCGGCGACGACGGCAAGGAGTACGACATCTTCGGTCGCGGCGGCGCAGAGAAGATGGCCCAGCGTCTCGGCCTGCCGTTCCTGGGATCCGTCCCGATCAACATGGCCCTGCGCAAGAACTCGGACTCGGGCGACCCCATCGCGAACTTCGAGCCGGACACCGCCGGCGGCGATGCGCTGCCCAAGGCCCTGGAAAACATGGTCCGCAATCTCGAAGGCCAGGTGAACCTCGCGTCGCTCAAGCAGGGGCGGAGCCGGCCGAAGCTGACGGTGCGGTGATCTTGGCAATCGCTTGACCGAAGTGTGAAGTCTTCGCGGCCGACCCGGATTCTGCTTGCATCGAGTGGACTTCTTGGATACACCAACAGAGCCCGACGGGCCTCCGTGATGTTGCGGCCAGGAGTTTGACCACGATGGCGAAGAAGAAGTCCGGATCCAAGAAATCGTCCAAGCCCGCCGGCAAGAAGTCTGCAGCCAAGGCCGCCAAGAAGGCCGCGAAGAAGACGGCCAAGAAAACCACAAAGAAGAAGCCCGACCTGCTCGCACCCACCAAGGTGGCCACCGGAAAGGGCGCCACGCCCGCCGAGCTGGGGCGCATCCTCGTCGATCACGTCAACGCGATGGCCGCCCCGGACACGGAACTGTGGAAGCAGCACTTCCACCCCAAGTTCGTTTCGATCGAGGGTTCGGGCCAGGCGTGGAGCGGTCGCGCGGCGGTGGATGCCAAGTGCCAGGCGTGGATGAACGCCCACACGGTGCACGCGTGCAAGGCCACGGGGCCGTTCGTCGGGGCGACCGGCTTCAGCGTGCTCTACGACATGGACGTCGAGTCCAAGGACGGGACCATGCCCCGGATGCAGATGCGTGAGATCGGCGTCTACACCGTCAAGAAGGGCAGAGTGGTGCAGGAAGAGTTCATGTACGCGCCGATGTGACCGCCCGCCGCCCTCGCCCGGACGCCGCGGCCCCTGTTCGGGGTCGGGTGGACTGACCAAACAAAAACCGAAATAATCCTTGAACGGCGGCCGGGCGGCTGGTACATTCGCGGCACCCGCGGGGCGCGGGGCACACACAGGAGACCGACATGACCACCGCCACCCAGAGCAGCAATCAGACCGAGACCGTCCGGAAGATCGCCAACGACTTGGTCGAGCACTGCCGCAAGAACAGCGACAGCGACGTCCCCCTGTGGGACAAGCACTTCGCCAAGGACTTCGTCAGCGTTGAGGGCGACGGCATGACCTTCACCGGCAAGGACCAGGTTCTGGCCAAGCACCAGAAATGGCACGCCGACGTGGTCAACCACGGCACGACCGTCACCGGCCCGTTCGTCGGGCCCAGCGGCTTCAGCGTGATCTTCGACATGGACATCGAGTCCAAGTCCGGCGCCTTCCCCCGCATGAAGATGCGCGAAGTCGCCGACTACACCGTCGAGAACGGCAAGGTCGTCCGCGAGGAGTTCCGGTTCGACCCGGCCATGTGCCAGGGCTGAAACGCCGCCATGCAACGGGGCCGGCTCAGCGCGCCTGCGCGCTGCGCCGGCGTTCCCGCTCGGCTCGTACCGTCGACACCGCCTCGGCGATGGCCCGGTCCAGGTCGTCGTTGACGATGAACGCGTCGTAGGCGCCGCACACCTTGGCCTCGGCCATCTCGCGCTGCGCCTCGGCGAAGCGCTTGCGGATCAGGCCCTCGTCCTCACGCTTGCGTGCGTGCAGGCGACGGAGCAACTCGTCCTCGCTCGGCGGCAGGATGAACACGCCGAAGGCCTCGGGCATGGCCGCCCGAACCTGCTTGGCCCCCTCGACGTCGATCTCCAGGATCACCAGGCGGCCGCGGCTGAGCTGCTCGTCCACCCACGCCCGCGGCGTGCCGTAGCGCTTGCCGAACACGCCCGCCCACTCCAGGAACGCGTTGTCGCGCACCATCTGATCGAACTCGGGCTCGCCCACGAAGTGGTAGTCCACGCCCTCGACGTCCGCGCCGGTCTTGGCCCGGGTCGTCGCGCTGACCGAGAACACCGACCCCGGGATGGACCGCTCGACCGCGCGGGTGATGGTCGTCTTGCCCACGCCCGAGGGGCCGGAGATCACCAGCAGCAGGCCGTCGTCGGTGTCGGTGGGGAGCCGGTGCTGGCGGTCGGGGGTCATGGATCGAGGGTATGCCGCGGGAATCACAACCGGCGGACGGCCTCGTCCAGCACGGCCATCCGCACCCGCACGCCCGCGGCCACCTGCCGGCGGATCAGCGAGCGGGGCCCGTCGGCCACCACGCCCTCGATCTCCACGCCGCGGTTCATCGGGCCGGGGTGCATGACCACGGCGTGATCCTGCATCCGGGCCGCGCGCTCGCGCGTCAGGCCGTAGCCGGCGTGGTAATCGAACCCCTCCGGCAGCAGCAGCCCGGCGTTGCGCTCGAGCTGGATCCGCAGCATCATCACCGCGTCGGCCCGCGCCAGCTCGGCGTCAAAGTCCGCCGAAACCGTGCAGCCCAGCGCCTCGCCCAGGTCCGCGGGGGCCATCGGTTCGGGCCCGACCAGCACCACCTCGGCACCCAGCGCGGTCATCAGCCCGACGTTGGAGCGGGCCACGCGGGAGCTGACGCAGTCGCCCACGATCGCCACGCGCAGGCCGGAGAAGTCCCAGTCCCCGTCGCGCCCGAGGGCCTCGCCCAGGGCCAGCGCGTCCGTCAGGGCCTGCGTGGGGTGCTGGTGCGTGCCGTCGCCGGCGTTGATCACGGCGCAGTGGGCGTTGTCGGCCAGCAGGCGGGCGGCCCCGCTGTCCTGGTGACGCACCACCACCACGTCGAAGCCCATGGACTCGATCGTCCAGAACGTGTCCATCATCGTCTCGCCCTTGGAGATCGACGATCCGCGGCTGGACCAGTCGACCACCTTGGCGCCCAGGCGCTGCCCGGCGAGCGAGAAGCTCACCCGTGTGCGGGTCGAGTCCTCGAAGAACACCGTGGCCACCGCGCGCCCGGTGAGGGCGTCGGGCTCAAAGGTCTCGTCGTGGGCCCGCCCGAGCAGGGCGCGGAGTTCGGCCGCGTCCGGCCGGTGGGTGCTCAGCAGGTGCGGGCCGTCCCACATCGGTCAGTTCCCGCCGCCCGCGCCGGGCTGGCCGAGCGGCACCTCCCGGTAGACCGCGGCGGGGTCGGGCTCGGGCGTCGGCTCGGGCGCGGGCTCGGCGATGGGCGCCGGCTCGGCCGGTTCGGGCTCGGCCGGCGGGGTCTCGCCCTCGGTCGCCGGGGGCGCGTCGGCTTGGCGGGCCTGCTGGCGTGCGTCGCGGGCGGCCAGTTTCTCCGCCTCACGGATCGCCTGCAGCTGGGCTTCGGGCAGGGGTATGTAGATCGGGGGCACCGGGACCGTGCCGGGGTTCCAGTACTGGCCGCGCGACACCGTCCACGGACGCACGCCGGCGTTGAGCCAGACGGTGACGGCCCGATCGACCGTCGCCCCCGTGCCGTCGGTCATCGGGTAGAGCACGTCCACCTTGGCGTCCGACACGCGGATCCACACGCGGGTGACGTGGTAGACCGGAAGTTCCACGTCCGTGGTCATCGGGATGGTGGCGCCCATGCCCACGGCGGCGGCGATGTCGTTGGCGGTCTCCATCGAGGTGCCCGCCGGCAGGTTGAGGACGAAAGGGCCGTCGACGGGATGCCGCCGGACCGCCCAGGACAGCGCGGCCTTGGTGACCCGCTCGGCCTGGATCCCGTTGGGGTCCTGGACCGCCGGGCCGCTCTCGGGCCCGTTGACGTTGGTGTAGCTCGTGCAGCCGGAGAGAGAACCCAGGCCCGTGCCGAGCATCCCCGCCGCCGCGATGACCGAAACCAGACGGAACGCTGCCATGAAAACCTCCCGGGCGTGGCTCGCACGCCGTGTCCCACACTCTAAGCAGGGTCTGGCGTCATCGCAGCGTTCGGAGCGTCCGAAGGGGACCGATTTCCCCCCTTCGCCCGTCACCCAACCCCTTGCCGCCCCGGCCCGTAGGATCCGCACCATGCCCATGAGCGTCCCCCGCAGCACGCCGCCCGCCCACGCCCCCGAGCCGTCCGGGCGGGTCTTCGTCGTGGGAGTCTCCGGGGCCTCCGGCGCGGTCTACGCCCTTCGGACCACCGAACTGCTGCTGCTCGGCGGGCACACGGTGCACCTGGTCGTGTCCGAGTACGGGCGTCGCCTGCTCTTCGACGAACTGGACATCCGCGAGGTCACGCTCGAGTCGTTCTGCCCGCACTTGGCCGGCACCGCCGACGCCGAGACCTACCGCGAGCGCCTGATCCTGCACCCCAACAAGGACGTCGGGGCCGTCATCGCCAGTGGCAGTTTCCTGCACGACGGCATGGTCGTGGTGCCCTGCTCCTCCACCTCGCTGGGCGCGATCGCCACCGGCTCGGGCAGCAACCTGCTGAGCCGGGCCGCCATGGTGACCCTCAAAGAACGCCGCCCGCTGATCATCGCCCACCGCGAGAGCCCGCTGAGCCTGATCGACATCGAGAACATGCGCACGCTGACGCTGGCCGGGGCGGTCATCTGCCCGACCAACCCCGGGCTGTACCTGCTGCCGAAAACCGTGGACGAGATCATCGACTTCGTGGTCGGCAAGTTCCTGGACCTGCTGCGGGTCGAGCACGACCTGAAGATCCGGTGGGAAGATCACGCGTGAACTGGCGGTCGCGGAAAGCCCGGTCGCTGGGCGCCGGTTCACCGGGCTTCGCGCTCCCCACGAGATACCTGATCCTTGGCGGGGTTTTCTGGACGATTTGTTTCCTGGCGGGCGTTTTCTTGTTCGCGACGTCGGTTGTGCTCGAGCGAGGCGGGATGGCATGGGACGATCTCGTCCTGGCACCGTTCGTTCTCGGCGCGTGCACGGGGCTCTGGCTTGCCGTGCAGGGTCAGGATCTGGAGAGCCTGCGAACGGCCATCTTCGGCGTGCGTATCACCTGCATCACCGTTCTGCTGGCTGGCGCGTGCTTGGGTGCGGTGTCCCTGTTCGACGGGATCGCCGCGAACGACGCCGGCACGATGCTCTGGAGTCTGTTGTTCGCGGGGTCGATCTTTGCCCTGGTGGTCGCGCCGGTTCTGTTTCCCTTGTGGGGCATCGAACGGCGGCTGAGCGCGCGACACGCCGCCGGAAACCCACGCTGGCACCCGCACCAAGCCTCTATGAGCCAGCGCAGCGAGGCGGTGCTCGCGGTCTCCGCCACGGTGTCCGGGTTCACGGGTGCGCTGATCGGGCTCTGGCACGGGCTGTCGACGATGCCCGGGTTCGATGCCGACAACTTTCGGATGGCGCTCGTCGCCGCACCAGTCGGCTTCATGTACGGAGCGATGCTCGGGTGCCTCCCCGCGGGACTACTGAGCTACGCGCTCAACGACCGCGACCTGTCCAGGTCGCTCCCACCGATCATGATCTGGACGCCGCTCGCAGGGCTCGCCGGCGCGATCGCGGGTGTCGGGTGGGGGATTCTCGCGGCCATCGCGACGATGCTGGTGCTCGGCAAACTCGCGGTGATTCGCTACAAGCTCTTCGACCCCGGCTGCTGTCAGGCCTGCGGGTACAACCTCGAAGGGCTGCGACCGCATGACGACCGATGCCCGGAGTGCGGGACTGCGATCACCCCCGTCGGCGTTGCAGCCGGTCAGCGCCCATCCTGACACTCCGCCAAGCGAAGCAACCCGCCCAGTCCCCGTGACTCAGGGTCCCGCCTCGGCATGAACAGGCGAAGAACCGGGCCGACTGCAGCGGTGCGATCCCTCCGGCCGCTCGCCGCACTTGCCCGAAACTGCACCGGCTCAGCCCGCCGACGCCTCGCGCACCGCGCGGATGTCGGCGGCGTGGGTCATCGCCTCTTCCGCCCGTTCCAGCGCGACGCGGGCGTGGCGCACGGCGCCCTCGCGCAGGTCCGGACGCCCGATGGCCGCGATGGACGCGAGCGCCTTCTGGACCCGCACCGCGACCTCCAGCATCGCCGCGCCGTCGCGGGCGATGGGGGTGAACGCGTCGTCGAGCAGGTCGATGGCGGCCAGCTCGGGCACCTCGACGCGGTCGAACTTGACCTCGCCGCAGCCGGCGTCGGGCTCCTCCGCCCAGATCGCGAACAGGCGGACCATCGAGCCGATGATGTCGATGGCCGTGCCGGGATCGTTGATGCCCGGCGAGAGGGCCCGGTCGGCGATCTCGGCGAGCACGATCAGGCCGAATCGCGGGTCGTCGTCGAAGGTGCGGCGCGAGCCGACGCGGAAGGCGGCGCGGACGCAGTCGGCCAGCGTGTCCTCGTCGTCGCAGGCCGGCTGATCGGGCGAGCCGCCGATGACGCGGGCCAGGTCGCGACCCGGGCCCACGAACGCGCCGGGCAAGGCCAGCACGCGGATGCGCACGCCCGCCTCCTCCGCCGCCCGCTGCAGGGCGTCGACCGAGACCTGCTGCACATAGCCGATCGTGCCGGCCGTGATTGGCACGCCCGCGCCCGCGTCATCGCCGACCGGCGCGCACCGCATCCGCGGCTCGTCCCGGCGGCGGACGAGGGCCTTTTCGGTCACCCGTTCGGTCTTGTCGATGATGGTGCCCAGGCGTCCCAGCCGCGCGATGCTGTCGACCCAGCGGACGAAGGTCACGACCACCACGCCGAACACGATGACCACGAGGGCGAGCAGCGCGGTGCGCCCCGGATCTGTGTAGAAGTCGTTCTCGAGCACCAGCAGCGCGATCAGGCTGAAGATGAACGCGCCCATGAAGATCGACAGCGCGTTCTGCGAGGCGTCGTCGGAGACCACCAGCGGGAAGGTCCGCGGCGTCGCCTTGGTGGCGGCCGACGCGTACGAGGCCACCATCGATCCGACCGCGAATGTCGCGATGACCAGCATGCTCCCCGCCATCGTCGTCAGGAGCACCTTGACCGAGTCGTACGAGAGCGTCGGCGTGGCGTCCGCCATCGGCGTGTACTCGTACAGCTTGGCCACGAACGCGCCCGCGACCGAGATCAGGCACATCAGCAGCGGCCGGACCCAGAGGCGCTCGGTCAGACGGTTGAGATAGAAGTGCAGGCGGCTGAACATGCGAACCTCCGGTGCGCCCCGCGCAGAGTCTAGCAAACGCTCCGGATCCGCTAGATCGCGCCGGTGACCGAGTCCGTCTCGATGATCCGCATCAGCCCCGGGCAGAACCAGGTGCGCCCGTAGCTGGCCTCCGAAGTCGGGGCGAGCACGCCGAGCGTTTCGAACAGCTCGATGTCCTTGCGTGCGGTCGGGTTGCTCACGCCCAGGTGCTCGGACACCGACCGGGCGGAGACCACCGGGTGTTCGAAGACCTTGTCGAGCAGGCGCATCAGACGGGCCGGCGCGTCCTTCTCGATGAGCGCGTCGGACCATCCCCGGTGCAGGGCGATGATCCGCTCGGCCAGCACGCGGGCGGTAACGGCCTCGGTCTCGATGCCGCGGGCGAAGAAGCGGATCCAGTCGGCCCACGCGCCATCGGCGGACACGGCGAACATCCCGTCCACGTAGTCGCGCTTGTGGCGGTGGAAGTGCCCGCTGGGCGAGACCACGGGCAGGTCGAGCAACCCGCGCCGGCAGAGCTGGTGGAGGATGAGCGCCCGCCCGATGCGCCCGTTGCCGTCACGGAAGGGGTGGATGGCCTCGAACTGGTAGTGCATCATCGCCACGCAGGCCAGGGCGGGAATGTCGGGCCAGTTTGCGTTGGCGAAGCGTTCGAGGTCGTCCATGGCCGCGTCGACCAGGCGCTCGCCGTCCTTCTGCGGCGGAGGGATGAACCGCGCCCCGCCGGGGTCCTCGGCCGAGCCGATGTACACCAGCCCGTCGCGGTACGAGCCCGGGTCGGACTGCTCGCCCCGCACGCCGACGAGCAGGGCCTTGTGCATGTCGCGGATCAGCCGCCCGCTGAAGGGCAGGTCGGACTCGAGCCCCAGGCGCACGGCGTCCACCGCGTTCCAGGCCTCCCTGCCCGGGTTGGCCTGGTAGCCGCTGATGCCCGAGCCGGCCAGGACCATGTCCAGCGCGGTGGTGTGGATGTTCTCGATCTGGCTGGAGAGCTTGGCCTCGCGCAGCCAGAGGGCTTGGCGGAGGATGCTGGCGTTGGGCACGCCCTGGGTCAGTCCGTTGACGCGGGCCAGGGCGGCCGCCGCGTTGGACAGCTCGTCGAACAGGTCGGCCTTGATGGCCCGCCAGTCGATCTTCGGCGGCAGCGGGTCGGGCACGAAGGCGTGGGCCGCGACGGACTCGATGTCCCCCGCCCGCCCCGAACCCGGACGCCCGAGGACCACCCGGCGCAGCGTGACCGGCACCAGGCGCCCGGGGGCACTGGGCCCGAAGCGGGCGGGGTCCATGGAAGCGGGCTTGGAAAGGAGGGGCATAATTGAAAGAATATCGGTGTTTGCTTTGATTTGAGAGGCCCATTTGCAACAACGCGTGCATTTGAACCGGCGTCTATCCTATATATACGGTTCTTGTACGGTGTTTCTGGGCGCCGAGCAAGCCGCCATGGGCGGGCAATCCCGCAGCATGCCAGAATACGCCCGATGGACGAAACGCCCGACAGATCGACCCCGGGGACCGAGCCGGAGCCTGGCGTTGTTTCGGGAACGACGCGGGGTCCTCTGTCGCGACCGCGGGCGTTGACCAACTGGCAGATCCGGCTGTTGTGCGTCGGACTGGCGTTGGCCCAGGTGGTCACCGGCGCGGGGCTGTGGCTGGGCCTGCCGGTGGCAGCCGGCGCGACCGCCCATCACTGGTTGGCGGGCCTCTCGGCCATCGTCGCGGCGACGGCCGTGGTGCTGTTCAGCATGGCGTGGCTGGTGGGCGGGCCGGTGAGCCGCGTTGAACGCAACACGATCGTTGCGTTGGCGATCAACCCGGTGTGGGGGATGGTGATCGGGCTCATGATACAGGGACCGGACGAGGCGCAGGAGTACGACACGTACGCGACATTCCTGATCGGCGTCTTCGGGGGACTCGTCGTGCTCCACCTGATCCCGGCAGTGATCATGCTGTTCGCGGTCCACTGGAGGCTCGGATCAACCGACGCCGACTGGAGTCCGCACGAGGCTTCGAACGGGGACAAGGGTGTCGCGTTGCTCGGACTCTCTATCATGACGGGGGGTTGGACCGCGGCGCTTGGGCTGATCGGAACCTTTGTTGTGTACGGCGGCGGCAGCTTCGATTCGACCGATCTGCCCGGCTTGCTCGTAGCGTTGGCGTTTGTTCAGGGATTCGGCATGGTGCTCGGCCTGTTCGCGGCCGTGGTTTCCAGCACGATCCCCGCGAGCACAAGGCTCGACCGATCCGTGCCGCGGATCTTCCTGCCGGCGATGGGCACGGGCGTAATCGGCAGTGCGATCTTCCCCCTGCTGGGCATCCCGGCCGCGGCGATCACGCTGCTGATCATGTGCATCGTCACCCGCCGCACCTGCCGGCTCTATCCCGAAGGCCACTGTCAGCACTGCAACTATGACCTCGCGGGGTTGGCGGAGCCGGTCTGCCCGGAGTGCGGCAAGGCCGCGTCCGCCGGCTGATCTCAGCCCTTCGCGTACTGCTTGCGCCGGTCGTCCTTGTTCAGCTCGATCGACACGCCGCCCGCGAGGCGGACGGAGTCGTCGCCGAGTTCGTCGCACAGGCGCCGGACCAGATCGGGGCGGAGCTGGGCGTGCCTGAGGCCCTTGGGGTCCACCAGCACCCAGGCGTCGTCGGTCTCGATGATCAGCTCGACCGGGCGGGGGCTCTTGCCGAGGGAGAGGTCGTTGGGGTCGGGCTGTTCGCTGAGGATGTCGCGCACGGCGGCGGCCTTGGCGGGCGCGGAGCCGTTGAGGCGTTGGGCGCGGAGCATGACCTGGATGGTGCCCTGCTCGAGCGGGTGGCCGTCGATGGGCACGAGCCGGTCGACGATGATCTGCGGGTCGCCGCGTGAGTGGTCGAGCCGGCCCATGAAGAACTTCGGTTGGTCGGACTCGAACAGGTGGCCGAACTGCTGGTAGACGTTGGCGAACAGCACCGCGTCGGCGGTGCCGCCGGAGTCTTCGACGGTGAGGATGGCCATCTTCTGGCCCGCGCTGCGTCCGTTCTTGACGATGATCGTCCGCACGCTCTGCACCATCGCGGCCACAATCACGCGCTTGTCCTGCGGCAGGTCCTTCAGGCTCGCCAGTTTCAGCGGCGTGAAGGCGCGGGCCCAGTTGCCCCACTCCTCCAGCGGGTGGCTGGAGACGTAGAAGCCGAGTGTTTCCTTCTCCTGCTTGAGCGTCTCGGCCTCGGGCCATGGATCCATCCGGGTCAGGGGGGTGGCCTCGGCGCTGCCCGCGGCCGGCTCGGCGTCGCCGAATCCCCCGCCGCCGAAGAGCGCACCCTGGCCCGCGGCCTTGTCGGCGGCGATCTTCTGGCCCGCGGTGACGGCCTGCTCGATGGTGGCCACCATCGACGACCGCGCGTCGCGCCCGTGCAGCGAGTCGAACGCGCCGGCCTTGACCAGCGCCTCGATCGTCGCCTTGTTGACGATGCTCGACGGGACCCGCTCGCAGAAGTCGAACATGGAGGTGAACGGCTTCGCGTCCGGCATCACTCCGTCTCTTCGTCTCTCCGACTCTCCGTCTCTTTCCGACACGATCGCCTCGATCGCTTTGGCGCCCGCGCCCTTGATCGCCCGCATGCCAAAGCGGATCTGGCCCGCGTCGGCCCGGCGGGGCTCGTCTTTCGTGTAGACCACGAAGAAGTCCGCCCGCGACAGGTTCACGTCCGGGGGCATGACTTCCACGCCCGCGCGCACGGTGTTGCCGTTGAGCGGGTCGATCGAGCGGGTGCGTTTGCAGTCTTCCAGGTACGGGATCCAGTCGCTGACCTTCTGGGCCTGGCTCTCGAAGGTCAGGAACGCGGCCATGTAGTGGGCGGGGAAGAAGGTCTTCAGATAGGCCGTCTGGTAGGCCACGATGGCGTAGCCGGTCGAGTGCGACTTGTTGAAGCCGTAGCCGGCGAACTTGAGGATCAACTCAAAGAGTTCCTCGGCCTGCTTGGCCGGCAGGCCCTGCTTGCCCGCGCCCTCGACGAACTTGGGGCGCTCGCCGGCGATGATCTTTTCCTTCTTCTTGCTGATCGCCTTGATGAGGCCGTACGCCGAGCGCAGCGGGATGCCGCCCAGCTCGTGCACGATCTGCATGACCTGTTCCTGGTAGACCATCACGCCGTAGGTCTCGTCGGTGAACTTGTCGACGATGGGGTGGACCTTCGGCACGGTGTCCTGGCCGTGCTTGCGCCGGTTGTAATCGGGGATCAGGTCCATCGGGCCGGGGCGGAACAGGGCGTTGGCGGCGATCAAATCTTCCAGCCGGTCGGGCTTCATCTCGGTCAGCAGGCGGCGCATGCCGCCGGATTCGAACTGGAACACGCCCGTCGTGTCGCCCCGGCGGAACAGTTCGAACACCCGCTGGTCGCCGTACTCCAGGCGCTCCAGGTCCAATGGGTCCGCCCCGCCGTCGCCCCGCGTGCGGCCCACGGCGCGGTAGATCTCTTCCCGCGGCAGCGTCTCGCGGATGAGCAGCTTGGCCCGCTCGATCACGCTGAGCGTGCGCAGGCCCAGGAAGTCCATCTTCAGCAGGCCCATCTTCTCGCAGGTGGGCCCGTCCCACTGCGTGACGATCTCGTTCTCGGCCGCCTGCGGGGCCTTGTAGAGCGGGACGACCTCGTGCAGCGGACGCGTGGCCACGATCACGCCCGCGGCGTGGACCGACGAGTGCCGGGCCTGGCCCTCGAAGGTGCGCCCCGTGTCGATCACGCGGCGCACCGTCTCGTCGCGGTCGTACCACGCCTTGAGGTCCGGCTCCTGCTCGAGCGCCTTGTCCAGCGTGATGTTGAGTTCTTCGGGCACCATCTTGGCGAGCTTGTCGGCCTCGCCCAGCGGCATCTCCAGCACGCGGGCCACGTCGCGGATCGCGGCCCGGGCCTTGAGCGTCCCGAAGGTGATGATCTGCGCCACGTGCCCGTACTTCTCGCGCACGTAGTTGATCACGTCGCCGCGACCGTCCTGGCACAGGTCGATATCGATATCCGGATACTCCGCCCGGTCTGGGTCGGTGAACCGCTCGAACAGCAGGCCGTAGTGCACCGGGCAGGCGTTGGACAGGCCCAGCACGTAGCCGACCATCGTGCCCACGCCCGAACCACGGGCGTTGGCCGGGATGCCCCGCTGCCGCCCCCAGTTGACGAAGTCCCACACGATCAAGAAGTAGGCCGAGATCAGCTTGTCGGCGAGGATCTTCAGCTCGCGGTTGAGCCGGGCCCACTTGTCGAAGCCGGCCTTGGCCGCCGGGTCGCCGATCGCGTCCCGCTTCGCCTTCGCGTCGTCGGTGCCCTCGATCTCTTCGTGCCGGTGCTCGAGAATGCCTGGCCCGTACCGCCACACCATGCCCGCCTCGGACAGCAGGCGGAGGGCTTTGTCGCAGTCTTTCTTGAGTTCTTCCTGCTTCAGGCCCGGGTCGGTCGCCGGGTCGAGGTTGAACTGGGCGCAGAACTCGGTGAACCAGGCCGTCAGGTCGCCGTCGAACTTCGCGTCGCCGTGCCTGGGCAGCTTGCTCTTGGGCGGGGCCTTGACCACCACCACCGGCGCGTGGTTGGCGCCCACCGGCAGGTCCACGTCGCACCGGTCGGCGATGGCGACGGTGTTGGCCATCGCCTCCCTGCCGGCCTCGCCGAACTTCTCGTTGTTGTACGTGTCGGAGTGGAAGATTTCTTCCATCTCCTCCGGGCCCTTGACGTACAGCTCGGTCGGGTAGCGCATCCGGTCCGGGTCGTTCTTGACCTTGCCGGTGGAGATGCAGATCAGCGTGTCGTGCGCGTCGTGGTCGGTGTCGAGCAGGAAGTGGCTGTCGTTGTCGCACACCAGCGGCAGGTCGAGTTCGCGCGCCAGGCGGATCAGGTGCGGGTTGATCGAGTTCTGCAGCCCGATGTGGTGCTGGATCTCGACATAAAACCCCGGGCCCTTGTCCGTGCCCTTGAACACCGACGCGTGCCACTTGGCCACCGCGACCGCCGCGTCCCAATGGGCCTTATCGCGCGTTTCCTCGTACTTGACCAGGTGGAAGGCGAGTTCAGAGCCCAGGTGCCCGTTGATGGCGATCAGGCCCTCGGAGTGCTTCTCGAGGATCTCCCGGTCCATCCGCGGCTTGAAGTAGAACCCGGTGAGGTACGCCTCCGAGCACAGGTAGAGCAGGTTCTCCCACCCCTTGGCGTTCTCGGCCAGCAGCACCAGGTGGTAGCCGCCGTCGGACACGCCGGTGTAGGTCCGGTCCCGCCGATCCCCCGCGGCCACGTACGCCTCGACCCCCAGAATGGGTTTGATGCCGTGCTTGCGGGCGGTGTCCCAGAACGCGGCCGCGGCGTGCATGTTGCCGTGGTCGGTGACCGCCACGGCGTGCATCCCCAGTTCCTTGACCCGCTTGACCAGCTTGTCCACCCGGTTCCCGCCGTCGAGCAGCGAGTACTCCGAGTGGAGGTGCAGGTGAACAAACGAGCCCCGGGTCACGCCCTCAGACACAAACAAACCCCTTTCCACCGGCCCGTCGATCGTCCATCAACCGCCCAGCGGAGATCATAATCGAACCCGCCTGTCGGTTCGACCTTCCACCCGATTTCCACGCCCGCGCGGGCCGAACCGGGCGATCCCCCCGTGTTCGCACGCCGGTGCATGAAATCGCCGGGGCCTTCCACCGTACCATTGCCCGATGGACCCGCAAGGCCCCCGATCACCCGACGCGTTCCGCGTGCGCTTCACGCGGCAGACCGGCCGCTCGGCCGGCGTGCCCGCGCTGCTGGCCCAGTTTGTCGTGCTGCTGATCATCCTGGGCCTGATCGCGCTGGGGCTGATCATCTTCATCCCGCTGGCGATCATCGCCACCGCCGCGTTCCTGATCACGCTGGGCGTGATGTGGGTGCGGGCGAAGTGGTTCCGGGCCCGCCAGCCGAACGGGGCGTTCGACGGGCGCCGGAACGTGCGGGTGGTCAAACGGGACTGATCCGCTCGCGCATCCCCCGGCTCACCGCCCCCACCTCTCCGTCGCCGATCGGCTCGGCCTCCACGCTCGTCACCGGCAGCACGCCCCAGCTCGAGTTGGTCAGGAACACCTCGTCCGCATCGAGCACGTCGCCGATGCCCATCATCCGCCGCTCGACGGCCAGGCCCATCTTTTTCGCCTCTTTCAGCACCCGCGCCCGCGTGATGCCGGGCAGCACGGGGCTGGGGATGGACGCCTTGCCGCCGACTTCCTGCTCCTCACCCCGCGCAATCGGGGTGATCAGCGTCTGGCCCGAGACCACGAAGATGTTCGACACGCACCCCCCGCAGAGGTGGTTGGAGACCTGCAGCACGATGGCCTCGCCCGCCGCCCTGGCCGCGGCCTTCTGCAGCTCCCGCAGGCGCCACCAGTAGTTGAGCGTCTTGTGGCCCGCCATCGGGTCCAGCGGGTTGGCCTTGGCGTCGGCGATCATCGCCATCACGCCCTTCTCGAACATCGCGCCTGGGTACTTCGTCGCCGGCTGGGCGTCGATGAGCACCGTGGGCGTGTTCCCGCCCCGCCCGGTGGAGCGGAGCATGTTCAGGTCGCCCCCCGTGACGGTCAGGCGCACGCGGGCGCGCTCGTGCCCGCTGCGCCGGACGGTCTCCTCGATCGCCTCGCCCAAGGGGCCGGTCCGCATGTCGTCGCTGAGGCCCAGTTCCGACGCCGACGATTGCAGGCGGTCGAGGTGTTCGTCGAGCTGCTCGATCACCACGCCATCGGGCGTGTTCCGGGCCGACATGGTCTCGAACAGGCCCACCGCGTGCATCAGGCCCGCGTCGAACGCGCCCACCCGTGCGTCGTCCCGGGCCACGAACCCGCCGTTGATGAAGACTTCGGTCATGGGCCAACGCTAGGTCGCGCCCGCCGGGCGTTCATTCGCGCCCCGGGGCCTCTTCCGGGGGTGTGTCGCCGACGGCGCGGTCAGGGTCGCGCCGGCCCGGGGGCGGCGGGGCGCGGTTGATGATCTGCATGTCGGTCATCTCGTCGAGCACGCCGGTCTCCCAGCCGCGCTTGCCGTAGAAATACACGGACCGGGCGATCAGGTGCGAGGCGATCGGGGCGGTCAGGAACAGGAACGCGATGACCAGCCCGGCCTGCAGGGCGGTGATGGCGTCGCCGAAGTGCACCGCCACCGCCACGATGATGCAGGCGATCCCCAGCGTGCCCGCCTTGGTCGAGGCCTGCATCCTGGTGTAGATGTCCGGCATGCGCAGGATGCCCACGCCCGCCAGCAGGCAGAAGGCCAGCCCGAGCATCAACGCGGCGACCTCGAAGATCTCAGCGAGCATCGGCGGGCCCCCCTTCCGGCGGCGGATCGGACGGTGCGGCCGCCGCGTCGCGGTGCTCCTCGGCCTCGCGCCCCTGGCGCTCGATGTACAGCGCAAAGGCCGCCGTGCTCATGAAGGTCAGCAGGGCCACCACGATGGCGACCATCAGCAGCTCGGGGCGCTGCGACCCCATCGCCACGATGCTGATCGCCCCGGCCGCGAAGAACGCGAGCAGGTCCAGCGCGATCACCCGGTCGGCCAGCGTGGGGCCCCTGAGCAGCCGGAGCGTGGCCATGAGCATGCACACCCCGATCAGGATCAGCGCGATGTCGTACACCGGCAGGCCCAGCAGCGGGGTCTCGGCGTGGCCGCGCACGACCACCTCGGGCACCAGCGATTCGGCAACCTGCTCCGCGGGGGCACTCATCGCATCAGCTCCTTGACGCGGCGCTGGAAGCCGTTGCGGATCTCCGCGACGATCTTCTCCGGGTCGGAGGCGTCCATGCAGTGGACCATCAGCTGCGTGTGGTCGTCGCTGACGTCCAGCGAAAGCGTGCCCGGCGTCAGCGTGATCAGGTTCGCCAGCGTGGTGATCTCCAGGTTCGACATGCCCTCGATCGGGATGACGACGATCCCCGGACGCAGGCGCGAGAGCGGCGAGAGGGTGTAGTAGGCCATCTGGACGTTGGCGATGATCATCTCCCGCGTGAAGAACACGAGGAAAGACATCACCTGGAACACGCGGCGGAAGTAGTTTGTGTTCTTCTGATCGTCGCGGTAGTTCAGCCCCAGGCGCCACGCCAGCGCGAGCATCAGGTAGCCCACCACGAAGCCGACCACAAGATTCAAAGGCGTCATCGGGCCCAGCGCGATCGCCCAGATCACCGCCAGCAGGATGTTCCACACGAAGGTCGTCACGGTGCGGCCTCCCCCTCGTCGCCGGTCGGCCCGGGGCGCACGCCGGTCCGGTCCAGGGCGGCGTCGCTGTAGGCTGCCCGGTCGAGCACCTGGAAGGCGCCGATCTCGCCCAGGCCGATCGCACGCCCGGCCAGCAGGCCGATGGCCACCGTCACGCAGGCCAGCATGGCCGAGCCGGCGTACTGCCAGCGGACCGATCCCATCGTGCCCGTCTCGCACGCGCCGATGGGGGCCGCGCCCTCTGGCGCGGGCTTCCAGAACGCGTACATCCAGATCTTGATCATCGAGAACAGCGTGACCGCGCTGACCGCCAGCGACACCGCCACGATCCAGTAAGCCCCCGCCTCCAGGCCCGCCCGCACCAGCACGAACTTGGACCAGAAGCCCGACAGCACCGGGATCCCCGCCAGCGAGAACGCGGGCACCAGGAACAGCACCGACAGGCCCGGCCGTGCGGCGTACAGCCCGCCGATCTTGTCCAGGTCGCCCGAGCCGCACAGGCGCTCGACGATGCCCGCCACCAGGAACAGGTTCGCCTTGACCACGATGTGGTGGAGGATGTAGAAGATCGTGCCCGTCATCGCCAGCGTGCCGGCGGCCGCCAGCGCCCCCTCCGCGTCGCCCTCCCGGGCCGCCCGCGCGAGCACCGCCCCCGCGATGCCCAGGCCCATCAGCATGTAGCCGATCTGGCTGATGATGTGGAACGAGAGGATCCGCCGGATGTTCATCTGGGCGGCGGCGGAAAGCACGCCGGTGATCATGCTCAGCCCGGCCAGCCACAGGATGATCGTGTAGATCAGCGAGGCGTCCGGGTGCGTGGCGGGGAACAGCAGCGTGAAGAACCGGATCATCACGTACACGCCCACCTTGGTGAGCAGGCCTGCGAACACGGCCGCGATCACGGGCGGCGGGGTGTGGTACGACGCCGGCAGCCAGTAGAAGAACGGGAACGCCGCGGACTTGATCGCAAACGCCACCAGGAACACCGCCGCCACCGGGGTGAACAGCTGCGGGTTGTCCGCCGCCGCCAGGCGCTCGCCGAGCTGGGCCATGTTCAGGGTGCCCAGCATCGCGTAGGTCAGGCCGATCGCGGCCAGGAACAGCGTGGAGCTGATCAGGTTCAGCGTGACGTACTTGATCGCGCCCTCGATCTGCGACCGGCGACCGCCCAGGCCCAGCAGCACGAACGAGGACATGAGCATGACCTCGAACCACACGTACAGGTTGAACAGGTCGGCGGTGACGAACGAGCCCGACACCGCCGCGAACAGCCCGCACAGCAGCGCGTAGTACGCCGACCGCTCCCGCCGGTGATCGATCCCCCCCAGCGAGTACACCGCCGCGGCGCACGCCACGATCGCGTTGAGCAGCACCATGATCGCGGACGTCTGATCGATCACGAAGGTGATCGCCACCGGGCTGGGCCAGCCGCCCAGGCGTGCGGCGAGCACCCCGCCGGACGAGGTCCGCCCCAGGATCGCCACCGCCGAGGCCAGCATCGAGCCGGCCACGCACAGCATCACCACCCGCTGGAACACCACGGCCCGCCACAGCGCAAGGCACAGCACCAGGCCGGTCATCGGCAGCAGCACGGGCAGGATGGCGAGCAGGTGGTCGCTCATGCGTCCGTGGTCCTCATCTCGTCCAGGTCGTCGCAGCCGGCCTCCTCGTACGCCCGCTTGACCAGCACGGCCGCGAACGCGAGGATGGCGAACGAGATCACGATGGCCGTCAGGATCAGCGCCGGGGGCAGGGGGTCGGTGTGCGGGCCGGGCATGCCCTGATCGCCCGGCCGGATGAGCGGGGGCCGACCCTCCGAGAGCCCGGCCGCCGTGAAGATCAGCAGGTTCGACGCGTGGCTGAGCAGCACGAGCCCGATCAGCAGCTTGATGATCGAGCGGCGCAGCATCATGTACAGCCCCGCCGCGTACAATAGACCGATCGTGATCGCCATCAGGGTGTGCATCAGACGCGCTCCGCGCGGTACTCCGCGATCTCGAAGATCATCAGCAGGACCGTCCCCGCCACGGTGAAGTAGACACCCACGTCGAACACCAGCGGCGTGCCGAACTTCACGCCCTTGATCGGCTCGAATTCCGACCACACCGAGGTGAACAGCGGATCGCCGAGGACCATGCCCGGCAGGCCCGAGATCAGGGCGAGCAGGAGCCCCAGGCCGATCAGGCTCTCGGGCGAGACCGGCAGCAGCCGGCGGGACTGCTCCGGGCCGAAGGCGAGCATGTGCAGCAGCATCGCCGTGGCGGCCGTCAGCCCGCCCACGAACCCGCCTCCCGGCTCGTTGTGCCCGCGGAGCAGGATCACCAGCGACACCAGCAGCAGCAGCGGCAGCAGGAACACCGTGCCCGTCCGGAGGATCACCGAGTTCATGCGGCGCCCCCTTCCGCGGCCGCCTTCTGCCTCGATCGCAGCAGCGTCGCCACCCCTACGCCCGCGATGCCCAACACCACCAGCTCGCCGAAGGTGTCCGCCGCGCGGAAATCCACGATGATCACGTTGACGATGTTCCGCCCCTTGCCGAGGGGGTACGAGTTCTCGGAGAAGTAGCCCGAGACCGCCGGCGCCAGGTCCGTGTTGACCGTCAGCAGCACGAGCGCGGCCATGACGGCGCCGAAGAGCACGCTCACGCCCCAGTCCAGCGACTTGCGCAGGCGGGTGGTGTAGTTCGTGAACTGCGGCAGGTGGTAGAAGACCAGCACGAAGATCAGCACCGTCAGCGTCTCGATCGCGAACTGCGTCATCGCCACGTCGGGCGCGCCGTAGAACACGAAAATCAGCGCCGACGCCACCCCGGCCACGCCGAGGGCCGCCACGGCCGCCAGCCGGTAGCGGAACTGCGTGGCCGCGATCGCCGAGACGATCATCAGCACGATCAGGATCATGCCCAGGACCGAGACCCGCTCACGCTCGGGCAGGATCGCCGCCAGCGTCACGCGCCCGATGAACAGCCCGCCCGCCACCGCCAGGAAGCCGAAGATCACCGTGCGGATGTAGGTGTTCAGCGACCCGTTCTGAAGGACGCGCGTCTGCCACACGCCGTAGCCCAGCACCGCGTCGAGCCCCGCCCTGAACACCGCGGGGCCGGACACCGGATCGAGCCGGTCCATGAAGCCCGTCGCCCGGCGCAGCACCCTGCGCCCCGCGAACAGCCCGATGCCGAGCACGACCGCCAGCGAGCTCGCGCTGATCAGGACCGAGAGCTTGACGAGTTTCACCGCCGACATCGCCGAATCGGACGCCGCCCCAGTCACCGCCAGCGTGGCCGCGTCGGCCAGGGGCCGCGCGAACAGGCCCGGCGCCACACCCGCCACCAATCCGGCCACGCCCAGCACCACGGGCCCGAGCAGCAGGGCGGCCCCCGCCTCAGACGAGCCGCGGGCGGTCTCGTTCGGCGTGCCAACGAACGGCCGCCACGCGACCAGCAGCGCCGCGGTGGTCATCAGCAGCCCGAACACGAGCACCCCGCCGACCAGGACCGTCTCCATCTCCGAGCCTTGCAGCGGCGATTTCATCAGGTACTTGGCCGCAAACCCGAAGAACGGGGGCAGGGCCGCCATCGACGCCGCCCCCAGCGCCGCCGCCGCGAAGGTCACGGGCATGACCCGCATCAGCCCGGTCAGCCGCTCGACGTCCTTCGTGCCGGTCTGCTTCTCCACGATGCCGGCCACCATGAACAGCGTGCCCTTGTACATCGCGTGGGCCAGCAGGAAGGCCATCGCCGCGGCCTGTCCCGCGCCGCCCACCCCCAGCAGCATCACCATCGCGCCCAGCGAACTGACCGTCGTGAACGCCAGGATCCGCTTGAAGTACACCGAGCGCACCGCCAGCAACGCCCCGTAGACCATCGTCACGCCGCCCACCGCCTGCAGCGCCCACTCCCAGCCCGGCGTCCCGCCGAGCACCGGCCCGAACTTGGCCAGCAGGAACACCCCCGCCTTGACCATCGTCGACGAGTGCAGGTACGCGCTGACCGGGGCCGGGGCCTCCATGGCCCCGGGCAGCCAGAAATGGAACGGCACCTGCGCGCTCTTCGTAAACGCCCCCAGGCACACCAGGACCAGGATCGGTGTGTACAGCGGGTGGTCGCCCAGCGTCACACCCCGGTCGAGCATCTCCGAGAACTCGAAGGTGCCCGCGCTCAGCCCCATCAGGATCAGACCCGCCAGCAGCGCCAGCCCGCCCAGGCCCGTGACGATCACCGCCTGCAGCGCCGCGTTCCGCGCCGCCGCCCGCTCGTGCCCGAACCCGATCAGCAGGAACGAGGTGACCGAGGTCAGCTCCCAGAAGATGAAGATGCCGATCAGGTTGTCACTGACCACCAGCCCCAGCATGGACGCCATGAACGCGATCAGGAAGCCGAAGAACCGGCCCGCGTGCCCGTGCCCGCCCAGGTACCCCGCCGCGTACACCGTCACCAGCGCCCCCACCCCCGTGACCAGCAGCGCGAACAGCAGGCTCAGCCCGTCCAGGCGGAACGAGATCGCCACGCCCAGCGATTCCACCCAGACCAGCCGCTCGGGCCGCAGCACGGACCCAGCGCCGATCGCGCCGATGTGGGAGGCGTACCACGCGGCCCAGCCGGCGGGCACCGTCGCCAACACCCAACCCGCGTGCCGACCCGCCAGCCGCACCACCAGGGGCGCGACGATCGCGAGGGCAAACAGGCTCATGACCGAGGTGAGAATCATCAACGGAGCCCCGTCGGGGCGAACCTCCAGGCAGGTGCTCGTGCGGGCGTCGGACACGCCCCGGTGCCGGCGCACGAACGCGCCCGGGACGGCCGCAATGGTAGCACACCCGGGCGGATTCGCGGGCGAACGGATGGCCCAAAGCCCCCATCACAACTGCCCCATTGGGAACTCGAACGAATCGTGCTTGGGGGTATGATCTCAGTGCCCAAGAAGTCAGCGCACAACAACGCGGACGGGCCTCTCTCCGGAACCCGTCCGCGTGTCGTTTCGTGCCTGCGAGCGTCCGAGAAGTCCTACCCACCCGGCGTCCAGGCCACAGCGTGCGAACCAGCTCGGCGGCCTGCGCCGGTTCCCCGGCAAGCGCCGAGGCCGATGACACGGCCACCGATCGATCTGCGATTTCCTGCAATCCCGTCCGCCGGATTTCCCGGGGCGTCATGGGAATGAACTGGTGCCCGGAAAGCGGGCGGCGAACAGAGCCGATCGGCTCCACCACAGAATACGGGGGGTCCGGTTCGACGGTTCCAGCCCCCTGGACGATCTGCGAACTTGGTTGTGCGAACTTGGTTGTGCGAGCATGGTTGGGTCGGGTCGCCCGACAGAGCCAGCCGGGACACGCGATCCCGGCCAGCCCTCGGCGGCACGCCGCCGCGCGGTGTACCCCGGGCGTCTCTCTCCCCGACGGCCCGGGCGCGCAGCGCCGGCTCGCCCGCCCGCACAGGCAACGGGCGTCCGCCGTTCCCAGACCATCCGAGAAGTCCTACCCACCCGGCGTCTGGCACGCATTGCGAAGCGCCGGCCGCCCAGGGGACCGCACGGCCGGCGCATACGGCAGGTCCTCGGCGTTTCCGTGCGGCTCACACCCACGCACAGGACGCTCCATGGGACCGCCGATGTTCTCTCTCCGCCCTCTCTCGTCCGAACACATCACGCGGTCTGGCCCGCGCACTCGGCAATCTCGAACAACCTCATCAAGACTCGTTCGTCGGGAGTTGTCGCCCCGAATCGGGGCCGGTCAGCGAGAACCGATCGGCTCTCACCAAGCCATACGAAGAGCGCCTTCGGGCGGTTCCGCGCCCCGGATCGCGCATTTCCCAAACCCGGCCAGACCGCCCGCGACGCCGCTGAAAATCGCGGCCTACTCGAACACAAACCGCGCCGACACCGGGCGGTGGTCGGACCCAAAGTCGTCCCCCACCCCCGACCACACCGGCGCCAAGCCCCCGCCGAACACCACGTGGTCCAGGCGGATCCCCGGGAAATGCCGCTTCCACCACAGGCGCGGCCAGGTCGAGCCAGCGTCCGTCCCCACCGCCGCGTGCGCCTCGCCGAGCCCGGCCTCGACCAGCTCACGCAGGTGGTTTGTCCCGAAAGGAGCGTTGAAATCACCCGCGATCACCAGCCCGTCCGGCGGGTCCGCCCCGCCCAGCGCCCGCGTCGCCCGCGCCGCGATCCAGGCCACCATCCGGCGCTGCTCGATGGTGTTCCGCGACCCGACCGGCGGCAGCGTGTGCACGTTCCAGACCGCCACGCGCCACCCGTCGGCCAGCACCTCGCAGGCGATCAGCGGGATCACCGAGCCCACCGGCCCATGCCACAACTCGGGCTCACGGGCGAAGGGCAGACGCGAGAACACCGCCTGCCCGAACGCGTCCTCCCGGGGCCACACCAACGCGTGGGGGTAGGCCGCCCGCAGCGCCGCCTCGTACCCCGCCGACGCGGGCGTGTACTCCTGGAAGAGGATCACGTCCGGATCGGCCGCCCTGATCTGGTCCATCACCACGCCGAAGTCGCCACGCCCGTACAGCAGGTTGGCGCTGAACACGGTGATGCCCGGCGCGTCGGCGTCGGCCGCCGGACCGCGCCACGGCCCGTACATGGCCGCCCGCGCCCCCAGCGTGGGGATGAGCAGCAGCACCAGCAGCACCGCCGCCCGCCGGGCCCGGACCACCAGCGCCACCACCAGCGCCGCCGCGATCGCAAAGCCCAGATGAAACCGGAAGGCCTGCCCGCACAACGCGGCGAAGGCGAGCCAGCCGTCCAGCCGGCCCGTGTCCGCGGGGTCGTGCCGCCAGAAGTGCCCGAAGCCGAGCCACGCGACGGCCCCCGCGATCACCAGCCAGCAACCGGCCCGCACGAGGGGCCGGACCGATCGTCGCGGCACGCGGTCCGGTTCGGACATCGCAGGCGTACGTTCCCCTGCGGGCGGGTGTTCGCGCCGCCCGCCCAACACAACCCGACCGCACCCGAAATCAGCCCCGCGATGGCATGGCCGCTCGCGCGCGGTCCGTCCACAATGTGGCACACACAGGAGACGGACATGCCGACCCACACCGCCCCGGCCGGGACCGGCGCCCCGCCGCCCGCCCCGCCTAAGAAAACGCGCGAGATCCAGAGCCACCACTTCGACTCGACCGTCTGGAACGACTTTCAGTTCCGCGACGACGACGTGATCATCGGCTCGTACGCCAAGAGCGGCACGACCTGGACGCAGCAGGTCGTCGGTCAGCTCATCTTCGGCGGCGATCCGGACGTGCCGGTCGCCGACATCTCGCCGTGGTTGGACCTGCGCGTCCCACCGCGGGCGGTCAAACTGCCGGCCGTCGAGGCCCAGGCCCACCGGCGCTTTGTCAAGACGCACCTGCCCGTCGACGCGCTCGTGTTCAGCCCGGAAGCCCGGTACATCTACGTCACCCGCGACGGACGCGACATCGTCTGGAGCCTCCACAACCACCACACCACCGCCAACGCGCTGTTCTACGAACTCATCAACGACACACCCGGTCGTGTGGGCCCGCCCCTGGACAGGCCGGACCCGGACCCGCGCTCCTACTTCCTGACCTGGCTCGAACGCGACGGCCACCCGTTCTGGTCGTTCTGGGAGAACCTGCGCACCTGGTGGGCGATCCGCCACCTGCCCAACATCATGCTCCTGCACTACAACGATCTCAAGACTGACCTGCCCGGGCAGATCCGGCGCATCGCGTCGTTCCTCGACATCGGCATCGACGAGGATGCGTTCCCCCGGATCGTGCGCCACTGCTCGTTCGACCACATGAAGGCCAACGCGTCCCGGGCCGCCCCGCTCGGCGGCGTGTGCTGGGACGGCGGCGGCGGGTCGTTCATCCACAAGGGAACCAACGGGCGCTGGCGCGACGCTCTCACCCCCGCCGACGTGGCCGCCTACGAGCAGCGCGCCCTGGCCGAACTCGGACCGGACCTGGCCCGCTGGATGATGCACGGCGGACCGACCGACTGAGCCCGGAGGATGCTCCGCGCACACAAACGCCCGGGCGGACCGAGCCGCCCGGGCGATGGTTGGAACACGCTTCCCGCCCCGGTCAGGCGTTGGTCGCCTGGCCCTGGGCCTTCGTGAACGTCAGCGTCGAACCCGCCGCGTCGACGACGACCGTGTCGCCCGCGTCGAACTCGCCCGAGAGGATCCGCCCGGCCAGCGGGTTCTCGACCCGCTTCTGGATGGTCCTGGCCAAGGGTCGCGCCCCGTAGGCGGGGTCGTAGCCCTCGCCCGCGAGCCGGTCCACCGCGGCCGGCGTCAGCTCCAGCGTGATGCCGCGCTGGGCCAGGCGCTTCGTCAGCCCGCGGAGGAGCATGTCCGTGATGCCGCGGAGCGTCTCCTTGCCGAGCTGGTGGAAGACCACCACCTCGTCGATGCGGTTGAGCAGCTCGGGCCGGAAGAACGGCTCGCGCATCCCGATGTTCATCCGCGCGTTGATCTCGCCGGACTCGATATCGGGCTTGAGCCCCTTGGCGTCCAGGTCCGCGCCCGGCCCGCGCCGGATCAGGTCGCGCACCGCGCCCTCGATCTCCCAGTCCTCGGCGCCCTGCTCGGCCATCTGCAGGATCTTCTGGCTGCCGATGTTGCTGGTCATGACCACGATGGTGTTCTTGAAGTCCACCGTGCGCCCCTGGCCGTCGGTCAGGCGCCCGTCGTCGAGCAGCTGCAGCAGCACGTTGAACACGTCCGGGTGGGCCTTCTCGATCTCGTCGAGCAGGATCACCGCGTAGGGCCGACGCCGCACCGCCTCGGTCAGCGCGCCGCCCTCCTCGTATCCAACATACCCGGGTGGCGCACCGATCATGCGGGACACCGCGTGCTTTTCCATGTACTCGGACATGTCGATCCGCACCAGCGCGTCCTCGGTGTCGAAGAGGAACTCGGCCAACGCCTTGCAGGTCTCCGTCTTGCCCACGCCCGTCGGGCCCAGGAACAGGAAACTGCCGATCGGCTTGGTCGGATCGCCGAGCCCGGCCCGCGAGCGGCGCACCGCATCGGAAACCAGTCTCAAAGCCTCGTCCTGCCCGACCACGCGGTCGCGCAGGAACTCCTCCATGCGCACGAGCTTGTCGCGCTCGGACTCGACCAGGCGTGACACGGGGATGCCCGTCCAGCGCCCGACGATCTGGGCCACCGCCTCGGGGTCGACCTCTTCCTTGATGAGCACGTCGCCCTTGGCCTGGCGCTCGTCGATGCGGGCCTCGGCGGCGTTGAGCTTCTTGCCCAGCTCGATCAGCTCGCCGTACTGGATGCGGGCCGCACGCTCCAGGTCGCCCTGGCGCTGGGCCTGCTCCAGCTCGGTCTTCTTCTGCTCGATCTGCGCCTTGACCTCCGCGGCCGCGCTCAGGTCTTTCTTCTCCTCGTCCCACCGGGCCGTCAGCGTGCGGTTCTTCTCCTGCAGCCCGGCCAGCTCGGCCTCGACGCGGTCGATCTCGCGCTTGTTGGCGTCGCTGGACTCTTCCAGCTTGATCGCCTCGCGCTCGATCTCCAGCTGCATGATCCGCCGGCGCAGCTCGTCGAGCTCGATGGGCATCGAGTCGATCTCCATCTTCAGGCTGCTCGCCGCCTCGTCGATCAGGTCGATGGCCTTGTCCGGCAGGAACCGGTCGGTGATGTAGCGGTCCGAGAGCGACGCCGCCGCGAGGATGGCCGCGTCCTGGATCCGCACGCCGTGGTGCGTCTCGTAGCGGTCCTTGAGGCCGCGGAGGATGGCCACGGTCTCCTCGACGCTTGGGGCGTCGACGAGCACCTTCTGGAAGCGCCGCTCGAAGGCCGCGTCCTTCTCGATGTGCTTGCGGTACTCGTCCAGCGTGGTGGCGCCGATGCACCGCAGCTCGCCGCGGGCCAGGGCCGGCTTGAGCAGGTTGCCCGCGCTGACCGCGCCCTCGGCTGCGCCGGCACCGATGATGGTGTGCAGCTCGTCGACGAACAGGACCACCTGCCCGTCGCTGGAGCCCACCTCGCGCAGCACGGCCTTGAGCCGCTCCTCGAACTCGCCGCGGTACTTGGCGCCCGCCAGCAGCTGCCCGACGTCCAGCGCGATGATCCGCTTGTCCTTCATGCCCTCGGGGCAGTCGCCGTTGACGATCCGAAGCGCGATGCCCTCGGCGATGGCGGTCTTGCCCACGCCGGGCTCGCCGATCAGCACCGGGTTGTTCTTGGTCCGCCGGCTTAGCACCTGCATGCACCGGCGGATCTCCTCGTCCCGCCCGATCACCGGGTCGAGCTTGCCCGAGCGGGCCCGCTCGTTCAGGTCGATGCCGTACTTTTTGAGCGCCTCGAAGCTGCCCTCGGCGCCCGGGTCGGTCAGGTTCGACACGCCGGAGGCCTTGCGGATCTCCTTGACCGCGGCGCGGACCTCGTCCGTCCCCACCGCCACCAGCTTGAGCGCGTCCCTGGCCGGCCCGGCGACCTGCGTCAACGCCGCGAGCAGGTGCTCGGTGCTGACGTACTGATCGTTCATCGACTTCGCCTCGGCCTCGGCCTTGCCCAGGAGGTCGAGCATCGCCCGCCCCGCCTGGCCCGCGCCCGACGAGGTCGTCGGCAGGCGCTTGAGTTCGCCGGTCACGATCGCGCGCAGCCGGTCCACCGGCGCACCGATGCGGTTGAGCACGCTCGTCGCGGGCCCTTTGGGATCATCGAGCATGGCCGCCAGCAGGTGCAGCCCCCCCACCTCCGGATGCGACGCGCCCGAAGCCGCGGTCTGAGCACCCGCCAGAACCTCCTGGGCCGCCGTGGTGAATCGTTCCATTTTCATATCACACCGCTCCTTCCGCTCCGGGCGGGTCGGGCCCGGAACACGGTTCCTGTTGCAAGCGGCGCGCCGGAGCCCGGACCGGCGCAAACGCCTCGAAACCGGCGTTTGCAGATACTTACGGCCCCCGGGGCCTGCCACTCCGGCAGGCTGCGATCGCCCCGGTTGACGGATCGGCCTGCCGGTACGGCACGCCCCGGTACCGCCCCTTATTCCCGCAGCGTCAGGTCCACCACCTGCACATCGTGCGCCCCGCTCGACGGGCGCACCAAGCGGTACCGCGTCGCCTTCCACCGCTCGCCCAGCAGCGTCAGGTCGATGTGCCAGTCCGCCAGCGGCAGCAGCAGCCGAGTCACCCGGTTCACCGCCCGCCCCACCACCGGCCCGCCCGGCGTGCCCGGGCCCGCCGCCCGCACCTGACGCCACGACCGCGCCCGCCCCCAACCCGCCTCCTCGTACGCGTCCCGCATCCCGGGCGCGAGCTCCTGCAGCGACGCGGATCCCCGCGGCGTGTTGAAGTCACCGATCACGATGTCCGGCTCGGGCACCGCCACCGGCTCGCCCACCGGTCGCCACCAACCCCCCTTGGTCGTCTCCTGCGCGGGCTGGCGCCACGCCTCCACCGCGCGGCGCGCCCCGGCCATCACCTTCTCGCGGCTCAGGCCCGGATCGCTCGGCAGGTCCACCACCCACACCACCAGCGGCCGCCCCAGTTCCGCGAACCGCTCCCCCGCCTCGATCTCGCACCACACCACCACCCCCGCGTCCCCGCCGGTCGCCCATTCCGATTCGCCCGTATCGACCCGCGCCAGGCTCACCACCTCCGCCCGCAGAATCCGCTCACGCGACCCCACGATTACGCGCCAGTCCCCGAACACGTGCCCGGGCATCCGATCGCCCGTGATGTTCGGCAGCACGCGGATGGACTCCGCGGACGCGGGCGCCAGCGATTCGAACATGGCCCCCACGATCTCGCGACGCGTGTCGCCGTTGCGGCTGTTGACCACCACCGCGATGTCCGCCTCCGCCGCGATGATCAGCTCGCCCGACCCGAGAATGTCCGGCTGCGACGAGTGATTCCAGTGCAGCACCCGCAGCGTCCGCTCCCGCGTCTCCTGCGCCGGACGCACCACCGCCCGCTGCATGTGCCATTCACCGACCACCACCCAGCCCGTCAGCCCCACGCACCCGATCAGCACGAACGGCCGGAGCATCAGCCCGCCAGTCCGCAGCGACACCCGCCCCGCGAGCGCCGACACCGCCCAGCATCCCCACGCCGCCAGCAGCGTCCACAGGGCCGGGATCCACCACAGGTACTGCGACCAGTGCTGCGAATCCGTCAGCACCCGCCCGGCCACAAACTGACCGATCACCGCCAGGCCGGCCAGGGCCGCCAGTCGCGACACCAGCGGCATCAGCCGCGTCCGCAGCCACCCCCCACGCCGCACGCGCCCGGAACCCCTGCCACGCTCTCCCGACGCGCCTGTTCGCATAATCCTCACCATCGGCCCGCGCCGACCAACCCCCCCACCGTTCCGCTCCACCTCTATCATCCGCTCCCATCCCGCCGGAATCACCCCCGCCCGAGGCCGATGACCAGAAACAGCGCGGACCCCGTTCGTTCAGGAGCAACCATGACCATCACCAACTGGCCAAAGCAGCGCGTCATCGTCACCGGCGGCGCGGGCTTCCTCGGACGCCATGTCCTCGAGGGCCTCCGCGCCCGCGGCGTGCCTGACAACCAGGTTTTCGTCCCCCGCAAGCGCGACTTCGACCTGACCGAACAGGACGACTGCCACCGCCTCTACCGCACCGCCTTCGGACCCGACAAGGCCAGCATGGTCATCCACCTGGCCGCGGAGGTCGGCGGCATCGGCGCCAACCGCGAAAACCCCGGCCGCTACTTCTACGCCAACATGGCCATGGCCCTGCACCTGATCGAGCAGGCCCGCCTCGACGGCCTCGTCGAACGCGGCGGCACCTTCGTCCAGACCGGCACCATCTGCGCCTACCCCAACCTCACCCCCGTCCCCTTCAAGGAAGAGAACCTCTGGAACGGCTACCCGGAGATCACCAACGCACCCTACGGCGTCGCCAAAAAGGCCGCATGGCAGATGCTCGACGCCTACAAGCTCCAGTACGGCATGAAGGGCGTCTACGTGCTGCCCGTCAATCTCTACGGCCCGCACGACAACTTCAACCTGCACTCCTCCCACGTCATCCCGGCCCTGATCCGCAAGTGCCTCGAGGCCCGGGACGCCGCCGCCGACCACATCGAGGTCTGGGGCACCGGCAGCGCCTCCCGCGAGTTCCTCTACGTCGAAGACGCCGCCGAGGGCATCCTGACCGCCGCCGAGAAGATGGACGGCCCCGACCCGATCAACCTGGGCACGAACATGGAAATCACCATCCGTGACCTCGTCCACCTCATCGCCCGCCTGACGGAGTTCGCCGACGAATCCACCATCGAACAGAAGATCCGCTGGGACACCACCAAACCCGACGGCCAGCCCCGGCGCTGCCTCGACGTCTCCCGAGCCAAGGAGCGCATCGGCTGGCAGGCCAAGGTCGGCTTCGAGGAAGGCCTCAAGCGCACCATCGCATGGTTCGAGCAGAACCGGCACGAGGCGGCAACCAGAGTCTAACGCACCGATCCCATGGCCTCGAAGGGGCCAAGGGTTGTAGCCACTGGCACGCCCGCTCGACCGCCGCTCACTTCTTTCCTAATTTTTCAACACCCCCGACATTCTCCAATATCCTCCATACAACGCTAGTGTCCGAGGACATGCCAATGCCTGTGCATGAAACGTTTGATCTCGATCATTGGCTGGGCGTCTTCACGCTAGAGAGCTTCCGAGCCGAGTATCGGTCACTCGCCGAGAAGTTTGGTCGGCCTGTCGATCCGGACTGGCTCCCGGGTGGCCGACCCATCTCAAGCCCGCAGGACATCGCTTCGGTCGAACACACGCGCTGGGCTCTCATCAATCGCGGCTTCGACTTTGGCCTCCCGGTGCCCGTTGATGTGTTTCTTTGGAAATACTCCTGGTGTGCTCAGGGGCCTGGCACCCGCATTGGCGGCCATCCATTCCGGAACTCGCGCGTCCCGTGGCCCAAGGGTCCAGACGGCGAACGCATCCCATTCGTTGCGCAGATCAGCTTCCTCGATTCCAAGGACATCGCCCCGCCCAACCTACCCGGTGATGTTCTGCGCATTTACGCCCGCCGCGTGGAGGAGACAAACTTCGACCCGGAATGCACCGCGATCGAATGGGTCAAACTAGATGAAGGAAAGACCAGCGACGAATGGATGCCGCAATGGCCATTCTGTGCCGAGGGAGTTCGTCACCGGACCGTCGCCTATCCGGAGTGCTACGAACGGCTGTTGTCGCTCAATGTTCCAGCACCCTATCAGGTCAGCAGCATCCAAGCGACGTTGATCGGCGCTGACTGCCACTTCATTCAAGGTAAGCCTTCGAGTCTGGACCGCCTGATCGCGACGCTCAGTTCCTTTCAGGGCAGCGAAGCATGGCCGTTCACGAACTGCCCATCGCTCCCACTCGAACAGCTTCCGGACGGCTCGACAACGCCGATCCGCGTGTTCGAGATGATGCTGCACGACGTCGGATCGATGTACTTCTTCACCTCAAAATCGGGTTCAATCAAATCCCATTACGATTGTTAGAGTGCATCTGGACCGGTTGAGATCCGGACCCGATTCCCGTAGTGAGGGAAAGACTTGGAGCCACGCACCGCATCCTCGATCACCCGGGTGTTCATCGGCGCAACGATCGGCTGCTTCGTCTTCTTCGCCATCGGTTGCCCCGCGGGCTGCGCGATCGGCTGGCGGATCGCATTCCACGAGAACGACGGGGGTTCAGAGACCCTCTACAGCATCAACAAGCCAACATCGCAGCATGCGGAATTCTGGGTTTTTCTGTACGACGATCTGGATCACACAACGCTCCAGCAGGTGAACCGTCCTGACTTCGAGGCACCGCCGGGGCACAGGTTCATCCCGTCGAACGAAACCGATGCGACCCTGGGTCCATGGAGAGGGCCGGGTCCGCCGACTTATCTCAACGGCACGATTCCCGGTGGTGAGCACAACTATCAAGCCGGCGGTGTGACATTCACGCCAATCGGCGGCACCACCCGGGCGGAACTCATCCTCTACCCCCAAAAGCGGCAGGACGGGTGGATGAGGGAGTACTACACCTACGACGTCAGCGGGTCTCACGCGTTGCTGATCGAAGGCAAGCGCGAACGATCGTTCAATGAGTGGGGCATCGAGATGCTCGCCATGTACGCGCTCCTGATCACGGCGCCGGCGGTCATTCTCGGCGTCTTGATCGGCGGCGTGATCGGATCGTTGCCCCCGCGACGGAATCACATGCACCCGCACAGATGAGCCGACGAACGCGCCGGCGACCCCGGCACCTTCTCCGGACCGCCCGCATCCCGTGACGCAACGGCCCGCCCGCCGCCGAACGGCTCCTCCGGGAACAATTGGGTGGCGCTGGACCCGCCCTGGCAGACCCCTGAATCCTCAAATCGGCTCTTGAACCACCCGCCCAGATTCTGCATGATGGGATATGCCCCCGCGCCTCGGCGGGGCCGTTCCGCTCGCTCAGGGGATCCATCATGCTCCGCACCACCGCCACGCTGGCCGCCCTGTCGCTGCCCGCTTTCGTCGCACACGCCCAGTCCACCGCCGCCTTCACCTATCAAGGCCGCCTGACCGACGCCGGCCAGCCGGCACAGGGCTTCTACGAGCTCCGCGCTCGCCTGCTCGACGGCGCGGGCACGCAGATCGGCCCGACCGAGTTCGTGGTCATCGAGTGCGTCGACGGCGCCTTCGCGGCCGTGCTCGACTTCGGCCCCTCCCCCTTCAACGGCACCGACCGCTTCCTCGAACTGGGCGTCCGCCCGGACTTTTCGCCCGATCCGTACACGGTCCTCACTCCCGACACCCCGCTGTCGGCCGCGCCCGTCGCGGCCTTCGCCCTCGCGGGCAACGAAGGCCCGCAGGGACCCACCGGTCCGCAGGGCGACGACGGCCCCCCGGGCCCGCAGGGCGACCCCGGCCCGACCGGGCCCCAGGGGCCGCAGGGTGATACCGGCCCGATCGGGCCCGAGGGACCGGAAGGGCCCATCGGCCCTCCGGGCACGACCAGTTGGCTCGGCCTGACCGACATCCCCGCGCCCTTCGCCGACGGCGTGGACGACAACACCACCTACGCCGCCGGCACCGGGCTGACGCTCTCGGGAAACCAGTTCGGCATCAGCAACGGCGGCGTCGGTTTCGTACAACTCGCCACCGATGGGGCCATGCTCAGCAAGGTGTCCGGGCAGGTCATGGTCAACTCCAGCCCGCAGCAGATCACACTGATCGACACGACCGCCAAGCTCGGCATCGGCGCAGCGGTCAACAACACCGGCACGCTCCAGGTCTTCTCCGGCGCCGACGTGGCCGCCGACAGCCAGGACGGATACCTGGTGCTCGGCTACGGCAACGGGCCGAACATCGCCATCGATACCAACGAGATCATGGCCCGCAACAACAACCAGCCCGCCGACCTGAACCTCAACGCCGAGGGCGGGGCGATCATCCTGGGCAACACCAACGACGACGGCCCCGTCGCCATCGGCCTCAACAACCCGACCGACCGGCTCCACATCAACACCGCGCCGGGCGAGTCCGCCCTGCGCATCCAGCAGGACGGCACGACCCGCCTGCGGATCAACGCCGGCGGCGGCATCTCTCTGGGCGCCAACAACACCACCGTCGCCGACTCCAACGTCTATATCCCCCAGAGCCTCGGCATAGGCGATTCGACCCCCGACAACCGCCTGCACATCGCGGCGAACACACCGGACCAGCACGGTCTGCTCGTGACGAACGCTTCGGCCTCAACACTGCTGGCGCCGGCACGCATGGAAACCAACACCGATTACACAATCGAAAGCAGCGACACCCTGCGTCTGAACACACAGAACGATCTGTTCATCAACTCTGGCCGCAACCTGGGCATCGATACCGATCTTGGCGTGTTCATGAGCTCGGCTCAGGCGACTTCGATCTCAAGCAACACGGACGTGGATCTCAACGCGGGTCTGACGGTCGATATCAACGGCAACTTCGTGGACATTGACGCGGCGACATCGGTCGCCATCGAAGGCTCCACGTTCACCGGCAACGACGCCGTCATCGGCGATGACCTCACCGTCAACAACGACCTCATCGTCGCGAGCGTCGCCACGATCGGGGGTGCCAAGGCGTTCACCTTCACCCTCAACTGCTACGGCGACGCCGGCAAACCCGGCGGCGGGCTCTGGTCCGTCTTCTCCGACGCCCGCCTCAAGACCAACATCGAGCCCCTCGCCGGATCGCTCGATACCCTCGACGCGCTCCGCCCCGTCACCTTCAACTACAAGGACCCCGCCCACTTCTCCTACGTGGAAGGCACCGTGCCAGGCCTGATCGCACAGGAGGTCCAGCGCGTCGTGCCGCAGTGGGTCGAAACCGGCCCCGACGGCTACCTCTACCTCAACCCCGTCGGTTACGAAGCGATGGTCGTTGATGCCATCCAGGAACTCCGCGCCGAGAAAGATGCCCAGATCGACGCGCTGCACCGGGAAAACCAGCGACTCCGAGCCCGCCTCGACCGCCTCGAGGCCTCTTTGATGCGTCCGTAAATCCCGCGAAGTCCGCCCGCCGCAATCGCACCAAACGCCCCGTTCTTGGCATTCGCCCTTCCATCGCACCCCCCGATCCCCCATAATGGATCCCTCATTGGAGGGATCCCCATGCTCCGTCACGCGCTCGCCGCCCTCGCGGCCGTCGTCGCCTTCGCCCCGGCCGCCGCCGCCCAATCGCCCTTTACCTACCAGGGCGAGCTGTTCGACGCGGGCCAGCCGGTCACAACGCCAACCGACTTCCGCTTCCGCCTCTTCAACAACCCGAGCGCCGGCACCCAGGTCGGACCCGATAACCTCGAGTCCATCACCCCCGGCCCGGACGGACGATTCTCCGTCATCCTCGACTTCGGCCCCGTCTTCGGACCCTCCGGGCGCCACCTCGAGATCGCCGTCCGTCCGGCGTGGGACGGCCAGGGCACCGAGCCGCCCTACACCACCCTGACCCCCCGCGCCCTCATCACGCCGACGCCCGTCGCGCTCTACGCGCTCAACGCGCCGACCTTCCCCGTCGACTGGACCGACCTGCTCAACGTCCCCGCCGACTTCGCCGACGGCGTCGACAACAACACCACCTACGGCGCCGGCCTCGGGCTCAACCAACTCGGCGGCAACTTCCTGCTCGACCTCGGCTTCACCGATGCCCGCTTCATCAACGCCGGGGAACCCGCCGGCGGCGACCTCTCCGGCATCTTCGAGTCGCTCTCGGTCGATGCGCTGCAGGGCACGCCCCTGGCCATCGGCACCCCCGCCGACGGCGACGTCCTCGCCTGGAACGGCGCCGCGTGGGAGCCCTCGACCATCACCCTGCCCGCCTACGCCGCCGGCGACGGCCTGACGCTCGTCAACGAGACCTTCGCGCTCGAGAGCATCCACACCTCCCTCGAACTCGTCACCGGCGGTGCGGCCAAGGCCACCTTCGCCGGGCGCATCGGCATCAACGCCACCCCCACCGACATGCTCCACATCGACGCCCCCGCCGGGCAGGACGCCCTCCGCGTGCAGGTCGAGGGCGACACCGCCCTGCGCGTGTACTCCAACGGCGGCCTATCGCTGCTCGGCAACAACACGAACACCGCAGCCGACACGGTCTACGTCTCGGGCAAAGTCGGCATCGGGACGCCCACGCCCCTGCACGCGCTCGAAATCGTCGGTGGCGCCGATGTCATCCCGTGGATACGCATCGAGGCGCCGGTCCTGGGCAAGACCGGCCTGTTCACCTACGAGCTGGTTTCGTTCGAGAACGGCGGGACCGTGCGCTCCCTCGGAGAACTCAACATCTACGGCCTCGCCGGCACCACCATCTCCGACTCCGTGCACGTCAACATCGGCGAGTTCGGCCTGCCGATCGTCGCCATCGAAGCCGACGCCATCGAGCTCGACACGCACGACTACAACCTCTTCGCCTTCGACGACGTCTCCATCCGCGGAGCAACGATCGCACTCGACGGCAACGTGACCCTCGACGACGACCTCAACGTCGAGGGCGACGCCTTCAAGCCCGGCGGCGGCATGTGGTCCGTCCTCTCCGACGCACGCCTCAAGACCGACATCCAGCCCATGCACGGCGCCCTGGACACCATCACCGCCCTCCGACCCGTCACCTTCCGCTACCGCGACCCCGCCCACCCGCTCTTCGCGCCCGGCATCCTCCGCGGCTTCATCGCCCAGGACGTGCAGCACGTCGTGCCCGAGTGGGTCCGCCCCGCCGGTCCGGCGTTCGACACCCCCGACGCACCCGACGCCCTCGCCCTGACCATGACCGGCTTCGAGGCCCTTGCCACCGGCGCGATCCAGGAACTCGACACGGACCTGCGCCGGATCAACGACGAACTGCGCGCCGAGAACGCGCACCTGCGGGCCCGCATCGACCGCCTCGAGCGCGTCGTCGAACGGATGCTCGGCGACCGGTAGCGCCCCGGCGCACCCACCCCGCCCGGGCACCTCGGTGTTTCCGGAATGCCCGGCGTGGGCTTAATCGTCCATTCCCGCCCGCCGGCTCGGGCCACCATCGCAGACCGCTTGGATCCAACCCCGGGCGCGGTACGATGATTCCTGTATGGACGCGCCGTGCCCGATCCAGTTCTGCACGCTCAACCCCCGCTCCCTCAAGGAACGCGAGCAACTGGTCTCGGCCGGCTGCACGCCCAAGGACTGCTTGGGGCGCTGCAGCCTGTGCTTCGACACCCGCTTCGTGCTGGCCGACAACGTGGTCGTGGAGGGCGACGATTACGCCACCGTCATCGAGCGGGCGCGGGCCTACTGCGACAAGCGGGCCGCCGCCCGCTGAGCACCCCGCCCACCGCCACCCCCCCTGCCGAGCGCGCGAAGAAGAACCCCGCAAGAAGCGGGGCTCTTCCCTACCCACCAAAGCCGGATGCGATCAGCGACGCCGGATGACCCGGGCGCCCAGACCCAGCGCCAGCATCCCCAGCCCCGCCATGGAGGCCGGCGGCAGCGGCACCACGTACAGCATGTCCTGACGGCTGTCGTTCGTCAGCGCCATCAGGCCGGACAGGCGACGAGCATCATCGAAGGTGCCCGGGTTGAGCAGCTCGTTGTACGCGTCACGCACGAAATCGCTCGTGTCCGCCGAATCGATGTTCACCGTCGCGCCCATCGCGTCCCAGATCGCGGCCTGGATGGCGCCCATGCGCCCCAGGTAGTTGTCCTGGCCCGAGTCCGCCTGCAGGCGCCGGTCGATCCAGCCCAGCGCGTAAGCGTTGGCCACCACCGCGCTGATCCGGTCGGTCACGATGTTCGAGTAGGTCGGGCCCGGGTCGGGCGACTGCGACAGATCCACCAGCTGGAACATCGCCTCGCCGTTGGCCACGGTCTGGCTGATCTCGATGCAGAAGGTGTGGAACCGCGTACCCGCCCGAGAGCCGGTCGTGATCTGGTACTCCATGTGGCCCGCGCGGTACGTCCGCCCGCCCGCGGTCACCCGGCCGACGTTCGAACCGCCCTCGATCCCCGTAAAGTCCAGCCCGATCGTCGGCGCCCCGCCTCCCGAGCCGTGGAACGACTTGGACTGCAGGTCAACCGTGTCACCGAAGGCGGCGAAGGGGGAAGCGGTCAGCGCCAACGCGACGGTCAGTGTGTGAGCATTCATCTCGTGTCTCCTGAGTATCTAGAACTCGTCCCCGAAGGGACGCTCTTCGAACGAAGACCGGGTGTTCGCATCCCGGTGTGTGAGATGTCATGATCACTCCGATAGCCGGTTTCTCCCAGTGAATAGCGGCTCATAGTTCCTTCACGACGGCTTGACCATGAACCCACAGGAGTTCGCCTTATCCTGACGTCAACCGTGCGCCCCGGACCGGGCGCTGCCGCCAATGCAAGAAAAAACGCCCGGCACGGGGCCGGGCGTTCGAGCTGCCTTTCCGAAGAACCGATCAACGCCGCCGCAGGATCCGCACGCCGAAGCACGCGGCCAGCAGGCCCGCACCCGCGAACGCCGCCGGGGGCAGCGGCACGACATACAACATATCCTGACGGGTCGGATTGACTAGCGCCCGCAGTCCCGTCATCCGGCTCGATGCATCAAACGATTGGCTGTCCATCAGCTCGTTGTACGCATCGAACACAAAGAGGCTCGTTCCTGGCGACCCGATCTGCACGTCCCCGCCGACGGCCTCCCAGATTGCAGCCTGAATAGCCCCCATGCGTCCGAGGTAGTTTTCCTGCCCCGTGTCCGCCTGAAGGCGGGCGTCTATCCAGCCCATGGCCAGCGCGTTGGCCAGCACAGCGCTCACCGAGTCAGCCACAAACTGCCCGTAGGTAGGTCCCGGCATCGGCGCATCGGTCAGGTCAACAATACCGTAGGTCAGCACGCCGTTCCCGATGTTCTGGCCGAGTTCCACGCAGAATGTGCTGAACGGCGAGCCAGCCTGCGCCCCGCTCATGATGGTGTGCACAATGTGCCCGGCCTGGAGATTGTTGCCCCCAACATTCACGCGCCCCGCGGCCCCACCGCCGGCGATCGTCTCGAACTGCATCTGCAGCGTGTCGCCCGCCCTCGACGTGTTGTCGAAGTTCAGCGGCAAGTTCTCCGCCATCGTGCTCCCGGCAGCGATCGTCAATATCATCGCCGCGGATACTGTCATTTTGTTCATCATCTCAGACTCCTAGTCCACGTCGCACAGCGCGCAAGCCGTTGAAGACCCGGTCGACAGACCCGGCCGACAGCTCTGCTTTCCTTGCGACCAATGGGCATTGAAGCATCGCCCATCAGACCACGAGCCGGTAATAAACCACGAAACCATGATGTGCGGGTGTTTCTCTTATTGAGTTAAGGGTATTCCGGTACAAACAAGCAGGGCGTTCGCCCCTTATTAACCCGGGCCGGACGCCGGCACCAAAAAGAAAGGACGCCCGGTTCTACACCGGGCGTCCTTGGTCTTCACGATCGGGCGACCAACCAACTCCGTCTCGCCCTCAGCGACGACGCACATTCCGCACGCCGAAGCACGCGGCCAGCAGGCCCGCACCCGCGAACGCGGCCGGAGGAAGCGGGACGATGAAGAGCATGTCCTGCTGCCCGGAAGCCGCCACGGCCTTGAGGCCGTCCGTCCGCAGGCTCGAGTCGAACGTCGTCGAGCTCATCAGCTGCGCGTAGTAGGTCTTCAGGCTGCTGCTGGTCGAACCGCTGGACACCTGGACGTCAAAGCCCAACGCCTCCCAGATCGCCGCCTGGATCGCGCCCATCTTGCCCAGGTACCCGGCCTGCCCGCTGTCGCCCTGCAGGTCGGCACCGATCCAGCCCAGCGCGATCGCGTTGGCCACCACCGCACTGACGGCGTCGGCCTTGACCACGCCGTAGGGCGAACCCGGGATCGGCGCGTCCTCAAGATCGATGATCTGGTAGGTCGCCGTGCCGGGCGTGGCGTACTCGCCCACGTCGATGCAGAAGGTGTTGAACACCTGGCCGTCGCGGGCGCCGCCCGAGTACAGGTGCGTCATGTGACCGGCGTAGTAGACGTAGCTGCCCACGCGCAGGTGCGCCGCGGAGGTCCCCCCCGCCACGCCGGTGTAGTTCAGATCCACCGTCGCGCCCATCGAGGCGCCGGCGGCCAGCGTCATCGCCGCGGTCGCGGCCAATCCCTTGATCATCATCTCGTCTCTCCCGGTTTCGATCTTCCAGACCGCGGGCTCACACACCGCAAGTCCTTTCTGCACACCATCATGATGGATCAGCCCCCCCCCTTCAAGGCGTTCAGCCCAACCGCCCGGTCTTTCCGCACTTTCGTTCCAGACCGACCCGGTTATCGGACAACAGGCGTCCGATCACCCGCCCGCGGCCGGAACCCCGACGCGCACCAAAACGCACGGCACCCGGGACAAGCCCGGGTGCCGCTGGGGACAGGATGATCCGCAGTCACACGATCAGCGCCGGCGGGCCGCACGCACGCCGAAGCAGGTCGCCAGCAGGCCGGCGCCCGCGAAGACGGCCGGGGGAAGCGGCACGACGTACAGCACGTCCTGGCTGCCGGCGCTGAGCAGGGCCTTGAGCCCGGCGATCCGCAGCGAGCCGTCGAACGTCTGGGTGTCCATCAGCACGTCGTAGGCCGTGTGCAGCGCGGGCGTTGTGTCGCCGGAGTTCAGGTCGAGCGTCTCGCCCAGCGCTTCCCAGATCGCCGCCTGGATCGCGCCCATGCGGGCCAGGTAGTCGGTCTGGCCCGAGTCGCCCTGCAGGCGGCTGTCGATCCAGCCGAGCTGGGCCGCGTTGGCCAGGATCGCGCTGACCGCGCCCGCCTGCGCCGCCGAGTACGTCGCCGTCCCGGGCACCGGCGCGTCGGTGATCTCCGCGATCTCGTAGACCACATCGCCCGACGCCACGTTCTGGCTGAGGTCGATGCAGAAGGTGCTCAGCGAGCCCGCCGGGGCGCCCGCGACCACGGTGTAGTTCAGGTGCCCCGCGGGCAGGGTCCGCGTCGCCAGCCGCACTCTGGTCGCGTTGGAGCCGCCGGCGATGCCGTCGAAGTTGAGCGTGACCGTGTCCGCCGAGGCCACGCCCACACCCGCCGCGAGCGCGAGCCCGGCCGTCATGGTGAATCGGTTCATGTCTCTTCCTCTCGTCTTGGTATTCAGGTGCCACCGAGGCGGAGTGCCACGATGCTCTACAGTGTGCCACCGGTAACCCCCCTAAACAAGTATAAAATCCCTAATTCAGGGGATAACTTGCGCCGGACGTGGTCCCGTCGTGGTGGTCCGAGAATCGGTGTTCTCACCGCCCGCCCGGCCGATCCCCGCCGTCCGGAAACCCGCTCCCTGCCCGCCGGGTGCGCCCGTCGCCCGGGCCGCCCGCGCGCGACGACACCCGGGCCGAAGCCCGGGTGTCGCCTTGCAACCACACACACACGGAGGGAATCGGAGGAGGGGATCCGATCGCTTACTTGCGCCGGCGGGCCACCCGCACGCCGCCCAGCCCGGCCAGCAGGCCGGCTCCGGCCAGGGCGGCCGGGGGCACGGGGACCACGTACAGCATGTCTTGACGCCCGTTGTTGACCATCGCCTTCAGGCCGCCCAGACGCAGGTCCGAGTCGAAGGTGGTTTCGTTCATCAGGGTGTTGTAATAGGAAACGAGGCTGCTGGACGTGCGGCTGTCGGTCAGGCGGACGTCGCCGCCGATGGCCTCCCAGATCGCCGCCTGGATCGCGCCCATCTTGGCGATGTAACCGGTCTGGTCCGTGTCGGCCTGCAGGCGGTTGTCGATCCAGCCCAGCCGGGCCGCGTTGGCGACGATCGCGCTGATCTCCGCGGCGACCACCTCGCCGTAGGGCGTGCCGGGGGCGGGCGCGTCCTTCAGGTCGATGATGTCGTACGTGACCGAGTTGGTGCGGGCGTACTCGCCCAGGTCGATGCAGAAGGTGCTGAACCGCTCGCCGGAGCGATCGCCGGACGTGATCTCGTGCTCCATGTGACCGGCGAGAAAGGTCTGCCCGCCCACCCGCAGGTGGCTGGCGCCGCTGCCGCCGGCGATGCCGGTGTAGCGGGCGTCGATCGTGTCGGCCATGGCCACGGTGGAGCCGGCGGCCAGCGTCAGGATGATCATCGCGTTCTTCATGGTCTTCTCTTTTCCCCGATGGCGGGTCTGTGTGGTGGTCGACACGGGGCCCGGTGACCCCGCTCGACGACGAAACTACACCGCCCCGGGTGCGATCCCACCGCATCACGAAGCCCGGCACGCGATCGCCCGCTATCGGTCGTGCGCAACCCGCACAGCCCCGGCCCCGCGCGCGAAACCGCACGCCGCACGCCCGGATAACGCGCGCCGCCACGGGCGGTCACCGCGCCGCACGCAACCGTTGGTCCGCCGGTGTGGTATGGACTCAAGCAAGCTTCCGCCGAGCGTCGGGGACGAACGCTCCCGGCGGATGGGTCCGGGCGGGGGACAGGCCGGGTGCCGGCTACCGGGCGATGGGCGCACAAGAAAGGCGGCGTCTCCCACGAGAAGACGCCGCCCCAGCGTGCTCATGCAGCCGGCCCAGGAGGACGGCCAGCTACCCCCACACGCAATACCTCGGAACCCGGGCCCGGCGTCACGATCCGGACCGAAGCCCGTTCCGCACGCCCACCGCGAGTTCCTCGGCGGACCCCAAGGTTGTCGCCGACCACGACGCCGGCGACACCAGCATCCCCGATTCGGATGTGTTTGTCAAAGAGAAACCGCGCGGGTCCGGAAATCGAGCGGAAACCCCGACGTTTCCTGCGCCCAACCCCGTTCAACCCCCCCCACAACCTCGGTCGGTCGCGCCGTCGCCGGCTCAGGGATTGTCCGACCAGCCCGCGTCGGTGAGCACGAACCGCACCCGCGTGATCGGGGCTTTGGCGATGGCCTTCAGGTCCGCCAGCCCGCCGCCCCGCACCCACCGGTCGGCCGCGTGCCGGTCGGCCGCCGACCGCACGGCGACGACCAGGGTGCCCGCCTTCAGGTCCGTGACCCGCGTCGTGGCCCGCACCGGGTCCGGCGCGGCCGCCCCCCAGGCCCCCGCCGCCCGCTCGGCCTGCCCGCTGATCTTCTTGATCCCCTTGACGAACGCGGTCAACTCGTCCCCGAGCCCCCGCCCGCGGTCCCCCCGCACCCGGTTCCCACGCAGCCGCTCGAGCGACGCCGCCTCCGCCTGCACCGGTCTTTCGCGCCGCGTGTCCACGCGCCCAGTGTACCACCCCAGATGCGGACCACCCTCCGGCCGATGGTTTTCGCTCGGAGCGATGACTGCGGACGCTGCGTGGCGTTCCTTCAAACGAAGTAGGCCATCGCAAACACCACTCCCGGCCCGCCTACAGCGGCCACAACCGAGGCGAACGCGATTGCTCGCCGGGTCTGGGTCCGGATCAGCCCCCAGCTGGCCCGCACGCGCATCAACCACACGGCGGCCAGCAGGCCCGCGACGGTCACCAGCCCGAAAGCAGCGAGGATCCAGGCCGGATAGCTGCCGCCGCTGATCGCGATCAGCACCAAGTACAGACCCATGCTCAGGCCGGTGCCCGCCCCCGTGCCTGCGGCGAGCAGGCAGAGCGTCCAAGATCGGTCCGCTGTAGTAGCCCGCAGCGCCAGCTCGATCGGACGGCCGCACTCCGGGCACCTCGGTTCGGCGATACCGCGCAGCCCGTGCCCGCACCAGGGGCACGCGGCGTCGGCCCGTGCGAGATAGGTACGGAGCAGTTCGTCCATCGGCCCCTCCCGGAGCGGCTGCGAGGTCCCCGGCCGGCCCCGGCCCGTGCCGTCGATCCTCCGCGGTCGCAGTGTACCCAACACGCCTCCGACCCGTGAGACAGCGCCCTGGGGTCCGGGTACCCTGCGATATGGCTGGCCTTGAGCGGACACTGGGTTTGCCGGCGCTGACCTACTACGGCGTGGGGGCCATCGTCGGCGCGGGGATCTACTCCGTGATCGGGGCGGCGGCCGGGGAGGTCGGCGAGGGGCTGTGGCAGGCGTTCGTCGTCGCCGCCGTCGTCGCGGTGCTCAGCGCCCTGGGCTACGCCGAACTGATCAGCGCGATCCCCCGCGTGGGGGGCGAGTACACCTTCCTGCGCCGGGCCAGCGGGCGGAATCGCGCGGTGTCGTTCGTCGGGGGGTTCGTGGTGGCGATGGCGGCCGCGGCCACGGCGGCGACCGTGGCCATCGCCTTCGCGGGCTACCTCGCCCGGTTCATCGACCTGCCGCAGTGGCTGACCGCGCTGGCGCTGCTGGGCGCGTGCACCGGGCTGAACATCGCGGGCATCCGGCAGTCAACATGGGCCAACATCGTGCTGACGTCGATCCAGGTCCTCGGTCTGCTGATCGTGATCGGCGCGGGCGTGCACGTCGGCAACATCGCCGAGCCACTGGCGGAGAAGCCCACCGCGGCCGTGTTCGCCGGAACCGCGCTGCTGTTCTTTGTCTACACGGGTTTCGAGAGCCTGGTGAATCTCGCGGAGGAAGCCCGCAACCCGGGGCGGGACATGCCCCGTTCGATCGTGCTCAGCCTGGTGATCTCCACGGGGCTCTACCTGCTCGTGGCGCTCGCGGTGGTCACCCTGGCCGAGCCGCGGGCGCTGGCCGAGAGCGATGCGCCGCTGTCGCTGGCGGCGGGGCGGGCGGCCGATTCGCTCTCGGCCGCGCTGGCGTGGTTCGCGATGTGCGCCACCGCGACGACCGCCCTGATCACGTTCGTGACCATCAGCCGCCTGCTGCTGGGCATGGCCCGCGACGGGAACATGCCGCGCCCGGTGGCGTGGGTCCTCCCGGGCCGGCGCACGCCGTGGGTGGCGGCCCTGGTGCTCTTCGCCGGCTCGGCCGCGATGATCCCGCTGGGCTCGGTGGAGACCGTGGCCAGCGTCGCCTCGCTGGCGACGCTCGTCGCGTTCATCGCGGTCAACGTGTGCCTGATCGTGCTCCGCAAGAAGGAGCCGGACCTCGAACGCCCCTTCCGCGTTCCATGGGCGGTGCGGGGCTATCCCGTGCCGACCGTGCTGGCCATCGTGACCGCGCTGGCCCTGTGCACCCAGTTCGGACCGGTTGTGTACCTGGTGACGGCCGGCGCGTTCGTCCTGGCGGGTGTGTTTTACTTCGCCTGGGCCCGCAGGCTCGGCCCGGAGGACCCGGGCGCGTCCGGGGGCTCGGCGGGTGCGGACGCTCCCGAATCCGAACAGACAAAGCGCCCCGATCGGGGCTGAGCCCCCTGCCGGCCCGACCGGCGTGGGCTTACCATACCGCCCCATGGGCACCAGGATCGAGATCAACCAGCTCGTCAAGGTTTTCGGCACCGGCCAGGCCGCGGCGCGGGCCGTGGACGGGATCGACCTGGTCATCGAGCCCGGCGAGCTGTTCTTCCTGCTGGGCCCGTCGGGCTGCGGCAAGACCACGCTGCTGCGGATGATCGCCGGGTTCATCGATCCGACCGCCGGGCGCATCGCGTTCAACGGCAAGGACGTGACCCACGCCCCGCCGAACAAGCGGAACACGGGCATGGTGTTCCAGTCCTACGCGCTGTGGCCGCACATGACGGTGGCCCAGAACGTGGCCTTCGGCCTGAATGTCCGCAAGGTCGCGGGCGCGGAGCGGGACACGCTGGTCAAAGAAGCACTGGGCGCGGTGCAGATGGACAAGTACGCCGAGCGCAAGCCCACGCAGCTCTCGGGCGGGCAGCAGCAGCGCGTCGCGCTGGCCCGCGCGATGGTCATCAAGCCCGACGTGCTGCTGCTCGACGAGCCGTTGTCGAACCTGGACGCGAAGCTGCGCAACGACCTGCGCCACGAGATCCGGCGGATCTGCAAAGCCTCGGGCATCACCACGGTGTACGTCACGCACGACCAGAAGGAAGCGCTGAGCATGGCCGACCGCGTGGCGTTGCTGCGCGACGGCAAGGTCGTGCAGCTCGGCTCTCCGCGGGAGCTGTACCGCCAGCCGAGGAGCCGCTTCGTGGCCGAGTTCCTGGGCGAGACGAACCTGATCCGCGCCGAGCGGGCGTCGCCGACCACGCTGCGGGTCGAGGCCGGGGCGTTCGAGGCCACCCGCCTGCTGGACGCGGGCGAGACCCAATCAGATTCCAAACAAACTCTGGTTTCGATCCGGCCCGAGGCCACGGCGCTGGTGCCGGCGGGCGAACCGGGCTCGCTGGCGGGGTCGCTGCGCGAGACGACCTATCTGGGCGAGACGGCGCAGCACATCGTCGAGGTGAAGGGCTGCCCGCCGATCAAGATCGCGGAGATGAACCCCTACGGCTCGTCGAGCCGCGTGCACCCGGAGCCGGGCGACGCGGTGGGGGTGCGGTTCGATCCGGGCGAGGTTGTGCCCATCGCGCCTGACTGAGGCACGGGCAACAGACACGCTGACAAGAAGAAGGTCCCCGCCGTCGTGCGGGCGTGTTCCACGTGGAACATCGGGTGTATCTCAGGCGGCCTGGCGTGCGGCGTCGGTCGATTCGGGCAGTTCGACCACCACCTCGGCGCCCAGGCCGCGGTTGGGCTCGAAGCGGATCGACCCCCCCACCGACGCGAGCAGGTGGCGGCAGAGCGCGAGGCCCAGCCCGTGGCCGGAGCCGGAGATCGGGCCGCGTTGCCACGGCTCGAAGAGCGTCTCGGCCAGTTCGGGGTGCAGGCCCGGGCCCTCGTCGCGGACGCGGATCTCCAGCGTGTTCCACGCGGAACACCCGGCGGCGATGGCCTCGGGCGAGTGCTCGTCGGTCGTGTGCCCGAACACCGGCGCCCCGCGTCGGCGGGCTCGGATGAGCACACGCCCGTCGCCGCCGGAGCCCCCCACCGCGCGCCAGGCGTTGAGGTACAGGTTGACCAGCACCCGCTCGAGGGCGTCGGGATCGATGCTCGCGCGGAGGCTCGGGCTGAGGCTGGTGTCGTCGAAGCGGGCGCGGGCCTCGGCGGGCAGAGCGTCCATGGCCCGGCGGTGGATGTCGAGCACCGAGCAGTCGCCCGGCAGCGGCTCGTCGGCGGCGGCCAGGATGGCCTCGGCCACGCGCCCGGCGTGCAGTCCGAGGCGTGTGATCCGGGCGGCCAGCTCGCGGACCCGCTCGGGGTCCTCGGCGCAGCGTTCGATCAGTTGGGCGTTGCCGGTGACCTTCGAGGCGATGCCCCGGACCTCGTGGGCGATCATGCCGGCGAGCGTCCCGAGCACCCCGAGGCGCTCGGCCCGGTCAACCTCTTCCTGCGTGGCGGCCAGCTCACGCTGGAGATCGTCCAGGCGGGCGAGGATGCGTGCGGGATCGGATTCGGGGCGATCGGGCGGCACAGCCCGCGCCATCGGCACGATCGGTGGGGGGGTTGAGCGGGACCGGGCGCTTGCTGGATCAGCGGGGTGGGTCGTCTCACGGGCGGCGAGGGAGGCGGGGTGTGTTCCACGTGGAACACGCCGAACCCGCCGGGGGGTCAACCGGCATCGATCGGGGCGCCCGCGTCGGCCGGCAGGAAGGGGCCGTCGGACTCGTGGACCCCCCCGCCGCTGGCGAGCCAGGCCTTGGTCGATTCGGGGTAGATCACCAGGTCGGGCACGGACGCCAGGTCCGCCCAGACGAAGTCGATCTTGTCCTCGAGGGACTTCACGTCGTCGGGCATCGTCGTGGGGTTGGGGCCGAGCCGGTCGACCCGGAAGATCAGGGTGATCTCGTGGCGGTTCTTGTTCTTCTGGGTGAAGACCTGCTCCTCGGTGAGCAGCAGGGGGCCGACGCGGGATTCGAGGCCGCACTCCTCGAGGAGTTCCCGGGTGAGAGAGGCGCGGGCCGGCTCACCGAACTCGATGTGCCCGCCGGGCAGGTAGTGGTAGCCGTGCTTGCGGTTCCGGCAGAGCAGGACGCGGCTGCCGGAGCGGATCAATCCCCGCGCGATCGTCTCGATGGGTTGGTGCATGGGCCGATCATAGGAACCCCCCTGCCGCGGTCCCGCGGCCTGTTCCACGTGGAACACCACGGCTGACAGGGTGGTGTCAGCGGGGGCGGAGACCCCCGAAATCGGCCTCTGGCGCTCGCTCAACCCCTGCACGGGCGGCGGTGGGGCGGTAGGATCGCACCACCAAGGAGCAATCGCCATGACGAACGGATCCTCGTCGACCAAGAAACCCGCACGCCTCGGGCGGGGCCTGAGCGCTCTGGTGGGCACCAACCCGCCGGTCCAGGTCGCACCGACGCCGGATACTACCAAACATAATATGAACACTTCAAGTGCGTCGGGGGGCGCGCCCGGGCCGGGGCTGGTGATGGCGCCGGTGGATTCGATCCGGCCGAACCCGCAGCAGCCGCGGCGGTCCTTCGACGAGGACGCGTTGCGGGCGCTGGCCGGCTCGATCGGGCGCGACGGGGTGATGCAGCCGGTGGTGGTGCGCCCGGCCCCGGGCGGCGGGTACGAGCTGGTGGCTGGCGAACGCCGCCTGCGGGCCTCGAAGCTGGCGGGGCTGGACACGATCCCCGCGATCGTGCGCACGGTCGATGACCGGACGAGCGCCGAACTGGCGCTGATCGAGAACCTGCAGCGGGCGGACTTGAACCCCGTGGACCGTGCGCGGGCGTTCCGATCGCTGGTCGAACGCTACGAGATGACGCAGGCCGAGCTGGCCGAGCGGGTGGGGCTGGACCGCTCGAGCGTGGCCAACCACCTGCGCCTGCTGGACTTGGGCGACGAGATCCTCGCGATGGTCTCCGACGGGCGCCTGGGGTTCGGGCACGCGCGGGCGTTGCTCTCGGTCGCGGACGCGGGCGAGCGTCTGGTCCTGGCCACGCGTGCGGCCGACGAGTCGTGGAGCGTGCGGGCGGTGGAGCGGGCGGCGGCGGACGCGGGCGAGGGGGGGGGGAGCGGTGGGTCGGAGGGCCCAGTTGCTAAGAAGAATGCCGGAGAGGCGAACGGCTCATTGATATCACAAGAACATGATACGAACCTGCGTGCCCGCGCGGTGCTCGATGATATGGAACGCCGCCTGGCCGAGCATCTGGGAACACGTGTTAGCTTGCGGACGGATCGTGGCGGGCAGAAGGGTTCGCTGACAATCGAGTTCTTCAGCCTCGATCAGTTCGACGGGCTGCTGGAACAGATGGGCTACCGCCACGATCTGGGCTGAAGAAGTGTTCACCCGCGGCGCCGGTGTTTCTTGCGCCCTGATGTTTGTTTAGATTCAACACGCTGGTATGATGTTGCGTCCGGTCCACCTCCTTCGTGATCGCGCGATTTCTCTCGCACGCACGGGCCGGTCTTCACTCCGAACTTCAAAGGAACACATCATGGCCAAGCGTGGAAAGAAGAAGACCGCCAAGAAGACCGCCAAGCGCGGACGCAAGACGACCGCCAAGCGGGCCCCCCGCTCGGCCGGCGCGGCGCTCGAGTCGATGTCCGTCTCCGAACTGCAGGCGGAGCTGAGCCGGCGTCGCCGGGGCGTGGCCCGCCTGGAACGCCGTCGCGAGAAGCTCTCGGCCGAGCTGGCCCGGGTCAACGCGGAGATCGCCGAACTCGGCGGCTCGCTGACCGGCGGCACGGGGACGCGGGCACGCAACTCCATGACGCTGCCCGACGCGCTGCACCAGGTGCTCCAGGGCGTGACGATGTCCGTGACCGAGGCCGCCGACGCGGTCCGGGCGGCTGGCTACAGCTCGTCGGCGGCCAACTTCCGCACGATGGTCAACCAGGCGCTGCTCAAGGACAAGCGTTTCAAGAAGGTCTCGCGCGGCCAGTACACCGCCGCGTGATCGGCCGGCGTCGTCGGGTGCCGCGGTTCCCGACGCCGCGTGCCGGGTGTTTCAACGCCCGCGCCCGTCCGTACACGAAACAACACCCGCCCATCGGGCGGGTGTTGTTGTGTAGATCGGGGGTGCGCGCCGTGACGCGGGGGCTCAGCGCCGGATGGTGGGGTAGAGCGAGAGGTTGGTGGGGCGGTCCAGCAACCAGAGGCGGTCCCAGTCGTCGTTGAGCATGCGGAGGTTGGTGTCGTTGGTGATGACGTGGCGGTTGGTGATGTCGGTGCGCCGCTGGCTGGGGCTGTCCATCGCGGGGCTGGGGTTGGCCCGGATGGCGTCGATGTCGCCCGCGTGGCGGGGGGCGGAGTTCGACGAGCAGCCGACGAGGGCGGCGGTGCTGGCGGCCAGGGCAAGGGCGGCGACTGTGCGGCGGTTGGTACGCATGGTGGACCTCGCGGGGTTCTTGTCTGAAGTGCGGTCGGGTTCTTCGGGCCCCTCGGGCACGGGCCTTGCGGAGCGGGTTCGGCTTCGTCCGGGCGGCTGTGGGTGCGCCCGGGCAGCGGCAGCATAGGGGAATCGGGCCGCCGGGGCGCGATCCGATACGCCGGGGCCCCCCGGGGGGTTGCGGGCGGCGGGGCGGGAAGTTTGGCGCAACCTGAACCGGATTTCATGCCCCGGCCGATGCAAGGCGCGGTAGGTTGATGGTCAAGACGCCCGCGGGCGGTCGGCAGGGTTCGTCTGAACCCTATGGATTCCCTGAGGGAGCCCGAGGATAGATCCGGGCGATGGCCAAGCCACCAACGAGTGGAAGGCCGGGACCCGGGCCGAGGGTGCCCACCTAGATGCAGGGGTTTCGGACGTGCTGCCGACTGCCCGCGGGTGCCTTGAGACCAGCGAACGCCTGCGCTGTTCGGATCAGGGAGTGCCGGGCGGGGCCTCGGATGGCTCCCTTGCTTTCAGATCCGAGATCACCCACCGGAACTTGCCCGTTGGGCCCGGGTCGATGCGGTCGACCGGGCGGACGCGGACGGTCGTCTCCGCGCCCACCAGCCCCTTGATGTCGCGTTCGATGGTCCGTGCGACGACGGGCGGCGGGGGAACGGGGCATTCCAGGGCGACCTCGAAGCGGTCCAGGGCGGTCTGGCGGATCTGGTACCGGCGGACGTGCTCGAGGTGGGGGTCGATGAGGTGGGCCAGGGCCACCCCGTGGACGTACCCGCCGCCGGGCAGCGGGATCATGTCGACGGTCCGGCCGACCACGGAACGGAGGCAGGCGTAGGGCAGGCCCGCGGGCACGGACGGCTCGAGTTCGATCAGGTCGCCCAGCCGGTAGCGGATGAACGGGAACGCGTGGCTGAGCAGGTTGGTGACGGCGGCCTCGCCGTCCGGGAGCCGCTCGACGATGAACAGGTCCTCGTTGATCCGGGTGTGGCCTTGCGGGTCGGGCTGGGCGATCTTGCCGAGTTCGACCGATCCGTAGTTGGCGATGACGGTGCAACGGAACGCGGTCTCGATCGCCTGGCGCTGGAACGGGTAGAGCGCCTCGCTCTCGGTGATGACCAGTCTGGGTGTGAACGAGAGCGTGCGTCCTTCGTCGAGCAGGTGACGGGCGAGGGCGTAGATGGCGGAGACATAGCCGTGGACGTAGACGGGGCGGTACGCCTCCATCCGGCGGATGGCGTCGGCCACGTTGTCCGGGCCGAGGCTGTAGGCATCGATCGACAGGGTGTCGTTGGCCCAGTCGCGCACAGCCAGTTTGAGGCGGGTCTTGAGGCGTCGCGCGTCGGTGGTGTTGAAGGAGTACGAGCGTCCCCAGACGAACGCACGGCGGTGGCCGGGGCGCAGGCCGAAGCGGTGCAGGGCGCGCCAGAGCACGCAGTAGCTGTAGTCGGTGGCGGAGGGGTGCTGGCGGAAGCGGAACGGCTGGCCGCTGCTGCCGCTGGTCTTGTTGGTGGTCATCTCCGAGACCGGGATGGCCGCGGACTGGAAGTCGTCGGGGTCGGCGAAGTCGGCCTTGGTGACCAGCGGGAGGCTGTCCACGTGGACCGGATCGCCGGGCTCGTACCCGGATTCCCTGGCCCAGCGTTGGTAGAACGGGACGTTGGCCGCGGCATGGCGGACGAGGTCCTCCAGGCGTGCGGCCTGGAGCGCGAGCAGCTCGTCGCGCGACATCGCGTCCGCGGCCACCACGCCGGGCCAGTGCCGGCGGGCGTGGGGGTGGTGGCGTTTGTCCTTGAGCCGGACCCGCAAGGTCGCGCCCAGTTGGTCGAACGCGGTGATCGGCTGGGGGGCGGGCATGTGGGGCCGGGTTCTGTTACTGGTCGTGGCCGGTGAAGGCGGGCATCTCGTGGCCGGCGTCCTTGAGGGTCTTCTCGCGGGAGGCCAGTTCGATGTCGTGGTCGACCATCATGGCGGCCAGTTCCTCGACCGTGGTCTCGGGGACCCAGCCGAGTTTCTGCTTGGCCTTGGACGGATCGCCCAGCAACAGATCGACCTCGGCGGGGCGGAGGTAGCGAGGGTCGAACTCGACGTGGTCGGCGAAGTTCAGGCCGGCGTGCTGGAAGGCCAGGTCGGCGAACTCGCGGACGGAGATGGTCTTGCCGGTGGCGATCACGTAGTCGTCGACGGTGTCCTGCTGGAGCATCATCCACATCATCTTGACGTAGTCGCCGGCGAAGCCCCAGTCGCGCTTGGAGTCGAGGTTGCCCAGGAAGATCTTGTTCTGCAGGCCCATCTTGATGCGGCCCACGGCGCGGGTGATCTTGCGGGTGACGAAGGTCTCGCCGCGGCGGGGTGATTCGTGGTTGAAGAGGATGCCGCAGGAGGCGTGCAGGCCGTAGGACTCGCGGTAGTTGACGGTGGCCCAGTGGGCCATGACCTTGGCGCAGGCGTAGGGCGAGCGGGGGTAGAAGGGGGTGGTCTCTTTCTGGGGCGTCTCGACGACGAGGCCGTACTGCTCGGAGCTGGAGGCTTGGTAGTAGCGGACGTCCTGGCCGGACTTGTCGCGGAAGTCGCGGACGGCCTCGAGCAGGCGGAGGGCGCCCATGGCGACGGTGTCGGCGGTGAAGATCGGCATGTCGAAGGACACGCGGACGTGTGACTGGGCGCCCAGGTTGTAGACCTCGTGGGGCTTGACGTGGTCCATCAGCTTGGAGATGTTGTTGGCGTCGCAGAGGTCGCCGTAGTGCAGCTTGAGCTTGGGGGCGGGGTTGTGGGGGTCCTGGTAGATGTGGTCGATGCGGTCGGTGTTGAAGGTCGAGGCGCGGCGGATGATGCCGTGGACCTCGTAGCCCTTGGCGAGCAGGAACTCGGCGAGGTAGGAGCCGTCCTGGCCGGTGATGCCCGAGATGAGTGCGCGCTTCTGTTCGGCCATGGTGATGCTCCGGCTGGGACTGGTGGGGTGGTCTGCTGGGTTGTTGCCCCGTCGGCCTGGCGGCCGCGGGGCTGGGATTGTTGTTCCATCGGCCGGGCGGGGGCGTGGCTTGGCCCGGATCATCTGATACGACGCCCCGGGCGGGGGGTTCGCGGGGATCGGGGGCGGGTTATTCGGCCCGGGCCGGCTCGGCCGGCGCGCGATCCGTGGGTGGGGCGGCCCAGGGGTCTTCCGGGGCGGTGTGCTTGGGCGGCGGCGGGGTGCCGGGGGCGACCGGCTCGCCGCGGATCGCCATCGCGGAAATGGCGGCCAGCAGAGCGCAGAACACCAGCATGGCGGGCAGGCGCAGGCGGGCGAAGGGCGTCCGGCGGAGTTCGGCGGGCTGCAAGGCCGCGAGCATCGCCAGGAGGATGATCAGGAAGGGCTCGTGGTAGCGCTGCCAGGAAAAGAAGGTCGCGCTCTGGGCGGCGGCGAAGGCGACCAGTGCGCCCAGCAGCGTCCAGCGGGCGCGGTGGGGAACGGCGAGCAGCGCCCCGGCCAGCCACACGGCCCCGAGCGGGGCGAGGATGACGAACAGCAGGTTGGTCCGCCCGAACAGGACCGGGGCACGACCGGTGACGCCCCACCAGCCGGAGTATCGCCCGGCGTCGGGGTCGGTGGTGGTGGCGGGGACGATCGCCAGCATCAGGCCGAGGGTTCCGGCGGCGAGCAGGACGGCCTTGTGATCGCGGGCCGCCCGCAGCAGGGCCGGGGCGAGCCAGGGGCCGAAGCCGATGCAGAGCACCCAGACCTGGACGAGCATGAACGCGGGGGTCGCGGGGTTGCCGCCGTGCATGTCGGACTGAAAGCGCGGGGGCGTCAGGCCGCCCCAGTGGCGGACAAACCAGGCAACCACGAGCACCGCGGGCAGCGTGATCAGGGCGGCGAGAACTGTTCTGGGGATGCGGGCGGGCAGGCGGGTGAACAGGCCGGGGTCGGTCGAGCGGACGCCCAGCCACGCGGCCAGCCAGATCACGCCGGCGGCCCAGAGGTGGACCTGGCGGGTGAAGACGAGGGCCGCGAGCACCCCGCCGGCGATGGCGAGGTTGCGCCAGGCCGGCGGGTCGCGGAGGCAGAGGATCAGGATCCAGAGCACGCCGAGCCAGGCGAGGTTGTCGGGCAGGAGCCAGGCCGCGGACTGGAATGTGTAGATCGAGGCGGCCAGCGGAAAGCTGAGCAGGAAGGCGTCGAGCGGGCGGACCCGCCGGGCCAGCCAGGTGGCGAGCGTGGCGAGCAGGCCCGCGCCGATCAGGGCGGAGGCGAGACGCAGCGCCGTCGTGGATCCGGGGCCGAACCGGTCGAGGGTGGCCAGGACGATGTGGTAGCCCGGGGTGGTCGCGGTCAGCGGATTGGACAGGTCGAGGCGGGGCCAGTCGGCGGCCAGTTGGCGGATGAAGGGCTCGTGGTAGACCGTGGCGTCCCACGCGCCGCGTCCGGCGTTGTTGCCCGCCACGGCCAGGGCGGCGGCCGGGAGGAAGATGGCCAGGGCGGCGGCGAGCGCGGCGAAGACGACCCGGATCGGGGGTGATGGCGGCCCGGATTGGAGCGTGGGGCCGTTCCGCCCGATATGTTGCCCGGACGCGTCGGTGTTGTTCGGCGTGTGGGTGGGCATCGGGTCCGCTCCGGGGCGATGATACGGATCGCTTGGTTCGATCGGGACGAACCTCGGGCCGCGGCCCGTCGTCGGAGGAGCATCGGCCGATCGGCCGGCACGCATGACAGACGACGCCCGCCAACCCGACCCGTCGCTGCCCGAACCCCGCCGGTACACGGGCGTGCGGGCCTACGTCAAGCTGGCACGCCCGACCCAGTGGTCCAAGAGCGTGTTCGTGGTGGTCGGGCCGCTGTACGGCTGGTCGCAGGGCCTGGTGATCGACTGGATCAGCGTGCTCTGGGCGGTGGTGGCGTTCAGCCTGGCTTCGAGCGGGTTGTATGTGATCAACGACTGGTTCGATCGGGAAAAGGACCGGGTGCACCCGCGCAAGCGGCACCGGCCGCTGGCGTCGGGGTCGGTCTCGCCGCGGGCGGGGCTGATCTACGCCGGTGTGCTGCTGGGCTTTTCGGCGGGCGCGGTGCTGATGCTCGACGCGTGGCACACGACGGTGGTGGTGGGGGCGCTGACGGCGATGCACGCTCTGAACGTGCTGATCTACTCGGCGTATTTCAAGAACAAGGTGATCCTGGACGTGCTCAGCTTGGCGATGGGCTTCGTGCTGCGGGTGCTGGCGGGGTGCGCGGCGGCGGAGATCGAGCCGTCGACGTGGCTGCTCAACGCGACGCTGTTCCTGAGTATGTTCCTGGCGTTCGGGAAACGGTTGGGTGAGAAGCGGACGCTGGGCGAGGACGCCTCGGCGGCCCGGTCGGTGCAGCTCGGTTATTCGGACGTGCTGTTGCAGATGGCGGTGGTGGTGACTGCGGTGGCGACCTTGCTGACCTACGCGGGGTACGTGCAGAGCCGGGCGGGGGACTTCACGGTCAAGTTCGGCTCCGCGGGGGAGGTCGGGCCCGCGGCGGAGGCGTTGGGGGGCGGCGGCTTCGGACTTAACCTCTTGTGGCTGACGGTCTTACCTTCGACGCTCGCCCTGCTGCGGGCGATGGTGCAGCTCGAACGGGGGACGTACGACGACCCGACCGAGCTGGCGGTGCACGACGCGGTGGTGCGGGTGTGCGCGGTGGGGTTTGTGGCCCTGACGGTCCTGGCGGTGGTGTTCTCGCCGGGATCCTGAGGAACTTTCTTGAATCCGGCGGGGGTTTGGGCGGTAATTGCCTGCGGAGGAGGGCGGCGCAGCTGTTGCGCGACGGCCCTATTCCGATTCTTGGGTGACCGGGCAGGCAACCGATACCGGCATCCCCGAGGTGATACAGCCCTTTATCCGGGCTGGCTTCGGGGGCGTCGGTGCGGCGGACCCCGCCCGGGTATCAGTGCGCAAAGCGCGTGGAGCGGTCATGTCTGATCGAATGTTTGGTGTTTCGGCCCGGGCCCTGGTGGGCGTGGTGGGGGCGGTGGTCGGTTTGGGTGTGCTGTCGGCGGGCGCGGGCTGGGACGATCCGGCCCTGGACGGCGCGACGCAGCCGCAGGGCGAGGAGTCGATCGACTTGGCGCAGATCGCGTCGATGATGGGCGGCCAGGGGCCGTCCCCGGCGTCGAACGACGGTCTCAAGGCGTTCAAGGACGTCATCAACGGCTACAAGCAGGTGCAGGGCCAGGACGGTTCTTTCTACGGCGTCTGGCTGAACGAGAAGAACAACCAGTTGGTGGCCGAGCTGCCTCGCAACTGGGAGCGTCAGAACCACTTCTTCGCGATGACGGTCTCGGGCGGCGAGGTGTTTGCCGGCCTGCAGGCGTCGGACATGTACACGCAGTGGCGGAAGATCAACGACCGCATGGCGCTGGTCATGCCGCAGATCGAGGTGCGTTCGACGGGCGACCAGGAGAGCAAGGACTCGATCGCGACGGTGTTCACCGACCGCGTGCTGGTCGACGTGCCGCTGGTCTCGACGGGCCCGTCCGGCCAGCCGGTGATCAACCTGAGCGAGCTGCTGGTCAACAACATGCAGACCTTTTTCGGGGGTTCGGCGCGGGGTCTGAACCGCTCCCTGACGACCGTCAAGGACATCAAGGTGTTCCCGCAGAACATCGAGGTCGAGCTGGAGGGTCCGGTCGCGGGCGGGGCGATGAAGTCGTTCCACTACTCGATCAGCCTGATCCAGGGCACGCCCGGCTACAAGCCGCGTGAAGCCGACCCGCGCGTGGGCTACTTCACCACGGCGTACCGCGACCTGGGCAAGTTCACGCGCGAGGAGACCAACAACCGGTACATCAACCGCTGGAACCTCGAGAAGGCGGCGCCCAACCTGAAGCTGAGCCCGCCCAAGCAGCCCATCGTGTACTACGTCGAGCACACCGTTCCGATCCGCTACCGGCGCTGGGTGCGTGACGGCATCGAGCAGTGGAACAAGGCGTTCCGCGCCGTCGGCATCGACGGCGCGATCGAGGTTCGTTACCAGGACAAGTCCTCGGGCGCCCACATGGAGAAGCAGCCCGAGGACGTGCGGTACAACTTCATCCGCTGGATCAGCAACGACGTGGCGACGGCGATCGGCCCGAGCCGCGTGAACCCGATGACCGGCGAGATCCTCGACGCGGACGTGGTGCTGACCGACGGGTGGATCCGCGTGTTCACCTACCGCTGGGACGACCTGCTGGGCAACCTGGCGATCGAGGGCATGAGCCCGCAGACGCTGTCGTGGCTGGACCGCAACCCCAAGTGGGACCCGCGCCTGCGGATGGCCAGCCCGGAGCGTCGCGAGGAGATGATGATCGAGCGTCAGCAGCGCGGCCTGACCCGCTTCGGCGGGCACCCGATCGCCACCGCCGACGTCGAGGGCGCCGGCGAGAACGAGTACGCCGGGCTGATGCGGATGAGCCAGATCTCGGGCATGTGCAACCTGGCGCAGGGCAAGGCCCTGGACCTGGCCATGATGCAGATGTACCTGGCGGCGATCGACACGTTCGCGTCGATCGAGTCGGCGGCCGAGAAGTCCGCCGAGCCGGAGATCGACGAGGAGACCCTCGAGATGGTGCGCAAGCAGCTCGAGGAGAATCCGGGCCTGCGGGCCATGGTCCCGCCCGAGTACCTGGCGATGCTCGACGGCAAGAAGGCCGACGAGGACGAGCCCGATGCCGAGCCGAAGGAGAACGGCGAGAAGCCCAAGGACAAGCCCAAGGAGGACCCCGGCGACATGATCGACGGCGTGCCCGAGTGGTTCGTCGGGCCGATGCTCGCCGAGCTGGTGGCGCACGAGGTCGGGCACACGCTGGGCCTGCGTCACAACTTCAAGGGCTCGAGCGCGTACGACATCGCCGAGATCAACACCCCCGGGTTCAAGGGCCAGAAGGCCTGGTCGACCTCGGTGATGGACTACAACGGCATCAACATCCGCATGCCGGGCTTCGGCGAGACCCAGGGCGACTACTCGGTGATCGACATCGGGCCGTACGACTTCTGGGCCATCGAGTACGGCTACGGCAAGGACCCGAAGAAGACGCTCGAGCGCGTGGCCGAGCCGGAGCTGCAGTACGCGACGGACGAGGACACCTTCGGCCCCGACCCGACCGCGCGCCGGTACGACATGGGCAAGAACCCGCTGGACTACGCCAACAACCAGATGGCGTTCGTGCGGCACGTGCGCGAGGGCCTGCTGACCGACTTCGTCAAGGACGGCGATTCCTGGGCGAACGCGCGGCGCGGCTACCGCATCACGCTGGGAACCCAGACCCAGATGCTGTCGATGATGGCCAACTGGGTCGGCTCGGCCCACGTCTACCGCGACAAGAAGGGTGACCCGAACGGGCGCGTCCCGATCGACCCCGTCTCGGCCGATCAGCAGCGTGCGGCGCTGGCGTTCGTGATCGACAACTCGTTCAAGGACGAGGCTTTCGGCATCACGCCCGAGCTGCTCCGCCACACCACCACCGACAAGTGGTTCGACGAGTACGGCTACCGCGAGGCCATCGCGGACGCCACGCTCCCGATCCACGACCAGGTGATGGGCGTGCAGGCCTCGGCGATGACGATGCTGCTCAACCCGCAGACCCTCCAGCGGGTCTACGACCTCGAGCTGTACGTCCCCTCGGACGAGGACGCCCTGACGCTGGCCGAGGTGATGTCCACGGTCAAGAAGGCGGCCTGGAACGAGCTGGATGGCAACGCGTCGGGCAAGTTCACCGAGCGGAACCCGATGATCTCCTCGTTCCGGCGCAACCTGCAGCGCGAGCACCTCGAGCGGCTGATCGACCTCTCGATGGGCACCACGACCGCGAACGCCGCGGCGATGCCCGTCAAGACCCTGGCCGTCGCGCAGCTCCGCGAGCTGCTCGGCAAGGTCGAGGCCCGGTCCAAGAACGCCTCGGGCGTAGACGCGTACACGCTGGCCCACCTGGGCGAGTGCAAGACGCGGATCGAGAAGGCGCTCGACGCGGCCTACATCTACAACGCCGACCAGATCGGCGGGGGCGGCGGCATGGTCTTCCCGTTCTTCGGCCAGCCGGCGCAGGACTGATCGTCCGGCGTTGAACCGTTCCTGACATGCTCCGAGGGCGGGCCTTTCACGGCTCGCCCTTTTTCGTGCGCGCTCGGGGGCTCGGAACCGGCAAGGATGGGTGATGGCCGAGGCGGGCGCGGAGCGATCAGATCGGGGCGGTAGACGCGGGAAGCGACAGGTTCTCGCGTGGGCGCTGGGCGCGGGCGGCGCGGTCGCGGGCGGCCTCTGGGTGCTCGGGCCGCGGTCGTACACGATCGACGTGCTCGTGTCCTATCAGGTTTGGTTGGTCGCCGGGTGCGTGCTCGCGGCGGGGTTGTGCGGGCTGCTTCGGCGGTGGGGGGCCGGGGCGGTGTGCGCGCTGGCGGCGGTCGCGGGCGGTTGGCCGCTGATCGCAGGCCGATCGGTGTGGGTTCCGCCGGTGGATCTGGGAACGCCGCCCGGGCCGGGCGTGGTGCGGGTGGTCAGCTTCAACGCCGGGCCCGAGAGCACGGCGTGGGAGGCCGACCTGGGCCGGGTGCTCGGGTGGCACGCCGACGCGGTGGTGCTGATCGAGGTGCCGGTGGAACTGAACCGCGGTGTGCGCCGGCGCGGGCTGCTGGACGGGTCGGGCTGGGGGTGGGTGCACCGGGCGTGGGTGGACGGGATCACCTCGCCGTGCTTCGTGCTCAGCCGCTGGCCGATGGAGCGGGTGGGCGTGCCGGGCGTCGAGCACGCCGAGCGGGACATCCTGATGGTTCGGCTGGAGACCGGGGCGGGCCCCGTGCTGGTGGGCCTGGCGCACCCCCACTCGCCGCGGACGCGGGAACGGTGGGCGATGGGCAACGAGACGGCAGCGCGGACGCTGCCCGGGATGGCGGGCGCGGCGGCGTCGATGGGCCTGCCGCTGGCGGTGGGGGCGGACCTGAACGCGGGCCCGGCCGGATCGCGGGCGGGGTCGGCGCGGGCGGCGGGGCTGTCGATGTCCAAGCCCATGGCGGGCGGGTGGTGGGGGAGCTACCCGTCCGAGTGGGCGGGCCCGGCCCGCGTGCAGCTCGACGACGTCTGGGTGTCCAGCGGGTTCGAGGTGGTGGCGTGGTCTTCGGTCGCGTCCGAGGGGAGCGATCACCGGATCATCGTGGCGGACCTGCGCCCCGTGTCGGGCGATGGGCCGGCGGGTCAGCCGGGGCGCTGACCGCGCCCCAGGCGTCGAGCGACGATGCCCGTGATCCGGGCCCGCTCGTCGGGTCCGATGACGAAGGCGAAGGCGAGCGGGGTGTACACGAGCCCGAAGGCGAGGATCGAGGCGAACATCCACGCGGGGTCGATGGCGTCGCCGGCGGCGCGGGTGGGCATCGCGAGGAGCGAGAGGTCGCCGAGACGGGCTCCGGCGGCCAGCACGCCCAGGCCGGCCCCGGAGGCGGCGGCGGTGGCGAGGAACGGGCGGCCGACCGAGCGGATCAGGCTCCACGGGCTCAGGTGCAGGCAGCGGGCCGCGAGGACGGGCACGCCGACGAGGTGCAGCCCGACGAACACCAGGGTGAAGCCGACGGCCGGCCCGATGTAGCGAAGGTCCGCGGGGAGCGTGAGCAGGAGGATGACCGCGGTGACGGGCGCGATGAAGCCGCCGGCGATGATGAGCGGCGCGTAGCTGCGGACGAATCCGGCGCCGTAGAGGACGAGGACCCACGTGTCCGAGATCGCGCGGGCGGCCAGCGCCAGCGCGAGGATCCGGGCCATCACCACGCCCATGCCCATGATGGTGTCGTAGTCCTCGAGCTGGCGCCCCACCCAGAGGTGCAGGATGGGGAAGCAGTAGATCAGCACGCCCGCGCCGGCGGGCATCGAGACCAGGCCGGTCAGGCGGGTCTGGACGTCGGTCAGGCGCTGGAGCCGGGCGCGGGCGAGGTCCTGGTCGTCCCCGCTCGCCAGGCGGGCGCTGACGGCGTCGGAGCCGAACTGCATGCCGGTGGTGACCATGCGGATGTAGGCGACCAGGCGGAATCCCAGCCCCCACGCGGCGTTGGCGGCGGTGCCCAGGAAGAGGTTGAGCAGCATCGGCGGGACCTGCTCGTGCACGTTCATCGCGATCTGGACGCCCGAGTTCCAGCTGAACGTGCCCATGACCTCGCGGGTCGCGCCGGGCTCGGGGCGGCGGAACGTGAGCATCAGGCGGCGGTCTTTGCGGATGAGCAGGCCCGCGGCGATCAGGTAGCCCAGGATGGACAGACCGGACCAGAGCAGGCCGTGGAGGAGCAGGCCGCGGGGCGGGTCGTTGACGGTGACCGCGTAGCCGAGGATGAGCACGGAGACGATGTTGGCCGCCCGGACGCCGACGAACCAGACGCTGAAACCGACGAAGCGCTCGGCCACGAGGTACATGTTCAGGACGGGAGCCAGGAGGACCATGACGGCGGTCTGGGCGCCCTGAGCAATAACGAACCACAGGGCCGCGGTGCGGAACGCGTCGGGCATTTTGAACACGGGCAGGGCGGCGGCGACGATGCCGAAGGTGACCACGGACAGGAAGGCGGCGACGAGGGAGATGCGGCAGATGGCGGGGTAGAGCCGTGCCATGCCCGCGTCCCCGCCGTGGTAGGCCGCGCCGAGTTCTCGGACGAGGGACTGCTGGATGATCTGTCGGACGATGTTGGCCAGGCCGATATTGGCGCCGAGCAGGGCGATCAGGCCGAAGGCGTCGTCGCCCAGCCAGGCGATTGTCAGGGGGACGACCGCGATGCCGATGAGCAGCGTGGAGAAGAGGCGGGCGTAGTTGCAGACGATGCGGGTCATGCCGCGGCGGCCTCACGGGGCGAATTCTGGGCTCGGCGGGCCGAATGCGGCAGTTGGGAAGAACCATCGCCGGCGCGGGGTCGATACAGGGTTGCTAGCCTTGAGTCTAGGAGGACAGCATCGATGAATCTGACCGTTCCGGCCATGGGGCTCGCGGGGCTGCTCTGCCTGATCTGGGCGGGGATGTACCTGATGGGGCTCGGTCGGCGGTGGGGCATGCTGGTGCCCTTCGGCATGATGCTGATCGCCTCGGCCATGTCCCTGCCGATGGACTGGGCGGGGAAGATCCTGCCGACGGCGTGGCTCCCGCTCCAGCAGCGTCGGTCGTTGATCTTCCTGATCGCCGGTCTGTCGGCGCTGGTGATGGCGATCGTTCATCTGAGAAATCTGCGTGGAAAGCCGATCGCCATGATGCTGGTGACGCTCGTGGTGATGGGTTTCTACGCGTCGCTGCTGCGGCTCCAGCACGAGGGCATGGGCCCGGGGTTCGAGTCGTTCGTCTACAGCTTCGCGACGCTCGTCCCGCTGCTGTTGGTGGTTCCCATGTCGGTCGATTCGCCGTCGGACGTGGTGCGATTGCTGCGCACGGTGGTTCTGGTGAATGTTCTCTGGATCGGCATGTGCGCACTCCAGTTCGTGTCGAACTCGTCCTACCTCACCCTCGGGAATCAGTTCCGGTTCGTGGGCATGACGAGCAACCCCCAGCACGCGGGCATGCTGCTGTCGTTCTTCGGGGTCACCACCCTCTGGATGCTCTTCAATGATCAGGGCGCGAAGCTGCGCACGATTTACATCATGGTGCTGGGCGTCAACCTGCTGATGCTGGTCTGGACCGGGTCGCGGACGGGGATCGGCATGTTCGCGATCGGTTCGGCGGGGGTGCTCTACACCCGGCTCGGCCGGGCCGTGCTCTTCATGCCGGTCGCCCTCGTGCTGGCGTACGTCGGCTTCAAGGTCCTGGTGTCGGTCACCGGCTTTGATATCGGGGTGGACCGGATCGTCAGCTCGCAGAACACCCGCGATTACGCGTGGTGGAAGCTCTACACCACCGGGATGGAGAACCCGCTCTTCGGCGTCGGCCTCGAGGACGCCGAGAAGAGCGAGAACAGCTGGCTGTACGCGTTCGCCGCGTTCGGTCTCGGCATGCTGTTCCTGGCCATGCTGGCCACGCTGTTCGGAGGGCTGCAGTGCCTGCGGGCCATCAAGGTCCGTTCTTCGCTGGCCATGGACGATCGCCGCATCCTGGACCTGGCGGTCGGTGCGATCGCGATGTACTTTGCGGGCGCGGTCCTCGAGGGATACATGATTTCCCGGGTTTCGCCCGCGCTGTGTTTCATCATGATCTACTCGAACGTTGCGTCGTTCATGATCCGCTACGCCCGATCGGGGACGCCCGAGTTCGACGAGTCCGAGTACGAGCAGGCGGTTTATGACGGCACGGACCCGGATGGATCGGCGTTGCCCGCGCCGGCCTGATCGCCGGGGGTGGGGGGGGCGGGGGGGGCGGGCCACGTCCGCCATGCGGCGGAGCGTTCGTAGCCGAGTTCGACCAGCGTGGCACCAGCCAGGTCCGCGAACAACTCACGGGCCTCGTCGCTGAAGTGCTCGGCCCAGTCGCCCGAGACTCCCTTTCGCACGATCGATCCTCGGTCCTCATCCCCCGGCTTGCGCCCCGTCAGCCGGGCCATCGAGTTGATCTCCACCGCCAGGCGGACGCGTTGGGGGTCCGCCATTCTGCCGTGGAATCGGGCGATTCTTTCCAGCTCATCGGTCGGGCTGGCGATGAGACGCTCGTATCGCACCCGCGCGACGGCGGGCTGCCCGGCCCATTCGGCGCAGTAACGGGACCAGTTCAGCGAGGATCCGATCGGGCGGTCGAACATCTCCCCGATGAAGTCGGGCAGGTTGCTTCGCGCGTCTTCCAGGTCGGGACTGCGGCCGTAGAGCCGCTCGATCATCCGTCGCACCCGCGGTGCCGGTCCGGACTCGTACTGGAGCTTGCAGTAGAAATAGAACGAGACCATCACGTCGCGACCGTCACGGGTGATGACGGTCGCGTTGCGGAGCGCGGGGTGGGGTCTCCAGTGGCCCTGCACGACCGATGGCATCGCGACCGGGAGCGTCGGGATCTGTGCGAACGGCAGGTCGAGGGTCAGCGCGAGCATCCTGCTCAGCCAGGTCCCCCCGGACTTGGGAAACCCGAGCACGGGAAACATCGGCAGGACTGCCCCGTAACGGATCGCGATCCGCCTTGTGGCGCGATTGGAAACCAGTCGCAGGGCGTGCGCGGCCCGGCTCACCGGATGCCCTCCAGGCACGCGGCGTACATCTGTTCGTACGCCGCGATGATCTTCTCCTGGTCGAACCGGTCGAGCGCCCACGCGCGGGCCCGCTCCCCCATCTCGCGGGCGTGGTCGGGCGCACCCAGCAGCGGCCCGATCGCGTCCGCGAAGGCGTCGGGCGTGTTGTCGACGATCGAGCCCCCGCCCGAACGGAGGATCTCGCCCCATGTATCCGCGCCGCGCGTGGTGACCACGGGCGTCCCGGCCGCCAGCGACTCGAAGAAAACGAACCCGAAGTTCTCCTGGCTGGTGGGCAGGGCGAAAACGGAGGCGGCCTGGAACAGGGCGATCTTCTCCGGTCCGTCCACGAATCCGAGGAAGGCCGTGGAATCCGCCACACCCTGGCTCGTCGCCAGCTCTCGCACCGAGTCGACATAGCGTCGTTCGCCTGTTCCGGCGATGGCGAGCTGGTGATCGACGCCTCTTCCGTGGAGAATCGCGGAAGCCCGGATGAGCCGCTCCAGGCCCTTCTTGTGGTGGATGCGCGAGAGAAAGAGCACGATCGGCCTGTCGCTGCGGAGCGCGGCGAAGCGGTCGAACGCGGCGGCGGCGCCGGGGAGCCGGGCGTACGCGTCGAGATTCACGGGCAGCGGGATGGAGACACAGTCCCCCCGGCTTGCGTGACGTCCGATCTGTTCTCTTTCGGCCTCCGACGTGGCGTGAACCCGGGCCGCGCCGGGGATCAGTCCCCGTCCCCAGGTGGCGAGGTAGATCCGTTTCTTGAGCCGGCTCTGCGTCATGCACCAGTCGTCGAGCATGCCGTGCACGGTGACGACATAGGGGATGCCGAGCGAGCGGCAGATCCGTGTGATCTGGGTGTTCGACGGTGTCCAGATCGTGTGCAGGTGAACGAGGTCATAGCGGGCGATCACCTCCCGCATCGCCACGAGGTCGGCCCGGGAGAGCAGACGGGTCGCCGCGTGCGGCAGGTCCACCCCGTGCAGGGTCAGGCGGGCTTCGCAACCGTCGGGCAGGTTGCTGCGCACCAGGTCGGTGTGGTAGGTCGCCAGACCCACGCCCACCCGCTCGGACGCGGTGAGCAGACAGAGGTCAAAGACCGCCTTGACCACGCCGCCCTCCTCGGCCCGCATCGTCGGTTTGTAGTGGAGCACACGCATGGTGAGGCCTTGATCGCGGACGCGTGGGGGTGAGGGGCGATTCAGCCCGCGGCGGCTTCTTCGTAGAAGCGCTCGAACGACTCAACGATCCGCGCGGGGTTCATGTGCTCGAAGACCCAGGCCCGGCCGCGTTGACCCAGCGCGTCCCGTTCGGCCCGGCTGCGGGTGACACCGATCACCGCATCCGCGATGGCGTCTGCGTCCTGCTCGATGATCAGCGACCCCGCCTCCTGCAGCTCGGGCCAGGTGTCCACGCCTCGGGTGGTGAGCACCGGGCACCCGGCGGCGAGGGCCTCGAAGAAGACGAACCCGAAGTTCTCTTGGCTGGTGGGAAGCACGAACATATCTGCCGCACCATACAGCGAAACCTTCTCGTCACCGATCACCATACCGAGAAACGACACGAGCCCGTCGAGCCCCAGACGGGTGGTCTGCTCGCGGAGCTTTCGTTCGTACGCGTCGTCCCCCTTGCCGGCGATGAGTACCTGATGGGGCGTGCCCCGGTCCCGGAGGATCCGTGCCGCGTCGATCAGGTGCTCGACACCCTTCTTGTAGTGGAGCCTCGAAAGGAACAAAAGCGACGGTTCCTGCCGATCGAGTTGAGGGAACCTGGCGGACGCCAGTTCGCGGCCGGGCGGGTTTCGGTACGGATCGAGACTGAGCAGGTTGGGGATGATGCGCCCCGTTGATCCCGGGAACCACTTCTCGGATTGACGCAGCTCACCCTCCGCGGTGCAATGGATCAACGCGGCGTTGTTGAGCATCGCGGAGCCGCCGAGGAACCGCAGATAGAACAGCTTCTTGGGTTTGCGTTGCGCCATGCACCAATCGTCGAGCATGCCGCGGCACGAGACCACGTACGGCTTGTTCATCTCGCGCGCGATCCGGGCGAACTGGGTGTTCTGGGGGGTCCAGATCCCGTGGAGGTGGACCACGTCGGCGCCGGCCACCGCCTCACGGATCCGCTCCAGAGTTGCGCCCCTGAACCACGCTCCGCCGATCTGCGGGCGACCGAGGGCCGTCACCCTGGTCGGCGACCCGGGGCGCTTCCACGACTCGGGCGTGTCGGGGCCGTGCTTGACGATCACTTCGACGGTGTGGCCCTTGTCGGCCAACGCCTCCGACAGGTCGAGCACCGCACGCACGGGTCCGCCGGAGCGAAAATCTATCTGGGCGATCGAATGGAGGATCTTCATGCGTGCTTTTCCGATCTGTTGGGGCCCACGCCCCGGTCAAGCCTGCTCAGATCAGGCTGCCGGATCTCGCGGACTTTGAGGACGATGAAGTACTCGTAGATGGCCTGCAATGTGCAATAGGTCAGGCCGGCGCGGCCGTCGAGGAAACCGCGGCCGAGGATGTACATGTACGCGAACTTGATGAACGGGCGCAGCGGCAGGCGGAACGAGATGTTCTTCAGCTCCAGCCGCCGGGTGTTGCGGTCGGGCGAGAACACGTTCGCGATTCTCACCGGGTGGTTGTCGAGCGCCTTGACGGTCTCGACCGCTTCGTAGCTCGAGTAGCGGTTGTGGCGTTCGATCCACTCGCGCAGGCCCTTGCTGAAGTTGTAGTGCAGGAAGTGCTCTTTGAGGTATCCGACCTTGCCGTCCACGGCGGGCACGGGGTTGGCGAGGCGTTCGAAGCGGATGTGCGGCGGCTGGAAGAACCGCATGATGTTGCCCGGCGGCATGGCGTGCTTGAGCCAGCGACCCCGGAAGTAGTTCTTGCGCCCGCAGTAGTAGGCGACCGGTGCGTTCTCACGGGTCAACTCGCCGGATTCCCAACGCGCGGCGATCGCCTCGATCTCGCGCTTGAGTTCGGGCGTCATGCGCTCGTCGGCGTCGAGATAGAACACCCAGCGGTGCTTGAAGTCGATGTGCTCCATCGCCCAGTTCTGGTGCGGGCCGCGGCCGTCGTAAGCACGCTCGAACCAGCGGCAGCCGCCGGCCTCGGCGACGGCCCGCGTTTGGTCGTTGGACAGCGAATCGAGCACCACGATGTCGTCGAAGCCGCCGAGCGATTCGAGCAGGCCGGGAAGGTTCTCGGCCTCGTTGAGCGTCTGGATGAAGATCGAGATCGTCATCCGTGGCCCCCGGCGTCCGGGTGTTCTTTGTTGGGGTCTGGCCGGCGCGGCTCCGTCGGCACTTGGCCGTCCAGCACGCGGTCCCGGGCGGGCTTGGCGGGCGAACCGACGCAGACTTTCCACGCCGGCAGATCACCGAAGACGCTCGATCGGGCGCCGACGACCGTTTCCTCCCCGATGGTCACGCCCGGGCCGACGAACACGTCCGCGGCGATCCACACGCCCGGACCGATCGTGATGGGCATGGGGGTCAGCGGCCGGTCCCGTCTGGTGAAATCGTGCGTCGCGCCGCAAAGGTAGCTGTACTGGCTGACGATCGCCCGCTCGCCCAGCGTGATGCGTTCGACGCAGTAGACATCGACGTCGTCCGCGATGGTCGCGTGGGCGCCCATCGTCAGGTTCCAGGGGCCCCAGACCTTCGCGCGGGGATAGACCCGGGCGGAGTGGTGCAGATCGGCGCCGAAGGCGCGGAGCAGGCCGTTGCGCCAGGCGTGCAGCGGGCGCGGCGACCAGCGGAACAGCGTCGCCTGCACCAGGCCCCACAGCACGCGGGCGGCGCGATTGCGGGCCGAGTGCGGGCTGGTGGTCGCGTGCGGCGCGGTTTTCTGGTGGGCGGTCACGGGTTGCGCCCCTTGAACGGGCGTGGGCGGCGCGAGACGGCCGGCTCGCCGGAGCAGATGGTCCATGGCTCGAGCGGGGCATCGATGACCGAGCGGGCGCCGACGAGCACGCCGTCGGGGATTGATTGCCCGCCCGCGACGTACGACTCGGCCGCGATCCAGACGTCGTCACCGATGGTCAGCGGTGCGGCGGTGGTGGGGGCGGCCGGGTGTTCGGGCGATTCGCGGAACGCGGCCAGGCGGCAGTACTGGCTGATCGTGCACCGCGCTCCGATGGTCACCGGGGCGTGGGCCCACACCACGACGCCGTCGCCGAGCGAACTCTTGCGCCCCATGCTCAGGTTCCACGGCCGGTCGATGGTCACGTCCGGGCGGATGCGCACGGTCGGGTCGATGCGGGCACCGAACAGGTTGAGCAGGCGGACGCGGAGTTTGTAGAGCGGCTTGGGGCTGAGGCGGAAGAGGGCCTGTCCCGGGAAGTTCCACATCGCCGCGGAGAGACGCGAGCGATCGCGACCGGGGTCGGCCGCGGTCAGGACGGTCGGATCGGCCGGGCACGCGATGGCGACGGCCGCACTCATGCGGGGGCCCCGTCCACGGGCTTGCCCGGATTCCCGGCGTAGGCCGTGTGCGGCTGGGTATCACGGAACGCGCCGCAGCGGGGGCGCAGCACGGTGCCGTCGGCCAGAGTGACGCCGGGCGCCACGAACGCGTCGGACATCAGCACGCAGGCGTCGCCGACGGTGATCGGCTCGCGGAGCAAGGTGAACGCCGGATCGGTGTAGTCGTGGGTGCCGGCGCACAGATGGACGAACGGCCCAATCAGGCACCGTTCGCCGATGGTCACCCGCCCGAGGCAATAAAGAATCGCCCCGCGGCAGACGACGGTTCCCGCCCCGATGGACAGGTGCCAGGGGATCTCGATGTGGACGTCGCGGTGGATCTTCACGCCGCGGCCGACACTGGCCCCGAATCGGCGGAGCAACCCGGCCCGCATGCCGTCGGAGGGGACGATCTTCCAGAGGGTGGCAAAGCAGAGGGCCCAGAGGACGCGGACTGCGTTGTGGCGGGCGGACCAGGGGCTCTTGCGCGGGGGCTCGGCCACCACGCCCGGGCCGGGCGCCCCGGTGCTCGCTGGGGCTGGTTCGGATGAAGGTCTTGTTTGGTCGATCATCCGAGCGTCCGAGAACTGTGTGGGGCCGAGTCAGGTACTTGACGGGGTGTACTATCGACCTTTCCCCGCCCCGGCACAAGGAATCGTGCTGTCCCGGGGCGGCTGATCGACCGACAATCGGGATTGAACCCCCCGCGAGAGATGCTTTGCAGCACACGCCAGAACCCAGCGCCATGAATGATACGCCCGGACCCCGGATCGGGGTGCTCGCGGGATACTGGTCGACGAACGTCGGGAACGCGTTTTTTCAGCTCGGCGCCCAGTACGTGCTCGAGCGGGCCTTCCCCGGTGCGCACGTCTTCCTGATCGGCGATCAGCCTGGCTACTGGAACGTCCGCAAGGGCAACCCGCCCAACGCGCTCGATTACGTCAAGCACCTCGACCTCGACGCGGTGGTCGTCCTGGGGCCGTACGTCCGCCCCGAGATGGAGGGGATCACCGGCCAGATGCTGCGGGCCCAGCACCGCAAGGGCGCCAAGATCATCGTGCTGGCGGCGGGCATGATGCAGTACGACAAGGACACGATCGCGCTCTCGCGCCGGCTGATGGCCGAGTGCCCGCCCCACATCTTCACGACCCGCGACACCGAGACCTACGAGGCCCTCGGCGACCTCGCGACCCACGCCTTCGACGGCGTGGACGTGGCCACGTTCGTTTCCGACCTGTTCCCCAAGGTCTCCAGCGATCTGGACCCGTACATGGTGGTCAACTTCGACCAGATCCCCGAACCGGTGATCGCACCGAGCGACGCCTTCACGGGGCGGGTCGACCGCACCTTCGAGTTCGAAGGCCGCGCGTGGTGCGTCCGCCAGCCGAAATCGCGGACCGAGTGGTCGTACCGGAAGCGGGCGTACCCCTTCCTGGACGCGATGCTGTTCCGCAAGCCCGGCCCGGAGCGGATCGACGGCAAGCTGGTCATCCGCACCGACCACCGCTACAACCCTTTCCTGATGCTCAAGAGCTACCGCTCGCCCAACACCTACGTGGGAGACATCCCGCACTCGTACCTGAGCATCTACGCCAACAGCCAACTGACGATCTCCAACCGCGTCCACGCGTGCGTCGCCACGGTCTCGTACGGCAACCCGGCCATGTTGTTCACGCGATCTCCGAGGGCCTTCCTGCTCAAGCGGCTGGGCCTCGAGGGGATCAAGGATCGGCCGGAACGCGTGGACATGGATTTCCTGCGGCGCGAGAAGGCCGCCCTCGTGGGGTGGCTCGGCGAGCGGCTCGCCGAGACCTACGGGACCGCGCCGGCCCGCGTGACGAGCCCCGTGGCGTGATGGGCGGGTGCGTGCCGTGACTGTTCCAAACGACCAACCCGCACGACCGACGCCGGTGCGCAAGCCCCGCGTGGTCATCCTGAATCAGTACTACGTCCCGGACGTCGCCTCGACCGGCCACCTCCTGCACGAGCTGGCGGTCGAGCTGGCCGACCTGGGCTTCGAGGTCGAGGTGCTCACGGGGCGTCCGTCCTACGGGCCGCCGGAGTCCTGGCAGGACTGCCCGCTGTTCGAGCAGGCCGACGGCGTGACGATCCGGCGGCTCAAGGTGGCGCGGTTCGACAAGAACTTCCTGCCCGGCCGCGCGATCAACTACCTGACCTTCGTCGTGCCGATGATCCTGCGTGTGCTGCTGACCAGCCGCCGCGACACGGTCTACCTCTACACCACCAACCCGCCGTTCCTCGGGGCGATCGGCGCGTTCGTCTCGCTCTTCCGCCGCCACCGCTACGTGACGCTGCTGCACGACGCATACCCCCAGCTTGGCATCTGGGTCGGCACGTTCAAGAAGGGCTCGCTGATCGAGCGGGCGTGGCTGACGCTCAACCGGTTCAAGTACCGGCGGTCCAAGGAGGCCATCGTGCTCTGCTCGGCCGCCAAGGACCTGGTGTGCAAGAGCTACCCGATCGACCCCGCGCACGTCCACGTGATCCCCAACTGGGCCGACGGCGAGGATCTCAGGCCCAAGAACAAGGCGGATTCGCCGGTCGCGGTCGAGCACGGTCTGGTGGACGATTTCGTCCTGCTCTATTCGGGCAACATGGGGCTCTACTACGAGTTCGAGACGGTCCTCGACGCGGCCGAGAAGCTGATGGACGAGCCGTTCAAGCTCGTGCTCATCGGCGGCGGCGGCAAGAAGAAGTGGATCGAGGAGCAGGTCGAGAAGCGCGGGCTCTCCAACGTGCTCATCCTGCCGTACCAGCCCTTCGAGAAACTTCCCGACTCGCTCAACGCCTGCGACGCGTCGCTGGTCTCGATCGCCAAGGGCATCGAGGGCATCAGCTTTCCCAGCAAGCTCTATACCTCACTGGCCGTCGGCAAGGCGATCGTGGCGCTCAGCGAGGACTGGTCGGAGCTGCGCCGGGTGGTCGAGCACAACGACTGCGGCATCTGGAGCGCGCTCGGCGACTCGGACGGTCTGGCGGCCAAGCTCCGCGCACTGATCCACGACCCCGCCCGCACCGCGCGGCTCGGCTCCAACGCCCGGCGCGTCTTCGAGGCCGGGTACACCCGTCAGGTGTGCGCCGCCAAGTACGCCGAGGTGCTCCGCCTCGCCGATCCCAACGCGACCGGCGCTGAAACCGCGGCCCGGCGCGAGAAGCTCGCCGAGTGGCTCGCGGAGGGAGCGGCGGTCGAGATCGGACAGACCCACGAACCTTCCAACGCGGAGAGCAGGCCATGACCGGCATCCAGCCCGTCGAGGGCCGCGCACTCAAACTGCTCTTTGTCACCGAGGACGACCCGCTTTACGTGATCCGGTTCTTCGAGGTCTTCTTCGACGAGTACCCGCAAGACGAGATCGAGATCGTCGGCGTGAGCGTGCAGGAGGCCTTCCACGAGCCGATCTGGAAGACCGCCCGGCGCATGCTGCGTTTCTACGGCCCGGTCGACTTCGTGCGCCTCTGCTTCAGATACGTGGGCGTGAAACTGCGCGGCGATTCGATCGCCAAGCTCGCCGAGGCCAGGGGCCTGCCACTCGTGCCGTGCGGCTCGGTCAACGACCCGGAGTACATCGACCGCGTCAAGGCGATCGGCCCCGACGTGATCGCCTCGGTCGCCGCGCCGGAGATCTTCAGGAAGGGCATCCTCGACGCCGCCCCGATGGGCTGCATCAACATCCACTCCGGCAAGCTGCCGGTCTACCGCGGCATGATGCCCAACTTCTGGCAGCTCCTCCATGGCGAGAAGCACGCCGTGGTCACCGTGCACGAGATGGTCGAGAAGCTCGACGCCGGCGGCGTGCTCGGCACGCTGGAGTGGCCGCTCAAGCCCAAGGACTCGCTCGACCGCGTCATCACCGGCACCAAGCGCGACGGCGCCCGCCTGATGATGGATGTGCTGCTGAAGATGAAGCGCGGCCGGGCCACGCCCGCGCCGCTGGACATGAGCGAGAAGAAGTACTTCTCCTTCCCCAAGCCCGAGAACGTCAAGGCCTTCCGCAAACGCGGCCACAGGATGCTCTGATGCCGCGATTCGAAACCGACAACGCCGCCATGTCCATCGACGTCGAGGACTGGTTCCAGGTCGAGAACCTCAAGTCCGTCGTGGCGCGCGACACCTGGGACGAGCGCGAGCTTCGGGTCGAGGCGAACACCGACCGCATGCTGGCCATGATGGACGCCCACGGCGTCCGCTGCACCTGCTTCATCCTCGGCTGGGTGGCCGAGAAGTGCCCGGCGCTGGTAAAACGCATCGCCGACGCGGGCCACGAGATCGCCAGCCACGGCTACGGCCACGACCTGATCTATTCGCTTAGCCACGACGAGTTCCGCCAGGACATGCAGCGCGGTATCGGGATCGTCGAGGACCTGACCGGCGCCAAGATCCGCGGCTACCGCGCCCCGTCGTTCTCCATCACCGACTGGGCCATCGACATCCTCCGGGATCTCGGCCTGACCTACGACAGCTCCGCCTTCCCGACCGTCGCCCACGATCGCTACGGCAAGCTCGCAGGCATGGACTCGGGCCGGCCGATCGTCGAGATCCGGCCCGGCTTCCACGAGGTCTGCGTGTCGGTCCTCAAGGTCGGCAAGAAGGGCGTTCCGTGGGCCGGCGGCGGCTACTTCCGCCTCTTCCCCTACCCGGTCTTCAAACGCGGCGTCCGGTCGATCCTCACCGGCGGCAACCCCTACATCTTCTACATCCACCCGTGGGAGATCGACGCCGGTCAGCCCCGCATGGAAGGGCTCAAGCGCAGCCACCGGTTCCGTCACTACAACAACCTCGACAAGTGCGCCCGACGCTTCGACGACCTGCTCGCGTCCTTCCGATGGCGCCCGATCGGCGAGCTCCTCGACGACCATCTCGCCACAAGCCGCGTCTGATCAACAAGCGGTTTCAACGCGAAGGTCTCGAAGTAGCGCGAAGCGGCGGCCGCCGGCCCAAGTATCCATCTCCCTCCGGAGCCAAGTGACTCTCGGGCGAGTTCTGCAAGGCTGATTCAGAGCAGCCGGTGACGCTTCGAACCACTTCGAGACCTTCGCGTGACAACTCTGTTTCTGGTCTTCAGGCGGGGCCCGGCGGCTCGGTCGTCCGCAGCGTCATCGCGAACTGGCTGCCGTAGATGGGGTACTCCGACACGGTCCGGTAGCCGCGGAGCCGTTCGCCGTCGTAGCCGAGGGTGTCGCAGGCGTGGGCGATGAGCGCCCGGTACCGCGGCACGCCGCTGGAACCGAAGCGCCGGATGCCGAGCCCCAGCGGGTTGACCGATTCGAGCAGGTCGAGCTGGTCGATGTCGCGGGTCGGGTCGTTCACGTCGGCCTGGCCGCGGATCGTCGTGTCGTAGACACGCAGCTCGGGGTGCTCGCCGGGGTAGAGGTCCTCGTGGATGAGCAGGTCGAACTGGCTCGATCGCGCGGGGATGTTGATGTCGCTGCCCGCCCAGGCACGGCGTCCCCGGGCCACCGGCACGTAGCGGGGGATCTCCGAGCGGTTGACCTCGCAGGTGACCAGGTCCACCGCCGACCCGGAGCCGAAGCCCGGCTGGTCGAGCAGGTAGTGCGTGGTCTCCCCGGCGATCTGCGTCTTCAGGCGGGGGACCGGGTCGCTCGAGAAGGCCTCGACCACCGCGCCGCGGACCGAATCGACCGGGTCGCCCGCGAGGTTGCGCGGGCGCCGCCCGTCGGCGCCCTCGATGCGGCGCTGGCTGGTGAAGTGCACCGGTACCCCGGGGCGCAGCCGGTGCAGGCCGATCACGGCCTTGATCCACACCACGTCGATGTGCACGCCGTCGCCGGTGGGCCAGAAGATCGCGGCCTCGGCGTACACGCCCGCCTCGACGCCCTTGAGCTGGCTCATCGCCCGGTAGGCCGCCTGCTTGCGGCGCAGCTCGAACTCCCGGCGCGCCTCGGGCACCCACGCGCTCAGGATCGCCTCGAGCGCGCTGCGGTCGCCGATGTCGGTGCGGATCAGCTCCTCGAACCGGTCCACCGCGGCGTGGGCGTCGGCGAGCAGCTCGGGCGGCACGCCGAGCTTCTTGCTGGCCGCGAGCACGCGGCGCAGCGGCTCCGGACCGGGCGTGCGGTGCACCATCGCCATCGGGTCGCTGGATCGCAGGGCCTTGAGCAGGCGCGAGGCGAGCACCTTGTCCACGCCCAGCTGGCCGGCCAGTTTCTGCGGCCCGGCGTCCGAGCCCGGGACCCGGTCCAGCACCCCCGTCAGGCCCTTGAGCAGGGCGTCCCCGGCCTGGGTGATGCGGACCTCGATCGACTCGAGCGGCCGCGGCACGGGGCCCGGCACCTGCACGCCAACGGGATCGGGAGGGCTGGTCTTGCTCATCGGGTCTCGGCTGGCGGAGGATTGCTCGGGGCTGGACGGACGGACGCACCAACCGTCGGATGGCCCGTTTTCCCCGGTTGGAGGGGGTTTTTGGTGGGTCGGGTGGCCGCTTTCATGGAAAGGATAGCAGAAGAACGGGGGGGCCACAAGATTTCTGGTGAGTTTCAAGGAAACTTCATTGCAACGACGCACACGATGCGATACAAAGGGCCATATCGCGGGCCGGACCCCGGCCCGCACCACACCACCGGTCGCCCGCGGCCACAGACAGGAGACGAAAGAGATGAAGAGCACCACCGCCCGAACACTCGTCCTGGCCGCCGCCCTCGGCGCCTGCGGCGTCGCCCAGGCCGACACCATCTTCGACACCGGCACCCCCGAGCCGGGCTTCCTGGGCTACTACGGCTTCGACGTGTTCGTCGATCAGTCCGTGGCCATCGCCTTCACGCCCGACCAGGACTACACGCTCGACTCCGTGGGCGTGTGGATGATGAGCAACGATTTCGACAACCCCGGCGCCCCGTACACGCTCTCCGTCCGCACTGACGCCGCAGGGGGCATGACCATCCCCGGCGACACCGTGATCGAGTCGTGGGACGTCCAGACGGCCGCGGTCGGCTGGACCCCGATCCTCGAGACGGTCAACTCGGTGCTCAACCCGGTGCTGACCGCCGGCACGACCTATTGGATCGTCGCCGAGTCGGACTCCCCGGCGTTCGTCGACGCTGTGTGGGTCGCCTCGAGCCAGGACGAGCCCGTGTGGCACTCGGTCCAGAACGCGTTCAATCCCGACGGCGCCTGGATCTCAGGCTACACCCAGGGCGCTCCCGGCCTGATCGTCTCGGGCACGGTCGTGCCCGCCCCGGGCGCGCTGGCCGCCCTCGGCATGGCGGGCATCGTCGGCACCCGGCGTCGCCGGCGCTGATCTGACCCAGGACCCCGCGACCCGCCCGGAGACGGGCGGGGGCGCGTTTGACCCACCGAACCCGGCGCGCGTGTTCGCCGCGGACCTCGGACACCAGGAGAAAGGAAAGAGTTCCATGCGTACCCGCCTCGCCTGCATCGCCTCGCTGCTCGCCGCCTCCGGCGCGCTGGCAGACACCACGACCACCTTCGACAACGGACTGGAGGGCTGGTCGATCTCCGGTCGCACCGACATCGCCGCCAACGGCGGCAACCCCGGCGCCAATCTGAACGGCCAGCTCTTTGACGTCTTCGGCGCCGACGTGCGTAACGAGACCAACGCCGCGTTCCTCGGCGACCTGACCCGCTACGGCGCGTTCGAGCTGAGCATCGACGTCAAGATCAACTCGATCAACATGCTCGGGAACGAGGTCCCCCGCGACTTTGTCGTCGAACTGCGCGACGACACCAACAACAACGGCTACCCCTACACCAGCGTCTTCTACCACCTCGGCGTCCTCTCGGGCACCGACGCGAACGCCGGAGAGTGGGTCACCTACAGCGTGATCATCGACGACCCCTTCGCCATCGATCTGCCCGCCGGCTGGGGCGGCTACGGCGACGAGGACCCCAACACCTTCGAGCCCATTCTGCCCGCCGACCGCACCTTCACCAGCGTGCTCCAGAGCGTCGACTCCCTGCACTTCACCACCTTCGTGCCCGGCTTCTTCTTCGGCTTCACCAACTTCGACATGCAGGTCGACAACATCAGCATCCGCGCCGTGCCCGCGCCGTCCGCGGCCGCCCTGCTCGCCCTGGGCGGGCTCGTCGGCACCCGCCGCCGTCGCTGAATCACGACACCGCACAGGTTTCTGCTCCGCTCCGGCTTGTCGCCGGGCGAACCCAGCAAGGCGGGTGTCCGCGGGCTCAAACCCCCGGACGCCCGCCTTGTGCCGCGCGGACGCACCGCCCGGGAGGCACGGGCGGCCACCCACCAAGCCGCCCGCGCCCGATCTGCGCCCATTCGCACCGTCACGGGCGAGAACCCCGGGCTCGCACGCCCTCTATCCGTTCACGTCCACCAGCGCGCCGATCAGCAGCCCGACCCCCTCGGCCGCGGCCCGGCGACCGATTACGGCAGTGCGGATCGCCGCCGCCTCCATCAGCCCGGCCCTGGCCCGCTCCGATGTTTCCCGCGCGTAGTCCGTGTCGCGGATCGCCGACCGGGCCCGCAGCGTGTTGATCCGCTCGGTCTCGGCCGCCCGCAGTTCACGCTCCGCACCGCGTTGGGCCGCCCCGATCTCGGCCCGTGCGACGGCGTTGCCCCCGTCCGACGCGAGCTCGCCGTCGAGCACGTCGGCCGCCAGCGACGCCCGGCGCGAGGCCGTGATGGAGGCATCGAGTTCCACGGCGCGAGCGCCCAACGTCTCCGACGCGATCAGGCCGGCGGGGTCGTCGGCCGCCCGGTTGATGCGGAGCCCGGTCGCGAGCCGGACATCGGCCCGTGCCACGCCGGCCCGCGCCGTCGCGATGGCGCTCGCCGAAGCCCCCATCCCGGTTGTGCCGATGCCGATCATGCCAAAGGACATGCGATACGCCCGGGGCCGCTCGCCATGCGAAGCGTCCGCGCACCCGCCCGACGCCCCTTCGGCCCGCGGCACAGCCCGGCCGCCCCGCCCGGTTTGACATCGGTCGTCGCTCACCCGGCGTTATCGGGCGCGTGGGGGCGTCAGAAGGGGAACATCAGCGGCGTGAGGATCACGCCGCAGGTGCCGGCGGTCAGGTTCATCGGCACGCCGATGCGCAGGAAGTCGCGGAAGTTGTACCCGCCCGGCCCGTACACCATCAGGTTGGTCTGGTAGCCGATGGGGGTAGCGAAGCTGGCCGAGCCGGCCATCATGATGCCGATCACGAAGGGCATGAAGTCCACGCCCAGCGTCTGGGCCGCGGCCTGGCCGATCGGGAACATCAGCGCCACCGCCGCGTTGTTCGAGATGATCTCGGTCATGAACGAGGTCACGGCGTAGATCGCCAGCAGCACGATCCACGGGTTGTTCCCGACCACGCTGAGCACGGTGTCTGCGATCAGCAGGGCCGATCCGGACTTGTCCATCGCCTTGCCGATGCCCAGCGCCGCCCCGATCACGATCAGCACCGACCAGTCCACGCTGCGCCGCGCCTCCGTCAGCGTGCAGCAGCGCGACAGGATCATCACGCCCGAGGCGATCAGACCGGCCAGCAGCATGGGGAAGACCTCGAACGTGGCCAGGCCGACCATGCCGATCAGGATCGCCACCGCCAGCGGGGCGCGGCTGTGGCGCTTGGGCGTGGAGTTCTCCAGCGAACTGACCAGCAGGAAGTCCCGCGCGTTGCCCGCCCGCTCTGCGAACCCCGAGTCGGCCTCGACCAGGAGCAGGTCGCCGCCCTGCAGCTCGATGTCGCCGATCTTCCCGCGGATCCGCTCGCCGTTGCGGGCCACCGCGATGACCGCCCCGTTGTACCGGTTGCGGAACTTCGACGCGCGGATGGTCCTGCCCGTCAGCGAGCACGAGGGCGCCACGACCACCTCGTACAGGCGTCTGCGGTAGCGCGGCGAGTCGAGCTTGAACACCTGGTTGGTCGCCACCGACAGGCCCCGGGTGTTGACCAGGTCGCGGATCGAATCGACCACCCCGGCGAACAGCAGCCGGTCGCCCTCCCGCAGCGTCTGCTGCGGTCCGACGGGCGCGATCACCTCGTCGGCGCGGTCGATCTCGATGAGGAAGCATCCCGGCAGGCTGCGCAGCCCGGCCTCGTCGACGGTCTTGCCCGTCATCGGGCTGCCCTCGGGCACGACCAGCTCGAGCGTGTACTCCTTGGGGTCCGACAGCGCCCGCGACGCCGAGCTGCGCCTGGGCAGCAGCTTCGGGCCGATCAGCACCAGGAACAGCCCGCACACCAGCGCGGTCGGCAGGCCGACCTTGGTGATGCCGAACATCGTCAGCGGCGCCAGGTCCGTCTGCGAGAGCACCAGGCCGGCCACCACCAGGTTCGTGCTGGTGCCGATCAGCGAGCAGGTGCCGCCCAGGATGGCCGAGTAACTCAGCGGCAGCAGCAGGCGCGACGGGCTGATCCGCAGTTTCTTGGCCCAGTCCTGCACCGCGGGGATCATCATCGCCACCACGGGCGTGTTGTTCAGGAACGCGCTCATCCCCCACACGGGCAGCATCACGCGCACCATCGCCCCGCGTTCGGACTTGGGGCGCCCGAGCAGGCGCGAGGCGATCCAGTCGATGGCCCCCGTCTCCTTCAACCCAGCGACCACCACGAACAGCACGCCCACCGTCAGCATGCCCGTGTTGCTGAACCCCGAGAACCCCTCGTCGATGGTCAGAACACCCAGCCTCCACACGCCGTCCTTGGGGAACGGGATGGCCAGGAGCACCGTCAACGCCGCGACCATGATCGCGTCCGCGGCGATCCGCGTGGCCGCCAGCATGGCCAGCACGCCCGCCAACACACCAAGAACGATGAGGATCTCGATGGTCATGAGCGGTCCGGGCGGGCGGCCTCCGTCACGCCGCGGCGCACCGGCGGCTGGGAGCCCGCATGGTATCCGACGGCCTCAACCACGGTCGGACGGGCCCGGGCCGGGCGCGATCAGGTCCAGCACCCGCTCGGCGTTCTCCCGCTCGATCAGGATCGCCTTGATCGTCGCCTGCTCGAGGATCTGGGCACGCACCAGGTCGGCCGACTCCTTGGCGTAGTCGGCGTCCTCGATGCGGCTGAGCACGTCGGCGTTGCCGGCGAACTCCTCCCGCAGCGTGTTCATCTCGCTCTCGATCGATCGCAGGCGGCCGCCGATGGCCGCACGCCTGCCCGAGATCTGGTCCACCGCCGACTCGACGAGCTTCTGCGCCTTCTCCGGGTCTTCCCGGAGCAGGGAAGCCAGATCGTCCAGCGAGACGTAGCCGCCGTCAACGATGACCCGGCCGAGCTGATCCACGGTGTTGCCCGCGAGCACCTGCTCGCCGTTGAACATGGTCGTCTGGACGGTCTGGTTGATGCCGGCGAGGATGCCGCCGATCTCGACGTCGATCGCCGCACGCTCGGACTCGGACAGCCCGGCGGTGTTGGCGGCACGCACGACGAGGCCCTGCAGCTCCAGCATGCCGTCCTGCAGCACGCTCAGCCCGCCCTCGGTCGCCCCCAGACGCGCGGTCTCCCGCTCGAACGAGCCGATCAGCCGCTCGATCTGGCCCTGACGCACCTTGAAGGTGTCGGCGGCCACCATCCCCGCGGGGTCGTCGCTGGCCCGGTTGATCTGCTTGCCGGTGCTCAGCCGCTCCATCGCGGTCTGCTGGGCCTGCCGGTGCGTGCCCAGGGCCCGCAGCGAGCCGAACCAGCCCGAGATGCCGGAAGAACCGACCATACCCAGATGATCGGCCCAAGCGGCGGGGGCACTTCAGCGGTATTTGCCCCACCGGATCACCCTACCATCGACCATGACGCGGACCGACTGGGACATCGCGGAAGGCCTGGACCCCGACGGCCCATCGGCCGCGGACCTGGACCGCTTCGGCGACGAGATGATCACCTGCCCGTCCTGCGGCAAAAAGATCTACGACCAGGCCGAGATCTGCCCAAAGTGCGGCCACGTCATGGAAGCCCCCGAAAAGAGGCTCCCCCTCGCGGTGATCCTGGTCGTGGTGGTGCTGATCGCGTTGCTGCTCTTCTGGATGCTGTAGGGATCTTCAAATGATCCCCGGATAACCACCACGGAACAGGCCACCACCCCGCGCCGGGTCCGTGCTGCGGCGGCCGCACCGACGGTGTCCGCACAAGGCGCGAGTCACCACCCTGTTCAGGCCGTGTTTGTGTATGCTCCCGCCGATGGACGACCCGCGCCTGACCAAAGAGCGGATCTCGAACGCCCGGGTGATCGCCAAGGGCCACCGCATCCGCGATGTCGAGCGGCTGGTACGGGTGTACGGCGGCCGGGCCGGAAGCTGGCGAAAGCTTTCGACCTCGCCGTTTCTGGCCTCTCCCGGTCGCTGGACGGAACTTCATTGGTACGAGCACCACCGGATCGGACGCTTTGAGATCAAGGAAGTTGCTGTTAGAATCTGACGATGCGAGTCCGCTGCCAGTCCAACCAGTGCCCCGACGGTCGCTCGGCCGCCCTCACGATCGGCGAGACCTACGAGGTGCTCGGCATCGAGGGGGGCGATTTTCGCGTGTTCGATGATGCCGGATCGCCCGTGTTGTACGAACCCCCGCTCTTCGAGATCATCGACGAAGGGCGTCCGTCGGACTGGACGAGCGAGACCATCGACGGCGAGGAATACGCCGGCCCGCCCGAGTTCAATCACGCCGGGTTCTGGGAAGACTTCCACGAGCATGAGCCCGAGGCAAGGGCAGTGTTCGCCCGGTATCTGAACCGGCACCTGCGCACAACCGATGCGGCGTAACGGGGCATCGGCCTTCGGTGTATAGCGATTGGTCGGACCCGCTGCTCAAACTGGGGCGTATGACGGTTGTGCGAATGAACCGTCGGGCCAAGTCGACCGGATCACTCATCTGGCTGCTGGCGAGCCTTGCCACGGTTGGCTGGATGCTGCCGCAGTTCGGCGGGAGCAACCGGCCGACAAGGTCGGTCGCGTTCGTCGCCACAAGCACGGACGGACGCTGGACCCTGGCGCGTAGGGACTCGGTCGTGGATGAGTGGTCGGACCCCTCGGCCGCGTTGGTGGAAGCCCGTGCGTGGGACGCCCAATCAAGACCGATCCCGTACCTGCTCCCGCTTTGGTCGGAGATTCGCTGCGACATCTGGATCAATCTGATCGGGACGGACCCGATCACGCCGGCCGACGAAACGCAGATCCGTTCGATGATCAGTGCCGCTTTGGCCATGGATCAGAGTTGGGCCGGTCTGCCTACCACGCACGGACAGGTGATCCGGCTGTTTCCTTGGGCGGAGTTTGTTTTCGCGGCGATGGTGTGGGGCTTCTGGATTGTTTCCTGGTGGGTGACGGTGTTCTTGGTGCAGTCGGTGATTGAACCTGCGGCCGGCACCGATTCAGAACAGCAACAATCCCTTTGTGCCCGGTGTAGATATCCGCTGGAAGGCTTGCGAGGCGATGCATGCCCCGAGTGCGGCAGTCCCATTCCCCGGCCCCCTCCGCCTAGCATAAACCACGGCCCGGCCACTGTTGGACGGGCGACCTCGGCCTGTTCCGTCGGCGTGACAACGCCGCCCGGAGGATTGACCCATGATCCCCAAGCCCCCGCCCCGTGAGGGCGCGCTCGGATTCCTTTACCTGCCGCCCTTCCGCGTGCAGGGCTTCTCCGTCGCCGGCGAGGCGACCACCATCACCATCCCCGAGATGGACGTCACCTTCGACATGGGCTTCTGCCCACGCATGTCGCTGGCGTCCAAGTTCTGTGCGCTCACCCACGGGCACATGGACCACACCGGCGGTCTGGCGTATTGGTGCTCGCAGCGCAACTTCCAGGGCATGGGCCCGGGCACGATCGTCTGCGACGCCCGCGTCGAGAAGGACGTCCGCACCATGATGGACGGTTTCTCGGCGCTCGAACGCCAGAAGACGCCCTACGAAGTCATCGCCATGAACGACGGCGACGAGATCGAGATCAAGAACAACATCGCCCTGCGCTGCTTCCACGTCGAGCACACCTGCCCGGCGGTCGGCTACGCGATCGTCGAGAAGCGCACCAAGCTCAAGGACGAGTTCGTCGGCATGCCGCAGGAAAAGCTCCGCGAACTGAAGGAGCGGGGCACGGAAATCGTCCGCCACCTGGAGGTCCCCCAGATCGCCTTCACCGGCGACACCCTGCCCGGGCCCCACCTGCTGCGGGACGAGTTCCGCAAGGCGAAGATCATCATCACGGAATGCACCTTCTTCGAGCACGACCACGCCGGACGCGCCAAGCTGGGCATGCACATGCACGTCAACGACATCGTCGAATGGCTGCGGGTAGCCGAGTGCGAGCACATGGTCCTCGTGCACCTCTCGCGCCGCACCAACATGGGCCTGGCGATCCGCCAGCTCGCCGAGGCGGCCGGAGAGGAACTCGCGTCGAAGGTGCATTTCCTCATGGACCACCGGGCGAACAAAGCCCGCTATGCGCAGCAAGAGCATGAGGCGCAGGCGCTTGCGCCTTGACGCCGGACGCGGCGCGGCCGCGTTGTGGAAAACTATTGACACGTACGCTCGTGTCACGGTACGCTTGACCGTTCAACACTGCGAACGCCCCGGACGCATCGAAGGCGTGCGAAACCGGGGCCGCCGGCGATTCTGAGGCACACGAAACCACCACGGACGCGCCGCGGCGCGTCCGACCCGACAAACGAGCATCACCCCGATGTCCGACCAAGATCGAGCGGTCTGGGAAGGTGTGCTGTCGCACCTGCAGACCGAACATACCGCCGTCTGCCGGCACTGGTTCGAGGATCTCGAGCCCGTCGGCGTGGCCGACGGCGCCTTCGGCGTGCGCGCCCACTCGCCGCACCACCGCGATTACCTCCGGCGCGTCTGCCTCGACGCCTTCAACGACTCGCTGCGCACCGTCACCGGCCAGCTGCTGCCCATCCGGTTCATCGGCCCCGGCGATGCCTGGGAGGCGCCCGCCCCCCGCTCGCCCCGCGCCGCGCGGTCCGCCGCCGACACGCCCGCCCGGGCCGAGCCGCCGCGCCAGCCCCGCCCCCTGGTCACCCACGCCGGCTCGGAGCGCGAGCGCCTCGGCGGCCCGGACGCCCTGCCCATCAACCCCGACTACTCGTTCGAGAACTTCGTCCCCGGGCCCAACAACCGCCTCGCCCACGCCGCGGCCCTGGCCGTCGCGGACAATCCCGGGCACGCGTACAACCCCCTGTTCATCCACGGCGGGGTCGGCCTGGGCAAGACGCACCTGCTCCAGGCGGTGTGCATCAAGATGCTCGAGGACCACCCCGACGCCCGCATCCACTACGTGTCCTGCGACGGGTTCATGACCCAGTTCATGTCCGCCGTGCAGTCGGGCAAGATGGTCGAGTTCCGCCACGCCTTCCGCGACGTGGACATGCTGGTGATCGACGACATCCACTTCCTGGCCAAGCGCGACCGCACCCAGGAGGAGTTCTTCCACACCTTCAACTCGCTCTACCAGGCCAACAAGCAGATCATCCTCTCCTCCGACGCCCCCCCCGACGAGATCCCCGACCTGGAAGAACGCCTGGTCTCCCGCTTCAGCTGGGGCCTTGTCTGCAAGGTCGACAAGCCGGGGTACGAGACCCGGGTGGAGATCCTCAAGCGCAAGGCCGCCATGTTCGGCGTGGACATCAGCGACGCCGTCGCCGGGGAGATCGCCCAGCACATCGAGTCGAACATCCGCGAGCTGGAAGGCGCGATCCGCCACCTGCAGCTGGCCGCCTCGGTCGCCCGCAAGCCGGTCGACCTGGCGATGGCCCGCGAGTCGCTGGGCAGCCTGCTGCCCAAGGGTCCCGAGGCCGCCCCGAGCATCGAGCAGATCATCAACGAGGTGGTCACCTACTTCCAGATCAAGCGGACCGACGTGCTCGGCAAGCGCAAGCTCCGCTCGGTGGCCCTGCCGCGCCAGATCGGCATGTACATCGCCCGCGAGAGCACCGGGCACTCCCTCGAGGAGATCGGGGCCCACTTCGGGGGTCGCGACCACACCACGGTCATGCACGCCGTCAAGAAGATCTCCGCCTGCCGCAGCACCACCCCCGAGGTCGACCGGGCCTTGGCGACGATCGGCGACCGCCTGCGCAGCCGCTGATCTGCGCACCGCCGCCGGGTCCGAAAACCCCCAAGTTCTTGTTTCAGAAGCTCTCCCGTTCGTCCGGGTGCTTTGTTGTACCCCGTGGCCGCGCCCGCAACCGACACAGGCCGGTGGATGGACTGTGGATAAGCGCTCGGCGGCGCGCGGTTCGTGTTGGCGCCCGAACCGGTGGGGACCCTGTCTTTATTGACACCTGAACAGTTACCCGGGCGCCCCCGACACCCACCGACAGACAGGCGACAGGGTATGAAGGCCTTTTCATGCACCGCAAACCCTGTGCTCGCAGGTGCTTTTGATCAGATCCGGCCCGCTTGTCCCCGTTCCGACAGCGTTGTTCTCATCGTCATCAGAGATCTCTCTTATTGAGGATGTGTAAAGAGAAACAACCGGACCCGGGCACCCCAAGGGGATGCGGTGGGCGGGTCCGCGACACGGGAGGGATTGTGGACAATCAGTGTTGACAGCGCGGGCACCAGCAGGTGGAGCGCTGCGCCAGCACCGCCCCTGCGATGGGCCCGCCGCAGCGGGAGCAGGCCTTGCCCGCTCGGGCGTACACCTTGTGCCCGGAAGCCGCCCCGCCGGCCGACCCGTCCGGGCGGCGGTAGTCCCGCAGCGTGGAGCCGCCGTCGCGCACCGCCCGCGCCAGCACCCGGCGGATCGCCCCGGCGAGCCGGTCCCATTCGGGCGCGTCGAGTGCGTCGCACGGGCGGCTCGGGGCGATGCCCGCCTCGAACAGCGATTCGTCCGCGTAGATGTTCCCCACGCCCGCCACCGCCCGCTGGTCGAGCAGGGCCGCCTTCACCGCCCGCCTGGAGCGGCCCAGAGCCTCCACCAGGGACTCCGCACGCACACGGAGCCCGTCCGGACCGAGACAGCGCCAGCGGGCATCCAGAGCCGCCCTGCCGGGCAGCGTCCAGACGCCGCCGAACCGGCGCGGGTCGCGGAACGCGACCTTGGCGCCGTCCCCGAGCGTCCAGACCACATGGGTGTGTTCGCCCCGCCCGGCCTCCGGTCCGAGCAGCACCTGCCCCGACATGCCCAGGTGGATCAGCACCACCCGCCCTGTGTCCCCGATCAGGGCGAGCTGCTTGCCCCGGCGCTCGATCGACGCGACACGTGCCCCTGCGAGCAGCGCGCCGGGGTCCAGCCGCCCGCGCCGGCGTCCGGCGTCGTCGCGGACCACGTCCCGGCGGGCCACACGCACCGACGCGACGGGCACGCCGATCAGCGGACGCAGCCCGCGGCGGACGGATTCGACTTCTGGCAGTTCGGGCATGGGCGGCGTGGGGGCGGGGGCGAGGGGGGGATCAGTCGCGTCGTTCGCGCAGGGATCGGAAGAACCCGGTCAGCAGGGCGGCGCAGGCGTCGCGGCGCACGCCGGGGATGACCAGGCAGCGGTGGTTGAGCCGCCCGTCTTCGAGCAGCGTGAAGAGCGAGCGGACCGCGCCGGCCTTGGGATCGTCGGCGCCGTAGAGCACCCGCCCGAGGCGGGCGTTGACGATGGCCCCCGCGCACATCGGGCACGGCTCGAGCGTGACGGCCAGGGAGCAGTGGTTGAGGCGCCAGTCGCCGATCGCCGCAGCCGCCGCTCGGATGGCGATCAGCTCGGCGTGCCCGCACGGGTCCTTGGCCCGTTCGCGGGTGTTGGCGCCCTCGGCGAGCACCCGCCCGGTCGCGGTCTCGTAGACCACCGCGCCGATGGGCACCTCCCCGGTTTCGCCGGCGGCTTGAGCCAGGGCGATGGCGCGGTCCATCATGGCGTGGTCCGCGTCGCTGACGGTTTCGGTGATGGCGTCGCCCGGCCCGGGCATCACGGGTCCCCCGCGTCGCTCGGCTCCTTGAGCTTGCCGATCACACGCTCGGCGGGCAGCACCCGCAGCGTGAACAGGCCCAGCTCGTACAGCAGGTACAGCGGCCCGGCCATGAGCATCATCGACACCGGGTCGGCCGGTGTGAGGATGGCGCCGAGCACCACGCACGTGGCCAGCGCCTGCTTGCGGTACTTGCCCATCGTCTTCGGGTCGATGATGCCCACCCAGCCGAGCATCACCACGACCACGGGCGTCTGGAACGCCAGGCCGAAACCGAGCGCCAGGTTCAGCAGCGTCTTGATGTACTCGGAGATGCGGTACTGCTGGACGATGCCCTGCCCGTCGACGATCTCGACCGACTTGATCTTCACCGCGCCCTTCTCGTCCGGCACCGCGATCCGAAGCTGCCACAGGTCGGTGTTGACCCAGACGGACCCCGGCTCGGGCGCCGGCGGGTCCAGCGCGAGCACGGGGAAGGTGGGCAGCACCACCCCCGGCGGCAGCGGCCCGACGCCCGGGTCCGGCGCGTCGATGCGGGCGCTGAAACCGATGAAGAACGAGAGCACCACCGGCAGGATCGCCAGGTACATGAAGACCACGCTGGCCAGCACCAGGATCCCGGAGAACGGGATCAGGATGTGCACGAACCGGCGTTCGTGCTCGTACAGGCCCGGGGCGATGAACTTCCAGAGTTGGTAGAGGATCCACGGCGAGCCGAGCAGCACGGTGACCACGAAGGCGATGTGGACCACCGAGCCGAAGGTCTCGAACGGCCCCGTGGCCAGCAGGGCGCTGGTCTGCCCGCCGGCGATCAGCGCCCGCCGGGCCGGCGCGATCAGCACCCCGAGGATCGGACGCCCGAACGCGAAGGCGATGCAGAAGATCGGGACCACCCCGAACAACGCCAGGAGCACCCGCTTCCGCAAGTCCTCGAGGTGATCCCCGAAGGACATGATGCCCGGTTCGGGCGGGGCGGCACGCCCGGGGATCTGGCTGGCAGGCTCGGATTCGGGCATGGTTCTCGGGCCGACGGCAAAAAAACACCGGCCGATCCGCGACGGGCGGCGGGCCGGGGCGCATCGTAGGGAAGGGGTCCATCGCCGCGTGCACCGGCCTGGCCCCGCACGGGGAAGGTTTGGACGACTGGAGCACCAACCCGGCGACGGTCCTCGCCGCCATCGACGGCGACCGGGACGCCCTCCGCGCCCTCTGGCACGAGCACCGGCGCTGGGTCGCCGCGATCCTGCTGGCCCACAAGCCGCGTGGGACGGACCTGGACGATCTGCTGCAGGCCGTGGCCGTCCAGTTCTGCCGCAAGGTCGGCGAGCTGCGGGAGCCCGAGGCCTTCCGCCCATGGCTGCGGATGGTCGCGATCAACACGGCCCGGGCCCAGGGCCGCTCGACCACGCGTAAGCGGCACGGCTTCCTCCGCCTCGTCGGACGCGCCCCCTCCCCGCCGGGGGACGCCGGCGGCCCCGAGGGCCTCGCCCGCCAGGCCGAGGCCCAGCGACTGATCGCCCTGGCCCGCGAACTGCCCGAGGGCTACCGCGAGCCCCTGCTGATGCGGTGCGTCAAAGGAATGAGCTACCGCCAGATCGGAGAAGCGATGGACCTGCCCGAGACCACGATCGAGACCCGCATCGCCCGGGGCCGGCGCATGCTGCGGGAACTGGCGGCCCAGACCGAGCCGGCCGCGTCCCCGCAGCCCGCCGCCGCGGGGACCGCGTGACGGAGACGTCCGCACGAGCAATCAACCGCCGGCACGGGCCGGACGGAGGTGAACGATGAGCACGAACAACGACCCAGGACCGAACGCCCCGCCCGCCGGCGCGATCCGCCCCGACCCGTCCACGCCGGACGGGCGGGACGTGCTGATCTCGCGCGTGATCGACGCCGAGGCGACGGCCGAGGACTGGCGCGCCTTCCGCGCGCTGGCGTCGGAGGACCCCGGCGTCTGGCGCGACCTCGCCGACGAGCAGCAGCGCCATGAGCGCCTCTGCGAGGGCTTCCGCGCCGCGGTGTGCGTGGCCGACGGGGTCTCGCTCCCGCTGTCCGGCTCCGACGCAACGCCCCTGCAGCGCCGCCTGGACGCCACCGCCCGCTGGGGCGGCTGGGCCGCCGCGGCGGCGCTGGTGCTGGTCTGGGCGACCGCCCTGCCCCGCGCCGGCGCGGAGAACCCCGGCCTGCTGCGTTCCTCGCTGCTGCCCCGGGGCCCTTCGCTGAGCGAGGCGACGCCCGACGAGGCGCTGGCCCGCTACCTGGCCGCCGGACAGAACGCCGGCGTGGTCGTCGGCGAGGTGCCGGACCGCGTGGTGGTCGAGACCAACGCCCGCGACGACGGCTCGGTCGAGGTGCTCTACGTCCGCCAGATCATCGAGCGCCGCGTGACCGACCAGATCTACCGCGAGATCCGCGACGACACGGGGCGTCTGGTGCCGGTGCCGGTCAAGGCCTCGGAGATCCGCCCGCCCCGGGCGTTCTGAGTTTTCCTCGCCGCCGCGACGGGCATGGTCGCCGGCGGCATCCAGTGTCCCGAATCCCCGGCCCGATCCGCTCGGGCCGCACCAAGGAGTGAGCCCCATGAACCGCACCATCTTCCGCAACGCGTGCCGCGCCCGAGCCCTGGGCCCCGCCGCCGCGATCGCCATGCTCACCGGCGTGGCCAACGCCCAGTTCGTCGTCGAGCGCACGTTCGACCCCCAGCCCGACGCGCCGCACGCCGGCCACGCCGACGAGCAGGTCATCGTGATGGTCGAGAACGACAAGAAGACCGAGTTGCGCCTCGAGAACGGCAAGGTCGTCCGCGCCGTGGTCGACGGCGAGACCTGGCCGGCCGACCGCGTCACGCACAAGGACGGCAAGGTCTTCCTGACCGGCCCGGACGGCAAGGTGGTGCGCACGATCGTGGTCCGCACGCCCGCCGCCGCCCCGGTCCCGCCGACCGCCCCCTCGGCGATGAAGCCCGGCGCCCCCGAGGCCCCGATGCGCTGGGTCGTCCGCACGGACAAGGCACCCAAACCGAAGGTCATGCTGGGCATCAACCTGAGCGATCCCGGCGAGGCCCTGAGGGCCCACCTGGGGCTCGGCGACGCGCCGGCGATCCTGATCGAGGGCGTGATCGACGGGCTGCCCGCGGCCGAGGCGGGGCTCAAGAAGCACGACATCGTCGTATCGATCAACGGCTCCGACGGCGCCTCCGGGCAGGCCCTGTCCGAGGTGCTCGCCAAGGCCGAGCCCGGCGAGACCATGACCCTCAAGGTCCGCCGTTCGGGCGAGTGGAAGACCGTCAAGGTGGAACTGGCCGAGTACGACGCCGCCCGTCTGGGCGTGCCGACGCCGCCCACGCCGCCGTCGCCGATGGGATTCACGGACCGCCCCGCCGGTGAGATGCGGTTCGCGAGCCCGGACGGGGATCTCGAGGTCATCATCGAGCGGCTCGCCGAATCGCCTGACGATCCGGCGCTGCTCGACGAGCTCCGCCGCGCCACCACCGAGCGCGCCCGCGGTCTTGCCCGCGAGATGCAGGGCCAGGCGGAGGAGCTCTCCCGCGGTCTCAACGCCGAGCGCATGGCCGAACTGGAGCGCATCCGCGACGAAGCCCAGCGTCGGTTCGAGGACGTGATGCGCGACACGCGCAACCAGTTCGTCGAACTGCGCGACGGTCGCCTGTTCGTCCGCTCGGCCGACGAGGCCGCCGACCGCCTCGACGCCCTGCGTCGGGAGGTGGAACGACGCGGCCCCGAGGTCCAGCAGCAGCTCGACGATCGGCTCAGGGCGATGGAAGAACGCCTCGAGTCCGTCGAGCGCCGCCTGACCGAGCGCATGGAGCGCCTGGCCGTCCTGCTCGAGCGCGTCGCCGAGCGGGCCGAAGCCGACCGCAAGGATTAAGCCGGGATTCCGCCCCGGCGCGAAAGCCCCGGACGCGAACCCCGAACAACCGGAACACCCCGACCACGACGCCGGCCCTGGAGTTGCTCCAACGCACAGGGCGGCCACCGGAGCCCGCGCGACGAGACCCCGCGCGGGCTCCTTTGTGCGCCCATCGGGCGGCGACCGAGGATCCCCGGCAAGAACCCCCCATTTGGATGGTCCCGGGGCGATCCACGCACGAATCGGCAACCATCCGCCGTGAATTGCGCATCTTCGGGAGCGCAAGGCCCGCCACACAGAACCGGGAAGGAAACCTGTCGGTATCATCCGGCGAATGCGCACGGAGGCCAGCATGACCGATTCCGGACACAATCCAGACGAAGCCCGCACCGGCGAAGAACTGATCGGGCTCGTGCGCGACGCCGGCGATTCGCTGCGCGGCGAGATCGCCAAGGTCATCGTGGGCCAGGAGGACGTGGTCGACCAGATCCTCATGGCGGTCTTCTGCGACGGGCACGCCCTGCTGGTCGGCGTGCCCGGCCTGGCCAAGACGCTGCTGGTGTCCACCATCGCCCGGGCGATGGACCTCAAGTTCAGCCGCGTGCAGTTCACCCCCGACCTGATGCCCAGCGACATCACCGGCACCGAGGTGATCGAGGAGGACAAGGCGACGGGACGGCGCGAGCTGCGCTTCGTGCCCGGGCCGGTCTTCGCCAACGTGGTGCTGGCCGACGAGATCAACCGCACGCCCCCCAAGACCCAGGCCGCCCTGCTCGAGTCGATGCAGGAGCGCCAGGTCACGGTCGGCGGCGTGCGCCACGCCCTGCCCGAGCCGTTCTTCGTGCTCGCCACGCAGAACCCCCTCGAGCAGGAGGGCACCTACCCCCTGCCCGAGGCCCAGCTCGACCGGTTCATGTTCCAGGTGCTCATCCGCTACCCGACCGAGGCCGAGGAGCTGGAGGTCATCAAGCGCAGCGCCCACAAGGACGAGGTGACCATCACGCCGGTCATCGACGCGGCCCGCATCGCCGAGGTCCGCCGCATCGTCCGCCACTGCCCCGTGCCCGAGCACGTGCTGCACTACGCCCTGCGACTGGTCCGCAGCACCCGCTCCGGCGAGAACGCCCCGGGCGTGGTCCGCGACTACCTGGCCTGGGGCGCGGGCCCCCGCGCGTCGGAGGCCCTGGTCCACGCGGCCAAGGCCCACGCCCTGATCCGCGGCTCGGGCGTGGTCACCGCCGACGACGTCCGCGCGGTCGCGCACCCCGTGCTGCGCCACCGGATCCTGACCAACTTCAATGCCGAGGCCGACCAGGTCACCCCAGACGCCATCGTCGAGACCCTCCTGTCGGAAATCCCGGTCACGGGCGAGAGCGCCGAGGCGCGCCGCCTGACCGATCGCGTGCTGCGCGAGCCGGCCTGATCTCCATCCGGAACGAGTGGCCCCGCCCGGAGCGGGGCGGAACGGAGCTTCTGTTGCTCAATCAGACCGCCGAATACGCCCTCCGTGCGATGAGCTGCCTGGCCTACGAGCCCGACCGGCTCATGCCCACCAACGAGCTGGCCGAGTTCACCAAGGTTCCGTCGAACTACCTGGCCAAGGTTCTCCAGTCGCTCGCCCAGGCCGACCTGATCGTCGGGCGTCGGGGCGTCGGCGGCGGGTATCGCCTCGGGCGTCCGGCCGACAAGATCAGCCTCCTGGACGTGATCAACGCCATCAGCCCCGTCGAGCGGATCACCGAGTGCCCGCTGGGCCTGACCAACCACTCCGGCAAACTCTGCCCGCTGCACCGGCGCCTGGACATGGCCGCCAAGCAGACCATGGACACCTTCGGGGGCATCACCCTGATGGACGTGATCTCTGAGCGCGACGCGTCGCGCCCCCTGTGCGACATCAAGCGCACCGCCAAGGTCGAGATGCGGATCTCGGCGCTCTGAGCCCGCCCCGCGGTGGATACGATCGTCGCGTGAGCGAACCGACCACCACCGACCAGCACGAGCCGCAGGACCTCCACCAGTTGGAACTCCAGCGCCGGGCCAAACGCGACGCGGCGGCCGCGCTCGGGCTGAGCCCCTACGGCCAGCGGGAGGACGGGCTGACGACCCTCGCGGACGCCCGCGCCGCCTACGACGAGGGCGCCGACGCCGACCACCAGGCCAACGCCAAGAACGAGGGTTTCGAGGACCGTCGCCCGGCCGTCCGCGTCGCCGGGCGGGTGGTGCTGCGCCGCCCCACGGGCAAGCTCATCTGGCTGAACCTGCGCGACCACACCGACGAGTCGTTCCAGGTCGCGGTCTCGAAGCGCGACTGCGACGAGATCGGTTTCAGCGCCGCCGAGCAGTCCGACCTGGGCGACCTGATCGTGGTCGAGGGCCCGCTGATGAAGACCCGCACCGGCGAGATCACCTGCTGGGCCTCGACGGTCCGCCCGGCGTCCAAGTGCCTGATGCCCCCGCCCGAGAAGCACGCCGGCCTGACCGACCCCGAGACCCGCGCCCGGCGCCGGTACATCGACATGTGGTCCAACCCCGAGACCACCCGCACGCTGCTGCTGCGCTCGCGCATCATCGCCGCGATCCGCCGGCTGCTCGACGCCCGCGGGTTCGTCGAGGTCGAAACCCCCATGCTCCAGCCCCAGGCCGGCGGCGCGGCGGCCCGGCCCTTCCTGACCCACCTCAACGCGCTGGACATCGACCTGTCCCTGCGCATCGCGCCCGAGCTGTACCTCAAGCGGCTCCTGGTCGGGGGCATGCCCAAGGTCTACGAGATCAACCGCAACTTCCGCAACGAGGGCGTCGACAAGCGACACAACCCCGAGTTCACCGCCATCGAGCTCTACGAGGCCTACGGCGACGTGCACTCGGTCATGGACGTCACCGAGGCCATCGTGCGCGAATCCGCCCGGGTGGCCGCGCAGGCGCGCGGGCTCGAGGGCCTGGCCATCCCCTTCGGCGACCTGGTGATCGACTACGCCCAGCCCTTCGAGCGGATCACCTACACCGAGCTGTTCGAGCGGACGCTCGGGTTCCCGATGGACGACGCCGACAAGGTCCGGGCCGAGGCCGTCAAGCACGGCCTGCAGACGAAGGCCAAGGGCAACGTCGCGCTCGACCCGCTGCTGATCGCCAACGAGCTGTTCGAGGAGGTCGCCGAGCCGACGCTCAACCCCGCCCGCCCGAGCTGGGTGATGCGCTACCCCGCGGCCCTGTCGCCGCTGACCAGGCCCTGCCCGGACGATCCCCGCTTCGCCGACCGCTCGGACCTGTTCGTCGCCGGCATGGAGGTCGGCCCGCACTACACCGAGCTGAACGATCCCGACGTGCAGGAAGCCAAGTTCCGCGAGCAGCTCGCCGGCATCGACGACGAGGAATCGACCTTCCGCACCTTCGACCAGGACTTCATCGACGCGCTCAAGGTCGGCATGCCCCCCGCGGGGGGCATGGGCCTGGGCATCGACCGGCTGGTCATGCTCATGGCCGGCAAGGAGACCATCCGCGAGGTCATCCCCTTCCCGTTCGTCCGCCCGCTCGACCGCGGCTGATCGCGGGCCGCCGCTCCAACGAAAAACGCCCGGGCCGGAGCCCGGGCGTTCTTGTGTCCGGTGCCGGCGCGGATCAGTCCTTGACGGGCTTGTTCTCGCCTTCCTTGGGCTTCTGGCCGGGGGGCGTGGGGTTCACGATGGCCTTGAACCCGAGCTTTCCGTCGGACTGGTCGCTCTTGCGGTCGTGCATAACGTCGATGCGGACGACGGTGGGTGAGACGTTCTCGTTGGGCCGGCCCTCGCGCATCGCGTTGAGCACGCGGATGGCCTCGTCGACGCCGAGCGTCCGCAGGGCCCGGTCGACTTCGGCGATCTGGGCGTCGCGCTCGTCGCCGTCGTCGGCCAGGTCGCCACCGACCGCTTCCAGCTCCGTCCCGGTGATGCCCAGGGCCTCGGCCTGCGAGGGGATCTTGACGCGCAGCTCGGCGAGCAGCCCGTAGTAGGCGATCTCCGCCTCCTGGATCGAGTCACGCAGGATGAACCGCATGAACTCCATCATCCCGTCCACGCCCTCCTGGGCCTGGATCTCCTCCGAGATGGCGGTCTTGTACTCGCGGACGATGTACTCGTTCATGCCGCCCTGCACGCGGGTGAGGATGCCGCGGTTGAGCAGCTCCTCGGAGAGCGTGGTCTTGCCCACGAGCGGCTTGATCATCTCGGCCACGCGGGACAGCTCGTTCAGGTCGTTCATGTCCAGCGTCTCGATCGCGCCGTCCTTGAGGTTCCAGAGCAGATCGAGGTTGTCGATCACCAGCATCTCGAACCGGGCGCGGCGTCCGAAGATCACCGGCATGATCGCGTCGACGGACTTGGGTCCCACGGTGGGATTGGCCCGCAGGGCCAGCACGTCGGGCAGGTCCTTGAGCCGCATGATCTTGCCGTCCTCACCCCGCTGCGCCAGCTTGGGGTAAGGGATGTTGGTCGGGAGCGTGTCCAGGCGCTTGGCCGCGCCGGCGTTGACCGCGGGGCGCGGCTGCGCGGCCGGGCGGGCCGCGGGCTCCGCCGGCTCGGTCGGCTGCGGCGTGTACTCGGGCTGCTTGGGCTCTTCCGCCGGCGGCGGCGGGACCACCTGCCCGCTCGCGACCGAACCGGCCAGGCCCACCACAAGCATCAGGCACGGAATCTTCAGGCTCTGCATGTCATCCTCCAAGGTTGAGCCCATCGGCCGGGCCAAGCGTCCGACCGAACGGAGTCGGCGTCTGTCAAATCCTAGTTCCCGCCTTCGGGAAGGCCCATCCTCCATCGGACAGTTGCGACGCCGGGTCCAACGCCGCCGCCCACCGGGGCGTCGGGCACACCCCCTCATATGCCCGAGCCGGGCGCACGGTTTCCAGAAATCCCACGACCGACCCAGATTCCTCCCGGCGGGCCCGAATTCACCTACGGTTGGCCATGACCGCCCCCACCAACGTCCGAGAAGACCTCGCCCGTGCCATCGCCGACGCCTCCCTGCTGCGGGGCACCTTCACCCTCCGGTCGGGCCGGACCAGCTCGTACTACCTGGACAAGTACCGCTTCTCGACCCGTCCCGAGGTGCTCGGGCCCCTGGCCGGCCTGTTCGCCGAGCGGATCGCGGCGATCGCCGCGGACTGCGGCGGGGTGGACCGGCTGGCCGGGGCCGAACTCGGGGGCATCCCCCTCGTCGCCGCCGCCTGCCTGAAAACCGGCCACCCCACCCTGTTCGTCCGCAACGCCAAGAAGGACTACGGCACCGCCAAGCAGCTCGAGGGCGTCGTCGAGCAGGGCGACAAGGTCGTCTTCCTCGAGGACGTGGCCACCACCGGGGGCCAGGCCCTCGAGGCGGTGGGGGTGCTCACGGACGCGGGCGCCGAGGTCGTCGCCATCGTCTGCACCATCGACCGCCTCGAGGGCGCCCGGGAGAACATCGAGAAGGCCGGCATCCGCTTCGAGGCCCTGTTCACCAAGCGCGACCTCGGCGTGGACGACTGAGCCGGCTCACGAGATCGCCCACGACGCGAACGCGTCCCACACGTCCGTCCGCGCCACCGCGACGATGCCCAGGCTCAGCAGCACCAGCAGCCCGTAGCCGAGCACCAGCGGGCGCTCGACGCGCCGGGCCAGGACGCACCGCAGCGTTACCAGCACGCCGCCGATCACCAGCGAGACGAAGAACGGCCCGAGCAGGCGCTCCCAGACCGTGCCCAGATACAACGCGTTGAGCGCGTCGATGCGGCTGACCGCGGCCGAGATCGCCGAGAGCGTCGCCAAGAACATCGCCGCCCGGTGCACGTCCGGACGCCGACGCTTCCACACGCCCACGCCGACGAACGACGCGAAGATCAGCACCGAGATGAACGGCACGGCCATGAACGGCTTCGGCGTCATGCCCCAGATGACCATGTCCGGCGGGCTGATGGCGGCCGAGCGGATCGACAGCATCACGCCGGAGACCAGCACGCCGACCGCGACGAGCGCGCCCACGCGCCCGACGGCCATGTGCAGCTTGCGCTTCTTGATCGCCACCAGCATCGGCTGGACGAGGTAGAGCAGGATCCAGGCCATCATCACCACGCCGTGCGTGATGACGAGCGCGCGGATGGGCTCGGGGATCGGGCGCCCCGGGTACGACTGGCCGCGGAAGTAGAAGAGGTTGAAGCCGACGAGCGTGAGCAGCAGCATGGCCACGCCGGTCGCGGGATAGAACCAGCGCGCGAGTTTGGCGGCCGATACTTTGACATCCGATTTCAAATCAGTTGGTGTCGTGATGGCACTCATGGGTTTTCGATGGGTCCTGTGTGAGGGTGAGCCGGCGGCAACGGCCAACCGGGGGGTCATTGTCCCCGGTCATCCTTCGGATTTCCAGTGACCGTGTGCACCAAACACCCCAACCGAAGCCCGAACCAGATTTGTGCGAAACGATCGCTTGACACTCTTGCATTGTCATGCAATAGTTGTGTCATGATGCAACCAACGCCATCCCGACCCCTCACCCCGGCCGACGCGGCCTGCTGCGTCGGGCCGATCGACCGCCTCCTCGACCCCGAGCTGTTCAAGGCCCTGTGCGACGCCACCCGGGCCGGGCTGGTCGCCTGCATCGCCAAGTGCGGGCGGGGCTGCTCAGTGTCCGAGGTCGCCGCGTGCTGCTCGGTCGACACCTCGGTCGTTTCCCGCCACCTGGCCACGCTGGAAAAGGCCGGCGTGCTGACCAGCGAGCGGGACGGGCGGGTGGTGCGGTACAGCGTCCGCTACACCGACCTGAGCGCCACGTTGCGGGCTTTGGCCGACGCCATCGACGCCTGCGCCCCGGCGGCCGCTTGCGAGGGAGGCCTGGATGGCTGCTGCTGAGCGGATCAAGGTCCTGTTCCTGTGCACCGGCAACTCCTGCCGCAGCCAGATGGCCGAGGGCTGGGCCAAGGCCCTCCGGGCCGACCGGATCGAGGCGCACTCCGCCGGAATCAGCCCCCACGGCATGAACCGGCTGGCCGTCGAGGCGATGCGCGAGGCCGGCGTGGACATCACCAGCCACCACAGCAAGCACCCCGACGAGCTTTCGCACGTCACCTTCGACTTCGTCGTCACCGTCTGCGACGCGGCCAACGAGTCCTGCCCGGTGTTCCCGGGCCGGGCGACGGTCGTCCACGCCGGCTTCGACGATCCGCCCCGCCTGGCGAAAGACGCCGCGAGCGACCAGGAAGCCATGCCGCATTACCGGCGTGTGCGTGACCAGATCAGAGCGTTCATCGAAACACTGCCCGACGCGTTGCAGGACGCGCGGCCGACACGAAAGGACCCCGCCATGTACGCAAGCGACCAGAAGACCACCCACAAGAACGACACCAACGCAAGCACCGGCGCCTGCTGCGCCCCGACCTGCTGCGGCGGGTCGTCCAAGTCCAGCGTCGCCCAGGCCGCGCTCGACCAGACCGATCAGGACCGCGTGCGGAGCAGCGTCCGGGCCGGCTACAGCACCATCGCCCGGGCCGGATCCTGGACCGCGGCCCAGAGCGAGAAGCCCGCATCCGGCTGCTGCACGCCATCTTCCGGCGAAGCCGGCGGCATGTGCTGCGGCCCGACCGCCTTCACGCCCGACCAGCTCGCCGCCGCCATCGGTTACAGCGACGACGATCTCGCCGCCACGCCCGAGTCGGCCAACATGGGCCTCTCCTGCGGCAATCCCACCGCGCTGGCCGCCCTCCGCCCGGGCGAAACCGTGCTGGACCTCGGCTCCGGCGGCGGCTTTGACTGCTTCATCGCCGGCAAGAAGGTCGGCGCCAGCGGGCGCGTCATCGGTGTCGACATGACGCCCGACATGATCACCAAGGCCCGTGCGAATACCCGGGCCTACGCCGATCAGACCAAGATGCAGAACGTCGAGTTCCGCCTCGGCGAGATCGAGCACCTGCCGGTGCCCGACGCGAGTGTGGATGTCGTCCTCTCCAACTGCGTGCTCAACCTCTCGCCCGACAAGGCGCAAGTCTGGAAGGAGATCGCCCGCGTCCTCAAGCCCGGCGGACGGGTCGCGGTGAGCGACCTGGCCCTGCTGCGTCCGCTGCCCGAGTCCGTCGCGTCCGACCTCGAGGCCCTCGTCGGCTGCGTCGCCGGCGCGGTGCTGGTCGAGGAGACCGAGCGCCAGATGCTCGACGCCGGTCTGGCCGCGATCACGCTTAAGCCCAAGCCCGGCTACATCGACTCGATGAGCACCTGGCAGGACCCGCTCTACCGCAAGATCGCCGACGCCCTGCCCGCGGGCACGAAGCCCAGCGACTTCGTCACCAGCCTGGACATCGCCGCCCTCAAGCCGTGACGGCGGGATCAACCACAGAGGGCACAGAGAACACAGAGCGGCACAGAGGGAGAGACAAGGCGTGGATCATCCGGAACCAAAACGCTCGTCCTCTGTGGCCTCTGTGCCCTCTGTGGTGAACGCTTCAAGCGAGAACGCCGAGCCCGCCTGCGTCACGCCCAGGCGCCTCGGCTTCCTCGACCGCTATCTCACCGTCTGGATCTTCGCGGCCATGGCCCTGGGTGTGGCGATCGGCAAGCTCGTCCCCGGCGCATCCGATGCACTTGACTCGATGTCGGTGGGCACCACCAACATCCCCATCGCCGTCGGCCTGATCCTGATGATGTACCCGCCCCTGGCCAAGGTGCGATACGAGAAGCTGCCCGAGGTCTTCAAAGACCGCAAAGTCCTCGCCCTGTCGCTGATACAGAACTGGGTCGTCGGCCCGGCGCTGATGTTCGTGCTCGCCGTGCTGTTCCTGCGCGACCACCCCGAGTACATGACCGGCCTGATCCTCGTCGGCCTGGCCCGGTGCATCGCCATGGTGCTGGTGTGGAACGACCTGGCCAGGGGCAGCAGCGATTACGCGGCCGGGCTCGTGGCGTTCAACTCGATCTTCCAGGTGCTCTTCTTCGGCGTCTACGCGTGGCTGTTCATCACCTTCCTGCCGCCGCTGCTCGGGGTGGAGGGTGCGGTGGTCGACGTGTCCATCGGCGAAGTGTTCACCAGCGTCATGATCTACCTGGGCATCCCCTTCTTCGCGGGCATGATCACGCGGTTCGTGCTCCGCCCGATCAAGGGCGACGCGTGGTATACCGGTGTGTTCCTGCCGCGGATCGCGCCGATCACGCTCGTCGCCCTGCTCCTGACGATCGTGGCGATGTTCAGCCTGCAGGGCGAGCGCATCGTCGGACTCCCGCTCGACATCCTGCGGATCGCCGTGCCGCTGGCGATCTATTTCGTCGTCATGTTCTTCGTCAGTTTCTTCATGGCCAAAGCGGTTGGAGCGGACTACGAGCGGGCGGCCACGCTGGCCTTCACCGCCTCGGGCAACAACTTCGAGCTGGCGATCGCCGTGGCCATCGCCGTCTTCGGGATCGGCTCGGGCGTGGCCTTCGCCACGGTCGTCGGCCCGCTGGTCGAGGTCCCGGTGCTCATCGCCCTGGTCGGTGTGTCGCTGCGCCTGGCCAAAGGGTTCGCGCCGCGGGCCTGAGTCACCCGTACGATCGCCCCATGGAATCCTCCCTACCCCCCGACCCCGCACCCCCCGAGCCGACCCCTCCCGCCGAGCTGCCCGGATCGGCCGACAACTCGCTGGGCGCGATCTTCGGACGCCTGGGCCCGGCCGCGGCGCTGGGCGTGGCCTGGGCCGTGCTCCCCGCCCTGGGCGGGTTCCTCGTGCTCTTCAACATGGAGCCGATCTCCACCTTCCTCCGCGGGGAGGCCGAGGCCGGCCCCATGCGCGAGGCGCTCGGCGTGGCCACCTATGTGCTCATCTTCATCGTCAGCGCCGGCTGCGGCTTCCTGCCGACCTATTCGCAGGCGATCCTCGCCGGCTACGCCTTCGGCGTGCCCGTTGGCTTCGCGGCCGCGTGGATCGGCTTCGGCGGCGCGTCGATCGTCGGCTTCTTCATCGCAGGCCGGTTCGCCCGCGAGCGGGCCGAGCGGGAGATCCACCGCAACGTCAAGGCCCGCGTGGTGCGCGACGCGCTCATCGAATCGGGCTTCTGGAAAGCCCTGCTCATCGTCACGCTGGTCCGCATCCCCCCCAACTCGCCCTTCGCGCTGATGAACCTCATCCTGTGCGCCTCGGGCGTGAAGAAGCGGGTGTACATCATCGGAACGCTGGTCGGCATGGCCCCGCGCACCTTCGCCGCCGTGCTCATCGGCAGCCAGATCACCGACTGGTCCAACGTCGAAAAGCCCCGCTGGATGATCGTCGGCGGCATCGTGCTTACTTTCGCGGTGCTCGGCGTGATCGGCGCGATGGCCAACAGAGCGCTCAAGCGCCTCACCGGTCCGGGAACGCCCGCGGCGGACTGAACCAGCCCGAATCCGCCGCCGATGTGCGCCCCGGTGCGCTGTTTCGTGGAACTGCGCGCATTCGCGATTGAGCTTCGCGCCGACCCCGGTACACTCGGCTTCCCGCTCCCCCGAGCCCCGCCGTCCGGCGGGCATCGACGCGCCCGTCCGTCGGCCGACCCACACCGGGCGTGTCAGGAGGGGGAGCCCATGCTCCGCGTGTTCTGCCTTGTCGTGATCGCGATTGCGATCGTTTCCGTTCCGTCGGGCTGCGCCGACATCCCGCAGACGGTGGCCGCCGCCACGGCCCTGCGGGAGGACGCGGCCCGGGCCCGCGACCGGCTCGCGGGCGAGCTGGCCGGTCTGGAGCAGGCCCGGGCGGACCTTCCGCCCGACGCACCGTCCGCGCCCGACCTCGACGCGGCCATCGGTCTGGCCCGGGCCCGGGCGGCCGCGCTGGACGCCGCCGTGCTCCAAGCCGACCGCGTACTGGCCGAGATAGGCCGTCCCACGGACGCGCTCACCCAGGGCGTGGGGGTGCTGACGCCGCTGCTGCCGCCCCCCGCACAGGGCCCGACGTTGCTCGCGGCCGCCCTCGTCGCGACCCTCCTGCGGGCCCGCCAGGTGCGAAAAGGGGCCGGATCCATCGCCGCGTCGATCCAGAACGCGCTGCGGGACCCCGACTTCCGGGCCGCTTTCGAACGCCACGCGGACGCCATCCGCAGCATCCAGACCCCCACGGCCCGCCGAATCGTCGATGAGGTCACGAAACCGGGCCCGATGCTCCGATCACCCATCTGAACCCATCCCGGTCGGGGATGAAACCCCGACCGGGGTCTTGCCGGTACAACCCACCAGGCCGCCCATGCACAGACCCGCTCCACACCCATCCCGCCGTCCCCAACCGGGCCCGCCGCGCCGCCGGCAACCCGGGGCCTTCACGCTCATCGAGCTGCTGGTGGTCATCGCGATCATCGCGATCCTGATCTCGATCATCCTGCCGTCGATCGGGGCCGCCCGGGACTCGGCCAAGCGCGTCCAGTGCCTGGCCAACCTCCGCTCGATGCAGATGGGCCTGCAGATGTACCTCGACCAGGAGTCCAGGGGCCTGCTGCCCGAGGTCCTCCCCATCGTCGATCCCGGCGACACCATCGACGGCGATTTCGTCAACGCCAACGACCCGTCCCTGCTCGGCATCCTCGGCGGCTACATCGACGCGCCGCTCCCGCGCCGCGACCCCGACGACCCGCGCCCGACCGAGGACCGGCGCTGGCTCGTCGAGTTCCCCTACCGCTGCCCGCAGGACCGCTACTCCGATGACGTCGATTCCGGCGGCCAGGCCGTCAACGAGTCCTTCGGCACCTCCTACGCCTACCTGCCCGGGCTGGCGATGCTCGTGCTCGAGTTCACCGGCGCGGCCTCGGCCGGCGAGCTGTCCCGCCCCGTCACCCGCGTCTGGAACGACTTCGTCGATTCGCGCAAGCGCAAGATCGACCTGCCCGTGCTCTACGACGCCGACGACTGGCACGAACGCGGCAACGGCTCGCCCCGCCTGGCCTCGTACATGGACGGACGCGCCGACTGGCTCGTCGGCGGCGTCGAGGACGACGTCTTCGCCGACATCATCACACAGGCCGCCCGTTACGCGGGATTGGGCAACTGACGCCCGCCCACCCAGGAGCCCCCCATGCCCAACCAACCCTCGCTCCTCGAAGGCCTGAACGACCCGGCGCCCGCACGCCCCGGTTCCCGCGGCACGCCCGGTGGCAAGCCCCTGCGCCCCAAGACCATCCCCTGGCTGCGCACCCACGGCCGGGCCGCGCTGCGCGACCCCCGCGTCCGCCTGCTGCTCGGCTCGTCCGCCGGCATGCTCGCGCTGGCGGGCACCATCGTCGGCGTCGCCACGCTGGTCGGCCCGGCCCGCCCCGACTACTCGAGTGACCGCATCGACGCCCTGTTCCAGTACACGCTGCTCACCGACGACTTCAACCGGCTCTCCGTCCGCGAACGGGCCGACCTGATCGGACAACTGGTCCAGCGCGTCGGTTCGATGGGCTCGTCCGACTCGGTGCTGCTGGCCGCGTTCGCATCGACCATCTCGGGCGAGGCCCGCGAGCAACTGCTCGACAACGCCTCCCAGCTGTTCGTGGACATGATCGACGAGCAGGCGGTCGCCTACGACCCCGGCGCCCCCAAGCAGGAGCGTGTCGCCCAGATCGAGCGGTCGATGGTCGAGATGATGAAGCTCTTCGAGCAGATGGCCGGGCAGGAGAACGACGCGACCGACGAAGATCGCGTCGAAGAGGCCCAGGCGCAGGCGCAGCGTGACATGCGGGCCGTCGAGAACGGCGAGTTCGGCGCCGAGGACGCGGGACGCTTCTTCGGCATCATGAACCGAACCCTCGGCAGCCGCTCCAGCCCCCACCAGACCGCCCGCGGCGGGCGCATGCTCCGCGACATGACCCGCCACCTCCGCGGCCAGGACATCGACACCGGCAAGCCCATCAAGAAACCCTGACCCGCCCGGCACGCCGCGCGACGGGCCGCCGCCGGCGACGACCGCCGCCTCAGCGCCCGGTCTCGGTCCGCATCGACATCGCCACCCCGTCCGCCCCCGCGGCCAGCTCGACGATCCGCACCCGGCGCCCGTCGGGCAGACGCACCACCGGCTCGACCATCAGCGGCGCCTCACCCGCCAGCACCGCCCGCAGCGACACCGACTCGGTCGCGCCCGGCGCGTGCTTCTCGACCTCCCGCTCCAGCCCCGACAGCACCCAGGACCCCGGCACCGGCACGCCCCCCACCCGCGCCCCGTGCGCCCGCAGCCACACCGAGCCGTCCTGACGCACCTCGGGGGTCAGCGTCACCCACAGCACCGACGAGCCGGCCGCACCTGCAACCCGCGCCCCCAGCGTCACCTTCCGGCCCACGAACCCCACCCGCACCGACTCGATGTCCGAGGGCCACCGCCCGCCCTCGCTCTCGACCCACGAGCGCAGGCGCACGGCCAGCCACGCGTTGGCGCTCTTCTGGCTGATCCGCACCCGCCAGTCCGCGCCCTCCGCGTCCGTCGGCTCGCGCACCAGCGAGACCTGGTTGGCGAAGGCCCGCTCAAGCTTCTCCGCCTCGGCGATCACCTCGGGCGAGCCGGGGTCCACCCCCGGCCACCACGCCGGGGTGTTGTCCAGACGCGTCAGAAGCACCATGCCCAGCACCCACACAACCACGGACAGCCCGATGGCGCCCAGCAGCACCGGCGTCGCGCGGCGCGTCCACCAGTCGGCGAGATCGGATGGGAGCGGGCGGGCCACGGCCCAACAATAGAAACACGGCCCGGACGAGGTCCGGGCCGTGAGCGGATTCGCTGGATGAAAGCCGCAAGCGGCGAATCGGATCGGGATCGATCAGCGCTTGGAGAACTGGAAGCGGGCGCGGGCGCCGGGCTGGCCGTACTTCTTACGCTCGACCTTGCGGGCGTCGCGGGTCAGGAAGCCGGCGTCGCGGAGGGCGGGCTCGAAGTTGGGGTCGTAGCCGACGAGGGCGCGGGCGACGCCGAGGCGGATGGCCTGGGCCTGGCCCATGATGCCGCCGCCGTGGGTGCGGACCACGATGTCCAGCTTGCCGTCGGTGTCGGTCAGGCGGAGCGGGGCCAGCGCGTCGTTCTGGTCGCGCATCTCGCTGAAGTACTCGTTGATCGGCTTGAACTTCTGGCGGCTGACCTGGACCTGGATCGTGCCCTGGCCGGAGTTCTTGGCCGGACGCAGGCGGACGCGGGCCACAGCGGACTTGCGCCGGCCGGTGCCCCACCACCAGCCGTGCTTGTCGGCCGGCACGGGGTCGGGCAGCTTGTGCTCCTGCTGGGCGGGGCCGGCCTCGGGGACCAGCAGCTGGCCGGCCATCTCCGGGTTCATGATCGTGGTCTCAAATGCCATCTTCGTGTGTTCCTCGTTGATCGCGTCCCGCATCCACCGTCCCGGGCACACCCCGGGAGGCTTTGGAACGCGTGGGTTTCGTTCGTCAGACCTTCAGTTCGGTGGCGTTGACGCCCTTGTGGGGGTGGTCGGTGCCGGGGTAGACCTTGAGCTTGGTCAGCATCTGGCGGCCCAGACGGTTCTTGGGAAGCATGCGACGCACGGCGTCGTTGATCAGCTTCTCGGGAGCCCGCTCGCGGACCATGTCGTAGGTCTCGGCCTTGAGGCCGCCGGGGTAGCCGGAGTACCGCAGGCGCAGCTTCTGCTCGCCCTTGCGCCCCGTCAGGCCGACCTTGGCCGCGTTCGTGACGATCACGAACTCGCCGGTGTCGACGTGGGGGGTGTACTCGGGGCGGTGCTTGCCCATCAGGACGGTGGCGACTTCCGCGGCCAGGCGGCCCAGCGAGACGTCGGTGGCGTCCACCTGGTGCCAGCCCTTGGCCACTTCGCCGTTCTTGGCCACCCAGGTCTGGCGGCGAAGATGCACACGGGTCTTCTTCATCGACATGGCACGCTCCTTGGTGCGGGACGGGTGACGCCGAAGCGACCACGCCCAATCGAGGGTTGATACGCCGCCTGCCGGGCGGGGCGGGCCGATCGTCGCGTCGCGCGGGAATCGGCAGGATTGTCGGTTCCGAGTCCCGGGCACGCGGCCCGGGCAGGGCCAAGACGATAGGCCGCAGGACAGGGGGGTCAAATTGACACCAACCATCCCGGCCCCCGCCCACCGCTCTGCCGCCCGACCCCGTCCGACCCGCGGACGATCGGGGCTTTTCTGGGCCGGGCCGGGGCAATCGCAGTGGGCGGGACGGTCCGGGGGGCCGATGATCAGGGCGATGGACCCCGACCGACCCACCGACCCCGCCGGCCCGAACCCAGCCCACGCACCCCGCCGGGGCCCCGGGCCCGGCCCGCTGGTGGATTCGATGACCATGCACACCCGCCGCCGCTACACCCCCCGGGGCAACCCCATCGTCGGGCCGGACCCCGGCACCCCGGGGTCGCGCAGCCTGGCCCTGCTGCTGGCGGTGGTGCTGGCGGGCGTGGCCATCCTGTGGCAGAACCTCGGGCACGAGCGCCAGCAGGCGCTGGTCAACGCCCCGCCCCCGCCGCCCCCGACGGCCCAGGCGGCCGACGAGCCCGCGCCCGGCGGCATGGCCGACCCGATGGCGAAGGCCTTCCTCCGCGTCCGTGGCATCATGGCCCAGGACCCGAACGCCGGCGCCACGCTGGTCGAGAGCCTCGAGGACCTGCGGGCGTCCGACGCCGACCGCGTCCGCATCGGCGTGGTCGCGGCGGAGTATCTCAGCGACGACGACCGGGCCGCGTGGTTCGCCGAGCAGCGCGAAGCGCTGGCCGAGGAGGTCGCCGACGAAATCGGAACACCCGATGACGCGGGCGTCGCGGTCGGTCTGGCCGACCGCACGATGGTCGGCGCCGAGCTGGACGCGGTCGAGGCGATCTACACCAACGGGCCCGATACGCTGGACTTGGCGATGCGGGACCAGCTCGCGGCCCGCTACGGCGACATCGGCGCCTTCGCGCTCAGCAAGGGCCGGCCCGACGCGGAGCGCGAGGCGATCATCGGGGGCCCTTGGCCGCTGGTCTTCTTCGGGCTTGGCATCCTCTGCGTGGTGGGCTTCGGTCTGCTGGCGGGGACGGGCGTCCTGGTGTGGGGGATGATCTGGTACTTCGACCGGCGGACGGCCATGAAGTGCCCGCGACCCGAGCCGGGCGGCTCCGTCATGCTCGAGACCTACGCCCTGTTCGTCGGCGCGTTCGCGCTGATGGCGATCGGCGCGACCGTCGTCGAGGCCCACGCGAGCGACGCGACGATGGCCTGGTTCGGCTTCGCGCAGCTGGGGTTGCAGTGGATGCTGATGCTGCTGGTGCTCTGGCCGCTGGCGCGGGGCATGAGCATGTACAACTGGCGCCAGGCCGTGGGGCTGACCCGGGGCGAGGGCGTGCTGCGCGAGATGGGCTGCGGCGTGCTGGTGTACCTGGCGGGCATCCCCTTGTACATCGGCGGCGTGGTCATGACGGTTGTCCTGATGACCGCGTGGAACTGGTTGCGCCGGAAGATGGGCATGGGGGGCGATCCCGCGGCACCGAGCAACCCGATCGTGGACCTGGTCGGATCAGCCGACCCGCTGCTGCTGGTGCTGATCTTTCTGCTGGCCACGGTGTGGGCCCCGATCACGGAGGAGCTGATCTTCCGCGGCGCCCTGTACCGGCACTTCCGCGCGCGGACGGGCTGGCTCATGGCGGCGCTGGGCACGGCGGCGCTGTTCGCGTTCCTGCACTCCTACGGCCCGCTGATGGTCACGCCGCTGATCGTGCTGGGAACAGTCTTCGCGTTCATGCGGGAGTGGCGCGGCTCGATCATCGCGCCGATGACGGCCCACTTCCTGCACAACTTCACCATGCTGGTGGCGATGGTCATCGGGCTCTCGATCCTGGGCTGACCGATCGCCGGCGTGCGGGACGGATCAGGCGTCGAGCTGCTCGAGGATCGCGCGGCTCAGCCGGTGGGTGTGGGCGTGGCCGGACCTGTGCGCCCGAACGCGGGCCCGCAGCGGACGCCCGAGCAGGGCCAGATCGCCGATCAGGTCGAGCAGTTTGTGGCGGGCGCACTCGTCGGGGAAGCGCCAGGCGTTGTCCACCGGTCCTTCGGGGCCGATGACCAGCAGATCGGCGGGCGTGAACCGGGCGAACAGGCCCAAGGCCTTCATCTGGTCGGCCTCATCGAGGGTCGAGAAGGTGCGCGCGGGCGCGATGCCGGCGCGGTAGTCGTCCGGATCGCCTTGCCAGCGGGCCGCCCCGGAGGGGATCGGCGAGCCGGGGCCGTAGTCGAGCTCGTAGGCGTAATCGATCACGTCGCACGGCTCGGCGGTGATGGTCGCGTCGGCGTCGGTGATGGTGATGGGGCGGCTCAGGATGATCGGCTCGACGGTCTGGCCGCTCTCGGACAGGCCGGCGCGGAGAATGGCCGCGACGAACGGCGCGGCGGACCCGTCGGCGATGGGCATCTCGGGCCCGTCGCAGACGAGGACGGCGTCGGTCACGCCGAGCCCGGCGAGGGCCGAGAGGGCGTGCTCGACGGTGGCCACGGTGCGGTCGCCGGCGTCCAGGCTGGTGCAGCGCGGCCTGGCCTGCGCGAACACGGGGTGGACCGGCCGGTCGGAGAGCTGCGCGATGGTGGCGGGGGCGTCCTGTCCGGCGGTACGGATCCGCAGGCCCGTGCCGGGCGGGGCCGGCAGGATGGTCAGGACGGCGTCGGCGCCGGTGAACAGCGCGGGTCCTCGGACCACGGCGGGGCCCCGGAGGGTTCGCCGGGAAAAGGCCGGCATCAGGTGGTCTCGCGTGCGGCGGGCGCCGTGTCCTGCCGGGCCTCGTCCTTGGGGGTCAGGCGGGCCAGGGTCTTCTCGACCCGGCGCATGAACTCGGCCAGGGAGCGCATCGCGGCGTGGTTGGCCATGGCGGTGCGGGCGGGCATGGCGGGGATGCCGGCGTAGGTCTCGTTGGCGGGCACCGAGTCCATCACGATCGCGCCGCCGACGATCTTGGCGAAGTCGCCCACGACGGCCTGGTCCGCGATCGTGACCGCGCCGCCGATGAGGGCGCGCTTGCCGATAGAGGCCGACCCGCCCAGGGTGGTCCGGCCGCAGAGGATGCTGTCGTCGCCCACGGTGCAGTTGTGGGCGATGTGCACGAGGTTGTCGATCTTGACGCGCTGCCCGACGCTCGTGACGCCGAACTTGGCGCGGTCGATGGTGGTGCCCGCGCCGATCTCGCAGTCGTCGCCGACGCACACGGTGCCGATCTGGGGGATCTTGACGGTGGGGCCGTGGTCGCCGGCGGGGATGTACCCGAAGCCCTCGGCGCCGATCACGGCGTTGGGATGGACGATGCACGCGCGCCCGATGGTGCAGCGGTCGCCGATGACCACGCCCGGGTGCAGGACGGTGCGCTCGCCCACCACGGCCCCGGCTCCGACGAACACGCCCGCGATGAGCACGGCGTGCTCGCCCACCACGGCGTCGGGCCCGATGGTGCAGCTTGGCCCGACGGCGGCCGACGACGCGACGCGGGCGGTCGGGTCCACGCTGGCGGACGGGTGCACGCCCGCCGGCGGTGTGTGGGTGCCCGGGTCCATGCGGGCCAGCACCGCGGCGAACGCGGTGTCGGCGTTGGGCACGGTGATCACGGCCCGGTCGCCCGCGTCCGTTGCCCGGTCCGGCAGGCCGATGCCCTCGGTGACGAGCACGGCCGAGCAGGCGCTGTCCTGCCAGAGCTTGGCGAAGGACTGCGTCCGCACGAAGGTCAGGTCTCCGCGCCCGCCCGACTCGATGGCGGCGATGCCCGTGATCGGCAGGTCCGCCGGGCCTTCGAGCCGGCCCCCGACGAGCGCGGCCACCTCGCCGGCGGTGATCCGCAGGTCGGTAGCGCGTGCTCTGGCGGCGGTGGTCATGGGGACGGGGGTGGTGAGGCGGGCTGCCGGGTCAGGGCGCGGTGTACTCGTTGTTCATCAGGGTGATGACGCGCTGGGTCAGGTCGACCGTGGGGTGGGTGTAGATCACACCCTTGGTGACGATGGCGCGGAACACGTCGTTGTCGGACGCGTTGCTGGGCACCTCGAAGCCCGAGTCGTCGAAGAGCACGATGTCGATGCTGTCGCGGTCGGCGATCTTGGTGACGGCCTCGCGCATCTTCTCGTAGAGCTGACGCCGCACCGCGCCGCGGTCGATCGAGATGATCTGCTCGAGGGCGGTGCGCCGGGCCTCGGCGACGGCCCGCTGTTCCATGAACTCGCGGACGCGCTCCTTGTAGGCGTCGGTGCCGGGCTTGAGGGTCGTTTCCAGGTCCTCCTGGATGGCGCGGATCTGGCGGTTGACCTCCTCGAGCTGGGACTGGCGGGCCTTGCGGCGCTCGTCGAGCTGGTTCTCCAGCACGGTCCGTTCGTTGAGCTGCTCGAAGATCTTGACGATGTCGATGGTCGCCACGGCCGTGGGCTGGGCGGGCGGTCGCTGGGACGCGGTGTTGGCGCCGGCCTGCCAGGCGATGGCGGCGGCGAGCACGAGCATGGCGGGGAAGAGGGCGCTGAAGCGTTTGATGTCGGGCATGGGAGTCTCCTCCGTCGTGGGTGGGCGTGTCCGGCGGGGTCCGCCGGCGCATGGTATACCGGGCCGGGGGGCCGGGGCTTCACCGGCGCGGGGGGCGCGCAGCGGGGCGGGAGGGCCGGCGGAGCGGCGGGATCAGAACGGCAGGTCCACCGAGAAGGTGAACAGGCGTCGCTCGTCGCCGTCCTGCTTGATCACCGGGATGCCGAAGTCGAAGGCGAGCGGCGCGGGCGAGAGCTGGGGCACGTAGAGGCGCAGGCCCGTGCCGATCGAGACGCGGTAGTCGTCCAGGCCCGGGTCCTCGGTGACGGTGCCGGAGTCGACGAAGAAGACGATCGAGAGGACCTCCTCGAAGATCGGCTGGCTGACCTCGGCGCCCAGGAAGAACAGCCACGAGCCGCCGACGGGGTCGTCGGAGGGCATGCCGTTGTCGTTGCGGATGCCCTTGGGCGAGATGGTGCGGAACTCGAAGCCGCGGAACGACTGGCCGCCGAGGTAGAAGCGCTCGTACGTCGGGGTTTCCTCGTTGCCCTGGGGGATGTATCCGATCTCGCCGGTGAGCGAGAGGATGGTGGGGCGGCCGAGGTAGTCCTCCCGCAGGGGGACGAAGACGGTGTGGCGGGCGTCGAAGTTGGTGAAGGTGAAGTCGCCGACGACCTGCTCGACCTGGAAGCGGGTGCGCGAGCCGCGGGTGGGCCGGAAGATCGAGTCGATGGTGGAGCGTTCGAGCGAGGCGGAGAAGCCCAGCAGGGTGTTCTTGTCGGCGACGGCGAAGATGTCGGTGGGCCGGTCGGGCTGGATGTCGGCCAGCGCGACGGACTCGGCCCGGAAGCGCAGGTTGCCGGTCCAGCGGGTGCCGAAGCGCCGTCCGAGCCCGAGGCGCAGGCCGTAGCGCTCCTCGTCGAACTCGTCGAAGTCTCGGTTGCGATAGATCAGCTGGGCGGTGCCGGAGTAGTCGGACTCGAGCAGGTACGGCTCGGTCAGCGAGACGCTGTAGGTCTCGACGCGGTCGCCGGGGAGCAGCTCGAGCTGGAAGGTCTGCCCGCCGCCGCGGAAGGCCCGCCCGGAGAAGAACTCGCCGGAGGAGTCGGGCGTGTCGCGGATGTCGAAGTTGCGCTGGACGAGCGAGATGCGACCGACCAGGCCCGAGTCGGACGAGACCGCGCCGCCGAAGTTGAACTCGCCGGTGTTGGTCTCCTCGACCTCGATGAGCACGTCGCGGTACTGCTCGGGGTTGGACAGGGTCAGGTCGGTGGGGGACGCGGCGGGGTCGCGGGCGGCGGCGGGGTCGGTCGGGTCCGTCGGGTTGGTCGGGTCGGTGGGGGCGTCGGGGCGTGGGTCGCGTTGGGCGTTGTCGTCCCAGACCTCGGAGTAGAACTCGACGCCGGGGTCCAGGGGCGTGATGCGGATGCCGGTGGGGCGGTCGTTGAACAGGCGGAGCCGGCGGAGCTGGCGCTCGGTCCGCTCGATCGCGGTGGTGTCGAGCGGGCGCATCGGGCGGACCTGCACCTGGCGGCGGACGACCTCCTGGCGGGTCAGGTCGTTGCCCTGGATGATGACCTCGCCCACGCGGGAGCGGGGGCCCTCGTTGATGACGAATATCAGGTCGACGACGGGCCGGTCGGGGTCGCGGCGTTCGACGCGGGCGACCTGCGCGCCGGCGTAGCCCATCTGCCCGTGCGCGCTGACGATGGCCCGGACCGACTCGTCGAGCAGGCGGATGGAGTAGACGTTCCCGGGCTTGATCGAGATGAGCCCGGAGACCTGCTCGCGGGAGAGGATGGGCTCGCCGCCGGTGGTCTCGGTATCGATCTGGACGGAGCGGAGGGTGTAGAGCGGTCCCTCCTCGACGACGTAGGTGACGATGGCCTCGCGTCCGTTGGGCGCCGGCTGGATGATGCGGTCGGCGCGGACGTCGAGGTAGCCGCGGTCGCGGTAGAAGCTGATGAGGTTTCCGATGTCCGTGTCGAGCTTGTCGTCGTCGAGCTGGCCCTTGCGGAAGATGTTGGCCGGCTTGGTCTCCAGCTCGCGCCGCAGCTGGACGGCGTCGAAGGCGGCGTTGCCCTCGAATCGCAGGGCGGTGATCTTCAGCCGGTCGCCCTCGCTGACGCGGTAGATCAGGATGCCGCCGTCGGCGAGCTCCTCCTCGTCCACGCTGACGCGTGCGGCGTAGAAGCCCTTGGAGCGGTACAGATCCTCGATGCGCCGGGCGCTGCGGTCGATCTGGAAGCGATCGACGGGGGTGCCGGAGATCACGTCGACGACCGCGGCGATCTCGGCGTCGTTGAGCCGGGTGTTGCCCACGACCTGCACGTCGGCGACGAGCTGGCGCTCGCCCAGCTCGAAGACCACGGTCACGCCGCCGCCCTCGTCGATGCCCGCGAAGGTCTCGACCGTGGAGAACAGGCCCAGCCGGGTCAGCCGGCGGACGTCCTCGCCGATGTCGTCGGCCGAGAAGAGGTCGCCGCGGACGGTGCGGACGGCGTTGGCCGCCTCGGCCCGGGCGCGGTCGCTCAGTTCCGGGGCGGTGCCGTCGGCGCCCGCCGGGGCCCGGAAGACGACCGCCGAGATCCGGCGGTTCTCATAGATCCCCGGATCGGTGGGCTGGGCAGCGGCCGCAGCGGACGGGGGTGAACTCTGGGCGTTGGCGGGGGTTCCCGCGGCCAGCAGGAGCGTGGCGGCGGTCAGGGCCGACCAGCGGCCTGTGGAACGGAACTGATCGGGGGCCCATTTCTTCACGGCCCGGACGATACCCCTGCTGGGCCGCGAACACAAACCGGACCCACGATCGGGATCGGATCGGCGCCGGTGGTGGAGCGTGGGGACTTTGGCCGATACTGTCCGTCCCCGCGTCCGGGCCGTTCCCGGGGTGGTGTGTGGCGAGTTGGAAGGGGCCCGTGTGCGTCCGAACGGTGTGTGGCTCAACTGGTGGTGTCGCGGGCGCCGGGCGGCGCTGCTGGGCGCGGGCTTCTGGTGCGTGGTGCTGGGGATCGGGGTGGCCGGCTCGCTGGTGTCTCACGGATCGCTGGGCCGCGCGGGGACCTTCACGCTGATGGGGGCGGTGGGGATGCTGGTGCTGCCCGGGCTGACCTTCCTGGCGCTGCGCCTGGATCGGCGGGAGCGGGCGCGGATGCTCGGCGCTCGCGTCGCGAGCGGCGGGCCGGACCGCGTGGCGCATCCGGCGCACGGGCCGGAATCGGCCCGCAGGGACCCGCCGGCGCACCGCGTGCGCGGGCGTTCCGGCGAGCGGGTGGCCTAAGCCGCACCGGGCGATGGCCCGGATCAGGGCAGGTTGACGGGCATGACGACGTAGACGAAATCGCCGCCGGACTTGAGCAGGCCGGGCTTGTTCGGGGCCTTGAGTTCGATCACAACCTCGGGGTCGCTGATGACCTTCAGGGCGTCGGTGAGGAAGGTCGGGTTGAACCCGATCTCGATGTCGTTGCCGTCGTAGGCGGTCAGGTCGACCGCGATGCGAGCCTCACCCATTTCGGGGGCACGGCTGGAGAGTTCGAGGGCCTTGGACGCGCCCTTGAACGCCAGGCGGACGCCGCGGGACTCTTCGTTGGTCAGCAGGGCGGCTCGGCGGACGGCCGAGGCGAGGATGTCGCGGTCGAAGGTGACCTTGATGTCCTGGTCCTTGGGGATGACGTCCTCGAAGGGCGGGAAGGTGCCCTCGACCAATGAGGTCGAAAGGGTGGCGCGGGCGTCTTGGGCGTCGTCGCCGAAGGCGAAGACGGCCCGGTTGTCGGTGATGGCGACGTGGACGGGCTCTTCGGGCTCGTCGGCGAGCTTGAGCAGCATGGAGAGGGCCTTGGAGGGCACGATGCAGCGGGCGGACTCGCCCTTGGCGTCGGTGGTGGCGCTGCACTTGGCCAGGCGCCGGCCGTCGGTGGCGACCATTTCCAGCTTCTTGCCGTCGCGGACCAGCAGGACGCCGTTGATGGCGTAGCGGCTGTTCTCGCGGGCGGCGGCGAAGAGGGTGCGGGTGATCAGGCCCGAGAGGGTGCCGGCGGAGGTTGTAAAGATGGCCTTGGCGTCGGCGTCGGCGATGGACTTGAAGGAGGGGATGGCGGGGAACTCGTCGGCGGAGAAGCCGTGGAGCTGGAAGTGGGCGTCTTCCCCCTTGATGTGGGCGGTTTCGCCGTCGGCTTCGATGGTGAGGGTGGGCTCGTTGTCCTCGGCGGAGACGATCTGGCGGAGTTTGTCGGCGGGGATCAGGGCGGCGCCGGGCTCGGAGACTTCGACGCGTCCGAGGCGGACGGTCAGGGCGAGGTCGGCGTCGGTGGCAGAGAGGGCCAGTTCGGGGCCGTTGGAACCGTTGGTGGCGTCGAGCTTGACGCAGGTGAGCTGCGGCCTGGGTGAGCGTGCGGCGACGACGCCGGAGACCAGGTTGACGCCCTCGAGCAGGGCGGCGCGTTCGCAGATGGCCTTCATGTGTAGATCTCCCGGTTGCGGGCCTCTGGGACCCGGGCCGGGAGTGTATCGCGGTTGGGGTGTAAGGATTGTGTAGCAAGTCCGGGGCCAACCGTGATTTCTTGATTTTTGCGGGCGAGGGTCGGGGGTGGTGGTGGCTATGGTTGGGAGGCAACCACATCTGGCCGCGATCACCGCGCTCCGGGCCCCCCTCGTGTTGAGGACCGGTGAGGGGGCGGGTGGGAGCGGCGGACGAGTTCGAAAGGGGCCAGTATGTCAGTTGAAGCCGCGGTGCACGCACAGGCGATCGAGCTTGATCGGCTCTCGCTGGAGATGACGGCCGCCGCCGGGAGCGGCCATCCGACGACCGCGATGAGCCTCGGGCACATCGTGACCACCCTGATGTTCAGCGCGATGCGCTGGAGTCCGGATTACCCCGATTACCCCACGTCCGACCGGCTGGTGCTCAGCGAGGGGCACGCCGTTCCGGTGGTGTACGCGGCGATGGCCCGCCTGGGCGTGATGGTGGGCAAGGGCGACGACCGGCGGAAGCTGTCCGTCGACGACCTGAGTTCGCTGCGCGAGTGGAAGAGCGTGCTGGACGGGCACCCCAACCCGATGGAGGGCATGCCGTTCTTCGACGCGGCGACCGGCTCGCTGGGGATGGGCCTTTCCGTGGCCGCGGGCGTGGCCCGTGCGGCCCGGCTCGACGGGTACGACAAGCGTGTGTACTGCATCATCGGCGACGGCGAGGCCCGGGAGGGGCAGATCGCCGAGGCGCTGGACTTCATCGTCGATCAGAAGCTGACCAACGTGCTGCCGATCTTCAACTGCAACGGCTACGGCCAGGCCGACAAGGTCTCGGTGCAGCAGGGCACGGCGAAGCTGGCGGCCAAGCTCAAGGCCTTCGGTTACGAGGTGATCGAGATCGACGGGCACGCCCCGGCGCAGATCAAGCAGGCGTTCGACAAGTTCGCGCAGGTGTCGGCGGACGAGCAGGCCACGCCGCTGGCGGTGGTGGCCAAGACGGTCAAGGGCTGGGGCAGCCCGAGCGTTCAGGGGGGCGGCTGGCACGGCAAGCCCCCGACCGGCGACGCGCTGCGCAAGGCCCTGGCCGAGCTGGACGAGCGTCGGATCGAGCTGACGAGCGCGCTCTCGGGCGCGGACCAGTTCACGATCGAGCCCCCCAGCGAGGCCAACGCCAAGGACTTCGCCGGGTCGGACCTGCCCCCGCTGGCCGACGCCATGAAGGCGCTGGACATGGAGACGGTCCTGCAGACGGGCAAGATGGCGACGCGCCGGGCCTACGGCGTGGCGCTGCGGACGCTGGGCCAGATCAACCCCGACGTGGTGGTGCTGGACGCGGACGTGAGCAACTCGACGTTCGCCGAGTCGTTCGCCAAGGACGCGAGCCTGGCGGACCGGTTCGTCGAGTGCAAGATCGCCGAGCAGAACATGGTCTCGGTGGGCGCGGGCATGAGCGCGGGTGGGAAGATCCCGTTCTGCTCGACCTTCAGCAAGTTCATGACGCGTGCGTACGACCAGATCGAGATGGCTCTTTACTCGGGGTCGAACATCAAGCTGGTGGGTTCGCACTCGGGCATCACGCTGGCGGCCGACGGCCCGAGCCAGATGAGCCTGCCCGACGTGTCGTGGTTCCGCTCGCTGTCGACCACGCGTGACCACCGCGGCAACCCCGGCTGCTACATCCTGCAGCCGGCCGACGCGTACGCGGCCTACGCCCTGACCGGCGTGATGGCCGAGTACGAGGGCATGTGCTACATGCGGACGCTGCGGGCCGACACCGAGATCCTCTACTCGGACGATCACGTGTTCAACCTCGGCGGGTTCGAGGTGCTCCACGAGGGGCGCGACGTGCTGCTCGCGGCCACCGGCTACATGGTCCACGAGGGCAACCGGGCGGTCGAGCTGCTGGACAAGGCCGGCGTGAGCGCCACGCTGGTGGACATGTACTCGATCCCCTTCGACCAGGACAAGCTGCTCGACCTCGTGGCGGCCAACGGCGGGTTCGTGATCTCGCTGGAGGACAACTACGGCGGCGGCCTGGGCTCGGCGATCGCCGACGCCTTGGTCGGTTCCGGCGACGGCTTCGAGCTGGCCCAGATGCACGTCTCGCGCATCCCCAAGAGCGCCCGCACGCCCGAGGAGATGCTCAAGATGTGCGGCCTGACGGCCGAGGACATCGTCGCCCAGACGATGGAACTGCTCCGCGTGCCGGTGTGAGTTTGCGTCCGACTGCTCAGTGAACAAAGAAGCCCCGGCCCTCGCGGCCGGGGCTGTTTTTTGTTCGAGCCGCCGATCAGTTGCAGCCGGCGTTGTAGATGCTGATGAATGTCGCGATGTCGAAGAAGTTGAAAGCTCCGAAGGGGGCGGCGAGGTCGGCGCGGGGGTCGCCCGCGTTGTAGAGATCGATGTAGCTGGAGATGTCGAAGAAGTTGAAGGCGGCGTCGCCGTTGAAGTCGGCGGCGCAGGTCAGACGGACGAAGACCCGGTTGGACTCGTAGAACACGCGGTAGGCGAGGGTGGGCGGGGCGGCGGGCAGGTCGTAGCTGTCGAAGGTGCCGGTGACGGTGGCGCCGGACGCGCCGCCGATGACGTCCCACGTGTCGCCGAAGAGGGGGCCGTAGCCCGCGTCCACGGCGATCTCGACCGATCCGGCCAGGTCGATCGAACTGGCGCTGTTGAGGTTGAATCGGTCGAACTCGCCGTTGTTCTGACCGCCCAAGTCGAAGCGGGTGTGGGTGGACGAACTCATGGTCAGCGTCGCAGCCTGGGCGTCGAACGCGCGGTCGTCGCCCGCGGGGTCGATGGTGCCGCGGACGGCCAACTCACCGCGAAGCTGTCCGCTGCCGGTCAGGGTCTGGCCCGTGCCGAGCTGCGACGCGACGCCTCCGACCACGCTGATCTGCGCGTCGGCGAACGAGCCGGCGGTCTCCATGATGATGGTGCCGGTGCCGCTGACGCCCGCGGCGTCGTTGAGACGCATCACGGCGTTGAACACCTGGTCGGTCGCGTTGATGAGGTAAGTTCCGTTGTTTTCGAACGACCCGAAGACGTCCATGGTGGCGCTGCTGCCGTCGATGCCCATCGCGCCGTTGCTGACGATGTCGGTCATCGTGCTGAATCCGTCGGCCGACACGATCCCAGATCCCGAGGTCTCCACGGTCTGATCGGCGATGGAACCGCTGCGGACGAGGACCTTCCCGTCGTCCGAGCGGATCACCCCCTGCCCGGTCACGTCGCCGAGAATCTCCAGCGTGGCGGCGGGGTCGTCGCCGTTGATCACGCCGAGGTTGACGATCGATCCGTCGATCTGGCCGGAGCCCGCGACGGTCTGGCCCGCGCCCAGCGTGCCGGTGAACCCGGCGGACGCGATGATCTGCGCGTCGCCGAGAGAGCCGCTGGTGATCATGCGGATGTCGCCGGTGCCGAGGATGGACGCATCGGCGTTGAAGCGCAGGAAGGCGTTGAAGACGGTGTTGCTGTAGTTGATCGTCAGCAGGCCGTTGTTGGTCAAGTCGCCGACGATCGACAGCGTGGTTGCGCCGCCGGCGATGCCCATGTTGCCGGTGTTCGTGAGGCCGGCCACGTCGGTCGAGCCGTTCTCGGCCGCGATGATGCCGTTGTCGGCGGTCTCGAGGGTGAGATCGGACACGACCGCGCTGCTGAAGGCCAGGCGGCTGTCGCCGATGGCCCGGAGTACGCCCGGGCCGGAGACGGTGTCCTGGATGACCAGATCGGTGGACGGGTGGTCGGCTGTCATGCTTCCCAGGAGCGAGATGGTCCCCTGGATCTGTCCGCCGCCGATCACCGCCTGGCCGGCCCCGATGGTGCCAGTGACGCCGTTGGCTCTGATCTGGGCGTCGTCGGCCGCGCCGTTGGTCTGCATGCGGATGGTGCCCGTGCCCAAGATGGCGGTGTCGGCGTTGAAACTCAGGACGGCGTTGAACACCGTGTTGTTGTCGTTAATGGTGATGGTGTTGTTGTTCTCCAGCGGGCCTTCCAGCAGCAGGGTTTTGCTGCCCTCGATGCCCAGCGGGCCGTTGAGTGTCACGTCGGACATGTCGATCGGGCTCGAGGTGATGCGGAACGAGCCCGCGCCGGTGCCGAAGATCTCCCCCCCGGTGATCGACGCGAGCGATCCGGTCGAGACAGAGCCGTTCGTCACGTCGATGCGTCCGGCGCCCGTCTGGGTGACAGGCGCGTTGATCTGGATGCCCGGGCCCGCGGGGTCATCGCCGAGGATCAGGCCCTCGTTGATGAACCCGGTGCCGGCCAGTTGGCCGTTGCCGCGGACGGTCTGCGCCGGACCGATTGTCACGATGGCGCTGGGGGCCCCCGCCTCGAGCTTCGCGTCGGCGAACGAACCCGAGCCGCTGGCGGCGCCGAGCAGGATCGTGCCCGCCCCGGTGATCGACGCGGTGTTCAGCAGCGTCAACTTGGTATCGAACACGCTGCCCGCCGGGTTGATCCAGATCGTGCCGTCGTTCTGGAGCACCGACCCGGCCAGGCCGAGCGCGCGGCTGGGGTTGATCTCGAGCGTCGCGTCCGGGTTGAGGATCGACAGGGCATCGATCGTGCGCGAGGAGGTCAGGAAGACGGAATAGGGGCCGATCAGGCCGAGCGCCGCGCTCTCGGTCGTGGAGTTGGGCACGTCGTTCGTGTCCCAGTTCGCGGGGTCTTCCCAGTCCCCGTCCAGGGCGCTGAGCCAGGAGGCCGTCTGGCCCGCGGCCTTGCCCGCCAGCATCGCCAACACCACCGCCGCGCCCGCGGCCCGCCGAGTCATGGTCTGCATCTTGGATCCCTCGTCTACTGTTCCCCACGCCCTCCGCGGGCACCTTTCTCACCTTACCGGGAGGGGCCGCGCACGCACACCCTTTTTTTGAAAAGTGAGAAGGTGGGAAGACGGGTCCTCTCGATCTTCACAGCCCCGAACACGCAGATCGGGCCGATCACGGGCAGCCCGCGTTGAAGTTGTTGATGAACGCGGCGATGTCGAAGAAGTTGAAGACGCCGAAGGGGCTTGCGAGGTCGGCGCGGGGGTCTTGCGCGTTGTAGAGGCCGATGTAGCTGGAGACGTCGAAGAAGTTGAGCTGGTTGTCACCGTCGAAGTCGGCCGAGCAGGTCAGGCGGACGAAGACGCGGCCGGACTCGTAGAAGACCCGGTAGGCCGAGCCGAACGGCGCGATCGGAAAGTCGAAGGTCTGGAAACTGCCGGTGGTGGTGCCGGAGAAGATGTCCCAAGAGTCGCCGCGGACGGGGACATACCCGGCGTCGGTGGCGACATCCAGGTGCCCGTCGAGGGCCACCGCGCCACTGCCGCCGATGGTGACGCGGTCGAACTCGCCGGGGTTGAGGCCGCCGAGGTCGAACCGGGCGGTGGCGGTCGGTCCGAGTGTCAGCGTGCCCTCGGCCTGATCGAGCTGCCGGGCGTTTCCGGCGGGGTCGATGGTGCCGGCGAGCACCATGTCGCCGCGGAGGCGACCGCTGCCGGTGATGGTCTGTCCCGTGCCAAATGAGGCGGTCAGCCCGGCCTGGGCGCGGAGGGTCGCGTCGCCGAGATCGGTGCTGCCGAGCCGCAGATCGAAGGCGCCGGATCCGTCGATCTCGGCGGCGGTGTTGATGTTCAGCGCGGCGTTGAAGATGTTGGCGTCGGAGTTGATGATGACATTGCCGTTGTTGGTCAGGGATGACTCGACCTCGAGGGTGACGCCCCCGCCGAACACGCCGAGGTCGCCCGTGTTGACGCAGTCCGTGATGCTGGAGGTTCCGGCGGACGCGGCAACGACGCCGCCTGCGGAGGAATCGAAGGTCTGGCCCGACACGCTCGCGCTGCTGAGCGCAACGGTGCCCCCGTCGGCGCGAACGGTGCCGCTGCCGGAGACGTCATCGAAGATGACGAGCGGGAAGGCCGGGTCATCGCCGTTGAAGGTGCCGTGATTGACGATGGTGCCCCGGATCTCGCCCGCGCCCGCGACGGTCTGTCCGGAGCCGAACGTGCCGGTCACGCCGGCGGACGTGTTGATCTGGGCGTCGTTGGTGCTGGTGGGGGCCTGCATGCGGACTGTGCCGGCGCCGCCGATGGTGGTGTCCGTGTCGAAGATCATGAACGCGTTGAACAGGTTCAGGTCGTAGTTGATCACGATGCGGCCGTTGTTGGTGACGGGGCCGTCGAGCAGCATGGTGGTCGACCCGCCGGTGATGCCCGCGTCGCCGGTGATGGTGACGTTGCCGACGGTCGACGTGCCGGTGGAGGGGCCGACGTGGCTGCCGGGGCCGGTGTCGATGGTCACGCCGTGGACGACGGCGCCGCTCACAAACCCGAGCACGGCGCCGTTCTCGGCCCGCAGGGTGCCGGGGCCGGAAAGGTCGGCGTGCACGTTGAGGGGGAACGCGGGGTCATCGGCGATGGCCGCGCCGTTGAGCACCAGCGTGCCGCGGAGTTCGCCGGAGCCACGGACGGTCTGACCGGCGCCGATGGTTCCGGTGAAGCCGGCGAGCGTCTCGATCTGGGCGTCGTTGGTCGAGGTGGGGCAGACCATGCGGATCTCGCCGGCGCCGTTGATGGCGTGGTTGCCGTCGAAGCGGAGGAAGGCGTTGAAGAGGTCGTCGTTGTCGTTGACGATGATGACGCCGTTGTTGGTGATGCCACCGGTCAGGGCCATGCGGGACGCGCCGCCCCGGATGCCGGCGTCGCCGGTGATGGTGACGCCGCTGACGAAGGAGGTGCCGGTGGCCGCGGAAACGAGGCCGCCGGAGGAACCGAATGTCAGTCCGGACACGGTGGCGCTGTTCAGGTCCACGCGGGCCCCCGGGCCGCCGCGGAGTTCGCCCGGGCCGCTGATGGTTCCCGAGACGGCGATCGGCAGGGCCGGGTTGTCGGCGACGACGAGCCCGTCGAGGACGAGGGTGCCGTCGAGCGTTCCGGACCCGGTAATGGTCTGGCCGGACCCGATCGTGCCGACCACCCCGGCGGTGGTGGTGATCCGTGCGTCGTTGGTGGCGCTCGTCGCTTGCATGATGATCTGGCCGGTGCCATCGATGGAGGCCGTGGCGTCGAAGCGGACAAACGAATCGAAGACCAGTTGATCTCTGTTGATCGTCAGCAAGGCGTTGTTGGTCAGCCCGCCGGTGAGCTTGAGTGTGGAGCCACCGAGCACGCCGAGGTCGCCGGTGTTGGTGACGCTGGCCACGGTGGCCGAGGGGGAAACGTCGATGGTGCCGCCGTTGCTTGTGGTGACGGTGCCGCCGAGGAGGATCGCCGAGGACCCGAGGGTGACGAACCCGCCGTCGGCGTGGATCAGGCCGGTGGGCGATTGGGAGAAGTCGGTGTTGATCTGGATGCCGGGGCCGAGGGGGTCCTGGGCGAGGATGGTGCCGTCGTTGGTGAAGCTGCCGAGGCCGCTGATCGTGCCGTTGCCACGGACCGTGATGCCGGACGCGATCATCGTGTTGATGCCGGTGTTGGATTGGAGCCTGGCGTCGTTGAAGCTGCCCGTCTGTGAGAGCGCGCCGAGGGTGATCGTTCCGCTGCCGTCGATCACGGTCGGCATGCTGAAGGCGAGGATGGAGTCGAAGATGCCGCCGGAGTTGTTGACGAGGATGTCGCCGTCGTTGAACAGGTTCTCGACGGTGATGGAGTTGCCGGTGTTGATGCTCAGCGTGGCGTTCGGGTTGGAGATGGTCAGTCCGGCGATGCTCGGCGAGACGCCGAGCGAGACGGTGTAAGTGCCTGCCAGGGCGATGACGGCCGACTCGGTCGAGGTGTTGGGCACGTCGGCGGGCGTCCAGTTGGCGGGGGTGTTCCAGTCGCCGCCGGCGGGGTTGTTCCAGACGGATTGGGCGTGGGCGGTGCCGGCGAGGGCGACGATGGCGAGCGCGGAGAGGGCGTGGCGGTGTGTCATGGGGCTTCCTGTGCTGAGTCGGTGAGTTCGGAGTGATTCAATATAGCCAGAGGCGGGCGTTTTCCTTATCACTTTCTTTCAGATGAAAAGATGGGGAAGCCGGAGCTTCCCCATCTTCACATCGTCGGGATGTTCGTGGCGTTCCTTACGGGCAGCCGCGGTTGTAGAGGGTGATGTAGAAGGAGATGTCGAAGAAGTTCAGGGTGCCGAAGGGGGCGGCCACGTCGGCCCTGGGGTCACCGGCGTTGTAGAGGGCGATGTAGGCGGCGACATCGAAGAAGTTGGTCACGCCCCAGGGCGGCGCGAAGTCGGCGGCACAGGCCCGGACGGTGATGGTGTCCACGTCGGCCACCCAGTTGTCGAAGGTGTTGGAGTCGCTGTTGCTCGGCTCGGAGACGATGATGCCGACGTAGTAGTCACCGGGCGCGAGGGTGGGCGGGATCTGGACCGAGGTGTTGGTCTGGAGGATCGCCCCGGGGGCCAGGCCGCCGAAGTTGCTGGTTCCCATCAGGGGATCGGCGACCGAGATGAAGTTGTTGGTCGAGATGCGGAAGTCCACCGTGGTGCCCGAGGTGGCCAGGTTGCCGTTGTTGCGGGTGCGGTGGAAGACGTTGATGTTGGTGCCGCGGTAGACGGGGCCGGTCGGGGCGTTGGCCACCTCGGCGGTCAGGTCCGGCGCGGGCGGGGGCTCGGTGCGGAAGGTCCAGGTCGAGCCCGTGGTGGTGCCGGCGGAGTTGACGGTGTCGACGCGCCAGGTGTACTGGGTGTCGTAGGCGAGGTTGGGCAGGTTCCAGGAACTGCCGGAGGTGCTGCCGATGAAGGGCGGCGGGTTGGTGGTGCCGAAGTAGACGCGGTAGCTGGTGGCGCGGGCGGCGGTCGCCCAGTCGAGGTTCGAGAAGATCGACTGGTTGATGCTGTTGTGGGCAGGGACGGGCGACGAGGCCGCGGCGGGCAGGCCGACGGTCACGGTGATCGGCTGGGCGTCCCAGGTGTCCGTGTCATCGTTGGAGTCGGTCCCGGGCAGTCCGGCGTCGGCGATCACGCCGATCCAGTAGTTGCCGGGGGGCGTGTCGATGGGGATGAACGGCGCGGGCACGACGAAGTTGACGTTGGCCATGGCGCCGAAGTCACGGGCGTTCCAGTTCCACGTGGCCAGCAGCGTGTCGGCCTCTGAGATGTTGTTGTTGGTCGAGAGGTAGACCTTGAGCTGGTAGTCGCGTGTCGGCGGGTTGGCGTTGGTCGCGTTGATCATGCGGACGTCGCACGAATCGTTCATGGACGTGCCGGCCTGGACCGTGGTGGATCCGCGGGCGCGGAACATCAGCGGTTCCCAGTCCTCAAAGTTCGTGCGGGTGTCGTTCTCGAAATCGTTCATGTCGAGGACGAACTGCTCCCAGAGCTGGCAGTAGTAGCCGCGGTCGTTGCGGTTGGAGGTCGAGCAGATGCTGTGGACGTAGCGGTTGTCGCCGTCGATGTAGTACATGCCCGAGCCGGACATGCCGCCCCAGACGGTGTCCAGGCAGTTGCCGCCGGTGTTGAGCTGCATCTGGTTGTTGGGGCAGCCGTCGACACCACCGGACCAGTAGTACATCGTCTGGCCGTTGTGCAGGCCGGGGGTGGGGCAGTTCTCGGCGGGGTAGGAGAAGTTGTTGTAGGTGCGTCCCTGGATCGTCCCGCAGGAGCCGCCCCAGGCCCAGCCGTACCAGCCGGTGAGCATTCCCACGTTGCGGGATCCGCCCCGCGAGATGCGGATGACGGCGCAGTCGCGGTCCCAGTCGCCGCTGTTGACGTAGCCGCTGCCGGCGATGTAGAACGAGCCGTAGGCGTAGCCGAAGTTCTCGAACACGGCGTCGCCGGCGGGCGGGACGATGCCGCCGTTGCCGTCCCAGCCGGGGTAGATGTAGATGATGTCGGCCCAGTCGTCGATGTCGCTGGCCCGGTTGTAGACGCAGTGGGCCGCGGTGAGCACGGTGCCCGCGTCGGACATCGTGCCCGAGCAGACGAACCAGCGGAAGTTGTTGTTCACGTCCGTGAACCGCATGACGAGCTTGACGTTGCCCGAGCGGGGCCACGAGTCCAGGCCGCCGGCGGCGACCATGTTGCCGAACGTGCGGGACAGCTCGTCCATGTTGTCGTACGGCGCCACGCCGCGGTACTCGCCCTCGATGCTCTGGCCGCCGATGCGACCGGAGGGAGCGTCCGGGTCGATCTCGAAGGTCTCGCCGGTCTCGGCGTTGTGGACCGTCATGCTGTTGGAGGGCAGGGTGGTCCGCGGCTGGTCGCGGTCGCCGAAGTCGGGCATCGGCATCGGGGGGATCTGGTCGATGGGCGGGTGCATCGGCATGGGTGCCGCGAGGTCGAAGACCTGGCGCTGGCCGAAGAGTTGCTGGGCCCGCTCGCCGCTGTCGGGCACGCCCGCGTCGCGATCGACGGGCATCGGGCGGACACCCTCGGGCTGCGAAGCGCCGATCGCCGCGTGGCCGCTGATGCCCAGACAGACCCCCGTCAGGGTGATCAGCCTCGTGATGTTGTGCAACTGTCTCATGACTCCTGCTCCTGTGTGATGGCGCCCGCGTTCGGCGGGCTTGCGAGATCAACGAGCGGCGGTGGCCGCTTCGATCCGGTGATTGGCGCTGGCGTGTGGCTCCAGCCTTGCGTAAAAGGTCCTCGCGCCCGCCCTACCCACCGCGGCGGGTTCGCGAGGACTCGGGGACGTGTGAGGTCCCGGGGTGGTGAGCGACAGCCATCCGCCCGGCTCACCCAGATTCACAAAGAAAAAGCCCGCTGCGGGGCAGCGGGCTTCTCGGAAACTTGTTGTGCAAACATCATTCACACACCCGGATCAGGGGCATCCGGCGTTGTAGCTGGTCAGGTAGGCGGAGATGTCGAAGAAGTTGAGCGTCCCGAACGGCGCTGCGAGGTCCGCGGCCGGGTCGTTGGCGTTGAAGAGCGACAGGTAGGCGGCCAGGTCGAAGAAGTTGAGGGTGCCGTAGGGCTCGGCCAGGTCCGCGCTGCTGCAGCCGGGGTCGCAGTTGTCCGGGTTGGGCGTCGTCAGCACGAGCTTGTAGATGGTGCCGGCGAAGATATTGGTGATGTAGAGCTCGCCGTTCTCGTCCTCGCCGAAGGAAGAGACGTTGAAGTTGGTGTCGAACGCGGTGCTGCGGGCGAAGCCGTTGGCGGGGTCGAGGTACCAGATGGTGCCGGTGCAGTAGTCGGAGAAGAAGTACTTGCCCTGGTAGTTCGGGCCGAGCTCGCAGCCCCGGTAGACATAGCCGCCGGTGATCGAGCAGCCCAGCGCGTGGCTGTAGTCGTGGACGGGGTCGACCCAGCCGGGGTCGGTGCCGCAGCCGCTGATGCCGGGGGTGGCGATGGTGCCCTCGCGGCAGCGCCAGCCGTAGTGGTTGCCCCCGGGGTCGCCGGCGGGTTCGAAGTTGATCTCCTCGCGGGCGTTCTGGCCGACGTCGGCGATCCAGAGGTCGCCGGTCTGGCTGTCGAAGCTGGTGCGCCAGGGGTTGCGCAGGCCGTAGTCCCAGATCTCGGCCAGCCCGCCGCCCTGGGCGAAGGGGTTGTCGGCGGGGATGGCGAACTCGCGGTTGGGGTCCTGGTTGTCGACGTCGATGCGCAGGAGTTTTCCGAGCAGGACGTTGAGGTTGGACGCCCGGTTGCCGGGGTCGTTGGCCGATCCGCCGTCGCCCATGGCGATGTAGAGGTAGCCGTCGGGGCCGAATCCGACCCAGCCGCCGTTGTGGTTGCTGAAGGGCTGGTTGATGGTCATCAGGATGCGGGCGGAGGCCGGGTCGGCGAAGTTGGGATCGATGGTGCTGCGGGTGTACTCGGCGACGACGGTGCTGCCGGAGTTGTTGGTGTAGTTGATGTAGAACTTGCCGTTGTTGTCGTAGTCGGGATGGAACGCCAGGCCGAGGAGGCCGCGCTCGCCGCCGCTGGCGCTGATGGCGTCGATATCGAGGAACGGGGTCGCCTGGAGGTTCCCGTTGCTGTCGATGATCCGGATGCGACCGGTCTGCTCGAGGACAAAGAGGCGGCCGGAGCCGTCGCCGGCGTGGGTGGCGAAGACGGGGTTGGACAGCCCGCTCATGTAGAGCTGGGTGGTCATGGTTTGGGCGTGGGTGACCGTACCGGACGCCGCAAGAAGGGCGGCGCCCACAAGAACAGACTTCAGCATGGCTCTCGCCTCCGTGTCGGTGCAACAACCGCCCGAACGAACGCGCCCGGGAGGACCCCACCCCTCCAAACTATCCCCGTTTCAGGCCGGATTCAAAGCGAATCCGGGGTAGAGGCCCGAACAGAGAAACAAATCTGCGCCCGGCACCGGTTTCGGGTGCGGGAATCCTTCCATATTCCGTACAAACCGGGTTATGGGCACCCGGCGTTGTAGGCCGCGATGAAGGCGGCAATGTCGAAGAAGTTGAAGGTGCCGGACGGTTCGGCGAGGTCGGCGGCCGGGTCCTGGGCGTTGTAGAGGTTCAGGAACGCGGACAGGTCGAAGAAGTTCAGCACGCCGAACGGCTCGGCGAGGTCGGGGGGGCAGTCGGTGACCCAGTTGGACGGGTCGAAGTGCCACTCGATGTCCAGCATGAGGTTCGTTGCGGTGGACGCGTCCGCGGGGTGTGTCAGGACCGAGTCCATCGAGTAGAGGAACGAGCCGCGGGGCGTGTCCATCACGCCCGCGAGCGGCTGCCTGCCGAAGAAATCGAACAGGTTAATGAATCCGTAGCCGTGCTGCACGCACAGGTCGTGCAACTGCGCGGTCTGGGTCGCGAGGCGCTGGTTCCGCTCGTCCGTTCCGAGCGGCCACGGCGCGACGAACACGAAGCCGGGTGCGCCGAGGCCCATCCCGGCGTGGCGGGCCGTGATGCGTTGGGCGAGGGCGCGGAGGTTCAGGGGGTAGGCGGACGGGTTGGTGATCGCGTCGTAATCGTCTTCGCGGTTGTGCCCGAGCACGATCATCACCGTGTCGAAGCCCTCGTTCATCGCGATGATCGCGTTCAGCGCGTCATCGGTGAGCGTGTTGAGATGATCCCACGCCGACCAGCTCGATTGGCTGACGTGGCTGACCAACAGGCCGCGATCGGGAAACGCGGCGTCCTGGGGAGAATCGTGCAGCAGCGTGCCGAGGATGTTCAGGGTCCGGTCCGTGTCCTGCGCGTTGCTGTCGCGGATGGTCACGCCAACGGGCAGATCCCCGGGCGTGCCGAGCACCCCCGCGGCGCGGATCGGCTGGTTGAACCAGCGGACCGTGCCCGAGCCGTCGAGGGCCGGGCCCGGGTCACCGGGCAGTCCGAAGTCCGTGCTCTGGCCGTTCTGTGTTCCGCGGCGTTCGCTCAGCCGGAACCGCGCGAATCCTCCGGGCATGTCGTACACCGCGATCCTGGCGTTTTTGCGCGAATCGAAGTCGCGGGGACGGGTTGAAGCGCTCTGGACGAGCCCCGTGACGCCGAGTTCGGAGAAGTTCGGCTGGATGGTGCCCAGCACCGAGAACCGCCTGGAATGGTGGAAGTGCGATCCCGTGTTTCCGTCGCCGTGATCTTCACCGAGCCCGACGCGGACCGACGAGAGGACCGCGCCGTACGCGGGCCCGGTGACGCTCGTGAACAGCACGCCCGCCCCGCCCTGGTACTCGCACGAGAGCAGTCGTCCGACGATGTCCGCGTCCCACTTCTGCACCTGGCCGGCCAGGCGGTTGGACGACTGGCCCATCTGGGAGTCGCCGACCAGCAGCAGCTTGATCAGGCGCTGGTCCGACTCGGGCGGGAGGGCCACCGTGTGCAGGTTGAGGTTGAGCGGCTGTTCCGACGCCGCGCTCGTGAGCGGGGCGATCGCGGCCGCACAGGTAAAGACAACTGCCAGACTGCGGATCACCGGCGGCTCCTCGCTGCTCTCGGATCAGGGGCACCCGGCGTTGTACGCCGCGATGAAGCTGGCGATGTCGAAGAAGTTGAAGGTGCCGAAGGGCGCGGCGAAGTCGGCGGCGGGGTCCTGGGCGTTGTAGAGCCCCAGGAAGGTCGCCACGTCGAAGAAGTTGAGCACGCCGTCGGGGTTGCCGGGCGGGTTCAGGTCCGCGGGGCAGGGCGGCGCGAAGGCGAGTTCGGCGAAGTCCATCTCGACGGGCGGGCTCTTGCCGAGCAGTTCCCACTGCTCGTAGAGCACCTGGCCGGCGGTGTTGGTGGTGTTCTCGTCGCGGAGGAACTCGATGTACTCCTTGGACGCGGTCTGGTAGAAGGTGCGGACCTCGGCGCGGGCGGCGTTGGCCGGCACCGCGTAGGCGGTGTCGTCCCAGTACTGGCCGTCGGCGTACGTCGCGCCCACCGGGGCGGCCTGGACGGACTCGAAGCCGGCGTTGGTGAAGCCGCGGGGCGGGATGCGGTTGTCCTTGAGCCACTCGTTGTTGAGCACGAAGTGGAACGACTCGCCGACGGGCCGCCCGGAGGCGCCGGCCGCGTGGGCGTCCATGCCGAGCTTGCCCTCGTACACCTTGGTGTCCGTGGTGACCAGGTCGGCGGTCGCGTTGTCGTAGGCCCCGTGCTCGAGGATGAGCGCGTCGGCGGCGTCGTAGAAACGCACGTTGACCCACATCCGACGGCCCTCGGGGTAGCCCGTGGGCAGCTTGTGACCGGACTGGTTGATCACCCGGACGATCAGGTCCGAGCCGGCGTGGGTCAGTTCCATGTCGGACGCGTTGCGGAGCATCTCCTCGGCCCGGGCGATGGACTGGTTGACGCTGGCCTCGGAGAGGTAGGTCTCGGAGTCGTCGTAGAGGTTGCGGATCGCGGCCAGCACCCAGTTGTTGCCGCCATTGAAGGAGTGCAGGGGCATGTCGTCACGCGGGGGCTCGAAGCGGCAGCCCTGGGCGGTGACGTCGGGCATGTGGCAGTCCTGGCAGGTGGAGACCTCGAGCTTGTTGCCCCCGAAGCGGCCGCCCATGTCGATCGGGGCCACGGCGAAGGCGGACATGGCCCACTCGGAGTAGGTCCGCTCGACCGGGAACATGTCGTACTTGCTCTGGCTGGGGTGGGCGGTGTCCAGATCGTTGAGCGTGTAGGAGCCGTCGGGCTGGCGGGTGTAGACGGGGTTGGACACGTCGTGGCAGGTGGCACACATCGCGCTGTCCTGGTGGAACGGCGACTGGGCCCACTCGTGGTAGAAAAAGTCCGGGCCCATGTCGAACGGTCCGCGCCGCACGTCGTCGGGGTCAACCACGAAGTTGCCGCTGTGCGGATTGGGCGGGATGGCACCGAGGGCGGCCAGGATGCCCTGGTCGGCCGGCGGCGAGACGCCCGGCTTGTAGTCGGGGTCGACCATGCGGTGGCAGAAGTTGCAGCTGACCCCCTGCATGTCGGCACCCGACAGGGCGGATCCGTCTGTGGGGGTGGAGTTTCCGGCCAGCCAGCCGCCCGGCGTGTGGCAGCGGATGCACAGGTCGCCGGCGAAGGCGGCGTCCTGGTTGGCGATGGCCAGGCAGGCGTGGAAGAGCGGGTCGCGTGCGGCCTGGCCCATCATCGATGCGGTCCAGTTGGTCCATGGCTCGTGGACCTCGTCGTAGAGGCCGTGGCAGGTGGCGCAGGCGGTCGCGTCGACGATGGGATGGTTGAGCGTCTCGGGCTGGGTGCCGTCGAGGAAGAAGTCCTCGAGGGTGGTGGGCACCTGGGTGGGCTCGGCGAACGTGAGCGTGACGAACGCGGCGGCGCCGGTCACGCCGCCGGCCCAGGCCAGCGTCCGGGCGATCCCTCTGAAACTGCTCATCGCTGCGCTCCCCTTCTGCGTGCCGTCACAGGGCGGTCACCCGGCGGTGTAGTGTCGCCCACGGCGCGGCGGCCGACCACGGGCTTGGCGAAAGTTCGGCTTCTCGGCCGTCCCGTCGGCGTGAACGACCGGGTTATGGGTCCTCTGGCCGGTTCAGACGCCCGCAGATCACGGGCAACCGGCGTTGTACAGGGTCAGATACGCGGCCAGGTCGAAGAAGTTCCACGCCCCGAACGGCTCGGCCAGGTCGGCCCCGGGATTCTGGGCGTTGTACAACGCCAGGTAAGCGGCCAGGTCGAAGAAGTTCAGCTGGCCGAAGGGCTCGGCGAGGTCGGCCGGGCAGCCCGACAGCGGCTGGTCGTCCAGCGCGAGCGAGACGGCGTCCCAGGTGCCCTGGGCACCGACCACGCCGATCAGCGTGGCCTGACCGTTGGCGGGGTTGATGGTGTAGAGATGGCTCGAGATCTCCTCGAAGTTGCCCGGCGAGGTCTCCCGGAAGCCCTGGATCAGCGCGTAGAGCGTGCCGTCGGCCGCCCAGTCCAGCCCGGTCTCGAACTGCGGGTTGAAGCCGATGCCGGACACCAGCGGCTGGCTGAGCACGGTGTTGTTGTCCAGGTTGAGCTGGTACAGGCGGAGCGAGCCGCCGCCGGTCAGGCCCAGGCCCCAGATCTGGCCGGCGGGGTAGGTCGGGTGGCCCTCGGGCACGGTCGCCAGCGAGCTGAGCGAGACGTTGAGGATGTTGTGCACCCCCAGCACCGCGCCCGTCGAGCCGTTGGCCCGCACGATGCGGCCGAAGCCGGAGACCGAGGTGGTCGCGTAGGCGACCGCGCCGTCGTTGGAGAAGGTCAGCCCCGCCACGCCTGATTCCATGAAGCCGATCGAGTCGATCAGGGTGTTGGTGTCGCTGACCGGCTCGGGGATGCGCAGGCTGTTGGTGGTGTTCTCGAACGCGACGAGCACGCCGTCGCCGGGGCGCACGTCCAGGCCGCCGAAGCGCAGGTCGTCCGCCGGGCGGGAGAGCGGCGTGACCTGCGACGGGTCGGCCAGGTCGATCGCGGCCAGGCGTCCGATCTCGACGCCCGGGGCGTTGAAGAACCCCGAGCCTTCCATGATGAACGCGCGGGTGGGAGCGCCCGCGTGGGCGAGCCCGGCTCCCAGAGCGATCGAAGCGGCCACCAGAGCTATGGCATTGCGGGTGTTCATCGGTCGTCCTCCTTGCGGTCTTCGGGGCGGGCACGCTCGTCGGCGACGGCCTGCGCGACGCTGCGGGACTCGGTCACCGGCGTGCGGTCGATCTCGGGCGGCGGGCCCAGGCGGAGCGCGCCGCTGGGCGTGACGCGGGTGATGTAGCGGAAGTCGGTTCCCGTCGCCTCGGTCTGCACCACGAGGCCCGCGCGTGTGACCTCGTAGACGCCGGTGGTGGTGGTGACCAGCAGGTTGCCGTTGTCCAGCTCGGCGATGCCGCGGAAGAGGCTGAGCGTGCCGGGGCTGTACTGACCGACGAGCGTCGCGTCGGGGGCGAACTCGAGGATCACGCCGGATGAGAACTCGCAGAGCAGGAGGTTGCCGTTGCCGGCGATGGCCATCTGCTGGGGGAAATCGATCTGCGGCACATCGAAATCGCTGGTGAAGCGTTCGTCGAACTTGCCGTCGAGGGTGTAGCGGACGATCGCTCGCTGGCCCTCGTCGGCGATCAGCACTTTGCCGTTGTACTCGATGGCGTCGAACGGGCCGCGGAGGCCGCCGTAGCGGTTGAAGGCGAAGTCGGTCAGTTCCGCGCCGGTGGCGGAATCGAGGCGTTTGACGTTGTTCTGGCTGACGAGCAGCGCGTTGGTGCCGCCCGCGTTGCAGACGAGCACGTCGCCGGCGCCGGGCCCCTGGGTGAGCACGTGCCCGCCCCGCATGTTGTCCATGATCTGGGTGTCGCGCACGCCGCCGAGGGAGAACACGCGTATGAACGACCGGTCGGCGCCGAACTCGCTGACCACGTCGGCGAACTGGTCGGTGACCAAATAGGTCCCGGTCGCGGAGACGAGCACCTCGATCGGCCGGTTGAACACGTCCACGCCGCCGACGGTGCCCGGGTCCGTCAGGAACGCGTTGCTCACCAGCGCCCCGTCCGCGGCCGAGAAGGCCCAGACGCGGTCGGACTGCGAGTCGGGGATCAGCAGCAGGTCCTGCTGGGCGGACGCGCCGGCGGCTGCGGCGGCCAGAGCGAAGACGGGCGAGAGTCGCATGGGGTTTCCTCCGTTCCGGGGCAAGGCCCGGCGGGTTACGGGCATCCGGCGTTGTACGACGCGAGGTACGCGGCGAGGTCGAAGAAGTTGAGCTGACCGAAGGGCGCCGCCAGGTCGGCGGCCGCGTCGCCGGCGCTGTACAGCGTGAGGTAGGCGGCGAGGTCAAAGAAGTTGAGTTGGCCGAACGGCTCGGCCAGATCGGCCGCCGAGCAGCCGGGGCTCAGGTTCACGACGGCCAGCCCGTCGCCGATCGGCGCGGCCACGGCTATCACGGCGCCGTCGGCGCTCTGGGCCATGGCCGACGGGCCGACGCCGAGGTCAAAGTCGGCACGCTGGAAGGTGGACGCGTCGAAGACGCTCAGCGTGCCGGACTGGCTCTGCGCAAAGCCCACGCTGCCGCCGAGCGTGGTGCTGACCTCGCCGTACGCCACGCGGACGGTGTTGCTCGCGCCGTCGTAGACCAGGCCCACCGGACGGTCGGGCAGGTCCAGGTTCACGATCGGGGCGCCGGTGGCGACGTCGTAGGCCGTCACGCGGCTGTCGCCCCAGTTGTTGACCCACAGGCGTCCTTGCCCGTCGTCGGCGAGGTGCCAGGGGCTGTCGCCGACCGCGATGGTTCGCAGGAACGCGGGCGGGTTCTGCGTGTTGTCGAACACGGTGACGGTGTCATTGTTGCGGTTGGCGGCGTAGAGGCGGGCGTCGTCCGGGCTGAACGCGACGACGGTTGGGAACCCGGCCGAGGGCAGGTTGGTCTGGAGGGACCAGGTGGCCGCGTCGACGATGGTGACCACGTCATCGAAGCTGCCGGCCACGGCCAGACGCGAGCCGTCGCCGGAGAGCGCCATGCCGGAGTTCTGCGAGAACGAGTAGCCCACGCCGCCCATGTTGCCGGTCAGAATCTTGGGCCCGGCGACGGTGTTCGTGTCCAGGTCGATCCGCCAGACGCCGTCGCCGTCGGCCACGACGCCGAGGTAGGCGTACCGCCCGTCGGGGCTGATCGCCACCGCCCCCGCGCGCCGGGAGATGTTCACCGGCGTGCTGGCGGCCGTCGCCAGGTCGATGACGGTGGCGAAGGACGAGTCCAGGTTTCCGACCACGGCCTTCGAGCCGTCTGGCGTGACGGCCACCGCCGAGGGCCGCTCGCCGAGCGGGGCCACACCGACCACGGCGTTCGTCGCGGTGTCCACCACCGCGGCGTTGTCGGAGAAGATCGACACGCCCACCGCCCGCGTGCCGTCGGGCGTCAGGGCGATCGTTCGGCAGCGGTCGCCCTCGACCTCCGGCCCGGTCCGCTGGAAGGCCAGCAACGAGCCGCCCGCGCCCTGCACGTCGGCGACCACGAGGTCGTCCCCGAAGGTGGTCGAGCACATCGCGGCCCGGTGCGCCACGGGCGAGACCGCCCCGTGCTCGACGGATACGGCGTTGTTCACCTGCGCCGCCAGCGTGCCGGTCAGCATGTCGATCACCGCGCCGCGGAAGCCCACGCCCACGGCGTAGCGTCCGTCGAACGTAGTGATCAACTCGTTGATGCTCGCGGTGTTCAGCGACGGGCCGAACGCGCCGCTCGTCAGGTCCACCACCCGCGCGGCGTTCTGAACCGCCGCCACGCCGATGGTGCCGCTCTGGTTGACCGCCACCGGGCCCCAGAGGTTCTCCGGCGCGTTGAAGGCGTTGACGACCGCTTCCGTCGCGGTGTCGATCAGGGTCAGCACGCGGGTCGTTCCGCCGTGGGCGACCGCCACGCGGGATCGGTCGCCGGACAGGGCCACGCCCTGGGGCGCGTCGGGCACGGCGATGCGCCGCACCGCCCCCGTGCGGACGTCGACGAACTGAACCTCGTCGGCGCCGAAATCGGCGTTGACGATCCGGTCGGCGTCGACAAAGGCGAAGGGCGTGTACTGGATCGAGGTCGCCGGCCCCTCGAACGAGAAGCTCAGGCGCCCGCCGAATCCCACGCCCGCGATGGTCCGCGCCACCGTCGCCGACGCGATGTCGATCACCGCGATCTGCGAGTCGAAGCCGATCCCCACCGCGGCGAGGTCACCCGCGGGGCTGATCGCCACCAGACCGGGGTTGACGCCCACGGGGATCACGGCGGATTCGGTGAAGGTGGTCAGGTCCACGATCGATACGGTGTTGTTGTCGATGTTGGCGACGACGGCGGTGGATCCGTCGGGCGTCACGCCCACGGCCTGTGCCGCCCCCGAGACCGGGACGGCGCCGAGAAAGGCGAGCGACGACGCGTCCCACACGACCAGGTTACGGCTCTCGCGGTGCGCGATGACGATCTTCGACCCGTCCGGGGTGTAGACGACGTCCGAGGGTGCATCGCCTTCCGGGTCGCTTCCGGTCAGCACAAACGAGGCGTCGGCCGCGCCGCGGGCGGCGTTCGCCAGGACGCCCCTGGCGTCAGAGAGATCCCACGCAGACGCCCGGAGGGCCCGCGCGTCCGATGCCGCGACCCATTCCGTCGCGGGCGCCGCGTCCCCGTCCGGATGACCGGCCGACGCGCCGGCGCCGGCGAGCAGCAGGAGCGCGAGGGCCGCGGGCGGGGCGGGACGGCGTCGGGCGGGATGGCGCATGGTCGCTCTCCGGGGGTGCAAGGGGGCCGAGGGTCAGGGACAGCCCGCGTTGTACGACGCCAGGTACGCGGCGACGTCGAAGAAGTTGAGCTGGCCGAACGGCTCGGCCAGGTCCGCCGCGGCGTCGCCGGCGTTGTAGAGCGACAGGAACGCGGCCAGGTCGAAGAAGTTGAGTTCTCCGAACGGCTCGGCCAGGTCGGCCGGGCAGGGCGTGTCGGTCACGGGCGTGGCGACCCAGACGCCCACGGTGCCGTTCTGCAGGAAGGCGGCGAACGCCACCTGGCCCGCGTCGTTGATGTCGATCACGCCGCTGAGGGTCTGTCGTCCGGTGCCCGGTCCGAAGTCAAAGCCGAGCGGGAGCGGGCCCAGGTCGGTCTCCATGATCTGGCCGTACTCGACGAGCTTGACGAGGTTGTCCCCGTCGCCGACCCAGATGGCGGTGGAGTTCTGGGCGACGTCGGTGGCGCGGAACGCGGCCCAGCCGTCGCTGTTGACCACGGGCGGGAAGTTGACCAGCGACGAGTTGTTGATGTCCGGGTTGTTGCCGTCGGCGATGACGGTCGTCGGGCCGCCGTCCCAGCGCATCACCTGCCACACGGAGTCGGCGCTGCGCCGGGCGCTGAACACCACCCGCCCGTCCTGGCTGAGCCCGATCGAGTTGACGAAGCTGCTCAAGCCCGAGCCCGTCTCCGCGACGGTGGTGGGGGTGTTGTCCGGCTCCCAGCGGACGATCCGACGGGTGGGCCCGGTCTGCGGGATGGTGTTGGAGGCGACCTGCCGGGCGTCGTTGATCTTCGGCGAGAACAGGAACGAGTACGCGCCGGAGAAGGTGTCGGCGACCAGCCGCTGGGTGCGCACGCCGGAAACGAACTCGTCCACGACGGTCTTGTCGCCGGCGAATCCGAAGTCGCCGCGGTAGCAGATGGCCCCATCGGCGGTCACGTCCACGCCGCCGAAGCCGGAGGTGCCCTGCGGCCCGCCGATGTTGAATCGGTCCACGAGCGTTCCGGCGGTGTCGTAGACCGACGCTCCGCCGTCGAACCCGGAATCGCCGATGCCCAGCAGCCCCTCGCGGACCGAGATCTGGGTGGTCCAGACCGGGTCGGCGCTGTTGGCCGAGAGGACCAGCCCGCCGACGCCGCCCTTGCCGACGAAAATCCCCTCGGTGATGCCCCCCGAACCGATGAAGGTCCGAACCGCGACGGTGCCGTCGGCGTCCAGCGTCACGTACTGGCTGGAGAGCGAGCTGATGTCGGGGAGGTTGAAGGCCGGCAGGTTGGGGTCGAGGCTGGACCGGCACTGCAGCTCGAAGGTCCACTGGGTGGGCACGGACGCCGTCGCGGCCGAACCGGCCAGCGCGGCAACAACAAACAGGGGCAAACGCATGCGGCAACCTCGCGTTGTGGGGGTTCTCTCTTCGTCCGGGGGTCGGCCGCGGGTTGGGGCCGATGCCGACGCCTGTTTACCCTACCAGCCCGGCGGGATTGGTCCAAGCCCCAAGACGAGGTATCGGCCGCAAATGCGGTGATTTCGGCTGGTCGGGCGTCCGGCCAAGGGGGGATTTGCCCCCGGGGGCGCGACGGCCCGGGCGATTCATGGCACAATGGCGCGGGAACGCCGCTCGCGGGGAGCGAACGGGCGGACGCAGCGGACAGGACAGGGGACGCGACTTTGACCACGCCCGAGTACCACGTCATCACCGACGCGAAGACCATGGCGGTGCTCATCGCCCCGGCCCGGCTGGAGATTCTCGACGCCGCGTGCGTGCTCGGCGTCTGTTCCGCGGGCGACATCGCCGAGATGACCGGTCGCTCGCGGACCTCGCTGTACCCGCACATCGAGCAGTTGCTCGCGGCCGGTCTGCTGCTCGACGCGGGGACCCGCCCGGCGGGCAACCGCTATGAACAGCTCTACAAGCCCGTCGCCCGGCAGATCAACATGCGGCACGACAGCTCCGATCCGGAGAACGTGGCCAACCACGCCGCGTACGGCAAATCGATCTGCCGCCAGCTCGCCCGGGTGTTCGAGCGGGCGACGCGCCACCCGGACATCCGCCCCCGCGGCCCGCACCGCGACACGCACTGCGGCGCCCAGACCGCCTGGGTCGACGACGCCACGCTCGCCGAGATCAACCAGCACATCAACCGCATCTGGGAGCTCTGCCGCCACAGCGAGCCGGCCGCGGGCAAGCGGCTCGTGCAGATCGGCGTGGTCGTCGGGCCGGTGCGGCGCAACGGCAACGGGCCGGACTGAGCCGGCCCGCCGCGTCAACGGTTCAGAGCGATGCGGCCCCGGATCAGGGGCAGCCGTCGTTGTAGGCGGAGATGTACTCGGCCACGTCGAAGAAGTTGAACACGCCGAAGGGGGCGGCCAGATCGGCGTCCGGGTTCTGGCTGTTGTAGAGCGAGATGAAGGCCGAGACGTCGAAGAAGTTGAGCACGCCGTCACCGTTGATGTCGGCGACGCAGCCCACGCAGTCGGTGGTGCCGGGGCCCTGCCACTGCCCGCCCACGCCGCTGCAGGTGTCGAAATCGAACTGCAGGCAGTTGCCGTTGGACGGGATGTAGCACGCGCCCACGCAGGTGACGTCGGCGCACTCGGTGCCGGCCCCGCGGAACTGCCCGCCCAGGGCGATGGCCTCGTCTTGGGTCAGCCCGTCGGCACAGCCGCCGTCCGGCAGACACACAGCGCCGGTCGGGTCGGAGTTGCACTCGACGATGGCGCGGATGACCCAGTCGCCCGACACGCCCAGAGAGCAGGCGTTGGTCCAGGTGACGCCGTTGACCTTCACCGCGTTCTTGCCGGGCTGGCAGCCGCTGTCGTCCGAGACGACCGTCCCGTGCGAGAAGTTGTTGACGTTGGATTCGAAGAAGCGCAGCGACACGACAAACGTCTCGCCCGCGGTCACAGGGATGCTGATGGGGATGGTCTGGTCCTGGTCCTCGTAGCGGAACACGTTGAGCCCGCCGTCGGTCAGCACCGGGGCCAGCAGTTCCTTCTTGAGCGTGCCCGGCACGGGGAAAGTCCCGCCGCGGTAGATGTTGATCGAGTCCTCGACCACCTGCCCGCTGCCGCCGAAAAACGACCGCCAGAAGATCTGGATACCGACGATGTTGCCGGCGCACGGGCTGGTCAGCCAGACCGCGGCCTCTTCGTTCTGGGCGAAGCACGGGCAGATGTTGACCGACCCGCCGTCGACGAGCGAGTCGTTCTGCAGGACGATCTCGTCGGCCAAAGCGGTGGTGCCGATCAGCAGCGCTGCCAGGGTAAGAACACGGGTTTTCACGGATGTCTCCTCGTCGATTCGTCCCAGATCAATCTACCACCGATCCGTACCAAACCCAGCACGGTTCCTGCCGGATGCCTGCCGATCGCCGCCCATCGGGTCCGCAAGGTCCGAGAGTCCGTTCCGCAGCCGGGCCGGACCCTCCGCGGAACGGCCCCGACCTACAGTTGGAATCACCGCCCCCGCAGGGGGCCAGATTCGGGAGATGTCAGTGGCGAACAAGCACTTCGATGTACTCGTGATCGGCGGGGGGCCCGGCGGCTATGTCGGGGCCATCCGGGCCGCCCAGCTCGGCTACAAGGTCGGGATCGTCGATCGGGCCAAGCTCGGGGGCGTGTGCGGCAACTGGGGGTGCATCCCCTCCAAGGCCCTGCTGACCAACGCCGAACTGATGGAAAAGCTCCACGAAAAGGACGAGTTCGGTCTCTCCATGGGCGAGATCAAGGTCGACTGGGACAAGGTCATCGGACGCTCCCGCGCCGTCGTCGACAAGATGAGCAAGGGCGTCGAGTTCCTGATGAAGAAGAACAAGGTCGAGCACTTCTTCGCCCACGCCAAGATCACCAAGGCCGCCCAGGGCGGCAAGCCGTGCGAGGTCGAGATATTCGACTGCGAGGTCAACGAGGCCTTCACCCCCGCCCCGGCCAAGCCGGCCGCCAAGCCCCGCGAGACCGTCACGGCCGACCGCGTGATCATCGCCACCGGCGCGGTCGCCCGCGACCTGCCCTTCGCCAAGTTTGACGGCGACAAGGTCTGGGGCGCCCGCGAAGCGATGCTGAACAAGGAGCGCCCCAAGAGCCTGATCATCGTCGGCGCCGGCGCTATCGGCATGGAGTTCGGCTACTTCTACAAGCAGTTCGGAACCGAGGTCACCATCGTCGAGATGCTCGACCGCCTGGTCCCCATCGAGGACGAGGACATCGGCAAGGCGATGACCAAGCTCTATCAGAAGAGCGGGTTCAACGTCAAGGTCTCGACGGGCGTGCTGGACGTCAAGAAGTCCGCCAAGGGCGTCGAGGTCGTCGTCGCCCCGATGAAGGACGGCAAGCCGGACGAGTCCAAGAAAGAAACGCTCAAGGCCGACAAGGTGCTGCTGGCCATCGGCGTGGTCGGGCGATTCGACGGGCTGTTCGACGATTCGCTCAAGCTCGAGACGGTCAAGGGCCACATCAAGACGGACTACGTGCCGCTGGGCAACGATTCGCCCACCGACCCCAGGCCGCTCGAGTACAAGACCAACCTCCCGGGCATCTTCGCCATCGGCGACGTGATCGGCCCGCCCTGGCTGGCCCACGTGGCGGAGGAAGAGGCCACGCTGTGCGTGGAACGGTTCGCGTGGAAGGACAAGAAGCTCGACCACGAGCCGATCCCGATGGACTACACCGTCATCCCCGGCTGCACCTACTGCCAGCCGCAGATCGGCTCGGTGGGCTTCACCGAGCAGGCGCTCAAGGCCAAGGGGCTCAAGAAGGGCGAGGACTACGAGGTCGGCAAGTTCAACTTCTCCTCGCACGGCAAGGCCGTGGCCGCCAAGCACCCCGACGGCATGGTCAAGATAATCCGCGGCCTGCCCCGGGGCGAGATCCTCGGCTGCCACATCATGGGCGATCAGGCCACGGAACTGATCTCCGAGATGACCCTGGCCCGGCGCCTGGAGGCCACGACGGAGGAGATCATCGCCACCGTCCACGCCCACCCGACCATGCACGAGGCGCTGCGCGAGGCCACCCTGATCTCCGAGGGGCGCGGCGTCAACTCCTGATCGGCCGCTTCCAGCAAGATCTACCCCGAAGAGGGCCACCCATCCCGGGTGGCCCTCTTCCTTTGTTTGATCGATTCTGCGTGGGGCGATCCCGAACGGCGTGGCGCGGGCGTCGACGCTCCGCTCTGTGCCTTGGCCAACAACCAACACACAGGAGAACGCCATGAAAACCGCCATCCAACTCATCGCACTCGCCGGCAGCGTCCCGGCCGCCCTCGCCCAGCCGTTCGTGCACAACATCGGTGAGCCGACGCAGTCCCGCGAGTTGTGCAACGACCTGACCATCCTCTCCGGCGACGAGATCGCCTCCGTCGGATCGATCTCGTTCGATACCGCAAACCTCACCATCGACGGCTACGTGCTCGTTGCCGACCCCGACGGCGACGCGCTGGTCAGCTGGATCGTCGAGGATCCGGACGCCCAGCGCCACCCCCTGATCGCCGCACGCGAGGACCCCGACGACAAGCAGCTCATCGTGCTCGAGGACGCCGTCCTCTCTCCCTCGCCCATCGACACGGACCTGATCCTCTTCAAGATCGACCCGTTCACGGGCGTGCTCGGCTACCAGATCCGCTACGACGACGCCGCCAACGGGCGCAACCTCGGGATGGAACTCGACGGCCAGACGGGCCTGGTCGCCGCGTCCGTCTACAGCACCGCGGGCGACACCCAGCCCACGCTGCTGCGATTCCGCAACGCCTCCGGCATGCCGGTGTTCCATTTCCGCTACGCCACGCTCGACTTCCCCGCCTTCAACGCGCGATTCTTCGACGTGGCGGTGGACCCAGACTCGGGCGACATCTTCGCCGTCGGCAGCGTGCTGCTCGACGTGCCCACCTTCACGCCCGAGAGCGAGCTGCTGGTCGCGCGGTTCACCGCCGCCGGCATCCCGATCTGGTTCAACGCCTACGAGATCCGCGTCGAGAACAACGACGACGCCGGCCCCACCGAGGGCGCCAGCATCGAGTTCACCGCCGCCGGGCTCGTGGCCGTCACCGCGCGGGTGGGCGACCCGAACTTCGGCCCGCTCTCGGCCCACCTCGTGCTCGACCCGCTCGCCGGCGCGCCCACCGCCGCCGCGGCGCTGGCCAACCCGCAGGCCGCCATCGACCCGGCCACCTCATCCCTCGAGCTGCGGCCGGACGGCACGATGCTCGTTTCAGGAACCCTCTCCGACGTCACCGGCCGCCCCTTCCCCGCCATGTGGACCTTCGACGCGGGCACCGCCGCCTTCAACTGGGCCTGGGTGCCCGACGTCGAGGACGGGGCGGGCCACTCCGCCATCCCGCAGGGCCCCCGGGGCCCGCTGCTCGGCGGCATCGTCTTCCCGCCCCTCGGACCCATCGGCGGCCTGCGCGACGTGCTCCTCGCCCGCACCCCGCCCTCCGGCGACGGCCTGTGCCCCAAGACCCCCGACCTCCGCGAGCTGGACGTCAACCTTGCCCGCCTGAGTTTCCCGGTCATTCCCATCGAGATGCCCGACCCGAGCCAGGCCGGCCTGGCCGCCACCCCGGGCGATCCCGTCCGGCGCTTCGTCTGCCGCCTGTGCCCGGCCGATCTGGCCCCGCCCTTCGGCGTGCTCAACTTCTTCGACATCGCGGCCTACATCGCCCTCTACAACGCCATGGATCCGGCCGCGGACCTGGCACCCCCCTTCGGCGTCTGGAACTTCTTCGACATCGCCGAGTACATCGCGCAGTACAACGCCGGATGCCCCTGATTTCACCGGGCCGACCCTGATTTCGGCCATCCTGCCCGAAACCCCTGCCGCCGCGGCTTTCGCGGCGGCTTTTCGTTGACAGGGCGAACCCCCCGGTGGTTTGATTTCTGGAAATGACCGGGCCCGACCCGCCCGGTCCAGGAGATTCCAGCATGCGCACGATCCATCTCTCGTTCTCGCTGGGGCTCGCGCTCGCCGCGGGTATCCCGGCCCCTGTTTTCGCCCTCGGCGGCACGCCGTCGGTCTTCTTTGTCGACGACGACGCCCCGCCCGGGGGCGATGGCTCCTCGTGGAACACCGCCTTCCGGTACCTCCAGGACGCCATTGCCGCCGCGGCCGCGACGGGCGGCGGTGAAATCAGCGTCGCCCGGGGCGTCTACCGGCCCGACCGCTCGTCCGACGCCCCCGCCGGCACCGGCGACCGGCTCGCGAGTTTCCGCCTGGTCGACGGCGTGGCCCTCCGCGGCGGGTACGCCGGGCTCGGGCACGCCGACCCGGACGAGCGCGATCCCCGGCAGTTCCCGGCCGTCCTCTCGGGCGACCTCGCCGGGGACGATGACGCCGCCTCGGGCACGTCGGACAACGCCTACCACGTGATCCAGAGCTGGCACAACGACCGCTCGGCCGTGGTCGAGGGCTTCACCGTCCGCGCCGGCCGGGCCGACCGCCCGGTGTCCCAGGGCTGGTGGCCCGCGGGCCGGGACGACTCGGGCGCCGGCGCCCTGCTCGTCCACTCGGAGGCGGTCTTCCGCGACTGCCTGTTCGAGGACAACTACGCCGACGCCAACGGCTCGCTGTTCATCGCCCTCTCCGGCGACTTCGGCTTCGTCGAGCCGGGGGGCGGGGCGGTGCTCGTCTCCCGCGGTGCGCCGACCATCGAGTCGTGCGAGTTCCGCAACAACGCGGCCAACCGCGTCGGCGGCGCGCTGTCGCTGCACCGCAGTGCGGCCACGGTGACCGGCTGCCTGTTTGCCGGGAACAGCGTGGGCGAGCTGGCCCCCCAGGAGGTCAGCATGGGCGGCGCGCTCGGCGACATGAGCGCCGACTTCTCCAACGACGAGCGCGCCCGCATCGAGTCCTGCCGCTTCATCAACAACACCGCGCACGGCTCCGGCGGGGCGATCTTCACCGCGCTGTGCGACTCGGTCTACGCCAACTGCGTCCTGCTGGCCAACCACGCGACGGACCGCGCCGGGGGGCTTTCGGCGGACAACGTCGCCTTCGTCGAGTTCCACAACACCGCCATCGTCGGCAACACCTCCGCCCGCGGCGCGGCCGGCGTGTTCGAGTTCTCCGAAGTCGGCGACACTTATCTGTTCATCAACAGCATCGTCTGGGGCAACCGCACCGACGAGCCCGCCGAGCCGCTCAACCAGAACATGATCTCCCAGAACGGCAACATCGCCGCCTACGACACCATCATCGAGCAGGTCGGCGAGTACCCGGTGTTCATGTTCGATGCGGACCGGCTGTTCGACGCCGACCCGGTCTTCACCGACCCCGTCGGCCCCGACGGCGTGCCCTACAGCGGCGACGAGGACCTGCGCCTCGCGACCGGCTCGGCCGCCATCGACGCGGGCAACTCGTCCCGCGTGCCCGGCTGGCTCGCCACCGATCTCGACGGCCAACCGCGCTTCGCCGACGCGCCCGCGCCCGACACGGGCGTCGGCCCCGCGCCGATCGTCGACATCGGCCCCTACGAGGCCCCGGCCGGATGCCCGGCGGACCTCGCCCCGCCCGCCGGCGTGCTCAACTTCTTCGACGTCGCCGCGTTCATCGCGCTCTACAACGACGCCAGCCCCGCCGCCGATCTCGCCGCGCCGTTCGGGGTGCTCGACTTCTTCGACATCGCGGCCTTCATCGGCCTCTACAACGCCGGCTGCCCCTGACGAGGATCGGCCATCACGATCATCCGCGGCCGGCCTTGCGCCGGCCTTTTTATCGGCGGCGTTGTTCGGATCGCCGGCGGGCGCGGCGGATCGCAACACAGCCGCATGAGCCACCAGGGCGACTTTGCGGGCTTTTTCGTGATGTTTTCGCGGATCTCTCGCTCTGCGCACCGGGCCCGGATCGGCCGGGCACCTAGCGCACAAGGAGAACAGCCATGGCCACCGCCAGACTCACCGCACTCGCCGCGACCCTCCTCGCCGGCAGCGCCGCCCACGCCGGCGGACCGATCATCGACATCCCGCCCGCCTCGCTGCCCACCGCGGCCTGGTTCGCGTCCAACCCCAACGCCACCGTCAACGTCTCGTCGGGCGAGACCATCTTCCCGGATTCCGGCGGGGGGACATTCGGATTCAACGGCGCCACCGTCAACATCGAGACCACCGCATCTTCCGGATTCTTCACGGTCGATCAGTTCCTGGAGGACGTGACGTACAACATCAACGGCGGGAAACTCCTCCGTGCCAAGTTCATCGGGAGCGTCGGCGAGACGACGCTGAACATCAACTCCGGCAGCGTCGAGCGCGGCCTGCACCTGCGCGGCAACTCCACCGGGACCATGTCCGGCGGGGACATGGGGCTCGTCGCCGGCGGCCAGGCCGCCATGGTGCTCGAGGACGACGCCTCGTTCGTCATGTCCGGCGGCACCATCGACACGTTCATCCTCCTCATCGACTCGAGCGTGTTCTCCATGTCCGCCGGGACGCTCGAGGGCGCGCTCCTGCTGGAGGACGAGGCATCCGCCGTCGTCTCCGGCGGGTCCACCGGGCGCGACGGACGCCTGCGTGACGTCGGCAACGCCCTGACCGTCACCGGCGGCACCATCGGACGCGACTTCCTGGTCGAGCACGGCACCGTCACGATGTCCGGCGGCGCCTTCGACGAGAACTCCGCCATGCTCAACTCCGGCGGCGTCGATCCGGTGTGGAACATGTCCGGCGGGGCCCTCGGGTCCGACTTCCGGCTCTACGACGGCACCATGAACGTCTCCGGCGGGCTCATCGGCGACGGCTTCCGGCTCGGACGCCCCACCGGCGACGGATCCGGGGCGACGCTCAACCTCACCGTCAAGTCCGCCACCATCGACGGCGTCGACGTGCCCATGACCTACGGCGTGCCCAGCGTGATCACCGTTCGCGGCGGCGCGTTCCTCTCCGCGGTCCTCATGGACGACTCGCTGGTCGGGCTCGACCTCAACGAGGACAGCGTCTTCGGCGAGGACCGCGTTCGCGCCGCGGCCGTGCTCACCGTCACGCTGGGCGTGTGCCCGGCGGACGTCAACGCCGACGGGGTGGTCAACTTCTTCGACATCGCCGATTTCATCACGCTCTACCTGGCGATGGACCCGGCCGCGGACATCGCTGCCCCCTTCGGCGCGTGGGACTTCTTCGACGTCTCCGCCTACCTGGCGTCCTTCTCCGCGGGCTGCCCGTAACGCGCCCCGGCCAGACTCCCCACGCCGCCCGGCTCGCCGGGCGGTTTTTTGTGGTTGAAAAGCCGGCCCCGTTCTGGGAACCTGTCCCTCGGAGCAGACCACACAGCCCCAGAGGAGATTGACCCATGTTCCGCGCCGCTCTGGTTCTTGCCGCCGCCGCCGGCCTCGCCCACGCGCAGGCCACCGACCCCCACGTGTTCATCGCCAACGAGGGCAACCTCGAGGGCAGCGTCACCAGCATGAAGGTCAACCCCGACGGCACGCTCACGTTCGTCGACCGCGTGATCACGGGGTCGCGCCCGAGCACCAGCCAGCCCTGCCCCGGCTGCAACCCCTACGCCATCGCGCTCTCGCCCGACGGCCGCTTCCTTGCAACCACCCACGCCTCGGGCAACTTCGACGAGAACATCATCGTCTACGAGGTTTCGCCCGACGGCACCATCGCCGTCGTCGAGACCATCCTGCTCCCGCAAGGCGGGCTGGACATCGACTGGGTCCGCGACGGACTCCTGGCCGTGTGCGTCACTGATCTCTCCGGCCCCAACCAGATCCGCCTGTACACCTTCGACGAAACCACGATGAGCCTGTCGTTCGAGTCCTCCGTCGCCGCGGGCAGCTTCCTGACCTCCATCGCCGTCCACCCCAACGAGCAGTGGATCTACGGCAACGACTCCTTCGGCTTCGTCGTCCGCCAGTTCGAGGTCACCGGCACCGCCATCGCACAGGTCGACTCGACCAACATCCCCGTCTACGGGACCGCGCTCAAGCTCTCCCCAGACGGCCGCTTCCTCTACGCCTCGGGCGGCATCAGCGCCGGCGGCCGCGCCTTCGCCGGCTACGCCCTCGATCCCGTCACCGGGGGCATGAGCCCCATGGCCGGCAACCCCTTCACCTCGCCGGGGCAGTCACCCAAGGGCTTCGCCATCACCCCCGACAACGAGTACCTCTACGTCTCCCACGGCACCGACGCGACCATCCGCTCCTTCCGCATCGACCAGGAGACCGGCGTGCCCACCACCCTGCCCCACAGCTTCGACGTCGGCACCCAGGGCACCCTCCAGGGCATGGCCACGCTCGACGGCCTGCTCTTTGCGCTCGACGACTCCACGGCCATCGACGGCATCGCCGGCGCGTACAGCTTCGCCATCGACGCCGGCACCGGCGCGTTCCTGCCCCTTCCCGGCTCGCCCGTGCCCACCCAGGGCATCGCGCCCAACGACGTCGCCGCCTGGCCCGGCGCAGGATGCCCGGCCGACCTGACCGGCGACGGCCAACTCAACTTCTTCGACATCGCCGCCTTCATCGCCCTCTACAACGCCGGAGACCCGGCCGCCGACCTGGCCGAGCCCATCGGCACGCTCAACTTCTTCGATATCGCGGCCTACATCAGCCTCTACAACGCCGGTTGCCCATAACCACCCAATCCGGCCCCGCCCGGTGCCACCGGGGCATCCCGGAGCCCGCGCAATCCGAATAGGCCCTCCAGACCACCCGCCCCGTTCCGGGCGGGTGGGTTCATCGCGCGCCCCGGTGTATGTTGAACCGGGTCCCTTCCCATGCCAAAGAGCCGATCGCCATCCCGGATGTCTCTGGTTCTCACCGTGGCGCCCTTCGCGCTCGGCGGTGCCATGTTCGCGGCCACCGGATGGCAGCGGGGCAGCAGCCTGCCCCCGGTGCCGGTCCCGGCCGAGAACCCGATCACCGAGGAAAAGCGTCTGCTCGGAAAGGTGCTGTTCTACGAGGAGCAGCTCAGTTCCGATAACACGGTCTCCTGCGCCACCTGCCACTGGCACCCCGCCGGCGGCGCCGAGCCCCGCCCCGCCCGCCACCCCGGCTTCGATGCCATCTTCGACACCGAAGACGACATCTTCGGCTCCGCCGGCGTCATCGCCCAGAACGCCGCCGGTGACTACGAGACGCACCCCGTGTTCGGCCTCGAGCCCCAGGTCACCCGGCGTGCGGCCCCCTCGGTCATCAACGCCGCGTTCTCGCCCGAGCTGTTCTGGGACAGCCGCGCCGGCCAGGAGTTCGTGGACCCGATCTCGGGAGACACCGTCAGCCCCTCCGGGGCCGCCCTCGAAACCCAGTCGGTCGGCCCCCCGCTGGACGCCGGCGAGATGGCCTTCCACGGGCGCGCCTGGCCCGACGTGACCGGCAAGCTCGCCCACGCCCGCCCGCTGGCGTTGGCGTCGAATCTGTCCGCCGAACTCGCGCAGGCGGTGCTCGACGCGCGGACCTACCCGGAACTCTTCCGCCGCGCGTTCGGCGACGCCGAGATCACACCCGTCCGCATCGCGCAGGCCATCGCCACCTACCAGCGCACGCTGATCTCCGATCAGGCCCCCTGGGACGCGTGGAACGCCGGCGACAACGACGCCATGACGCCCGCCCAGGTCCGCGGGTTCGACGCCTTCCTGCAGGGCGCGTGCGCCCAGTGCCACGTCCCCACGCAGTTCACCAACCACCTCTCCCGCAACATCGGTCTCCGCCCGCTCGAAGAAGACCTCGGCCTCGGCGAGTTCACGGGCCAGCCCTTCGACGCCGGCCGTTTCAAGACCCCGGGCCTGCGCAACAACGGGCTCCGAACCAACTTCATGCACACCGGCGGGATCGAGACGCTGGCCGAGGTCGTCGCGTTCTATGTCGAGGGCGAGAAGTTTCCTGAGAACATCGACCCCGCCGTGCTGGACATCGCCCTCGACGCCCAGCAGCAGGCCGACCTGACCGAGTTCCTCGCCGAAGGCCTGACCGATCCCCGCGTCGCCCAGTCCCTGCCGCCCTTCGACGTGCCCACCCTGTTCTTCGGGCCGGGGGCCCCCGGCGGCAACCCCGCGGTGATCGCGGGCACCGGGCGACCGTTCGCCTCGGGCGTCACGCCCCGCGTCATCGCCGCCACCCCGCCGCTGATCGGTTCGGACGACTTCAAGCTCGGCCTGACCGATGTGCCCGAGGGTGCCATGGCCGTGCTGCACGTCTCGTTCGCCGAGCCCGTCGGTGGGGAGGTCGCGCCGGACACCGTGCTCGGCCCGTTCACCGCGTCCCATCCCGGCGGCCTGGCCGCCGTCGCCACCGCGCACTGGTCGATCCCCAACTCGCCCATCCTCGACGGGCGGACCGTCTCGTTCCAGTGGGTCGTCGATGACCCCGCGGCTCCCGAGCCCGCCCGCTCGCCGATCGTCCGGGCCACGCTTCTCTGCGGCTTCGGCGACTGCGCCACCGGTTGCCCGCCGGACCTCAACCGCGACCTGCGGGTCGATTTCGCCGACGTGACCACGTTCCTGGCCCTGTTCCACCAGCGCGACGCCGACGCCGACCTCGCCGAGCCGTTCGGGGTGTTCAACTTCTTCGACGTGGCGAACTACCTTGGTTCCTACAACGCGGGCTGCCCCTGATCGCCCCCCGGGGCTCCGGCCCATGCGACGCCCGCGGCCTTCTCGCGGATCGGGCCTGTAATCGCGGCCCCGTTTCGGGTACGCTGGAAGGGCCGGGTTCCCTGACTCCAGCGGACCCACGCCCGGCCCGTCATGTCGCCCTCGCTCCCCGCCCGCTTCGTCCCGGAAGGCCTCCACGATGCCCAGCCGTTCGCCCCTGTCCGTCACCCTCGCCTGCGGGGCGTTCGCGGCCCCCGTCACGCTCGGGCTGGTCATGTTCACCGCGACCGGCACCGCCCCCCGGGGCTCGAACCTGCCGGACGTGCCCTTTCCCACCAACAACCGCCTCACCGAGGAGAAGCGCGTTCTCGGCAAGATCCTCTTCTACGAAGAGCAGCTCAGCACCGACAACACCGTCGCGTGCGCCACCTGCCACGCCCAGACCGCCGGCGGGGCCGACAAGCGTCGCGCACGCCAGCCCGGCCCCGACGGCGCGATGAACACCGCCGACGACATCTTCGGCTCACCGGGTGTCGTCGCGCAGGACGCCGGACGCGACTACGACCCGCATCCGCTCTTCGGCCTCGACCGGCAGGTCACGGCCCGCGCCGCGCCGCCCGTGATCAACGCCGGGCACGCGCTCGAGCTGTTCTGGGACGGACGCGAGAACGACCTGTTCCTCGACCCGGATACCGGCGAGACCCTGCTGCTCGGGTTCGGCGCGCTCGAGAACCAGGCCATCAACCCGCCCACGACCAGCGTCGAGATGGCCCACCGGCAGCGCGACTGGGCGCAGATCACCGCCAAGCTCGCCCACGCCCGCCCGCTCGCGCTGGCCTCGGACATCCCGCCGGACATGTCCGCCGCCGCCCTGGACGCGCAGACCTATCCCGAACTCTTCCGCCGCGCATTCGGCGATCCTGAGATCACCGCCGCACGGGTCGCCATGGCCATCGCGACCTACGAGCGCACGCTCGTGTCCGACCAGTCGCCGTGGGACGACTTCGTCCAGGGCGACACCTCGGCCATGACGCCCGCCGAGCAACGCGGGTGGCAGGCCTTCCAGGACGTGCGATGCACCGTGTGCCACGTGCCGGCCCTGTTCACCGACAACCGCTTCGCCAACATCGGCGTGCGCCCGGTCGCCGAGGACCGCGGGCGCCAGAACGTCACCGGCCTCCACGCGGACCGGGGCCGGTTCAAGACCCCGGGCCTGCGCAACGCCGGGCTCAAGTCCTCGTACATGCACAACGGCGGCTTCACGACCCTCCGCGAGGTCGTGGACCACTACGCCAACCCCAAGCAGTTCCCCGAGAACGTGGACGGGTTCGCCAACGTGAATCTCAGCCAGCAACGCCGCGCCGACCTGACCGCCTTCCTCGAGAACGCGCTGACCGATCCCCGTGTCGAGCAGGGCCTGTTCCCCTTCGACGCCGCCCGCCTGCACTTCGATCCCGCCAACGAGCCCAACCCCGCCCCCGTGCCGGGCACCGGGCGCCCCCTCACGTCCGGCGTCACGCCGCGCATCGTGGCCATCACCCCGCCGCTGATCGGCACCGACGACTTCCGCGTCGGCCTGGCCGACGTGCCCGAGGGCGCCCAGGCCGTGCTGGTGATCTCGGCGTCCGAGCCCGTCGCCGGCGAGGTCGCGCCGGACCAGGTGCTCGGCCCGTTCACCGCCTCCAACCCCGACGGACCCGCCGCGGCGACCGCGCATTGGCCTATCCCCTTCTCGCCCGCCCTCGACGGCCGCGTCTACTACATGCAGTGGCGAGTCGATGATCCCGGCGCGTCCCAGCCGGCCCTCTCGCCGGCCGCACGATTCGAGATGTTCTGCGGCTTCGGCGCCTGCGCCACGGGCTGCCTGGCCGACATCAACCGGGACCAGACCCTCGACTTCTTCGACGTCTCCGATTACATCGCGTCCTACAGCGCTCAGGATCCCGCCGCCGACCTTGCCGCGCCCATCGGTGTCTTCAACTTCTTTGACCTCGCCGCCTTCATCGCCGCCTACAACGCCGGCTGCCCCTGACCGCCCGCCGGCCCGCTTGGCCCTCTGCAGCGCCCCGTGGTTCCCGTCCCTCATCGGCCCCGGAGTCGAACCGATGCACCGCCCGGACCTGCTCGCCAAACCCTTCGCGATCGCGGCCGTCGTCGCGCCCCTGGCGCTCGGGGTGTTCATGTTTGGCGTCACCGGCCAGCCCCGCGGCCTGTCCACGCTGCCGCCCGTCCCCGTGCCGGTGGGCAACCCCATGACCGAAGACAAGCGCGTGCTCGGCAAGGCGCTGTTCTACGAGCAGCAGCTCGGCTCGGACAACACCGTCGCCTGCGCCACCTGCCACGCCCAGGCCAACGCCGGCGCCGACCCGCGGATCTCTCTGCACCCCGGCTTCGACGGCGTTCTCGGCAACAACGACGACGTCCGCGGCTCCGCTGGCGTGGTCGCCCAGGGCACGCAGGCAGACTACGAGCCCCACCCCGTCTTCGGCCTCAACCCGCAGGTCACCCCGCGCACCGCGCCGCCCATGATCAACGCCGCGTACTCGTCCGAACTCTTCTGGGACGGACGTGCTGCGCAGGTCTTCACGGACCCGGTCACCGGCCAGATCGTGCTCACCCAGCACGCCGCTCTCGAGTCCCAGGCGGTCAACCCCCCGACCGACGCCGTCGAGATGGCCCACGCCGACCGCGACTGGCAACAGATCGCCGCGAAGCTGGCCCACGCCCGCCCGCTGGCGCTGGCCTCGGACCTTCCGCCCGACCTTTCCCAGGCGGTGCTCGACGCGCGGACCTACCCCGAGCTGTTCCGGCGCGCCTTCGGTGACACCCAGATCACCCCCGCCCGCATCGCGATGGCCCTGGCGACCTACCAGCGCACCCTGATCGCCGACCAGACCCCGTGGGACGCGTTCGTCGCCGGGGACACAAACGCCCTGACCCCCGCCCAGCAGCGGGGGTGGGACCTGTTCCAGGGCGACGCCGCACGCTGCGCCCAGTGCCACGTCCCGCCGCTCTTCACCGACGGCACGTTCCGCAACATCGGCCTGCGCCCGGTGGCCCACGACGCCGGACGCCAGGGCGTCACCGGCAACCCGGACGACGCGGGCCGCTTCAAGGTCCCCGGCCTGCGCAACGCCGGGCTCAAACGCAACTTCATGCACACCGGCCAGCTCGCCACGCTCGACCTCGTCGTCCTTTTCTACGCGGAGAGCGCGCACAACACCGACAACCTCGACCCGCTCATGAACGGCATCGTGCTCACGCCCGACCAGCAGAGCGACATCGTGGCGTTCGTTGACGCCGGCCTGACCGACCCCCGCGTCGAGCAGGGCCTCTTCCCCTTCGACGCCCCGACCCTGTTCAACACGCCCGGCTCGACCACCAACCCCGTGCTCTTCCCCGGCGGCCGCCCCGATTCGCAGGGCCGCGTCCCGCTCATGGTCGCCCGCACCCCGCCGCTGATCGGCTCGGCCGACTTCAAGCTCGGCCTGGGCAACGTGGCGCCCGGCGCCCAGGCCACACTCGTGATGTCCATCAACCCGCCCGTCGCCGGGGTCATCACGCCCGACACCGTCATCGCCACGGTCAACGCCAGCACCGGCCCGGGCGACCCGGCCTCCACCGTCTACTGGCCCATCCCCCGCACCCCCCTCCTCGACGGCCAGATCCGGCACTTCCAGTGGCGTGTCGACGATCCAAACCAGGCCGAGCCCGCCCTCTCCCGCGTCGCGCGGGCCACCCTTGTCTGCGGCTTCGGCGACTGCGCCACCGGCTGCCCGGCCGACCTCGACCGCAACCAGCGTCTGGACTTCTTCGACGTCACCGCCTTCCTGGCCCTCTACAACCAGCAGGACGCCGGCGCCGACCTGGCCCAGCCGCTGGGAACCTTCAACTTCTTCGACCTAGCCGAGTTCATCAGCCTGTACACCGCCGGATGCCCTTGATCATCGTGCGTGCTCCGCCGAATCCTGTGCATCCCCCCGAAGTGGCGGTGCATCGGTTTCCGAATCATCGCTTCGGTCATTCGTGATGCTTTGGTACGCTCGCAATGTCCGGATCACCGGTCCGGGCGGAAGGGAGCTCAGCCATGATCCGAACCGCCGTATCGATCCTCATGTTCGCCGTGATCCCCGCCGCGCAGGCATCGCCGCGCTACACCTGCGTGATTACCCCGAACGCGACATGCACGCAGCAGGTCCCGGGATCGATCGTTTCGGATCGTGAAGTTCCGACGCAGAACAGTTTCGGGCCCTTCGTGTGCTCTCAGTTCTGGGGCGACGGCATCATGACCGCATCGGCCTTCTCCAGTTTCGGGATAGTCGGTGTCGACATCGAGAACCGCTGGCTGGGCTGCGCGGCGTTCGGATGTGGCCCGAGCCTCATGCAGATCAACTCAAGGGCGTCCCACGAGTTCGACGTCGTGTTCTCTTCGCCAACGGACGATCCGATCGGCGTCCGGATGAACCTCCACCTGAGCGGCAACATCCAGGAAGATCCGGGTCTGTACCGCGTGGTCATCGCGCAAGTCCAGGTGAACCAGTCGGCCTTCTCCGGCCGATTCGGGCAGATCGATCAGCCAGACCAACCGGACATACGGGAAGGCATGTTCGCGAGTTTCGATGAGATCACGGGGCTCGACTACGCAAGCCCTGTCATCGCGAATGTTCCGGTCAACACGCCGGTTCGAGTCACGATGTCGATCCTGGTCGAGAACGCGTCGACGCTCGTCACTGGGGGTGCGGTGAACTTCGCACGCGGCATGCGACTGCAGGGAACCCCCTTCACCGTCGTGGAGACCGGGCCCGGTGTCTCGCCGGGCGACATCGTGATCGACTCACCGGGCGCGAACATATCGGGAGGTTCGTACGGCGGCGCACCCTGCGGCGTCGCGGACACAACACCCCCGTACGGCCAACTCAACTTCTTCGATGTGGCCGAGTTCATCACGCTCTTCAACGCGGGAGATCCGCGGGCCGATCTCGCCGAACCGATCGGGACGCTCGACTTCTTCGACATCGCGGCATTCATCGACGCGTACAACGTGGGATGCCCGTGACGCCGCCGCCGGCCGATACCCAAAAAAACATCGGCAGCCCTGGGACCTACCTCTCTCCACAAACCAGTCCCAAGGCTGCCGAATGTGAGGAAACAAACTACCGGATCCGCCCGCGCCACGCAACCGATCAGCCGCGAATCGGCGCAACTTCTTGGGCATCCCGCGGCCACCGGCACACGATCAGGGCTCAGGGCCGATCAGGGGCCGCCGCCACTCGAACACGAACTTGTGCACGCCCTGCGAATGGATGATTTCCCACTGGTCGAACGGCCCGGTCTCGTCGCCCAGGCCGTCATGACGCACCACGAGCCAGTCGTTCCGGAAATCGCCGATGTCAACCTGGGCAATCTTGGCCAGCCCCGGCCGCCAGCGGACGCGGGCGTCCAGCCCCAGCCGGGCGGCCTCCTCGCGGAACGCCAGCAGCGTCTCCGGGCGCGCCTCGATCACCCCGTCGGCCAGAAACCGCACCGGGCCCGCCGGGTCGGTTCCCACCCGGTCCGCCACCGCCCGCGCCGCGGCCCGCCCGGCGGGCTCGCCCGAGGTCGCCCGGTACCCCGCCTGGATCACGTGCGCGAACACCGCCGAGGCGCCGATCAAGAGCCCCGCCAGCCCGACCGGCCCGCCCAGCGTCATCCACCGGGCGATCTTCACCCGGTGCGCCCGGAACGTGCCGCCGATCCACACGTTCGCCGCCAGCCAGCCCATCAACGGGCCCATCGTGGCCACCACGGGCTGCGCGTACCGCGGGTTGCTCACGCCCGAAACCAGCAGCAACAGCGTCCCCGCCAGAGCGCCCAGCGTCAACGCTCGGGCCATCGTCAGCCGGCGCTGCGCCGCTCCGCCGTGCTCGTCGGCCTCGGCCTTGGCGTCCCGGCCCCACGGGAACAGGCAGGCGATCGAGCACGGCAGCGCGCCCAGGAACACCATCGGCACGAACGCCGCCAGATCGAGCAGCCGCTCCGGCTCGAACAGGAACGCGCCGGGCGTCTGACGCACCGGCTCCAGCCCCCACGCCCGCACCCGCGACTCGATCGCCATCCACACACTCGCGAACACCGCGGCACCGATCAGCGTTCCCAGCCACGCCCGCCAGGTCAGCAGCATCTTCCAGTCCCGCCCCGCCCACGCGACGCCGATCAGCAGCCCCAGCACCGCCGGCAGCCCCGCCGGGCCCTTGACCAGCATGCAGGCCGCGACGAGCCCGCCCAGCGCCAGCGTGGCCAGCGTTGGCCGGCACGCCCGCCTGGTGGCCAGTTCCACCACCGTCCACGCGGCCAACGCCGCGAACAGGTTGTTGAGCGACTCCAGCTCCGCCGACCGGGCCGGGTTCCACAGCATCGGGCTGAGCAGCGTGGCCACCCCCGCGGCCAGCCCGGCCGCGTTGCCGAACCACCGGCGCGCAAACCACCACGATCCCAGCCCGAGCAGCAGAAACGCCCCCGCGCTGGCCAGTCGCGGCCCGAGCACCCGGTCCTCGGTCAGCTCGATCATCCCCGCGAAGACCCAGGGCCCGCCCGGGGGCTTGCGCAGGTACGCCTGCCCGAACATGTGCGGCACCAGCCACTCGCCGGTCGCCAGCATCTCGACCGCGGGCACCACCCGGTGACCCTCGCTCTTGGTCAGCCCCCCCGAACCCAGCCGCGGCAGCGCGACGACCGCCCAGACGAGCACGATCAGACCGAGGTGGATCACCCTTGTTCGCATGCGGCAGGACTGTATCGCGTCCCGCCGGATGTGGATTTGTCCGCAGCGACGGCCCCGTCCGGGGTTTGGCACGCAAATCGCATACGATGCACCGATGGCCGACCGTCGCAGCAAACCCGGTGCCCCCGCGTCGAACGCCCCCTCGGCCTACCCCGAGCCGGTGCGGGTGCTCATCGACGAGCTGGCTGCCCTGCCGGGCATCGGCCGGCGCAGCGCCGAGCGGCTGGCCTTCCACGTGCTCAAGTCCGCCGAGCCCGACGCGCGACGCCTGGCCGAGGCCATCCTCGAGGTCAAGCGGTCGGTTCGCCACTGCACGTCCTGCTTCAACCTGGGCGATTCGGACCGCTGCTCCATCTGTGCCGATCCCAAGCGCGACCGCAGCCGCCTGCTGGTGGTCGAGCAGCCCAAGGACCTGATCGCCTTGGAGCAGACCGGCATGTACAAGGGCCTGTACCACGTGCTGATGGGCCGCCTGAGCCCGCTCGATAACGTCGGCCCGGGCGACCTGACCGTGGCCGCCCTGTTCGACCGCATCGCCCACCCCGAGCGCCACGCCACCCCCGGCGTGGACCCCGTCCCCGTGTCCGAGGTGGTCCTGGGGCTCAACCCCACCGTCGAGGGCGACGGCACGGCGTTGTACCTGGCCGATCGTTTGCGGTCCTTGCCCGTGCGGGTCAGCCGGTTGGCGCGGGGTCTGCCGACGGGCGGCTCGCTGGAGTTCGCCAACAAGGCCGTTCTGGCCGACGCCATCGCCGGTCGTCAGGACATGATGTAAACCGAAAGGGGCTTCGGGCCGATCCGGGCTGTCTCCCATGCGTTTCGAGCACTCACAGCACATGAAGCTCGGCCAGCACATGAAGCTGGCGCCCCGGATGATCCAGTCCATGGAGATCCTGCAGATGCCCCTCGCCGAGCTGCGCGAGCGCATCGAGCAGGAGCTCGAGTCCAACCCCATCCTCGAACTGACCGAGTTCGAGGCCGACGGCCCGATCGAGCGTGAGGACGCCGCGTCCCGGGACGGCGCGCTCGAGGTCGGGCCGGATTCCGCGGGCGAGTTCGAACGCCTGGACGACTTCGCCGCCACCCACCCCGACGCCGCCGAGAACGCGTTCGAGACCCGCAGCCGCGACTACGACGAGGTCCGCACCCGCGCCCGCGACAGCGGCGACCGCGACGCCAAGATGGACGCCATGTCCCAGGCCCCCGCCCGCACCGGGTCGCTGGGCGATCAGATGCTCGCACAGTGGTCGCTCTGTGATGTGCCCGACCGCGTCCGCGCGCTGGGCACCGCCGTCATCAACCAGCTGGACGAGGACGGCTACCTGCGGGCAACGTTCGACGAGATCGCCCAGCGCGAGCCGCGGATCGTGCGGGAGATCGGCCCCAGCGACACCGACTGGGAGCTGGCCCTGCAGGCCGTGCAGCTGATGCTCGAGCCCGCCGGGGTGGCCGCCCGCGACGCGCGCGAGTGCCTGCTGATCCAGATCGACACGCTGGCCGACCGCGCGATGGAGGACCCCGACGCGCCGATGGTTGATCTCGAGGCCCTCGGCTCGGCCCGGCGCCTCGTCGCCGAGTTCTTCGACGACCTGATGAAGAACCGGCTGCCCAAGATCGCCACCCGCTCCGGCCTGACGCTCGAGGAGATCAACGCCGGCATCGAGCAGCTCCGGCGCCTCAGCCTGGCCCCCGCCCGCGGCCTCTCCGACGACACGCCCCACGCGATCTACCCCGACGCCACCGTCGAGTACGACGAGGAGAACGACCGCTACTTCGCCTACCTCAACGACGGCCGCCTGCCCAACGTCCGCGTGAGCGCCGAGTACGAACGCCTGGCCAAGGACCGCGCCACCGACAAGCGCGACCGCGAGTTCCTGCGCAAGAACCTCTCCAACGCCACCTGGCTGATCGACGCGGTCGAGCAACGCCGGCGCACGCTGCTCCGCGTGATCAACGCCGTGATCGACGAGCAGCGCGATTTCTTCGACTTCGGTCCCGAGGCCCTCAAGCCCCTGCCGATGAAGACCATCGCCGACCGGCTGGGCATCCACGTGGCCACCGTGTCGCGGGCCGTCAGCGAGAAATACCTGATGACCCCCCGCGGCGTGGTCCCGCTGCGGAGTTTCTTCTCCGGCGGCCTGGCCACCGAATCCGGCGAGGACGTCAGCGCCAACTCCGTGCGGGCCAGCATCGAGGAACTCATCGAGAACGAGGACAAGGCCAAGCCGCTCAGCGACGAGGCGATGGTCAAGATCCTGAATGAAAAGGGTATCGACATCGCTCGGCGAACGGTGGCCAAGTACCGCGACCAACTCGGCATCCCGACCGCGCGGATGCGCAAGCAGTTCTAACCCAAAAGTGAGCCGCGGGCTTCAGCCCGCGCGGTCGTGCAAGATTCAACAGCACTCATCGATCAATCCGCGCATCCGGGCTGCATCTCTCCGCACCACGCGATCGCCAGATGCTTGCCGACATAGTCCACCGCGACCCGCTTCTCGGCATCATCAAACTTCGGCTTGACCGAACCGCTCTTGGTCCACCATCGTCCCAACGGCGATCCGAAGATGCGCGTCAGTTCCCTAGAGCTACCGCCCTTGAAGAGCCTCAGTTGCTCCGAGCCGACCGGCGTGTCGCACTCGGTGACGAGATGGACATGGGTGTTCATAACCGCACCGATCAGCAGCCGGATGTTGTGCCGTCCGGCGGATTCGTCGAAGGCACGGGCCACACAAAGGGCCTGCTCGCGGGTGAGTATGACAGATTCCCCCTTCATCCGCTGTCGCGCGCTCGCGTCAAGCGATTTTCCGCCGCTGGGACGGGGTGTGTTGAACTCATTGGGGAGCGTTCTCGTGCCACCGCGTGCTGGCACACGCGACACAAATCCTCGTTCGTCGCCGGGCAGCCACGAGCCGTAGGTCGTCCATGTGAGCAGATGTACGGTCATCGTTCTTGGGCGACCGCGCGGGCTGAAGCCCGCGGCTCACTCTTGTTACCGCGTCCCCGCCAGCTTCCGCACCGTGAAATCGAATCCCCGCACCATCGCCGAGTGCACCGCGTACACGATCGCGATGTAGACCGCCGCGCTGATCGCCGCGCCGATCGCCAGCGACACGCGGGCCGCGGTCAGGCCAGAGTCGTTGATCGTCTGGTTCATCCGGTCCGCCGGGCCGATCAGCGCATCCAGCAGGCTCGCCGGCGAGATCGCGGCCACCGCCGGGCCCACCACCGGCAGGTCCGCCCCCGCCGCCCAGCCGCACAAACCCACGATGCCGCTGATCACGCCCACCACGCCCACCGTGCCCACCACCGAACCCAGCGTGCCCCTGCTCTTGAGCGACCACTGCAGCCCGACCATCACGCAGAACGCGGTGAACGGCACCAGCACCAGCGCCGCCAGCAGGCCCGCCTCGGGCAGCACCGCCGGCACCGTGATCGTCGTCTGGCCCATGCCCTCGGTCACCGTGGTCCCGTTCGTGCGGATGTCGTTGAAGAAGAACGCGTACAGACCCGCGATGCCGATCGTGAACACCGGCACCGCGATCAGCGGCAGCAGGTAGGCGATCAGGCCACGCAGCTTGCCCGAAAGGTACATCGCCGGCGTGACCGGCGTGGTCAGGATCAGGTCCAGCGTGCCGTCCTCGCGCTCGCGGCTGACCGCCGTGGCCGCCATGTTCACCGCCACCAGCGCGATCACGAACACCTCCGTGAACACCACCGAGCGGATCACGAAGCGAAAGTCCGCCGTGTTCAGCGTGTTCGTGTGGAACAGCACCACGATCGCCACGCCCGTGATCAGCCCCAGCGCGATGAACGACCACCGCGCCAGGATCCGCCCGAAGGTCGCGTTGCGGGCCGCGGCCTCTCGCCAGGCGATCGGGTTGGCCCACACCGAGCGGGGCGGGCGGTGCTCGGCCCCCTTGGCGCCCAGGCCCATCATTTTGCGGTACCACGGCACGCCGCTGGCGGTCGAGGTGATCTGGCGCAGCCCGCCGGCCCGCACCGTCAGCGTGCTGGCGAGCACAAGGGCCCCGCTGATCAGCACCGTGCCCCAGGTCCAGGCGCGCACGGGCGTCTCGAAGGCCAGCGCCTTGAGCCCGGTGAAGGTGCCCGCCTCGGCCACGGGGTAGGTAGTGGGGCTGAGCAGGGCCCGCAGCGCCAGGAAGGGGTTGGCCGCGGTCATCCACGTCACCCCGCTGCCGCCCGACCCCGCGCCCATCCCCCGCGAGCGCAGCCACGCGTCGATGGCGATGGTGGTCGCCAGGTACGTCACCACGCACACATAGAAGGCAAAGACCGCCCGCTGCCCGACCAGGCGCGACACGGAGAGCGCGATCGCGATCGCCCCCACCAGCAGCGCAGCGCCCGCGGCCACCAGGTAACTCGCCAGGATCGACCGCCCCGGCACCCCGCCGAAGAACTGCGTCAGCGCGAACAGCGGCAGCGACGCGAACAGCAACGCCAGCACGAACCACAGCCGCCCCAGCAGGTTGCCCAGCACGATCTCGAGCTTGGACAAGGGCGTGGTCAGCAGGATGTCCCATGTCTTCGGGTTGGCTTCTTGCGCGATCGCACCGGCCATGAACACCGGGCTGAGCACGCAGATCAGGAACACCTGCAGGTACGCCACCCACGCGAAGCTCGTCGCGCCCGAGGACGCCAGCTCGCGGTAACTGACCTGCCCGCCCTGCGTGTTGCCCAGCACGGACCACAGCAGCACCAGGATCAGCACCGCGAGATAGGTCGAACGCACCAGGTTGTGCTTGGAACGGCGCGAGGCGTTCTGGACCAGGCGGACCGCGATCGGGTTGGTCGGGCCGAGCCGCAGCAGCCATCGGAGGAAGACGGGCATGGGCCGATGGTATCCGCGGTGCTCCGCGCGCCGCCCCAAAAGCAGGCAGCCCAAACAAACAAGGAACGAACCAAAAGAGTCCTATAACCATTATCCTGAGCGAACGTGAGCCCCAATTCGGGCGGTTTTGGCGGTGTGCCCGGGATGGCCATACCCCAAAAACTGGCGTGGGGCGAATTCTGTTGCGTTTGGTCAAATGCACGCAGTAAGATCTGCCCCGTGAGCGATTCCCGCCACAGGATCCGCGCGGATCCCGGCGGGGAACCGAACCCGATTGTCACTCGGGACGGTCGACGCTCGTGGGTTTCTCTCGAGAGAGGAAAGAGCAAGATGAACAGCCTCAAGAACCGCCTCAACAAGTACGCGGCCTCCGCCGCCGCCGTCACCGCCGCCGTGGCCGTGAGCGGCCCCGTCTCGTCCGCCAACGCGGCCATCGTCCACAGCGGGATCGTCAACCAGACCATCGCCGCGACCACCAACGGCCTGTACCTCAACGTGGTCACCGGCGCGATCAACGAGCCCGGCAACGGCCCCGGCTCGACCGTCCCCGGTTGGGACGTCAACTTCTGGTCATCCACCGGCTTCGGCCTGTTCAACGCCAGCGGCCCCGGCGGCACCTACGTGCTGACCTCCACCGGCTGGGCTTCCAACATGGCCCCCGGCGCGTCCATCGGCGCCGGCCTGCTCTACGGCAGCGGCACCAGCGGCAACAACTCGCAGTGGAACCTCAACAGCGACCAGAACCTGGTCGGCTTCCGCTTCGTCAACGAGGCCAACGGCAACGCCATCCACTACGGCTGGGCCCGCATCTCCTTCGGCGCCACCGTCACCAGCCGCAGCCTGGTCGAGTACGCCTACGAGGACGTCGCCGGCGGCTCCATTGGTGCCGGCGCGGTCCCCGCGCCCGCCGCGATGGCCCTGCTCGGCATGGGCGGCCTCGTCGCCGCCCGTCGCCGTCGCGCCTGATCGCACGGAATCGCCCGTCCCGGCTCGCCGGAACGCGTGATCCACAAAGCTCGTAGCATGGGCGGCCAAGCGGCCGCCCATGTTCTTTTGACGCCCCCCATGAACAACCGCCCCGCCAAACGACTGTTCATCCTCGGCTGGGACGCCGCCGACTGGATCGTCATCCGCCGCCTGATCGACCGCGGCGGAATGCCCAACCTCTGCGCGCTCATGGCGGGGGGCAGCCACGCCGAACTGGGCACGCTCGAGCCCAGGCTCTCCCCCATGCTCTGGACCAGCGTTGCGACGGGCAAGACCGCCGACAAGCACGGCGTCCTCAACTTCGTCGAGCCCGACGCGCAGGCGCAGTCGCTCCGAGTCTCGTCGTGCACCACCCGGCGGACCAAGGCGATCTGGAACATCCTCACCCAGGCGGGTCTGCGCACGGGCGCGGTGTCGTGGTACGCCTCGCACCCTGCCGAGCCGATCAGGGGGACGGTCGTGTCGAACCTGTTCCTGGAAGGGCAGCCGGCCGACGCGAAGTCGCCCTGGCCGCTGCTGCCCGGGTCGGTGCACCCGCCCGAACTGGCGGACGCGATCGCCCAGGCCCGCGTGCACCCCGCTGAACTCCCGGACCGGCTGCTCGAGCGCCTCGTGCCGCGACCGGCCAAGGCGGGGCGGGACAACCCGCGCGTGCGGACGCTGGCGAAACTCATCGCGCAGTGCCGCTCGGTGCACGCCGCCGCGCTCGCTTCCATGCGGCACGCGCCCGACTGGGACTGCGCCATGGTCTTCCACGAGGCCATCGACACCGTCGGGCATCACTTCATGCAGTTCCACCCGCCGAGGATGGGCCACGTGTCCAGGGCGGACTTCGAGACGTACTGCGGCGTCATGCACGGCGTCTACGCCCTGCACGACGCCATGCTCGGCGAGATGCTCGAAGCCGCGGGGCCGGACGCCACGGTCATGCTGCTCTCCGACCACGGCTTCCACAGCGGGGACCGCCGCCCCGTCACCGAGGGCATGAGCAACGAGGACCGCGCCGCCGCCGAGGCGATGTGGCACCGCGAGCACGGCGTGCTCGTCATGAAGGGCCCCGGCGTGCGCCCTGACGCGACGATCCACCGCCCGACGCTGCTCGACATCGCGCCCACAGCTCTCGCCCTGCTCGGACTGCCCGCGGGCCAGGACATGGACGGGCGCGTCCTCGCGGAAGCGCTCACGGACGAGCCGCCCGCGCGCATCCCGAGCTGGGACGACGCGCCGGGCGACGCCGGCCTGCACCCGGAGGACCTGCGCCAGGACCCCTTCGAGGCCCAGGACGCGATCAACCAGCTCATCGACCTCGGCTACATGGCGGCCCTTCCAGAGGACGCCCAGGCCCGCATCGGGCTCGTGCGTCGCGAGTCGCGGTTCAACCTCGGCGTATCACTCGCCTCGCGCGGCCACGCGGCCCGCGCGGCCGCGGTACTCGGCCCGCTGGTCGCAGAGACACCCTCCGAGCCGCGGTACGCGGTGTACCTGGGCCAGAGCCTGCTGGCGGATCTGCGTCCCGGCGAGGCCGCGGCGGTGCTCGAGCCCGTGATGACCAACCACCCCGAGCACGCCGAGATCCGCTCGATGCTCATCAACGCCCTGACCTTGTGCGGGCGGGCAACCGACGCGTGGGAGCTGCTCGGGCCGAAGACCGTACGGCCCGAACCCGCCGACGCGGGCGGGCTGGGCGATCTGTGCGTGCTGCTCGAACGCTGGGACGACGCCGAGCGTCTCTACCAACGCGCGCTCCGCGCCGATCCCAAGGACACGCGGGCGATGGTGGGGCTGGCCCGCGTCGAGACCGCCCGGGGTCGGTTCGAGCCGGGCGCCGAGATGTGCCTGGACGCGGTGGATCTGGACCCGGACTTCGCCGAGGCGCACCACCGCCTCGGCGTGGCGCTCGCCTGGCTGGGCGAGCACGAGCACGCCGTGGCCTCGTTCCGGGCGGCCGCCGCGTTGCAGCCCGGGCGCGTCGAAGCGCACCGCTTCCTCGCGGGGCTGCTCAGGCTCGCCGGCGACGCCGGCGGGGCGGACGCGAGCGACCGAGCGGCCGACGAGATCCTGGCCGCACGGGCGCCCGATCCCGAGCGGCGTGCGATCGCCGAACGCCAGGACGCCCGCGGCCCGCGCGCCTGGGCCGCCCACGCGGGTGTGCCGGGAGCCGCCCCGTGACGGGCGTCTCCCGCGATTTCGTGACGGTCGTCTCCGGCCTGCCCCGCTCGGGCACCAGCCTGGCCATGCAGCTCGTCGCCGCCGGCGGCATCCCCCCGCTGACCGACCATCACCGCGCGCCCGACGACGACAACCCCCGCGGGTACTTCGAGTTCGAGGCGGTCAAGCAGCTCCGGTCCGACCGGTCGTGGTTCGCCGACGCCCGCGGGCGCAGCGTCAAGATCATCCACATGCTGCTCACCGAACTGCCCGACGACGTGCCCTGCCGCGTGCTGTTCATGCGGCGCGACATCGGCGAGGTGGTCCGCTCGCAGCGGGTGATGCTCGAGCGATCGGGCAAGCCGGGCGGGGCGCTGACGCCCGAACGCCTGGGCGCGGTGTACGCCGGCCAACTCGCCGGCGTCGCCCGCTGGCTGGCCGGACGCCCCGCGTTCCGCGTGCTCGACGTGCCCTACGCGGGCCTGGTCGCCGATCCCGCGCCGCTGATCGCCGGCATCGACGCGTTCCTCGGGGGCGGGCTGGACACCGACGCCATGGCGGGCGCGGTCGACCCGAGCCTGTACCGAAACCGCGCCGGCTCCTGACCGGGTCCGACCGGGTTCGATAGGGGTTCGATCGGGCATGAAAAACGCCCGCGTCGGTGACGCGGGCGTGGGGGGTTCGTGGTGGCGAGGCCCGGTCAGGTCGACTGGGTTTCCGAGCCGTTGGCGGCCGCGGCCTCCTCGGGCTTGTCCTCGGGCTCGGCGGGGGCCGTGCCGGTGAACGTGGCCTCGAACGAGAGCTTGTCCTCGGTGCCCACGCGGGTGGCCTGCAGGCGGTTCTTGCCGTGCAGCTCGCCCGAGAGGAGCATCTCGGACAGCGGGTCCTCGATGTAGGTCCCGATGGCGCGACGCAGCGGGCGGGCGCCGAAGTCGGGGTTGTAGCCCTTGTCGATGAGGAAGTCCTTGGCGGCCTGATCCAGCGTGAGGATGAGCCCACGCTCCTTGATCCGCTCGGCGACCTTCTCGGTCTCGTACTCGATGATCTGCACGAGGTCGTCGCGATTGAGCGGGCGGAACACGATCACGTCGTCGAGGCGGTTGATGAACTCGGGGCGGAAGAACCGCTCGATCTCTTTCATCAGCACGGTCTTGATCGACTCGAACTGGTTCTCGCTCGTGTGCTTGCCGAAGCCGAAGCCGCCGCCGCCCTTGATCAGGTCAGCACCAATGTTGCTGGTCATGATCAGGATGGTGTTCCGGAAGTCCACGTGGCGCCCGAACGAGTCGGTCAGCCGGCCTTCTTCCATGATCTGGAGGAGCATGTTGAACACGTCCGGGTGGGCCTTCTCGACCTCGTCGAGCAGCACGACGGCGTACGGACGCCGGCGGATCTGCTCGGTGAGCTGGCCGCCCTCTTCGTAGCCGACGTACCCGGGAGGGGCGCCGACCAGGCGGGACACGGTGTGCTTCTCCATGTACTCGGACATGTCGAGGTGGATCAGCGCGTCGGCGTCGCCGAACATGAACTCGGCCAGGGCCTTTGAAAGCAGCGTCTTGCCCACGCCGGACGGGCCGACGAAGATGAAGCTGCCCATCGGGCGCTTGGGGTCCTTCAGGCCGGCGCGGGCACGCCGGATCGACCGGGACACCGCCTTGATGGCGTCGTCCTGGCTGATGACCTTCTTGTGCAGCTCGGCCTCGAGTCCGAGCAGGCGGGCGGCCTCCTCCTTCTCAAGCTTCTGCAGCGGCACGCCGGTCATCTTGGAGACGACCTCGGCGATGACTTCCTCATCGACGACACCGCTGGCCTCCTGCTGGCGGGCGCGCCACTCGGTCTGGATGGTTTCCTTCTTGCGCTTGAGCTGCTCGGCGCGGTCGCGGAGCTCGGCCGCCTTCTCGTAGTCCGCGCCCTTGACGGCCTCGTCCTTCGAGATGGTCAGCTTCTCGATCTCCGCCTCGATGTCCGCCAGATCCGGCGGCTTGCTCATGCTCTTGATGCGCACGCGGGCGCCCGCCTCGTCGAGCACGTCGATGGACTTGTCCGGCTGCACGCGACCGGTGATATACCGGCCCGAGAGCTCGACCGCGGTGCGGATCGCCTCGTCGGTGATCTTGACGCGGTGGTGCTCCTCGTACTTGTCGCGCACGCCCTTCAGGATCTCGACCGTCTGCTCCGCGTTGGGCGGGTCGACGGGGATGGACTGGAACCGGCGGGCCAGGGCGGCGTCCTTCTCGATGTACTTGCGGTACTCGTCGAAGGTGGTCGCGCCCACACACTGGATCTCGCCGCGGGCCAGGGCGGGCTTGAGCACGTTGGACGCGTCGATTGCGCCCTCCGCGCCGCCGGCGCCGACCAGGGTGTGCAGCTCGTCGATGAACAGGATGACGTTGCCCGCGCGGCGGACCTCGTTCATCACCGCCTTGATGCGCTCCTCGAACTGGCCGCGGTACTTGGTGCCGGCGACCATCATGGCCAGGTCGAGCACGACCAGGCGCTTGTCGTGGAGGATCTCGGGCACGTCCTGGGCGATGATCCGCTGGGCCAGGCCCTCGACGATCGCCGACTTGCCCACGCCCGCCTCGCCGAGCAGGACGGGGTTGTTCTTGGTCCGGCGGCAGAGCACCTGGGTCAGGCGCTCGATCTCGTTCGCACGCCCGATGACCGGGTCGAGGTGGTTATCGCGGGCCAGCTCGGTCAGGTCACGCCCGAACGAGTCCAGCGCGGGCGTCTTGCTCTTGCCCTTGCTCTTGCCCTCGCCCGAAGGTCCCGCGCCCGGCTCGCCGCCGGCGGTCTCGGCCTCGGACTCGGCGCCGGCCCCGAGCAGGTTGAGCACCTCCTCGCGGACCTCCTCGAGCTTGAGCCCGAGGTTCATGAGCACCTGCGCGGCGACGCCGTCGTGCTCACGCAGCAGGCCGAGCAGCAGGTGCTCGGTGCCGACGTAGTTGTGGTTGAGGTTGCGCGCCTCTTCGATCGCGTACTCGATCACCTTCTTGGCGCGGGGGGTCTGGGGCAGCTTGCCCATCGTGACCATCTCCGGGCCGGCGCGCACCAGCTTCTCGACCTCGAGACGCACCTTGCGCAGGTCCACGTCGAGGTTCTTGAGCACGTTGGCACCCACGCCCGAGCCTTCTTTCACCAGCCCGAGCAGGATGTGCTCGGTGCCGATGTACTCGTGGTTGAAACGCTGGGCTTCCTGATTGGCCAGGGCCATCACCTTGCGGGCCCGGTCTGTGAATCGTTCGAACATACCTGTCTCCCTCGGGCGAGTGTCCGCCCGACGCAACCCGGGGTCTCCTGCCGATTCCCCGAACAGAGGAACACCGTTCCTCCCGGGACTGTTCGCTCCCGCGGCCCTCCCGGATCGAGGATCCGGCCGGAACCGAGGATTCATCCCGTTCTATCGGCTGCACGGGGCGTGCCAGTTGCCAGAAGAACCCAAACAGGGGTAATCGGCTGCGAATCCGTGTAACGCTTTGTCGCTCTTGGCCTTGCGCTGCCGGGGCCGGGGGGTGTCTTCCCGAACCACCGCCGAATTGGCAGGTCGGACCGCCGATGTGGCCGGGTCCGGGGCCCGTCAGAGCCCCGAGGCGGTCGTGCTCGCCACGATCTCGATCGGGATGATTGTTTCGGCCAAATGACCGCCCACGAGGTCCCGCATCACCACTTTCAGGTGGTACTTGCCGATGGACAGGTTCGACGGCAGCGTGACCTGATTGATCAGGTAGTAGTCCCGCACGCGGTTGCGCGATTCCGTGCGGTCGGTCTCGGCGGCCCGGTTCCAGGTGTTCAGGTTGTCCGCGGTGTGGTACAGCTCCAGGCGCTGCGAGACCTCGATCCCGAACCGGGGCTGCCCGTCCGGGCCGGTCGTCTCGCGGTGGGCGAACCGGTCGACCTCGGTATAGACGATGACCGGCTGCGGGCGTCCGGCGACGAAGCGGTTGGCGCCGAACGTCTCGTAGCGTCCGAACCCGGTCACGCGGGTGCACAGCTCGGCGCGGGCGATGCGCAGGCCCGCCCGGGCGTCCAGGTCCCGGCGGATGCGGTCGAGCACGCCGGAGACCTCGCCCGGCCCGGCGATGCCGTCCTCGGACGACATGGCCGCGAACAGCGCCCGCGCCGCGTCGAGCGAGGCGATCTCGGCGTCGGAGAGCAGGCCCTCGCCCTTGAGCGCGTCCAGCGCCTGCGGGCGGAGCGATTCCAGCCCCGCCAGCGCCAGCGCCGCCGACCCGGGGCCCTCGCCGGATCGCGCCAGCTCGCCGAGCACCCCCACGAGTTCGTCGACGAGCTGCTGCTTGCGGGCCTCGGGGTTGCCGGCCACCGCCGCGGGGGCGGGCTCGGCCGCGGGTTCGGGCTCGGGCTGTCCGGCGGCCAGCTCGGGCGGGGTCTGCCCGTCGGCCGCGTCGATCGCGGTATCGGCATCGTCCTCGCCGGCGAACGCCGCCAGCGAGAACCGGGTCGGCTCGGCGGACTCGGCAGGCTCGGCGATCTGCGTCGGTTCCTCGGCCCCGGCGACCACCCCGGAGGGGGCCGCCTCGCCGGACCGGCCCGAACGCCCGGCGCCGGTCGCCGCCTGGTCCGCGCCCGCCGCATGGACCGCGTCGTACGCGGGCGAGCCGGGGATGCGGTCCATGATCTCTTCGAGCTGCGAGGCGGCCTGGAGGGCCCACTGGCGGGTGGGCTCGAAATCGTCGGCCGGGGGCGGATCGATCGTCAGCGCCGCGTCGTCGCGGGTGAGATTGGCCAGCCCGGCGTTGGTGGGCGCGTCGTCTTTGGCTGCGTCGCGCGTCCGGCCCTTGGCGCAGCCGCCCGCCGCCAGGGTGCCCGCGAGCATCCCGGCCAGGGCCAGAACCAGCGCCGGGCGCGGGCACGCGAGTTCGGGCGTCGGACGCGTGGTCGGGTCGGGCGTCGCCATGGCGGAGCCTCCTGCTCGTGCGGCCGGTCATTCCGTAACCGGAGGCCCTTCAAGGCCTGCGCCCGCAAGCCTACCGCGCCGGGGCGTCCGGATCACGCGTCATGTCTGCAACGCGAACCGCAGGGCCAGCGTTTCCAGCGCGATCTCGGTGTCCAGACCGGACTTGATGCCCGCGTCCACCGCGATGGCGGCGTCGAACAGCGCCCGGGCGCGCCCCACCCCCATCCGGCGGGCCGAATCCAGGATCGGCCCGCCGCTGCCCCCCCACAGGCCCAGATCCTTAGTGATCTTCATCGGTGGCTGGCGCTGCTCGAGCCCCTCGGCCGCCCCGACCAGTTTGCGGGCCAGGTCGCAGCACGCGTAACTGACCGGCACGCCCACGTCCTTCGAGCCGTTGCCCATGATCACCCGCAGCTCGCGGATCACCGTCTGCGGGTCGGCGGTCAGCAGCAGCGACTGGATCACCCACGCGTCCTCTTCCCGCGTCAGCCCCACCAGTTCGCCGATCAGGGCGCGGGTGATGGTCCCGCCCGGCCCGGCGGCGGCCGCCAGCTTGCCCAGCTCGCCGTCGAGCCGGCCCATGTCGGTCCCGGTCCGTTCGATGAGCATCCGCGCCGCGTCCGGCTCCAGCGTGGCCTTGTGGGCCTTGGCCGCCCGCTTGACGGCCCAGCCGGGTGCCATGGACGGGTCGATCTCGTCGCACGGGATGATCGTGCCGTTCTTTTCAATCAGCTGGTCGAGCTTGCCCGCCCGCCAGATCGCCGACCGCAGCACCAGCGTGGCCTGCTCGGACGGGGCCTCGCAGTAGCGTTCGACCATCGCGCGGGTCTCGCCCGCGAGGAACTGGTCCGCGTCGTCGACCACGACGAGCTTGTGCGTGGCCATCAGGCCGAACGAGCGGCACTCGTCGAGCACCTCGGCGGGGTTGGCGTTGGCCCCCTCGAACTTGACGAACTCGCAGTCGCCGTGGGCCTTGCGGAGCAGGCCGCGGATGAAGTCGGTGAACTCCGTCCGCAGGAACAGCTCCTTGCCCTTGAGCACCACGACCCGGTCCTCGGGCGTGGGCATCCGCCAGGCTGGCTTGGGCTTCTTGGCCATCGACCGATCGTACGGGACCGGGGGGTGCCGGACGATCCGGGTGGCCGCCGGCCCCGTATCGTCCCGCGATGCTCACGCTTCAGGTCATCCAGGGCCCGGACGCGGGTCGGCGGTTCCCGCTGCCCAAGGACGTGCCGCAACTGCTCGGGCGCTCGTCCGAGGCCCTGCCCATGACCGACAACACCGTCTCACGCCGCCATGCCGAGCTGACGCCCGACGGCGAGATCTGGCACGTGCGCGATCTGCAGAGCCAGAACGGCACCTGGGTCAACGGCGTGCAGATCCGCGAGCGCATCCGCCTCGAGCCCGGCGATCAGATCCGCATCGGCGCCACCGTCCTGCTCTTCGGGCCCGACGCCATCGGCGACGCGCCCGCGGTGACGATCACCGAGGACGGTGAGCAGCAGACCGAGTTCGAGGCGCGGATGATCGCCGGCGAGGGGGGCGACACCGGCTACACCGCCGAGACCGCCGCCGAGCACCTGCGCGTCATCTACCAGCTCACCGCCCTGACCGCCCGCCTGACCAACAAGCGCGAGCTGCTCGAGGCTGTGATGGAGCTGGTCTTCAACGAGTTCCGCCCCGAACGCGGCGTGATCATGATCCCCGGCGAGACGCCCGACGCCGACATGGTGGTGGGGGTGGTCAAATACCGCACGCCGCCCAAGAGCGAGGAGGACGCCCGCATCCACGTCTCGCGCACCATCCTGGGCGCGGCCATGAACGGCGAGGGCGTGCTCAGCTCCAACGCCATGACCGACCCCCGCTTCGCCATGGGCGACTCGGTCCAGCGCTACGAGATTCGCAGCGCCATCTGCTCGCCCATCATGTTCGGCGAACAGAAGTTCGGCGCGATCTACATCGACTCGTCCTCGGTCAACCACGCCTTCGACGAGGAACAGCTCGCCCTGCTCAACGCCGTCGGCCAGCACACCGGCCTGGCCCTGGCCAACGCCGACGAGCACCTGATGCGAATGAACTCCGAGCGCCTGGCCGCCATCGGCGAGACCGTCGCCAGCCTCTCGCACTCGATCAAGAACATCCTCCAGGGCCTGCGCGGCGGGGCCGATGTGGTCGAGATCGGCCTGAACAAGGGCGATCTGGCCATCGCCAAGAACGGCTGGGGCATCCTCCGCCGCAACCTCGACCGCATCGTCGGGCTGACGATGAACATGCTCGCCTTCGGGCGCAAGCTCCAGCTCAACCTGGAACTGACCCGCATCAACACCATCGCCGAGGAGTGTGCGCAGTTGTGCGAGGTCTCCTGCCAGGAGAAGAACGTCGCGGTGATCGTGGACGCCGACCCGGAGATGCCCCCCATCGCGGTCGATCCAAGCCTGATCCACCAGGCGCTGATGAACCTGCTGATGAACGCCGTCGAGGCGGTCGAGAAGGACACGGGGGCCGTGACCATCCGCGTGACCTTCCACGAGGCCAAGCCGCTGATGGACCCCAAGCGCCCCAGCGCCATGAGCCCCCCGCACGTGGAGATCCGCGTGATCGACAACGGCCCGGGCATCCCGCAGGAAAAACTCGCGTGGATCTTCGAGCCGTTCAACACCACCAAGGGCATCCGCGGCACCGGCCTGGGCCTGGCGGTGACCAAAAGGATCATCTACGAGCACCGCGGACGCATCCGCGTCGAGTCCAAGCCCAGCCAGGGCTCGGTCTTCCGCGTGCTGCTGCCGGCCGACCTGGACGCCCAGATCGACCCGTCGGCGACGGCCAACGACAAGCCGGCCATGAAGTCGATGTTCCCGGGCGGGTGAACCCTACCGTTCTCTTTTCCAGCCGAACCGGAAGGACCAACCCATGCAGCAACGCCCCCTCGGCAACTCCGGCCTCTCTGTGTCCGAAATCGGCTTCGGCTGCTGGACCATGGGCGGCCCCAACTGGTCCGAGGGCAACCCCGTCGGATGGACCGAAGTCAACGAAGACGAGGTCCTCGCCGGCATCAAGGCCGGGCTCGACGCCGGGGTGACCCACTTCGACAACGCCGACGTCTACGGCAACGGCCGCGCCGAGCGCATGCTCCGCGACAGCCTGAGGAAACTCGGTGTCAAGGCGTCCGGCCTGACCATCGCCACCAAGGTCGGCTGGCACCGCGGCACGGGCGCCCACGCCTACGAGCCGGCCAACATCCGCCACCAGTGCGAGACCTCCCTGCGCAACCTCGGCGTGGACGCCATCGACGTCTACTACCTGCACAACGACGGCTGGGCCGAAGACGGCCAGCCCGGCAACCTGCCCGACGCCGCCGAGACCATGCACGCCCTCAAGGCCGAGGGCAAGATCAAGGTCATCGGCCAGAGCGCGTACTCCGACGCGGGCTTCGAGCGCTCGGTCGAGGTCCTGAAGCCCCAGGTCTTCCAGAGTTGGGCCAGCATGCTCTTCGACAACTTCATCCGCCCGGACTCGGTGGTGCAGCGGCTGATGGAACGCCACGGCATCTCGTTCGTGGCCTTCTCGCCGCTGGCGCAGGGGTTGCTGCTGGACAAGTTCGACCCCGAAAAGCCCCTGCCCATCGGCGAGGGTGATGTCCGTAAGGGCTCCAAAGACTTCCAGCCCGAGAGCCTGCGCATAATCAAGCCCAAATGCCAGGACCTCAAGGCCCGCTTCGGAGACTCGGTCGAGGACCTCGCCTCGGCCGCCCTGCGGTTCGTGCTCGGCCACGACCACGTCGCCTCGGCCATCCCCGGCTTCCGCAACGAGCACCAGGCCCGTTGCAACGTCAAGGCCGCACAGGACCCCGCGTTCACCGCCCAGGACCTGGCCTTCTGCCGCGACCTGTTCAGAAACCTGCAGCTGCGGGGCTAAACGGCCGCAAACTGGCGCCACGGCGGCCGGCCAACAATCACCCATGACCACTTCCCGCGCCGTGCTGCTCACCGTGCCGTTGCTGCTCGCCGCCTGCGGGCCAGAGTCGCCGCAAACGGCGCCCGCGCCCGAAACGCCGGCGGCGGAGCGGGCGCCCGCGGCACCGGTCGAGATCGTGCCGCTGGAAGCCGCCCAGCGGTGGATGACCTACCAGTATTTGCTCAACACGCCGGAGAAGGCCCCGTCCATGGTCGAGTCCTTCGTCCGCGGCGGCGGCCACACGGCCGATCCGGACGCCAACGCCCTCGGCGTGGTCGGCGCGTTCCTCGCCCGCCTGGGCGCGATGCACCCCGAACTGCTCGACGACTGGATCGCCGCCGCCGAAGGGCTGTCGCCCGCGTCGCAGCTGGTGTTCGCCTACGCCGTGTGGGACGCCGAACCGGCCCGCAGCGGCGCCCGCCTGCGCCGCCTCGCCGCATCCATGACCGAGGAGGACGCCCCCGGCACCCTCGAACTCATCGGCCAGCCTCCCGTCTCCATGGAAGACCTCCCGCCCGACAACCCCGGCGTGCTGGACTTCTGGTGGGCTGCGTTCCTCGCCGACGGCGACACGAAGTGGGTCGACCTGGTGCTGGCGATCATCCCAACCCCCGACATGTCCGTCGAAGAAGCCGGCCTGAACGACCCCGCCCGCCTCGAGGTCGCCCGCGCCGCCGCGTGGTCCCTGACCTCCAACGCCGCCCAGCACCCGCGCGTGCTCGATCACTTGCGTCAACGGCAGGCGGAGATGCAAGCTGACTGGCCCACCGTCGCCGAAATCATCCGCGCGGCCGAAGCGGCCGCCGCCGCGAATCCGCCCGATCTGCCGTGATCGCCCCGAGCGCAGGAAAACACCCGCGATAGGCGGGCGTCTGTGATCGTGATCCCGCGTTGACTCAGAACGCGCAGCCCGCGTTGTACTCGTCGATGAACGCCGAGACGTCGAAGAAATCAAAGCTGCCGTCGTCGGTGTAATCGGCGCTCGGGTCCTGCGCGACGTAGGCCGAGAGGTACGCGGCCACGTCGAAGAAATCGAAACGCGCGTCGAAGTTCATGTCCGCCCGGCACAGCCCGCCCCCGGTGGTGATCGGCGTGCCGGGCTCGGTCTCCCAGCCCGCGGCCACGTAGCGCAGCCCAAGCTGGCGCAGGCCTTTCAGATCATACCCATTGCAAGAGAATCCATCATCAAAGATGCAGCTTGGTGGGTATGCGAGATACTCCACATTGAACGCGACCCAGCCGTAGTAGGTCTGGGCGTTGTCCTCCCACCGCATCACGACGTAGTACACCCCCTCATCCAGCGTGAGGAAATCCTCGAGGTAGCTGCACGACAGGCACGAATCCTGGAACGGGAACACCTCGTACCCGATGTGTGTGAGCGGGTAGTCGTCCGGGCCGGCGCCATAATACACGTCTTCGTGCGCCACTCCCCACGGCCCGGGCGTCGCGGTCGGAACGACCGTGCCGGCGGCCAGGTATTCCTCACTCATGATGGACGACTCGACCTCCAGGCCATTCCCGCCGAAGGGGCTCCAGCCCGCGCCGATGATCTCCGGGTGCCACACTTCCGCGTTTGAGCCTCCGCCCGGGTCCGTGGCGAAGTACGACAGGCGGATATCCGGCGCGGTTGGATCAACGTCCACCAGATCGATGATGCCCGTCGCAGGATCGAATGGCGCGGACGGATCGAAGAGCACAACCTCCGGCGCGGCCAGCGCCGGGGTCGTCAACGTCGCGAGCAGCAGCGCGGTTGCCTTCATCATGGTCTCCTGTGGTTGGGTTGTATCACAGCATACCGCACTCACCGGGAACCCCAACCGGCCTTTCCCCAACGAACAAAGGTTTTTTCCCCATCCATCCCCCCCTCGGTCGGATGCGGCTTGAATCGCCCGCGTGACACCGCCCCGCACCATCCTCCACGTCGACATGGACGCCTTCTTCGCGTCCGTCGAGCAGCGCGACCACCCCGAGCTCCGGGGCAAACCCGTGCTCGTCGGCGGCACCGGCCCCCGCGGCGTGGTGGCCGCGGCGTCCTACGAGGCCCGCGTCTTCGGCTGCCGCAGCGCGATGCCCTCGGCGGTCGCCAAGCGCCTCTGCCCGCACGCCGTGTTCGTCAAAGGCTCGTTCGCCCAGTACAAGGAGGACTCGGCCCGCGTCATGGCCATCCTCGAGTCCTACTCGCCCCTCGTGCAGCCCGTGTCCATCGACGAGGCCTTCGTGGACGTCACCGGCTCGTCCGGCCTCTTCGGCGGCGGGGTCGCGATAGCCGAAGCCATCCGCCAACGCGTCAGGTCCGAACTCATGCTCACCTGCTCCGTCGGCGTGGCCCCCAACAAGTTCCTCGCCAAGCTCGCGTCCGATCTCAACAAGCCCGACGGCCTGGCCGTCATCACCGAAGACACGATCCGGCCGATCCTCGACCCGCTGCCCGTGTCCCGCCTCTGGGGCGTCGGCCCGGCCGCAGAGAAGTCACTGCACCGCCTGGGTGTGCGCACCATCCGTGATCTGTACAACCTACCCGCCGAGGTCCTGCGTTCGCGCTTCGACGACTTCGGCGATCACCTCTGGAACCTCGCCCGCGGCCTCGACGACCGCCCCGTCCACACCGACCGCGCCGCCAAGTCCATCTCCCACGAGCACACATTCGCCCAGGACCTCGAAGACGCCGACGCCGTCCGCGCGGTGCTGGCCGACGAGGCCGAGCAGGTCGCCCGTCGCCTGCGCAAGCACGCCCGGTTCGCCCGCACCGTGACCGTCAAGATCCGCTTCGGGGACTTCGAGACCGTCACCCGGTCGGCCACGCTCGAGGCCGCCACCGACCGCACCGACTCGATCACCAACGCCGCCCGATCACTCTTCGACCAGTGGGCCCGCGCCTTCCGCCCCGTGCGCCTCATCGGCGTCGGCGTCTCGAGCCTGACCGAGTCCGCCGGCCAGGCCGGCCTGTTCGATGCCGGCGACGCCGAGAAGAAGCGGGCGGTGGACCGCGCCGCCGACCTCATCGCCGAGAAGTTCGGCAAACGCGCCGTCCAGCGGGGTAGCGCCCTCCACCAGCAGAAGCGCCACGGCGCCCACGGCCCCGGCTCCGACACACCCCCCACCTGAGGCACGACGCATGACACCCATCGAGTTCGTCTCCACCGGCAACCAGTGGGAACAACGCTTCGGCTACGCCCGCCTCGCCCGCGCGGGCGATCTCGTGCTCGTCGGCGGCACCATCGCGGTCAACCCCGACGGCACGCCCCACGCCCCGGGCGATGCCGGCGCTCAGACCGCCCAGTGCTTCGCCATCATCGAGTCCGCCCTGGGCCGGATCGGCCTCGGCCGCACCGCGATCATGCGGTCCCGTGTGTACGTGACCAACATCGCCGACGCCGAACGCGTCGGCCTGGCCCACAAGGCCTTCTTCGGCAACCACACGCCCTGCCTCACGCAGGTCGAAGTGTCGGCGCTGATCGCGCCCGAGTACGTGGTCGAGATCGAGTGCGAAGCGCACGCGGGCTGAACCCGCGTGCGCCTCGTTCCGGCTCAGCCCAGGTCGAACCACAGCACCTCGCTGTCCTCCGCGAACGCGAAGGCCAGCGTCGCCTCGTCCGACACCGCCGCGCCGTCGCCCGCCTTGAGTTCCGTGCCGTTGACGGTCAGCGACCCCCGGGCCACCTGCACCCACGCGTGCCGGCCGGCGCCGAGGGCCACCGTCTCGGCCGAGCCCTCGGCGAAGATTCCCGCGTACAGCCGCGCGTCCTGCCGGATCACCAGCGACCCGTCCGCCCCGTCGGGGCCGACGATCTGGTGGAACCGGTTGGTCTGCTCGGCGATCGGGAACGACCGCGCGTCGTGCGTCGGCTCCAGCCCCTTGGCGCGGGGCAGGATCCAGATCTGCAGCAGGTGCACCGGCTCGGCGTGCGGGTTGGACTCCGAATGACGGATGCCGCTGCCCGCCGTCATGGTCTGCACCGTGCCGTGCCCGATGTCCTCCTGGTGGCCCAGCGAGTCACCGTGGCGCAGCCGCCCGCTCAGCGGGTAGGTGATGATCTCCATGTCGCGGTGGGGGTGCTCCGGGAACCCGGTCCGCGGCCCCACCACGTCCTCGTTGATGACACGCAGCGACCGGAACCCCATGTGCTCGGGATCGCGATAGTCGCCGAAACTGAAGGTGTGCCTGGCGTTGAGCCACCCGTGGTCGATGTGGCCGCGGTCTTCGCTCTTGCGGACGGTGATCATGCGGTCCTCCCCCGGCGTGCGTGCCGGATAATTGTTGTGACAACAAATAAATACCGGCCGCCGACCCGCTATTCCCGCCCCGCACGCCCCAAGAAGGCCCTCAGGCCCGCCCCCGGACCCACCGGGCCGCCGCCTCGCCCACCCGGGCCCCGAAGAGCCGGGCGGTCGCGTGGTCCTCGGGCGGCGGGGTCCGGTCCGCCGGGGCGTTGTCCGACTGCGCCATCAACCCCAGGTACGACCCCATCCGGTTGATCCCGCCCGGCGCGATCATCACCCCCTGGCTGACCCACACCATCGAGTGCTGGGCCGCGAAGATCGACAGCGCCGTCAGCGTCTGCAGCTTGTCGCCCGACAGCCCCGCTGCGTTGGTGAACCCGGCCGCCAGCTTGTCCCGCCACGCCTGCTCCATCCAGACCGCGCCCGACCCGTCCATGAACGCCTTGAACTCCGCCGTCACCGTCCCCATGTAGGTGGGGCAGCCGAACACGATCGCGTCGGCGCTGTGCAACGACTCCCAGCGTCCGGTCAGCCGGCGCCGGTCATCCGCGGGCGGCAGCGTCGTCACATCGATCGCCACCGCCTCCACGCCGGGCACCGACCGCAGCCCCTCGACCACGGACGCGGCCACCGCTCCCGTGTGCCCGAACGCCGAGTGATACGCCACCACCACGCTCGTCATGCCCGCGGCCCGTCTTCTTCCAGGCTCGCCCGGGCGCGGTCCATCAGCCCGATCATCGTGCCCAGCTCGTCCGGCGTCAGGTGCCCCAGGGTTTCTTTGTGCAGCCGGCGCACCGGCCCGTCGAGCCGCCCGAGCAGATCCAGACCCGCGTCCGTGATCTTCACGTACACCACCCGCCGGTCTTTTTCGCAGGCGCAGCGTTCGACCAGGCCCATGTCCACCAGCCGGTCGACCAGGCGCGTCACGTCCGGCACGCGCACCACCAGCTCGCAGCCGATCTTGGACGCCCGCACGCCCTCGGTTTCCCCCGCCTGCCGGTGCCCGCGCAGGATCCGCAGCGTGTTGTAGCTGGCCTCGGTCAGCCGGTGCTTCTTGAACAGCGCGTGGAACGGACCGGCCAGCATCGACGCGGTCCGCATCAGGCACAGCGCCGCCTCCTGCTCGAGCGATTCGAACGGGTCGCGTTTGCCCACCTGTTCGCGCAGGCCGCGGGGGTTCATGGCGCATCTCCGAATACCGTGACCACAGACAATAGGGCACGCCCCGCAGAACCCCCGCCCCCCGCCCCACCTGGGCCTTTCTTCCGATCGCCCGGGCCGCCCACGCCCCGTGGTATCCTGACCCGTCCAAGGAGATCCCATGCCCCGTACCGCCCCCCTCGCCCGCTCCGCCGGCGCCCTCGCCGCGCTCATCGCACCGCCCAGCCTCGCCGCCCCCGCGTCCGCCGAGACCGGGCCCACCGTCCTCCACATCGGCACCCTCTACGCCGTGCCGGGCGAGGCCCCGATCCGCCAGGCCACCGTCGTCGTCGTGGGCGACACCATCGACCGCGTCCTCGACGGCTACCGCGACCCCGCCGACCTCTTCGACCCCGGCGTCGAATCACGCACCATCGACCTCAAGGACCGCTTCGTCGTCCCGGGCCTGATGGACTGCCACACCCACCTGACCGGCCAGTCCGTGCCCGTGGGCGAACGCATGCGGCGCCAGATGCAAGAGTCCGAGGCCTACGCCGCCATCGACGGCGTCGTCTACGCCCACCGCACCCTCATGGCCGGCTTCACCACCGTCCGCAACGTCGGCTCGGGCGGGCAGACCGGCCTGGCCCTGCGCGACCGCATCAACCAGGGCATGATCCCCGGGCCACGCATGCTCGTCTCCGGCCCCTCCGTCACCGTCACCGGCGGCCACGGCGACGGCACCAACTCGCTCAGCCCAGCCCTCCGCCCCGACCAGGGCCCCGAGACCGCCCCCGCCGACGGCCCCGCCGAGGTCCGCCGCGCCGTCCGCGCCCGCGTGCGCGAGGGCGTGGACCTGATCAAGATCACCGCCACCGGCGGCGTGCTCTCCATGACCGCCGCCGGCGTGGACCAGCAGTTCTTCGACGACGAGCTCGAATCCATCGTCGAGGCCGCCCGCATGATGGGGCGCAAGGTCGCCGCCCACGCCCACGGCGCCAACGGCATCAACGCCGCGCTGCGCGCGGGCGTCGATTCCATCGAGCACGGCACCTACCTCGACGACGAATCGATCGAGCTGTTCATCCAGACCGGCGCCTACCTCGTGCCCACCATCCACGCCGGCAAGTACGTCGAGGAGAAGGCCAAGGAAGACGGCTACTACCCCATGGCCATCCGCTCCAAGGCCGCGGCCGTCGGACCGGTCATCCAGGGCGCCTTCGGCCGCGCTCACAAGGCCGGCGTCAAGGTCGCCTTCGGCACCGACGTCGGCGTGGGCAACCACGGCACCAACGCCCTCGAGTTCGTTTACATGCACGAGGCCGGCATGTCTCCGGAGGATTGCTTGAAGACGGCCACCATCAACGCCGCGGACCTGATCGGCGTGTCGGACAAACTCGGCACCATCGAGTCGGGCAAGCTGGCGGATTTGGTCGGCCTGGACTCGGACCCCATGCAGGACGTGACGGCCTACCAGCGTGTGGTGTTCGTGATGAAGGACGGATCGGTGTACAAGGAGTGATTGCACCAACGGCCCTATCACATCGCCCGACCTCGTGAAATCCGCTTCCCGCGTTCAGGACACCCCGTTGAGGCATCGTCGCTCGCGGATTCCTCGGCCCGTCTGTTGATCCGCCCCCGCCGCCCGGGAGAATCCCACCATGACCCGCCCGCGACACACCCTCGTCCCGCTCGCCGCGTGCCTGACGCTGGGGTCGTGCGCCATCCCCGAGAAGATCGTCTCCACCGTCCAGCCCGCCCCGCCCGACGCCGCGGCGACGGACCCGAACACGGCCGTCCAGGCCTCGCGCGGTGTCTCCGCCTCCGACGCCCGGCGCATCCAGTCGCAGGTCATGGACTTCGCCGACGACCTGACCACCCGCCTTGCCGAGGCCATGGACGACATCGAGGAACGCTCGCCCACGCTCGAGGGCCGCGTCGTGGCCCACCGCCTCAAGTACACCGTCGCCCAGGGCGCCACCATCATCGCCGCATCGACCAACCCCACCATCGCGCTGGTCGACATGATGGTGATGATCTCGCTGCAGCGCAGCCTGCTGGAAAAGAACATCGTCCCGCGCTACTACGGCCCCGAGGCCGACCGTCTCCGCGCGGTCTTCGAGTCCGCCGAGCGCGAGATCCGCGCCCTGACCGCCCGCTCGCTCACCGCCGAACAGATCGCCGAGATCGACACCCTCATCGCCCGCTGGCTTGAGGAGAACCCCGACCGCCGGTTCGCGGCCTACGTCCGCCTGTCCGACTTCGCCGCCGCACGCCAGGCCGCCGTGCAGACCCAGGCCGGCGGCCGCGCCTCCAACGTGCTCGGCCTGCTCTTCATCGACCCCCTCTCCGGCCTGGACCCGACCACCCGCGAGCTCGAGCAGACCCGCCTCTTCGCCGAGCGGGCCTTCTTCTACCTCCAACGCATGCCCGTGCTCATCAGCTGGCAGGCCGAACTGCTCTACATCGACACCGTCTCCGAGCCCGAGGTCCGAGCGGTGCTCGACGACGTCACCGGCGTGTCCGCGTCGATCGCACGCATCACCGAGGAGATCGCCGCCGTCCGCACCGAGCTGCCCGAGACCATCGCCGCCGAACGCGCCGCGGCCATCGACCAGATGGCCGGCGTCATCGACGAACAGCGCCAGGCCGCCATCGAGCAGGCCCTCGCCGGGCTGCGCGCAGAACGCGAGGCCATGATCGAGCAGCTCGCCGGCGAGCAGGAGCGCCTCGGCACGGTCGTCGCCGACCTCCGCGGCGCCATCGAGGCCACCACCGCCCTCTCCGAGTCGGTCCAGCAGACCACCGCCGCCTTCTCCGACCTGGCCACCCAGCTCCGCCTCGACCAGCCCGGCGACCCCGACGACGAGCCCTTCCGCATCCGCGACTACACCGAGGCCATGCACGAGACCACCGCCGCGGCCGCCGAACTCGCACGCCTGACCGAGTCGCTGTCCGCGGCCACCGAGCCCGAGCTGCTCGAGGCCCGCCTCCGCACCGTCGAGGCCCGCCTGGCCGAGGCCGAGACCTCCGCCAACCGCCTGCTCGACCGCGCCTTCCGCCTCACGCTGATCCTGGTGATCGTGCTGGTCGTGGGGCTGGGCGCGGTGGTGGGGCTGGCGGGCCTGCTGCGCGCCCGCGCCGGGCGGGGCTGATCGGGCTCAGGCCGCCGGACGCGCACGCCGGGCCGATTCGATCAGCATCCGCTCCACGGTCGCCAGCAGCGACCCGCGGTCGATCGGCTTGGCCGCGTAGTCGTCGCACCCCGCGTCCAGGCACCGGGCCCGGTCGCCGGACATCGCGTTTGCGGTCAGCGCCAGGATCGGCAGCACGAAGCCCATGCCCCGCAGCCGGCGCGTGGCCTCGTAGCCGTCCATCTCGGGCATCTGCATGTCGGTGATGATCAGATCAAAAGCCTCGCCCCGCGCCACCCGCGTCACGGCCTGCACCCCGTTGGACGCCAGCTCGACCTCCAGCCCCGCCTTGCGAAGGATGAACGAGATCAGCTTCTGATTGTCCTGCCCGTCCTCGACCAGCAGCACACGCCCACGCAGGCGCATCGCCGGGGTGCCGCCCGCGGGGCTCGCCCGCTCGGTCAGCTCGCTGACCGGCGCCGCATCCTCCGCGCCCGGCGCCGGGATGTGCAGCGTGAACACCGACCCCTCGCCCGGCGACGACCGGGCGCTCAGGTTCCCGCCGAGCAGGTCCGCCAGGCGCCGGCTGATCGCAAGGCCCAGCCCCGTGCCCTCGTGCCGGCGCGTGCTCGACGCGTCGCCCTGCTCGAACGGCCGGAAGATCGAGTCGAGCTTGTCCGCCGAGATGCCCACGCCCGTGTCCTCGACGTCGACGCGCAGCCATCCCTCTTCGTGAGAAACCCGCATCGTCACCGAGCCGTGGCTCGTGAACTTCAGCGCGTTGCCCACCAGGTTGATCAGGATCTGCCGCACGCGGTGCGGGTCGGTCAGCACCGTGTCCGGCACCGGGCCCGATACCTCCGCCCGCAGCGTGTTGTGGGCGTGGGCGGCCTGGTTGCGCAGCCCCCCCAGCACGTCGTCGAACAGCGGACGCAGCCCGCACGGCTCCTCGAACACCCGCATGTGCCCGGACTCGATCTTGGAGATGTCCAGCACGTCGTTGATGATCGTCAGCAGGTGCCGCCCGGCCCGGCGCATCGCCTGCACCGACTCGACGCGGGTCTTCTCGTCCATCTCGCCCGAATCGATCAGCTCGGCGTAGCCCATGATCGCCGTCATGGGCGTGCGGATCTCGTGGCTCATGTTCGCGAGGAACTCGCTCTTGGCCTTGCTCGCCTGCTCGGCCCGCCCGGCCAGCTCTCGCTGCAGCGCCTCGCTGGCCCGCAGCGAGTCGGTCATGTCCCGCGCGATCGCCACCGCGCGCTGCCGCGTGCTCGTCGCGCTCCAGACCACCATCGTCACCATCGCCGTCGCCAGCCCGCCGATCATGACGACCAGGTCCGCGTTGCGCATGTCCGGCGTCAGGTGACGCTCGTTCGCGGGCGTCACACGGAGCATGATCGTCCGCCCGAACTGGTCGATCGACCGCGTCATCTGGTGCGAACCCGTCGCCAGCTCCGGCGTGCAGCCGTAGTCCGAGGCCGACGTCCGGAAGATGGTCGCGCTGCCGTTGTCATCCTGCATCGTCATGTCGAGGCGGAACCCGTTCCAGGACTCCTGCCACACGCTGTCCACGAACCGGTCCAGCAGCACGGCCGCCGTCGCCCAGCCGAGCACCACGCGCTCCCCGTCCGCGCCCTGTCCGTACACCGGCAGCGCCATCACCATGCCGTAGTTGGGCGCTGGGAACTGAACCAGCGAGAACCCCGCCGACACCCGCACCGCGTCGGCCGCCGCCGCGTCGTCATAGATCGAGCGGTTCTGCGCGTGCGTGGACACGTCCACGCCCAGCGCCGCGCCGTTGACCGCCTCGGGCTCGTGATACTTGATCACGTACGACACGTCCCCCGGCGCCGAGCCGTCCGCGTCGCCGCGCTCCCGCACGGCAAAGTCCTCCACGCCCTCGGCCCGCATCGCCGCCACGAACGCCCCCAGACGCTCGGCCGGCACGCGCTCGATGAAGGCCAGCCCGACCACCCCCGGCGCGTTGGTCTCGAGGCCGATCCCCTCGACGAAGACCCGCCAGTCGGACCGGGTCACCCGCTCGCTCGCGTCGAAGAGCGCCCGGCAAACGTACAGCACCTGCTCCTGACGCTCGAACTTGGAGGCGAAGTCGCTGCGGATCTGGTCCGCCGTGCGGTTGAGCCCGCGGTCCAGGTCCCGCCAGGCCGCGTCGCGCGCCTTGTCCCACACGAACGCCACCACCACCACGCAGATCACGAACACCAGCACGCACTGCACGTGCTGCCGAAGCCACGCGCCGATGCCGCCGCGTCGCTGCGGGGCCGCGGGTTCGTTCGATATCCCGGGCGAGGGTTCCATCCCACCGCCTATCGGCCGGTCAGGACCCCCCAATCAACACAAGACGCCCACCCGCCCGAGCGAAAGTGCCTACTCGCCCCCTCGCCCCCCCCTCGCCCCCCAATCACGCGGCGCCGGAACCGGGGTCAGGGTTCCCACCCGATCGTTATCGGGCCATCGCCGGCGACAGACCCATCGCCTCGGCCATCGCCTTGCCCATGTCCGCCGGGCTCATCGCGATCGTCGCGCCCGCCCCGCGCAGGGCCTCGATCTTGGTGTCCGCCGTGCCCGTCGGCTTGCCGCCCGCGCCCGACGAGATGATCGCCCCCGCGTGGCCCATCCGCTTGCCGGGGGGCGCGGTCCGACCGGCGATGAACGCCGCCACCGGCTTGGTCACGTGGGCCCTGATGAACTCGGCCGCGTGCTCCTCGTCCTCGCCGCCGATCTCACCGATCATCAGGATGCCGTCCGTGTCCGGGTCCTCCTGGAACAGGCGCAGGCAGTCGATGTGGTTGAGCCCCCGCACCGGGTCGCCCCCGATGCCCACGCAGGTCGACTGGCCCAGGCCCAGCTGGCTTGTCTGCCAGACGGCCTCGTAGGTCAGCGTGCCCGAGCGGCTGACGATGCCCACCGCCTTGCCCGTCTTCGCCTCTGAAACGTGCGTGTGGATGTAGCCGGGCATGATCCCGATCTTGCAGCCCCCGCCGCCCTTGGCCGCGTCGGTGTACTTGCTCGCCGCCGTCCCCTCGCCGGTCTTCTTGCCCGGCGTGATGATGCCCGGGCAGTTCGGGCCGATCAGCGTGAACAGCTCCTCGGCGTGGGCCGAGTCCGCGCCGCGGGCCGCGGCGTTGCGGTCGTCGAGCACCTGCCGCACCATGATCATGTCGTTGACCGGCACGCCCTCGGTGATGCAGCAGATCAGCCGGATCCCCGCGTCCATCGCCTCCAGGATCGCATCGGCACAGAACGCCGGCGGCACGAAGATCATCGTCGCCTCGGCCCCCGTCGCGTCCACCGCCTGGCGCACCGTGTCGAAGATCGGCAGCCCGTTGGCGTCCTTGGTCCCCCCCTTGCCCGGGGTCACGCCGCCGACCATGTCCGTGCCGTACTCGTAGCACCCCTTGGTGTGCACCGCGCCGAAGCTCCCGGTGATGCCCTGACAGATGACGCGGGTGTCCTTGTCGACGAGAATGGCCATGGCGCGGGTCCTTTCGGGAAAGGCCCGAATCGTAGGCCCCCGCCCCGCGAATCCGTGGCCCCTCGCCCCGCCCGCCCCGAGCGCCGGCCCACCCCGATCCAACCACGCCCCGCCCGCGGCCGCCCTCTATCATCCCCCCCGCCAAGGAGATACCACATGCGCGCGATCGTCACCGGCCAGGTCGGCATGGACAAGAAGCCTTACCTCAACGCCGTCGCCCGCTTCGCAGGCACCCAGGGCGAGTCCATCCCCCTCTTCCACGTCGGCAACATCATGTACGACGAGGCCAAGGATGTCCGCGACGGCCGCATCCTCGACCTGCCCCTCTCCCGCCTGACCAGCCTCCGCCGCGCCGCGTTCAAGGACATCATCTCCGAATCACGCGACATGGACACCATGGTCGTCAACACCCACGCCACCTTCCGCTGGCGCCACGGCCTCTTCTCCGCCTTCGACTTCGACCAGATCACCAAACTCCGCCCCGACCTGTTCGTTTGCCTCGTCGACAACATCGAGGTCGTCCACCAGCGCCTCCACGACGAGCACGACATCGACGCCACCCTCAAGGACTGCATGGTCTGGCGCGAGGAAGAAATCCTCGCCACCGAACTCATGTCCCAGGCCATCCCCGGATCCAAGTTCTACATCGTCTCCCGCGGCCGCTTCGCCTCCACCGAGCGCACCCTCTTCCGCCTCCTCTGCCGCCCCGAGATGAAGACCGTCTACCCCTCCTTCCCCATGTCCCACGTCGTCGACATGCCCGAGGTCATGGCCGAGATCGACGCCTTCCGCGCCGACCTCGCCGAGCACTTCATCACCTTCGATCCCGGTGACGTGGACGAGAAACTCCTCCTCGACCGCGCCCTCGACGCCGTCAAGGAGGGCAAGGACTTCTTCGACCACATGCCCCACCAGCTCGGCGGCGTGCAGAAGGACCTCAAGCCCATCCGCATGCGCACCCGCGAGGTCCTCGACATCGCCGGCGATATCGACGGCCAGATCTACATGCGCGACTTCAAGCTCATCGACCAGGCCGACATGATCGTCAGCTTCGTGCCCGAACTGACCAGCGAGTCCGGCAAGATCATCCCCGGCCTCTCCTCCGGCGTCGAGCGCGAACTCCAGCACGCCTGGGAGCACGCCAAGGAGGTCTACGTCGTCTGGAAGCCCAAGAAGAACCCCTCCCCCTTCATCACCGAGACCGCCACCAAGGTCTTCGACTCCGTCGCCGATGCCCTGACCTACTTCGAGGAACAGGGCATGTTCGGTGCCAAGAACCTCTTCGGACAGTAATCCGCCGCGAAGAATCCGCGCCGATTTCTCTTTGCCGAACACCCCATGCTGTGGTAGATTCAGCCCAGGCCGATTCCGGCCCAGAGGATCCACCCACATGCGCACCACGCCCTGCGTCGTTCTCGCGGCCTGCGCCACCCTTGCGCCCGCCGCCACCACCCTCATCGAGGAAACCCGCGTCTTCAACCTCTTCGCCCAGGGCAGCTCCGACCTCGGCGGCGACCAGAACACCGCCCTCGCCTACGGCGCCGATTCCAACGACGATCCGTTCGTCCCCTGGTTCGTCGCCGACGCCGTCATCGCCACCGGCGCCCAGTCCGCCATCGGTTCCGCCAGCGGCCAGTTCGCCATGGACATCGACCCCGACCGCTTCGCCTTCTCCGGCTCGCTCACCGCCTCCGCGACCATCTTCGACGAAACCGGGCAGCAGGCCGAGGGCAGCGGCTCCGCGATGATGCAGGTCCGCTTCGACCTCGCCCAAACCACCCAGTGGCGCCTGCTCATCGACGCCTCCGACAACGCCGGCGTGACACTCGTCTCTGGAGTCAACGGCCCCCAGATCTTCTCCGCCGGACCGGGCACCACCGATCAGCTCCACATCCTCGGCCCCGGCGCGTACACCCTGACCTTCTCCGCCTCCGTCGCCGCGATCCTCTTCGGCCAGGGCGCCGCCAGCGCCCAGACCACGATCGACGCCTCCTTCGCCGTCGTCCCGGCGCCCGGCGCGGCCCTCCTGCTCGCCCTGGCCCTCCCCGCCGCACGCCGCCGCCGATCTTGAGCCCCAGGGCGTGAAAACCCCGCCCCCGTTTGCCCAACACACCCCCGGGCCGCACAATGGCCTCACACGCCCAGGGGTAATCGATGGAACAGACGAGCCAGACCACCGCGGACTACCCCCTCAACGAGCGGGGCCGCGCCTTCGCGCCCGACATCAGCGACGACGAGAAGACCTGGGCCCTGTTCAGCCACCTCTCGCTGCTCGCCCACCTGGTCATCCCCTTCTTCGCCATCGCGATCCCCATCGTGATCTGGGCCACCAAGAAGGACGCCTCGTCGTTCGTCGACGACCACGCTCGCGAATCGATCAACTTCCAGATCACGCTCACCCTCTACCACCTCATCGCCATCCCCCTCGCGATCATCACCTGCGGCGTCGGCGCGCTCCTCGTCCTCGTCGCCTACGTCCTCGGCGTCATCGGCATGATCATGGCCGCCATGGCCGCCAACCGAGGCGAGTTCTACCGCTACCCCATGACCTTCCGCTTCATCCACTAACCCCAATCTCCCCCCGCCCCGGCGGGGGGAGATGTCACGCCCCAGCGTGACAGAGGGGGGTCTTCAAGCACCAACACCGCCCGGTGCCGTGCTCTTCGTCCCCGAAGAGCACGAACCAACCACCCCCAATCCACAACCCCACCCTCCTCCGCCCCCTCCGCGAACTCTGCATTCAAAACATCCCC
>CAXBHL010000003.1:0-310852 GCA_963975575.1 uncultured Phycisphaerales bacterium | reverse complement strand
GGGGGAGGGGGGAGGGGGGTCGGGGGAGGTTCGGGCCGGCCGGGGTCGGCCGGTATCGGACCGGCAACCTTAGCGGAGCACGACCAACCGGGACGGACGGAACAGACGGACTTTGAGGCGATTGACCCAACGTGTGGGCCTCTACGCGAGGGGAATCCGGACCGATGCCACCCGGTGGCGGTCCCGGCTGTGCGGGCCGCCACACGGATCAACACACGAGGTATCCCATGCAGAACAAGAACGCATTCGAGCAGATCGTTGTCCGGCGCGTGTCGCCCCTGGCCCTTGTCCTGGCCGCCGGCCTGACCGGCTGCGCCAGCTCGCCCACGACGCCGCACGCCGAGAACTTCACCGACGAGGGCCGGGCCGGCATGGCCACCGCGGCCATCGACCCGGCCGGGTCCTTCGGCGAGTTCACGCCCGACCGGTACATCTCCGACGGCGACTCGATCAACCTGGAGCAGCGGTGGGTCACCGAGGCCCGCATCGGCGCGGCCGAGCTGGAGGCCCGCCGGGCCGCGGCGCAGGCCCATCAGGTGCACGCGTTCGCCAACTTCGACGAGTCGACCGCCGCCGCGGACTCGCAGATGCAGAACGCGTTCGTGGAGCGTGACAGCGGGTACGCGGACGCCGAGCGTGCCCGCGCGACGCACGACGCCCGCCTGTACCAGATGAACCAGCAGATGGCCGCCAAGCAGGTGGCCGCGGACACCGAGTTCCGTCGCCAGGAGTCGTTCCTGAGCGCGTCGGTGAAGGAGTGGCAGGCCGAGGTCGAGCGGATCCGCTCGCAGGCCGAGAACGAGTGGCAGGACGCGCTGGCCGAGCACGACCGCATGCTGGCGACCCGTGCGGCGGTGGACGAGCGCGGGCACGCCGAGATCGCGCGGATGGTGCGTGCGGCCGACCTGACCGAGGAGCGCGCCGTCAAGAAGGTGGCGAACCTCCGGACCGAGGCGCAGACCGTGGCCGAGCAGACCGCGGCCGAGGTGGACAAGCTCAACCAGCTGATCCACACCACCCGCGTGCAGACCGACGCGACCGTGGCCGAGCTGACCCAGAAGGCCCACTCGCTCGACGACGAGCTGGCCAGCCGCATCGCGGACATGAACGCCCAGGCCAACCTGCTCGAGACGGCCGACGCCGACCACGTGTACAACCTGCGTGTCAGCGGCGCCCAGGTCAACTACGAGACCTCGCTGGCCGAGGCCGAAGACACCCGCCTTGCGGCCGAGGAGCGTGCGCAGCAGAACGCCTCGAAGGTGGCCAAGATGACCAGCGAGGCCAACGCGCTGTTCGCGACCTCGCAGACCTCGTACCAGGAGTCGATCAAGGGCATCCAGGCCCAGTACAGCAAGCTGATGGCCGACGTGGCGCGGATCTCCTCCGAGGCCGACCGTGTCGAGAACATCGGGCGCAGCGGCTACATCAAGGCCGAGGTCGAGGCCCGCACCAACGCGATGCGGGCGGCGGCCGACCACACCCGGGCGATCGCCAAGGCCGAATCGGAGAAGATCGAGGCCGAGGCGCTGGCCGACGCCCGCAAGCTGCAGGCGCGGTTCGCCCGCGAGTTCGCCGAGCAGGCCCGCAAGGGCAGCTTCGCGGTGCCCTCGAACCTGAACGAGCGCAAGCCCGGCGTCGCCGGCGACGAGCCGACCCCCGAGTTCGCCCGCGCGAGCGAGAAGCCCGAGAATGTGCACCCCGAGCACATCGCCGGCTTCCGCGCCAGCCTGGCCAAGTCGACCGAGCTGCGCGAGCAGGCCGAGGCGGCCCGCCTGGACGCGATGGCGATGCGGGACCAGGAGATGGCCCGGTTCAACGACTGGTGGAACAACAAGCAGACCGAGCACCGGGCCACGCTGGCCTCGATCGATGCCTTCCGCCAGAAGGCCGATGCCGAGGTTTCGCGGATGATCACCCGGGCCGACTCGATGGTCGCCCAGGCCGAGACCGAGCGCAGCCGCGCCCTGGTGGACGCCGAGGCGACCCGCAACGAGGTGTTCGCCCGGATCATGGCGCTGCGGGGCAACTCGCAGACGCTGGACAAGAAGAAGGACGCGCAGGTCCGCCAGCTGATGGCCCAGGCCGACGCGACCGGGCGCACGGGCGAGAGCAAGATCGCCTCGCTGAGCGTGCAGCGTGACTCGACCACCCGCCGGGGCGACGCCAAGAGCCGCCAGCTGCTGGCCGAGGCCTCGAGCCTCGAATCCTCGCAGCGTGCGGTGGTGGCCCAGATGCGTGAGGACATCAACGCGTCGCGGACGATCCTGGCCTCGGAGCTGAACCGGCTCCAGCAGGGCGCGATCAGTTTCCTGGCGGTGGCCGAGGCCAACTACCAGGAGGCCGGCGCCATGGCGGACGCGTTCGAGCGGATCGCGGTGGCCAACACCGGCGAGCTGACGGCCCGGCACCTGGCCAGCCGCAAGCAGGCCGAGGCGGACATCGATTATCTGGGCGCGCTGGCCTCGGCCAACGAGCTGATCCGCGACGCGGACGTGACGCGGACCTATGCCCGGGCCGACGAGGCGCTGGGCATGGGCCAGGCGCGGGACATCGCGACCCGCGGCTCGATCGAGGCGGACCAGCAGGTCGCGCTGGCCTCGGTGACCCGCGAGTTCACGGTGGCCGACGCGCAGGAGACGGGTGTTCGGGCCCGGTTTGATCAGCGGGTGGCGTCGACCATCGCCGGGCGGAACCGTTCCTATGCGGATCTGTACCAGCAGAACCAGCAGCAGCGGGTGCGGTCGGAGATCGCGGCGGCCGAGGCCGCGAGCTACACCGAGCTTTCGGTCGCTGCTCTGGAGCGTCTGAACGCGACGGCGGAGTCGTTCCGGCTGAACGCGCAGCGGAACTGGGACAGCCGCCTGGCGATGCCCGGGTCGCTGCCGACCCCTGCGACGAACGAGTCGCTGTTCGAGAGCACGGGCACGAACTTCGTGGCCCCGCAGTTCGTGGTGGTTCCCACGGACGGCAACTGATTCTTTGGGTCCGGCGGTCCGCGCCGGGCCCGACCGTGTGTTGATCTGGCCGCCCGGGTGAGAGCCCGGGCGGTTTTCTTTCAGGGAAGGGTTTCTCCGGGCTGCGCCCGGGCGGAGGGCTGGTAGCCCCCCGCTCCGAGGATGTCGGGGGGCGGGTAGCCCCCCGCTCCAAGAAAAAGAAAAGGGCCGGCGGTTGCCGGCCCTTTCGGGAGTGCGGATGAGAGGAGTCGAACCTCCACGGGATTTTACTCCCACTAGGACCTGAACCTAGCGCGTCTGCCAGTTCCGCCACATCCGCGTGCGGGTCGGAATGATTGGCGGGGTCGGGGCGGATGGCAAGGGGGCTGGGCGGGAAAGGAGCGGCGGGCTGTAGCGGGCTTGCTTCGGGCTGCGCCCGAACGGGGGGCAGGTTGCCCCCCGCTCCGAGTTGAGGGACGGGGGGCTGGAAGCCCCCCGCTCCGGGAATCACTCGGCGCCGATTTCCTCGAGTTCGGACTCGTCTGCTTCGGCTTCGATCTCGGCCATCTCCTCGGCGGGGATGAGGCCGGCCTTGGCGGCGGCCTTGGCGGGGAGACGGTTGATGAGGATGGCGTCGCGGAGTTCCTTGAACAGGTCGGGGTTCTCTGCGAGGAACTCCTTGGCGCGCTCGCGGCCCTGGCCGAGGCGGATCTCGCCGTAGGAGTACCAGGCGCCGGACTTCTGGGCGACCTTGTCCTCGACGGCCATGTCGATGAGGTCGCCGGTGGAGGAGATGCCCTCGTTGAACATGATGTCGAACTCGGCCTGGCGGAAGGGCGGGGCGACCTTGTTCTTGACGACGCGGGCGCGGGTGCGGTTGCCGGTGGCGATGTCGCCCTCCTTGATGGAGCCGGTGCGTCGGATGTCGATGCGGACGGATGCGTAGAACTTGAGGGCGCGGCCGCCGGGGGTGGTCTCGGGGCTGCCGAACATGACGCCGATCTTCTCGCGGATCTGGTTGATGAAGATGACGGTGCAGTTGGAGCGTGCGATGACGCCGGTGAGCTTGCGCATGGCCTGGGACATGAGGCGGGCCTGGAGGCCGACCTGGGTGTCGCCCATCTCGCCCTCGATCTCGGCGCGGGGGATGAGTGCGGCGACGGAGTCGATGACGATGACGTCGATGGCGTTGGAGCGGACGAGGAGTTCGCAGATTTCCAGGGCCTGCTCGCCGGTGTCGGGCTGGGAGACGAGCATGTCGTCGATGTTGACGCCGATCTTGCGTGCCCAGGAGGGGTCGAGGGCGTGCTCGGCGTCGATGAAGGCGGCGACGCCGCCGGCCTTCTGGGCGTTGGCGATGACGGTCAGGGCGAGGGTGGTCTTGCCTGAGGATTCCGGGCCGAAGATCTCGACGATGCGGCCGCGGGGGATGCCCTTGCCGCCGAGTGCGAGGTCGAGGGAGAGGGCGCCGGTGGAGATGCCGGGGATGTTGAGGTAGGCCTCTTCGTCGAGGCGCATGATCGAGCCTTTGCCGAAGGCCTTGTCGATCTGGGCGAGGGCGCGGTCGAGGGCCTGGGCCTTCTCTTTGGAGGTGGGGTCGACGCGGGGACCGGAGAGGACCTTGGACTCGACGTTGGAGTCGGACTTGCGGGCCATGGTGGGCCACCTTTCTGTTTGCCGTGCGTGGCCGCGGGCGCTGGGGCCGTGTGCGGGCGCATCGGGGAGCGACGCGGTTCGGGTCCGGCCGGGATCCATCCCGGGGGTTGTCCGGCCGGGGGCGGCGTCGCACGCGGGCCCGGCGGGGACACGGTATCAGACCCCGAACGGACCGTCAATGTGCGTGGTCTGTTTGGGGATAAGTTTTTGGGCTGGGACTGACGGGGTGTGGTCAGTGGCGGGGTGTGGGGCTGCCTCCGGCGGGTCCGCCGCCACCTCCCCCGCGGGCGCGGGGGAGGAGCGGGGCCGATCGGGTTCGGGCGGGGCCCGAACGGAGGGCTGGAAGCCCTCCGCTCCCGGGAGCAGGGAGGGGGAGGGGGATGAGAGGCTGCGGTTAGTTGCCGAGGGTCTTGTCGTAGAAGGCGTCGAGATCGTTCTTGAGCTTGGCGAGGCTGGGGCGGTGGGTGTACATCATGTGGCCGGCCTCGTACTCGTGGATCTCGATGTTGTCGCGCAGTTCGGGGCGGACCATGAGGTGGTTCATGGTGTACTCGGTGGCGAAGTAGGGCGTGGCGAGGTCGTGGTAGCCGCTGGCGACGAAGACGCGCATGAAGGGGAGTTGCTGCATGGTGTTGCGGAGGTGCTCGGCGACGTTGGTGTAGCGGTTGTCTCCGGTGCCGCGGTAGGACCAGGGCCAGACGGAGGTGAGGATCTCGTAGCGGAGGTCGCTGTTGTAGTCGAGTTCGCGGCGGAGGTAGTCGTTGAGCGACTCGGTGTAGATGCTCTTGATGGCGGTCATGGAGGGGTCGAACTCGTAGGACTCGCCGGCGTCGTCGCGGTCGGCGGCGGTGTAGCGGGCGTCGAGGCGGCCGACGGTCAGGCCCCGGTCGCGGAGGAGTTCCTTGGGGAAGCGGGGCATGTCGGGGCGGAGGTTGGTGCGGCGGACGTAGTCGGGGGTCAGGCCGGTGTACATGGCGACCTTTTCGGCGATGGCGTCGGCCTCGTCGTCCGGGAGGGTGCCGCCCTTCATGAGGGCCAGGGTGTATTCGTTGGCGGCGAAGGACTCGACCTCGTCGAGGAACTCGCGCAGGGGGCGTCGCTGCTGGTCGGGGTGGAGTTTCTCGTGGTAGTGGGCGACGGCGGCGAAGGTGGGGAGAAAGAGGATGTGGGGCAGGTCGTTGCCGACATCGAAGCGGATGGTCTGGAAGTTGAGGACGGCGGAGACGAGGATGATGCCGTTGGTGGCGATGCCGTGGGTGTTCTGGAGTTCGCGTGCGAGCCCGGCGGCGCGGGTGGTGCCGTAGCTCTCGCCGGCAAGGAAGCGGGGCGAGGCCCAGCGGTTCTCGCGTCCCATGTAGAGGCGGATGAACTCGGCGACGGAGGCGATGTCCTCGTTGACGCCGTGGTAGGACTTCTCGCTGGTGTCGCCCTGGGCGCGGGAGTAGCCGGTGGAGACGGGGTCGATGAAGACGAAGTCGGACTTGTCGAGCAGGGAGTGCTCGTTGTTGACGACCTGGTGGGGCGGGGGGCCGGGGTTGCCGAAGTCGTCGATGTGGTTGACGCGCCGGGGTCCGAAGACGCCGAGGTGGAGCCAGACGGAGGAGGAGCCGGGGCCGCCGTTGAAGGAGAAGGTCAGCGGGCGTTCGGCCGGATCGGGGAAGTCGGGGGTGCCGGATTCGGGGAGGGACCCGTTCATTTTCCGGTAGGCCATGTAGAAGATGCGGGCGGCGGGGTCGTAGTCCTTGCCCTCAGCGAGGACGAGGGTGCCGGCGGTGGCCTGGTAGTGGATGGTCTGGTCGCCGATGGTGACGGTGTGGTAGGTGATGGCCGGGGATTCGGGGTAGGGGATGAACTCGGGCTGCTTTTCGGGCTCGGGCGCGGGGGCGGCGGCCTTGGACGGCTGGGCGGCGGCGGGGCGGGCCAGAGCGGCGGCCAGGATCAGGGCGACGGCGGCGATGGTGGGTCGTTGCATGGGGGCAGGATACCGGCGAACGGGGGATCGGTCCGACGCCAGGGCCGAGGGTGGGACGGGGGTGAGACTGGGAGAGGGCGGGGGCCAGGGGTCGGGGTGCGGCGGAGGATTGCCGGGGCGGGGGATGGGGGCTATCGTTGGGGCCCGGCGGGCCGCGTGGTCGGCTGGCGATCGATTTGGAGCGAGCCATGAAGAGCGACACGCATCCCACGTACTACCCGTCTTGCAAGGTGTTCCACAACGGCGAGGTCGTGATGACCGTCGGCGCGACGGTGCCGGAGCTGCGGGTGGAAGTGTGGTCGGGCTCGCACCCGTTCTTCACCGGGAAGAGCGCGTTCGTGGACGCGGCCGGACGGGTGGAGAAGTTCCAGAAGAAGTTCCAGGGGAACTACTTCAAGGACAAGAAGAAGAAGTAAGTTCGCACGAACTTGCTCGGATGAGCACGATTATTGGACCCCGCTCGGCGATGCCGGGCGGGGTTTTTCGTTGGGGGCGGCGGGATTTCCCTGATTTGTACAATCCTTGGTTGGTGCCGCATCATCGGGGGGGCATTGTGCGTATCGGAAACTGTCTGATCGCTCGATCGCGGCGGGTTGTGTGTCCGCGTCTTGCGTGCGTCCGGCGTTGCGCCGGAGGTTCTTGAGGCTGTCGGTGTAGGGGGTCCCCCGCGTGCGGGGCGGCTTGTCTGTGCCCTCGGCGGGTAGGCACCGGTGTCGGCCGTTCTGGTCGGCGTGTGCCGTGTGAGTTTGTCTGGAACGCGGGCCGTTCGGTCCGTCGTCGTTGAGGAATCAGGAAGGATGACCATGAAGACTCGAATCGCTTTGATCGGCGGGGCGGCGGTGCTCGCCGGGCTTGTCGGGACGGCCGCGGGAGCGGATGGGTGCGGCGTTTCCGCGTGCGGGCACTCTGCGGAAGCGTTCCCGGACGCGTTGGCGCACCCGGAAGAGCTGGCGCTGCGTGCGGTGGCGGCTCGTCTGCTGCCCCTGATGCCCAAGGCCGACCGGGACGCGATCATCGCGGCGGGCGGCATCGGGTCGGAGGGGATGGCCCCGGCGGTCGCGACGGACGTGCCGTCGGAGATCACGCCGCGCGAGTACATGGACAAGGTGATCTCCGCGGAGCTGGCGTCCCGGATGACGGAAGTCCAGTGGAACATCGCCAACGGGGTGCTTGCGGCGCTGGAGCGCGGCGAGCAGCCCCCGGCGTTGTGCTTTGCGCCGGACACGGATCCTGAGTACGCGTACGCCATCAACCAGCTGATCGAGTTCCCGCTGACGATCCGGTTCCAGCAGACCAACCGCTGGACCCGGACGGCGGTGGACGGGACGGGCCTGTCGCAGGGCGTGCCGACGACGATCACGTACTCGTACGTTCCGGACGGCACCTTTGTGCCGAACCTGATCGGCGTGACCGGCAACTCGACGCTGTTCAACTGGATGAACGGCATCTACGGCAACGAGGCGACCTGGCAGGCCCTGTTCGAGCAGGTCTTCGACCGCTGGGCGGAGCTGATCGGCACGAACTACGTGTACGAGCCTAACGACGACGGCGCGAACCTGAACAACGCGATCGGCATCGTCGGCGTGCGCGGCGACGTGCGGATCGCGGCGATCAACATCGACGGCGGCGGCGGCGTTCTCGCGTACAACAACTTCCCCAACGACGGGGACATGGTGCTGGACGCGAACGACAGCTTCTACAACAACGTCGGCTCGAACTCGCTGCGACTTCGGAACATCATCGCGCACGAGCACGGGCACGGCCTGGGCATGCTGCACGTGTGCCCGGCGGTGGGCACGAAGCTGATGGAGCCGTTCATCTCGACGGCGTACAACGGCCCGCAGCTGGACGACATCCTCAACGGGCACCGCCACTACGGCGACCCGATGGAGCCGCAGACGGACAACCCGGCGACCGCGCCCGACCTGGGGTCGTTCGGCGTCGGTGGGATCGCGACGGTCGCGAACGCGTCGATCGACGGTTCGGCGGACCAGGACTTCTACAGCATCACGCTGAACACGCCCGCGCAGCTGCAGATCACGGTCGGGCCGGACGCGGGCACCTACCTGCAGGGCGGCCAGACCCAGCAGTGCAACACCGGGACGAACACGGATTACACGGTCATCCGTGACCTGCAGATCGACGTGTACAGCCCCAGCAACCCGTTCGCGCCGCTGGCGACGGCGAACGCGACGGGCCTGGGCGGGTTCGAGACGCTCAACTTCGATGCCGAGCAGGCGGGCGAGTACCTCGTGCGTGTCTCGGCCTCGGGCCAGGACAACGTGCAGCGGTACGCGATGACGCTGTTCGTGGCGGACCTGCCGTTCCTCGAGCCGCAGTTCTCGTTCGTCGAGCCGGTTTCGGTCGATCCCGGGCTCCCCACCACGCTGAGCGTGGATGTCGATCCGCGTGAGGACGTGCTCGTCGGGGCCCCGCAGGTGTTCTCGCGGGTGAACGGCGGTTCGTTTACTGCTTCGCAGATGGTGAACCAGAGCGGCACGACCTACCTGGCGACGCTGCCGGCCGTGGCGTGCGGCGACACGCTGGAGTACTACTTCTCGGCCGAGGGCGCGACGGCGGGCACGGTGACGCTGCCGGCCGCGGGCGCGGCGGGTCCGTTCGAGCCGCTCGTCGGCGACCTGGTGACGGTGTTCGAGGACGACTTCGAGACCGACAAGGGATGGAGCGTGTCCGGCGCGGCGCCGAACGCGGCGTCGGGGCGTTGGGAGCGGGCGGTGCCCGCGGGTGACGGGTCGCGCGGCGATGCGCCCAGCGACTTCGACGGCTCCGGCCGTGCGTACGTGACGGGCAACGGCGGCCCTGGCTCGAACACGGACGTGGATGGTGGCGACACCGTGCTCACTTCGCCGGCGTTCGACCTGAGCGGCGTGACCGACGCGACGGTCTCGTACGCCCGTTGGTACGACAACACCGGCTCGGGATCGGGCGCGGCGCCGGGCGCCGACACCTTCAAGGTGCAGGTCTCGAACAACAACGGTTCTTCGTGGACCCAGGTCGAGGTGGTCGGGCCGAGCACGCCCCAGTCGTCGGGCGGCTGGTTCACCTCGTCGTTCCGTGTGGAGGACTTCGTGGCCCAGACGGCCCAGGTGCGGGTGCGGTTCATCGCCGATGACCTGGGTTCGGGCTCGGTGATCGAGGCCGCGGTCGACGCGGTTGAGGTCGTCGGCGTGGACTGCGAGGATCCGAATCTTGGATGCTCGGACGCCGACCTGGCCGAGCCGTTCGGGGTGCTGAACTTCTTCGACCTCTCGGCGTACCTGACCTCGTACAACGCCGGTGACCCGGCCGCGGACCTGGCGGCGCCGTTCGGGGTGCTGAACTTCTTCGACCTCTCGGCGTATCTGACCTTGTACAACGCCGGCTGCCCGTAAGGGCGATCTGAGTCGATCGGTTTCAAGCCGGGCCCTTCGGGGCCCGGCTTTTTCGTTCGGGTTCGGATGCTCGTGCGGCGGTGCGGGCACCAGGGGGGCGTTTTTGTTTCGGCAGCCGGGCTTGATCCGTATATCCGGACGAGCGAATGATAGAGCACGGAGATCCAGATGCCCCCCACCGCCGCCGCGAACCGCCCCACGCCCGGACCGAGCCGCCCGTCACTGCTGGAGGCCTTGCGGCACCGTCTGCTCGTGCTGGACGGGGCGATGGGCACGCAGGTCCACGCGATCGACCTGGATCTCGATAAGGACTATCTGGGCTGCGAGAACTGCACGGACGTGCTGAGCCTGTCGAGGCCGGACGCGATCGCCGGGATCCACCGGGCGTACTTCGCCGCCGGGGCGGACGCGGTGACGACGAACAGCTTCGGCGGGGCGCGGCACGTGCTCGAGGAGTTCGGGCTCGAGGGGCGGACATTTGAGTTGAACAAGTCGGCGGCGGCGATCGCGCGGGGGGTGGCGGACGAGATCGCCACAGAGGATCGGCCGCGGTATGTGCTTGGTTCGCTGGGGCCGGGAACGAAACTGATCACGCTGGGGCAGATCGGGTGGGACCGCCTGTTCGACGCGTACCGCGAGGCGGCCGAGGGATTGGTCGCTGGCGGGGTGGACGCGGTGCTGCTGGAGACCTGCCAGGATCTGCTGCAGGTCAAGTGCGCGGTGCAGGCGGCGCGGGAGGGCATCCGTCGGCAGACGGGCGACGCGATGAGCGTGCCGGTGCTGGTGTCGGTGACCATCGAGACGACCGGGACCATGCTGGTGGGCAGTTCGATCGAGGCGGCGATCGAGGCGCTGCGGCCGCTGCCGATCGACGGGCTGGGGCTGAACTGCGCGACCGGGCCGGTGGAGATGATCGAGCCGATCCGGGCGCTCGGGCGGTTGTGGGACCGGGCGATCACCGTGATGCCGAACGCCGGGCTGCCGGTGCTCCAGGACGGGCAGACCGTGTACCCGCTGCAGCCGAAGGGCTTCGTGGAGGCGATGGGGCGGCTGCTGGACCTGGGCGTGATCTCGGCGGTGGGCGGCTGCTGCGGCACGACGCCCGAGCACATCCGGCAGTTGCGCGACGCGATCGCCGGGCGGCCGGGCTGTGCGTCGCGGGTGGTGGACGCGCCGGCGGCGAGCGGCTCGCTGTTCTCGGTGGTTGAGCACCGGCAGGACTCGAGCGCGTTGCTGGTCGGCGAGCGGTGCAACGCGTCCGGATCCCGGGCGTTCAAGCGGCTGCTGGAGGCCGAGGACTGGGACGGGGTGGTGTCGCTGGCCCGTTCACAGGTCAAGAGCGGATCGCACCTGCTGGATGTGAATGTGGATGTGGCGGGGCGGGACAACCAGAAGGACATGCACGCGGTGGTATCGCGGCTGTCGCGGGAGGTCGACGCACCGGTGATGGTGGATTCGACGCAGTCGGCGACGATCGAGGCCGGGCTGCGGTCGGCCGCGGGGCGTTGCGTGATCAACTCGGCGAACTTCGAGGACGGCGAGGAGAAGTTCGATCAGTTGTGTCGGCTGGCGAAGGACTACGGGGCCGCGTTGGTGATCGGGACGATCGACGAGGACCCGCAGGAAGCGATGGCGCGGACCCGCGAGCGGAAGCTGGCGATCGCGACGCGGGCGATCGAGCGGGCGACGGCGGTGCACGGGCTGCGGATCGACGATCTGTTCATTGATCCCCTCGTGCTGCCGGTGTCCACGGGCATGGACCAGGACCGGCGCAGCGCGATGGAGTTGATCGCCGGTGTGCGGCTGATCTCGGAGCGGTTCCCGGCGGTGCAGATCACCTGCGGGCTTTCGAACGCGTCGTTCGGCCTCAAGCCGGCGGCGCGGACGGTCCTCAACTCGGTCTTGATGCACGAACTGACCGAGGCCGGGCTGACGAGCGCGATCCTGCACGCGGGGTCGATCCTGCCCTTGGCGAAGATCCCGCAGGAGCAGCTCGACGCGTGCCTGGCGTTGATCTATGACAAGCGGGCCGAATCGATCGGGGGGACGGGCCTGCCGGAGGGAATCACGGACGACGGCTTTGATCCGCTGCAGGCGTTGATCGACCTGTTCATGGATGTGGAATCGGTGAGGGAGGTCGGGCCCTCGATGGCGGACCTCCCGCTGCCCGAGCGGCTGCAGCGGCACATCATCGAGGGCGAGAACGACGGGCTGGCTGCGGCGCTGGACGAGGCGCTCGGGCTCTGGAAGCCGCTGGAGATCGTCAACGATCACCTGCTCGAGGGCATGAAGGTCGTGGGCGAGCAGTTCGCCAGCGGACAGATGCAGCTGCCGTTCGTGCTGCGTTCGGCCGAGGTGATGAAGAAGGCGGTGGCGCAACTCGAGCCGCATATGGAGAAGGTGGAGGGCCAGACGCGTGGCTCGATCGTGCTGGCGACGGTGAAGGGGGATGTGCACGACATCGGCAAGAACTTGGTGGACATCATCCTGACCAACAACGGCTATACGGTGCACAACATCGGGATCAAGCAGCCGATCAACGAGATTCTCGATGCGTTGGAGCGGACTAAAGCGGATGCGGTTGGCCTGTCCGGGCTGCTCGTCAAGAGCGTGCACGTGATGGAGGAAAACCTGAACGAGCTGAACGCACGGGGCATCACCGTGCCGGTGCTGCTGGGCGGGGCGGCGTTGACGCGGTCGTACGCGGAGGGGCACCTCAAGGGCGTGTACAAGGGGCCGCTGTATTACGGCAAGGACGCGTTCGAAGGTCTGGCGATCATGGACCGGCTGCGGTCGGGCCGGGCGGCGGAGATCGAGGCCCAGGTGCAGGAGCGGCTGGCCAAGCGGGCGTCGGCGATGGAGAAGGTCGGGGCGTGCTCGGCCCAGCCGGTGGCTGCGGGCGGGATTTCCGGGGGCGATCGTGACGATGGGGTCCGGTCGGACGTGGCTCGGGAGATTGAGGTGATCTCGCCGCCGTTCTTCGGGTCAAAGGTGGTCGAGCGGGTGGCGTTGAAAGAGGTGTTCTCGCTGATCAACCCGACGGCGCTGTACGCGGTGCAGTGGCAGATGAAGCGGGGACAGCGGTCCAAGGCCGAGTACGAGGCGATGCTGGACGAGGTGGCCCGGCCGGTGTTCAAGCGGTTGTGCGCCGAGGCCGAGCGGGACGGGATCCTGACACCCAAGCTGGTGTACGGCTACTTCCCGTGCCGGTCCGAGGGCGATGCCGTGGTGATCTTCGACCCGGAGGATCACGGGCGCGAGATCGAGCGGCTGGTGTTCCCGAGGCAGCCCGCCGGGCGGCGGCTTTGCATCGCCGATTTCTTCCGCGACGCGGAGGAGTGCGAGCGGGCGGGGGCGATGGACGTGATCGGCGTCTCGTGCGTCACGATGGGCGAGCGGGTCACGGAGAAGTGCAGGGAACTCTTCGACGCGGGGGCGTACCAGGAGTATCTGTACTGGCACGGACTCGGCGTTGAGTCGGCCGAGGGGCTGGCCGAGCTGTGGCACAAGCGGATGCGCCAGGAACTGGGCATCGGCGGGCAGGACGACCCGACGCCCGCGGGCCTGTTCAAGCAGGGGTACCGCGGATCGCGCTATTCGTTCGGCTACCCGGCGTGCCCGGACATGTCGGGGCACGAGGCGATCTGGCGGCTGATCGACCCGACCCGGATCGGGTGCGAGCTGACCGAGAACCATCAGATCGTGCCGGAGCAGTCGACCAGCGCGATCGTCGTGCACCACCCGGAGGCGCGGTACTTCAACGCGTGACGGCCGGGGCGGGCGCGGGGGTGTAGAGCGTGTGCGGGTGCAGGCCGGCGGCTTCGCAGCGAGCGGCCATGGGGGCGCGGTGGATCCAGGACGAGACCAGCACGTCGCGCACCGACCGGGCGTGCAGGTCGGCGAGCGCGATGACGGGCCAACCCCACATCTTGTCGCCGTGGCGGGCGGGGTCGTCGTCGATCACGCAGTCGATCCAGTCGGCGTGGGCGGCGAGGGCCTCGGCGATGGCGACGGTGTGACGGCCGGCGCCGTACACGGCCAGTCGGATGCCCGGTTGTTCGGATCGCAGGCGTGTGAACAGGGCCGCAGCGCGGGCGTTGGCGTCCGGGGGCACGGTGCCGTGGGCGGGGCCCCCGACGGAGGTCGCGGGCGCGAACCGGCACGGACGCCCCGCGGGCCAGGGGCGGGGGGCGTCGGAGATCGCCGCGCGGAAGAGTGACTCGCAGCGGTCGGTGTGCTGATCGTGCGTGTAGTCGCGCACGGCGGTGGCGTGGGCGTTGCGGCGCAGGCGATCGAGGCGGTCGCGGTCCGCGGCGAGCGATTCGACGGCGTCGGCGAAGCGGGCGGCCAGCGTGGGGACGGAGGTGTCGGGGTCGGCCTCGATGATGACGCCGTTGTGGTCAGGTTCGATGGCGTCGGCCACGCCCGAATCAACGCGGGCGACGATCGGGGCGACGCCGGCGGCCAGGGATTCGAGCATGGAGAGACTCAGGCCCTCGTAGCGTGAAGAGAGCACGAGGGCGTGCGAACGGGCGAGGTGTTCGCGGACGGCGTCGCGGGGCAGGGGCGGCAGGCGGCGGGCGTGCGGGTTGGTGGCGAGCGCGGCGTCGATCTCCGCGGCTGCGGGGCCGTCGCCGATGAGGGTGAGTTCGAAGGGCACGGCGCGTTCGTCGAGGATGCGCGCCAGTTCGGCGAGGACGCCGACGCGTTTCTGCTCGTGCTCGATGCGGCCGGTGTAGATCAGGCGGATCGGGGCCGCGGGGTCCGTCGGTTTGGGCGCGGGACCGACCGGGACGCCGTAGGGAACGCGGGCGATGTCGTCGGCGCGCCAGGGCATTTCGGCGGCGAGGCGGTCGGCGATGCGGGCGCTCACGCCGGCGATGCGGGTGAGCATGGGCTCGTAGGTCTGCATCAGGCGGGTGTCGAAGGCGGTGTCGCTGTGCTGCCAGCCGACGACGCGGAGACGGTCGGGGAAGACCGCGGTGAGCGCGGCGGCGGCGGCGTAGCAGTCGGCGTCGAGGGAGGGGAGCAGCACGCAGGGGGATTTCGGGTCTGCGGTGAGGCGGTCGATGGCGTCGCGGTAGGCGGTGGTGAAGGGGCTCAGGTCGTCGCCGGTCGTGCCCATGGCGGGGAGGCGGGCGAGGTCGGTGACGCGGACGGCGGGGTGGAAGGGCGTGTCGACGGGGGTGTAGCCGGGGCGGGGGGCGTGGAGGGCGACGCCGACGGCCCAGCCGCGGGCGGCCAGCGCGTTGGCGAGGTCCACGGCCCAGGTGACAACGCCGCTGACGCCCAAGCCCTGCGGGAGGGGAAAGAAGGCGGCGGGTGATTCGCTGGAGCGCTGGGGCATGGTTGGCGGGGACGGCGGAAATGGCCGGCGGATGGGCGATTGGAGCGGTGTGGCGCAGGGGGCCGATATCGGGAGGGTGCCCATGCAGTATACAGACCGGCGGACCGCGGACGTGGTGGCGGACTGGCTGCGCCCCGAGGCGGCGTCGGGCGTGCGCGTGGTGCGGGTCGGTGATGCCCTGCCCTCGGGCGGGACGGACGGCGCGGTCCTGATCGTGGGCAGCGATGACCCCGCGACGGACGGGCTGAAGGCGGGGCTGCACGCGTGGGCGCACGCGTCTGCGGGCGGCCACGCCGCGGAGAGCGTGTGGCTGGGGGGGCCGGGCGTGGTCGGCGGCGGGCTGCGGGACAACGGGCCGCTGCCGGTGGTGGTGAGTTACTACACGGTGGGGACGGGGTACGAGCAGGAAGCGGCGGCGCTGCGGGCGTGCTGCACTGATCTCGGGCTGGCGTGCGACATCCGGGGGGTGGCGGGCAGGGGATCGTGGGAGGCGAACTGCGCGATGAAGGCGGCGTTCGTGCGGGAGCGCTGGCTCGAGCACGGGGACGGGGTGGTGTGGGTGGACGCGGATGCGCGGCTGGCGCGGTCGCCGGAGTTGCTGCGGGCGCGGGGGTTCGACTTCGCGGTGCACCGCTGCTCGGGCTGGCAGTTCGCCAGCGGGACGGTGTGTTTCTGGCGGACGGCGGGCGCGGGGACGATGCTGGACGCGTGGGTGGCTCGGTGCGAGGAGGATCCGTCACGCTGGGACCAGGTGAGTCTGGATCTGGCGTGGGAGGACACGGTGCGGGCCGGGTCGCTGCGGACACTCTGGCTGCCGCAGGCGTACACCAAGATCTTCGATCGCGGCAGCGAGGACCCGACGGGGGCGGACCCGGTGATCGTGCACCACCAGGCGTCGCGTCGGCTCAAATCGACGGTGTCGGCGGGGCCATCGCGGCCGGTGCCGGCGTGTGATGCGGAACTGATGGCGGCCCGGCGGGCGGCGCGGCCGCGGATGGCGGGTTGACAGGGAGCGTGCGATGATCAGCGAACGGGCGGTGGACGTGTTCTGTGCTTCGATCGGTCGGCCGGAGGCGCTGGCCCGGATGATCGGGACCGTGCGCGCGAGCGACCAGCCCGCGCGCGTGCTGGTGGCGGCAGGCGACACGGCGACCATACAGGTGTGCGAGGCGAACTCCGACATCTGCCGGTGCGTGTACAGCTCCAAGGCGAACGCACGGCCGGGATGCACGGCGCCGTTGAATCTGGTGTTCCGCGAGCTGGTCGAGGGCGATGCGCTGTTCTGCACGGACGACATTCGGTTCGAGCCGTCGGCGATCTCGACGGCGATGCGGACCTTGTACACCAACTTCCCGGACGGTGACGGGGTGGTCGGCCTGTGCCAGTCGAACATCCCGCAGGGGTATGACCTGGCGTTCCCGCTGATGGGCAAGTCGTTCCTGGACCGCTTCCGGCCGGGGGACCTGTTCTTCCCGGGGTACTTCCATCAGTACAACGACGCTGAACTGGGCGTGACGATCAAGGCGCGGGGGAACTGGGTGTTCGAGCCGGAGGCGCGGCTGGAGCACGATCACCCGTGCGCCACGAAGCTACCGCCGGACGAGACGTTCGTGCGGGCGCGGCTGCGCAAGTCGGACGACGACACGGTGTGGGAGGCGCGGCGTGCGGCCGGGGAGATCTGGGCGGCGGACCGGTTCCCGGAGTTGGCCGCCCGTGCTTGCTAGGCGGGCCTGCTAGGCGGGCTTGGTCCAGTGCATGACGTGGCTTGAGTAGTCCTGCACCGACTCGGAACGCAGCGTGAAGCCTCTGGCGGTCAACGTGTCGCAAACACGGGCGGGGTCGTGCGGGGTGGTCTTTCGCCCGTCTCCGGGGCCTTCTGCGAGGAGCGTGTGCGGCGGTGTGGGGCCCGGAATGTTGAAGAGCAGGTCCGCGCCCTCGTGCGCGTGGGCTGCGATGAAGTCGAAGAAGTCGTCGATCTCATCGGCGCGGAGATGGTGGACGAGGTACCAGAAGCTGATGACGCCGAACGTACGCCCGATCCGATCGGTCCGGTAGTTGTGGATCTGGAACCTGCCGGCCGGCTGGTAGAGAGGCAGTGCGAGTATCTCCGGCACGATGTCCGCCACCGTGTACGTTTGGCAGTGCGGCATCAGCGCGGCGGCCTGGCGGCCGGCTCCCGGCCCGATCTCGAGTGCATCGCGACCCGCAAAGCACCGGTGCCAGCCGTCGACGGCCTCGAACGGGTGGGCCGGCGAAGAGCCCTGGCAGGATACGACGTGGTGCGCCCGCCACCAGACGATGCGGCCGGTCCATTCGGCCATCGCGCCCGTCGGGCCGGTCGCCATTACGGTCTCGGCGCTCACGCGGCGGCCGCCCGGTGGCTGGCGATCAGGATGGCGTTGCCCTCGGGGTGGACGAGGCGCCAGTTGTCCTTGATTCCTTCGATCCTGTAGGTCCAGGAGACATTGCGGAAGTGGCGACGGATGCGGTCGGCCCACCACTCGGCGGGCTCGCGGATGACGTGGGTGACGTCACGCTCGTAGGCGTCGATGGTGTAGCGCTGGCCGTCGCCGAGGGGGACAACGACCATGAGGCGGTCGGCGCGGTCGGCCAGCGACGCGAGTGTGGGGTCGATCAGGTCGTAGGGCACGTGCTCGAGGACGTCTTTGGCCAGGGCGTGGTCGAAGCGGCGCGGGCCGGACCAGTCGGACAGGTCGTCGATGAGGTGGATGTGCTGCATGACCGACGGGTCGGCCTGCTCGATGGCGTAGGGCGAGATGTCCACGCCCCACGCGTCTCGGCGGAGCATGCGCAGGGCGCGGACGACGAAGCCCTTGGCGCAGCCGTAGTCGAGCACGCTCTGGCCGCGCCCGATACCCATGGTGTCGATGACCGTCATGGCCATCGGGATGGTCAGCTCGGGCATCCAGCGGTAGTTGGAGTAGCCGGAGACGCCGGACTCGACGCCCCGCTCGTAGTAGGTCTCGTCGTAGCGGGTCTTGAGGTCAGACAAAGTTGGCATGCTTCATCTCCGCGTGTTCGAACTGATCGAAGTGCTCGACGCCGTGGGCCACGTACTCGTTGAGCATGTTGACGGTGCGGGCGAAGACGCAGCCCTTGCAGTGCTCGGTGGCGTCGAACTTCTGTTCGATCTTGCCGTCGAGGTAGTCGAGGATCTCTTCGGGGCGGCACAGGGCGTAGGTGGAGGCGAACTTCATCACCTGGTCGTTGAGCACCACCGAGTCGCACGGGAAGACCAGGCCGGGGCGGCCGGTCTGCGGGTCGACCTCCTCGGAGAGGTAGGGCCGGAAGTAGGACTGGTGGCACTTGCACTGGGTGGGCGCGTTGTGGATCTTGACCTGGTGGAAGAACTTGCCCCCCGCGGGCAGGCGGTCGAAGAGGCCCTGGAGGCGCTGGTGCTCGCGGACGAGCTCACGCTGGGGCAGCATGCAGTCGGGCAGGACGCGCACGTACGAGATGTCGTGGGCGTCGGCCATGGCCGCGACTTTCTCCAGGAACTCGTCGTCGTTGTTGTCGCCGGAGTGGCACAGGGACATGCCGATGACGGTCTGGGGGCCGACGCGGTCGGTGGGGACCGTGATCATCTTCTCCCAGTGCTTGAAGCGGTTCATGGAGATCCGCAGCCAGCTCAGGCCGGAGAGCACGCGGTCGGAGACACGCTTGAACTGGGTCCCGTTGGTGATCAGGGCGAGTTCGAGTCCCTCGTCGAGGAGCCACTCGCCGAGTTCGTTGAAGTGCTTGTAGACGGTGGGCTCGCCACCGCCGGTGAGGATGACGGCCTTGAGGCCCCGGGACTTGAGGCGGGTGACGTAATCCTGGATGACCTCCATGTCGAGGGAGGAGTGGAAGGTGCGGTGGGTGACCGAGCAATAGTCGCACTTGAGGTTGCAGCGGCCCTCGGGGGCGATGTGCGTGGAGATCACGCTGCGCCCCCCGCCGTCGCGGTAGGACTCCATGGCGTCGCGGTGCTTCCAGAACTTGACGCCGGTGGAGGTGAACTTGTGCTCCTCGGCGCTGGGTTTGAGGTAGCGCTCGGCGATGGCGGCTTCGATGGGGTCCTCGGCCACGACGGCCGGTGCGCTGCCGAAGATGGGCGTGCCGTTCACGGAGACGGTGACGTCGCTCACGCGGCACCCCCGATCAGGCCGGGCGCCGATCCGGCGGCGGCGGGCTCGCGTTCGGCCGCGTGCCACTCGGGCAGCGGGTCGTTGGCGAGGCGGTCGCGGATCACGCGGGGGAGCTGCTCGGGCGGGTAGAGCTCCGCGGCGGCGAAGGCCTCGGGGTATCCGACCGAGGGGCACAGGTCCGTTCGCCGGTTGGCGTGCCAGTTCCAGTTCCGCCATACGGCCTCGAACCAGTCCTCGCGTGGAACGGAATCCCAGCGGAGGTCGCGGCTGAAGCTCAGGCCGGCCAGATGTTTCCAGAACATCGTGCGCTCGGAGCAGGCGTAGCCGAAGTTGTGCACGCGGACGCCGGGCGGGGCGACGCGGGCGAGATCGTCGCGTGCGGACATCAGCGCGTTGCCGGTGGGGCCGATCGAGCGGGCGCCCTTGATGGCCCGCAAGACGGCGTAGGGATTGTTGCGCCGGCTGACGAAGCGGGGAGATCGCCAGAACAGGTCGTTGGTGGACATGATCTCGTCGGCGTCGCCGGTCTCGGCCGCGTTGAGCAGGGCGACCAACGCGTCGGCGTGCCAGACCTCGTCTCCCTCGACCTGCAGGACATGGGTGGCGTCGTGGTGCGGGATCACGAACTCATCGACCAGGCGGCCGAGCTGGTTCTTGAGGACCGCGTCGTACGGGTTGTCGATCACGCGGACCTTGCCCGCCGGGTCGTGCTTGGCGGCCCATGCCCGGATCGTGCCGGCCACGCCGTCGATGTCGTGCGGGAAGAAGACCTCGTGGCCGAAGTAGCGGACACTGGGACGCCCGCCGAACGGGCGCCGCCCCACGAAGCACAGCACGGCGTCGCACGCGTCGGTGACCGACGCGAGCGACTCGGCTATGAAATCGCTGCCGTATAGGAGCCGGTAAACCGCGACAACTTTGGCTCGCATGCCTCGTTCTCCTTGGCGGCGTTTCGCGTCAGGGACGAGCCCAGCGCACTGTTGGAAGTGGGGCCGACCCCGACCGGGATGTACTCGACGCCGTCCGGAAGCCTGTCGGTCGAGAGCATGCGCCACGGATCGATGACCGTGTCGCCGGCACGGAACGGGTGGTCGGCGTAGCTCTCCCAACGCGTCGAGATGAAGTACACGGCGGGGCCCGGGGGCATCGGCGTCTCGGGGCGGATGACCGGGTCGTGCAGCAGGGGCTCGACGCCCGCCGCACGGAGGATGTTGGCCAGCAGCAAGGCGGGGCTGCCCTGGGTCTGGTTGGTGCCGGGCTTGAACGCCATGCCCAGCAGGACCACGGGCCGATCGGCAGCGTGCTCGCGGATCAGGTCGGCGAGGTACGCCGTCTGGTGGTCGCGGCCGGTGTTGATGACGTCGAAGACATCGAAGCCGATGCCGGCGTTGCGCGCGGCGAAGGACATGGCCATCTGGTCGCGCCCGTGGCACGGGCCGCCGTCGGCCATGCCGCCGTCCATGTACTTTGGGCTGACGAGCCGGTCGGTGGCCAGCTTGAGCGCGCCGTTGACCGTGTCGCAGTTGCAGTCCGGCAGGGCGTGGCACAGCTCCATCACCGTGTTGGCGAAGAGCACCTTGAGGCCGAGGTAGGTGTTGTACGACAGTTTGACGCACTCGGCCTCGGTCCATGTCATCGAGCGGATGGGCCGGTCGTGCAGGGAGCCGTACAGCTCCTGCGCGGCGCGCTCGGTGCGGGCGCGGACAATCGGGCTGGGCGAGTGCCCGGCCAGGACGAACTCGGGCGAGAGGAAGTCGCGCACGACGGTGGACTGGCCGATGAAGAACGGGTTGTAGACCACCCCCCACCGCAGCCCGGGCTCCTCGCCCGCGGCCTCGACCATCGCTGGGATCAGCTCGCGCACCGTGGTGGTCGGGGTGACGGTGGAGACGATGTAGATCGTTCGGAACACGTCGTCGTCGATCGAGCGGATGGCCGCGGCGATCTCCGCGAGGCAGTCGCGGATGGGGCCGTTGTCGAAATCGCGGGGCTGGCCGTCGTAGGGAAACGAGCCGTCGTGCCGGGGCGCGTGCGGCGTGGGCACCGCGACGAAGACGGCCTCGCTCTGGGCGACCGCGTCGCGGACGGAGGGCTCGAAGGTCATGCGGGGCTTGGCGTTGCGGTACTGGTCCTCGAGGCCGGGCTCGAAGGGAGTGACCTCGTCGCGCTCGTACCCGGCCATCAGCTCGGCGTTGGTGTCGTAGCCGCGGACGCGGTGACCCCGCATGGCCAGAGCGACCGCGCAGGGGAAGCCGAGTTTACCGAGCCCGATGAAAGCGATGTCCATGGAGGGTCCTCGCTGGTCAACCGTCCGGCCGCGGGGAGCGACCGACCCGGGTCAGACTCGGCCGATTCCGGTACCCTTCTGCAAAAAATGTCCGCCGGACGGGGGATTCAGCCAGCCCGATCGAACACCGCCGGTGTCCCCGACGGACCCTCGCCGGTGCGCTGCGTGTCCCCGGATCCGGGAGCAAACCCGGCGGCCCGCAGGGCCTCGATCTCGGCGGTGCCGGCGGGCGGCTCTTCGAAACACACCGAACGCAGCACGGGGATGGCCGCCAGCATCGCGGCTGTGCCGGGGCCGAAGCGGTTCAGACGCAGGTGAGTGGGCAACGGGCGGTCGGCGATCGCGGCGATGGTCTTGGGCGGCGCAAACGGGCCACGCCCGGCACCCTGGCCGGCGAGGGCGACGCCGAGACTCCCCGCGGTCGGGAGCCCCGTGTGACGCACGGACTCGGACACGGCCCAGTGGTCCGCGGGATCGGGCCGCAGCAGCAGCACGGCGCCGCAGCGTGCGCCCACGGCGATCGACGGCACCGGATCCGCGTCCGATGCGTCCCAGAGAACGTCCTGCGGACCGAGCGTGCCGAGCCATCGCCAGATCGGCGCGTCGTCCGGCGTGGGCGTGGACCCGGGGCCGGCCGGGACGGGACGGGACAGCCGCACGGCACCGAACGGCGTGTGCACGGTCCGGATCGTCGCGGGGGATGGGGCGGTCGGGGATGCGGATGCTTCACGGTCCGGCTTGCGGCAGACCGCCAGGAGGAAATCCGGACGCCCCCCGCCGCCCGGCCAGAGGTCCCGCTCCGCGTCGTTGGCGGAGAGTCGCCATACGCCCGGCGGGAGGTCGCGGGCGTAGACCTCGTCGCGCGGGAGCTGGCCGAACCATTCGACGATTTTAAAACGGGATCGCAACGCGGACGCGAACTCGGTGAACCCGAAATCGTGGACGTGATAGGGCGTCGGGCCGAGCTGGTTGGGCGTGCTGATGACGAGCGTGCCGCCGGGCCGCAGCACACGGTCGAACTCGGCGAGCAGCCCGTCGGTGTCCCGGACGTGCTCGATGGTCTCGAAGCTGGCGACCAGATCGACGGACGCGGGCCCGAGGCCTGTGTCCGTCGCGTCGGCGCACCGGAACGAGGCGCGGCCGCCCGCGTGGTGGTACCGGGCGGCGTACCGGACCGCGTCGGGGTCGATGTCCACACCGGTGACGCGGGACAACCCTGCCACCGCGGCGAGCAGATCGCACCCGTACCCCGTGCCGCAGGCCAGGTCCGCGGCTTCGGAGGCCCCGCGCTCGATCGCGACCGACGCGGCGAGCTCGTACCGGCGGAGGTGCAGTTCGGTCCGGGCCGGGGGGATGATCGGCAGCATCGCGTCGTGGCGCTCGGCGCGGTTGTGGACGAGCCACTCGGCGTCGGCGCGGTCCAGCCCGTGGGCGACGAGGCGTTCGGTGGTCGGTCCGGTGTCCCAGACCGAGTCGTCCGGGGTGTAGAGGCGGACGATCTCGACCCCGGTGCCCCCGAAGACCTCGGCGGCGCGGTCGGCGATCCGGTCCTCGTATTCGGTGGAGCTGACCACCACCGCGTCGATCTGCCCCGCGCCCCCGTCGCGTGCCTCGGCGGGGAGCATGACCGGGACCCCGACGAGCCGCGCGGCGGTGGGCTGGTCGTCGAGCACCGCGACGACGGTGATGCCGTGGAAGAGCCACGGCTGGCGGATGATCGCCCGCGAATGCCGCCCCTGGCCGTAGAGCGCGATGCGCCGGGCACCCCGGGCCGCGAGCCACGCCGCCGTGCGGTCGAGCACCCGCTCGCGGAGCTGCGGGACCAGCGCGAGGCGGGGGGATCGGGGCTTCCAGACCTGGGTGGGCGGCGGGGAGGCGGGGCTGGGCATCGGGGGTACATCGGCCGCTTTCTGCAGGTCGGACCAGAGTTTTGACGATGCCCGGGTGTGCCCGAGGCCCCCACCGACACCCCGCCCGCGGCCGCCCCGACTCCCCCCGCCGCCCAAGACTGGCAGCGGGCCAGGTCGCTGCTCGCAGCGGGCGGCGACGCTTCCGCGGTGGCGGACGCGCTGGAACGGCTCGGATTGACCACGCTCGCGGCCGAGGCCCGCGCACGGGAAGCACCCGACGCGGCGCCGGACCGGATCGACCCCGCCGCGTTCGCCGGCGCGGCGGACGCCGCCGCGATCGAGTTGGTCCACGCCGGCCTGCTGGACCGGACCGAGGCGGCCCGCGTGCTCGCCGAGCTGGCGGAACGGACGCAGTACCGCGCGTCGGACGGCAGCCGCGTGTGGCGGACCCAACCCGGGGACATCACCAGACTGGGCGGGATACGGGGCGGCGTGGCCGAGATCTCCGCCCTGCCGGCGCTGGTCTCGGACGACGAGGAGTTCCCGTCCGCGTCCGTGCTGATCGGGCTGGACCCACCGGCGTTGTTCGAGCGGCTCTGGCAGGCCTCCACCGCGCGGGCGAACGGGTACGCGCCGCGCACGCTGGTGTGCGAGCCGGACAGCAGGGGCGCGGTCGCGGCGCTCGCGGACATCGTCCTCCGGGACGGGGCCGACCGGGTCCGGGCGATGCTGTCGGCCGAGCGGGCCGCCTGGTTCATCGGGCACGACGCGTTCGAGCGGCTCGATGCCTGGCTGAACGAGCGGACCGACGAGGCGCTGCCGCGCCGCGTGCACATGACGCCGGGCGGGGCATCGCCCGAGGCGGGCGGGCGGGTCGCGGAGCTGCTGCGACGGGCGCACGACAAACAGACACGTTTGATCGACGCGATGGCGTGCGATCGACCGGTCTGGGAGGCCGGGGATCGACGCGTCCGCCGGGTCCAGCTCCTCACCTCGCGGTACACCGCGTACGTGCGGTTCTCTGCGGAGGACCTGGCCTGCGAGATGCGGTCGCTCGGGATCGACACCGACGTGCTGCAGGAACGCGACGCCAGCAGCCACGCCAACCCGCTCTACTTCGCCCGCAGGATCGACGCGTACCGCCCGGACCTGGTCGTGTGCATCAACCACCTCCGCCCGCACGCCGGCGGCGCGGTGCCGGACCGCGTCCCGATGCTCGCCTGGATCCAGGACGCGATGCCGCACCTGATGAAGGGCGACGGCCGATGGCGGGCGAGCCCGAACGACTTCGCGGCCGGTTTCATCTACCCGTCGCTTCGGGACGAGTACGGGTTCGCGTCCGAACGGACGCTGCTCTGGACCAACCCCGTCTCGACCGTCAAGTTCCACCCGGGCCCCGCCGGTGATGGTTCCGAACACCTGCGGTGCGAGATCGCGATGGCCACACGCCACAGCGAGCCCCCCCGCGCGTACTTCGAGCGGTCGGTGCGCGGCCTCGGGATCGGGACACCGGCGGGACGGGCGGCGCAGCGGATCGGCGCCGGCATGGGCCCGATCCTCGATCGCGCGGCCGAACCCTGGCGCTACCTCAATCACGAGCTTGCGGTGCTGACCGAAGACGCACTCCGAGAGTCGGTCGGAGAAGAACCGGGCCGCGGCGCAGTCTCCGTGCTGCTCAACAGCTTCACGCTGCCGCTGGCGGACCTGTTGTTCCGCCAGCAGGCCGCGACCTGGGCCGCCGCGATCGCCGAGCGGCGTGGCTGGCGGCTGCACCTCTACGGGCGTGGCTGGGACGCTCATCCGACGCTGGGCGCGTACGGCCGACCCGAGCTGACACACGGCAATGAACTGCGTGCCTCGTACCAGAACGCCACAGTCCACCTGCACGCCAGCGTGCGCGCGCCGATGCACCAGCGCATCGCGGAAGTCTCGCTCTCGGGCGGGCTGCCGCTGGTGCGCCGGACCTTCGAGGACGCGGACCGGACGCGATCGGCCCTGCTCCACCACACCCGCGCCCACGGGCGTGCGGATCTTTCCATGGTCGGAGGGCGGCACCCGGGGTACGTGATCGCCAACCACCCCGAGGCGATGCGCGTTGCCTGCGCGCTGGGCGCGGTCGGGCTGCCGCTCGGATTCGAGGGCCTGTTCGGCATGTCCCCCGCGGAGATCGACGCGTACGAAGCCCTTCCGCCCGAGCAGCGCCGCACGCTCGACCGCGACCCCAACCTGCTGCTGGTGGACACCGCCGAGACCACGTTCGCGGACGAGGCCGAGCTGGAGCGGTGCGTCGATCTGGCGATGAGCCGGCCCCGCCGGGACGCGCTATCCCGCGCCATCGCCGGACGCTGCCGCGACCGCTTCGGGCTCGACGCCTTCGCCCGGGCGATGCTCGGGCTGGTCCAAGGCACCAACGGCTGAGCATCCCAGGCAGTCGAACACGGGCGTACCCCGGGCGATCCACGGCGCGATCGCGTCTCGCAGACGCCCGGGTTCGTGCGTCGTCGCGAGCACCAGCGCGGCGGGAGGCGGCCCCCGATGCACGCGCGCTTCCAGATCGGCCGGCGCGATCTTCTCCGACGCTCCGACGGCGGCGGCGTAGGCGGCGGTGTCCGCGTCGTGCACGATCAGCGTGCGACCGGACGACCGGGAGGCCGCCTTCGCGGCCGCGACATTGCGTACGCAGGCGTTCAGCGTCGCCCCGTCCCGCGTCAACGCGACCACCCGCACATCCGCAAGGCCTCCGCAACGCGTCGCCATGAGGGGCTCGAAGCGCTGGCTGTTGAGGATGATCGCGTCGGGCGCGAGCTCGCCGCGGCGCTCAAACGGGACGGCGGGCAGGCCCATGTGCGTCGTGGGCCCGGCCACGCCGTCGTCGATCCAGCCGACCAGCGGCGCACCGTGCCGCACGGAGGGGACGAACGCCGCGGACTGCTCCCCCGCGCCGAATACCGCGATCCGCCGGCAGCCGGCGTCCGTGAGCGTGCGGACCGCCGCTTCGGCCAGCCGCACGGGGCGCTCGACGGCACCGTTGGGCGACACCGCGATCCCCAGGCCGCGCGCGCGCCACGCGTCGACGCGCTCGGGCGGAGGACGCTCGTCGCCCGCGGGGATCAGCACGGCGTCGCACGCGGCGTCGGGCGCTCCAACCGCGATCCGCCGGTAGCCCGCGCCCCGGAGCCGGCCCGCGAACCACGCGTCCGCCTCGGCTTCGGACTCGGGCACGCGGGGCGTCCAGACCGACCGGTCGGCGAGCCGCGCCGCGTGATCGCCGGGCCCGGCCCCGAACGCGGGGCCGGCCAGGGTGCGGGCGAAGACCGCGCCGTACCGCTCGGCCATGTCGTGCGTGCCCATGCGGCGTTCGATCATCCGGCGCCGGGCGGCCTCGCCCATCGCTACGACGCGGGCGCGGTCCCGGGACAGTTCGTCGATGCGCTCGGCCATGAGGTCGGTCCGGCCCACCGGCACGACCACGCCGTGCACCCCGTCGTCTACCCACTCCCCCACGCCCGAGTTGACCCGTGTCACGCACGGGGCCACGCCCTGGCCCATCGCCTCGAGCATCGAGATGCTCGTGCCCTCCCATCCCGACACGAGCACGCTCAGGTCGACCGACGGCAGGAACGATTCGACCCACCCCATGTCCCGCCGGCCGTGCACAAACACCCGTCGATCCCGCAGCCCCATCGCGTCCACCCGGGCCAGCCACGCGCGCATGTCCGGGCCGTCGCCCACCACGTCGAGCCGGTAGTCGGTCCCGAGCGATTCGAGCCGCTCGAGCAAACCGATCAGGTCTGAAACACGCTTCTGCCACTCGACCATCCGCCCGATGTACGCCAGCCGGATCGGGCCGCCGGACCGCGCCGGGCGCGGTCGCGCTCGCACGGGAACCCCGTACACGATGCGGTCGATCGGACGCTCACCCCCCGCCGCCCGGATCCAGCCCGCGCACGCGTCGCTGACACCCACGCCGGCGTCCCACCGGTCGAAGGCGCGAAGACGGGCCTCGTCCGCGGCCTCGTCGACATGGGCGATGGCGAGAACGCGGGCCCCGGCGTCGTGCAGCGCGGCGGCGGCGGCGAACGTCTCGTCGTTGTAGCTTGGGATCACCAGATCCGGCGCCAGCGCCCGCGCGGCCGCCGTCACCGACTCGATCCGCTGGTGGGTCGGGTCGCACGGGTCGAGCACGCACGCGTGCAGGAACGGATCGGACGGATCCTCCGGGATGTTGGCCGTCGCGTAGTTGAGCGGCTCGGCCGCGATGGCGAGCGTATGGAACTCGAAACCCAGGTCCGGTCGTTCCGCGAACGCGCGGCCCATGCGAATCGACCAGTTCGTCACCCCGCCCACCGGTGACCTCCCGCACTGCAGCAGGCTGACGACGCGCCGAGTGCGCTTCGGTGCCGACTTGATCTCCACCCGCCCGAGCATCTCCACCGCCGGCCGATCGGCACCCGAATACTCCGCCGATCGGTCCCCACTCGCGATCCCGGACAGCACCCCGGCCACGCGGCCCGCCGCGTCGGGCGTGTGCATCACGCCGAGCAGGCGGGCCTGGGCCCGCATCCGCTCCGCGTCCGGCACAACCAGCGCGTCGATCGTCTCCGCCGCGTCGGACTCGGACGGCCCGGCAAGCACGAACGGCTCCACTCCCGCGAGTGTCGCACGGATGCACGCGTCCGCGGCCGCGCTCGCCGCCGCACCCACCCCCACCGCCGCGCGGACCGCATCCCCGTCCGCATCGGCGTCCTCAAACCGCGGGCACCACGCCCACGCGCCGGGCACCCACAGCGGCCACGGGTGCGGGTGCAGCACGCCCGTGGGAACCCCCGCGAGCATGGCCTCGACCCCCAGCGTCGACGCGGTCGTCAGCACCGCCGCCGCTTCCGCCAGCGCCAGATCGAGCGGGCGGGCATCGGCCGGCACGCCCAGCTCGGTCGCGAGATCGCCGGTCAGCCGCCAGCGGACCGGCACCCCCGACCGCGCGGCCGCACGCCGGATCAACTCCAGCGACCGGACAAGCCGGGCCCGCGCGGGCGCGGTCATCGCCGGCGTGTTGGCCGTCGCGACGATCAGCCCCGAGGGCGGCTCGGCCAGCGATCGACGCAGCGACGCCACGCGTTCGGCGAACCCGTCCAGCCGCGGCAGGCCGCACACACGCGGCTCGTTGCCGAACGCCCGAAGGATCTCGGCCTGCAGGGTCCCCATCGCGAGCACGGTGCCCTGGGAGGCCGGACGCAGATGCCGCGGGCCGAGCCACGGGTTCATCAGGATGTTGGCGAACTCCGTCACGCCGTCGACGAGCAGCACCGTCGGCGTGCCCGACCGCTGCGCGACACGCGTGGCATGGGCGTGCATGCCGTGCGTCAGATCGGCGAACCCGACCACCCCCGCCCGCTCGATCAACCACGGCAGCGCGTGCGTGCCCTGCCGCATCGCGTCCCCCCACAGCCGCTCGTACCAGACCGGGTGCCCCCGCGCCGACAGGACATCGGGCACGCCCGCGAACTGGTCCAGCGGGCGACGGCTCCCGTAAAGCAGCACGGGACGACGGGTCACGCGGCCACCCGCTCGGTCAGCAACGCCGCCGCGCCCCGGCACGCGTCCTCCACGCCCCGTCCATCCGCCGCCGCCAGATACCCCGCCGCACGCGCGACCTCGCGCCACACCCGGGCGGATTCGAACACGCCCGCGATGTCAACCCCATCGCCAGGCCGGTCCGCCGTGGCCAGGAACCCGCCGAACGCGCCGGCCGCGTCCGGCGCCGCGTCGATCATCCGCCGGGCCGCATCTCGCGCCCGCTCGCTGTTGTCGAACCGCTCGCCGAAGGTCGCCGCCGCGCACGCCGGATTGATCGATCGCAGCGCCCACGCCTGATGCCCCAGCAACGCCTCCCGCCGCAGCAACGCCGACGCCGAGTACCGGTGGTGGTGCACCACGCCCGCCGCGGGCCTGTACAGCACCGGGACCGCCCCGCCCGCGCCCGCACGGAAGGCCCATTCGAGATCATCGAACATCGGGTGTCCCAGCCGCCCATCGAACCGTCCCGCGATCTCCCGCGGCACGGACAGGTTCAGCGTCCACGCGTGCCGGAAGCCCCAGTCCCGCTCCGGACGCTCATCGTCCATCCGGTCATAGAAGAAGATCCAGGACGTCTCCCGCACCAGCCGGTCGATCACGCGATCGCCATCCCCCCCCCCACCGCCCACGGCGCCGAGCCGAGCACCATCGCCGGACCCGCGCCCGCCCGTCCAGCATGGGCGTCCAGGTGCGCTTCGATCAGCCCCGGCCGCGCGACCACGTCGTCGTTGAGAAACAGCACGATCCGCCCCCGCGCGATGTCCAACGCGCGGTTTCGAGCGCCCGCCGGCCCGCCCGACGCCCCCGTCACCACCCGCAGGCCACCGGCCGGGGACACGTCCGTGCCTGCGCCGTCCACGCTGACGATCACCTCGTCGTCCGCCCCCAACTGCCCCCGCAGCGATTCCACACAGCGGGGCGCGGGCCCGCCGGTTCCGGCGCGGGTCGGGATGATCACGCTGCATCGCACGAAGCCGCCCGCGGGCGTGTCCGCCCGGCCCGACGCTCAGGGGCCGCGCGGAACCGGGGCCCATGGCCCGGTTATCGGCCTCTCAAGGGCGGAATCTGGAGGAAAACCGGGCTCACCCCGCCCCGTCCCGGCGGCTGCGCAGCAGCATCGCCAGGAACACCGGCCCGCCCACCAGCGAGGTCACCACCCCTACCGGCACCCGCCCCGCCGGGCCCGGAGCCGCCTTGATCAACGCGTCCGCCCCGACCACCAGCGCGATCCCCGCCAGCGCCGACCCCACCACCAGCACCCGGTGCCCCGGCCCGAGCAGCAGCCGGGCCGCGTGCGGGCACACCAGCCCGACGAACCCCACAGGCCCCGCCAGCACGATCGTCCCCGCCGTCAGCACGCCCGCCCCGATCAACTGCACCGCCCGGACCCACCCGATCGGCACCCCCGACGACCGGGCCTCGTCCTCGCCCAGGCTGGCCGCGTCGAACAGGCGCCCCATCCACAGCGACACCCCGCCGATGGCCAGCGTGACCAGCCACACCCCCGCCACCGCCCCCCGCGGCGCATCGTCCGAGATCGCCCCCATCATCCACCGGGCCGCGGACTGGCCCTGGTCGGGCAGCTGCGTGCGCACCAGCGCGGTGGCCGATCCCAGCAGCACCGACAGGATCACCCCCACCAGGATCATCGTCACCGGGTCCACCAGCCCGCGCCGCTGCGAGAGCACCCACACGAACCCGAGCACCGCCATCGCCCCCACCAGCGCCGGCGCCGCCGAGCCCGCCACCCCGATCGCGCCCCCCGTCAGCAGCGCCCACAGCGTCACCGCCAGCCCCGCGCCCGCGCTCAGCCCCATCAGATCGGGCGCCGCCAGCGGGTTCCGCAGCAGCGACTGCAGCAGCACCCCCGCGATCGCCAGGCCCGCCCCCACCGCCGAGCCCGTCAACAGCCGATGGAACCGCAGATCGAAAATTGCCCCCGACTCCGGCCACACCAGCCCGCCGCCCCCCACCAGCATCCGCAGCAGCCCCCCGCCCGCCGCCAGCAGCACCAGCAGACCCAGCCGCAACCCGAGTTGACGCCGGGTCAGGCTCACCCGAACCGCACCCGGTTCGTCAGCGTCCCGAGCCCGTCGATCTCGACCTCCACCGTGTCCCCGTCCTGCAGCCACACCGGCGGCGTCCGCGCCATCCCCACCCCCGAGGGCGTCCCCGTCAGAATCACCGTCCCAGCCTCCAGCGTCATGCCCCGCGACAGGTCCGCGATCAGCCGGGCCACCGGGAAGATCATGTCCGCCGTCGTCCCGTCCTGCATCGTTTCCCCGTTCACGCGGCACCGCACGCCCAACGCCTGCGGATCGGGCACGTCGGCCGCCGGCACCACCCACGGCCCGATCGGACAGAAGGTATCAAACGACTTCCCCCGCCAGAACTGCCCGCCCGACCCCTGCTTCTGCCACCACCGGGCCGACACATCGTTCGCGCAGCAGTACCCCAGCACGGCCGACAGGGCCTCGTCCTCCGACTCATCCCGCACCGCCCGGGCCAGGATCACCCCCAACTCGGCCTCGAAGTCCGTCTGGTTCCCGCCGCAGGCCGGATCCCGCGCCACCGGCGGCACGACGATGTCGTCCCCCGACAGGCACAGGCTGGCCGGGTTCTTGGTGAAGACCATGGGCCGATCCGGCAGGGCCGCCCCCTGCTCCCGGGCGTGCTCGGCGTAGTTGCGGCCGATGCCGAGGATGGTACGGACGGGCAAGGGGCCGGAGGGGGTCTGGACGGCGAGGCCGCCGTCAACGCGGATGATGGGGAGGGTTGGCATGGGACCGGATCCTTGGCGGGCCGGGGGCGTCGCACCGGCTCGCTGAGGCTTGCGATGAATCCCGGGGGTCGGTACGCTCGGATGCCGGTCGTTCCGGTAGCCGGAGGTGCGGGCGGGTGGTGTGTTCTGGCGATCATCGCGGCGGGACCTGTGTCAGACGGCCAACCGGCGACGGCGCCGTGACGCAACCGGGTACGGGTGGCCACGCGCCGAGCGAACGCGGGGCCATGACGGGAAGCCTGCTTCAGCTGCGCAGAAGCAGGGCACCCGGCTGCGCGGAAGTAGGGTATCCGCCATTTATTATAGAGAAAGAAATACAATAGAATCAGGTCCAGAATAGGGCCGAAGAACGAATGTCGAGCCGGGATACCGATAAATGATTACTCGAAAATACAAAACATGTCACACTAATTGGCAACTTGCGTGTGGCATAGCGTGCTGTATGGGGGCACCCACTTTCTTCAGCTGCGCCCCTACGGCTGCAAGAGATTCGAACGCTGGTGCTGACTGGCGATTCCGAATGTACACCTCTGCCGGAGACTTTGTCTTGTCTGGCGAGCTGTACATGCTGGATGACAAGGGCGGCAGGGTGGCCGTACTTGTTCACCCTATCCCTGCTAGTGATTGCTATTCCAGAATGATCAAGCTTGAGGCTTTTGCCTTTGATCCTGAGGCTGTGCACAGAATTTATAACCGGATTTTTGCGTTCGACGGCGTGGCGACAATTGACCCAGCTGCAGATCTGTTTAGTGCTACTATTTCGCTTCCAGGAAGCATTACGGATGATGAAGTCTATCTTGAGATGCCTGTGAGCGATCTTACTTTGGATCGTGAATACCAATGGCACTATGTTAGCGAGGATCGTCCCTGGGTTTGTGGTCGTGTGGATTGGATTGCTGCGAGTTGTTGCATCGAAAAGTAATCCGATCTGAAGCAGTGGTCTACAGCCTCTCCGCAGTGCGGTACAAGTACGCGGTCACGCCCCGGTTCAGGCCGCCGATCGCCGTTCGTGGTCTCTGAGTACCCCGCTGAGCCGTACTCGGCAGGCTACCTCGCCGGGTGCCCTGCTTCCGCGCAGCTGAAGCAGGCTGCCCAGCCGCCCACCGCCATTCGCGTGAAGTCCCTGCCCCGGCCGCATCCCGGCCGATGTGCTCCACATGCAGCACACGCGCCCACCCAGCCTGACCGATCGCGGCCCTTCGTACAACCCACGCCTCGCACGGCCCCACCTCCGCCACGCGAAGGGTCGTGCCCGGTTGGTTGCTGGCCGACGGATTGATGTGGGTCGGGAGGGATTCCAACGGTCAACCCGCCGCCGTGACCGGGTGCTCACGCACCGCGGCTGGGACCACCGGCCGCCTGAGGTATAAACCCAATCTTGGGGTGCCGGAGCCGGGCCGCGCCGGGCCGCCGGGACACCCACGCCCCGGTTGACCAGAGCCGGGGTGTGACCTTCAATAGAGGCCCCTCGGGCGACGTGCCCGGGCCATCACGCCGGACCGAAGACTCGGCCCCCCGGCAGGTCGCTGGAAACCCCAGCACCGCGTGACCGACCCTCAACCGGGCGGGCTGCGCGGACGGAAGAAAGAGGAATCGCCCATGGCCACCTATACCGGCCCCAAGGTCAAGCTGTCCCGCCGCGTCGGCGTCCCCATCGCCGACATCCCCAAGCACACCTCCAAGCGCCAGCTTGTCGCCCCCGGCATGCACGGCTACCGCGGCAAGCGCCTGCGTGACTACGGCATCCGCCTGATCGAGAAGCAGAAGCTCCGCTACCACTACAACATGCTCGAGAAGCAGTTCGCCCGCACCGTCGACGACGCCAAGCGCATGCAGGGCAACTCCGGCGACGTGCTGCTCCAGCTGCTCGAGCGCCGACTCGACAACGTCGTCCGGCGCACCGGCGTGGCCCGCACGATCTGGGCCGCCCGCCAGATGGTCTCCCACGGCCACATCCTGGTCAACGGCCGCAAGGTCGACATCCCGTCCTACCGCCTCAAGGTCGGCGACGTGGTGACCATCAAGGAGAAGAGCCAGAAGGCCGCCCGCGAGGCCATGGAATCCCTCGGCGGCCACGAGGTCCCGGGCTGGGTCGCCTTCAACCCCTCCGACCTGACCGCCCGCGTCGTCGCCCTGCCTACCCCGGACCAGGTGCCCTTCGACGTGAACATGAACCTCATCATCGAGTTCTATCGTTAAGAGATTCGGCCCGCCGGACCCGTCCCAAGCGACGGCGAGGGTTCAAGCCACCGGGCCGTGGACGACGATGTCCGCGGCCCTTCTTTTTTATCCCGAGCGGGCCGCCCCACCACCACCGGGCCCGCTCACCCCAAAGCCCGATTTGGAGCGGTCATGCTCAAGTTCATCCGCAAGTTCCAGCTGGTCATCCTCGCCGTCGGCGGCTCGCTGCTGATGGTCGTGTTCCTGCTCGAACCCGTGCTGACCTCCTTCCAGAAGTCCCAGTTCAACCGGACCATGGCCCGCTACGCCGACGGCTCCAAGATCACCCTCTTCGACGTCGACCGCGCCCGCTCCCAGCTCGAGCTGGCCAAGCGTGTCGCCCCGGTCGTGTTCCTGCCCAAGCAGCAGGGCGGGCTCGGCCTGCTCGCTGGCGGCGACGGCAACGACGAGAACATCTACCACTGGATACTCCTCGAGCGCATGGCCGAGGAGGCCGGCCTGGTCGGCGGCGTCGAGGACGGACGCCAGCTCGTGGAGATCGAACTCGAGACCGAACTGCTCGAGATCACCCAGCGCCTGCGGATGGCCCTGATGCAGGGCGCCATCACCGGCGAGGAGGCCACCGAGCAGCTCGGCCAGTACGAGTCGCTGCGTCGCCAGCAGATCAACCGCGAGGTAGCCCAGGCCGCCGCCTACGCCCGCGGAGCCTCCGAGGAGGACGTGTGGCGCTCCCTCGCCGGGTTCATGGGCGCCTACCGCCTCGTGCAGATGTACCTGACCGCCCCGGCCTTCTCCCCCGCGGGGGCCAAGGCCGGCATGCGTGACCTCAACGACGCCGTGGCCGTCAACGCCGCGCTGATCCCCGGCTCGGTCGCGTCCGAGTTCGTGCCCGAACCCACCGAGGAAGACCTGCAGTCCTTCTTCCAGGACCGCGCCGGCGCCACCCCCGCCGAGGACCCCTACGGCATCGGCTACGCCCAGCCGGCCCGAGTCCGGCTCGGCTGGCTCATGCTCGACCGCGAGCAGATGGCCCAGGCCGTGCCCGTCGACCGCGTCGAGCTGCGCAAGATGTGGGAGGCCGACAGCCGCAAGCCCGAGGGCGACCGCCTGTACCCCGGCGACTTCGCCTCCGAACGCGCCCGCATCGAGCAGGCCTACCGCGAGGCCCAGACCGACCAGCTCATGGTCGAGGCCGACCGCATCATCCGCGCCGAGGTTCTCCGCGCCACCCGCGGCCTGGACCGCAGCGGCGACACCCTCGTCCTCCCCGAAAACTGGGACGCCGCCCGCCCCCGCCTCGACGCCATCGCCGAGACCATCGTCACCCGCCTGGGCGATCAGGGCACCAGCCTGCCCACCCCCACCGTCCGCATCCCCGAGAACACCTGGCTGGGCTCGGAAGAGATCGCGACCCTCCCCGGCGTCGGGCGCTCGTTCTACCGCGTCGGCTCGCGCACCGTGCTGACCCAGGAACTGCCCGACCAGATCAACGAGCAGGGATTCCTGCCCGGGATCGGCGTGCAGGTCGGCGTGCCCCAGGTCGACCCCGCCGCCCAGGACCAGATGGGCAACCGCTACTACCTGCTGGTGCTCGGCCACCGCCCCGCCGGCCCCGCCGAGTCGATCGACGACGCCGGACGCACCCGGGTCATCGCCGATTACAAGGCCGTGCAGGGCTTCCGGATGCTCGAAGAACGCCTCGACGAGTTCCAAGCCGCCGCCGCCACCGAGGGCGTGCCCGCGGCCGTCGCACTGGCGGTCGAGAACGTCGACCTGTCCCGCGTGGTCCGCCCCGGCGTGCTGACCAACATCCGCGTCTCGCCGCTGGGCGTCAGCCCGAGCAGCCAGTCCCGCTTCGTGGACCCCCAGCTCAACCAGGAAGCCTTCCGCGACGCCGTGCTCGAGGCGGCCGCGGGCATCGACCCGATGGCCACCCCCGCCGCCGTCGCCGAGAACCCCAGGAGCGTCGCCGTGGCCCTGCCCAAGGCCCGCGCCGTCGCCGTCGCCCGCCTCGTCGCCCCCCGCCCCTTCACCGCCGAAGAGTTCAGCAACAACCTGCAGGGCGCCATCAACCTGCTCAGCGGCCGCGCCCTCCGCGCCGGCATCGAGGCCAACGACGAGTCCGATCCGTTCGGCTACGAGTCCCTGCGGGCCCGCTACGGCGTTGAAGTGGTCGCCAAGGACGACGAGGCCTGAGCCACCGCTCAGCGGCGCCCGCCCGATCGGGCCGGGCCTACGCCTTGCTCGCGGGCGTCGGCTGCGGCGTCTCGGGGAACATCGGCAGCTGCTGCTTGGCGACGAACTCGTCGGCCACCGGGTGCTCGACGTCGATGCGGTAGTCGCCCGAGAAGCACGCCGTGCAGTACGACCCGGCCTGGTGCTTCATCACCAAGAGCATGCCCTCCTGCGAGAGGAAGGCCAGCGAATCGACCCCCAGGAACCGGCGGATCTCCTCGACCGTGCGCTCGTGGGCGATGAGCTGGTCGCGCGTGGCGAAGTCCACGCCGAAGTGGCACGGGTGGCGGATGGGCGGGCAGGAGATGCGCAGGTGGATCTCGGTGGCGCCCGCGTCGCGGATCTGCTTCATCTTCTCGCGGGTGGTCGTGCCGCGGACGATCGAGTCGTCCACCACCACGACGCGCTTGCCGGCGACGATCTCGGACACCACGTTGAGCTTGAGCCGCACGGCCGCGCGGCGTTCCTGCTGGGTCGGCTTGATGAAGGTCCGGCCGACATAGCGGTTGGGCACGATGCCCTCGCGGTAGTGCAGGCCCGAGACGCGGGCGTAGCCGTTGGCGGCCGACCGCCCCGAGTCGGGCATCGGCATCACGAAGTCCGCCTCGGCCGGCGCCTCGCGGGCCAGCTCGGCCCCGAACTCCTCGCGCGAGAGCTGGACCGACTGGCCGAACACGTTGCTGGCCGGGGACGCGAAGTACACGTGCTCGAACACGCACATGGCCAGGCGCTCGGCCGGGGGCGCGAAGCGGCGCGACTCGACGCCCGCGTCCGACAGCGTCACGATCTCGCCCGGCTCGACCTCGCGGACGAACTCGGCGCCCATCACGTCCAGGGCGACCGTCTCGGAGGCGACGCAGTCCCGCCCGCCCGGCAGCTTGCCCAGTACCAGCGGACGCCAGCCCCAGGGGTCGCGGGCGGCCTCGACGCGGTCGGGGTGGAGCAGGACCAGCGAGAACGCCCCCTGCAGCTTGCGCAGCGTCGAGGCGAGCGGGTCGGGCGTGGCCCGCTGCTCGGGCGAGGCGAGCAGGTGGACGATGACCTCGGTGTCCGAGGTGGTGTGGAACAACCGCCCCTGCTCGGCGAAGACCCGACGCCAGGCCTCGCCGTTGACCAGATTGCCGTTGTGGCCGATGGCGACCGGCCCGTCGACGGTGGTTTCCATTAGGGGCTGGGCGTTGCAGCTCTTCGAGCCGCCGGAGGTCGAATAGCGGTTGTGCCCGATGGCACCGCCGGTCGCGGTGGCCACGCGGTCGCCCTCCGGGACGCGGCGCTGGCGTTCCAGGCGTTCGAGGTCGCGGGGCGTGAACACCTCGGGCACCAACCCCATGCCGGTGTGGGCTTCCAGCTCGATGCCGTTGGACACGGCGATGCCCGCCGACTCCTGGCCGCGGTGCTGCTGCGCGTACAGGCCGAGGTAGACCAGCCGGACGGCGTCGGGGTCACCCCAGACGCCGAGCACCCCGCATTTGTCCTTGGGACGGTCGTCGAGGATCGGGAGTTGGATCCGGTTCGCCATGCCCCCAAGCGTATGCCCGCGCGGGCGGGTCCGCGCACGAAAAACCGGCCGGGCTTGGGCCCGGCCGGCTGAGGAAAAATCAGATCACGAGGGTGCCGCGGTCAGGGGCAGCCCGCGTTGTACGCGCCGATGTAGGCCGAGATATCGAAGAAGTTGAACACGCCGAAGGGCGCCGCGAAGTCCGCGGCCGGGTCCTGGGCGTTGTACAGGCTGATGTAGGCCGAGATGTCGAAGAAGTTGAGCACCCCGAACGGCGCGGCCAGGTCGGCCGGGCAGGAGTCGATGGCCGTCACGCCGGAGAACACGACGTCGTCGATGTTCCATCCGTGGTAGGTCACCGATCCGTCGGTGGTGCCCATGACCCAGCGGACGCGGACGTCCGGCTGGTCGTCGGCGTACGAGGACAGGTCGAAGGTCTGGAGCGACCAGGACTGCTCGTTGAGCGAGCCGCCCGTGTGGTCCCAGATGACCTGCCAGGTGCCGCCGCCGACCGAGATCTCGATCGAGGCGTGATCCCAGGTCGCGCTCTCGACCCCGAGCCAGCGACGGAACTGCATGCTGACCTGCGTCACGTCACTGAAGTCCATGCTGCCGGAGGTCAGGTACTGACGCGGCATGTTGTTGGGATAGTCGCCGTTGAGGTTGTACCCGTACACGTTGCTGCCGGTGAAACCGGCGCTCGGGTCGCCGTCGTTGCCCGCGGGGACGCCGAAGGCCCACTGGCCCGTGGTGGCCCAGCCGGGGTTCGTGTCGTCGACGAGGAACTGATAGACGGCCTGCGGGCCGCCGACGGTCACGGTCACCGTGGCGGTGTTCGACTGCCCGCCCGAGGGAGGCGTGCCGCCGTCGTCGGCGGCGAAGGTGAACGAGTCGTCCCCCTGGGTGTTGTGGTTGGGGCGGTACTCGACGAGGTTGCTCCCGCCCACGATCGTGTAGGGGACGGCCACGATGGTCGAGCCGGTGCCGAGATCAACCAGGGATCCGGAACCGGGCAGGCTGAGGACCGAGTAGGTCAGCAGGTTGGTCGGTCCGTCGTCGGTGGCCTGCAGTCCGATGACCACGGGGGTGTTGACCTCCGTGCCCACCGAGCTGCTGGCGGCGACCGGCGGACGCGGGCCGCACGAGCCGTAGGAACTCAGATCGCTGTTGAAGAAGTCGGGGCTGAGCCCGTCGCCCGCGGAGAGACCGACGATGGCGTCGGCCACGTCGATGTCGAGGTGGCTGATGGCGATGCGGCCGTCAAAGAACAGCTCGATCTGGAAGGTGTTGGAGTTGGAGGTGCCGTACTCGGAGATGCCCACCCAACTGACCACCGCGCGGTCGGAGAGCTGCATCCAGCTCACGGTGCCGCCGAGCGAGGGGTTGAGGTCGTCGAACAGGGCCGAAACGCGGGCCTGACCGAAGTGGGCGCTGGGCGACTCGGAGTAGGTCGAGTCGGATCCGGTGAAGGTGATGTAGCCGTTCGAACCGACGTAGAAGGTTGAGAATGCGGTGCCGTAGATCGAGACCTGGGCCCCGCCGGTCAGGCCGACCGACTGCGAGCTGTCGTCGCTGAGGCCGATGGTGGTGCCGCCGGCCGGGTCGATGGGCAGCGCGCCGGAGAGCGGATCAACGCACGCGGTGTAGAAATCAAAGGTGCCGTTGGGCACGAACTCGATGCGGCTGCCGGCCGTATCGACGCCGCTTGCGAACTGCTCGGTGAAGAAGTCGGGGATCTCCGGGGTGGTGAAGGAGTATCCGCTGCCGCCGTTGTCGTCGGAGCTGACGTTGCCCGCGGCGTCGGTGGCCGTGGTGACGACGAAGAAGTAGGTCGTGTCGTCCTGGAGGCCGGTGATGTTGAGGGTGTGGTCCGTGCGGAGGGCGGAGGAGGAGACCGAGCCGGTCAGGTCGTCCAGCGTGGGGCCGTAGTTGACCGTCACGGTGGTCGGCTCGTCGGTCGTCACCCCAACCTCAGCGCTGCGGGGCTGCACGTCGGTGGCCGACGCGGAGACCACCACCGGGGGCGTGCAGTCGACCGAGATCGAGCGGGTCTGGACGACGTTGGTACCGCCCACGCCGTCGTCGGCGTCGACGTAGGTCACGCTGACCTCGTCGCCGGCGGAGACCTGCAGGTCCGCGCCGCCGGAGGTCGAGAACGAGATGGAGCCGAAGAACGCGGCCGACTCCGGCGCGGTCTCGGTCAGGGTCACGAACAGTCCGCCCGGCTGGGTGTCCGAGGCGACGAACACGTCCACGGTGTCGATCACCGAGTCCGAGGTGTTCAGATCACAGTCGATCACCTGCAGGCCGACCGAGCCGGTGCAGGGGATCACGCTTGCGCCGAAGCCGACGATGCCGGCCGAGGAGCAGTTGACCAGGAAGCCGTTGGAGGCGATGCCGAAGCCCTGCGAGGGACCCTCGGCGATGTTGAACCCGACCACCTCGACGGTGTAGCCGCCGGGGATGGGGTTCTCGATGTAAACCTGCTCGATGTTGTTCACACCGTCGCGGACCGTGCGGACGGCCGGCGCGTCGGGGTTGGCCGGGTCGAGCGTCCAGGGCAGGAAGGTGTTGCCGTTGGGGTCGATGACGCGGATGTCCAGGTCGTTGACCAGGGCCGCGCTGATGTTGGGCGCCGCCGGGGCGTCGTCCCAGGCCATGGTGACCTTCAGCTCGGTGTCCTCGGCCCCGATGACGATGACGAAGCGGTAGGTCTCGCCCTGCGAAACCTCGGCCTCGATCACGTTCTCGCTCATCACGGTATCGACGGCCGGCACGGCGCGGACGGACCCGTAGCCGTACTTGTAGTCCGGGCCGACGTTGCCGCGGTCCTCGGCCGAGTTGGCCAGGATCGCCTTGAGGGTCGAGCCGCGCATGTCGTCGGCGTCCGGGAACGTCACACGCCACTGCTCGAGGATCAGGGCCGAGATGCCCGCGACCGTCGGCGACGCCATCGAGGTGCCGCACATGGTCGTGTATCCGCCCGAGGAACTCAGCGAGGTCACGCCCCCGTCGCCGCCGGCCTGGCAGCCGGGCGCGGAGACATCGGGCTTGATGCGCCCGTCATCGACCGGGCCCCACGACGAGAACGAGCTGGTCAGGTCGGTGTCGGAATCGACCGAGCCGACCGCGATGTGGTTCTTGGCGCCCGCGGGTGGCGCGGTCGAGAAGAAGTCGCCGAACCCCTCGACGTCGCAGCGGCTGCCCTGCCGCTCGTTGCCGGCGGCCCAGACGATGCGGAAGGGGTTTCCGGTCGAGCCGCGGGCGATCGCGTCGATCAGGCCGCTGGTCACGCCGTAGTTGCCCTGCCACTCGCAGGGGAAGCCGTTGGGCTCGGTGTTGGTGCCGATGGAGTTGTTGGAAATGTCGGCGCCGAACTGGGTGATGGCGGCCGTGTAGTCGGCCAGCAGGTCGCCCGGGTCGGTGTAGAGGAAGCCCTGCGACAGGCCGCCGGGCTGCTCGAAGCCGTAGGAGACGATCTGCACGCCCGGGGCCATGCCCCGGTTGTTGGCGTTGCCCGCGCCCGAGCCGCCGACGGTGCCGGCGACGTGGGTCGCGTGGTTGGAGGTGCCCGAGGTGTCGGTCGGGCCGATGGTCAGGCGACCGGAGAGGTCGCCGTGGGCGAAGACCTTGCCGCCGTCGTAGACCATCACGGTCACGCCGGTGCCGTCGAGGCCGTACGGCGCGCCGTTGACGGTGTTCACGCCGGTCAGCACGCGGTTCTCGGCGTTGGTCTCGGTCAGGGCCGGGAGCGGCGGCTCGACCCACATCACGGCGTCGTCGCCCGCGAACGAGGCGATCCGCGAGGCCGGCGCGTGCACGATCACGGCGTGCACCGGGTCCATCACCGACGTGACCTGCGCGCCGAACTGCCGGGCGAGCCTGTCGGACTCGGCCGCCAGGTCCGCGTCGCGGTGAAGCACCACGATGGCGGCCACCAGGGGGTCGGCCTCCGCCTTGCGCATCTCCTCGAGCGTGATCACGCCGGAATCCACCGCGGCACGCAGCTTCTCGGGCGTCGGGCCGACCACCGCCCACGAGCGGACGATGCCGCCGGAAACGTCGGCGTGCATCTTGCGGCTGGGCTGGATGGCCGAGATAGCGCGGATGCCGGCCGCGGACACCGCGTCGGCGTCGGCGTCCGGTGCCAGGGCGGCGAAGTACGAGGTCCCGCCCAGCGAGGTGAGCAGGGTCAGGCCGGACCGCTCCAGCGCGGCGCGGTCGTCCTTGGAGAGCGGGCGGTCGAGCGTGACCTGCACGCGGTGTGCATCCGGGCGGGCGGCCAGGGCGGATACCGCCTGGCGGACCTGCGCCCGGGACATCGGGGCCAACCGATCGGTCAGCCCGTTGCTCCAGTCGATCCGGTCGCGGGTGGGCGTGGTCTGAGCCTGCGCACCGATCGCCGAGCCGGCCAGCACGCTGAGCGTACAGGCCAACCCAGCGGCCGTGAGGCCCCTGCGTGGGTGTGATGGCATCTTGGGGAAGCTCCCTATCGAGACGGTCCGCCGCCGGTCCCGGGCTGCACGATTGGCCCGATGGACGGGTGGTTTCCCGCCATGGTCCCGAAATCAGACCGCCGTGTCAAGAGCGGCCCGGACCCGGGTCCCAAATCAGGGAGCCCCCCGGGGCTCAAGCTCCCATAAGCTCGGCCAGGGCGGCCTCCGTCCGGTCCACGACGTCCGCCAGCGGCACCAGATCGCCCTTGCCAGGGTCACGCCGGAGCTTGAACTCCGCGGCGTTCTCGCCCAGCGACTTGGGCGAGATTGTCAGGCGCACCGGGATGCCCACCAGATCCGCGTCCTTGAACTTCGGGCCGGGACGCTCGTCCCGGTCGTCAATGAGCACGTCCAGGCCTCGGGCCGCCAGCTCCTCCGCCAGGGCGGTCGCCCGCTGGAGCGTGGCGTCCTCCTCGGGCTTGATGGTCACGATGTGCACGTGGTAGGGAGCGATCGCCGGGGGCATCACGATGCCGTTGTCGTCGTGGGCCATCTCGACGCAGGCCGCCAGCGTGCGCGAGACGCCGATGCCGTAGCAGCCCATGATGACGGGGCGCTTCTGCTGGTTCTTGTCCAGCACGGTCAGGCCCATCGCCTCGGAGTACTTGGTCCCCAGCTTGAAGATGTGCCCGACCTCGATGCCCCGCCGGGCCTCCAGCGCCGAGCCCTTGGCCCTGGGCGAGGGATCGCCCGCCTCGGCGTTGCGCGCGTCGGCCACGATGACCCGGTCCGACTTCGCAGCCGAAGGCAGGTCCCGGCTCCAGTTGAACCCCGTGACGTGGTGGTCCTTCTCGTCCGCGCCGGTCGCCCACGATCCCCCGCCGAGCGCGTCCGGGTCCACCACCAGCGTGCACGGGATCGTGTCGTGCACGCGGGGCGAGACGTAGCCGATCGCGAAACCGGCCAGGCGGGCCTCGGCCTCCGGAGCGAGCTCGACCGACGCCCCCACGGCGTCGCGGACCTTGCCCTCGTTGACGTCGTGGTCGCCCCGCACGACGGCGATCACCCACCGCGGCTTGCCGCCGGTGGTGCGCATCACGATCGACTTGAGCATCTGGGCCGGCGTCACCCCCAGGTGCCCCGCCACGCCCTCGATCCCCGGCATGCCGGGCGTGTGCCGCTTGGTCAGATCCTCGGTCGCGGAGTGATCCCACGTCCACGACCGCTCGCCGATCTCCGCCTTCTCCACGTTGGCGGCGTAGCCGGTCTCGGGGCAGACGAGGATCGTGTCCTCGCCGTTGGCGCAGTTGACCATGAACTCGTGCGACGCCGACCCGCCGATCGGCCCGGCCTCGGCCTCGACCGCGGAGAAGTCCAGCCCGCACCGACCGAAGATGTTCGTGTACGCCCGGTACATCTTGTCGTACGCCACGCCCAGCCCCGCCTCGCCGTCGAGTTCGAGGTGGAACGAATAGGCGTCCTTCATGATGAACTCGCGGCAGCGCAGCAGGCCGGCGCGCGGTCGGGCCTCGTCGCGGAACTTCGTCTGGATCTGGTACAGGTTCAGCGGGAACTGCTTGTAACTGGTCAGCGCCCCGCACATCAGGTCGGTGATGACCTCCTCGTGCGTCGGGCCCAGCGCCGCGACCCGGCCGTGACGGTCCTCGACCTTGAAGAGCAGATCGCCGTAGTCCACGTCACGCTTCGTGCCCGCGAACAGCTCGATCGGCTCGAGCGTGGGCATCAGCATCTCGGAGGCGCCCGCCGCGTCCATCTCCTCGCGCACGATCTGCGAGATCTTGCGCAGCGACCGCCACGCCAGCGGCAGGTAGTTGTACACCCCCGCGCCCACCCGCCGGATGTAACCGGCCCGCGTCATGAACACGTGGCTGGGCATCTCCGCGTCCGCGGGCGCTTCCCGGGTCGTCGGGATCAGCGTCCGCGACCAGAAATGAACATCGCCCTTTCGGGCGGAGGCGAGGGGCGATTGGGCGGCGGTGCTCATGGTCGCGGATCGTACGCGTGGGCCGGAGCACCGGCCCGGTCGGGCCCGGGCGTGCCGACAACCTCACCGCCCAGGGCAGCGGCGTTCGGAGCAGTCTGCTTCTACATTCAGGCCGTGCGGGTCAGGCGGGGGCCCGCGACCAGACCGGGTCCGGCGGGCATGCCCCGGACGCCCTGCCACCGACGGGCGGCCTCGGCAGCCGCGGGCTCGCCGCCCACGCCGGACCACCAGCACGCGTCGGACGGCACCGAAAGATCACGGGCCAGATCGAGCAGCTGCTCGTCGTCGAGATCGACCAGGGGCGTGATCACCGTGCAGGCCGCCAGACCCTCGCCGTCCAGCGACGCCAGGCGTCCGACGAGCACCGCGCGGTCGACCTCACGCGCCACGCCCGCCACGGTCACCTCGCGCTCCAGATCGGCCGCCCGCACGGGGAAGAGCACGGAATCGCACCCGTGGCGAGCGGCGAGCCTCGTCGCCGCGAGCAGGAGCTGCGAAAGTTCTGGGAAAGACTGAGACCCTTCCGCCGGCTCGGCGACGAGCTCGTCGCGAACCGCGGTCAGACCGTACAGGGCCGCGCGCCGCTGGACCGCCCGATGGACGAGCGGCATCGCGGTGTCCGCGTCCGGTCGCCACCAGGCGGGCACCACCACCGGCGCCCGATCCGACCCACCGACGCCCGCCCACCGCTCCGCGGCCAGCGCGACCGACACCAGCGACGCCATGTCGGCATCGTCGAGGATGAGAAATCGCGACTCGGGCAGGGTCGGGACGAGCATGGTCCGGAGTCTATCGGACCTTGCCGTGCTGCGCCATGAAACGAACCGGCCGAGGGGTACTTCTCCCCATCGCCGGACCACGCCGATCAGAAGTTCGGGGTCGGGGCCCGGAAGTCGGACAGGTCGATCGAGCGGAAGTACGCGATGGTGCTCTCGAGCCCCTCGCGCAGCGGAACGGTCGGCTCCCACCCGAGCATCCGCCGGGCCCGCGCGATGTTGGGCTGGCGCTGGGTCGGGTCGTCCTCGGGCAGGGTCTCGAAGACGAGCCGGCTCTTCGAACCGGTCAGCTCGATGGTCAGCTCCGCGAGCTGGCGGATGGTGAACTCGTGGGGATTGCCGATGTTCATGGGCTGGTGGACGCCGTCGCCCTCGGTGTTCATCAGGCGGATGATGCCCTCGACGAGATCGTCGCGATAGCAGAACGAGCGTGTCTGCGAGCCGTCGCCGAAGATCGTGATGTCCTCGTCGGCCAGGGCCTGGCGGATGAAGTTGGACACCACCCGCCCGTCGAACGGGTGCATCCGCGGGCCGTAGGTGTTGAAAATCCGCACCATCCGGATGTCGAGCCGGTGCTTGCGGTGATAGTCCATAAACAGCGTCTCGGCCGCCCGCTTGCCCTCGTCGTAGCAGGCCCGCGGGCCGATCGGGTTCACGTTGCCCCGGTAGGACTCGGGCTGCGGGTGCACGGTCGGATCGCCGTAGACCTCGCTGGTCGAGGCCTGCAGGATGCGCGCGTTGCACCGCTTGGCCATGCCGAGCATGTTGATCGCGCCCATGACCGAGGTCTTCATCGTCTTGATCGGGTTGTACTGGTAGTGCCCCGGCGCCGCCGGACAGGCGAGGTTGTAGATCTCGTCGACCTCGAGCCACATCGGGTGCGTCACGTCGTGGCGGATCAGCTCGAAGTTGCGGTGGTCGAACAGGTGCTGGACGTTGGTCTTCTGGCTGGTGAAAAAGTTGTCCAGGCAGATGACGTCGTGCCCCTGCTCGATCAGGCGTTCGCAGAGGTGGGACCCGAGAAAACCGGCGCCGCCGGTGACGAGGATTCGCTTGAGACTCACGCGGTGACTCCGCCGGCGGTTCGGTCGGGCTGGCCGCCCGCGACGTGGATGGGCTGGCCGAGCCGCTGGCGGTCGGCGACGATCTGGCGGGCGTACCGCATCATGGCGTCCATCGGCGACCAGCTCGGGCGGTGGTTGAGCGCCTTGGCCGTCCGCGACATGTCGGCGCAGGTGTAGTGCTGGTAGGTCGCCCGCATGACCTCGGGCATCTCGAAGTACTCCGGCTCGACCGAGGTGCCCAGCGCCTCGTTGATCGCCTCGACGATCTGGTTGAACGAGGTGGTCCGCCCCGAGCCGCAGTTGTACACGCCGGGCGTGACCCCGCGCTCCGCCCCCGCGAGCGTGCAGGCCACGACGTCGTCGACGAACACCTGGTCACGCTCGTGCTCGCCCTCCCGGAACAGACGGGGGCGGTGGCCGTCGAGGATCTGGTTGGTCAGGTGCCAGACCATCGAGGCCATCTTGCCCTTGCGCGCCTCCCCGGGGCCGAACACGTTGAAGTACCGCAGCCCCACCACGTGCGGCCGCTTCTCGCCGTCGCGCTCGCACCGCTCGAAATGGCGGAACAGCTCGGCGTCCATCAGCCACTTGCTGAACCCGTACACGTTCTGCGGCACGCCGGCGGACGCCTCCTGGAACGGCGTGCGCGTCTCGGACTCGGGCGGTGTGCCGTACGTGGCGGCGCTGGACGCGTAGACCAGCGGCACGCCGGCGCCAGAACACGCGTCGAGGATGTCAGAAAACGGCTCGCTGTTGGCCGCGAGCATCTTCTTCTCGTCGAACTCGAGCGTGTCGGTGATGGCCGCCAGGTGGAACACCGCCCGGGGCTGGAGCCCCTCGACGGCCGGCTGCCAGTTCAGTTCTGCGATGTCGTCGGGCATCACGGTGCCCCGGAACGGGCCCACGCCCGCCCGCTCGCAGGCCTCGACGATGTTGGCGTACGTGCCGGTGCGGAGGTCGTCCACCACGTAGATGTGGGCGTCGGGGTGGCGACGCATCAACTCGGCGACCAGGTTCGAGCCCACGAAGCCCGCCCCGCCGGTCACGATGTACACGGGCGTGTTGTTCGGCATGGGCGATGATACGGGCCGGATCCGGCCCGGGCCGGCGCGGACGCAGCGGGACCGCCCCGCCGCCGCACGCGGGCCTCAGCCCCCGTCGCCGGGCGGCAGCGGCGGCAGCCGCAGGACCTGGCCCACCCGCAGGCTGTCCGGGCCGGCGAGCACGTCGCGGTTGGACGCGAAGATGAAGTCCGCGTGCCGGATCGAGCCGTAGTACGAGCGGGCGATCCCGGTCAGCGTGTCCCCGGGCTGGACGCGGTACTCGACCGCGGTGGGCGTCTGCGGCTTCGGCGGCTCGACCGGCTCGCCCCCGCCGGCCGTGACCACCCGCCCCTGGATGTTGTCCGGGTCGAGCGGGATGCGCAGCGGCTGTCCGGGCTGCAGGCGGGTGGGATCCTTGAGCGGGTTGGCCCGCGCGATGGCCCCGGCCAGCGACGACGAGCCCAGCTCGCGCTGGGCGATCCGCTCGTAGGTGTCGTTGGCGCGCACGATGTACTCGCGGAACAGGGGTGGCTCGACCCGCAGACCGGGGTCGGCCGGCGTCTCGGGCGCCGGCTCAGAGACGACCGGCGAGGTCGGGGCCGGGGGGGCGACCACGGGGGCCGCCGGCATTTCGGCGGCCGGTTCCGGCCCGCGGTCCGGCTCGGCGAAGCTGATCGTGGGCTCGCGGTCCCCGCGCCCCGGGTCGTAGACCCAGTAGGTCCCGATCCAAAGGAGAACGAGCAGGCACACGCCCACGAACATCCGAGACGAGCGTTCGTCCATCACGCCCATGGCGGGATTGTAGCGAAACGGCCCGGCGTCTGGGACGCCGGGCCGCAAGAATCAGCACGGGAGCGGGAAGGTCAGACCGCCGAGGACGCCTGCGCGACCGGCTCGAAGGCCGCGGCGGAGCGGTCCGCCTTGCGGTTCCACACCAGGGGGGCCGCCACGGCGATCGAGGAGTAGGTGCCGAACAGCACGCCGACGAGCAGCGTGTAGCTGAACGCCCGTACGCCGGTCCCGCCGTAGATGTAAAGGATCAGCACCGCGAGCAGGGTGGTGCCCGAGGTGATGACCGTGCGGCTGATGGTCTGGTTGATCGACAGGTTCACCACGTCGCGGGTGACGTAGGACAGCTTGCCGCGGTTCTCGCGGATGCGGTCCATGATGATGATCGTGTCGTTGAGCGAGTAGCCGATGATGGTCAGCAGCGCCGCCACCAGCGTCAGATCGATCTTGAACGGCTCGATGAGCAGCGCGCGGGCCAGACCCTCGGCCACGTCAAAGTCGTAGATGATCTCGGCCAGCGCGATCAGCCCGAGCGCGACGAACACGTCGTGGGCGAGCGTCGCGATCGCGGCCAGGGAGTACCGGACCGAACCGAACCGCACCCAGATGTAGATCAGGATCAGCAGCAGCGAGAGCACCACGGCGACGATCGCCTTCTCGCGGAAGCTGGCCGCGATGGCCGGCGAGAAGTTCTGCACGGAGATCGCGTCCGTCGTGGTCGTCAGGGCGGCGCGGATCAGGTCCCACTCACGCTGGGAGACCTCGTTCTGCCACGCCTCCGGGTTGTCGAGATAGAGCAGCCCGGGGTCCAGCACCAGGATCACCACGGAGGTGGCCGCCTCGTTGGTGCCCGTGAGCACCCGGACGTCCACCTGCCGACCGAGCACGTCGACGAAGTCGTCCTTGCCCCGCATCAGGTTGAGCCGGTCGCGGATCTGGTCGGCCGACTGGGGCGGGTCGATGTTCTCGACCAGCACCGCCACGCCGCCGACGAACTCGGTCACGTCGTTGCGCAGTTCCGGCCGCCCGACGTCGTCGCCCAGGCGGGAACTCAGGATCGGGAACACCGGGGCGGCCCGGGACTCCTCGAACTCCGAGCCGGAGAACTCCAGCGGCGGGGGCGCGTCCAGGCGGTCCTGGAACGCCGTGGTGATGGCCGCGCCGACCGACGCGCGGTCGGTGGCCAGCGTCTTGATGACAAACGTGTCCGAGCTGAGCCCGCCCTCGATCGGGTTGACCGCCACCACCTCGGCCACGCGCAGCTGGCGGATCGGCGACGTCTCGTCCTCGCCCTCGCCGAGGGCGTGGACGATCTCCTCGATCTCCGTGCGCGAGACCGGCTCGATGCCGTCTTTGAACGCCATGGTCACCTGGGTGCCGCCGCGGAACTCGGTGTCGAGCATCCGCTGGCCGCGGGAAACCACCATCGCCACGCCCAGCCCGACGAAGCAGACCGAAACCACGAGGAACAGGCCGCGGAGCTTCATCCAGTCGATCCGCGGCTCGAGCACGCGGTCGATCACCGGGATCGCGACCGGCAGCATGCCCATGCGCCGGACCTTCACCTTGTCGATCAGGATCGTCATGATGATCCGGCTGAAGAACAGGGCCGAGATCATCGTGCAGGCCACGCCGATGCCCAGCGTGATCGCGAAGCCCTTGATCTCCTGCGTGCCCACGTTGGCGAGCACGAAGCACACGATCAGGTTCGTCACGTTGCCGTCCACGATGGAGCTGAGCGCCTTCTCGTAACCCAGCCGGCTGCTGGTGCGAAGATCGAGGCCCTTGCGCATCTCCTCGCGGATGCGCTCGAAGATCAGCACGTTGGCGTCCACCGCCATGCCGAAGGTCAGGATGATGCCGGCGATGCCGGGAAGCGTCAGCGCCGCACGCGAGAGGGCCAGCGCCCCCACGATCATCACCGCGTTGGCGATCAGGCACACCACCGCCACCAGGCCGTAGCCGAAGTAGTAGAACGCCATGAACGCGCCCACCACGACCAGCGCGATCACGCCGGCGACCAGGCCCTTGTCCAGGTTGTCCTGGCCCAGCTCGGGCGCGATCGTCGTCTCGGAGATCGGCTCGGGGCTGAGCTTGGCCTGCAGCGAGCCGGCCGTCATCACGCGGACGACGTAGTCGATCTCGTCGGGCGTGAACTCGCCCTCGATGATGCCCCGGCTGGAGATCCGCGCGTTCAGCCGCGGGGCGGTGTAGATCTGGTCGTCGAGCAGCACCGCCATCTTGTTGCCCACGTTGTCGCCGGTCAGCTCACCGAGCCGGGCCGAGCCAACGGGGTCCATCTCGAACCCGATCGCCGGGCGACCGAGCTGGTCCTGCGTCTGGTACGCGCGGGCCACCCGCCAGCGACCCTCGTCGTTGGTCATCCGCATGTTGCGGCTGTCGAAGCAGAGCAGGTACACCGAGCCGGCGTACTCCTCGGCCACGTAGCCGCGGCTGAGGAAGAACCCCGAAGGGTCCGCGTCCAGCGCGTCCAGCTCCTGCTTGGTGTCGTACCAGCTGTCCAGACGGTTGATCTTGTACCAGCGGGCGTCGTTGGCGCGCGACTGGCGCGGGCCCCGCTCGCGCATCTCCTCCCGGAGGCGCTGCTCCTCGGGGTGCGTCGCGGCGCCGTCGCTGCCCTGCGGATCGACGGTGATCCGGAAGCTCAGCTCGCCGGAGGACTGCACGAGGCGCTTCAGGTCGGCCGTGTCGTCGAGCGCGCTCCGCTGGTCCGAGTACGTCTCGAACGCCTTCACCACGTCCTTGAGCTTGCCGGCCAGTTCGGGGTGCTCGGCCCGGATGCGGTCCAGCCCCCGCTTGCGGGCGCTCTCCACCTCCACGATCTCGCCGGAGACCGTGTCCTTGATGTTCCGCTTCACGTCGGGCAGCTCGAGCACGCGACGGACGTCGTCGGGCCCGATGGCCGCCGCACGGACCTCGTCGCGGGCCACCTCGTAGCGGACCTCGGCCTCGGCCGCCTGCTGGGCGAGCTGATCCAGCGTCGCCTCGGGGGCGTTGCTCTGCTCGGCCACGCGGAGCTGCTCGCGGAAGAGAAGGCCCCGGTCGTAGAACCCGGCGGCCTCCTCGAGCCGCTCACGCAGCTGCTCGTTGTCCGCCGCGACCGAATCGATCATCGTGGCCCGGGCGCCCGCGTCGGCCCGCATCATCCGCTCGAACTCCGCCGGCTCGACCGAGCTCGTGCCCAGGTCCGCCAGCGCGTCCTCGAACGACTGACGAAGCTGCTTGACGTGGTCGCCGGGCAGCGGCATCGTGATCTCGATGCGGTCCTGGCCCTGACGCACGATCGAGATCTCGAACAGGCCGTTCGGATCGATACGCCGCTTGAGCACGTCGATGATCTTCGGGATGATCTCGTCGGGGTCCTCCGCCTTGTCCATCTGGACGGCGTAGACCAGCGAAGAACCGCCCTGGAGGTCCTTGCCGAGCCGGACTTTCTCGCTCGGCGGGACCGCGGCCCAGACCGCGATCAGGACAAGGGCGAGCGCGATGCAGATGTTCCGCACAAGGTGCCGCATAGGTAGAAAACCTCGAATCGGTCGGTCGCGTCAGGCGCTCGCGGCCTCGGTGGACTTTTCGGGGGTGGTTTCCGCGTTCGCCGAAGCCGGCGCGTTGGCCGAACGGAGGACGTTCGACACGGAGGATCGCGTGATCCACATGCGCGTGTTGCTCGCGCGGTCGGACTCGAGCAGGAACTCGTCGCCCTTGATCTCGATGATGTGACCGATCACGCCGCCCACGGTCTGCACGCGGTCCCGCTTCTGGATGCCGTCGAGCATCGCCGCGCGCCGCTTCTTCTCCTTACGCCCGCCCAGGATGGTGCTCAGGAACAGGAACACCACCATCAGCATGATGAAGGGCATGATGAAGTTGAAACCGCCCGGCGCGGGGGCCGTGGTCCCGGCGGCGCCCGCGGCGCCGTTCTGGGCGGTCCCGGGCTGGCCACCCTCGGCCCCGAGGACGCCCTGCACGGGCGAATCCTGCAGCGCAAGGGTGGACCAACCGGCGATATCGGCCGCGATAATGTGGATCATGGGTCTTTGGGCTCCAAACCGGGCGTTCTGGCTCCCGGGCCGGGATGGTAGGACACCCGATCGGTGCCCGTGCGTGCTTTCTGGGAACCGCGGGGCCGCGATGTCACCGCCCTGTTCGGGTCAGACCGCCGCACGCCCGCCATCGCCGAGGGCCGTACGCACCGTCTCCGCCAGGTGCGGTCGCCGCCCCACGAACCACGCCCAGTCGTCCCGCCGGACCGCCTCGCGCAGGTCGGCCGTCAGCCGCTGAAAAAACCGCAGGTTGTGCAGGCTCACCAGGATCGGCCCGAGCATCTCCTCCGCCTGGAACAGATGCCGGATGTACGCACGGGAAAAACACCCACCCTCATACGTCGTCCACCCGTTCCCCGCCGGATCGCACGCAGGGCAGTCACACCCCGGCTCCAAGGGTCGCAGGTCCTCCGCGAACCGCGCGTTCTTGAGCCGGATCTGCCCCGACCCCTCCCCCGGCTCGCCCGTGAACGCGTTGGCGTTCCGCGCGTTCCGCGTCGGCAGCACGCAGTCGAACATGTCCACCCCCGCGAGCACCGCCGCCGTGATGTCCCGCTCGTACCCCACGCCCATCAGGTACCGCGGCTTGTCCCACGGCATCGCGGGCGCCGTGTGCCGCACCACCCGGGCGATGTCGTCCGACGACTCCCCCACCGCCACCCCGCCGATGGCGTACCCCGGCAGGTCGATCCCGCAGATCCGCTCCAGGCACCAGTCCCGCCGGTCAAAGTCCGTCCCCCCCTGGATGATCCCGAACAGGGCCTGCTCGTCCGGCCGGGCGTGGGCCGCCTTGCACCGCTCCAGCCACCGCACCGTCCGCTCGTTGGCGATGTCCAGGCGCGTCGCGTGGTCGTACCCGCCCTTGCGCGACGCGTCCCGCCGCGCCGCGTGGCGTAGCCGGGCCTGGCTCACCGGCGCCGCGCCCGGATCCACCGAGGGCGGGCAGTCGTCGAACGCCATCATGATGTCCGGCCCCAGCTCGTTCTGGATCCGCGTGGCCGACTCGGGCGTCATCCGGATCGTCGAACCGTCCACGATCGACTTGAACGACACCCCCTCGTCGTCCACCGCGTTGATGTCCGCCATCGAGTACGCCTGGTACCCGCCCGAATCGGTCAGGATCGGCCCGTCCCAGTTCATGAACCGGTGCACCCCGCCCAGCCGCCGGATCAGTTCCGACCCCGGCCGCAGCATCAGGTGATAGGTGTTATTGAGCAGGATCTGAGCCCCGGTCTGTCGCACCATGTGCGGCAGCACGCCCTTCACGCTCCCCCGCGTGCCCACCGGCATGAACGCCGGCGTCTCGAACGACCCGTGCGGCGTGTCCACCGTGCCCACGCGTGCGTGGCCGGACCGGGCGTGTACCGTGAAGCGAAGGGGTTCAGGCATCGTGGCAAGGCTAGTCGGACCGCGCCGCTACCGCCCGCGTCCCTCGCGGCTGGCCTTCTCCAGCACCTTCTTCTCCTTGGTAGTCAGCGACTGGATCCCCTTGAGATTGACCTTGTCCAGGATGCGGTCGATCTCCTCCTCGGACGGCGCCCGGGCCCTCCCGGGCTTGCCCGGCTTCCGCGGGCCTTTGGGTTTCTTCGAGTTGCCGAGCACGTCGAAGAAGTCCAGCAGGTGGTGCGGGTTGCGGATGAAGAAGTATCCCGCGATCGCCCCGCCGATGTGCGCCGCGTCGCCCCCGGCGTTCTTCCCCGAGATGAGAAGGTTCAACAACGCGAACCCCACATAGCCATACGCGAAATACTTCATCTTCAGCGGGATCGGCGGGAAGATCAGCTGGACCACCGCGTTGGGCGCCAGATACGCGCACGCGATGATCACACCGAACACGCCCGCGGACGCGCCCACCAGCGGCGTGCGTGGATCGCTGTCGAGCACGCCCGGAAGGTTGATCCCCATCATGCCGAGCAGGTTGAGCAGCACGTAGAGCACGCCGCCCATGATGCCGCACACCAGGTAGAACGCCAGATACTTCCGCCGCCCGAGCACCTGCTCGACCATCGGCCCGAACACCCACAGCCCGAACATGTTCAGCAGCAGGTGCCAGATCGAACTCGGATCGTGCAGGAACTGGAAGGTCAGCAGCCGCCACACCTGCAGGTTCAGCACGAGCTGGTTGCCGCTCTGGCTCTGGACGATCTCGAAGAATCCCTTGGCCGTCGAGAAGTGCCCGAACTCATGAAGCACGAACCATTTCGGCACCCCCGTCGATGAAACGACCGCGAAGACCGAGTTCCGATCCGCCGGCAGCTTCCACACGAACACCGTCAGCGCCAGGATGTGGATCGCCACGTTGCTGACGATCAGCCACGTGTTGACCGTCCACATCGACATGCGCGACACACCGCGCCCCCCGCCCCCCGGCCCGGACGCACCGTAGGAATCGCGATAGCCCCCGCCGCGATCGGCCCGCGTGTAGTCTCGGTCGTAGATCCCCATGCCGCTCCTTGCTGAATCCGGTATTCGTCCGTGAGTGAGTTGGCCGGAGGATCATTGGTCGGATCGGAGCCCGGGCCCTTTCGTTTCTCGGCTCCGTTCCGTCGCCCGCTTGAGCACGCGCCGCTCCCGCCCGCTCAGGCCCCCCATCCCCACCCGCGAGATCTTCTCCAGAATCCGGTCCACCTCGCCCTGATCGTCCCCCTCCGCGGCCTCCAGCTCGTCCGGCGTCGGTGCCCCCTGCGTGACCACCGGGCCCGCCGGGCGGTCCAACCCCGGCTCGACCCCCGCCAGGAACTGGTAGCGCCGCCGCTCCAGCCAGCACACCGCCGCGCCCAACGCCCCCACCGCCAGCAGCATCTTCCCGTCCGCCAGCACCAGCCCGGCGACCACCAGCCCCATCGCCGCCGCCAGCCCGACGTGCACCGAGATCCACAGCGACCGGTGATACCCCACCGCCCGCCACAGCAGGCACTGCACGATTCGGCCCCCATCAAGCGGAAGCATCGGCACCGCCAGATTGAACACCAGCAGCGCCGCGTTGGCCACGTGCAGCGACCACAGCACGATCAGCCACCAGGGCATCGACCCGTACGCCGACTCGACCCGCAGCACCGACCCGCCCAGGTCCAGCAGGTCCGGCACCGCCGCCCGCCAGGAACCCGTCAGCCCGAAGATCGCCCCCGCCAACACCGGCGCCAGCACCGCGTTGACCGCCGGCCCCCCCAGCACCGTGACCAGCTCGCTCCGCCAATCGTGCGGCGCGCGGCAGAACGCCAGCCCGCCCAATGGCCACAGCACCACCTCGTCCGCCTCGCCCCCCACGCGCCGGCACGCCAGGCAGTGGCCGAACTCGTGCAGCAGCACCAGCACGAACAACGCCGCCATCATCGGGAGCACGAACACCACACCCGCGTGCTGGCGTGGCAGCGTGAAGATCAACTGCGACAGGACGTACGCCACGAACAGCCAGTGCGCCCGCACCCGCACGCCCCACACCCGCCCCAGCGGCACGCCCCACCGCAGTGGGTTCTCGCCGTCGCCCAGCAGCCGCCCGATGGCGAACGCGCGACCCGACGCCCCGTCCCGCCCGGGGCCCGACGTCACCCCGGATGTCCACGGATCACGCGGCATGGTCAAGGCTAGCCCCCGAGCATCCCGGCACGCCGGGCCCACAGCAGCGACAGGATCGTCTTGCCGTCGCTCAGTTCGCCCCGGTCGATCATCGCGAACAGGTCCCCCACGGCCACGCGATGCACCGTCAGCACCTCGTACGGCTCCAGTTTCTGCCCCACACGGGTCAGGCCCCGGGCCACGAACGCGTGCATCAGCTCGTCGGTCAGGCCCGGCGTCGTATAGAACCGGGCCAGCGGCTCGACGGTTGCGGCCCGGTAGCCCGTCTCCTCCTCCAGCTCGCGCGCCGCGGCCGCCGCCGGCTCCTCGCCCGCGTCGATGCCCCCCGCCGGCAGCTCGAGCAGGAAGTCCCCGATGGTCACCCGGTCGTTGCGCACCATCACCACCTCGGGCCCGTCGGGCGTGTCGATGATCGGGATGACGCACGCCGCCCCGCGGTGGCGCACCACCGGCTTGGTCCGCCGCACCCCGTCGGGGTGATCAACGTCCAGCTCAACAAAGTCGTACGAACGGCCGGCGTGGAGAACGCGTTCACCGGCGACGCGGAGGCGGGGCTCTTGGCTCATCCCCCCACGGTAGCAGCCCGGGCCCCGTCTGCTCGTTCTGACGCCGGCCGCAACACCGGTCACACCCAGCCCCTTCGCCGGCACGCCCGCGCCGGCCCCGAGTGATCCCACCCGCCCCGACACGCAAAAAGCAAGCGGGCCGACGCTCCCGCGCCGGCCCGCCTGTGCGTACCGATACAGCCGTTCGAGATCAGCGCCTGCGACGCGCCGCCGCGAGGCCACCCAGGCCGAGCAGCGCCACGGCCGACGGGGCCGGCACGCCGCGGACCGCGATGTCGTCGAGGTACCAGCCCGTGCGCTCGACCACGGCGGTGGTCGAGAACTCGAAGTTGATATCGAGCGAGGCCGCGCCGTCGAAGGCCGACAGGTCGAGCGAGACCAGCCGCCACGCGTCACCGCTGTCACCGTCGCTCAGATAGACCTCGGTGCCGTTCACGAACACCTTGGCCGTGTCAAAGGCGTTGCCGCCCGAGTCCGACCACTCGTAAAAGTCCAGCGACAGGCTCGTGAAGCCGGAGACGTTGATCGTCTGCGTCAGCGAGCTGATCGTGCTGGGCGAGTGGTTGCCGCCGAGGACGGTGCCCCAGACATTGTCGCCGGAGAAGCCGCCGTTGGGCTCGGTGGAGCTGAAACCGCCGACGAAGCCCGTGGGCATGCCCCACTGCCAATCGCCGGTGCCAGCCCAGCCGCCGTTGTCGGCTTCCAGATCGGAGAAGTACTGCGCGGACGCGCCCGTGGCGAACGCGGCGACCGCGGCCGCTGTGATCAATCGAAGCATGGGAATCCCTTTCTCTTGCCGTTCTCTCTTTCAACCACCAGGGTCCCGCTCTGGTTCAGAACCCCACGAACCCGCAGTATGCCAGAAGGCGACGCCGCCCCAAAGCACAAAGCCCCTTGGAAAGGGGCAGGGGCGATATCTGAACAGTTTGTTTCAATGATGTTTGCAACACGATCGGCCCTCGACCCACCCGTTCAGGCGGGTTGGCGGGCGACCGCCGAGCCGTCAGGCGCGCCACCAGGTGTTCGCGCCGTACACGCCCTGCCCGCCCAGCTCCTCCGCGATACGGATCAGCTGGTTGTACTTGGCGTTGCGGTCGCTGCGGCACGGGGCCCCCGTCTTGATCTGCCCGCAGTTTGTCGCCACCGCGATATCGGCGATCGTCGAGTCCTCGGTCTCGCCCGAACGGTGGCTCAGCACGCACGCGAAGCGGTTCCGCTGGGCGTAGTTGACCGCGTCGAAGGTCTCCGACAGCGTGCCGATCTGGTTGACCTTGACCAGCACCGCGTTGGCGGCCTTCTTCGCCACACCCTTCTCCACGAACTTCTTGTTCGTCACGAACAGGTCGTCGCCCACGATCTGGACCTTGTCGCCCAGCCGGGCGGTCAGCTTGGCCCAGCCGTCCCAGTCGTTCTCCGCGAGGCCGTCCTCGATCGAGCGGATCGGGTACTTGCCGCACCACTCGGCCCACATCGACACCATGTCGTCCGACGAGACGATCTCCTGCGAGGAACTGAAGAACTTGTAGCCCTTCTTGCCGTCCTTCTCCGCCTCGTTCCAGAGCTCGCTGGTCGCAGGGTCGAGCGCCACGAAGATCTGCTCGCCCCAGGTGTACCCGGCCTTGCCGACGGCCTCCTCGATGATCTTCAGCGCGTCCTCGTTGTCCTTCAGGTCCGGCGCGAAGCCGCCCTCATCGCCCACCGCCGTGGACATGCCGCGCTTCTTCAGCACGCCCTTGAGGTGGTGGTAGATCTCCGTGCCGGCCCGCAGCGCCTCGGTGAAGTCGTCGAACCCCCAAGGCTGGATCATGAACTCCTGGAAGTCCACCGTGTTGTCCGCGTGCTTGCCGCCGTTGAGGATGTTCATCATCGGCACGGGCAGCGTCTTGGCGCCCGTCCCGCCCAGGTAGCGGTACAACGGAAGGCCCGAAGTCTCTGCCGCGGCCTTGGCGACCGCCATCGACACGCCCAAAATCGCGTTGGCGCCCAGCTCGCCCTTGTTGGGCGTGCCGTCGATCTCCAGCATGGCGGCGTCGATGCCCTCCTGATCCCGCGCGTCCAGACCCTCGATCTCCAGCGAGATCCGCTGGTTGACGTGCTCGACGGCCTTGGCCACGCCCTTGCCCATCCACTCCGAGCCCCCGTCCCGCAGCTCGACCGCCTCGTGCTCGCCGGTGGACGCGCCCGAGGGCACCGCCGCCCGCCCGACCACGCCCGATTCGAGCACCACCTCGACCTCCACGGTCGGGTTGCCCCGAGAATCAAGGACCTGGCGGGCGTGGATCAGCTCGATATCAAAAGCCATGGGGTGTTCTCCATCTGTTCGTCGCGAAAGTGGGTGCATTCGGGCGGGCGCGAGGATAGGCTTGTTGGACCGACCCCGTGGTCCCGTGTGCGGACGCGCGGCCGGCCCCAAGGCCACCGGGCCGAGGATGCGAAGGGTACAGGACCGGATGCCCATCACCCCCGATCAGTTCCGTACCGAGCTCGCGTCCATCCGGGCCTCGCTGACCCGGCAAGGCCACAAGGTGACCGAGATGGCCGCCGAGGCCTTCGAGGCGGTCTACCAGCGCGACACCGACGTCGCCTCGGCCATCCTCGGACGCGACGACGAGGTCGACCGCCTCGACGTCGAGATCGAACGACGCTGCGTGGACATCCTCATGCGGGCCGCCAGCCAGCAGTGCCAGCTCGCCGAGGGCCCCGTCCGCTCGGTGCTGACCTGCGTCAAGGTCAACAACGAACTCGAACGCATCGCCGACGCGGCCACCGAGGTGGCCGAGCGGGTCATCCGCCTCGGCGACCGCACCACGCCCTTCCCCAAAACCCTTCTGGTCATGACCAACTCGGTGATCGGGATCGTGCGCGATTCGGTCAAGGCCTTCGGCCAGGGCGACGCGCCCCTGGCCAAGTCCGTGCTCGCCAGCGAGGGGGCCGTCCTCAAGTTCAACGAGCTGATCGTCCGCGACGCCGAAGAACGCGTGGCCGACGGACGCATGAGCGTCGAGGTCGCCTTCGAGCTGCACGCCATCGCCTTCCAGGCCGTGACCATGGGCGATCACTGCACCAACATCGCCGAGCAGGTCATCTACGAGTCCACCGGCCAGATCGTCCGCCACACCAAGGGCGAATGGGTCCAGCTGCCCAATCCATGACGCATGCCCGAACCCCTCGCTGAGCCCGCGGCCGCCGGACCGGTCCGGGCCGGGGCGACCCGGATGTCGCCCTGGTTCGTCTGGGTGGCCGCGTTCCTGACGGTCTGGGTCACGCTGGTCGTGACCAACAACTGGTGGGACCGCGTCGCGGACCACTGGCCCATCGCCGTGGCCATGACGCTCGGCTCGTACGTCGCCGGCTCGACGCCCATGGGCGGGGGCACCATCGGGTTCCCGATCCTGGTGCTGCTCTTCGACCAGCCGGCAGAGTTCGGCCGCCAGTTCAGCTTCCTGATCCAGTCGATCGGGATGACCAGCGCCTCGATCTACATCCTGTGCGCTCGCCGGACGCTGGCGTGGGGCGTGCTGCCGTGGGCGGCCGGCGCGTCGGCCGTCTCTCTCGTGGCCACCCACTACCTGATCTTCCCGCACGTGCCCGCGACCGCGGTCAAGCTGACCTTCGCCTGCATCTGGGGCGGGTTCGGGATGCTGACCCTGGTCAAGCTGCGCTCCATGCTCGCCCACCACCACCCCCCCACCCTCGGCCGGCGCGCCGACGCGGGCCTGGGCCTGGCGGCGGGCCTGATCGGCGGCGTGGCCACCGGGCTGACCGGCGTGGGCGTGGACATGGTGATCTACACCGCCCTGGTGCTGATCATGCGCAGCGACCTGCGGCCGGCGATCGCCACCAGCGTGGTGCTGATGGCGTTCAACTCGCTGATCGGGACGGCGCTGACCGTCGCGGACGGGGACGTCAGCCACGAGGTGTTCAGCAACTGGCTGGCGGCGGCACCGGTGGTGCTGTTCGGCGCACCGCTGGGGGCCTGGGTCGTCGCCCGCGTCCGGCGCGGGCCGACGCTGCTGTTCGTGGCGGCCCTGTGCGTGCTGCAACTCGTCTGGACGCTGTCGCGGGTGGAGGCGACGGGGCGAATCCTCGCCCTGACCGCGCTGGCGGTGCTGGGCCTGAACCTGGCGTTCCACCTGATGTACGCCGTCGGGCGTCGCATCCGCCCGGACGCGGACGAGGCCGGCAAGTCGCTGCTCGAGCCCTGATCCAAGGCTCGCCAGATCAGCTTTGGCGGCTCAGTTCTTGGGGGCCTTGTAGAACGGCATGGGCACGATGGTGCCCGGCAGCGTGGCCCGGCCGGCGTCGATGGTGACCGCGGTCCCGACCGCGCTGTCGGCGGCCTTGACGAAGCCCATGGCGATGGACTTGTCCAGCGTGGGGCTGAGGCAGCCGGAACTGACCGTGCCCGAGGGCTCGCCGCCGACCAGGATCGGCATGCCCTGGCGGGCGGTCCGCTTGCCCTCGATCTCGATGCCGACGAGTTTGGACTCCGGCCCGCCCGCGTCGCGGGTGCGGACGAGGGCGTCCTGGCCGATGAAGTTCTCGCCGTCGCGTTCGACGGACTTGTCCAGCGAGATGGCGAAGTCCACGCCGCAGGAGAGGGCGTTGATCTCCTCGCCGAGCTCGTGGCCGTAGAGGGGCATGCCGGCTTCGAGCCGCAGGGAATCGCGTGCGGCCAGTCCGGCGGGCTTGAGGACCGCGTCGGCCTTGGTCTGGTCGACGTCCTTGAGCAGCAGCTTCATGGCCATGCCCACGGCGGAGGCGGGCAGGATGACCTCGACGCCGTCCTCGCCGGTGTATCCGGTGCGGCTGACGATCAGTTTCAGGATCATCAGGTTCTTGACCGTGAAGCGGTACCGCTTGAGGGTGGGGATCTCCTTGGACACGCCGGATATCAGGTCCATGACCTTGGGGCCTTGGAGGGCGACCATGGCCGTCTTCTCGGTGCGGTCCTCGAGCTTGACGGAAAAGGATCGGTCGGCGATGACGGCCTTGATGTGGTCGAGGATCTTGAGGCGGTTGGCGGCGTTGACGACGACGAGGTACTCGTCGGCTTCCATCCGCATGACGATGACGTCGTCGCGGACGCCGCCGCGGTCGTTGCAGATCAGGGTGTAGCGGCACTGGCCGTCCTGCATGTCGCCGATGCGGCGGGAGCAGACGCGTTCGAGCAGGCGGCGGGCGTGGAGGCCCGAGATCATGACGCGGCCCATGTGGGAGACGTCGAAGAGGCTGCCGGCGCGGCGGGTCTGCTCGTGCTCCTCGCGGACGGCGGTGGCGTACTTGAGGGGCATCTCCCAGCCCGCGAAGTCGACCAGCTGTGCGTTGTGGTCGGTGTGGAAGGCGCGGAGGGGCGTCTGGGCGAGGGTGGTCGTCGTCATAAGGGCCAGTCTAGGTGGGTTGCCAGGGGACGTTGTCGATGAGACGGACGCCGCCGACCCGGGCTGCGACGAGCGCCCGGCAGGGACCGTCGTGGGCGGCCTTCGGCGGGAGCAGGGTGCGGGCGTCGCGGACGACCGCGTACTCGGGCAAGATGCCGGCGTCGGCGAGCGACTCGGCCAGCACGCGTTCGGCCTCGGCGGGCCCGGAGCGTTGGGCGGCGGCGCGGGCGAGGGCCCGGTGGATGCCTGCGGCCCGCTCGCGGGACTCGGGGTCGAGGAGGCGGTTGCGGCTGCTCATGGCCAGCCCGTCGGGCTCGCGGACGGTCTCGGCGGGGACGATGTCGATGGGCCGGAACTGGGCGATGGTCATGGCGCGGATGACCTGGAGCTGCTGCCAGTCCTTCTCGCCGAAGACGCCGACGCCGGGGCTGGTCAGGTCGAAGAGGCGGGAGACGACCTGGCAGACGCCGGCGAAGTGTCCCGGGCGGTGGGCGTCCTCGAGGCCGGGCAGCGTTGCGACCTTTGGCAGCAACGGCGTGGGGATGGTGGTGTCGGGCGGGTAGACGACGTGGGACGCGGGTGCGAAGACGGCGTCGGCGCCGGCGCGTTCGCAGAGGGCGAGGTCTTCGCGGAGGGTGCGGGGGTAGCGTTCGAAGTCGGTGGATTCGTTGAACTGGGTGGGGTTGACGAAGACGGTGGCGACGACGCGGGCGCGGCGCTGGTCGGCGATGGAGCGGGCGCGCGCGATGAGGGCCGCGTGGCCGGCGTGGAGCGCGCCCATGGTGGGGACGAGCACGCAGCCGCTGGTGAATCCGGGATCGGGGGCGTCGAGCAGGCGCATCGGGTGAGCGTAGCGGGTCGCGAGAAGGTCGGTTGGCGGGGCGGCTGCGTCGGTCCGATCGGCCCGGTCGTACCATGGGCCGTGGCTGCGGCGGACGAACTGATCGGCCCCTGGACCGCGCGTTTGCGTGCGGTGGCGTCGCGCTCGCTGGGCGGGACGCCGGTGGCGGAGGCGGGTGCGGGCTCGGACGAGCGCCGGGCGTGGGTGGAGGCGTTCAGCGACGAACTGGGCAACCGGGCGCGGGTGGCCACGCCTTTTCTGTCGGCGGTGCTGGGGATCGACCCCGGCCCGGCCGGGTCGGGGCGGCTGGACCTGGACGACCGGCTGTGGTGGGCGGTTCACAACGGCGAGAGCCCGGTGGCGGAGTTTGGTTCGGGGCGCGGGCCTCTGGACCCGGGGCTGGCGGAGATCGCGATCGAGTCGCGGACGGAGACGGAGCTGAGCGCGATGCACGCGTTGTTCCGGCTGGGGCTGGACCGGGGCGAGCCGGGGATGATCGATCGGGCGCTGGACGCGGCGCGGTGGCAGGTGGACGAGTTGCAGCCGGACAACGGGACGAACCACCCGTGGGGGATCCACGTGTTCGTGGTGCTGGCGGCGCGGGAGCCGGACGCCGGGGTGGCGGGCGCGGCGTTGATGCACGCGCAAACGCTGCTGCACAACTGTCAGGTGCAGCAGGGGCGGCCGGACCGGCTGAGCGCGTGCATTCTGTGGGACGCGGGGGTGACGCTGGGGCGGCTGTCTCCCGCGTAGCGGCTTTGGGCTGGGGCGTTCGGTGTGAACGGGGGGTTGCCTGGCGCCCTTTCGTTTACCTTACCGCGGAGGGCGCTGGGGTCGCAGCGGGGCGCGGGGGGCTTGGTTCGGGCGTAGCTTCGATGTGCTGCTGGACGGTGCGTCCGGGTGCGTTCGTTGGTCGGGTGTTCATAGGGTTTGCTGGGTGGTTGGGCGAGGTTTCGCTTAGTTGATCGCGGTCGGCGCTTCGTTGGGCGTGTCCGGGATTGGGGGACGGGTGTTCGGGGATCGGGTTCGGGTGGGTTGGTTCTTGGGCGACCGCGCGGGCTGAAGCCCGCGGCTCATTGGGTTGGCGCGGTTGTGATTTCTTGGTGCGGATGGCGTTGGCGGCCTTGCGGGCGATCTCTGCGGCGCGGGGGGCGTCGGGGGTGGTCTTTGCGATGTCCTGCAGGACCGCGGTGGCGATGAAGTCCGACTCGGCGGCGATGAACTCGAGGCGGACGGCGGTGATGCGACGCACGGCGGCGAGGGCGGACTGGACGGGCTCGGACTCAATGAGTCGGGCGAGGGTGGGCAGGTCGAGCCCGGTGAGGTCGCAGAGCTGCATGACCGAGCGGGTTCGGTCGGTGAGCAGGGCGACGATGGTGTGGACGGCGTTGTCTGTGGTGGCGTGTGCTTGCATGGACGCAAGGTATCGCGCGCGGCCGCGGGTTCAAGCGGTTCGGCGCGCAGTTCCATGAAACAGCGCACCGCGGCGTACATCCGGCGCGGATTCCGGGCGGCGGACCGCCGGGACGGGGGATTCTGATTCTCCCGGGGCTCGGGAGCGGGTGGTCAGACGGCCTTGGTGGTCAGGCCGCCGGGGTCGCGGAGCCACCTGCGGACCTTGGGGGACCGGGAGAGTTCCTTGAGGGCGTCCGCGTCCGGGCCTGCGTGGTGGCGCATGGCGGCAGCGACGAGCCCCATGAACATGGGCTGGGGGCTGAGCGGGCGGCTGGTGAGTTCGGGGTGGAACTGGGCACCGATGAAGTACGGGTGGGTCAGGGGCTTGCGCGGGGCGACGTCCTCGGAGGCGACGGCGGTGGAGGGCAGTTCGAGGATCTGCATGATGGGCTGCTCGGGGTGGCGGCCGGAGAAGATGAGGCCGCCGGCCTCGAGGCGCTCGATGTAAGAGGGGTCGACCTCGTAGCGGTGGCGGAAGCGTTCGCGGATGCTGGTGGAGCCGCCGGCGAGGAAGGAGGCGAGGGTGCCGGGGGTGATCTGGACGTCCTGTGCGCCCAGGCGCATGGTGCCGCCGAGGCCCTCGATCTTTTTCTGGTCGGGGAGTTCGGAGATGAGCGGCGAGCCGCACATGGGGTCGAACTCGGTGCTGGAGGCGTCGGCGATGCCGAGGACGTGGCGTGCAAACTCGATGACGGCGACCTGGAAGCCCAGGCAGATGCCCAGGTAGGGGACGCCGGACTCGCGGCAGTGTTTGACGCAGGCGATCTTGCCCTCGACGCCGCGGGAGCCGAAGCCGCCGGGGACGATGACGCCGTCGAGGCCGGCGAGGCGTTTGGCGGCGTTGGACTGGTTGATCTCGGTGGTCTCGATCCATTCCTGCTCGACGCGGCAGCCGAGGTGGGCGCCGGAGTGCTCGAGGGCCTTGTCGATGGAGGCGTACGCGTCGCGGAGGTCGGCGTACTTGCCGGTGATGCCGATGCGGACGGTGTGCTCGTGCTCGCTCTTGAGGCCGCGGACGAAGGTGGTCCAGTTCTGGCGCGCGTCGTCCTCGTGGCGTGTGTCGACGCGGTCGTGTATGCCGAGGATGCTGAGGATCTCTCGGTCGAGCCCCTCGGCGCGCATCTCGTCGGGAATGGTGTAGATGCTGTCGCGGTCGTGCATGGAGAAGACGCGCCGCATTGGCACGTTGCTGAACATGGCGATCTTCTCGAGCACCTTGTGCTGGACCACGTTCTCGGCGCGGCAGGCGATCAGGTGGGGCTGGATGCCCGTCTCCATCAGTCGCTGGATGCCGAGCTGGGCGGCCTTTGACTTCTGCTCGCCCAGGGCGGGCGGCTCGATGACGTAGGTGAGCGCGACGAAGCAGACGCTGCCGGGGCCTTCCTCGAAGGCAAGTTCGCGGAGGGCCTCGATGTAGAAGCCGTTCTCGTAGTCGCCGACGGTGCCGCCGACTTCGACGAAGACGACGTCGGCGGGGCGTTTGCCGTCGCCGCGGAGGGCGAGCTCGCGGAGTTTGCGTTTCACCTCGCCGGTGACGTGGGGGATCATCTGGACGTCGCGGCCGAGGTAGACGCCCTGGCGTTCGCGGTCGAGGATTTCGGAGTAGATCTGGCCGGCGGTGATGAAGTTGCGGCGGACGAGGTTCTGGTCGAGCAGGCGCTCGTAGGTGCCCAGGTCCATGTCGCACTCGGTGCCGTCGTCGAGGACGAAGACCTCGCCGTGGCGGTACGGGTTGAGGGTGCCGGAGTCGATGTTGAGGTAGCCCTCCATCTTGATGGGGGCGACGGTCAGGCCCTTGTCCTTGAGGACCTTGGCCATGGAGGAGCTGAAGATGCCCTTGCCCAGGCCGGACATGACGGTGCCGAGGACGACGACGTACTTGTGCTGGCCGAAGCGGTAGCCGTCCGGGACCGGCGAGTAGTACTCGCTGTTGGTCATGGCGGTGTCACCGGCGGCGGCGAGCAGGTCGCTCCCGCCGCGGCTGCGAGGTCCGTTCGCGTCGGGCTGGCTGTTGGGGGGGGGCATCCCACATCTTACCAGCGCGGGGGCGCCGGCGGGGCGGGTGATGGGCTTAGACCGAGCCCCATTCGCGCCAGCGGGCCACGAAGGCCTCGTACTGCTCGGGGGTGTCGATTCCGACGTGGGAGAACTCGCGGACGAGGACGGCGATGGACCAGCCCGCCTCGACGGCGCGGAGCTGTTCGAGTTTTTCGGTCCGCTCGAGGCCGGATTCGGGCATGGCGACGAAGCGGTCGAGGGCGGCGCGGCGGTAGACGTAGAGGCCGGCGTGCTTGAGGGGGCGGATCGCCCCTTCGGGGTTGTCGTTGTGGCGGAGGGCGTTGTCGCGGTCGAAGGGGATCGGGGCGCGGGAGAAGTAGATCGCTCGGGCGATGCCGTCGGGCCCGGATCGGACCACCACCTTGACGATGTTGGGGTTGCGGGGGTCTTCGCCCGGACGGAAGGGGGCGGCCAGGGTGCCCATGGGCTCTTGGGAGCGTCGGGTGGCGGCGACGGTCTCGTCGATCAGGTCGGGGTCGATCTCGGGCTCGTCGCCCTGGACGTTGACGACGAGGGTGTCGTCGGTCAGGCCCATGACTTCGGCGGCCTCGGCGAGGCGGCTGGTTCCATTGGGGTGATCGACCCGTGTCATGACGACCTCGACGCCGGAGCCTTGGAGGGCGCGGGCGACCTCGGGGGCGTCGGTGGCGACCGCCACACGGCCGACGGACTTGGCCATCAGGGCGCGTTCAACGACGTGGGCGACGAGGGGGCGGCCGGTGTCGGAGGCGAGCACCTTGCCCGGGAAGCGGGTGGACCCGAGGCGGGCCGGGATGATCGCGACGGCCGGGGTGGCCTCGGGGGCGGGCATGGTCAGGACCGCATCTCGGCGAGGAGGGCCTTGATTTGCTCGCGGCGGTCGCGGACGTCGCGGAAGTTGAACTTCTGCATGGCGATGCTTGCGGCGATGCGGTCGGCTTCCTCGGCGGCTTCGGCGCTCTTCTCCCCCACCGCTTTGGCCTGGAGGGCGCAGAGCAGGCCGTATCGCATCTCCATGCCCAGGGGCGTGGAGTCGTCGGGCATGCCGTCGAGGCCGGCGCGGAAGGTGTTGACGGCGGCGTCGTCCCAGCCGCCCATGGCGAGGAAGGAACGGCCCATCTCGAGCTGGACCTGGCGGCGGATCTTGGCGTCGTCCTGTGCCTGCTGGAACTGCTCGATGGAGGACTCGTGCTCGCCCATGGCGGCGAGGACCTTGCCGAGCTGGAACTTCATGCCCAGGTCGGTGGGGTAGTTTTCGACCTGCAGGCGGAGTTCCTCAAGCTGCTGCTTGCGGAAGGCCTGCTCGGCGGCCTGGAGTTTCTCGGCGGCCTCGGGGGGGGCGCCGTCGGCCTCGGCGGCGGCGCGGAGCTTTTCGACGGTCTTCTGGGAGCGTTTGATCTGGATCTCGCCGGCCATCTTGCGGAAGCGGAACTGGCCGCTGTCCTTGTAGGCCTTGCCGAGCAGGGACATGGCCTTGAGCTCGTCGGCGGGCTTGCCCCGGTCGAGCAGGGCCTTGACGTACTTGGTGACGGTGGGCAGGTCGTCCGGGCGGGCGGCGTGTTCGGCCTCGACGCGGGCGACGATCTGATCCTTGACGGAACCGGTCTTGGCGACGGAGTCTTCCTGCTCGAGCTGGGACTGCTTGTCGGCGTCGCGGATGTTCTTTCGGAAACCGCCCTCTTCGCCGGTGTCGTCGAAGCCGCCCTGCGACATGGTGTTCTTGGCCATCATGTTGCGGACGCGGGCCTGGAGCTCGCCGTCGCTGGGGTCGAGGCGGGTGGCGATCTCGCCGGCCTGGGCGGCGAGCTGGTAGGCCTCGAGCTTCTCGAAGGAGTCGAGGAGCTTGACGAAGGTGTCCTTGCGGGGCTTGCCGTCCTGCTGGGCGAGGGCGAGGGCGTGCTGGCCGAGGAGGACGCCGGCCTGTTTGACGCCGATGCGGGCGGCGGCCTCGGTGACGCGGACGGCGGCGCCGGAGTCGGTGCTCTTGATGCCGAAGTCGAGGAGGGCCTCGATGAACTTGCGGACGTCGCCCTTGGCGTTGAGGCCGGCCTTGGTTTCCTTGCTGAGTTTGCCCTTGGGATTTTCCTGGAGGAATGAATCGGCGGAGCGGAGGAAGCTGCGGACGGACTCGAAGTTGGTGGGGTCCCATGCGAGGCCGTTGAGCCAGAGCTGCATGGCGTACTCGTAGTTGCCCGAGTCGTGGACGACGCCGGCGCGGTCCCAGAACGCCTTGGCCTTCTGGGGGCTGAAGGGGGTGTTCTGGGCGTCGTCGTCGCCGCCGGGGGCCGCTGTCTTCTTGCCGAATATCGCCACGGGGTGCCGCCTCCTGGGTGGGCGGGAAGTGTACGCGGGTGAGCGGGCCGCGGGGCGCGGAGGGCGTTGCGGCGGGTTTGCGGGCCATACGATTGTCGGACGATGGTTGATCCCTCCCTTCTGCGTATCCAGCTGTATCCGGCCGAGGTCCTGCGGATCAAGGCTTCGGCGGTCGAACCGACGGACGAGGTCCGGGCGGTCGGACGCCGGATGATCGAACTGATGCGCGGGGCGGAGGGGATCGGGCTGGCGGGGCCGCAGGTGGGCCTGTCGTGGCGGATCTTCGTGTGCGACGTGCCGGCGGACCCCGAGGAGGAGCGGTCGGCGGATTCGGACCCCCCGGGCGCGACGACCGGGCCGCAGGTGTGGCTGAACCCCAGGATCGTCGGCTCGGACCGCGGGGTGGTGCCGTACAGCGAGGGGTGCCTGTCGCTGCCGGGGATCACGGGGGACGTGAACCGGCCCGCGACGGTCACGATGGAGGCGATGAACCCGGACGGGGAGACGGTGCGGCTGGCGGCGACCGGACTGCTGGCGCGGTGCTGGCAGCACGAGATCGATCACCTCGACGGGGTGCTCATCCTGGACCGGATGACGCAGACTTCGCGGCTGAAGAACCGCTCGCGGGTCAAGGCGATGGAGCGGGCGGGGCGGCGGTAGGGGCGAGGGGGGGCGGGGGGAGGCGGGGCGCTAAAATGCCGGCGATGCGTGTTGTGTTTCTTGGTTCCGGTGCGTTCGGGTTGCCGACACTTCGTTCGCTCGCGGAGCGGCACGAGGTGGTCGGGGTGGTGACGCAGCCGGACCGGCCGGCGGGGCGGGGATCGAAGCTGACGCCGACGCCGATCGGGGGCTGGGCCGCGGAGCACCTGGCGGGTGTGCCGCTGATCAAGCCTGAGAAGATCAACACGCAGGAGGTGCGGGAACTGGTGCGGTCGTGGGACTGCGACGCGTGGGTGGTGATCGCGTTCGGGCAGAAGCTCGGCGCCGCGTTGCTGGCGGATCGCTTCGCGGTGAACCTGCACGCGAGCCTGCTGCCGCGGTGGCGCGGGGCGGCGCCGATCAACCACGCGATTCTGGCGGGGGACGCGGAGACTGGTAACTCGGTGATCACGCTGGCCGAGCGGATGGACGCGGGGCTGGTGCTCGGGCAGAGCCGCCGGGCGATCGGGCCGGGGCAGACCGCGGGGGCGTTGCACGATCTGCTGGCGGGGGACGGGCCGGAACTGGTCGGGCGGGTGCTGCGTGAGCACGCGGCGGGGACGCTGGAGGGGCGGGCCCAGGACGAATCGCTGGTGACGCTGGCGGGCAAGCTGTCGAAGTCGGACGGGCGGATCGATTGGGGCGCCGGGGCGGACCCAGTGCGGTGTCGGATCAACGGGCTGTCGCCGTGGCCGGGTGTGACGGTGTTCTATGAGGGACAGGCGCTGAAGGTGGCGCGGGCGGAACCGGGTGGGCCGGTTTCCGAAGACCTTGTGCCGGGCACGATCGTCGATCCGGGGACGGGGCTGATCGCGTGCGGCGGCGGCGGTTCGGTGCGCCTGCCCGAGGTGCAGCCGGCGGGGAAGCGGGCGATGGCGTTCTCGGCGTGGGCCAACGGGCGGCAGGTCAGGGCAAGGGACCGGCTGGATGCGGGGGGTGATGGAGACGGCGGGGTCGGAGGAGAAGGGGCGTGATGCTGACGCTTTGGGACATCATGCTGCCCCGGCGCAAGGCGCGGCCGTCGAAGCCCGCGCGATCGGGTGTTGCGGCTGCGCCCGTGGTGGTCGAGGCTCCGCCGGCGCGTCCGGCGGTGCGGAGCGCGTCCGGTGCGGGCCCCGGATCGGCGCAGGAGCGGTACGCGATCATGACGCGGACGATGCTGGCGCGGCACGGTGTGCGGGTGCGCAAGTGGCGGAGCGGGATGTCGGGCGTGGCGTGGGAGGTGACGTACCGCGACGGGACGGTCAGCCGGCTGATCGAGGCGCCGCGGCCGAAGGGGCCGATGTCGGCGGCGGTGTTCCTGCACGAGATCGGGCACCACGCGATCGGGTTTCGGACCTATTCGCCGCGGTGCCTGGAGGAGTACCACGCCTGGAAGTACGCGATCGAGCAGATGGGGGCGTGGGAGCTGAACATCACGCAGCGGGTGCACGACCGGATGCATGACTCGCTGCACTACGCGGTGGAGAAGGCGCGGCGCCGGGGCATCAAGGCGCTGCCCGAGGAACTCCTGCCGTTTGTCCGGCCTCGGGCGGGGGCCGAGCGGCGGGCGGTTCAGTCGCGGGGCTGACGGGCGATCTCGGGCGAGCCGACCGCCCAGCCGTGGGACCCGTTGCCGGAGCGGTCCGGGAAGACGATGCCGAGGTCTTCGTCGAAGTGAAGCAGGATCAGGGTCTGCGCGTCCGGGGCGAAGCTCCGGGCCGGCGTGAAATCGGACTCGTAGCGTGCGACCGAGGAGAGGCGGACCTCGTCGATCTCGCCGGTGAAGAACGAAACGGCCTCGGCGCTGGGGTTGACGTCCGCGCCGATCAGGAGGGGGAGGCGGTTGTGCCGGATGGCGCCATCGGCGGGTGCGGACTGGGTGAGGCGGCCGTTGACGAAGAATCGGAGGGTGCGGGCGTCCAAGACGAGGGCCAGGTGGGTCCAACGCGCAAAGTCCCACGGGCGGTCGGCGCCGGCGCGGGCGTAGGCCCCCGCGACGTGGGCGTAGCCGGTGGGCAGGGATGCACCGTCGGCCGCGTCGGACCAGAAGATGCCCAGGCCCGAGTTTTCGGTGTTGCAGATCAGGCCCTGTCGCCCGACCGGGGCGTCGGCGCGGACCCACGCCTCGAGCGTGAAGGCGTCGGGGCGGTCGGCGGGCAGGTCGACGCGGACGGCCGATCGGCCGTCGAGGCGGAGGACGCCGTTGGCGGGGCGGTCCGCGTGCTGATGGTCGGCGTGGGCGTGGGTGTCGACGGCGGCGTCGACGGGGATCGGGAGGCGGACCGATACCGGCTGCGGGCGGGCGTGCTCGAGCGGGTAGAGGGCGCGGACGCGGAGGACGAGTTCGGGGCGCTGGTCGCCCAGGGCCGGGGCGGCGGCGTCGAAGGCCCATCGGGTGGTCTGGCCGGGCTGGAGCGTGACGCGGGTTTCGGAGGGCGTGATGGTCCAGCCGCGCGGGGCGTCGCAGACGAGGTTGACCTCGATGGGCTTGCGGGTCGGGTTGGTGAGGGTCGCGGCGATGCGCCTGGTCTGCCCGGGCGCGGGTCCGATCGCGGCGCGGCCCTCGATCTCGATCCAACCGGCGCGGTTCAGGTCGCGGATCTCGTCGCTCTCCCAGCCGGGGAAGTGCGCGGCGGGGCGGACGGCGTCCATGGGCACGTGGACGACGGACTCGCGCTCGGGGCGGACGTGGACCAGGGCGATGTGGTCGATGGAGGCGTGGGAGAACTCGCGGACGGGGTCGGCACCGACCGTGCCCATGGTGAGGTAGCGGACGTTGTCGGTGGCACCGTCGTCTCGGATGGCGTGGATGTGGCCGCCGATGACGGTGGTCGGGCGGGCGTCGTCGACGAAGGCCTGGTGGACCTGGTCCCAGTTGCTGCCGGCGTAGCGGTCCAGCCAGCGGGGGTGATGGATGAGGACGAACACGCGGTCGGCCTCGGCGTTGGCCAGGTCGCTGCGCAGCCAGGCGAGCTGCTCGTCGGACATGTTCTGGTTGCGGGCCGGGTCGTGGAATGCCAGGGATTCGTCGGAGTAGAGCACGACGAAGTGGGCGAACTTGTGGGTGAAGGAGTAGTAGAGGGGGCCGAAGTGCTCCTGGTAGAGGGCGACGTGGCCCTGCGGCGTGGCGGGGCGGGCGTAGACATCGTGGTTGCCGGCGACCGGGTACCACGGCATCGGCAGGTCGCCCATGATGGACTTGAACTCGCGCATCTCCTCGAGCCAGGGCTCGGCGGCGTTGTAGCCCTGGACGAGGTCGCCGACGGTGATGACGAAGTCCGGGTCGAGCCAGGAGGCGGTCTCGACGGCCTTGGCGAGCACCTTGACGCCCGACTTTGGCCCTCCGGTGCGGTCGCCGAAGACGACGAAGGTGAAACTCTCGGAGGCGTCGGGGGCGGTGAGCGTCACGCCGGAGTCGGTGCCCTGCGAGACGGGCGGGCCGGCCCACGCGGCGGTCGTGATCGCGACCAGCGCCGAAGCGGCGGTCCGGGCGAGGGCGTTGCCGGTGCGTTTCATGGTTGGGTCCTCCGCGAGCGTGGCTGCGCGATGGTAGCGGAATCCGGGCCGGTGTGCGGGCGCGGGTGCGCGGGCGGGCTAAGAAAAACGCCCCGCGGTCGGGGCGTTCTCGTTCGTGGTTGCGCGAGCGTGGACCCGGGGCGCGGCGGTCAGGGCTTGGGCGCGAGGGTCTCGGGGTCGCGCTGGGGCAGTTGCGTGGCCTGGCCGAACTCGGACATGTCGGCGCGGCGCTTGGGGTCGGCCTCGGAGTCGATGTTGCCCTTCTTGATCTCTTCCCACGGGCCGACGATCAGGATGACCGCGTCCTCCGGGCGGAGGTGCTCGTTGGCGACGCGGAGGACCTCGTCGGGGGAGACGTCGCGGACCATGTCGCGGTAGCTCTGCCAGTAGGCGGGGTCGCGTCCGGTGCGCTCGTCGCTGATGAACAGGTTCATCATGGCGGACTTGGACTCGAAGTTGCGGGGGAAGGTCTCGATGAGGTTGTTCTGGATGGTTTCCAGTTCGTCCGTGGAGACGGTGGATCGCTGGATCTTGTTGAACTCGTCGAAGACCAGGCGGGTGGCCAGGGCGGTGGTGGGCGTCTTGGTGAAGAAGTAGGAGAGGAACATGCCGGGGTACTCGACGCGGTTGGACAGCGACGAGCCGGCGGTGTAGGCGAGGCCCTCCTCGGTGCGGACGCGGTTGGTGATGCGGCTGGTGAAGCCGGAGCCGCCGAGGATCTGGTTCATGACCTCGGTGGGGATGGCGTCGGGGTCGTCGCGGGTGATGGCGCGGTGGCCGATGACGACCTGGACCTGGTTCTGGTCCTTCTCGTAGTAGTACACGCCCGGGGTCGCCGTGGCGGTGGGCGCGGGGATCTCGGGGGCGGGCTCGCCGGCGGGCCAGCCGGAGAGGCGTTCGTCGAGCATGGCGAGCATCGACTCGGGCTCGAAGTCGCCGGTGACGGCGATCATGAGGTTGCCGGGGTGGAAGACGCGGGCGTGGAACCGTTCCATGTCGTCGACGGTGATCGATTCGATGGACGCCTTGGTGGGCTGGCGGGCCTCGAAGTGGTCCTCGCCCCACATCAGGTAGCCGAGTTCGCGGATGGCGATCTGGATGCCGTTGTCGTTGCGGGTCTTGATGGCCTCGAGCTGCTGGCCGCGGAGGACCTCGAGGCGGTCCTTGTCGAAGCCGGGGTTGCGGACCATGTCCATGAACAGGCCGAAGGCCTGGTCGAGGTTGGCGGTGAGGGTGTTGATGCTGGCCGACGAGGTGGTGTTGCCGATGCCGGCGGAGATGTCGGCGGCGAGGAAGTCGACCTCCTCGTCGAAGGCCTTGGGCTCCATCGATTCGGTGCCGCCCTGGCGGATCATGGCGCCGGTCATGCCGGCGAGTCCGGCCTTCTCGGCGGGCTCCATGTAGGCGCCGCCCCTGAAGCTGAAGGTGATGGTGACGAGGGGGAACTCGCTGGAGGGGGCCATGTAGACGGGCACGCCGGAGGAGAGCTCGTGGCGGAACTCGGAGGGCGCGGGGGGTTCGAAGACGAGTTCCTCGTAGGTGATCTCGTTGGGGTGGGCGGGCAGGTCGGCCGCGAGCGAGCCGAAGGCGAAGGCCGCGAGCGCGGCGGTGGTGATCATGGCCGTGTTCATTCGGCACCTTCCTCGATCTCCGCGATGCGGATGTTGATCTGCTGGCGGACAAAGTCCATCATGGTCTTGAACTGGGGTGGCATCATGGCCTGCTGCTGGTCGATCTGCTCGAGCGAGGCGCGGAGCTCGTCGGCGTCGGTGGCGGCGGCGAGCTCGGCGAGCTGGGCCTGGAACTGTGGCATGATCATGGCCCGCATCTCTTCGGGGAGTGAGGCTTCGACCTCTTCCATGGTGATCAGGACGGGCTCGGCGCCCTTTCGGCGGGTGTAGGTGGCCACGCCGCGGTTGTCGGCGGTCAGGTAGGCCCGGGCGACGCGCTGGATGTCCTCGGCGGTGACGGCCTGGATGAGGCGGGGGTACTCGTTGAGCTGCTCCCAGCCGACCCACGCCTCGTAGATCGCGAGCTGGAAGAACAGGTTGGAGTTGCTCTGCAGCTCGCGGAAGGAGTCGGCGGCGGCCTGGTTCTTGACCTTCTGGAGTTCACGCTCGCCGACCGGTTCGGACTTGAGCAACTCTGCCTGCTCGTACCAGGCCTGCTCGATCTCCGCCAGGGACGCGTTGCCCTTGGGGGTGGCGGAGAATGAGAAACTGCCGACCGATCGCTGCATGTTGTTGCCGGCTCGGGCGGTGGCGGCGAGGCCCTGTTCTTCGACCAGCGAGCGGTAGAGGCGGCCGGTGCGGCCGTTGAGGATGTCGGCGAGCAGGTCGAGGGCGGGGCCGTCGGGGTGGCCGGCGGGGACGGCGCGGTAGCGGACCTCGATCTGGTCCTGGCAGTCGCACTCGCCGGAGAAACGGAGCTCGCCCATCAGGGGGACCTCGTAGGTCACGACGGGCTCGGGGGCGGGGCGCTTGTTCTCGAGGCGTCCGAAGTAGCTCTCGACGAGCTGGCGGGCGTCGGCGGGGTCGAAATCGCCGACGATGACGCCGGTGAGATTGGCGGGCTGGTAGTGGGTCTCGAAGTACTCGGCGATCTCTTCTTCCGTGTAGGCCATCAGGTCGGACATCCAGCCGATGACGGGCCAGTTGTAGCCGGAGGCGATCCAGAACATCGAGTCGAACCGCTCGTCGAGCATGCCGGTGGGCGTGGCTTCGAGGCGCTGGCGGCGTTCCTCGATGACGACGAAGCGTTCGGCGTCGAGTTCGCGGAAGCTGGAGTTGCTCAGGCGATCGGACTCCATCCAGGCCCAGAGTTCGAGCTTGTTGGAGGGCAGGTTGATGTAGTAGATGGTGAAGTCGTTGCTGGTGCCGGCGTTCATGCCGCTGGCACCGTTGCCGGTGTAGATGCGGTCGAACTCGTTCTTGATGGTGATGGCGCGCTGCTCGTCCTGGATGGCGGTCATGCGGGCGCGGAGTTCGCGGAGCTCCGGGGTGTCGTTGGCGGGGTCCCAGGGGTTGTCGATCTCGCCGCGGAGGAAGGCCCTGTACTGGTTGTCGAGGGTCAGGGTGCGCATCTTTTCGCGGATGCCGGTGAGCTCGTCCCGGAAACGCTGATCGGCGTCGGCGTCGGTGGTGCCGATGGTGTCGGTGCCCTTGAAGAGCAGGTGCTCGAGAAGGTGGGACACGCCGGTGATGCCGGGGCGTTCGCTGGTCGATCCGGCGGGGGTGACCCAGCCGGCGGTGATGACGTTGGGCTGCTCGTCGCGGGGGAGCAGCAGGAAGGTCATGCCGTTGTCGAGGACGAACTCGATGGGTTCGACCTGCTGGGCCGCGGCGGGGGCGGCGGCGAGGACCAGGCCTGCGACGGCGAGAATGGTGGATCGGGCCATGGGGCTCCTCCTGTGGTTGCCTCCGGCGGTGCCGGGGTGGGGAGAGATACTACCAACGCCCGGCCCGATCGGTTGCCGGGGGTGGGGCCGGGACGGCGTTCGGTTGGGCGAACGGGGGCGGAGGCGGGCGCGAAAAACCCGCCCGGACGCGGTCCGGGCGGGTGCGGGGGGATGCGTGATGGTTCGCGGGGTGATCGAGGGTTACGGGCAGCCGGCGTTGTAGTCGGCGATGAAGGCGGCGATGTCGAAGAAGTTCCAGGTGCCGAAGGGCGCCGCGATGTCGGCGTCGGGGCTCTGGGCGTTGTAGGCGGCGATGAACGCGGAGATGTCGAAGAAGTTGACCAGGCCGTCGTTGTTGAAGTCGGCGGGGCAGTCGATGGCGGCGTTGATGATGGCGAGGTCGGCCGCGTCGACGATTCCGTCGCAGTTCATGTCGCCGTCGGCCCAACCGCCGGGCTGGCCCTGGTTGGCCTGGGCGATGGCCAGGTCGGCCGCGTCGACCACGCCGTCGAGATTCACGTCACCGAACTCGGTGCCGAGGATGCCCTCGACGATCTCGGCCACGTCTGCGGTGTCGATGACCAGGTCGCCGTTCATGTCGGCGGAGAGGTCGATGTCGACGGCGTCGTTGAGCAGGCTCCAGTCACCGAAGTTCATGCAGACGTAGTCGATGTCGTTGGCGTCGACCACGCCGTCGTGGCCGGCGGGGTTGAAGCCGCGGGTGGTGGCGTTGCCGGCGATGTCGGCGCGGCTGTCACCGGGCTGGTAGGAGCCGGTGGCCAGGGCGGTGGCGAAGAAGTTGCCGCCGAAGGCGTTGTCGACGGCCGTGAAACCGGCCTTGCGGTCCAGCACGCCGTTGACGAGGTGCAGGCCGTCGGCCCAGTAGCGGACGTCGGCGGCGTCGAAGTTGCCGTCGCCGGTGAAGTCGCCGAGGATCTCGGGGCAGGCCATGCCGCTGGCGCTCACGGAGCCGCCGCCCCAGGCGACGCCGTTGGTGCGGAAGTCCCAGGCGGCGATCATGTCGGGCACGTCGTTGACCGTGCGGGCGCCGTCGCCGTCGAAGTCGCCGGCGATCTTGTTGCGCAGGTTGGTCATGGTCTGGCTGTAGGCGATCGGCGTGCCGTCGATGGAGACGTAGGTCGCGCCACCGACGAGGCCGTCGGAGTAGGTCACGCCGGTGGTGCGGGCGGGGATCCAGCCGCCCGCGTTGGTGTTGAAGGACTGATACTGGGGCAGGGCGAGGACGTTGTTGGGGTCACCCAGGACGAACTGGGTCAGGACGTCGTTGCGGTCGGGGTTGGGGATGGCCTGGATGACCGGGTCGGTGGGGTCCGGGGTGATGTCGAGGATGTTGAACGAGGTGGCCGGCAGCACGAACTGGAGGGCCAGGAACTCACCGGGGGAGAAGGCGTTGTCCGGGTCGGAGGGGACCGTGGTGACGGCCGCGACCGAGCGGGTGATGTTGTTGACGTAGGCGGCCGCCTGGACGTTGCTCATGGCGGGGGTCGGGTTGGGGTTCGGTCCGGTCTCAGAAGGGTCCCAGCCCCATCCGCCCTTGTTGGCGGGGGCGGAACGGGGGTCGCCGAGGGTGACGATGCCGCCGAGGCCGACAACGTTGTATCCATCGGGGCCGCCGTCGACGACGTTGGCGATGGTCGGGCGGGCGTAGACGGTGCCGCCGCGGAGGTCGGCGCGGATGGCGAGCAGGTCGCAGCGGCCTCCGACGAGCCAGCCGGAGGACTGGCCGCGCTCGGCGCCGGTGTGGCCGATGGCGAGGCGGTGGTTGATCACCGTGCCCTCGTTGCGGGACGATCCGCCCTTGTTGGAGGGCTGGAAGTTCGGTCCGAGGCGGTCGTTCGAGGAGGAGACCGTGCGGGCGCCGATGTTCTCGCCGACGCACCAGGACGGGTCGAGGCCGATGCCGTTGGCGAAGGCGTTGCGGGTGCCCGAGCCGGAGTCGCGGGTGACGAAGACGAGGTTCTCGCCGTTGATCCGGCGGCCGGTCGCGAAGCCGTGGCGCAGGTCGGACATGTCGATCTGCTGGAGGCCGACCCCGTAGTTGACCGGCGCGGCGACGGGGGTCAGGGTGACGGGGGTATCGAAGAGGGTGAAGGCGTCGGGATTGGCGGCGTTGATGTTGAGCGAGGCTCCGGTGCGGGCGTCGAGGATGGCCAGCTTGTTGTCCTGGGGGTTGCCGCTGATCGGGTCGATGGCGGGCGAGCCGTCCTTGTTGACCGCGGTGCGGGGGTTGTCGCCGTAGCCCGGGGCGCCCGGCACGCGGTTGGGCAGCACGGAGCCGGCGATACGGACGGCCCAGGTGGCGGGCACGTCGAGGGCGGAGAAGTCCATCTGGATGCCGGTGCCCGCGCCGGTGCCGGTCGTGATGGCGTAGGTGCCGTTGGTCTGGACGCGGAAGGGGATCGCGCCGGGGTTGTTGATGTTGGCCGCGCCCTGCGTCGCGCCGGCGGAGACAAAGGTCTGGGTGTTGAAGTAGGCGGCGTCGGCGAACGAGGAGTTGAGGGTGAAGTTGGCCGGGTCGGCGTCGGCGGCGGTGGCGAAGGGGATGGACCAGTCGCGGTGCTCCTCGAATCCGTTGACGGAGCCGACGACGCGGTAGGTGAACTGGAGGTACTGGCCGGAGACGAAGGGGAAGGTCGCGTCGAAGGTGGCCAGCTGTTCTTGGACGATGCCGTCGTTGTCGACGTCGATGAAGTCCAGGGTGTTGGCGGGTGCGCGGAACAGGGCTTCGAGCAGGGTGGCGCCCGAGCCGTTGACGCCGAAGGGCTGGGCCCCGGCGACGCCGGCGGCCGCGCCGCAGGCGCCGAGAACGAGACCGATTCGCTGAGCGGTGGTGAACATGCTTCTCTCTCCTAATGGGGTGTTGGTGTGCCGACAGCGGGCCCCGTGGTGCCACCAGCACCACGGCGGATCGGACGCCCGCGAGAACTTCCTGTCTGTTGTCCCGGGCCCACGATCCATGGGCCCGCAAACGCCCGCGTCCCGGTTTCCCGGGGGCGGGCGTGTGTGTTCCGGTCAGTCCTGTCCGGGCCGGCCGTCCCTGTCGATCCGGTTGTCGCCGGTGATGGCGTAGAAGCGCTGGCCCCAGCGGCGGTTCTCGATCGTGTTGATCAGTTCGTCGAGCTCGACGTGGCCGTCGGCGTAGCCGAAGTTGGCCCGGCCGTTGTGGACCACGCTGACTGCCTCGAGGGAGGAGTTGGATCCGCCCTGTCCGGTGATCAGGCCGACCTGGTTGGGGGTGATGGACTGGAGCACGCTCTCGAGCTGCTCGAGGTCGGGGTAGGCGAAGCGGGGAACCGCGCCGCTGGCGGGCTCGGCGTAGACATTGGCCCCGGCGGAGAAGCCGTAGAAGGGCGTGATGGGCCGGTGGCTCTTGATGACGGCCTCGCCGCCGTCGTTGATGTCCGAGAGCGAGCGCCAGTTGGCGGTCTCGCGGAACTCGGTGATCACGATCTCCTCGCCCGGACGCTCGAGGTTGATGGACTTGACGAGCCTGGCGTTGCGTTGGAAGCCCTCGCGCTGGAACTTGTTGCGGGGGATGATCGCGCCGTTGCAGGCGAATGCGAGGCGTCTGACCTGTCGGTCGGTGGGCAGGTAGGTGCCGGGACTGCCGCCGAGGGCGTTGAGCTGGCCGATCTCCCAGTCGTTCGGGTCGGCGCCCGGGTTTGTGCGCGGTGCGCCTCGGTTGAGCACGGCGGGCGACTCGAAGGATTCCTCGTTGACCTCGCCGTTGTCGAAGAGGGCGTACGACCAGTGGATGTAGCCGTTGGACGGTTCGGACTGCGTGGTGGTCTGGTCCTCAACGTCCCAGCCGTACCCGTCCTCGGAGTTGGCGTAGACGTAAGACGGCGGGAAGAAGTCCTTGTTGTTGGTGTTGTAGATGGCCGCGGCCTGCATGACGCCGCGGGCGTTGGTTCCCGCGACGACCGCCCATGCGGTCTTGCGGGCCTGCCCGATGGCGGGCAGCAGGATGCCGATGAGCAGGGCGATGATTGCGATGACAACGAGCAGTTCGATCAGCGTGAATCCGGCGTGCGACCTGCCGATCGGGCGTGCGTGGTGGTGACTTTGAGGCTTCATCGTGGTGTATCTCCGCGGCGTGATGGTTCCCAATGACCGCAGAGACTACCCACCGACCGATCGGGCCCGCGTTCACGGTGCGCTCCGTTTGCGTGAAGGTTGCGCGCATTCAGAACGCGTTCGGAACGCGGGTGCGCGAAGGCCTTTATGAAGAACGCGCGAGGCGCGAACGTCCGATCTCGGCGATCATGCAGCGGACGCTCCCGCCGCCAACCTGCTCGATGGTCGGGATGGGCGCGACGACCGGGCGCGCAAGCTCCGTCAGCACGGCCTGTTGCCCGCGTGTGAAGGAGGTCCACGCGGTGCGGGACATCGCGACCAGGGGGTTGCCGGCGGTGTCGCGGAGTTCGAGGATATTGGCGCACATCCCGCCCATCTGGGTGATGGAAATATCAACGATCTCCCGTCCCGCGTCCTGGAGCCTGCCGATGATGCCGGCCCGCTGGGCGGCGTCCGGGATCGAGTCCGAGCAGATCACCGCGAAACGGTCGCCGATCGACATCAGCACGTTGGTGTGGTACACCGGCACCCCGCGGCCGTCGTCGGCGTCGAACCGGACCACCTCGTAGCCGGTGGCCTCGGCCCACAGGTCGAGCGCGCGATCGGTCGTGCGGACCGATCGGCATGCGAAGGCGACGCCGGCCCGGCGGTCGAGCACGAGGCTGCCGGTGCCCTCAAGGAACTCGCCGCCGGCTTCGAGATCGCCCAGGGCCATGCGCTCGACGTGGCCGGGGGTCAGCTCGCGGATCCGGTCGATGATCACCTCTCGGCGCTCCAGTCGGCGGGCCGGGGTGGCCATGGGGTAGGTGATGATCACCGGGGCGGCGTCGACCGGCTCGTGGTAGGAGATCCAGTTGTTGGGGAACACCGAGTCGGGCAGGTGGAGGTCGTCCTCGATCTGGACAACCTCGACGCCCGCGTCGGCCAGGGCGCCGGCCAAACCGTCGAACTCGGCCAGGGCCCGGCGGGCGATCTCGGCGGTTGGGTCGGTGGGGTCGTGCATGAAGGCGTTGGACCGGGCCGCGGCCTCGTTGCGGGCGAAGGCGTGGGGACGGATCAGGAGCACCCGGGACGAGCACTGCTCGGCTTCGATCAGGCGGGAGTGATTCCGGGGCGAAGGGGAGGGGTTCATGCAACGGATTCTTACGACCCCCCCTCCCCCCCGGGTCAACCCGGCGGGCCGGTGCGGACCACTTTCGGGGCGAACAATGGGGTATGGATCCAATCACGCTCGATTCCGCCTCGCCGCTCACGCCCGGGATGGTCGTGGACGCCGCCCGTCACCACGCCCGCCTGGAGCTATCTCCCAGCGCGTCGGAGGGCGTCCGTGCCTGCCGCGAAGCCCTGGAGCGGACGCTGGACGACGGGGCCCCCCACTACGGGATCAACACCGGGTTTGGGTCGCTCTCGAACAAGCGGATCAACCGGGAGGACCTGGCGACGCTGCAGCGGAACCTGATCCGCTCGCACGCGGCGGGGGTCGGGGCCCCTCTACCGGAGGAGGTGGTCCGCGGCATGATGGTGGTGCTGGCCGCCTCGCTGGCGCGGGGCCGTTCCGGCGTGCGGGTGGCGTTGGTCGAGCATTTGATCGCGGTCATCAATGCCGGGATCACGCCGGTGGTGCCCGAGTCGGGCTCGGTCGGGGCGTCGGGCGACCTGGCCCCGCTCGCCCATGCCTCGCTGGTGCTGATCGGGGAGGGGGAGGCGTTCTTTGAGGGGCGGAGGATGCCGGGCGGGGAGGCCCTGCGGGCGGTCGGGCTCGAGCCGATGGAGCTGGGCGCGAAAGAGGGCCTGGCGCTGATCAACGGCACGCACCTGATGAGCGCCCGCATGGCGCTGATCTGCGTGGACCTGCACCGCGTGTTCAAGGGGGCGCTGCACGCCTGCGCGATGTCCATCGACGGGAGCCGGGCGAGCCACGGGTTCCTCGACCCGCGGATCTACACGGCCCGCAACCAGCCGGGGGCCGACCGTGTGGCCGCCACGCTGCGGGGCCTGCTGGCGGGGAGCACGATCGTCACGTCCCACGCGGTGGACGACCCGCGGGTGCAGGACCCGTACTCGTTCCGGTGCGCACCGCTGGTGTTGGGGGCGGCTCTGGACGCGTTCGAGGCCTGCGAGCACCGGCTTCGGGACGAGTTGGGGGCGGTGACGGACAACCCGCTGATCTTCATGAACCGGGACCCGTCGAACCCGGACCAGGTCGACATCGTCTCGGCGGGATGTTTCCACGGCATGCCGGTGGCGCTGCCGCTGGACATGCTGGCGATCGCGATCAGCCACATCGCGGGGATCAGCGAGCGGCGGGTGTACCACATGCTCAGCGTGTTCGACCCGCACTCGGAGTTGCGGGCGTTTCTGAGCCCCAAGCCTGGGCTGCAGAGCGGTTACATGATCGTGCAGTACGCGGCGGCGGCGATGTGCAACGAGATGGTCGGCCTGGCCAACCCTGCCAGCGTGGCGAACATCTCGACCTGCGCGGGGATGGAGGATTACAACTCTTTCGGGCCGCGCAGCGCGGCCAAGGCGGCGCGGGCGGTGGAGTTGTGCCGCAGCGTGGTGGCGATCGAGCTGCTGTGCGCGGCCGAGGCGGTCGAGGCGCACCGGCCCCACCGGTCGGGAGACATCGTCGAACGGACGATCGCGACGGTCCGCGACCGCGTGCCCGTGCTGACGGAGGACCGCAGCCCCACGCCGGACATCGGGGCCATCGAGGACCTGATCCGCACCGGCCACTTCACCGCTCCGGACTGGGATTGCTGATCCGCCTTGCTCTTTCGCGCCGACCGGCGGACAATGCCCCCGAGGGATACTGAGGGAAAGGACCAGATCATGACTTCCACCGCCGCGGGCGCTTCGCCGCTTGTCCCCACCGCTGAAGACCGAACGGTCCGTGCGCCGCGGGGAACCGGACGCACCTGCAAGACCTGGCAGGCCGAGGCCGCTCTGCGCATGCTGATGAACAATCTTGATCCGGAGGTTGCCGAGCATCCCGAGTCGCTGATCGTCTACGGCGGGCGGGGGCAGGCGGCCCGCTCGTGGGCCGCGTTCGACGCGATCGTCGCCACGCTGCGGCGCCTGGAGCCGGACGAGACGCTGCTGGTCCAGTCGGGCAAGCCGGTGGGCGTGATCCGGACGCACGCCGACGCGCCGCGGGTGATGATCGCCAACTCCAACCTCGTCCCCCACTGGGCCACGCAGGAGCACTTCGACGAGCTGGCGGCCAAGGGCCTGATGATGTACGGCCAGATGACCGCGGGGTCGTGGATCTACATCGGCACGCAGGGCATCCTGCAGGGGACGTTCGAGACCTTTGCCGAGTGCGCCCGGATGCACTTCGGGGGGACGCTGGCCGGGACGCTGACGGTCACCGGGGGTTGCGGCGGGATGGGCGGGGCGCAGCCGCTGTCGGTCACGCTCAACTACGGGGCGTGCCTGATCGCGGACGTGGACCGCACCCGCCTGAAACGGCGGCTCGACGACCGTTACCTGGACGAGATGGTCGGCGACCTCGACGCGGCCATCGACCGGGCGCTCGAACTCAAGGAGCAGAAGGCGGGCGTCTCGGTCGGCTGGACGGGCAACGCCGTGACGCTGCTTGAGCGGCTGATCGAGCGGGGGATCACGCCCGACGTGCTGACCGACCAGACGAGCGCGCACGACCCGCTGCAGGGCTATTGCCCGGTCGAGTACGACTTCGGGCAGGCGGCTGAGGCGAGAGAGGCGGACAGCGCGGACTATCAGAAGCGGTCGCTCGCGTCGATGCGTCGGCACGTCGAGGCGATGGTGGCGCTCCAGAAGCGGGGCGCCAAGACCTTTGATTACGGCAACAATATCCGCCAGCGCGCCAAGGACCAGGGGTTCGCCGACGCGTTCGCGTTCCCGGGGTTCGTGCCGGCGTACATCCGGCCGCAGTTCTGCCTGGGACGCGGGCCGTTCCGCTGGGCCGCGCTCTCGGGCAATCCGGCGGACATCTACAAGACCGATCTGGCGCTGCTGAGACTGTTCCCCCGCGACGCCGGGGGTTTCAACGAGCGGCTGCACCAGTGGATCCTTGGCTGCCACAAGAAACCCGAGGCCCTGCTCTCGGGCGACTTTGCCAGCTGCGAGCCCCGGTTCGCGTTCCAGGGGCTCCCGGCGCGGATCTGCTGGTTCGGGCTCGGCGAGCGCGACCGGGCGGGCCTGCTGTTCAACGAGATGGTCGCCTCGGGCGACCTGGCCGCCCCGATCGTGATCGGGCGGGACCACCTCGATTGCGGCTCGGTGGCGAGCCCGAACCGTGAGACGGAGTCGATGAAGGACGGCACCGACGCCGTGTCGGACTGGGCGATTCTCAACTTCGCGGTCAACATCGCCAGCGGGGCGAGCTGGGTGAGCTTCCACCACGGCGGCGGCGTGGGCATCGGATTCAGCCAGCACGCGGGCCAGGTGATCGTCGCGGACGGCACGGCCGAGGCCGCGGAACGGCTGGCGCGGGTGCTGCGAAATGATCCGATGATGGGCATCTTCCGTCACGCCGACGCGGGCTACGCCGATGCTCAGCGATGCGGGCGGGAGCAGCGTGTGGACATCCCGATGGGGTGACGGCGATCCCGGCGTACGCCCTACCCCCGGGCGCGGATCCGGCGCATGTCCATGCTCATGAACTTCGACCACTTTCCGTCGTCTCCGAGCATCTCGGTCCGGAATGCGCGGTGATCGTCGTCGACGAACTCGGTGATGTCGCGGTACCTGCGTTGCTTGGTCGCGTCCGTCATGCACGGGCCGATAGACTCGAGGACTAGCGTCCGGCCGTCCGTCTCGACCCATCCTTGGTAGACGAACATATGGGTCATCATCGAGCCGGTCCACGCCCCGACGTACTGCTTCTTTGCCGTGTCGTAGCCGACAATGTTGATGGTGGTCATGGGTGATCCGTCGGGCATGGTGGCGCGACCTTCGCCGTGGATCCAGACGCCGCCGATGGACCGGACGTGTTCGGTGCCCGAGAGGCGGAACATCTCACCCCCGACCCCGGTGGGGCACATCTGGTCGTAGGACCAGTCTCCGAGGAATCTGTTCAGCCATTCGTGTTCTTTGGTAATGACGAGCGGTTCCAACGCGGGTCTCCTGGACATGGGCCGGTCCGGGCCTGGATAAAGCCGGGAGCGTAAACGCGAGTTCAGCCCGAACGGCGTGCTTCGGCGATAGTGCGGATGCGGTCGATCGCGAACGCCCAGCCTTCCGAGACGCCTTGGCGGTGTTCCTCTGGAATGAGCCCGACCGCCCGGTGGGTGATCGTGAGGAGCGTCGAAGCGCCCTGCGCCTTGAGACGGTACTGCATGTGCGAACTGACCGGGAAGGACATGAACATCGGGCCGGCAATCTCGAGCAGCGTCGGGGGCTTGATGACCTGGATGGTCCCCCACCAATGCCCGGCGTTATCGCCCAGATCTCGGTACCACCGCCCCCCGGGCCATGGCTCGAGCACCATCGGGAAAGATGTGCCGTCCGGCATCTCTCCCTCAGGGCCCATTTCCGCGAGGACCGATTCGAACACGGTCGCGATCGGGGCGGAGATGGTGACTTCCAGAAGGACGTTGAACTGTGCGATTTCCTGGGTGGTGGCGTGCGTCATCCGGTCTGCTCTTCCTTGCTTTGCTGTTGGCTCCGCGGCTGCGCTGCGGATCGCCTATGCGTTGCTTCCGCCCGGCGGGCGATGCGGTCTGCTTTGTGCGTCCAGAGCCGCTCGAACATGCCGGCCCATTCGTGCACCGACCGGAGACCCTCGGCTTCGAGACGGTACAGGCGCTCGCGTCCCCGGCGCCGCACCGCCACCACGCCCGCGTCGCGGAGCACCGCGAGCTGCTTGGAGACCGCGGGCTGGGGCGATCCGATCGCTGAAACGATGGCTCCCACGCCCTGCTCGCCTTCGCTGGCGAGCAACTGGATGATCGCCCGTCGCCTCGGCTCGGCGATGGCCTCAAAGACATCCGTGGTGGGATCGAACGCGGGCACGGGCACAATATATTCCTCTTTTGGAATATGTCAAGCCCCGAATGCGGCTCCGGGAGGATCAACTTGCAGACTTGTCGCCCCGAGGACCCCGATGGTTGACCCTTGAGCGAGCACCACGCTGATGGGTTGCAAAGCCGCCAGCGGAGCCCACTCGGGGCCGTACGCCTTGGTCCAGTCAACCTCGATCACCGCCGAGCGCACGCGGTGGCACGCCCAGACCGGGTGGCGGACCTCGTAGCGGAGTGGACGTCCGCGGCGTGTGACGCCGTAGCCCCACTGATGTTCCTTGAACCAGTGCTCGGCGGTGTCCTCGGGTGGGACGGCGGCCGCCGCGTCCGCTTCCACCGCCATGCGGCCGACGCCGGCGGCGAATCCGAACCCGTACTCCACCCGCAACTTGTCCCCGGTGGGAACGACCCATTCGGAGATCTGCGCTTTGACGTACGGCTCGTTGTAAAGGGTTCTGGCGATGGAGGCGACGGCTCGGCTGCGGACCAGTTCCCGCACGAACACAACGCCACGCCGGTCGCTGTTCTGTTCCCGGACGTAGAACCGCAGGTTGATTTCCGGGAAGTTGATATATCCCGGCCATCGCACCCCGAGCACCCGTGTGTTGAGGAAGCGGAACCCCACGAGGCTGCACACCGCGCTGCCCTCGAACAGATCGAGTTCCAACCCGGGCGGCAGCCGCGTGGCGAGCAGGGCCGGGTCCACCGCGTAGCTGGCGATGATCAGGTCCCGCCATTCGGCGGTGAGAAAGGTGCGGGGCATGGGCAAGCATACCTGTCTCGGGTTCGGGCCGTGCCAATGATCGGGCATGCTCAGACCACTGCTCGCGGCCCTGCTTTCCATCATGGTTTCGTCGCCCGCGTTGTCCCATGACCATGCGTCGGTGTCGGTGATGAGTTTCAACATCCGGTACGGCACCGCGAACGACGGAGGCGACCGTTGGCCGCTGCGTGAGGACCTCGCTCTCGGCGTCTTCGAGCAGCGGCAGGCCGATGTCGTGGGCGTGCAGGAGGCGCTGGGGTTTCAGATCGACGCGATCACCAACGCCCACGCTCAATACGGCGTGGTCGGCGTCGGCCGGGACGACGGCCGGACCAAGGGCGAGTTCTCCGCGATTCTCTACCGCACGGATCGGTTCGCCGTGGACGCCTCGGGCACGTTCTGGCTGTCCGACACGCCGGATGTGATCGCCTCGGCGACCTGGGGCAACGGGATCACACGGATCTGCACGTGGGCCCGCCTGATCGAGCGTGCGTCCGGCCGGGCGTTGTATGTGTTCAACACGCACTTCGATCACCAGTCCCAGCCGTCGCGGGAACGCAGCGCCCGGTTGATCGCCGAACGGATCGCCGTACGCGAGCACGCCGACCCGGTCGTCCTGATGGGCGACTTCAACGCCGGCGAAGCCAACCCGGCGATGACGTTCCTGACCGAGCGGGGCGGCGATGCCGCCGGGCCCGGGCTGATCGATACGTACCGCGTGATCCATCCGGACGAACCCCGGGCGGGCACCTTCAACGCCTTCCGGGGTGACCGCGAAGGCGAGCGGATCGACGCGATCCTCGTCAGCGAAGGCATTCGTGTGCTGGACGCGGACATCGATCGGACGAATACCAAGGGTCGGTACCCGTCGGATCACTTCCCGGTGTGGGCCGTCATCGGGTGGCCCTCGGAAGACGAGTGATGCCGGGCGAAGCGTCCATCGACCGGGTTGCCCGATGGCTCGCCGAGGCTCGCTCGGTCGTGGTGCTCACCGGGGCGGGCGTGTCGGCCGAGAGCGGGCTGACCACGTTCCGGGACCCCGAAGAGGGCCTGTGGTCGAAGTACGACCCGATGGACCTGGCCACGATCGAGGCGTTCGAACGCGACCCGGAACTGGTGACGCGGTGGTACCACTGGCGGTTCACGAAGGCCCGGGACGTGCGGCCAAACCCGGGGCATGACGCGCTCGCGCTGCTCGAACGCACGCTGTGTGCGCGGATGCCCGACAACCCGCCCCCGTTCACGCTGATCACGCAGAATATCGACGGGCTGCACCAGCGGGCGGGTTCCCGTCGTGTGGTGGAGATCCACGGGAGCATCCACCGCTGGCGGTGCACTTGCACGGGCTACGAGAAGCCCCTCTCCGAGATCCGCTTCGACCGGTTCCCGGTGCCGTCGGAGCACGGCGGATTCATGCGCCCGTGCGTGGTCTGGTTCGGCGAGATGCTGCCGCAGGAAGCGCTCGAGGCTTCGTTCGAGGCGTTGGCCCGCTGTGACCTGTTCTTCTCGATCGGGACGAGCGCGACCGTGTACCCGGCCGCGGGGTTCATCGAGGTGGCCCGGGCCGCGGGGGCCCGGACCGTGGAGATCAACAAGGACCCCACCGCGAACTCACCATCGGTGGATGTCACCCTCAAGGGCCGATCGGGGGCGATTCTGCCCGATCTGGTGCATCAGATGGACCAACTGGCACGCGGGGGCGATGCGCGTGATACTTAGGGCGTGACGATCCCCCACACCCAACCCGGCGTCTGGCCCTCGGGCATCGCGCCCTCCCGATTCGCGGCGGGTCTCGATCGCGATACCCCCGAGGGCTGCCGGATCGCGTTGATCGGCCTGCCGGACGATACCGGCGTGCGTCTGAACCACGGGCGTCCCGGCGCGGCCGAGGGCCCCACCGCCCTTCGGGCCGCCCTGGCGCGGTACGGCGTCTGCGAACCATCCGGCTGGGTCTGGCCCCGCGTGTTCGACGCGGGGGACGTGGTCGTGGAGCCGGGCGATCTGAACGAGACGCACCGGCGTGTCACCGAATCGGTCCACGCGATCGTGGAACTCGGATTGTTCCCGATCGGCATCGGCGGCGGGCACGACCTGACGTTCCCTTTCGTGCGCGCGGTGGCGTCGAAGCACCAGCCCATGCACGGGGTCTACTTCGACCCGCACCTCGACGTGCGGGAGGAGGAAGGATCCGGCATGCCATTCCGACGACTGGTCGAAGGCGGGCACGCCAACGCGCTGACCATCCACGGCTTCCAGCCGTTCGCCAACAGCCTGGCGCATGTCCGCTGGTTCCAGGCCCACGGGGGGCACCTTTCCGACCTGCTGCCGGACGATCCCTGGCCGATGCAGGACACCTTCGTCTCGCTCGATCTGGATGTGATCGATCAGGCCTTCGCGCCGGGGGTCAGCGCGACGAACCCGTGCGGCTGGTCGCCCGGGCTAGCCGAAGCGTGGGTCGCGGCGGCCGGACGAAACCCGCGTGTCCGCTGCTTTGACATCATGGAACTGAGCCCGCCCAACGATCCCGCCGGCCGGACCGCGCGGCTGGCCGCCCACCTGCTGCTGACCTTCCTGCGGGCCTTCGCGGAGCGACCGACTTGACCCACCCGATCCTGATCCGCAACGCCCGCGTGCTCACCCTCGCGGAGGGCTGCCGGCCCCGACGTCGGGCAGAGGCCGCCGAGCTTTCCGCGCTCGCCGGTGACGACGTGCTGATCCACAACGGGTCCGTGCAGGCGATCGGCCCGTCGCTGGAGCCGGAGCCCGGCACCCGCGTCATCGACGCACGCGGGCGCGTGCTGATGCCCGCGTTCGTCGATTGCCACACCCACGCGTGCTGGGCGGGCGACCGGCTCGACGAGTGGGAACGAAAGCAGCAAGGCGCAACCTATCTGGAGATTCTCGCGTCCGGCGGGGGCATCATGTCCACGGTCCGCGCGGTGCGGGCGGCGTCGCGGCAGGAGCTCGCCGACACCCTGCTCGGCCGTCTGAACGCGATGCTGGCCGAGGGGACCACCGCGTGCGAGGTCAAGTCCGGGTACGGGCTGAGCACCCAGGATGAGTTGAAGATGCTCCGGGCCATCGCCGACGCCGCGTCGCGCTGGCCGGGGCGGGTGCGGATGACGGCGTGCATCGGCCATGCCAAGGACCCCGATACGCCCGGCTTTGTTGATCGGACGATCCGCGAGACGCTGCCCGCAGTCCACGCGGAGTTCCCCGGCTGCACCATCGACGCGTACTGCGAGCAGGGGGCCTGGTCGCTCGACGAGACCGTCCGGCTCTTCGAAGCGGCCGCCGCGCTCGAACACCCGCTACGGATCCATGCCGACCAGTTCAATGAACTCGGCATGCTCGACGCGGCGATCGGGCTCGGGGCCGTGTCGGTGGATCACCTTGAGGCGACAAGCCCCGACGCGCTCGCACGCCTGGCCGATTCGGAGACCATGGGCGTGATGCTGCCGTGCTCGGGCTTCCACGTGGACGGGCGGTACGCCGACGGACGCGGGTTCATCGACGCGGGCGGTGCCCTTGCGATCGCGACCAACGCCAACCCGGGTTCGGCGCCGTGCCTGTCGGTACCGATGGCGATCGCGCTGGCGGTCCGCCATCTGGGCGTCACCGCGGCGGAGGCGATCACCGCCTGCACCGTCAACGCGGCCACGCTGCTCGGCTTTGACAATCTGGGCACCATCGAGCCGGGCCACCGGGCCGACCTCGTGCTGCTCCGCCACACCGACGAACGCCAACTCGGCTACGAGTTCGGCGGACGCCACGCCGATCTGGTCCTCTGCGGCGGCACGGTCGTGTTCGACGCGGAGGCCTGATCAGGACCTGGCCGGCGCACCGACCATTTCCAGCACCTTGCCAACCATCTTGGAGATGCCCTCGAACACCTCGGCGGGGTTCGCGTCTTCCATGTAGGCCGGCGTGGACACGAATCCGTTCGATTCGTCGGCCACGATCTCGGTGACGGAGACGGCCCGGTGGGTCGCGCCGGTTTTCTCGATCGCCTCGGCGGTGCCGGAGTCATGGCCGATGGTCAGGACGGGCTTCTCCTTGCCGAACACGCGGGCACCCAGCGCCGGCGCGATGCACGCGAAGCCGATGGGCCGCCCGGCCGCGTGGGCCTCGCGCAGCACACGCCCGACCTCGGGATCGACGTCGCAATCGGGGCCATTGGACGCGAAGTCGCACAGGTTCTTGGCGGCCCCGAATCCGCCGGGCAGGATCAACGCGTCAAAGTCTGCGCCATGAACCGCGGTAAGGTCGTCGATCGCGCCGCGGGCGATCCGGGCGGCCTCGGTCAGGACGTCGCGGCGTTCGTTTGTCGACTCGCCGGTGAGGTGATTGACCACCACGAACGGCTTCCTGGGGGCCAGACAGCGGTACGCGACACGGTGCTGTGCCAGCGCGATCAGCACGCTGGTCGCCTCGTGGATCTCGGCCCCGTCGAGATAGCCGCAACCGGACAAAATGACACCGACCTTGGTCATGTTTGTTCTCCTTTCGTGGCTCGTGTCGGATTCAGCCGGCGATCTTGATTGCGCGGGCCGTCTTGACCAGAGACTCGCCGACGGCGATCGCCATCTTTGCCGTGTTCGCATCCTTGATGTTGCCGTCGGCGTCGAACGCTTCGTGCGCCCCGGAGAGGGCGAACTCGGTCGGCACGACGTGGGTGCCGATGCCCGAGAGGATCGTGCGGAGGTGACGCAGGCCGCGGAGGCCGCCCAGCTTGCCCGGCGATGCCCCGAGCAGCCCCGCCGTCTTGCCCTTGAATGCCTCGAGTTGCTTCTCGCCCTCGCGCGGGCGGCTCGCCCAGTCGATGGCGTTTTTGAGCGCGGGCGACAGCGACCCGTTGTACTCCGGGGAGGCGTAGAGCACGCCGTCGGCGGCGATCAGCCGCTTCTTCAGGTCCAGCACGGCCGCGGAATGGCCCTGCTCTTTCTCGAGATCCTCGTTCATCATCGGAAGGTCGAGTTCGAGCAGCGAGATCTCGTCGATCTCCACCCCGGGACCCTTGATCCGCCCCGCGACGTACCGGGCGAGCTTCGTGTTGTACGAGCCCTTTCGCAGGCTCCCGGAGATAACGGCGATACGGACGGACTGGGACATGTGGGCGGCTCCTTTGAGGATAAAACCGGCGAGAATCCGGGGGGAGGACCCCCGGGATCGTACCGCATCGATGATCACGCAGGGGGCCGCTAGTATTTCTCCCTCCGGCGGATTCAAACACGGGAACGACGATGCTCCGAGAAGTGCTGCACAGCAAGATCCACATGGCCACCGTGACCGGGGCCAAACCCCACTACATCGGCTCGATCACGATCGACGCCGATCTGCTCGACGCGTGCGGCATGCGCGTCAACGACAAGGTGCTGATCTCCAACTGTCGCAACGGCAACCGGTTGGAGACCTACATCTTCCGGGGCGAGCCGGGCTCGGGCGTCATCGAGCTCAACGGCGCCGCCGCCCACCTCGTCGAGGCGGGGGACAAGATCATCATCATGCACTTCGGGCTGCTCACCGACGCGCAGTACGCCGAGAATCGCCCCACGGTGCTGATCATGAACGACGACAACTCGATCCGCCAGACCATGCACTACGAGCCGCACACGGGCGCCAAGCAGCCCTGAACCGGCGGAACGATCGGTGCCGGTCCGACGGTTCGCCGGGCTCGCCGCGTGCGGTCCGGCACCGCTCGCGAAACACCCGGACGCCGTTCGGGGCGTCCGGGCGTGCTGTCAGCGGCACCAACGCCGGGAGGACCAGCGGACGCCCCAGGCGCGATCATGGTCCCGCACGCTTGTCACGCGAGGGGGCGGGCAGACGGGCGCGGGGCGGCAGGTGTCGCGGTAGACCGGCGGGCGGCAGGCGCTGCACGCGTTGCACCGCTTCTGGGCCGTGGTGATGACCAGGCAGTTGCGGTCCCAGCCGAACCGCGCCGTGAAATCCCGATCGAGCCATCCCAGCGACGGACGCCGGTGGCCGAAGCGGACAACCACGCGCCCCTGGCTGCACACGGCGTCGTAGCCCGCCCGTCGGAAGGCCAGCGCGATCTCGGCGTCCACGCCGGGTCCGGACCGGATAGACGTACGGCAGCCGTTGATCGAGAGGGTGCCGGCCAGGCCGAACCCGTAGGACTGGCACGCCTGCAGCCCGCCGACGGACACGAGCCCGTGGGTGTTGTACACCCGCACGCCCGAGGCGAGCGCCGGCGGGGCGGACAGCCCGATCCCGCAGAGGGCGGCGCCCAACAGCATCAACTTGGGTCGATTTCTCATGACGGTTCTCCTTGTGCCGGGTGCCCATCACCCGGCGCCGGTTCACCGCCCCGCCCGGCCCTCGCCCGACCGGGCTGCCGTCCCCGGCCGCCTTCGGGGATGCCTGAACGCCCCTGCGGGCCGTTCCGGGCGGGTTCCCGCAAGAAAATTTCCTGAACCGCCAAGCAAATGTCAGCGGATCGATGTTGGTGCGGGTAGATCAACAGAGGACCACGGAGGGCGCCGCCGCCGATCCCGCCCGGTCCGATGAGGAGACAGGCATGACCGGCCGACCAGATCAGACCACCCCCGCCGCCCGCGCCGCGTCCACCGAGGCCACGATCGTCACCGCCTCCAACCCGGGCGAGTTGTCCCCCATCGAGGCCGCCATCATGGACGCCTGCAACGCCCTCCACGAGGCCAACGAGCGACGGGACGTCCGGACCGCGGCCGAGTACACGGACGCTCTGTTCGCGCTGCTCCGGCGGTACGACGAGACGGACGGTGATGACCACCCCAACCCGGCGTGGTCGCGCCCGAACCAGCGGGCGCTGGCACTGAGCGCGATGGGCCGGGTCCGGGACGCGGTCCGCACGGAACTGACCGCCCTGAAGTACGCCGACACGCCGCGCCGGCGGGAGATCTCGCTGGGCAATCTGGCCGATCGCTGCCTGCGACTGGGCGATGCGGAACTGGCCGTGGGGTACTTCCTCGAAGCGATCGAGGCGAACCCCCGCTCCGTGCCGGTGCTGATCACCGGCGCCCAGGCGCTGTTCCGCGCCGGTCACCGCGACGAGGCCGACGCCATCTTCCGCGCCATGTTCGAATCGCCGGGCCTGCTCGGTGACGGTTCCGAGCTGTCGGCCTACCTCGCGTTCGACCCGGGCACCCGCACGCTGCGGGGCCAGCTGCCGTCGCTCGACGCGCTGTTCGCGGCCTGGGAGTCACGCTCGAGCCAGAACGAAGACGGGGGTGCCGCGTGAACGCCTGCGATCAGAAACGTTTCTGGGACCGGTACGACCGCGAGGTGCGCCCGGTCGTCGAGGGTGCCTGCCGGCGCGTCTCGCATCTGCACGCCGAGAACACGATGGACCCGGGCGACATGGCCGCGTGGGTGCACACCCGCGTCTGGCGGATGCTCGAGAAGTCCGCGTTCCCCACCTTCCACGACGACCCCGGGGTGGACCTGGCCGTCGAACGGCTGACCACGCACGCCCCCACCCTCGCACGCTGGGCGTACATGGCCCTGGCCCGCAAGCACTGGCGGAACCTCCAGCGTGAGGCCCCCACGGAGCTGTCGCGGGTCGAGCACCTCTCGGTCACGCGTCGCTCCGACGCCGAGATCGAGGACCGCGAGGCGATCGATGACGCCCTCGCGAGGGTGCGGGCCGCGCTGCCCGAGGGCGTCCGCCAGAAACTGGCCGCGTCGATGCCCGACCGGTCGGACCGCCGGCGGGCGGCGATGGCCCTGGGCGTGACCCGGCGCGAAGACGACCGGCTGATCGCCCGGGTGGACGCCGGGCTGATCAAGGAGAACACGGTTCAGCAGATGCGTTCGCGCGCCAAACGCCACGCCGCCGAGGCGTTGGGCGGTTCCATCCGGCTGCCGCTCGCCCTGATCGCCGGTGCGGCCCTGCTCCTGAGCGGCACGCCCGCGGAGGGCGGGGAGCAATCCGGGGGACGCAAGGGCGGGAGTCGGACCTGCGAGTTGATCCCCGGCGAGGGCGAACAAACAGGGGGACACCACCCCATTTTGATCGACGGGCTGGGGAACCTGTTTGCCCGGGGCGAGCAGTCGGGCGGACGGGGCGGCAAGAATCCGAAGGGGTGAACCGTCCAACGGAATACCCGCCGTTCGCGCCCCGTTGAGGGGGTCATGATCCACACCATCGCGTCCATCGGCCTCGCCTCGCTCCTGCTAACCTCCGGCGCGGCCACCGCCGCCGAGCCGAACTCGGCCCGGGGCAACCCGCAAACCACCGAGACCTCGGAGACACCGGCCAGGCGTGACAAGCCCCTGGGTGTCGGCGAGCGCATGCCCGCCTTCACGCTCTTCGATGCCGAGGGAAAGCCCGTGGTTCTGGCCGATCAGTTGGCCAGGGGCCCGGTTGTTGTCACTTTTTACCGGGGCAGCTGGTGCCCGTACTGCGTGAAGGCGCTCGGCTCCGTGGAGGAGTCGGTCGCGGAGATCAACAAGCTCGGCGCGACGGTGCTGGCCCTCTCACCGGAGACCCCCGATCAGGCGATCGACCTCCGCGAGCGGCTCGGCCTCTCCTACGAACTGCTCGTCGACTCGGAGAACCGCCTAGCCGACCGGCTCGGCCTCATGTTCACCCTCGACGACGCCACGATCGAGAAGTACCGCGGGTACGGCATCGATGTGGCGCGGTCGAACGGGTCGCAACGCTGGCAGTTGCCGATCCCCGCGACGTTCGTGCTCGACAAAGACGGAATCGTCCGCTATGCTTGGACCGAAGAGGACTACACCAAGCGGGCTCCCGCGAAGGCCGTCCTCGGAACGCTCCGGGCACTCGGCGACGATTGAGCCTTGAGCGACATCCCAAGCCCCCCCCCCGACGGCGGGCGTAGCCTCTATGAGGTGGCGCCCGCCGTCACCCTGCGCGAACAGACCCGTTCGTGCAGGTCCTCCAGGCGGCGTTGGGACACCTTGACCGAGGTCCCCAGCTCCTGCGCGAAAGTCGCCACGCGGTACTCTTCGACCATCCAGCGGAGTTCCTCGAAGCCGTCGGCCGCGGGCGATTCCTCGACACCCGCCCTGGCCAGCGCGACCAGTTTCTCCAGCCACGCGTGCATCTCGCGCGTCTGTTCGAGGTCCCGTGCCGGGCCGATCGATCGCAGCCGGTCCAGCCGGATCTCGATCGCCCTGAGGTAGCGCGGGTAGCAACGCAACCAGCGGGTCGGCACGCTGGTCTCCCAGCCGTCGGGGGTCAGCAGCCGGAGCTGCTGGGCGATGTCGATCGAGGCGTGACGCCACGGCTCGGGCAGGCCCTGCTCGAGCCGGGCCCGCAACCGCACGATGCCGTCCATGCTCTGGGTGAGCACGCCGATCAGCTCCTGCGTCACCGGCACGCCGCGGTCCCACGCGCCCTCGCACCGTGCTCGAAACTCGTCCCGCGTGCGCACCGGCGGGCGGTCGTCCACGCACAGCACCATGCCCGCACGCGTGAGCACGACCGACTCGATCCGGTCGCTCATGCCCAGCACGCCCGCGACCATCGCGAGCCGCTCGAACCCCGGCAACTGACGGACGCGGATCTTGATTTCCTTGCGGAGCACCTGCCCAAAAAGGCCGCCCAGGCCCACCCTTGTCTCGCGCTCGGCCACCCACGGCGTGGCCCGCACGCGCATCGCCACCTTGCGGCCCTCGAGCACGAGGGCCGGAAACCCAACCACCCGCCGGCCGCCGACGCGGTCGATCTCGACCGACTCGGGCAGGCGGTCGAACGACTCGGGGGTGACCTCCTCGATTTCGTGCCCGCCCGAGACCGACCTGACCGCCGCGTGCGCGGCCGCCTCGAACTTGGTTCGCAGCGCGGCCAGATCGCGGCCCGCGTCGAGCACCGTGCCGTCGGCGTCGACCACCTCGAACCGCGGCCGCAGGTGCTCGGCCACCGCGTCCTCGCGGAGTTGCTCGGCCCGCACCGCCACGCCCGCCTCGGCCGCGACCTGGCGGGCGACCTGATGGATCACCGAGCCTTCGTCGGGTCGCATGCGTCCCGCGACGCGGTCGGCCAGGGTCTCCAGATCGAAGCGCCGGCGCAGGTCCTTGGGGAGCGTGCGGACCAGCGCCCGCACCCGCATCGGGACGAAGCCGGGCACCAGCCACTCGGCGCGGTCGGGGGTGACGCGGTGAAGCTCCTCGGGCGTCAGTCGCACCGTGGCGCCGTCGTCGTCCCGGCCCGGCGACAGCGCGTATGAGATGCGGAGCCGCGTGCCGAACACCTCGGCCTCGTCGGGAAACGCCTCGGGCGTGAGGCCCCCGGGCCGTGCGAGCAGCAGGTCCTCCTCGCGCATCCGCAGCACGCCCGCGTCCCGCGACTCGGCCTTGACCGCCCACCGCTCGAACGAACGACCCGAGTAAACGTCCGCCGGCAGGCGGGCGTCGTAGAACGCGAACCGGGCCTCGGATTCGGCGACGAAGTCCGCCCGCCGAGCCTTGGCGGCCAGCGTCTGCAGCTCGGCCTCGAGCTCGCGGTTAGCGCGAACGCCGCGCGAGCGCGTCGGCAGTTCACCCTCGACCAACGCGTGGTGGATGAAGATCCGCCGGGACTCGACCGGGTCGATCGGGCCGTAGTGGACCGCCCGCTTGGGCACCAGCTCGAGCCCCTCGAAGACCACCTTCTCGTCGGCGAGCACGCGCTGCGTGCTCTCGTCCCAACGCGGGTCGGAGTACGTCCGCTTGATCAGGTGCTCGGCCGCGCGTTCGATCCACTCGGGCTTGACGGACGCCACCGTCCGGGCGAACACACGGGTGGTCCGCACGATCTCGCCGCCCATGACCCACTTGGGCTTGGGATCCGAGCAGGCCGATCCGGGCGCCATCGCGAACCGGGTTCCCCGGGTTCCCTGGTACTCCCGCTCCTCGCCCTTGCGTCCGACATTGATCAGCAGGCCCGTCAGGATCGCCCGGTGCACATCGTCCGGCGGCGCGTGGCGGGGGGAGACGTCGAAGCCCATCTCCCGGCACAGCCGTGAGATCTGCCGGAACACCTCACGCCACTCGTCGATCCGGCGCGCCGAGAGGTAGTTCTTCTCGCACTCGCGTCCGAGCTTGCGGCGGGTCAGGGCTTTCTGCTGGTCGTGGTAGAAGTCCCAGATCGCCCGCAACGTCAGGAAGTCCGAACCCTGAACGCGGAACCGGGCGTGCGCCTGGTCCGCGGCCTCCCGTTTCTCGTGCGGCCGGACGCGGGGGTCCTGCACCGACATCGCCGCCGCGATCACCAGCACGGCGTGCAGGCAGTGCGCGTCCTGCCCGGCCAGGATCATGCGGGCGATCCGCGGGTCCACCGGCAGGCGGGCCATGCGCTTGCCCGTATCTGTCAGCCGGCCGTCGTCGCCGATGGCCGCCAGCTCCCGAAGCGTGTCGTAGCCGTCCCGCCACCGGGATGACACGGGCGCGTCGAGGAAGGGGAACTCCGTCGGCTCGCCCAGGCCCAGGTCGATCATCTGCAGGATCACGCCCGCCAGGTCGCTGCGCAGCAGTTCCGGCGGCGTGAACGGGTCCCGCCCGACGAAGTCCGATTCCTCGTACAGGCGCACGCACACGCCCGGGGCGATACGCCCGCAGCGTCCCGCCCGCTGGTTCGCGGAGGCCTGCGAGACCGGCTCGACCAGCAACTGATCGATCTTGGCCCGGGCGTTGTACCGCTTGACCCGGGCCGTGCCCGGATCGACGACCGCGCGGATGTTCGGGACCGTGATCGAGGTCTCCGCCACGTTGGTGGCGATGACGACCCGGGGCCGGCCCGTGGGGCGGAAGGCGCGCTGTTGCTCCTGGGAAGACAGCCGGGCGTAGAGCGGCACGATCTCGGCCTGTTCGGGCAGCAGCGGGTGGTGGCGCAGGGCGTGCGCCGTCAGCCGGATCTCGCGCTCGCCGGGCATGAAGACGAGCACGTCCGACCGTCCCTCGTGGATCAGCCGCACCGCGGCGTCGGCTGCGAAGTCCTCGGCGGGCGTGTCGGGATCGGGGCGCTCGTACCGCACCTCGACCGGGTAGGTCCGGCCGGTGATCTCCAGCACCGGCGCCGGACCATCCGGCCCGGCGAAGTGCTCCGCGAATCGCCCGGCGTCGATCGTGGCCGACGTGATGATCAGCTTCAGATCCGGGCGCCGGGGCAGCAGCCGCTTGAGGAAGCCGAGCAGGAAGTCGATGTTCAGCGACCGCTCGTGCGCCTCGTCGATGATGATAGTGTCGTACTGGTTCAGACGCGGGTCCGCCCTCGTCTCGGCGAGCAGCACGCCGTCGGTCATCACCTTGATCATCGTGCGGTCGTCGGTGCGGTCGTCGAACCGCATCTTGGACGCGACGATGCCGGGCGCGTCGAGTTCCTCGGCCACGCGCAACGCCACCGTCCGCGCCGCGATGCGCCGGGGCTGGGTGTGGCCGATCGTGCCCCCCACCCCGCGGCCCAACTCGAGGCACACCTTGGGCAGCTGGGTGGTCTTCCCGGAACCGGTCTCGCCGCAGACGATGACCACCTGGTGGTCGCGGATCGCGGCGAGCAGGTCGTCGCGGCGCTGCGAGACCGGCAGGTCCGGCGGGTACGACACCGACGGAACGGCCGCCTTGCGTGCCTCGAACCGCTCCGCGGACCGGACGAGGTCAACCCGCAGCGCCGCCTCGGCCCGACCGCCGCTGCCACGCTTTTCCAGCCCGCGGAGCCTCGCCCGCAGACGCGGCCGTTCGGACGGCATGGACCGGCCCAGGAGCACGCCCAGGGGCTCTTCCGCCCGATCACGGGACGCTGACCGCCCGCGCCCGGCCGGCCCACCGCCCGGCTCCGGTCCGGGCTTGGCGGGGGGCGGGTTGTCCGTTGGCTCGGTCACGCGGGGATTGTAGAGATCCGGTCAAAATGCCGAAACAGGGTCGAACCGTCTTGACACGGCGGGCGAATCTCGTACCGTATGGTGCATCCGGGAATAGTTCCCGCACCGAACCTGTTTTCTGAAGACCCATGACCCACACCACCACCCAGCTTATTTGCTCGCAGACCAAACTCATCCAGGGTTGGATGAACGTTGTCTGCATGCATCTCAGTGGCTGGCCGGGCGTGGATGGGACGAGCGACTAAAAAGCTCCGACCGAAAACGAAGATCCCAAGGCCAGCCACCGGAACCCCGGTGGTTTTTTCTTTTTCATCCCGGCATCACGCGCGTGTTCATCTTCAAACAAGACACTCCCGCCCACGAACCCGCACGACCATCCCACCGTTTCAATCCCGGAACACCCCCGGACAACCCCAAGGAAAGCGACGACCCCATGGCACTCCACAACGCCGTCATACTGGACCTCACCGGGCTCGAGACCCGCTCCCTCGCGGGCGCGGGCGTCGCCATCGCCCAGGTCCAGATGTGCCTGGCCAAGGGGCGGGGCGTCATCGCGGTGATTGCCACGCCGTCCGACCGCGCGGACCGGGATCTGGCGAACGCCAACCGTCTCGGTGCGACGGCCGAACCCTTGGACCGTGCGGCCGCCCTGGCCTCGGGCGCGATCGATCAGGCGGCCGTCTTCTCCGGCGTGCTCTCCGACGCCGGCCTCAAGGCCGGCCCGGCGGGTCCCGAGTTGTGGCCCGCCACACGCGGCCACGCCCTCGACGCCGAGCCCCGGCGGGTTTCGGCCCGCGCGTTCGCGTCCGCCCTGGCCGAGCACGATGTGGTGGTCGTGCCCGGCGGGGTGGGCCGGTCCGACGACGACCGCCCGACCTCGCTCGGTCGCAACACCGCGTCGCTGACGGCCCTGTTCCTCGGTGATCGCCTGGCGCTGCCCGTCGAACGCCCGCGGGACGGCACGGAGAACGGCGGGGACGGCCCCGGCGACCTGGGCCGGCGCAAGGCCGAACGCTTCACGGAACGCACCGGCGTTCGCCCCGAACCGGTCTCGCTGGCCGACGACGGACCGATCCCGGGCCGGGCGCGGGTGGCCGCGTTCGGCCAGGGCGGCACGGCCGATCTCATCGCCGGCTGGGGGACCAACCTGTCCGAGAGCTTCGAGTTCGAGCGGTTCGAAGCCACCCAGCTCGGCGCCGAGGCGGTCCGGTCGTGGGAGCCGGACGTCGTGATCGACTTCACCACCGCGGCCGACACCGCCTACGACATCGGCTCGTGGGCCCTGCGGACCGGGCGGACGCTGATCACGACCAACACGGCGCTGCTGGCCGAGCGCGGCGGGGGCCTGAGCATCGCCGCGCTGATCGGCGGGGGAAGGCTCCACGCGTCGGCGACCGTCTCCGGTTGCCCCGCGTTGGCCGGGGTGCTCAACCGGGCCGCGTCGTGGCCGGGGGTCAACCGGGTCCAGGGGTCCTTCTCCCCGCTGGCGGACCGCACGCTCGACCTGCGCGCCCAGGGCATGACCGAGGACGAGGCCGAGCGAGCCGCCGCCGCCGAACTCGGGCTTGCGACCCATGACGTCGCGGCCTCGCGCACCGGGCGGGACGCGATGACCACCCTGGCCGCGGTGGCACAGCTCGCCTTCGGCGCACCCGCCGAGATCCGCGCCAACGCCCGCGGGCCCGAGCACGTCAGCGACCTGGACCTGGCGCGGGCCAAGGCCCAGGGTCGCCGGTACCGAGTGATCGCCACCGCCGAACGGTTGGGGGACCAGATCGCCCTGCGCGTCGGCCCCGTGCCGCTGCGGGAAGACGACCCCCTGGTCAATACCGGGCCCGGCTCGGTGGAGGCGGTCGTCGAGACGCGTTCCGGCGACAGCCTGCGGGCCAGCGGACGCCTCCAGCACCCCGGGAGCATCGCGGCCGCGGTGCTCCGAGACCTCATCGACGCACGGCGGGATCCCTCGCCCGCCCGCGCCGCGGCCGCCCGCCGAACGAGCAAGGTCATCGACCCGCTGCTCGGGGTGACCGCGTAAGCACCGGGCGTGCGGCATTCCCTCCCGCACGCCCGGATTCAAACCCGACGCGGGCCCGGCGATCCCTTACGGCGGGCCCGCGTCGTCGTTTTTGTCGCGGGTCGGATCAGCGCTCAGGAATCGAGCGTCGCACCCGCGGCTTCTTGCTCACGCAGCGACAACTCGACCTCGCCGGCCGCGGCCCGGAAGCCCACCCGCTGATCACGCACGAGCACCAGCAGGGCCAGGAACAGCCCCACCATCTCGCCCCGCGTGCGGCCCTCCATCACGCTGCGGAGGTTCATCGCCGCCCCCCCGTGGGCGTGGGCGTGCGTCGCCAGGCGTTCGACGATGTCCTCGGCGTGCTCTTCCAGGGGCGTGTCGTCCGACACGACCGCGTGCTCGCCGAGCCGGTCGAAGTTTACGCTGGCGACGATCTGGCGGAACGCGTCGACCAGGTCGCCCAGATCGAGGTCCTCCAGTTCCAGCTCGCCCATCCCGTCGATCGCTTCGCGGACCGAGGCGTCGTCCACTCCGGCCGGCTTGGCCGGGAAGCGGTGCTCCCACGCTTCGCGCCGGGCATCGAGGGCGTCCGCCGCGTCGCGGAACTTCTTGTACTCGAGCAGTTGCTTGACCAGCTCGGCGCGCGGGTCCGCCGTGCCCTTCTCCTTCGGCGCCTCGCCCGCCGCGTCCTCGTCCTTCCTGGTGTTCTCCACAGCGAGCAACCGCGACTTGATCTCCATGAGCGTCGCCGCCATCACGAGGAACTCGCCCGCCGTATCGATGTCCACCCGCTCGAGCCCCTCGAGCGTCGAGATGTACTGCTCGGCGATCGACGAGATCGGGATGTCGTGCAGGTCCACCTCGTCCTTGCGGATCAGGTAGAGCAGCAGGTCCAGCGGCCCGTCGAAGGCCTCGAGATGAACGCGATAGGTCTCGGACATGAAGGAAAGTTTACCCGATCGGGGGGCTTGGCATCATCTTGATGCGTGACACTTTGGGTGCATCAGGGCCCCGACCGACCGTCGGGGCGGTCCATCCCGATCCTTCACCCCGCAGCCAAGGAGAATCAACCCATGAGAATCCAAACCCCGATCGTTTCCGCAGCCTTGGGCCTGGCGCTCGCCGCCAGTCTGCCCGCCGCGGTCACCGGGTGCGCCACGTCGAGCGCCGAGCGTCTCGACAGCACGACGTCCACCATGGCCGACATCCAGTCGGACCTGGACAGGGGTGAAGCGCAGCTCGAGACGCTGCTCGTTTCGATGCAGAACCTCGAGTCCAGCGAGGACATCGACGCGACATACCGCAGCTTCCGGCGCGCCGCCGAGGACATCGAGGACACCGCGGACCGCGTCCGGTCCCGCAGGGTCTCGCTCGAGGCCCGCGCGGCCGATCATGCGGCACGCTGGCAGGCCGAATCGGCCCGGCTTTCCGGCGATCGCGCCCAGGAGATCTCGGAGGACCGACGCGAGCAGTTCAAGGACTCGGTCAACTCGGTCAGCGACGAGCTCGACGAGTTGCGGGCGGCCTACGACCCCTTCGTCACCAAACTCAACGATCTCCGAGTCGTGCTCTCCAACGACCTGACCCGCCGGGGCATCGAACGGACCGCCCCGCTCCGCGCCGACCTGCGGGAGATGGCCGCGGACCTCAAGAAACGCTCCGAAGCCGCCCGCGAGGCGCTCAGCGACGCACGGGACGACTTCGCCCGCTGATGCGGCCGGGCGCGCATTCCAGGCCGCCCACGCCCCGCCCGCCTTGCGCGGGCGGGGCGTGGGCCGGGATCGACGACCGGTCGGCGGCACGGCCTTCCGCGGGGGCGCAACCTACCATCGCCCATGCCCCCCAAGGCCACCCAAGCGGCCGCTCCTGACTCCACCGCGTCCCCCGACCGGGCGGACGAGTTGTCCTTCGTCCGGCGCGTCCTCCGCCACGAGGCGGAGGCCGTCGCCGCCCTGGCCGACCACGCCGACGAGCGCTACACCACCGCGGTTGACCTGATCTGCGCCTGCGCGGACGCGGGGGGTACGGTGCTGGTCTCGGGGCTGGGCAAGTCCGGGCACGTGGGGGCCAAGATCTCCGCGACCATGGCGTCGCTGGGCATCACCTCCCACCCCGTCCACCCCACCGAGGCGGTCCACGGCGACCTCGGGCGGTTCAGGCCGCAGGACCTGGCCATCTGCCTTTCGCATTCGGGCGAGACGGAAGAGGTCGTAGCGCTGGCCGCCCTGCTGCGGCAGGACGGCATCCCGATCGTCGCGATCACCCGCGGCGGGGGGTCCGGGCGCGAGCCGTCTTCGCTCGAGCGTATCGCCACCGTCACGCTGGCCGCCCTCGTGACCGCCGAGGCCGGTGACGGTGACTTCATGGCCCCCACCTCTTCGACCACCGCCACGCAGGCCATCGGCGACGCGCTGGCGCTGGCCGTCGCTCGCCGGCGCGCTTTCACCGAGGCCGATTTCCGCCGGCGTCACCCGGGCGGTCAGCTCGGCGGCCTGCTCCGACCGGTCACCGACCTGATCCGTTTCCGCGCGGGCGAGAACCTGCCCCTCATCGACGAGTCCGCGACCGTGCAGCAGGCGCTGAGCGAAGCGGCCCGGGTCGTGCGCCGGCCGGGCGCGCTGCTGATCACCGCCTCCGACGGGACGCTGGCGGGCATCTTCACCGACTCGGACCTGCGCCGGCTGATCCTGCGGAACCCCGACGAGATGGCCCGCCCCATCGGCGCGGTCATGTCCAAGGCCCCGCGCTCGCTGCCGGACTCGGCCCTGACCCGCGACGCCGTCGCCATGTTCCGCGAGCACCGGCAGGACGAGATCCCGATCATCGACAACGCCGGCCGCCCCGTCGGCCTGCTGGACGTTCAGGACCTGATCGCCATGCGGCTCGTCCGCGACGACGCGTAACCCGCTCCAGAGGACTCCCATGCCCGGCCCCTCCGGTCCCTCTCCCAAGCTGCTCGGCAGGCTCGCCGCGGGCGTGATGGCGCTGGTGTTCCTCGTGATCATCTGGTGGTCCATCGCCCGGAGCCCCTCGACCAGCCCCAACAACGCCCCGGGCCCCGACTTGACCGACGCGCCCGACATCACCGAGGTCGAGACGGGGCAGTCCATCTTGCTCACGCTCGTCGACCGGGACGACCCCTCCCGCGTGGCCAGCGTCATCGAGGCCGACCGGCTGGACCCGTCCGGGAGCGGCGAGCGGCTGCTGACCAACCCGCGTGCGTGGCTCTATCCCAAGGGAGACCGCGTCGTCCGTGTCCTCGCCGAACGGGCCCGCCTCGTGATGCCCGGCAACGAGATGCCCGAGTCCGGCACGCTCGAAGGCTCGGTGCGCGTGCTGGTGTTCGAGGCGACCGGCACGCCCGGCCGGCCCCCGGCCGACGACGCCGAGCCCATCCTGACAGCCGACTTCGACGAGCCCGTCCGCTTCGAACGTCGCTACCTGCGTCTCAGCTCGCCCGGGGCCTTCACGATCGAGTCCGACCAGCTCTCGTTCGCGGGCGAAGATCTGACCGTCATGCTCAACGAGGTCCGGCGCCGGCTCGAGCTGCTCGACGTGCAACGCGGCGGGCGCATGCGGATCAAGCTCGCCGGAGCCGCGGACCGCACCGGGGCCGGACCGGCTCCGGCGGACGCGCCGCAACCCGACGCCGTCCCCCCGGCCCGACCCGCCGATCCGGCCGGCGTCGTCGCGACCGCCGAGACCGATCCGGCCGCGCAGCCGCCCGCACCCCAGATCGACCTCTATAAAACCGTGCTCAACGAGACGGTTATCGCCACGGTCGGGTCCGCCCGCGTCGATGCCGACCGGCTCGACCTGTTCACGCGCCTGACGGACAACCGGCTCCCCTCCGACTCCGTCGCCCGCATCGCCTTCGCCCGCACGACGCCATCGGACAAGCCCGCGTTCGACGGACTCCCCCCGGACTCGGCGCCCGATGCTGCGGCGCCCGCCGGCTCGGACGCCGCGGCCGAAGACGCCCCGCCCGCCGGTCTCCCGGAAGCCACCCCAGACACCGGCCCGAACGCCGACGCGCTCGTGCTGACCTGGTCCGGGCCGATGACCATCCGCCCGCTCGATGGCGCGGCTCCGCCCGACGAACTCGGCCGGGACGACGCGGCGCTCGCCATGCACGCCGACGACGGGCGCACCGTCCGGATCACCGACGACACCGCGGGGCTGACCGGCGAGGTCGGCACCATCCGGTACGCCGCATCCCGCGGCGTGCTGCACCTCGACCCAATCCAAACCGCCGACGGAGCGACCGATCCGGTCCGGCTCGCGATGACCGAGGCCGGCCAGGGACGATTCCGCGGCGTGCGCGCCGACCTGACCACGGGCCAGATCGACCTCGACGGCCCCGCCAACGCCCGCTCGCGCACCGACGCGGTGATCGACTGGACCGACACGGCCCGCCTGACGCTCGCCGTCGATGCCGAGAACCGGCTGACCGACCGCCTCACCGACGCGACCTTCTCCGGCAACGTCGAGGCATCGCAGGAGGGAGGCCGCATCATCGCCGACGCGCTGGTCACCTCGTTCGATGCGGACGCCGACAACCGGACCGCGATCCGATCGGCGACGATCACAGGCGGCTCGATCGCCGCAGAGCCCGGCGACGCCGGCCCGGCCCTGCCGCGCTCGCTGGCCGCGGAGACCATCAGGGTCGATTTCACCGGCCCCGCCGGGCGGCCCGACCCCGTCCGCGTGGAGGCAACCGGCTCCGTCCGTGGCCTTGCCGACGGCGCGACCCTCGACGCCGACCACGCGACGGCGGACCTCGCCCGCGATCAGTCCGACGCCGTGTTCGTCCGCACCGCCGGCGCCCGGGGCAACGTCCGCTACACCGACACCAACGACACGCGGGCCTCCGGCGACACCCTTGCCGTGGACGGCCAGGCCGAGACCATCCGCCTGACAGGACCGGAAGCGTCGGTCGCGCAGGGCGACTCGACCATCCTCGGCCCGGTCATCGATCTCGACGCGCGCACCCGTCGCATGGCCGTGGAGGGCGCGGGCCGATTTGACCACACGCTCCGCACGGCCGAGGGCCTGCCCGCCGGGAAGGTGCTCGCCCGCTGGACCGAGACCATGCGGTTCGACGACGCGCTCGGGCGTCTGACCGCGCGGGGCGACGTCTCGGTCATCTCTGCGCCCGAGCCCAACACGCGGGACACCCTGACCGCCCAACGCGTCGAGGTCGAGATCACGCCCCAGCCCATCCGAGACTCCGTCGGCGGGCGCGGCCCCGTCAAGCGCGAACTCCAGGTCGCCCGCGCCTTCGGTGACTCCGCCGCCGACACCCCCCGCCCCGCCACCGTCGAGACCCGACGCTACGACCCCGACGACCCGGAACGCGTCACCGGCCTGCTGTACCTCGAAGGCGATCAGATCGTCGCCGACGCCGTCGCCTCGACCCTGCGGGTGCCGGGCGCGGGCACGCTGCTCGTGCTCGACCGGCGCAACGAGAACGCGCCCCCGCCGGACGACGCCGCCCAACCGGGCACCCCGACCCCCGACCCCCTCGGCGGCACCACCGGCCCGGGCCTGACCCGCTTCACCTGGGCCGACGCGTTCGACCTCGACCGCGCCAGCGGCGTCGCGGTCATGGACGGATCCGTGCTCGTCCGTCACAAGACCATCGGCGGCGGGCCCAACAACGGCCAGATCGCCGAACTGGCCACCGACAAGCTCACCGCCACCTTCGCCGAGATCAACGCCGCCGACCGCGCGGCATTCACCCTCGGCACCGCGGATGCCGCCGGATCGGTCGTGTTCCGCGCGTCGGGCAAACAGCTCTTCGCCGACGCCGCCCGCTACGAGGCGACGGACGACGTCCTGCACGCGCTGGCCGCACCCGGACGCCTCGTCGAACTCCGCGAGCCGGACCGCGCCGCGCCGCTCAGCGCCCGCGCCATCCGCTGGGACCTGCGCAGCGACCGCATCGAGATCAACCGCCCCAGCCCGGTCACCCTGCCAAACTGACGCACGCCGGAGCGCTCAAGAAAACCGGAGCCACGGGATCCTTGATCCCCGCCACTCCGTCTCTATGAACTCCGTCTCTTCGTCTCTGCTTTTAAGAACTCGTCCGGTCCACGATGCGGTAATCCTCGCGCTCGCCACGCCCGCGCAGCGGGTAGTCCTTGCGGAGCGGGTGGGCGGGGAAGGCCTCCCAGGTCAGGATGCGACGCAGGTCCGGGTGGTTGTGGAAGCGGATGCCGAACATGTCGAACACCTCGCGCTCCATCCACTCCGCGCCCGGCCACAGATCCGTCACCGAATCAACGTACAGCGCCGGGTCCTCGACGATGCCGTCGGTCGGGATGGACGGATCCAGGAACACCTTGACGAAGAACCGATCGCCCGCCTCGTTGGTCGTGTCGTAGTTGCACAGGTTGTACACGACCGAGAAGCGGCCGGGCATCTTGGTCGGGTAGTTCAGGTAGTCCACGCCGGTCACATCGGACAGGAAGTTGTACCCGCAATCGTCCCGCAGGAACGCCATGACGCGGTGCAGGCCCTCGGGCTCCACGATCAGCGTGGACTGGCCGCGGAACTCGGTCCCGCGGAACTTCTGCCCCGGGAACGCGTCCTTGACCTTCTTGAAGGTCGGGTTGTCGAGCGTGGGCACGGCGGTCTTCTGATTCATCGGGCCATCCTCCGGGTTCCGTGGGAGGATGCTAGGGGCTCACGCGCGTCCGACTCGGCCGCACCACGCCGGATCAAGCCCAAAAATGGCCGGGCGGACCCCACCACAGGTCCGCCCGGCCGGAGCAAGTCTCGGAATGGACCGGACCCAACACGCGGCGGCGGTGCGCCACGCTTCGTGGGCCGGGTACCGGCGGCAGTAAGCGTTTACGACGCCCGACGCCGCGTCATGATGGCCGGGGCGTCGCCCGGGCGGTCCCAGCGGGCGTGCCGGCCCCTGGGCTCCTGCGTGTTGAGCAGGTGATCGAGATAGGTGTTCAGCTCACGCTCGGCGAACTGGGCCAGATAGTCGGCGGTCGCGGAGTGATTGATCGTGAGAATCTGATCCACGACCTGCTCGCGGCTGAGCACCAGGCGCGGCGCGGGGGCCAGATTCGCGGAAGCTTCGCGCCGCGGTGCGCGGGCGACGGAAAACAGATCGGTCATGGCGAGCGTCCTTTCTCGGGGACTCATCGCAGCGGCGTCCCTGCCGTGCGGCCCATGTCATCGGAGGCCCGACGCGCAGAGAACGAGCGTGTAACCCGGACGGACCTGCCATTCCCGCGCCGGGGCGCACCACCTGCGCCCCGATCCCCGTGCGCCCATACCGTCCGCCATGCGACGACTGACCATCGAAGCCGGCCCGGAGGGCCCCGCCCGGCTGCTTGAGAGCGGCCTGCCGTGGGCCACCGTCCTGCCGGGTTCGCTCGAGACCGGCACCGACCTGTCCGGCGCCGACCGGCAGGCCCCCCGCCTGATCGTGCGATCCGGGCGGGACGTCAAGGACGCCGAATCGGCCTTCGCGTCCTGGTCCGACGCGGGCTGGCGGGCCTTCGACGACGCCGCGGCGGCCCTGCTGGACGAGTCCGTGGCGCCGGTGCTGATCTGGCCGGGGGCCGGCTCGGTCCTCTCCGACGCCGTTTCCACCCTGAGCTTTGCAAGACGCCAGCCGGGCGTCGGCTTGATGGTCGATCCGGTCGCGTGGATCGGCGCATCGATGGCCAAGGACGCCGAGGACCACCTCGCCCGCTTCGCCCAGGCCTTGGCCGCCTGCCCGACCGTCGCCTGCGTCGTGGTGCGCCCCTGCGAGCGCGGCGGCCTGGACACCGGCGTCGTCGCCGCGGCGCTCAGCCCCTTGCTGGACCGGTTCCCGGCCGCCGCGACGCCCGCAGACCACGAGCGGTTCTGACCCGCACCAGTGCCTGAACGGGGCCGGTCCCGCCCGGCCGGAACCGCTCCGGTCGCCCAAGGGCGTGATTTTCTCTTTTATCCGGACTCAAGCCCCCCCGCGCTGCTGTCCGATAAGCCCCCAACGGGGACACCGGCGGAGACCGGTCCCACCCCCCTCATACGGGCGGCACACGGGCGGAGCCCGTCGTCGCGGACGCACCATCAGGCACGCCAAAGAAGGGCCCCGGACCACGGGTCGGCGTGTCGCGGACCGACACTGACGGAGCAAACCGATGCCTCGCCTGAACCAACGCCACGCACTCAACGCACTCGCCATCACCCTCCTCGCCGGGACCGTCGCCGCTGGCTCGGCCTGCGGCCCCCGCCGCGCGGGACTCTGGAACCGCCAGAACCAGCCCGAGCCCAAGCCCGTCGCCGTGACGAAGGCCGACGAGACCACCCGCACCAGCGCCTACTTCAGCACCGGTCCGACCTCCGGCCGCTCCGGCCTGGCCAGCAACACCTCGGCATCGATCGAACAGGCCCTGGCGGCCGAATCCTCGTTCAGCTACGCCGGGCCCGGCACCAGCGCCGGGCAGCCGGGCTCCGCCCAGACCGGCAACGCCGCCGGTACCAACGGCACCAAGCCGGCCCAGACCGTCGCGACCGGCACGAACCCGAACACCGGGTCGGGCGGGACCGCCAGCAAAACCACCGTCCAGCCGGTCGCGCTGAACACCGTCGCCACCGCCACAAACACGTCGTTCTCGAACAGCAAGAACGGCCCGCGGGCGGTCGCCTCGGAGACGCCCAACTACAACGGTCTCCAGCCCGAACCGGCCCCGACGCCCCGCACGAGCGTCACGCCGGTCCCCAACCGGTCGGAGGACCTCTCGGCCGTGATCTACGCCAGCGCCATGGGCGCCGAGCTGCCCACCGAGTTCGCCCCCGCCGGCCAGATCACGCGGGCCACGCTGAACGTGCGCCAGATCACCGCCTCCTACGCCGGGGCCGACTTCGATCCCACCCCCACCCCCGACGGCAAGTCGCTGCTGTTCGCCTCCACGCAGCACCGGCCCACCGCGGACATCTACTTCAAGCCCATCAACAGCGCGGTGGTGACCCGCCTGACGGACGACCCCGCGCAGGACGTCATGCCCGCCGTCTCGCCCGACGGCCAGTATGTCGCGTTCTGCTCGGACCGCAACGGCTCGTGGGACATCTTCGTGATGCCCATCGACGGCGGCAAGGCCGTGCAGCTGACCAGCGACGGCGCCCACGACCTGCACCCGTCCTGGTCGCCCGACGGGTCCCGCATCGCGTACTGCCGGCTCGGCCAGCAGACCGGACGCTGGGAGATGTGGGTCGCCGACGTGACCGCGGTCAACAACGCCCAGTTCATCGGGTTCGGCCTGTTCCCGCAGTGGGCGCCGATCGCGGGGACCGGCTCCAACGGGGCCGACCAGATCATGTTCCAGCGCTCCCGCGAGCGGGGCGACCGGGCCTTCTCGGTCTGGACCATCGACTACCAGGCCAACCCCGGCACCGCCTCCCGCGAGACCGAGATCGCCACCGCCCCCGGCTCGGCCCTGATCAATCCCTCTTGGTCGCCCGACGGGCGCTTCGTCGCCTTCGCGCAGGTGCCCTTCTCCGAGGCGTGGGCCTCGGGCGCGTCGGCCCGGCCCGAATCGGCCGTCATCTGGATGATGTCCGTTGACGGCACCGGCAAGGTCAAGCTGACCGACGGCAAGTCGATCGATCTCATGCCGACTTGGTCGCGCAACAACGAGATCTTCTTCGTCTCGAATATGGGCGGCCAGGAGCACCTATGGTCGATGGAACTGACGCCGGCGATCCGGGCCGCCTCGGTCCAGATCCCCGACATGAACACGACCTTCGTCACCGCCCCGATCTCGGGCGAATGACCGAAACACGCGGCGGCCGGGCCGAAACGCCCGCCCGCCGGTTCCCATCCGGCCGGGCGTCCCCTCACCGGGCCGTCCGGCCGAGCAGATCACCGGACGGGCAGGACGCCCGCCCCCAGACGGCACGGACGCCATGACAAGTGCACAGACCATGCTCGCACGCGTGCTGGTCGCCCTCTGGGCGAGCACCACGCTCTGCGCCTGCGCCGCCAAACCGGACCCACGGGACCGGCTCGCCGCGCCGGCCGCGATCGTTGCGCCTTACGACACCTCCGAGCGGGACGTGATCTGGGCGGTCCTCCCGCCCCGCAACGAATCCGGGACGTCGCTCGTCCGCACCGACCTGATCGGCGACGAACTCGTCGCGGCGATCCAGCAGATCCGCGGCGTCCGCTGCGTCCCGCTGAACCGGGCCCTCGAGGCCGCCCGCGAACTGGGCATGCCCGACGGCCCGCGGGACTCCGGCGACGCCGTGCGCCTGGCCGATGCGCTGGGCGTTGACGGGGTCATCGCCTCCACGGTCACCGCTTACGACCCGTACGACCCCCCGATCCTCGGCCTGGCCCTGGCCCTGTACACCAAGCCCGGGCGGATGAGCCAAGCCGCCCAGACCGATCTGGATCCGATGGCCCTGCGGATGGCCTTCTCCGACTTTGGACGCTTCGACGGCGTCCGGTTCAGCGGCGATCCCGTCAGCGTTGTTTCCGAACACCTCGACGCCCGCGACCACGCGGTGCTGATGGCCCTGCGTGCCTACGCCACCGGCCGGTCGGACCCGACCAGCTCGCTGAGATGGCGCGTCTACACCGCGAGCATGGAGCTGTACACCCGGTTCGCGGCGCACCACGCCGTCGGCCGGCTAATCGACGAGGAATGGCTGCGGCTCGCGCGTGAAGCGAACCCCGCGGCCTGGAAGCCCTAGGCCGTGCGGACCCCCGCCCGGCGCACGCCGGACGAGGACCCCGCATGAAGCCCCCCACCACCGCCAAGGCCCGATCCGACGACGCCGGCGTGGTCTGCGTGTCGATCCGGCGCGGGGCCCACTTCTGGCGCTTCGCCTGCGACGCCGAGGGGGTCCGAGAACTCTTCGAGCGCCTCGCCAGCCTCGCCGACGACGGCTCCCCCCTCGACTGGGAGGACGCCGAGCTCGTGGCCGCCCAGATCCTTTCGAACCAATCACTCGACCGCGGTCAAGCCGCCCCGACACACGACCGATAGCGCACATGACCCCCGGGGATGGAGCCCCGGGGAGATACTGGAGTTCCTCGTATGAGCACGCTTCCCGTCACCGAATCCTTCGGCGCATACCTCACGGACGAGCGCCACTTCTCACCGTACACCGCACGGTGCTACGGGGCCGACCTGCGCCAGTTCATCGAGTACCTGTGCGATGAGGCCGGGACCGAGATCAACCGCGCCCAGGAGGAACTCGCGTTCAAGCAGCGCGCCAACCCGTCGGGCGGCGTAGTGGGCTCGACCGACCGCAACACGATCACGCAGACCATCTGCGAGGCCGACGCGGACCTGATCCGGGCGTACCTCTCCCGCCTCAGCGAGCAGAGCTACTCACCGGCGACCATGGCCCGCAAGATCGCCACGCTGCGGTCCTTCTACAAGTGGGCCCACCGCCAGGGCTACACCAAGACCAACCCGATGACCCTGATCCGCACGCCGCGCCAGTCCAAGCGGCTGCCCAAGGCCATCACCGTCGAGCAGATCGAGCAGCTCCTGGCCGCACCGGGCGAGAAGGACGTTCTGGGCCGGCGCGACCGCGCCATGCTCGAGACGCTCTACTCGACCGGCATCCGCGTCTCCGAGCTCGTCGGACTCAACCACGACGACCTGGACGCCGAGCACGAGGCCCTGCACGTCCGCGGTAAGGGCCGCAAGGAACGCATCGTGCCCCTCGGCTCGCACGCCCTCGGAGCGATCAAGATCTACACCGACCACCTCGAGAAGGACACCCGCTTCGCGCCGATCTGGGCCAAGCGCAACGAGATCGGCAACGTGCCGCTGTTCCTCAACAAGCACGGCAAGCGCCTGAGCTCCCGCTCGGTCCGTCGCAAGCTGGACAAGTACCTCCGCGAGGTCGGCCTGGACCCGACCATCTCGCCGCACACCCTGCGCCACTCGTTCGCCACGCACCTGCTGGAGAACGGCGCGGACCTGCGCAGCGTGCAGGAGCTGCTGGGCCACCAGTCGCTCTCGACCACGCAGGTCTACACGCACCTCTCGACCAAGCGGGTCGAAGAGACCTACAACAATGCCCATCCGCGGGCCAAGAACGCGGGCTGAGCCGCATCACGAACCGGAGCTCTCAAGGCCGCGTGCGAAAGCACGCGGCCTTTCTCTTAGCCGCCGCCCACCGCGGGCCCAATCTCGGTTAGGGGAATCAGCACAAAGGCGCGCTCGGCCATGCGCGGGTGCGGGAGGGTCAGCCCCGGCTCGTCGAGCACCAGGTCGTCGTAGAGCAGCAGGTCGAGGTCCAGTGTTCGGGGGCCCCACCGCTCCGTGCCGGTGCGGTCCCGCCCGTGGGCCCGTTCGACTGCGAGCATGGCGTCGAGCAGGGCGTGGGGGTCGAGGGTGGTCTCAAGCTCCGCCGCGGCGTTGAGGTACGGCCCTTGGCCCTGGGGTCCGACGGGGTCGGTCTCGATGATCGACGACAGACGGACGACCCGGATCCCCGGGATCCGGCCCAGCGCCCCGACGCCCGAGTGGATGGTCGCGTGGCGGGGACCCAGGTTGGAACCGATCCCGATGAAGGCCCGGTGGGTCTGTTGGGTCATGGGCCAGTCAATCCCCGTGTTATCCACAAGTCGAGCGGTCACCGTCGCTTCCCGGCCAAGAAAAACCGCCGGGCCCTGAGGCCCGACGGTCGGAGAGCATCGTCGTTCGGGGAGCCAAGGCCGGCTCAGCGCATCGGCTCGAGCTCACGCATCCGGTGCTGCATCTGCGCCTTGAGGCGGGCCAGGATGGACGAGTGCATCTGGCTGACGCGGGACTCGGAGAGGTCGAGCGTCAGGCCGATCTCCTTCATGGTCATCGACTCGTAGTAGTAGAGGATGACGATGAGTCGCTCGGCGCGGGAGAGGCCCTTGGTCATCAGGTCCTTGAGGTCCTTGCGCTGCAGGAGCCGCAGCGGGTTGACCTGGGTCTCGTCGGAGATCACGTCGATCTCACGGACCTCACGGGAGCCGTCCGATGGGTAGGCCTTGCGGGTGATGCTGGTGATCGTTGTCGCCCGCGAGTCGCGCTTGAACTTGCTGAACTCTTCCGGGTCGAGGTTGAGCCGGTCGGCGATCTCCTGGTCGCTGGCCTTGCGTCCGAACTCCATCTCGATGCGCTGGCGGGCCTGCTCGACGCGGGCGGTGCGGTGGCGGACGAGGCGGGGCACCCAGTCCATGTTGCGCAGCTCGTCGAGGATCGCGCCGCGGATGCGGGTGGCCGAGTAGGTCTCGAACTTGAAGCCCATGTCGGGCTCGTAGCCGTCGATGGCGTCCATGAGTCCGAACAGGCCGGCCTGCATCAGATCATCCACGTCGACCTCGTCGGGGAGGCGCTGGTGGATGCGCTCGGCGTTGTAGCGCACGAGGTGGAGAAATCGTTCGATCAGGAAGTTGCGGAGTTGCTGGCTCGGCTCTAGGCGGTAGGTCGCCCAGAGCTGTTCCGGCTCCATCTCGCAGAACTCGAGCTTGGGTGCTTGGCGTGCCCGGCTCTTCTTCGGTCCGCGCGCGGCGGCTGTCTTCGTGGCAGTCATCGGTCGGCTCCTTGACCCTCTGACCACTGGTCCCGGCCCCAGATACCCCGTCGGCATGTGCGGGGGAGGCCGGTGTATGGCATGATCCGGCGCGGTCCTTGCGCCGTGGACCCAGTATAGAGAAAACCGGGCCTGTTGGGGCAAGCCGCCGAGTTATTTTTCTCAAGCGGCACGCTTCATCTCGTCCACGATCTGTTTGTGACGGTTGCGACGGTCCTGCAGCTCGACCAGCTGGGACGGCGGGGGCGGGGCGGGGTGTTCGGACTTGTACTTCTCGATGAACTCGCCGACGGCGGTGGCGCCCATGGCGCCGAGCAGTCGCCCGACGAGGGTGCAGATGATCATGCACAGCAGACCCCGGCCGAGGGTGGTCACGGCGGGGTTCCCGGCGGCCATTCCGACGAAAAGGGCCGCGGAAAAGCCCGTCAGACCCATGATGCCCCCCACCATGCGGGAAACGGGCTCGCCCGAGATGGTCGATGGCTTGGTGATGCGGCCTCTCCGGTTCGTCGGCGCGGGAATAGCGCCCGTGCGCTATCGGCCGCATGAGGGCGGGCCGATAGGTCCCCGGAGCGCTTCGCAAATCCCGCGCCATGCCCGGAACCGGCAAGGGCTGCGCGTTTTCGGGGAGCGGCTCGGGCGTGGGTCCGCGAGCGGGGCGTGGTGTGGATTTGGGGATGGCCTGTGGATTAGCGCATGCCGAACCAGTTGCGGCGGCTGTTGTTGGCCGCGGCCCGGCCCTCGATGCCGGCCCAGTCGATCAGCGAGCGGGCCAGACGCTGCATGTCCTTGCCGGCGTGGGATCGGGGCGACTCGATCATGTAGGGCACCCGGGAGCGGACGGCCTGGAGGACCTTCTTGTCGCGCCGGATGTGGCCGATCATCGGCATCTGGTATCCGAGGAAGCGGTCGCAGACGCCGGCGATGCGCTCGTGGACCTGCTCGGCCTCGCGCTCGTTGGCGACCTGGTTGATGATCAGGCTGAGCACCGGCGGGTGCGCAACGTCCGGTGAGGCGACGAGCACCTTGATGAGCGCGTAGGCGTCGGCGATGCTGGTCGGCTCGGGGGTGACGACGATCAGGCCGAGGTCGGCGGCGCGGACGAAGGACGTGACGGACTCGCCCAGGCCCGCGCTGGTGTCGATGAGGACGACGTCATTGCGGGCGTGCAGGCCGTTGAGGCTGGAGAGCAGCGTGTCGCGCTCGTCGTCGTCGAGCTCGCCGACGCGTCCGATGCCGACCGAGCCGGGGATGAGGCGGAAGCCGCCGGGCGCGTCGATGGCGAGGTCTTCGAGGGTGAGCCCGGAGTTGCCGGTGGCGGACTCGAGCCGGTTCTTGGGCATCAGGCCGCAGAGCACGTCGGCGTTGGCCAGGCCCAGGTCGGCGTCCATGAGGACGGTGCGTCGGTTCTGGGCGGCCAGCGCGATGGACAGGTTGACCGAGGTGGTGGTCTTTCCGACGCCGCCCTTGCCGGAGGCGATGGCGATGATGGGGATCTTGCGCTCGCGCGGGGTGTGGTTGGCGGGCTGGGCGCGGTCGCCCTGCTTGGATTGCGGCGCGTCGCCCTTGTCGAGAGACTCGACGAGTTCACGCAGGCGGGATGCCTGATCACCCCCGCTCGGCTCGTCGGGGGTGTTGGAATGCAGCACGAACGCTCGGGTCATCACTCTCTCCCGTCGGACCCTTTGCACAGCACGCCGGGGCCGTCGAGCGCGGCTCGCGCGAGACGGTCGGCCCGTGCCGGTTCGATGTCGTCGGGCACCTCCTGCCCGACGGTCACGAAGCTCAAGGGTAGCCCGATGCGGCCGGTCAGCCCGGCGATCTGACCCGTGCAGACGGCCTCGTCGAGCTTGGTCAGGATGCAGCGGTCCGGGCCCAGCGGCATGAACCGCTCGGCGGTGCGCCGCATGACCGTGTCCCCAACTGTTGATGCCAGCACGAGATGCGTTTCGTCCGGGCCCGCGGCCGCGATGAAGGCCTTGAGGTCGTCCAGGCGACGGGCGTCGTGCTGGGACCGGCCGGCGGTGTCCACGATGATGACGTCCATGTTGGAGAAGTCGGCGATGGCGGCCGCCATTTCCTCCGGGGACATGACCACCTTGATGGGCAGGCCGATGATGCCCGCGTAGGTGCGCAGCTGCTCGACGGCGGCGATGCGGTAGGTGTCCGAGGTGATCAGGCCCACGCGCCGCCCGTGGCGGAGCTTGCAGGTGGCGGCCAGCTTGGCCACGGTGGTGGTCTTGCCCACGCCGGTCGGGCCGATGAGGGCGATCACGCGGGGGCGGCCGGTCTTGGTGCCGGCCGAGAGGGCCAGCAGCGAGTCGGACCGGGTGTCGATGGTGGCCTCGATCTCGCGCAGGACGGCCTGGCGGACCACGACATCGTCCTTGAGTTCGATCGCGTCGAGCCGGTCGCGGACGCGGGCCATGATCTTGTCCACCGCGTCCATCGGGGCGTCGTTGTCCACGAGCTTGTTGATGTAGGTCAGCAGCGGGCCGGGCTCGACGGCCTCGGCGGCGTGGGGGTCGACCTTGCCCATGGCGACCGAGGTCCGCCGGGTGGATTCCAAGACCTGGCCCATCATTTTCTGAAGGCTGGCGATCTGCTCGCGGAGTTCGGCGGGGTCTTCCCCCCCACCGCCCCCACCACCGGCGGTGGTCGGCGACTTGGCCGGGGCGGGCTTGGGCTCGCGGATGGCGGGTTCGTGGGCCGCGGTTTCGTCTTCGGGGCGCGCCGAGGGGCCGGGCGGGGTGGCGTCGGCGATGCGGACCGGGGGGCGGTCCTCGCGCCGGGGCAGGCGGGTGGCCAAGGGGGTGCGGGCCATCGGGTCGCGGGCGGCGTCGTCGACCCGGTCTTCGGCTGTTTCGTCGGCGCGGGCGCGGTGGCCGGGGCTGGCGAGGTGCCGGCGGAGGGTGGGCGTTTCGCTCGATCCGGTGCGGCTGGCGGCTGGCTGGGAGAGGACGGGCTTGGGCTCGACCACGTTGGAGGCCCGCTGAACCACGACCTCGGCCGAGTCGCGGGCCGCGTGGGCGGGGCGTTGGCGGGCGGTCTGGGCGGGGACGGTCTCGCCGCCGAGCACGGCGTCGCGGTCGTCGGTGATGTCGATGTAGCGTTCGCGCCGGGCGGGTTCGGAGCGGGCCGGGGCCTTGGGGCGGGCGCGCCCGGACGGCTCGCCGGCGGAGGCGGTGATCTCGACCATGTTCTTGCCGCCGAGGCCGAACCAGGAGCCCACGCGGTAGGAGCGGGTGTGGAGGATCATGGCGTCTGGGCCGAAGTCCTTGCGGACGGCGGCGAGGGCGTCGGCCATGGTGGGTGCGGAGAAGGTTTTGAGCTTCATGGGTGGCCGTCCTGGCAGCGGGTTGCGTGATGCAGACTGTACCCGGGATGGGCGAGGGCTACCACTATGGGTTGGGGTGGTGTTGGGCTCAGGGTCAACCCCCTCGATCGGGGAGCGACTCGGTTCAGTGGCAGCCGGCGTTGAACAGGGTGAGGTTCGCCGCCATGTCAAAGAAGTTCATCACGCCGAAGGGGTCGGCAAGGTCGGCGACGGTCACGGCGTGGGAGATTGCCCGGGCTCGGCTGGACATTGGATTCCGAGATCGTGCTCTTCGGGGAGGGGGTTCGTTTTGGGGATCAAGGCCCAGAAAGAGCCCGCTTACTTCGTGCGCGGCTTGTACGGAGCCGAGGGAGCGTCGATGGTTACGCGACGGCGGCGGGTTCCGGGCGGGACTTGTCGCCGATCGCGGTGACGAGGCCGACGGATTCGACCTCGATGCCGCTGACGACCTCGTTGTAACCCAGCACGGCCAGGCCCGGGACGTGGGGGCTGACGATCTGGTGGACTATTGCCCGGACGGTGGGCGAGGCGATGACGACGGGGAGGCGGCCGCGGGCGGCGACGGACTGGAGTTGGGCGGCGACCTTGTCGGCGATCTGGCGTGCGACCTTGGCGGGCATGTGGAGGCTGGTGCCGTGGCCGCCGCGTTCGATGTAGGCGTCGATCTGGTCTTCGAGCTGGGGGTCGAGTGTGACGGCGACGAGGGTGAGGCGGCCGTCCTCATCGGGGGCGGCGTATTGCGAGCAGATGCTGCGGCGCAGGGCGTTTCGGACGTATTCGACGAGGACGTCGGCGTCCTGGGTCTTGGTGCCCCAGTCGGCGAGGGTCTCGAGGATGGTCTCCATGTCGCGGATGGGCACGCGTTCGCGGAGCAGGTTCTGGAGGACCTTCTGCAGGTCGCCGAGTTTGACCACGGCGGGGACGGTATCCTCGACGAGTTTGCCGGCCTTCTCCTTGACGCCCTCGAGCAGGTTGTTGACCTCCTGGCGGGTGAGTAGCTCGTCGGCGTGGGACTTGACGATCTCGGTGATGTGGGTGGCCAGGACGGAGGTGGGGTCGACGACGGTGTAGTTGCGGGCCTCGGCGCGGGCGCGCTGGGAGCGGTCGATCCACCAGGCGTCGAGGCCGAATGCGGGCTCTTTGGTCGGGATGCCTTCGACGGGGCCGGTGGTCAGGCCGGAGTCCATGGCCATGAGCTTGCCGGGCTCGACGGAGCCGGAGGCGACCGGGTTGCCGCGGATCTTGAGGCGGTAGTCGCTGGGCGGGAGCTGCATGTTGTCGCGGATGCGGACGGGGGGCATGACCATGCCGAGTTCGACGGCGAGCTGGCGTCGGACGGCGGAGATGCGTTCGAGCAGCTCCCCGCCCTGTGCGGCGTCGATCAGGGTGACGAGGGCGTAGCCGACCTCGAGTTCGAGCACGTCGACCTTGAGCAGGTCCTCGACGGGCGGGGCCTCGGGCTTGGCGGACTGGGTCTCGGAGGCGGCGCGTTCCTCGTCCTGCTCGGAGGTGAGACGGCGGGCGCGGTTGATGCTCCAGGCGATGGCGGCGATGACCGAGGCGGTGGCCAGCAGGGGCATCGTGGGCAGCGGGGTCAGGGCGAGCAGGCCGATGAAGATGGCGGTGATGTACAGGCCGGTGGGCTGGCTGGTGAGCTGGGCGGTCAGCTCGTTGCCCAGGTCCTGCTTGGAGCCCGAGCGGGTGACGATCAGGGCGGCGGCGATGGAGATGACGAAGCTGGGGATCTGGCTGGTCAGGCCGTCGCCGATGGTCAGTTTGGTGAAGACGGCGGCGACATCGCCGGCGGGCCAGCCGCGCTCGATGATGCCCACGGCGAAGCCGCCCGCGACGTTGACGGCGGTGATGATGATGCCGGCGATGGCGTCGCCCTTGACGAACTTGGAGGCACCGTCCATGGCCCCGTAGAAGTCGGCCTCGCGGGCGATCTCGTCGCGTCGTTCGCGGGCTTGCTCTTCGGTGAGCATGCCGTTGGTCAGTTCGGCGTCGATGGCCATCTGCTTGCCGGGCATGGCGTCGAGGGTGAATCTGGCGGCGACCTCGGCGATGCGGCCGGCGCCCTTGGTGATGACCATGAACTGGACGATCATCAGGATCAGGAACAGCACCACGCCGACGAACAAAGAGTTGCCCGCGACGAACGAGCCGAAGGCCATGATGACCTTGCCGGCCACCCCCATGGCTTCCTCCGGGCTGGCGGCGTCGGCGGTGAGGATCAGCCGGGTCGAGGCGATGTTGAGGACTAGGCGGAAGAGGGTGGTGGCCAGCAGCAGCGAGGGGAAGACGGAGAACTCGAGCGCCTTTTTCATGTAGAGCGTGGTCAGCAGGATGATGACCGCGATGGAGATGTTGAGGCTGATGAGCACGTCGAGGATGAGCGGGGGCAGCGGGACGAGGATCACCGCCATCAGCAGGATGAAGCCGAGCGGCACGATCAGGCCGCGATAGCGGGTGATCCGCTCGGACCAGAGGGTGATCGTGTTTGGGCGTGCTTGGTCCATGGGCGCTCAGGAACTGGGGTCGGGGAAGTTGGTGTCAGACTCCGGCGGGGACGGGACGGTTGCGGGCGGCGAGGTCGGCGCCGCGGTTCTCGGGCATGCGGCCCTCGAGGCGGTAGACGTAGGCGAGGATCTCGGCGACGGCCTCGTAGTGCTCGCTGGCGATCTCCTGGCCGACCTCGACACCCCAGTAGATGGCGCGGGCGAGGGGCGGTCGCTCGACGATGGGCACGTCGTGCTTGCGGGCGAGCTGGCGGATGCGCAGGGCGACCTCGTCGACGCCCTTGGCGGTCACCTTCGGGGCCCGCATGGTCTGGGTGTCGTACTTGATGGCCACGGAGAAGTGCGTGGGGTTGGTGATGATGACGTCGGCCTCCGGCACGGCCACGCCGGCCCGCTGCATGGCGATCTCGCGGGCCATCTGGAGGCGTTTGCCCTTGATCTGCGGGTCGCCCTCCATCGAGCGACGCTCGTCCTTGACCTGCTGCTTGGTCATCTTGAGGTCCTCAGTGTGCTGCCACCGCTGGTAGAAGTAGTCGATCAGGGCGATGATGAGCAGCAGGGCCAGCAGGACGATCGCGAGGATCACGAGCAGCCGGACGGCGACGCTGAGGGCGCCGATGGCCGTCAGCACGGGCAGCGCGGCGATGGTCGGTGCGTTGGAGAGGGCGACGAGATAGCCGATGCCGACGACCACCACGAGCTTGATCGTGTTGACGACGGTCTTCATGAGCCCGCGTTTGCCGAAGACGCGGGCGAAGCCCTTGATGGGGTTGAGCTTGTCGAGCTTGGGCCGGATGGGCTCGGCGGAGATCTTCCAGCCCACCTGGATGAACTGGGAGATGAACCCGATGAGCGCGGCGACGGCGAAGACCGGCAACAGGATCAGGCCCATCTCGCCGAAGGCCTGCCGGGCGGACTCGGCCAGCGAGGGGATCGTCATGGCGGCACCCGAGGCGTCGGCGGTGAGCATCGTCCGCATGAGCCCGGAGAGCGAGCCGCCGATCATGCTGCCGAAGAGGATCAGGATCAGCATGGCCCCGAAGAGGGTGATCACGCCGGAGAGGTCCTGGCTCTTGGGGATCTGGCCCTTGTTCCGGGCGTCGCTGCGACGCTTGGAGGTTGGCGCTTCGCTGCGTTCGCCCAGGTCCTCAGCCAACGGAACCCCCCACCGCCGGCGCGGCGCTGACGGGATCGAGCGAGCGGACCCACACGCCCAGGCGGGACAGGGTCTCGACGATCTCGTCGCCGGTGACGGTCGCGATGGCCCCGACGGAGACGAGCATGATAGCCAGGCCGGCGATGATCTTGGCCGCGAACCCGATGCTCATGATGTTGATCTGCGGCATGGTCTTCATCACGAAGCCCATGGCGAGCATGATCATGGAGACGACCACCATCACCGGCGTCGCCACGCGCATGGCCAGATCGAAACCGGACGAGATCACCGAGAGCAGCAGCGCGAGCGGCACGTCGCTGGTCGCGAACGAGCCGATCGGGACGGTGGCGAACGAGTCGACCAGGGTGGCGAAGATGACGTCGAAACCGCCCGAGGCGATGAAGATGAAGGCGGCGAGGTAGAACAGGATGTCGCCCGTGACCGAGCCGTTGGCGTCGAGTTCCGGGTTGAAGCTCTCGGCCAGCGAGAGCCCGACCTGGTAGCCCATCACGTAGCCGCCCATCTGCACGGCCAGCAGCGGGATGGAGGCGATCAGCCCGATGGCGATACCGATGATCAGCTCGGCGAAGAGCATGGGGGCGATCTCGACGAGGTTGAGCGATCCGCCCGGGACGAACGCGCCCGTGTGCGGCACGAACGGGTAGACGCTCAGCCCGAACACGAAGGCGAGCAGGGCCTTGAACTGGTACGGCACCGATCCGCTGGACAGCATCGGCGTGAAGAGGAACAGCCCGGTCATGCGCACGATGACCATCAGCATCGGCAGCACGTGCGGCAGGATTGGTTCCAGGGTCGGCATGGTCAGATCAGCGAGAGCATGTCGAACGTGAAGGCCTTGAGCAGTTCGATCATCCACGGCGTGAGCACCACGGCGACGATCACGATGATGATGATCTTGGGGACGAACGTGAGCGTCTGGTCCTGGATGGAGGTCACGGACTGGAAGAGGCTGATGAGCAGGCCGATGACCATGCCCGCCATGAGCAGGGGCACGGCGATGGTCAGCACGATCAGCAGCGTGCTGCGGATCAGGTCGATGGCGAACTCGTCGGTCACGGCCTGGGCTCCGGGGTGCGGCTGGGGGTGCGGGTTCGGGTGTGAGTGGGAAGAGGAGCCGCGGTTTCGCCCTCGGGCCGCCGGTCCGGGGCGACCACACGCCAGGCGACGAGAATCGCCAGTGTGGCCGTGACGGCGCTGTCTCTGGGACTGGCCCCTTCGACCACGAAGCTGTCCAGCAGCGACCCGACGATGAGCGTCCAACCGTCCACGAGTACGAAGAGCATGAGCTTGAACGGCAGGGAGATCAGCACCGGCGGGAGCATCATCATGCTCATGCTGATCAGCAGGCTGGCGATGACCATGTCGATCACCAGGAAAGGCAGGTAGACGCGGAACCCCATGAGGAACGCGGTCTTGAGTTCGCTGAGCATGTACGCGGGGATCAGCGACGTCGTGGAGACGTCCTCCCTGGTCATCTCCTCGGGCCTGGACGTGTCCACGCCCTGGTAGTTGAGCACCATGTACAGGCTGGACCAGTTGCCCGTCGCCTCGATCTGGTCGAACATGAAGTCGCGGATCGGCTGGGAGCCGCGCTCCCAGAGGACCTCGACCGAGCGGATCTCACCGGACTGGTAGGGCTCGACGGCCTCCGCCCAGACCCGGTCGATGGTCGGCTTCATGACCATCGCGGTCATGAACAGCGCCAGGCCGGTGATGACCTGCGGCGGCGGGAGCGACTGCGTGCCCATCGCCTGGCGGAGCAGCGCCAGCACCACGATGATGCGCACGAAGCCGGTGGTCATCAGCATGATGGACGGCACCAGCGTGATGACCGTCAGCAGCAGCATGATGTTGATCGCCACCGAGAGGCCCGGCCCGTCCGGGTTCGGTAAGGATCCGTCGGTCTCGGTCGGCGGCCGGAAGTTCGCCCCAAGGTCCGAGGCGCCGCCGAGCAGCGAACCGGCGTCGCTGAGCGCTTGCAGCGGGTTGAGCTGGGTCGCGCGGGCTACGCGCGCGGGCGACACGGCGTCGGCGTACGAGGGGCCGACCTGGCGGGCCCACGCGCCCGGCGTCGCCGACCCGATCAGCAGCACCAGCAGGAACAGCAGCCTGGTCATCAACGACGGCCCCCGGTCCAGATGGTTTCGAGCCCGCGGCGCAGGCCGCCGGTGTCGGCGGGGCGCCGGGAGGCATCGGTCGCGTAAGCCCCCCGCGCTTCCGCGGCGGTCGAGGCCGGTCGCGGGATGCGGACCGTGGCCCGCTCGAAGGTTTCATCGGTTGACCGCTCGGCCTCACGCAGGGAGCGCTCGAACGAGCGGGCGATGGACTCGCCGGCCTCGTCGCGGGTCTTGATCAGGACCGAGGCGATGTCCTCGGGATCGTCGAGTTCGCTGAGCACCGTCATGCCGGCGCCGCTCGACCGCGAGCCGCCGGTCATCGAGCACAGCAGGACGCGGCGGTCGAAGCGGAGCACCACCAGCGTGTGGCGGGCCGCAAGCGGATAGCGGGCGAGGACCTCGACCACGCCGGCCGGGGCGCGACCGCCCGCGCCGAGCGAGCCGGACAGGCCGCCGGATGCCCGTGCGATCCGCTTGTACACCCACGAGAGACCGACGACCAGCAGCAGCACGCCGCCGAGGGCCAGCACCGTCTGGGCGAGCCCGCCGCCCGAGGCGCGGGCGGGGCGTTCGGCGGTGATCAGCGCGGTGCCCGGCTCCGCGGGCGCTGGGGCTCCGAGCGGGGTTCGGACGGGAGTCGGTTCGGGACGGACGATGGCGCCGGTGATCGGCGGCTCGGCATCCAGAGCCGAGCCGATGGCCGCGTTCATGGCCGAGAGTTCCGCGTCGATCTCCGCGGCCGTGCGGACCGAGGGCGCGGGGCGGGCGGGCGGCATGTCGGCGATGCCCGGGCCGATCGGCTGGGCCGCCGCGGGGGTGAAGGCGAGCAGGGTCACGATCGCCGCGGCGGTCGTCGGTGCGAAAAGGCGGGTCGCGGTCATGGTCGCCATCCTGGCTGGGTTCGGCGGATCCTCCGCCGTTCGGAACGGTTCTGTGCGGTGCGGCGGGCGGGGGCCCGCGCCTCAGCCGGCGGCTTCGGCGCCCGGGTCGAGGATCTCGCTGATACGAACGCAGAAGTTATCGTTGAGCACGAGGACCTCGCCGCGGGCGATGTGCCGGTCGTTGACGAACACGTCGACCGGGTCGCCGGCGAGCTTGTCCAGTTCGACCACCGCCCCGTCGCCGAGCTGGAGCACATCCTCGACGTACATCCGCGTGCGGCCCAGCTCGATGCGGACGTGCAACTGGACGTCGCTGAGCAGGTCGAGGGTTTCCTTCTTGCCCCGCGTCAGCGAACCGGCGAGGTCCTGGAGGGTGAAGGGGGCTGCGTCGGCGGCGGCCGGCTTGGCGGGGCCCTTGCCCGCCCCGCGGGCCGCGGCGTCGGCCGTCTGCTTGACTTGGCTGGCGGCCTCGGCGGCGGCGTCGAGCGCAGCCGCGGACTCGGCGTCCCCCGCGGCTTCGTCGATGTCGCCCGCGGCGGCATCGGCGGCGTTCTGCGCGTCGCTGACGGCGTTCTCGGGATCCGGTGTCGGATCACCGGCGTTCTTTTCGGTGGGCTCATCGGCCATGGCGCTCTCCCGGCTTCCTGCACGGCGCACGAAACGGCAACGGCCGATCCTCGGCCACCGGGCTTATCGGTCGGAGGGGGTGCTCGGGCTCCAACTTTGCGCGTCCGGGGGCAGGACCCGCCGGGACGCGCAACAAATGCCGATCAGGAGTCCGCCGGGAACCCCTTGCACTCGGAGATGATGACCCGGTCCACGCGCGGGATGCCGTCGGGGTCGGTCCCGAAGGTCTCGTTGACGTAGGTCTGCACCTGGCGCTGGATGGTCTCGAGCCCCGGCTCTCGGAGGTGGCGGTCGTGGGCCCGGCGGAAGATCAGGGCGATGCCTTCCTTGATCGTCGCCGAGTCCCGCTCCTGGATGCGCTTGACCTCCTCGGCGTTCTTCTGGCGGACGCGGAGGTAGATTTCCACGCGCCACTCCCACACGCGGCCGGTCTGCATGTTCTGGAAGGCGTCGCTGACGAGCAGGATCTCGACGGGGGCCTGCTCCCCGGCGAGCTCCTCGCCGACGAGGCCCGCGTCCGCCTCGCCGGGCCCGCCCCCGAGGAACTTGACCAGGCCGAACACGGCCGCGCCCTCGAGGAGCATGAGTCCGGCGACGATAATGGGCAGCTTCTTCTTGCCGCCCTTCTTGGCCGACTCGGCCGCCGATTCTGCGTTCTTTTCGTCTTCGGGCATGGTCGCCTCCGGGAGCGGTTGTTTCGCGGTTCAGTCACCTGCGCCGGTGTAGTTGGGGTCTGGGTGGACCTGATCGAGGGTCCGGCCGGTCTGATAGATCTGCACTCGGCGGTTCATGCCGTCGTCTTGGCCCGGGCCGGCCACAAGCGACATCGGCTCGGCGTCCGAGGCCGACTCAGTCCGCAGGATCCCCGGCGCGACGCCGCATTCTCGGACGAGGTAGTCCTTGACCGCGATCGCCCGCCGGAAAGCGAGGTCGTCGTGGCCGAGCCCGGTCCGCTTGTCCTCCGTGCCCCAGGCGTGCCCGACGATGGGGCAGATGTAGTTGAGCCCGGAGATTTTGGGGGCGACTTGCGTCCGGAGCATGTCCATCGCCGACCGCGACAGTTCGGCGCTGCCGGGCTCGAAGAGCACGGACGTGCCCACCGCCTGTCGGACGCCCTCCTGGATCACGGCGGACTTGTTCTCCCGTCCGACGACGGACGGATCGACGTTCTCGTTCGTGTTGCGCTTCTCGCCGTCGCGCTTGGCCTGCTCGTTGAAGAAGTTGACCATGGAGTTGCTGTTCGAGTTGCGGATCGTGCTCAGGCCCATCCCGCCCTGGGCGCCCAACGCCTCCTTGATGGCGTCGAGCACCTTCTGGTACTCGCGGGGCTGCTTGAGCTCGGAGAACGCGGCGAGGAGGATGAAGAAGCACAGCAGCAGCGACATCAGGTCGCCGAACGTGACCAGCCACTCGGGGACCTCGGCCTTGGGGGGCGACTTGCGCTTGGCCACGGAGAACTCCGATCAGGCCGCCTGGGCGGCGAGGATCTCGGCCCGGCGGCTGGGGGGCAGGTAGGTGAGCAGCTTGCTCTCGACGACGCGGGGGTTGTCGCCGGACTGGATCGACATCACGCCGGCGATGATCACGGTCTTGAGCAGGACCTCTTCCTGGTCCTTGGAGTAGAGCTTGTCGCCGATCGGGCCGGCGAAGGCGTTGGCGATGATGGCGCCGTAGAGGGTGGTGATCAGGGCGATGGCCATGGACGGGCCGATGGTCGAGGGGTCGTCCATCGTGGCGAGCATGAAGATCAGGCCCAGCAGCGTGCCGATCATGCCGAAGGCGGGGGCGTACTTGCCGAACTGATCGAGCAGCATCTTGCCCTGCATGTGGCGTTCCATCAGGCCCTCGAGCTCGGTCTCCATGATGACCTTGATCAGCTCGGGGTCGGTGCCGTCGATGGCCATCTTGATCCCGCGGACGATGAACTCGTCCTTCATGTCCTGGACGTGGTTCTCGAGGCTCAGGATGCCCTCGCGCCGCGCGATCTCGGCGTACTTGACGAGGTCGGTGATGGCCTCGGCGGGGTCGGCGTTGTTGCCGAAGACCGCCTTCATGACGATCTTGGGCATCGAGAGCGAGCGGGCGAGGGGGAAGGCGGCGATCACGGCGCCGGCGCTGCCGCCGAACACCACGATCAGCGAGGGGATGTTGATCAGCGCGAGCGGATTGCCGCCGCCGAGCACGATGGACACACCCACCGCGATGAAGGCGACGCAGAGTCCGATGACGGTGCCAAGATCCACAGGCTGACCTCCGTGACCAGGGCCCGGAACAACCGGCGCGGTCACAGAAGACATCGGACCGTGGGGCGACCGGCTTGACGCCGGAACGCGTGATCGGGGTGGTTCCTCCCCCGGTTCGCGCGCCCGCCCCGCTTCCGGGGGTGGCGAGGTAGCGGGGTCACGTCAGGTCGGGGGGATCAGGCCCCGGAGCAGGCGGCCGTACTCGATGACCCGGGCGATGATCTCCTTGGCGGATTCTCGGACGATCAGGTGCTCGCCGGTCACCAGCGTGATGACGGTGTCCGGGTTCTGCTCGACGGTGCGGATCAGGTCCGCGTTGAGCACGAACGGCTGGTTGTTGAGTCGGGTCACGCTGATCATCGTCTCACCGGTGGCGGCTGGTCCGGGGGTTATCGGCCGAGGACCAGCAGCTGCTGCATCAGTTCGTCGGCGGTCCGGATCACGCGCGAGGACGCGGAGTAACCCGTCGAGGTGAGGATCATCTGGGTGAACTCCTCCCCCAGATCGACGTTGGACATCTCCAGCGCCCCCGCCACGATCAGACCCGAGCCGAGGTTGCCCGGGTTTGCCAGCACCGCGGGGCCGGAGTTGGGGCCGGTCCCGAACATGTTGCCGCCCGAGTCGATCAGGCCGGCGGGGTTGCTGAAGTTGGCGATGACGACCTCGCCCAGGGTGCGGACGGCGCCGTTCGAGAAGCGGCCGAAGATGGTCCCGTCGTCCCCGACGCCGAAGGTGGTCAGCGTGCCGGGGGGAAGGCCGTCCCAGTACACGCCCTGCATCGCGCTGTTCGAGGCGGTGGAGGTCAGCTGGCCCGCGCTGTCCTGGAAGCTGAGCGTGAAGCTCAGGGGCTGGTTGGCGCCGGTGTTGTCGCGGTCGATGGTGACCGAGACCTCCGAGTTGTCCGGGTCGATCTGGCCCTCGGTGTCGAACTGCAGGAGACCGTTGCCCAGCGCGATGTCCAGGTCCGTGTCGTCCTCGGACTCGAGGTAGTAGCGCCAGACCGGCCCGGTGTTCGGGGTCGATTCGAGCACCATGGTGATGTCGTACGAGACGGAGCTGCCCAGCGAGTCGTAGATGACCATGGTCGTCCGAACCGACTCGCCGTCGGCGGACTCGGTCTTGTCGTGCGTGAACACGGAGCCCTGGGGCACGCCGGCCGAATCGAGGCGGACGAGGTCGCCCGACCTGAAGACGATGTCGTTCTCGGTGCCGGTGTTGCCGACAACGCTGATGACACCGGTGGCCGGATCGACGGTCACGCCCGGCGTGTTGCCGTCGGGGTTGGCCGCCCCCGTGGACTGGATGCCCAGGGCCTGGGTCAGGAAGGTGAGCAGGTCCTGGACGGTGGTCGAAGCGGTGATCTCCAGCTCGGCCTCGGGGACGCGCGCCCCGCCCTTGGTGGCCCCGGAGATCCGCAGGGTCTCGCCGGCGGCGAACGCGGGCGTGCCCGAGCCGGGCGATCCGGGGTCCTCGACGTTGGTCAGCAGGGTGGCCGCCGTGATGAATCCGCCGCCGGTGGCCGAGAGGCCGGTCGTCGCGTCGGCGAGGATGCTGATCAGGCTGCCCTGCGTGGCGATGTCGCCTTCCGAGTTGAGGTTGCCGGCGATGACCGCGTTCTCCGTGGCCTCCGCGATGGTGCGCTTGCCGATGGGGATGTTGATGGGAACGAGTTCGCCCTGCTGGACGTTGAAGTTCTCGTCGGCCATGTACCCCATGAGGCGTTGGCCGCCCACGGTGATCAGATTGTCCTGCGGGTCCTGGCGGAAGCTGCCGGCCCGGGTGTAGAACTGCTCGCCGTTGCGTTCGACCACGAAGAAGCCGGGCCCGTCGATGGCCAGGTCGCGGAGGTCGCCGGTCGCGGTGATCGCGCCGTTGTTGAAGTTGCGTTGAACGCCGGCGATCGCGACGCCGTTGCCGATCTGCGTTGGGTTGGTGCCGCCGAGGAAGTCCGACGGCGAGGAGCCGAAGGAGAAGTTCTTCATGAACAGCGACTCGAACATCATCTTCGAGCTCTTGAACGCGGTGGTGTTCACGTTCGCGATGTTGTTGCCGATGACGTCGAGCTTGCGGGAGTGCACGTTGAGGCCGGAGAGGCCGGTGAAGAGCGCGGTGGTGGATGCCATTCTGCTTCGTCCTCCGTCAAGCCCCGGCCTCGCCGACATCGGCGAGGGCCCGGGCCAGCGAGGCGTTTCGCACAACGCGTGCCGGTCCGTCCGAAGGTCCGGAAACCATCGCGCCCGCCGGGTCGCCGGCCGCGGGAGCGTCCGTCGCCAGCGGCGCACGGACGAGACCGTCGATGCCGGTGATCGCCGTTTGTTGCGCGTCGGGCGCGTCGACGACCGACCGTGCGGCAACATCGACGCGGAACAGGCGCGATCCGATCACGACGGCGGCGCGTCGGATTCCCTCGGCCGAGGCGAGGTCGGCCGCTTCGGACAGCGCGTCCACGGTCTTCTCGTCGATGTCGCCACGCAAGGCGTGCGGCAGGCGCACCCGGACGCCGCTGCGCAGCGCCCCGTGGGCCGCGCGGTCGAGCAGCAGGCCGAAGTTCAGCGTGTCACGATCGCGCAGACCGCCCGCTGGAATCGGAGGCGACCCATCCACCGGGCGCACGCCGCCCGCCAGAACCCGGAGCATCCCGGCGCTGCCTTCCGGCACGGCTCACCTCCCCGCCGGGCCGAACAGGATCGGTTCCCTCGGGTCCGCCGGATCCGCCGGGTCCGCGGGGCCGTCGGGGTTGGCCGGCAGCACGTTCGTGAGCGGCGGGAACTGCCCGTTCGGGGGCGGATCGGTCGGGTCCGTCGGATCGGTCGGGTCAGTGGGATCCGTCGGATCGGGCGGCGGGTTGTTCAGCGGGCCGACGATTTCGTCGATCTGAGAGAAGAACATCCGCGAGCCGTCGAAGAGGTTCAGCACCGGCCCGTCCGCGGTCTGCGAGACCGAGATCACCAGGTCGGCGACACGCCGGTTGTCGAGCGAGATGCCGGACACCAGGCTGCCGATGAGTCCCGACGCGGCGGCCAGCTCGTTCTGGCGCACCAGCGCGGTCAGCTTGCTGCTCATCTGCGTGTCCGCCTCGATCGAGCGGATGGTGGCCAACTGATCGAGCATCGCCGCCGAGTCGTTGGGCTCGAACGGGTCCTGGTTGGCCAGTTCGGTGAAGATGATCTGGAGGAACTGGCCGCTGGTCAGTGTCTCGAACGCGCTCGGGCCGACCGTCGAAGTCGGGGGCGAGGACGAGAATCCGTTGATGCTGCTCATGGTGCGTGCTCCCGGCGATCAGGCGACCGCGTCGATCCCCAGTTCGGTCCAGATGCCACGGGCCGTCGTCGGCGTCGACGCCTCGATCCCGGTTTCCTCCGCAGTTTCCCGGTCGGAAGCCGCGTGTGACGCCCGTGGGCCCGTGCTCCGCTCGCGTCCGCCGGGGTCGTGGGTGCCCCGCCCGTCCGCGTTTGTCCGGTCCCCGCCCGAGTTCTGTGGCGCGGATTGGCCTTGGTCCGGCGGGTCGATTTTCAATGATTCCACCCGGACGCCCTTGGCCTCGAGCGCCGCGCGGAGCGATTCCAACCCCGACTCGAGGGTGCGACGCGCCGCGTCCGTGGTCGCGGCGAGACGGGCGTTGACCACCCCGTCCTTGGCTTCCAGGCGGACGCGCACTTCGCCGAGGGCCTCGGGACGGAGGACCACGGTCATGCGACCGCCGCCCTGCGTCAGCACCGATGCCAGCCCGCGCTGCACGCTGTTCAGCACCGCTTCGCGCGTGTTCCCCGCCAGCTGCCCGCCGGGGAGCGGCGCGGGCCTGCCGGCCGCCGGCTCTGCGAGTGTTCGCTGCAGACCGCCCCGGTCGAGTGCGGCGACCGCGCCGCGGGCGGCCTCCGCCGATCCGGTCAATCGCTCGAGCAGCCCCGCCCGCGCGACCGGCGCGGCGGCGGATTCCGAGGTCTCGGCCTTGGCGACGGGGGCGCGAGCCGCCACCGCCGACGCCCGTGCCGCGTCCGCACCGGGTGGTGCCGCGTTCTGGACGGCCGGCGCTTCGGGCGGGGTCGGGGGCTGCGGTGGCCTGATCTGGTTCATCGGGAGCGCCGTAGCCTCCGGCTCTCGCTGGCCCGACAGCACCTGCCCGGACGGGGCCGGCATCTGGGCGGCGTCCTGCGACGCGCCGCGCTGGGTCGTGCCGGAGCGGAACGGTCCGGGGTCTCCGGCGCGGAATGGTCCGTCCTGATGGTGCAGTGTCTTGTACTTCTCGGAGTGTTTGGGATCCACGAGTTCGCGTCGGGCAACGCGGGACACATCGACGGTGGCCGCGTGGGTGAGTTCCCGGGCGATCGACTCGGTGGTGAACTCGGCCGCCGCGGCCGGGATCGGCGCGGTGGGCGCGCTTGCAGCCCCTGCGTCGGCCGCGCCCGGTCCGGTGACAACCGGTGTGGCCGCGGCGTCCGACCCGGTCGATGCGTTCGACCCCGCCGAGGCGCCCGACCTGCTGGGCGGCGGTGCTTCCGGCTCCCGGGTGTCTTGGGCGGCATCCGGGTTCGAGAGCACGGGGTGCGGTTCGTCGCCGTTCGATGAAGCGGCGTCGGCGTCGCCGGAGCTGGACCGAGGCTCGGCCTTGGTGGACGCATCCGCGGATCCATCCGCACGGTGATCCGGTGCGGAGTCTTGCGTGTCGGGCGTTTCGTCCGTCGCGGGCCCGGTTTCCCGCTCCGGGGCGGCCTTCTCGGCTTCGGGCTCGGCCCGGCGCTCGGGGCGCGTCAGCGCGTCGAGCAGCCGGTCGAAGGAGACGGCAGGGCTTGCGCTCTGGGAGCGCAACACCCGCGGAGAAGGGGCCAGGAGTTGCGCGGCGGCGGAGTTGGGTGAGTTGATGGAACCGTCATTCATTCGCGTTCGCTCCGGCGACCGCGGGCTCGAGCCCGCGGGTCCGGAGGGATTCGAGCAAACCGGCTGCCAACTCGACCTCGCCGCCCTGGACGAACTCCGTGACCACCTTGGCCCGGTGCCGCTCGTCGAAGGCCGCGAGGTAGGAAATCACCTCTTCGGTCTTGCCGTCGCCGATCATCGTGTTGAACACCGGGCGGATGTCCGCCGGCTTCATGCCGTTGAGCACGGCGAGCGACTTCTTGAAGTAGTCCGCCCCGTCGATGGCGTAGAGACGCTCGCGCATGGCCTGGAAGTCCGCCTTCTCCTGCTCGAACTTCGTCCGGTCCCGATCGAGCATCTGCCGCTGCTGGCGGAGCTGCGTCTGGAGGTCGCGGACTTCCCGCTGGAGGCGTTCGAGCCGCTCGCGGTCGATCATGGTCAGCTCGATCCGCGCGTCGTTCCGCTGGTCCGTGCTGCGGATGTCGCCGTCGGTCCTGGGCTTGGGCGCGTTGGCCGCCTCGGCCTCCAGGCGGGCGGCCTCGATCCGTTCGGCCCTCGCCTCTGACGTCTCGCCGAGGATCTCGGACATCTCGAGCACACGCTGCCGGTCGATCCGCCCCTGGGAGAACAGCCAGCCGACCAGGCCGGCGACGGCGAGCAGGTTGATGATCGCGAGAACGGACACGGCCCTGATCAGGCTTTTCATAGGACACCCCGGCTTCGCATCACCATCAGATCGTCCAGATCGTTCGATTCCCTGCGATTCTCTTCGGCCCGGAACCGTTCGAGCTCACGGTCGCGGAGCAGTTCGATGGCCCTGCGGCGAGCGGCCGCCCGGATCAGGGCGGCGCGGCACTCGCCAAGCTTCCGCATGACCCCCGCCAGTTCGAGCACCGCCCGGCGGGCTTCCTGGTCGTCCCGGAGCGTCGCCCCGGCCTGGAGGCGCGCGTCGCCGAGATCGACGCGGCCGCCGCGAAGCGACGCGGCGATCTCGCCGCGACCGGCCACGATCCGGCTCTGGCAGGCACGGATCCTGTTCTCCAAGCCGAGCTTCTCCCGCTCCAGGTCGGCGACCCGGCGCATGTGCTCTTTCTCTTCGCGCTCGCGCTGGGCGAGGACGGGTTGGAGTTTGAAGGTGAAGCGTGCCATCGGGTGCCTTCGCTACGGTTGTTCAACGGGTGCGCCCGCGCGGGGCGGCCTGCCCGGGCTGCTGGCCCTGCTGCCCGGCGGCCCTGATCGCGCGCCGCTGCTGGATCATCTCGCCGGACTGGAACGCGAGCTTGACCAGCATCTCGACGGCCCTGTCGAATCGCCCGGGCTCATCCGCACGCTGGCGGAGCAGCTCGTTGATCGGATCGATCAGGTCGATCGCGGTGTCGGCCTCCGGGTCGGCCCCGGTGGCGTAGGCCCCGATCTGGACCAGTTCCTCGATCTCGCGGTGCTTGGCCAGGAGCCGCAGGATCTGCTGGCGGGCCGCCGTGTGCGGCTTGTCCATGATGTGCGACGCGACGCGGGACACCGAGTCGAGAACGTCCACCGCCGGGTAGTGCCCCCGCTGGGCCAGCTTGCGGGAGAGCACCACGTGGCCGTCGAGAATGCCGCGGGCGGCGTCGGCGACCGGCTCGGTCATGTCGTCGCCCTCGACGAGGATGGTGTAGAGGCCGGTGATCGAGCCCCCGCCCCCGCCGTCCGGTGTGCGGTCCACCGCCCCCGCCCGCTCGAGCAGCACCGCCATGCTCGTGAACACGCTGGGCGTGTAGCCCTTGGAGGCGGGCGGCTCGCCGACTGCCAGACCGATCTGACGCCCCGCGTGGGCGAACCGTGTGACCGAGTCCATCATCAGCAGCACATCGCGCCCGCGGTCACGGAAGAACTCGGCCGCGGCGCACGCCAGCCGCGCCGCCCTCACCCGCATCAGCGGCGACTCGTCTCCCGTTGAGACCACGACCACCGAGCGGGCCAGACCCTCCTGACCCAGCGCGTCGTCGATGAACTCGCGCACCTCGCGTCCCCGCTCGCCGATCAGGGCGATCACGGACACGTCCGCGTCGGTGCCCCGGGCGATCTGCCCGAGCACCGTGCTCTTGCCCACGCCCGGCCCGGCGAAGACGCCCAGACGCTGACCCCGCCCCACCGGCGTCATCAGGTCGATCGAGCGGACGCCCGTGCGCAGCGGCTCGGTGATCCGCCGGCGGTCCATGGCCTGCATGGGCTCGGGGTCCAGCGGCCGAAGCACGGTCTCGGTGATGGGCCCCAAGCCGTCGATGGGCCGACCGAGCCCGTCGATCACCCGGCCCAGCATTCTGTCGCCCACGCCGGCGGACTGGTGGACCCGTTCGAGCTCGACCGCCGCGCCCGGAAGGATGCCGCCCGTGCCGCCGAGCATCATGACGACGGCGTGATCGCGGTCGAACCCGACGACCTCCCCGCGGACGCATCCGCCCGTGCTGCCGAGCGACACGCGGACCAGCGAACCGACGGGGGCCGGCAGCTCACCGGCGAGCACCGTCAGGCCGCGAACGACGCGGACCCGCCCCGTCAGGCCGAGCGGCTCCGCCTTGGACACCGCGTCGAACTCCGGCGAGAGCATCATCACGCCGCGTCGCCCCGGGCCACCCGGTCGATCCGGATCGATTCTTCGTCGGGCAGCAGCCCGGCCAGCACCCGATCGAGCTGCGAGGTGATGTCCGCGTCGACACGCCCGCCCTCGTCGGTGAACGCCACGCAGGAGCCGCGCTCCAGCGACGGGTCCGCCCGGAGCTCCGCGTGGCGGCACAAATCGAAGCGGGACACGATGCCGGGCAGCTCACGCTCGGCGAGCGCCAGGTCGTCCGGGTGCACCATCAGGGTCATGCGGCTGGGCCGGGCCACCACCCCGAGCACGGCCTCGATCTGCGGCAGCACGGCGGACGCATCCAGCTCGACCACCCGTCGGGTGACCCGCGAGGCGATCTCGGCCGCCAGGCGGACGATCTCGGTCCGCGCGGCCTGGAGCATCCCGTCCCGGCGGGACTCGAAGGCGTCGAGCGCCTCGGTCCACGCGCGGGTGATCGTCTCGAGCGATCCCGCCTGGCTTTCGCGGGCGGATTCGATCCCCTTGGCCTCGCCCTCGGCCGCGCCCTTGGCGAGCCCCTCGGCCAGGCCGGTGCGGTAGCCCTCTTCGCGGGCGGTCGCGATCAGACGCTCGCGTTCCGCCCGGGCCTCGCGGACGATCTCCTCGGCGCGGCGGTTGGCCTCGGCGACGAGCGCCTCGCCCCGCGCACCGAGGTCGCCCAGGTCCATCACCAGCGCGTTGCGGGCGCACCCCTCAAGATCGGCCCTCCTGATCATCCCCATCACAACACCCCTTCCGGGTCAGACCAGCATTTCCGATTCGCCGCCGCGTCCCTCGATGATGACGTCGCCGGCCTCTTCCAGTCGCCGCACGATATCGACGATCCGCTGCTGGGCGGCCTCGACATCCGAGACGCGGACCGGGCCCATGAACTCCATGTCCTCCTTGATGAGGTTGCCCGCACGCTCGGACATGTTGCCGAAAATCTTCTCCTTGAGCTCGTCGCTGGAAGTCTTGAGCGCCAGCGCCAGCTCCTCGTTCTCGACCTCCTTGAGCACCGCCTGGATGCCCTTGTCGTTGACGAGCCGGATGTCCTCGAACACGAACATGAGCCTGCGGATCTCCTCGACCAGATCGGGGTCGTCGGCCTCGAGGCCCTCCATGATGCCCTTCTCGGTGGCGCGGTCGGCCAGGTTAAGGATCTCGGCGACGGTGTTCACGCCGCCGGCCTTCTCGGTGGCCTGCATGAGCATGCTCGAGAGGCGGCTCTCGAGGCCCTGCTCGACCTCGCGGATGACCTCCGGGTTGGTCTGCTCCATGTTCGCGATGCGCTTGATGACCTCGAGTTGCTTCTGCATCGGCAGCCCGACGAGGATCTCCGACGCCTTGTAGTGCGACAGGTGGCAGAGGATCAGCGCGATGGTCTGGGGGTGCTCGTCCTGGATGAAGGTCAGCAGGTTCTCGCTCTCGGCCCGCTGCAGGAACGAGAACGGCGTCTTCTGCACCTGGGTCTGGATCTGGCCGAGCACCCGCTCCGCCTGCCCGGGCTCAAGCGAGGAGTGCAGGAGTTCCTTGGCGTACCCGAGGTTTCCCTCGTTGGCGTACTGCGTGGCCATCGAAACGTCGTAGAACTCGGAGACCACGTCGCTCTGCAGCGTGTCGCGCACCCGCCCCAGCCCCGCGAGCTCACGCGTGACCTCCTCCACCTGCTGCTGGCGGAGGTGCTTGAGCAGCTTGCCCGCGTTGGCCGGGCCGATGGCCAGCATCAGCACCGCGGCCTTCGAGATCCCCTCGAGGTCCTTGGCCTTGTCCGGAAGCGGTTGGTTGGGTTTGCGTGCCATGCCGATCGCTCACTCGTCCTCGCTGATCCAGCGGCCCACCAGGGACGCGGCGGCCTCGGGGTTGGTGTTGATCATGTCGCCGACCAGCTCGCGCATCTTCTGGATCTTGACGTCGTCCTCGGAAATCTCGATGCCGGCCATGGCAGCTTCCGATTCGTCCGCCTCGCCGACCAGGTCGCCGGCGACTTCCAGGGCCGGCGGCATCCCCACCAGGTCCTCGGCGGAGGGCAGATCGGACTTGCGACCCGCGCGCCGGACCAGCGAGAACATCATCACCACCGAGATCAGCCCGAGAACGCCCAGGACCAGCGTCTGAACCATGCCCGAGGCCGAGAACATGCCGCCGACGCCGCCGACCCCCCCGCTCCCGCCGGACAGGCCCGCGGAACCGAAGAACCCGGCCTGCGACAGCCCGGGCACGGGCCCGGCGGAGATCGGCGCCATCGAGAGCGTGACCTTGCCCGGGCGGACCTGACCTTCGGCGTCGACCGTGTGCAGCAGTGTGACGACGGACTCCTCGAGCGAGGGTTTGATGGCCTCGAACAGCGTCTGCGCCTCCGACAGGGCGACGGGCTCGTCCGCCTGGTCCTCCGGGCGGGAGCGCCGGATCTGTTCTTCGACGAAGGACTGGGGGATGACGACGGACGCGCTCAGGTAGGTCGGCATGCCGCGGGGATCGACGATCTGGGTGGTCTCGGAGCCGACCTGGACGGTGAACTGCGAGTCCTCGCTCGTTTTGGTCGATTCGCCCCCCCGGGCAGAAGCACCGCCGTTGATGTCGGCGGTGCCGTAGGCCCGCGCCCCCGCCTCGGCGGCCCGCGTCGCCTGGGTTGTGCTGTCGCTGGTCTCGTTGATCTTGTTGGCGATCGCCACCGTGCCCTGGTCCTTGGGAAGGTACCGCTGGCGGGTGCTGGCCACCCGCGTGGTGTCGACCACCGCGTTGACCGAGACGACCACGCCGGAGATGTAGCCGAGCACCCGCTCGATCTCCTTCTGCGTGTAGCGCTCGACGCGGACCTTGTGGTCCATGTACTTGCCGGAGGAAACCGCGTCGGCGTCGGACACCTCGCGGGGGCGCCCCGTGGTGCCGTCGATCACCTGCACGCGGGCGGGGGTCAGCCCGGCCTTGGAGCCAGCGACCAGGCTGGCGATCGCGTCGACCGTCTCCTGCGGGAGCGTCGAACCGCCGGCGCTGAGCACCGAGACGGACGCGCTGGGCTCGCGGACCGCGCGTCCCAGCCCCATCGGCTCGGGGATGTCGAGGATGACCGTCGCCTTGCGGATGCCGCGGAACTCGCTGATCACGCGCGAAAGCTCGTTCTGCAGCGCGATCACCGCTTGCTGGCGGTGCTGCTCGCGCGACGCCTTCCAATCCTGCGACTGGATGAGGTTGTTGAACAGGATCGTCGTGTCGCCCGGCAGCTGGCCGGACTGCTGGAGCTGCGCGACCGCGGCGTGCTCGGTGCCCGCGGGCACCATCAGCCTCCCGTTCTCGAACGAGGCGCGGATGCCGGCGTTGCGCAGCGTCTGGACCGACTGGGTGTCGGTGCCCATGGCCATCAGGTCCACCATGGCGGGTTTGGCGGCGTACTGGGAGACGAGGAACAGCGTCATCGCGGCGATGACCGCGAGCGAGCCGAACAAGAGCTTCTGGGTGGCGCCCAGTTGACCCATGCTGCGCTGGATGTTCGCCAGTGCGAGGCGAATCTGTTCCATACAATCCCCGGCTTCCTGCCGCTCCCGACCGCGCAATCCTCGCGCGTCCCCGGCGCACGAAATGCTCCGGCACCCGGCATGATCGGCCGCAGGGGTCCGAATCCTTCACAACCGACAGGAAGTCGCGCCGCCCCCACCGTGCGCGGGCAGGACTTGCGCACGACCGGGCGCAGAAACCGCCCTCCCGGACCGCCGCGGGCGGGCGCTGACGCTCAGGCGTTGGACTCCGGAGCCGCGCCCCGGGGTCAGACCCGCATCTGCTTGATTTCGTCGTAGGCCTGCATGACCTGGTTGCGCATCGCCTGCAGCATCTTGAAGGCCGTGTCGGCCTTCTCGGTTGCCACGATCACGCCCTCGAGATCGTCCCGGCGCCCGGCCACGAGGTCTTCGGTGGCCTTGGTGGCGTCCTGCTGCAGGGCGTTGACCTCGGAGAGGTTTTTCATCAGCACGGACTTGAAGTCGGGACCGTCACCCTGGCCCTGCGCCGCGGCCCGGTTCGGGAGCATCCCCCCCTTGCCAGCCAGCCCTGCCAGTCCGATCGGGTCCGTCATGACCTCGCCCTGCCCTTCAAAGTTCCCAACCCCACGCCTGGCGGTCCGGGCGGCGAGCCCGGTGCAACCATCTTACCCGAGTTCCTACGCGAGAAGTCGCAAGGCCTGTGCCATCATGCTCTTCGTGGTCTCCGCCGCCGCCACGTTGGCCTCGTACGCCCTCGAGGCCTGCATGGCGTTGACCCACTCCATCGTCGGATCGATGTCCGGCACCATCACGTAGCCGTCCTTGTCGGCGAACTTGCTGCCGGGACGGTAATCCGGGCGGAGCGAGTCCGCCTCGACGGCGATCTCCGAGACGTGCACGCCCAACCCGCGCACGTCCGCCGATCGCGCGGAGGGGTCCCCCGGGGAGATCATCGCCGCGCGGCGCAGGTATGGGTCATACTCGCCGTGGGCGTTCTGCAGCGAGTTGGCGTTGGCCAGGTTCGACGCGATGACGGTCATCCGGGTCCGCTGGGCGATCATGCCGCTGGTCGAGATATCGAGCGTTCCGTACACGGTTGAATCCCCTGTTCATCACGGACGCTGGCTGATGGCCGTCGTCAGCGTGCTCTTCTGCTGCCGGTACAGGTCCGCGGCCACCCGGTAGGCCGAGGCGTTCTCGACCATGTCCTGCATGAGCCGCTCAAGGTCCGCGGCGTTGCGGTCGTGCCCCAGCACGCCCCCGTGGGCTTCCAGGGGCTCCAGCTCGATCGACCCCGGCCGCGCCCCCCGCCGGATGTCCCGCGTGGGTTCCCAGTCGAGCGCCCCGGAGGTGCCGGCGTTCGCCTCACGCCGCTTGTCGATCGCCTCGCCGAGCATCCGTTGGAAAGACCCGGGCTCGACGTCCCTGGCCACGAAGTTGGGGGTCTGGATGTTGGCGATGTTGTGCGCGAGCAGCTTCTGACGCGCGCCGGCGAAGCGCATCGTCATTTCCAGCGCCGGCATCGCCCCGGCCGTGGATAGATCACGGATCAGCACGCTTGACCTCCGCAAGCCGCGTGCCGGACGGCCCCTTTCAGAGGCTCGCCGACACCAGGCTCTCGTCTTTCCACTTCTTGAGCTTGAGCCCCAGGGTCCGCACCCCGATGCCCAGGGCCTTTGCGGTCCGCTGGCGGTGCCCGTTGAACCGCTGCAGGGTGGCCACGATCGTGTCGCGCTCGATCTCTTCGAGCGTGCGGTCGCCGGGCATCTCCATGGGTTTGGCCTCGGTGAAGCCGATCGCCTGTCCGAACGCCGGCTGGGCGTGGGACGCGTGCCCGACGGACATCCCGGCGTGACCGGCGTGCGGGGGGGCAGCGACGGCGTGGGCCGCGTGCCCGTTGCTCCCGGCGGGGGTGGCCCGCAGCGGCATCGCCTTGACCGGGGCCCGCTGGGTCAGCAGCCACGGCTCGACCAGCTCCCGGGTGACCACCGCGTCACGGGCACCCGCCAGCACCACGGCCCGCTCGCAGATGTTCTGCAGCTCGCGCACGTTGCCGGGCCATTGGTAGGTCGAAAGCAGCTCGAGGGCGCCCGGCTGGATGACCGGCGGCTTGCGCCCCTCACGGGCCGCGAACCGGCCCATGAAGTGCTCGGCCAGCAACGCCACGTCGTCGAGCCGCTCACGCAGGGCGGGCAGCTGGATCGGAAGCACGTTGAGCCGGAAGAACAGGTCCTGGCGGAACTCGCCCATCGACGCCGCGCGGGGCAGGTCTCGGTTGCTCGTGGCGATCACCCGCACGTCAACACCGATGGTCGTGCTCGAGCCGACCCGCTCGAAAGCGCGCTCCTGGAGCACGCGGAGCAGCTTGGCCTGGATCTGGGGCGAGACCTCGGAGACCTCGTCGAGCAGCAGCGTGCCGCCGTCGGCCAGCTCGAACCGGCCCTTGCGCAGCTTGTCGGCGCCGGTGAACGATCCGCGTTCGTGCCCGAACAGCTCGCTCTCGAGCAGCGATTCGTTCAACGCGGCGCAGTTGACCGCCAGGAACGGCCCGTTCGCCCGCGGCGACAGGTCGTGCACCGCACGCGCGACGACCTCCTTGCCCGAGCCGGACTCGCCGGTGATCAGGACCGTCCCGTGCGAGGCGGCCACGGCTCGCACCTGCTCGCGGACCTTGCGCATCGTCTGCGAGTCGCCCACGAGCCGGTCGAGCCCGCTCGCCGGCGGGCCCTCGGCCCGGCTGGCCTGGGCCTTGAGCACCGCGTTCTCACGCACGACGCCGGCGTGCTGGATCGCCCGCTTGACGGTGATCACCAGTTCGTCGCCCTCGAACGGCTTGGTCAGGTAGTCGAACGCGCCGCGCTTCATCGCTTCGACCGCGGTCTCGACGGTGCCGAACGCGGTCATCAGCACGACCGGCAGGTCCTCGTCGAAGGCGCGGATCTCGCCGAGCAGGTCTACACCGGACATGCCCGGCATGCTCAGGTCGGTCACCACGGCGTCGGGCCGCTTGGCCGCGATGTCCTTCAGGGCCGAACGCCCGTCGGTCGCGGTCCGCACCGCGAAGCCGGCCCGGGCCAGGGTGGAGGACACGGAATCCCGCATCATCTCTTTGTCATCGACGATCAGAACGGTGCTTCCCATTCAACGGCTCCCCTCGGCAACCGACCCCGCGCCGCGACGGATGACGATCTCCGCCGGCGTTGAGGCCGCCCGGGCCGGCAGGCGCAACGCAACGGTCGCCCCCCGGGCCCCGGGCTCGTACTCGCTGTTGTTCGTCACGACCACCCGGCCGCCGTGCGCATCGACGATGCGGTGCACGATCGGGAGCCCCAGCCCCGTCCCCGCCGCCCGCGTGGTGAAGAACGGGTTGAACATCCGCTCGATCACCCCGGCCGGCACGCCGTCGCCCTCGTCGCGGATCGTCAGCACCACCCCGGGGACCGGGTCCGCATCGCCGGGGTCCACCGCCCCGGCGGTCGCGTCCAGCCACACCCGCGTGCCACCCGACACCCGGTTGGCCTCGCCCGCGTTGCGGAGCAGGTTGACCAGGGCCTGGTGCAGCAGGTGGCCGTCGCATTCCAGCACGAGCCCGTCCCCCCCGGCCGCGTCCATGCGGACGACCTCGCCGATCTCCGCCCGGCAGGCGTCCAGCGCGTGCGTGAGCAGATCGCCCGCTTCCGTGGCGACCGGACGCAGGCGCAGCTCGCGTGAGAAGGTCAGCACGTCCCCCACCACCGCGTCGAGCCCGCGCACGGCCGCGTTGATCTTGGTCGCCACGCCCCGGCAGGCCGGGCGATCGGCCAGGTCCTCTTCGAGCATCGTGGCGTACAAGCGGATGGAGCCCAACGGGTTGCGCACCTCGTGGGCGATGCCCGCGGCCATCTCGCCCAGGGCGGCCAGCCGCTTGGACCGCTGGAGCGCCTCGTTGGCGTCGCGCAGCTCGGCGCTGAGCCGGCGGACCTCGCCGCGCAGCTGCGCGTGCGTCTGCTCGAGCTTGGCCGTGACCTCGTTGAAGGCGGTCATCAGCTCGGCCAGGTCGGTCGGCGAGAGCGCGGGCGGTCCCGCCGCGGCGATCGCCGCCCCCCCCGGCCCGGATGTGGCCGCGGTCACGCTCATCCCCGGGTGTCCTGCATGGTCGGGTTGGAAGGGCGGGACGAGCCCGAGTACGCGCGGGCCGCGCCCGTGGCGGTGTTGACCGACGCCAGCCGCAGGGCCAGGTCGTCGCGCCGACGCTGCAGTTCCCCGCGGGCCCGCTTGTCCCGCTCGCGGATGCGCCCCATGACCTCCTCGAGCTGGCCGAGCCGCTCGCGGATCTGGGTGTGCTCGGCCTGACCGAGCACCCGGGCGGAGGAAGGATCGTCGAGGATCGCGGCCAACTCGTCGCCGAGGCGGGCCAGCTGGCCCACGAGCGGCTCACGCTCGCTCAGCAGGGCCACCAACTCCTGGGGGTCCTCGTCGTGCACGCGCATCGAGATGGCCGCGCTCAGCTCGTCGAGGCGCAGGCAGCGGTCGCGCATCTGCAGGGCCAGCGTCCGGACCCGGGCGGCGGGGGAAACCCCGTGTGTATTGCTGATCTCGGCCACTCCATGACCCTTGTCTCGGGGCTCCGCCCCGGGTTGATGACTGGTTATCGGCACATCTTGCCGACGGCTCCAATCTCTGCGCTAGCCCCCGGCCGATCCCGCCGTGGCCAGCAGCTGGGAGGACGCGTCCAGCCACGCCTGCCAGTCCCGCCGGTCCATCGGCAGGGTGGGGTCGTCCCACGTCGAGTCCGGCAGGCCCAGGTAGAACCGCTTGGCCCGCTCGTTGGCGGTGCGGGCGCGGCGCAGGTCCCCCCGGGCCACGTGGATGTTGACGATCTGGATCAGGGCGACCAGCGTGGCCGGCTCGTTGTTGTAGCGGTCGCGGGCCAGGTCGAAGGCGCGGATCGCCTCGTCGTACCGGCCCAGGTCGGTCAGCAGATCGCCGGCGTAGAAGTGCGCGTTGCGCAGCGAGAGCTCCTCGATGCGGGACCGCTCCACGTCGCGCCGGGACGAGAGCAGGCCGATGGCCCGGGCGTACAGATCGACCGCCTCGGCGCGATGCCGCGCGAGCAGGGCCTCGCGTTCGAGCCGGGTGGTCGGGGGCAGCGACTCCTCGAGCGACGCGGCGATCTCGCCGGCGAGCCGCCGGTTGGCCTCGGCCAGGCGGTACGTGAACAGCCCGACCTGCGGGTCGCCCGGGTAGCGCTCGACGACCTCCTCGAGTTTCTCGATCGCCCGCGCCGAACGCCCGGTGCGGTCGTAGAGGAACGCCAGCTCGACCAGCGCGTCGCGGAACATGCCCGTGCCGGTGCCCGTCATCGAACCGTCCACCGCCCGGGTCAGCAGGCGCTCGGCCTCGGCGTCGTTGGTCGGGTCCTCGTCGTAGATGTAGGCCTGCGCGAGCGGCACGTAGCTGGCGTCCGCCCACGCGCCGATGTCCACGCCCGCGGAGCCCTCCTTCTCGGCGATCAGGTCCTTATACGCCTCGGCCGCCGCCTGGAACTCGCCCATCGCCCGCAGCGACTCCGCGAGGTTGAAGCGTGCCTGGGCGTACCGCGGGTCGCTGGGAAGAGCCTCGGCGAAGGTTTTGTAGGCCTGCACCGCCTCGCGCTGGTCGCCCGCCCGGTCGAACAGGTTGGCCGCGATCCAGAGCGAGTCGGCGTACCGCTGCAGGTCACTGAGCACGAACCGCTCGGCGAGCAGCCGCCGGTTGGTCGCCGCGGCGACCAGGTGCCGCTGCACCTCGACCCGCGTGGACGGATCCAGCCCGAAGAGCGGGTCGTTGCGGGTCGTCGCGCCGTCGACCAGCTCCTCGGCCGCCAGCTCGTGGCCGACCGCCACCGTCTCGAGCAGCGGCGCCGGGAGCGGGCCCCCGCGGACCGCCCGCTCGGCCAGCGACGCGAACCGCAGCGCCAGCTGCGGCTCGCCGACGATCAGCGCCTCGTTCGCCCGCTCGAGCACGCTGAGCATCACGCGGTCGCGGGTGGGCTCACCCTCGATGCCCAGCGCGTCGTACTCATCGATGAGCTTGGTGTACGCCTGGATGCTCAGCTCGGTCGATCCGAGCAGGGCCTCGGTCTCGCCCAGGCCGAGCATGGCCCACGGGTAAGCGTCCGAGTCGGCGTGCTTGCCGGTGATCTCGGTGTAGGTGTCGCGCGCCCGGGCCGTGTCGCCGGCACGCTGCTCGAGCAGCGCCCGCTCGCGGAGCACGCCGGGGAAGTGGCGGTCGCCCGCGGCGCTGAGCGAGGCGGCCATCCGCACCTGATCCATCGCCTGCCGGTCGGCGCCGATGAGCCGGTAGGCCCGCGCCAGCAGCAGGTGCAGGCGCGAGCGGTCGGCCGCCTCGGCACGCGTCAGTCGCGGGATCTCGCGGAGCAGCCGCGTGATGGTCTCGTCGGTGTAGCCCTGGTCCAGGCGCACGCCCGCCTGCGTCTCCACCGCCCAGACACGCTGGCCGATCGAGACGTCCGCGTCGGCCAGCACGTCGGCCAGCAGACCGAGGGCCCGCGCGCGGTCCGGCGTCGGCGGCCGCAGCAGCAGCGCCACCGCCCGGCGGACGACCGGTTCGCTGACCGCGTTCGAGCCGGCGGGCATGGCCGCGATGCGGGCCAGCGCCAAGTCAAGCTCGCCGCGGGACAGGTACGTGTCGGCCAGGTTTGCCAGGTCTTTGGGTGCCAGACGCACACCCTGCCGCTCGGCCTCCAGGTACTCTCGCACCACGGAGACGTGGTTGCGGTCGTCGTCGATGTCCAGCTGCTTCTGGCCCCAGTAGATCGCGCGGGCCTTGGCCAGGTGGTACCGCTGGCGGTCGCGCTGCGTGAGCGCACCGCCCTCCCCGGTCTCGGGGTAGACACGGTCGTTGAGCAGGCCGATCGCGCCGCGGTAGTCCTCGCGCTCGATCAGGCCCTCGGCCTGGGTGAGCACCGGCCCGAACTCGGGGTCGGGTGCCGTGGCCACCGCGAAGGCGACCCCCACCAGCAGCACGCCGGACGCGACCAGCAGCGCGGGCACCTGCCAGAAGTTACGCCAGCCCGTACGGACCCGCTCGACCGGGTCGACCGGCTCGGGCACGCCCGCGGTCTCGGCGGACGCCGCGTCCTCGGCCATCGTCTGTTCGGTCTCGTCGGGCATCGGGCACCGCCCCGTCCCGGGCACGCGACCGCCGCGCACCCGTTCGGGTCCTCACCCGGTTATCGACCGAATCACGGGGCCAATCCACACAAGGCCCCAAAGAGCGGGCCGGCTCAGGATTCGGGCGAAGGCTCGGCCGCCGCCCGGACCACGACCACCGCCCGCGCGGCCACGTCGCCGCGATGGCGGCCCTCGCGGTCGAGCAGCGCCAGGGCCGCCACGGGGGGGATCAGCCACTTGACGGCCGACCGCGCCAGCCCGAAGAACACCCCCAGCTTGACCGGGCGCCCCTCCTCGCCCGCCACCGCCCGGTACACCCGGCACCCCACGAGGAACTTGCCCGGCGAGTAGCCCAGCAGGCCCTCCCACACGCCCATCGCGATCGCCCCGCCGACCATCGTCGCCGGGATCGCCAGCCAGGCCCGGTCCGGTCCGAGCAGCACCTGGAAGGTCAGCACCTCCCGCACGGTCGTCCCGAACGCGGGCGCGACGAACCAGAGCACCAGGAACGCGTCGATCACCGTGCCCATCAGCCGGCGCCCCGGCTCGGCCAGCGCCCAGCCGTCCGGCACCGTCCACGGCGCGTCGGCCGACGGGCGGATGATCACCAGCAGCGCGGCGACCATGACCGCCACCAGCATCCCCGCGATCAGGCGGAACTCGTCGGCGGACACCGGGGACCGGGCCCGCACCGGGCCGTCGTAGACCGTCCGGCCGGTGGTCAGCGAGAACTCGGCCGCCCGCACCGCGCCGGCGGTGTCCCCCTCACCGGCGGCGCGGTCGACAAGCACCAGACGCTCGCTCGACGCCAGCACGCCCACGGCCGCCGCCTCCCGCCCAGCGTATCCGGCAATCCGCCATGAATCCCGTTCGCCCAGCCCCCACACCGTGGTCTCGCCGCCCGGCTCGGGCACGCCGACGATCACCTCACGGCCCATCCCCCGCCGCCACTCCGCCGACCAGAAGCGGTCCCAGTCGGCCAGCGACACCGGCTCCCACCCCTCGGATCCGGACCCGCCGCCCGCGAAGACCCAGCCCCGCGAACCGTCCGCGCTCCGGACGGCCAGCAGCACCCCACGCCCGAACGAAACCACGGCCAGCGCGTCTTCTGTGCCGACGGTCCCCAGGTCCGGCGGCGGCTCGATGCCGGTCCATTCCAGGGGGTCCATGCGCACCACGGAGACAATCGGACCGGCGCGCAGCACCGCGATCACCGACCCGGCCGGGCCGTCGGGATCCGGGGTGCCCGCCACAACGCCCAGGCCGACCAGGTCCGGCCCGCCCGGCAGGCTCGGCCCGACCTCAAAGATGCCCAGCGGCAGGTCCGTCCACATGCCCTCGATGCCCGCGTGCACCGAGCGGGCGGACATCACCCGGCGGATCAGCCCGACCGGCGACTCGTCCGGCGCGAACACCGCGTACACGCGGTCGCCCACACCGGCCAGCGCTTCGGGCGCGTCCAGCACCGGGCGGACCGGCCGGACGGTGCCCGCAGGGGCCGGATCCCGGTCGCCGTCGCGGGGCGGGATGTGGGCCAGCTGGATCGAAGCCTCGCCGGGGATGATCACCCACGCGTGGGACGGGGTTTCGGACTCGGCCGCCCCCACCGCCCCGATCGCCCCCTCGATAGCTTTGACAGGATCGCCGCCCGAGCCGGACGCGTCTTCCTGGGCCTGCGCGGTCACCGGCCACGCCAGCACCCCCAGCCCCCCCAGCACCGCCAACAGGACCAACACCCGCAGGATGGGCGATCGCGGACCGGTCACGGCGCACCCGCCGGCGCGATCGGTTCCGTTGCATCGGGCGCGCCGGTGTCCAGGTCGATCACCTCGCCCACCCGGTAGGCCCGGCGCAGGCGTTCGGGGTTGAACACGGTCGCGTTGATCGGACGCACGCGGGGCTCGCCGAACTGCATCCGCACGAACCCGTCGAAGTCCGGAACCCGGATCTCGATCCGCTGGGGCAGGCGCCCGACCGGGAGCATGCCGTTCTCGTCGGTCACGGCGCCGTGCAGGCCGAGCGTCGCGTCGGCGAGCGTGACGCCCTCGGCGTCGAACGCGGTCGCGCCGACGAGCTCGAGCGAACGCGGGTCGTATCGCAGGGCGGCGCTGCCCCACCGGGTCGGCAGGCGGAGCACGGCGCGCCCGGCGTCGTCCCAGTCCGGGCCGGAGACGCCCGAAGCGTCGAGGGGCATCAGGCCCAGCAGCAGCGGGATGTCGCGCGGGTGCACGGGCAGGCCCAGGGCGGCCGCCTTGGCGGGCGTGGCCAGGGACTGATCGCCCGAGAGCATCACACGCCGGTCCGAGTCGGACACGTCGATCAGCCAGTAGCGATCTTCATTGGCACCCAGCGTGAAGTAGACCTCGCCCAGCTTGCCAACGGTCACGGCGACCCGGTCCGGGCGTTCGACCTGCAGGTGGCCCTCGCCCTGCTCGCTGAACTTCGAGCCCTCGGCGTCGCGCCCCTCGACCCGCACGCTGGCCCGCGACCAGAGCCGGTCGAGCGGTCCGACCCGGGCGTTGTGGGCGTCCACGATCGCGTCCCGCGCGGGCAGGTCCGCAGGGCGCTTGGGCGTCGAGCAGGCGGTCATCCACAGGCACGGGATCAGGAGCAACGCGGCGCGGGGGGGTCTCACGCGCCGTCCTCGTCGATCTGCATCACCTGGCCGAGTTGCTCGGTGGCCTCGGCGATGGCGGCCTCGTCCATGCCGGGATCGACCACCAGGTGCTCGTCGCCCCCGGGGCGGGCCTTGAGCCGGAGCACGCCCGGCTGATCGGGAACGGCGCCGTCGTAGACCAGCCGGCGCTTGCGCATGAGCATCAGCGCCAGCAGGTAGCGGAACGCGATCTGCCGGTGCTGGTCGGACTCGGCGAGCTGCTCGAACAGGTCGAAGAGTTCCTCGGGGGACACGATCGGGCTCTTCGGGCGGGTGTCGTCGCCCGCGACGCGCTTCCAGTAGCCGAACACCCGGGCCGGGGGCTCGGGGCGGGCGCCGTCGGTCCAGGCCTGTTCGGAGTAGAGCAGCCGGGACAGGGCCTCCTCGCCCGGCGTCTCGACGAGCACGGCCATGTGCTTCTCGCCGGGCGCGAACACGCGCCCGGTGGCGGCGCACGCCTCTCCCTCACGGACAATGTCGTACGGCGCGGACGAACCGATCATGCCCGGAGTGTACGGCCCGACGCCTCGCCGGGCCCCCAACCCCCCACCCCCTTGACCGGCGGCTCAGCAGGACACCTCGAAGAAGCGGTTGTTCGATCCGCCGGGGCCCACGCGGAAACGCACCCGCTTGCCGCAGCGCGGGCACGCCGCGTGGTAGGCCGTGCCCTCGGGGTTGCGCGAGACGCGGATGTAGGCCCCGGCGCAGAGGAAACGCACGCCGATCCAGGGCCGCCCCGCGGCGCGCGACGCCCGCCCGGGGCCGCCGGGCTCGGGCACCCCCTCCAGAATGGAAATAGACCGGCCGTTCCCGTTCACGCGGCATAGATCGGCACGCGCCCGCGTTGACCTTTGGAGGATCTCAGAACAGGCCCCAAACAGCAACACGCCCTATTTCGTGTCAGAGACGCCCTTTGGAGGGCGGAACTCGCTCGGGCCGAGTGAGTTGGGAGTAGAATCCTCTTCGCCGGGAACCCAGGACGGGAACCCGATCAAACCATGCCAGCGAACCTGACCATCCTTCCGGACCCCCCGCCACCACCCGCGCCGATCGGGCTGATCGCGGGGGGTGGCCGGCTGCCGATATTCGTGGCCGAAGGGCTGCGTGACATGGGGTATTCTGTGCACGCCGTGGGCCTGCACCGCCAGTACGACCCGGACCTGCCCTCCCACTGCAACTCCTTCCAGGACGTGGGCTTGCTGCGGATCGGCTCGTGGGGACGCACCCTGCGACGCCACGGCGTCCGCCACGCGATCATGGTCGGTAAGGTGGACAAGGCCAATCTCATGCACGACAAGTGGCGGGTGTTCAAGAACGTGCCCGACCTGGCGACCGCGCTGGTCTGGTACCGCAAGCTCCGCCACGACCGCCGGTCCCACGCGGTGCTCAAGGCGGTGGCCGACGTCCTCGACCGCAAGGGGGTCTCGTTGATCGATTCGACCATTCCCATCCCCGACCAGCTCGCCGCCCCCGGCGTGATGACCGCCACCAGCCCCAGCACCGAGCAGCGGGCCGACATCGAGCTGGTCTGGCCCATGCTCGCCGAGCTGCTCCGACTGGACATCGGCCAGGCCATCACCGTCCGCGACCGCGACGTGATCTCCGTCGAGGCGGTCGAGGGCACCGACCGCATGATCGAACGCACGGGCGAACTCTGCAAGCGCGGCGGCTGGACGCTGGTCAAGGGCGCCCGCGCCCAGCACGACCGGCGCAGCGACGTGCCCACCGTGGGCGTGCGCACCATCGAGCACCTGGCCCGCCACGGCGGGCGCTGCCTGGCGATCGCCGCTGGCGACGTGATCATGCTCGACCGCGACGAGATGATCCGCCGGGCCGACGAGCTGGGCGTGGCGATCATCGGCGTGCCCATGGCCCACGCGACCGCCGGCGTCCGTCCGGCGCAGTCCGCCGCCGGGACCAAGCAGCCCGGCGCCGCCCAGCCCAAGCCCGCACCCGGGACCCCGGTCCCGGCCCCCAACCGCAAGCCCGGCCCCGCCGGCGCGGTCCGCTGAGCATGGCCGACGCCGGCCCGTCCGTTCCGACGCCCGAGCCGGACTTCGTTTCCCGCGGCGGGCTCAAACTCCATCACGCCCTCAGCGAGTTCCGCTTCGACCCCAACGGCCTGACCTGCGCCGACCTGGGCTGCTCGACCGGCGGCTTCACCGACTGCCTGCTCCGCCACGGAGCGGCCAGGGTCCACAGCGTGGACACCGCCTACGGCGAGTTCGCGTGGAAGCTCCGAAGCGACCCGCGCGTGGTCGTGCACGAACGCTCCAACGCGTTGCACTTCGCACCGGCCGAGCCGGTGGACCTGGTGGTCATCGACCTCGGCTGGACGCCGCAGCGACTGGCCCTGCCCGCGGCGGCGAAGTGGCTCAAGCCGGACGGCCGCATCATCACGCTGGTCAAGCCACACTACGAGTGTGACAAGTCGGAACTCGGGCCCGGCGGCGTGATGGACCACGTCCGGGCCGAGGCCGTTGCCGGCGAGGTCCGCGACGGACTGCCCGCGTTGGGGTTCGCCGTGCTCGGCTGGACGAAAAGCCCCGTGCTGGGCGGCGCGTCGAGCAAGAAGAAACGCAAGGGCACGGGCAATCCGGAGTGGCTGGCGTTGGTGAGCGTCACCGGGAGTTCGGGCTGAACGCAGAGCGGGCTCTTCAACGCGAAGTTCGCGAAGCCGCGCGAAGCGGCCTCCGCAAACTCTGGGTCGCCGTTCCAAACCGACGCTCAGAAGTCATGATCTGAAAGTGCGGGGATGGAAGTACTCAAGACGCTTCGCGCAACATCGAGATCTTCGCGTTGAGAAGACTTCGGAGAGAACGCCGCGGTCAACACGCCGCCGCGACCGGGTGCTCACGCACCGCGGCTGGGAATCACGCCTTGAGTTTCGGCCAGCCCTCGAACACCTCGTCCGCGCGGTGGAGCATGGTCCACACGCGGTCGAGCAGCTCGCGGGTGCCCACGCCGATGGCGCCGGACATGCCCACGATCTCGTGGTGGGCGTCGAGGCGCAGCTCGGCCCGCAGGGCCTTGACCGCGCCCTCCCACTCCGATTCGCCGCCGACCAGGTCGAGCTTGTTGAGCGCGATGATCTCGGGCTTCTCGGCCAGCAGGGGCGAGTAGTCCATCAGCTCCTTGCGGATGGCGCGGTAGTTGGCCGCGGGGCTCGAGCCGTCGGGCGGCATGCAGTCGAGCACGTGGACGATCACGCGGGTGCGTTCGATGTGGCGGAGGAAATCGTGGCCCAGGCCCGCGCCCTCGGCGGCGCCCTCGATCAGCCCCGGGATGTCGGCGATGACGATCCGGCGGTCCTGGTCGAGCAGGGCGATGCCCAGCTGCGGCGAGAGCGTGGTGAAGGGGTAGTCGGCGATCTTCGGGTCGGCGCGGGTGACCGTCTTGAGCAGGCTGGACTTGCCCGCGTTGGGCAGGCCGACCAGGCCGACCTCGGCGATGATCTTCAGTTCGAGGCGCAGGGCCAGCACCTCGCCCGGCTCGCCGGGGGTGGCCTGGCGCGGGGCCTGGTTGACCGAGTTCTTGAAGTGCTCGTTGCCGAACCCGCCCGCGCCGCCGCGGGCGATGACCGCGGACTCGCCGGGGCCGATGTCGGCGATGGTGTCGCCGGTCTCCTCGTCGATGACCATGGTGCCCGCGGGCACGCGGATGACGCGGTCGTCGGCGTCGGCGCCGGTGCACTGCTTGGAGCCGCCCATCTCGCCGTCGTCGGCCTTCCATTCGTAGGTGCCGCGGAAGTCGATCAGGGTGTTCAGACCATCGTCGGCGGAAAGGATGACGTCCCCGCCCTTGCCCCCGTCGCCGCCGTCGGGCCCGCCCTTGGGCATGCCCTTGGCGCGACGGAACGACAGCTTGCCGTCGCCGCCTTTGCCTGCCTTGACCAAGATGCGTGCGCGATCGACAAACACAGGTGCGATCCTAGGCGATCGGCCCCGCAAGTCCTTTGAAAATCACGAATTCCGGCGACGCAGAAGGGCTCACGCGGCCCGCAGGTAGCGCCCGGCCGTCATCGCCCGGATCAGGCGTTCGCGGTCGCCCGCGCGGTCGTAGCGGGTGATGGCCACCGCCATGCGGGCCGGGCCGGGCTCGTCGGTGTCGCACCAGACCACGTTGCCGGTGGCGAAGACGGCGCGCCCCGGGCCGATGTCAGCCCCGGATTCGAGCAGGTGGGTGGGCAGGTCGATCTTCAAGGACACCACCGCGCCGGCGGGCACGGCAAAGTCCAGCTCGAAGCACACGCCGCCCTCGGAGATGTCGTAGATGTGCCCCGACAGCCCGAAACGCTCCTCAGGGTGCACCCGCACCTCGACGGGGGTGTAGCCGGGGTTGACGCGGAAACGGGCGTGCCCGCGCCGGTCCACGGGGTTGATGGGCTCGGCGGTGGCGATCGCGTCTGCGTTGCTCATGGCGGGGCCTTTCCGCGGCTCGTGCCGCGGGGCCTGCATCGGCCGGAACGGCCCGCGTCTTGATTCTCGGTCCCGATCAGACGCCCGACGCGCCCCCGCAACGCCCGCGGAGCGTCCCGGAAGGCGCAAGAGCTGCCCGGAGCATCAGCGGGTCTGGGTCTGCAGGTCGATGTGTACGCCCGCGACGCGGTCGGCCCCGATGCCCATCGACGCCAGCCCGGGGGCGTTCAGCGCCGCCAGGATCGCCTCGGACACGCCCTGGGGCGCGTCGATCACGCGGCCGTCGGGCAGGGTCAGGTGCACGTGCGGGTGCACATCGGCGTCGAAGCGGCAGGGCCCGCCGGCGTTGCGGCTGGGCAGACGCCGGGCCAGGCCGCAGCCGGTCAGCGTCTCGAGTGTGTTGTAGACCGTCGCCTGCGACACGCCGGGGTCGGCCGCACGGACCGCGGTGAGCAGCTCCTCGGCGGTCGGGTGGGTGTCGGTGGAGGCCAGGGCGGCGTAGACCATCTCGCGTTGGCGGGTGGGCCGGACCCCGTGGTCGCGCAGCACGCCCCGGGCCTGCTCGTGGCCAATTTGGGGGAGACCGCGGTGATTCTGGAACGATTCCATAACGGGAAGTATTGCCCCACCGCACGCCCGGGGCCAGCGGGGCCGCTCAGTCCAGCTCGAACTCGAGTTCGGGATCGGCCACACCCCCGGACGGGTCGGGCGCTTGGATCTGCATCCGCTTGTGCTTGATGCCCGCCTCGACGAACACGTCGGAGCTGACCCGCCAGCCGATCTTCTCGTAGAACGGGATGGCGATGAGCTGGGCGTGGCAGTAGAGCCCTGGGATGTCCAGCTCGCCGAAGGCGCGGGCCTCGATGGCGATCATCAGGCGCTGGCCGATGCCCTCGTTCTGACGCTGGGGGTCCACGCAGACCTGGGCCACCTTGCCGAAGGCCTCCTCGGTGGTGCCGTCGGCCGGGAGCAAGGCGGCGGTGCCCAGCACCCGGTCGCCCGTGGGATGGTCGAAGACCGCCACGAAGTGCTCGTACCGCCCCTCCCGCCCGGGGGCCAGGGCGAGGTAGTCGTCGAACGAAAGCCCGATCGGGGTCAGCAGCACGCGCGTCCGCAGGTCGACGGCCTGCGGGTACAGCGGGTCCTGCGTGCTGATGCGGCGGATGCGGATCACTGGGTTCCCTCGGCGGGCAATGTAGCACGAAACGCCCCCGCGGGCGACCCCCACCCCCACGCCACCCCACCCCTGATCCCCCGACCCCCCGACCCCCCGACCCCCATGCCACCCGCCGGGGCCGGTCGCGACCAGAAGCTCAACCCATACCCAGAGGTTGAGCTCCTGGTCGTGAGCTCCTGGTCGGCGCGTGCTTCTCCATCGAAATATCATCACTTCTGATACATGAATCAGGGGTTCCGACGACCGGAGGACCAGAAGCTCATCGTTTGGGTATGGGATTGAGCCCCTGGTCGCGCCGGGCCGCGCGGCGGTCAGTGGGCTGCTCACCCGGTCGCACCGGCCGATAGAGTCCCCGATGCCCAGTGCCCGCCCGTGGACCGACGAGTACACCCTGCTCTGCGAGCGGTGCGGCTACGTCATCGAGGGGCTGCCGACCGAAGGGGCGTGCCCCGAATGCGGCCGACCGATCGCTCGGAGCCTGCCAGAGCGGCGCGTCGGAACCCCGTGGCAACAGGACCGCACTTGGCGGTCACTGCTGTCGACATGGATGGCGACCACCCTGCACCCATTGGACACCCTGGACCGGATGCGACCGGACGTGCCGGCCGGTCCGCTGCGCGGGTGGTGCATCGGCACGGGCACCGCCGTGGTGCTCTGTCCGTACGCCGGCTTTCTGCTGCTGCTCGCGTTGAACGATCCGCTCATCGGCAAGGCCGAGCATGGGTCCCGGTACGCCCTCGTCGCCGCGGCGTCGGTCGCGTGTGTCGCCCTGCTCCTGCCGGGCCCGCTCTTGCTGCTCACGGAGATCGAGGAGGCCGGGCTGCGGTTCATCGGGCGGGGCCGCCGGTTCCGGATCACCCCGCAAAGTTCTTCGATCATCTGCGACCACGGGAGCGTCGGTTGGCTCATCGGGTGCGTGCTGGCGTCGTTCGTGTTCTTCCCGATCGCGGTGCTCGAGGTTCAGCCCAACCGGTCACTCCCTGGGTGGGTGTGGGCCCTGCCCTTGGCGGCCGCGCTGCCGGGCTTCCTCTTCTTCGAAACCTTCGCCTGGCTCGGCCTGCGTCGGCTCAAGTACGCCAACCGCACCCGACCGGGCCCCGCCGGTCAGGCCGCACCCTGACGCCCGCGCCCAAGCAGCCCGTCCAGCAGGCCCGCGATCTCGCGCAGCTCGTCGTCGCCCGCGCCCTCGGACGCCCGGCGGGCCAGGTCCCGCGCCACGGTGATCACGTTGGCCGCGTGCTCGTCGCGGGCGATGAACCGGGCCCGCTCCGCGGCCGCGCGGGGCGAGTCGGTCACCGGGGCCCGGCGCCAGGTCGCCTCGGACGGCTTGATCTCGGTCTGCACGCCGCCGTTGCGGACCGACACGCCCCAGCACACCGCGTAGCGGGTCGGCTCGATGGCGTCGTCGAAGCGGATCAGCACGCGGTGCTCGCCCCCGCCCACCGGCACGCTCGATTCGATCCGCCCGGCGACCATGTCCACGGTGCCGTCGATGGTCTCCAGCGGCAGCAACGCGGGAGACCACATGGCCGGCTCGACGGGCACGATCACCATCGCCCGCTCCGGACGCACCGCGCAGGCCCAGGCCCGCGCCGTGCGGTCGCCGCCGGCGTCGGGCAGCGTCAGACGGACGATGGTGCCCGGCGCGAAGGGGTACCAGCGGTCCCGCGCTCCGCTGGCGCGGCGACCGCCGGCCCGGTCGTCGCCCGGGCGGGACACCCGGGCGCTCCGCGCGGGCATCAAGGGGTCGGTTGGGTTGGTTCGAGTTCCGGGTCGGGCATGCGTCAAGCCTGCCAAACGCGCCCCAGCGAATCCACCCATGTGCGCCGCCGAACCCAGTGGAAGACACCATAAAAGGTGCCATCAGCCCATCTTGACACCGCCCCCGCGGACCGCACCACCCGCGGCCCCCGCCCGGGGCGTCCGGGTCCGGGAACGGGCCCGAGAACGGGGGTCGCCGGGCCCATCTTGCGTAGGATCGACCATGCAGAGCCGCCACCCGACCCGCCCCGTCCGCATCGGAAACGAACGCACCGGCATCGTCCGCGTGGGCGGCGGGCTGGGCGCCGACCACCCGATGGCCAAGGGCCTGCCGGGCGGGCCCGGCGAGCCCGCGCCGGTCTCGGTCCAGACCATGACCGCCGGCTACACCCACGACGTGGACAAGTGCGTGGCCGAGATCCACAAGCTGCACACGGCCGGGGCCGACATCGTCCGCGTGGCGGTGCCCGAGAAGAAGGACACCCAGGCCCTCAAAGAGATCCTGGCCCAGACCACCGTGCCCATCGTGGCCGACGTGCACTTCCACTTCCAGCGGGCCCTCGAGGCCGTCGAGGCGGGCGTGCACAAGATCCGACTCAACCCCGGCAACATCACCGACCGCGCCCAGGTCGAGGACGTGATCGCCGCGTGCAAGGACGCGGGCATCCCGATCCGCGTGGGTGTCAACGAGGGCTCGATCATCGAGCGCAAGGACAAGCAGAAGCGGGCCAAGGAACTCGGCGCGGTCTTCAGCCACCAGAAGCACGGCTACATGCTGGCGATCATGATCGCCAAGCTCGAAGAGTACCTGGACATCTTCTACGAGAACGACTTCTTCGACGTGACGATCTCCGCCAAGTCCATGGACGCGACGATGGTCATCGACGCCTACACCGAGATCGCCAAGCGCTTCCCCCACCCCCTGCACCTGGGCGTGACCCACGCGGGCCCGAAGGAGACCGGGTGCATCCGCTCGGTCGTGGCCCTGGGCACGCTGCTGGCCAACGGCATCGGCGACACCATCCGCATCTCGTACGCCAACGACCCGATCTACGAGGTGCAGGACGGTCTGGAACTGCTTTACACGCTCGGCCTGCGCGAGCGCAAGGGCGCCGAACTGATCGCCTGCCCCACCTGCGGGCGCATCCAGGTGGACCTGTTCACCCTCGTGCAGGACGTGAACAAGAAGCTCGCCGACGAGATCCGCGTGCCCATGAAGGTCGCGGTGATGGGCTGCGTGGTCAACGGCCCGGGCGAGGCCGAGGGCGCGGACGTGGCCGTCTTCGCGGGCGACCGCAAGGGCATCATCTACGTGCAGGGCGAACGCGTGGCGACCGTGCCCGAGGAGCAGATCCTCGACCGCCTGCTCGACGAGTGCAAGGCCTTCCAGGCCCGGGTCGAATCGGGCGAAGCCAAACTGGGCCAGAAGAAGGTGGACATCGTCCCGCCGGACCCGAAGGGCGAACTCGGCAGCGGCTGGGAGAAGATGGCCGCCGAACGGATCAAGGGCACGACCGGCCTGACCATCGGGCGGACCTGACCCCGCCTCCGGTCGCCGCCCCCACCGCCACCCGCCCCTGAGCCTCCAAACCCTGAAGAAAAGAGGGGTTTGTCCGATTTTCCCGTTTCACGGGGAAATGGCCTCCGGTACGATAACCCCTCCGATCGAACGGTCCGGTGTCACGCCGCTCACCCGTTCGCGGAGGGCGATGCATGGGTTGGGCAGTTCGTGGGGGGATCATTGTCTGTTTGGCCGCCGGTTCCGGCGCGGCGATGGGTGCGGACCACCCCTGCCCGACCGACCTGGCCGAGCCGTTCGGCGTGGTCAACTTCTTCGACCTGGCCGCCTACCTGCAGTCGCACGTCGCCGGGCTGCCGTCGGCCGACATCGCCGCGCCGTGGGGCACGATCAACTTCTTCGACCTGGCGGCCTATCTCGGCGCCTTCACCACCGGCTGCGGGACCGACACCGACTCGGACGGCATCCCGGACTGGGCCGAGACCGATGACGGTGTCTTCCGCAACGCGTTCGCCACCGGCACCGACCCCACCAACCCCGACACCGACGGCGACGGGCTGGGCGACGGCGACGAGGTCTTCGGCACGCCGGGCGGGCTGGACCTGCCCGGCTTGGGCGCCGACCCGCTGCGCAAGGACATCTTCGTCGAGTGCGACTGGTTCGCGGGCGAGTTCGAGGGCGTGTTCCGCGACTTCCGCCCCCGCCCCGCCGCCGTGGACCGCGTGGTGCAGGCCTTCGCCGACGCGCCGGTCGAGAACCCCTACGCGGGGCCGGCGGGGATCAGTATCCACATTGACTACGGCCAGGGCGGCGCGTTCACCGGCGGCCAGCTCATCCCGGGCAACCCGCTGTTCATCTCCTTCCCGGGCGACTTTCAGCAGTACAAGTCCGCGTACTTCACGCCCGAAAGGCTTGGTTACTTCCACTACGCGCTCTTCGCCAACCGCTACAACGCGCCCGACAACCGTTCCTCCGGCGTGGCCGAGATCGTCGGGGACGACTTCATGGTCACCCTGCTCGATTACGTGTCAAGCTTCAACCAGTCGCAGACGCTCATGCACGAGCTGGGCCACAACCTGGGCCTGCGCCACGGAGGGTTCGAGAATCGCAACTACAAGCCCAACTACAACTCGGTGATGAACTACCGCCACCAGTTCCCCGGCGTGGACACCGACGGGAACACGTGGGGCAACGGCGCACTGGATTTTTCGTGGGGCGTCAACAACCCGCTCGACGAGGCCGCGCTGTTCGAGCCGCTGGGCGTGCTCGGCGAACCGGTGGACTTCAACCTCGACGGCGTGATCCAGGCCCTGCCCTACGCCCGCAACATCAACTGCCCGACCGGCACCAGCCCGTGCGGCGACGGCTCGGTCTGCTGGGACAGCCAGTGCGTGCTGCTGCTCGACCACGACGACTGGTCCGCCATCGCCTGGCACCGGCTCGCGGCCGCCGCCGGGCGCGCCCCCGCAGAGATCATCGAGTGCGACAACGAGCCCCCCGGCCACCACGCGCACGCCGCCGAGCCGCCGACAAGCGTGCCCACCGAATAAGCGCGATCAGCCCGAGCCCGGGTCCGACCGACCCACCGACCCGCTCCGGGCGAGGACGCCCGCGGTCAGCGAAGGACTGAGCGCCAGCCCCACCGGCGAGCCGAGCCCGGCCGCCGAGGCGGCCTGACGCAACGCCCGCACCTGCGCCCGCGACCAGCCCTGGGCCTGCGCCACCCGTCGGAAGGCGAGTTCCCGTGGGTCGATCCGTCGCCGACGCCGCCCGTTCGTCGCGACCCAGAGCCCCAGCAGCACCACCGCGATGGGCAGCGCCCAGACGAGCGCCGCGCCCGCGTCCCCCGCCACGCCCGAGAGCGCGTCGGGGACCAGCGAATCGAACCGGCCGCCGGGCGGGCCCGCGGCCGGGCCGGTCGCGTCGGGCGTCGGGCCGCCGGGGATCACCAGCGTGGTCGGACGCTCCTGCATCACGCGACGCTCCACGCCTGGGACGACTCGAGCCGGCGCAGGCACCGGCCCGCACGCAGGCGCACGCGTTCGTCGCGGTCGTGCGACGCGGCCTCGGTTACCCGGCGCACCACCCCGCGCCACGCCGGGCCCATCGCGTCACGGTGTTCGGGCAGCACCACCCGCTCGGCCGCCCACGCGCCCGAGAGCCGGTGTGAGTCGCGGTCGTCGCCGAGCATGCCGGCGAGCGCCTCGGCCGCCGCCGCGCGGGCGCGGGCCGATGCGTGTGTGTCGGTCATCCACCCCCCGCCGCCGGCGAGCAGCCGGCGCACGGCGCTGGCCCGCACGCGGTGGCCGGCGTCGTCTTTGTACTCGAGCAGGACGGCGGGGTCCGGCTCGATCGCCTCGACCGCGTTGGAACGCACACGCTGGTCGGGCGCCTCCAGCGACGCGCGGACGACGCGGCGGGCCGCCTCGGAGTCCACGCCGCCCAGGGCCGCCACGGCCGTGGCCCGCACCCGGTCGTCCGCGCCCGAGGTGGCCAAACCGACCAGGTCCATCTCGAACCGCGCCCCCAGGCGGAGCGATCGGATCAGCGTCAACGCGGCGAGCACTCCGCCTTCGGCGTCCAGGCCCGACCGCACCGTCCGCACGAACACGACCGGGTCGCGCTCGAAGGCCCGGCGGGCGGCCAGACGCCCGGCGGGCGTCGGCGCGAACAGGTCGAGCCGGTCGGCCTCGGCCCGGGCGATGTCCCGCACCGCGGCGTGGGGCGACCGCGTGAGCAGGCCAGCCAGCTCACGCCGCCGGGCCCACGCGTTCCCGCCCACGCTTGGCGCCGCCACGCCCGGCGTGGACCAGCGGGTCGCGGCGGAACGGGCCACGTCGGCGTCTTGATCGAAGGCGAAATCGCTCAGGTCGGCCGGATGGGCCGCGTGGGCGCCGGCGAGGCGCACGAGCGCGTGCTCGTCGGCCAGCGTGGGCTCGAGGGCCAGCCGCCGCGTCTCTTCCTCCAGGCCGATCAGAGAGACAAACCGCACGTGCCCGAGCCGCGCCGCGGGCGAGAGGCGGGCCAGATCGCGAGCCGACGGCACCGGCGCGTGCTCACGGGCGCCGACCGCACGCACGGAACGCAGTCGCTGCCCCCGTCGGGCGCGCAGCGCCAGGTACGCCCGACGCAGGGTGATCTCGTGCTCGGCGAGCGAGTCCGCCGAGGCCAGCCGGTCCACGCAGGTGCTCTGCATCGGGTCGAGCACGATCCAGCGCAGCGCCCGCTCGCGCAGCAGCGGCGACGGCGTGCGGCGCAGCGCGCTGCGGATCGGGGAGTGGCTCGGGTGCGACGATTCGTTCAGCAGCCGGCGGATGCGGGCGGCCACCGCCCGCTCCATCGTGCCGCCGGGCACCCGGTCGAGCACCAGCAGGGCCGCGATCAGCGGGGCGCGGCAGCGGTGCTCGGCGAACGACCACGACGCGTCGGCGATCAGGCGGCACAGCTCGACGCGCTCCAGGTCCAGCACCCCGGGGTCGGACGGGAGTGTCAGGGCCGGACGGGCCGCGATCGCGCCGAACTCGGCACCCAGCAGGTTGTCCGGGACGTGGTCGAGCAGCGTCAACGCCAGGCGGAGCAGCGCCCGGTCGGCGGACAAACGCACGGACTGGTGCTCGTCGCGCAGCAGCCCGCAGACCGTCCGTGCCATGCCCGGATCGGCGGTGTCCTCGGCGAACCTGGCGGCGGACACGCGGTCCTCCGGGTCGGGCGATGCGGCCGCCAACGCGGCCATGCGCAGCCAGCGATCGCGCGAGAGCCCGCGGGCCAGGCCGCGGACCGACCCCGGCAGGCGGGCCCATCCGCGGATCAGTTCGAGCATGGCCAGTTCGGCGTCGCGCACCCGCCGACGCTCGGGCCAGCGGGCGACGAGCTCGACCGGGCCCAGAGCCCCCCCTCGTTCGGGGGCGCAGCCGGCCGCGGCCAGTTCGAACAGTCGCAGGGCGACGGGCTCGCGCTCCGGTTCGGGCGCCACGCGCAGCGCCTCGCCCAACGCCGGAATCCGCTCGCGTCTCGGAGCCCGATCCAGGGTCTCGAGGGGATGCTCGGAATGTGTTCGTAAGGGTGTCACCGTGTTTTGATACCTGAGTGGGTCAGAACTGCCGATCTTTCTTACGAATCAGTCTAATGGTTGTGGATCGAACCTGCACGCTGCGGATATGTTGTGGTCTCTCCGAGGGAAAGTTATTGCGGCGAGATCCTGACCTCGACCTCCCGAATCTCGGGAATGATTGGAAGAGGACGAATCAGAGAATCGGCCTGCTCGCCCCCGTGGCGAGAGTTTCCTCGGATATGGGACCGACCCCGGACTCCCCTCCGGGCTTTGCAATGGGAAGGATTCTCCATGGCACCCATCCGGACCGCCCCCCCGGCCCCCAGCGCCCTGCAGACCTATCAGTCCGTCATCTATAACCGCGGCATCCACCCCGAGCTGTTCGACATCCGCGACCGCCGCTCCGTGCTCCACGGGCGGTACGCCTTCGAGGCCTGGGCCCTGCCCGGGCGGCACGTGCTGATCTTCGAGTTCGGCGGGCACACGCTGACCGAGCTGGTCACCGATCAGGAACGCGGCCTGCCCGATTCCGGCGTCGTCGAGGCCTTCCTCTGCGCCGGCGAGCGGGAGATGGAGCGGGAGTTCGAGGAAACCGGCATCGGCTACATGACCAGCGCCCAGACCGAGCAGCTGGGCGAAAACCTGTACCACGCCACCTACGAGGAACTCGACGAACTCGCCCGCGAGACCCGGGCCCTGGCCTACCGCTGGACCGACGAGGCCGGGGCGTGCATGTCGATCATCGACACCCAGCGTTTCGCCCGCGAGGTCCACATCCAGGCCTATCACATGATCGCCCGCGAGGGGCTGGTCCTGCGGACGCAGACGATCTTCGAGCACAAGTGAGCCCCGCCGCGGCAGAACTCTGGCCCCGGGATCTCGATCCCGGGGTTTTTTCGTCGATATACTCCTACATGACCACGGACACCGGACAAGCCGGGGCGGTGCAGGGCCGCCGAATTAGCCCGCCCCGCTGAGGGGCGTCCGGCGATCGTGCCGGGACGACCGCTCGCGGGGCCGCCGGGCCGACCCGGCCGACCCAGACGTCCGTTTCGAAAGCGTCCGTTCCTGATTGATCCGAAGACCAATGATCCACCCCGGCGCGGGCCGCGCCGGGTGCGAGGTGATCCCCGATGCCCGACCAGACCCAGCCGTCCGCCGCCCGGCCGTCCGAAGCCGCCGACAAGCCCAACTACAAGAAGACCCTGAACCTGCCCAAGACCGCCTTCGCGATGAAGGCGAGCCTGGTGCAGAACGAGCCCGCCACCCTCAAACGGTGGGACAAACTCGCCGGCGGCAAGGGCCTGTACGCCGCCATGCGTGACGCATCCGCCGGACGCGACCGCTTCGTGTTCCACGACGGCCCGCCCTACGCCAACGGCTCGATCCACCTGGGCCACCTCATGAACAAATGCCTGAAGGACTTTGTCGTCCGCAGCCGGTTCATGATGGGCCAGGACTGCCCCTTCGTGCCGGGCTGGGACTGCCACGGCCTGCCCATCGAGCACAAGGTGATGACCGACCTGGTCGAGTCGGGCAAGGCCAAGAAGCTCGAGACGCTCGACGAGGACACCCGGCGGATGGCCGTGCGTCGTGAGTGCAAGGCCTACGCCGACAAGCAGATCGCCCTGCAGTCCGGGCAGATGCAGCGTCTGCTGACCACCGCCGATTACGCCGACCCGTACCTGACGATGGCGCCCGACTACGAGGCCGCGGTGCTCGAGGTGCTCGCCGGGCTGTGCGCCCAGGGGCTGGTCTACAAGGCGCTCAAGCCCGTGCACTGGTCGATCGCCAACGAGACCGCGCTGGCCGAGGCCGAACTCGAGTACGAGGACCGCGAGGACCTGTCGGTGTACGTCGATTTCGAGGGCGCCGACGCCGACGCGATCTACGCGGCCTTCGGCCTCTCCGAGGACGACCGCGACGAACGGGACCTGCACGCCACGCCCAGCTTCATGATCTGGACGACCACCCCGTGGACGCTGCCCGCCAACGTGGCGATCGCCGTGCACGAGAAGTTCGAGTACGCGCTGGCCAAGGTCGACGGCAACCTGACCGTGCTCGCGGCCGAGTTGCTGCCCAAGGTCGCCAAGTCCGCCAAGGCCGAGGACGTCGAAGTCCTCGCCACCACCACGGGCGACCGGCTCGTGGGGCTGCGGTACAAGCACCCGTTCCGCGATGCCGCCCCCGCGGTCGAGGGCGCGGACGTGTCCAAGTGCTATTCGGTCGTGTCGGCCGACTACGTCACGCTCGAGGACGGCACCGGCCTGGTGCACACCGCCCCCGGGCACGGCACCGAGGACTATCAGACCGGCCTGCGGGTCGGTCTGCCGGTTTATTGCCCCGTGCGGGCCGACGGCACCTACGACGACTCCGTGCCCGAGTGGATCCGCGGCCAGAACATCTGGGCCGCCAACGCGGTCATCGCCAAGCGCCTGACCGAGTCGGGGCACATGTTCTATCAGCACACCTTCATGCACTCGTACCCGCACGACTGGCGGAGCAAGACCCCGGTGATCTTCCGCAGCACCGAGCAGTGGTTCGTCGGCGTTGATCACCCCACCAAGCGGGACGGCAAGTCCATGCGGGAGATGGCGCTGGGCGCGACGGGGGCCGGCGGAACGGTCTCGTTCGTGCCCGCGTGGGGTCGCAACCGCATGCGGGGCATGCTCGAGAGCCGCCCGGACTGGTGCATCAGCCGCCAGCGGGCGTGGGGCCTGCCGATCCCCGCGTTCACCATGCCCGATGGCTCGGCGTTCATGACCGAAGCCTCCGTCAGGGCCGTTTCGGCGGTGGTGCGGGCCAACGGATCGGACGCTTGGTTCTCGATGTCGCCGGCCGAGCTGCTGGCGGGCTACGACGCAAAGGCCGACGCGGACGCGCCCGGCGCGCTGCGTTCCGGTTCCGTCGGCTTCGGCGACCTCAAGAAGGGGAACGACATCCTCGACGTGTGGTTCGAGTCCGGCTCGTCGTGGAACGCGGTAATGCGCCAGCGTTTCGGGGACGCGGCCTATCCCGTGGACCTGTACCTTGAGGGCTCGGACCAGCACCGCGGCTGGTTCCAGCTCTCGCTGCTGCCGGCGGTGGGCGTGACCGGCGAGGCCCCCTTCCGGACGCTGCTGACCCACGGGTTCATGGTCGACAAGGACGGCAAAAAGCTCTCCAAGTCCAAGGGCGCCGCGCTCAAGGACCTGTTCGACCGATACGGCGCCGACGTGCTGCGCTGGTGGGTCTGCTCGATCGCCTACGAGAACGACGTAAAGGTGGACGAGGAGTTCTTCGCCCTCGCCGGGCAGAGCTACGTGAAGGTCCGCAACACGCTGCGGTTCATGCTCAGCAACCTGGGCGACTACGACCACGCGCCCGTCGCCCACGACCCCGCCTCGCTCGAGGCGTGGGTGCTCGGGGAGTTCGACGCGCTGGCGGTCAAGGTCCGGGCCGCGTTCGAGCGGTACGCGTTCCACGAGGCGCACAAGCTGCTGTACAGCTTCTGCAACACTACCCTGAGCAGCGAGTACCTCTCGGCGGTCAAGGACCGGCTCTATTGCGACGAGCCCGACGCGCCCCGGCGGCGCCGGACCCAGGCGGCCCTGTGGACGTTGACCGAGGGCCTGTGCCAGCTGCTCGCACCGGTGCTGTGCCACACCGCCGACGAGGCCTTCCGCGCCCTGCACCGGGCCGAGGACGACACCTGCGTCCACCTGACCGGTTTCCCGGCTGCGAGCGGCGCCGCGCCCGACGCCCGCTGGGCGAAGGTGATGGACCTGATCGAACGCGCCTCCCGCGCGCTCGAGCAGGCCCGGGCCACCCGCGGCATCGACAACCCGCTCGACGCGGGCCTGCGGGCCCACGACGAAGGCGGCGTGCTGTCCGGCTTTGACCCGGCGGACCTGGCCGATTTCTGCGGCGTCTCCCGTTTCGAGGTCCTCCCCGGCGCCGGCGAGCCCGAGGTGCTCGACCTTCGGGACGAGCCCCGCTGCGAGCGGAGCTGGAAGCGCGACGGGACGGTCAAGGCCCGCTCGGACGGGGGCATGCTCTCCGACCGGGACGCCCGGGCCGTGGGCGTCGCATAAAGGGGCGCCACGCCCCGGGGCCCCGCCGGACGATGTCCGATCGGGCGAGAAAGAGCGGCCGGACAAGGCCCATGAACGGGTTGCTGGTATGATTCCCCCGACGCGACGCCGCTCGGGGGGTCGCCGCACGTTTGCCACACGCACGGGAGGTTGACATGGGCGGACTGATCTGGTTGGGCGTTGCCGTTCTGGTGCTGATCGTGCTGGCGGTGCTGGTGATCGGCATTTACAACAAGCTCGTGGCGTTCAAGAACCGCTATGAGAACGCGTTCGCGCAGATCGAGGTCCAGCTCAAGCGTCGGCACGACCTGATCCCCAACCTGGTCGAGACGGCCAAGGGCTACATGAGCCACGAGCGCGAGACGCTCGAGGCGGTCATCGCGGCCCGCAACGTCGCGGCCGGCGGGCTGAGCAACGCGGCGAAGAACCCCGGCGATCCGAACGCGATGAGCCAGCTGGCCGGGGCCGAGAGCGCCCTGACCGGCGCGATGGGCCGGCTGTTCGCCGTGATGGAGGCCTATCCCGACCTCAAGGCCAACCAGAACATGATGGCCCTGCAGGAGGAGATCACCTCCACCGAGAACAAGGTGGCCTTCAGCCGCCAGGCGTTCAACGACGCGGTGACCAGCTACAACACCTACCGCCAGTCGTTCCCGCCGGTGATCGTCGCACCGCTGTTCGGCCACGCCACCAACGCTTCGCTGCTGGAGTTCGCCGACTCGGCCCAGATCCAGGACGCGCCGAAGGTCAGCTTCAAGTAACCCGCCCCGCTTGGGAGCCGACGCCCGATGGACGCTGCCCGCCCGAGCATGGACTTCTTCGAACACCAGGACCGGGCCCGGTCGCGGTCCGGCAGGCTGGTGCTGCTGTACACGATCGCCGTGATCGCGGTCGTGGGCGCAGTGTCCCTGCTCGCGGCGGCCGTCGCCGCCGGCACGGGCGACGCGGAGCGCGGCCCTTCCGCCGTCGAGATCGTCGCGGTTTCCGGCGCGGCCGGCGTGTTCACGCTCCTGCTCATCGCTGGGGGGAGTCTGTACCGCATCGCCGAGCTGCGGGGGGGCGGGCAGGTCGTCGCCCGGGCCCTGGGCGGGCGCCCGATCGACGACTCGACCCGCGACCCCGACGAGCGCCGCGTGCTCAACGTGGTCGAGGAGATGGCCATCGCCTCGGGCGTGCCCGTGCCGCCGGTCTACCTGATGGACAAGGAGGCGGGCATCAACGCGTTCGCCGCGGGCTATTCGCCCGGGGACGCGGTGATCGGCGTGACCCGCGGCTGCGTTCAGGGCCTGACCCGTGACGAGTTGCAGGGCGTAATGGCCCACGAGTTCAGCCACATCCTCAACGGCGACATGCGCCTGAACATCCGGCTCATCGGGCTGCTCAACGGCATCCTGCTGCTCTCCCTGATCGGCTACACCGTGCTGCGGTTCGCGCCGTACGGCGGCGGGCGGAACAAGAACGGCGGCTCGGCGATCCTGGTCATGTTCGCGGTGGGGATCGGGCTGCTGGTGATCGGCTCGGTCGGCTCGCTGGCGGCCCGCATCATCCAGGCCGCGGTCAGCCGCGAGCGGGAGTTCCTGGCCGACGCCTCGGCGGTGCAGTTCACCCGCAACCCCGAGGGCATCGGCAACGCCCTGCGCCGGATCGGGGGCGCGGCCTCCCACGCCCGGGTCCGCCATCCCCGAGCCCACGAAGCCGGGCACATGTTCTTCGGCGAGGCATTGTCCGGCTCGTCGTTCTTCGGTTCGGCGCTCGCGTCGCACCCGCCGCTGCCGGTGCGGATCAAGCGGGTGGACCCGTCCTGGGACGGCACGATGCTCCCGCCGCTGACCCGCGCCGATCGGCCGGCCACCGCGGACCGACGCGAGCGCATTCCCGCGCCCGGCGGGCGGGGTGCCCGATCGTCGATCCCTGTTCCTGACGGCGCCAACCGGGCCGCGGCCCTGCTCCCGCTGCTGGCGCTGGCCGGGCAGGCCACCCCGGAGCACGTCGAGCACGCGCGGTCGGTGATCCTGGCGATCCCCGAGGCTTTGCGCGAGGCGGCCCGCCAGCCGTACAGCGCCCGAGCGGTGGTCTACGCCCTCCTGCTCGACGCCGACGACGCCGTCCGCGACAAGCAGATCGCCAGTCTGGAGCGGACCGACCGGGCCATGGGCGCCCTGACGGCCAAGCTCGCGCCGCAGGCCGTCGCTCTATCGCGGTCCCACCGCCTGCCGCTGCTCGACATGACGTTGGGCGCGCTCGGGCACATGTCCGAATCGCAGCACGCGGGGTTCAGGGCCGCCGTGCGCGACCTGATCGGCGCGGACCGCAAGGTGGACTTGTTCGAGTGGGTGACCCTGGGCGTGCTGACCCGACACCTCGACGAGCGGTTCGGCGACGCCCGGCCGCGGGGGGTGCACTACTTCGCGCTCAACAAGCTGGGCAACGAGCTGAGCGTGCTGCTCTCGGTGATGGCCCACGCGGGCGCCGAGGAGGCCAGAAAGGCCCGCCAGGCCTTCGACCTGGGCGCCGGCACGCTGCCGCCCGTCGGCGTGCGGCTGATGGACCCCGGCGAGAGCGGCCTGGACCGGCTCGACGCCGCCCTGAACACCCTGGCCACCCTCGCGCCCAAGCTCAAGCGCGACGTGCTCCGGGCGTGCGCCCTGTGCGCGGGCGCGGACCGGGAGATCACCACCCCGGAAGCCGAGCTGCTGCGGGCGATCGCCGACACGCTCGGCGTGCCGGTCCCCCCGCTGCTGCCGGGCCAGCGCCTGGCGTGAGCGGCCGGGGCCTCGGCGGTCTGAGTTGGTCCGGATCAATTGCCGGTTCCGTGTCGCGCGCTAGGGGCAGCCCGCGTTGAAGGCGTTGAGGTAGGACGCCACGTCAAAGAAGTTGAATAGCCCGTCGCTGGCCCAGTCGGCGATGGGGTCCTGAGTCTGGTAGAGGTTCAGGAAGTTGGCGATGTCGAAGAAGTTGAGCAGGCCGTCGGCGTTGAGGTCGGGCGGGCAGGTTGCTCCGCTCGCGCAGCCTTGCCATTTGGCGAGGTAGGCAGAGGCGTTGCCGCCCGCGGTAGAAAACGCTCCTCCTGCGTATAGATCCGAACTCGATCCGTTGTTGAAGCCTGTCAGAGCCCGGACCCAGCCGAGCGGACCGCCTAATCCCGATCCCAGCGTAGACCATGCGGAGCCATCCCAGCGGGCGATTCCTTCGGCCGCCTGCCCGCCCGCTGAAGTGAACTGGCCGCCCGCATAGAGCGCTTGTCCTGACCCGTCATCGAACACGGTCAACGCGTTGACCCAGTTGTTTACCCCCGCTCCCAGCCGTGACCACGCGGTGCCATCCCAACGGGCCACTCGACTGGCCGACTGCCCGCCCGCGGAGGTGAATACACCGCCCACATAGAGCGCCGGTCCAGAACCATCGTCGAAGACCGTCATCGTGTTGACCCATCCGTTCAATCCCGATCCCACCGGTGACCAGGTCGAACCATCCCAGCGGGCGATGTAATTGGCCGCCTGCCCGCCCGCGTTGGTGAATCGGCCTCCGGCGTAGAGGGCCGTTCCCGAACCGTCATCGAAGACCACCAGAGCTTTGACGATGCTGCTCATCCCGGAACTAAGCGGGGACCAGGAAGCACCATCCCAGCGGGCGATGAAGTTCACCGATTTGCCGCCCGCATTGCCAAACTCTCCTCCGGCGAAGAGCGCCGGTCCTGAGCCGTCGTCGAAGACGGCCAACGCATTCACGCGCCAGCTCATCCCGGATCCGAGCGGGGACCAGTTAGTGCCGTCCCAACGAGCGATGAAGGCCGAAGCGATGCCGCCCGCGCCGCTGAACAAGCCCCCCGCGTAGAGCGCAGGCCCGGACCCGTCGTCGAAGTCCATCAGGGCGTAGACCGAACTGTTCAATCCCGACCCCAACGACAACCAGGCCGAACCGTCCCAGCGGGCGATTCGGCTGGCCGACTGGCCACCAACGGTGATGAAGTCACCTCCTACAAACAGCCCCGGTCCCGAGCCGTCGTCGAAGACCGTCAGGGCCCAGACCGCGTCGTTCATCCCCGCTCCCAGCGGCGACCAGGTCGAGCCGTCCCATCGGGCGATGCGGCTGGCTGCCTGACCACCCGCACGGGTGAACTGCCCCCCCACATAGAGCGATGGTCCCGCTCCCCCACCGTCGTCGAAGACCGTCAGGGCACGGTCCCACCCAACGGTCCCCGCTCCCAGCGGCGACCAGGTCGAGCCGTCCCAGCGTGCGATACCGCTGGCGGGCTGGCCACCCGCGTTTGCGAACCCACCCCCCGCGTAGAGCGCTGGCCCAGCACCCTCGCCGTCATCAAAGACGGTGAGTGCGTAAACCGTGCTAGTCGTCCCTTCTCCGAGTGGGGACCAGACTGATCCATTCCAGCGGACAATATGATTGGCGGGCTGACCGTCCGCGGTGGTGAAGTGTCCCCCCACGAAGAGCGCCGGACCTGAGCCGTCATCAAAGACCGTCATGGCCTCGACCCAGTCGTTCAAACCTAATCCCATTGGGGACCAGACCGATCCGTCCCAGCGAGCGATGTAGTCCGATGAACTCCCGCCCGCGGTGGTGAACTCGCCCCCCGCGTACAGCGCCGGGCCATGCCCTCCGCCGTCGTCGAAGACCGTGAGGGCTTTGACTGTTCCATTCACGCCAGAATCCAGCGGCGCCCAGACTGCACCGTTCCATCGGGCGATGCGGGTCGCATCCTGCCCACCCGCTCTGCTGAACTCGCCGCCCACATAGAGCGCCCCGCCCCCTGCTCCTCCGTCGTCGAAAACGGCGAGTGAATGAGCGGTGTTGTTCAGCCCCGATCCCAGCGGCGACCAACCCGAGCCGTCCCACCGGGCGATCCGATTGGCAGCCCCCCCGCCCGCAGTAGTGAAGGCACCCGCCGCGTAAAGCGCAGGCCCTGAACCGTCATCAAAGACAACCAATGCCGTGACCGCACCGTTCAATCCCGCATCGAGCGGAGACCAACTCGTACCATCCCAGCGGGCGATGTTCGAGATGGTTGCACACTCCGCGACGGAGAATGTTCCGCCCACGTAAAGCGCCTCGCCCGTGCCATCGTCCCAAGATACCATGGTGTAGACGGTGCCATCCAGACCCGCCACACAGAACGACTCCGCGGCCCATTGCGGCTCGCAATCGTTGTCGCCGCCAATCTCATCTCTATGGGAAGCCAGACCATCTCTGGCTACCGATGGCTCCCTGTGAGCCTGCGGGTCAAGCGACGAGGCTTCTGATCCTTCAGCGTTGTCCTCCGTCGCCGCGCTACCAGAGGCCACCGCCAGCACAGAGGTAACGACGCAGAGAAGGAAATTGAAAGAGCGATCATGTGTGCACATCGTGCGTGTTCCGGTTCGCGGCAGTGAGGCAAGAATCTCGGTCCACCTGGCCTTCGGTGCGTGCGACGGGCGTCCCAAGGTAATACGGGCAGGAAACGGAGTCAAGACCCAGCCGCGATTCTCCGTTTGAAAGTGTTTGGCCCAAGGTGGCCAAGCCAGCTCCGTCGGCTTGGCCGCTTTAGTCCAGCGTGTCGAGGGGTGGAGGGAAGAGGTTATCGGAGGATGGGTCGGCTTCAGCCGAAGACCTTGCGACGCATGCTGACATAGTCCCACAGCACGAACCGGTCGAGGTCCTTGCCGCCGGTGAAGAACACGCGGCCGCTGGTGGCCTGGGCCATCCGCTGGGCGAAGGCGACGTCCTCGCTGGTCTGGCTCCAGCTGGGCAGCAGGAAGATGTTGATGGTGATGCCCTCGCGGGCGCAGGCGAAGGCCTCGCGCATGGTGGCTTCTTCGGTGCGGGGGTCGGGCGGGTAGAGCAGGAAGAGTTCGGGGCCTTCGAAGTGGGCGGTGGGCAGGCCGTCGGTGATCAGGGTGATCTGGCGGTTGAGCGTGTCCTGCCCGCTGAGCACGCGCCGGGCCAGCGACAGGGCGTGCTGGATGTTGGTGAAATGCTGCGGGATGCGGCCCTCGGTCACGGTCGGGTCGCTCATGTCGGCCTTGAGGCGCACCACCGGGTTGTGGATCGACACGGGCTTGGGCATCAGGCGGACGATCTCGCTGGAGCGTTTGAGCTTGGCGAACGAGTACATCTCGACGAACGAGAGGTGGTCGCCGGGGTACTCCTGGCGGATCAGCGCGTCCAGGGCCAGGGCCATCCGCTTGACGTGCACATACTGCCCGCCGTGGCGCATGGAGCCGGACATGTCCATGAGGATGGCGGTGGCGCACTTGGGGGTGTTGCGGGTGCGGTGGATAACGAGGTCGTCTGGGGAGAGGGAGACGGAGAGACGCAGAGACGAAGAGACGGAGTGTTCCGGATCCGGATCCCCCACCTCGTCTCTTCGTCTCTGCGTCTCTTCGTCTCTGGCCCCACGGATCGCCGCATTGACGAACGAGGCCCCGACGTCCAGGTTCGACACGCTGTCGCCGTACTCGTATTCTTTGGTCTTGGTCGTTTCGACGGGGCCTTCGCCGGTGATCGGGTCGTGGCGGCCGCTGCGGGCGGCCTGGAGGTCGCTGAAGATCTCCCGCAGCAGCTTGCCCCGCACCAGCGCGAAGGCCTTGGGGCTGAGGCGGTAGCCGGACTTGGTCTTCTCCAGCCCCTGGCGTTCGGCCTCCTGGCGGACGAACTCTTCGAGTTGCTGCTGGATCTGGTTGAGGTTCTGGATCTGCTCGCCCAGGCCCTCCTCGTCGGCCATCTCGGACAGTTCGTCCAGGTCGATGATGGCGAGCTGGGCCGTCTTCATCGCCTCGCGCAACTGTTCGAGCAGCTTGTCGATGGTCTTGAGTTCCTCGTACAGATCGACCGCCTCGTCCGGCGTCAGCGGCTCGCGCCCGGTGAAGGCGTACTCGCCCGACATCTGCTCGATCTGGTACTTCTCGCCGAGCCGCTCGATCAGCTTGATGAGGCCGCGTGACACCGGTGAATGCTCGTTCTTCTGCATGTACCACAGGCGTTCGAGGTCGCGGACCTGCTCCTCGCGCACGGCCTTGGCGAGCATGTCCCGCTGTTCCTTCTTCGGCTCGATCGTCGCGGCCTGGTCGTGGTACGCCTTCTCGGCCGCCTGGCGGGCGGCGTCGGTCTCGTAGGTCGCCAGCAGCCGGGCCTTGCGTTCCTCCAGCATGGCGATGAGCGCGTTCAGACTCGGCCCCAGCCCCTGGATCTGCGAGGCGTCGATCTTGATCGCGTTGGCGAGTTGCTCCTCGGTCAGGCCGTCGAGGTCGCCGAAGTGCATGGCGTAGTCGAACGCCGCCCCCGCCACATCCGGCGGCGGGGCCGTGGGGGAGGGGAAGTTCTTGGGGTCGTAGCCGAGGTAGGCGTGGACGAGGCCCCGGTCATGGCGGTTGGGCGTGGTCATCGGACTGCTTTCATGCGGTAGCGGGTGTCCGGTGAGACTGCCGCACACCACGCGTGCGCGGTGTCCATCGCGAGCAACGTCGGACGGAGTTGCGCGAACATGGGGATGTCGTCGTGATAGTCCCCGTCGGCCATGTGGACAAGAAGTTCTGCTGCCGGATCGAGTGCGACGGCCCGTTCCATGACCGCGCCGACATCGGGCCGCAGCCCGGTGAACTGCTTGCGAACTCGGCGGGTGTGATTTATGCTTTCTTGAGCTGCCTCAAGTGCACGCTGGATCTTCGCCTCGCCCCAACCCTTCGCCCGGTAGCGTTTGCGTCGCTGCTCGAGTGCCTGCTCCCAAGTCGGACCACCATGAGCGTCGCCCTCTCTCACGCAGTACAGCCCGCACCCACAACCACCACGCTCGGTCACCATCCACACCACCCGGTCCGAGCCCGGCGGGGCATCGAGCCGCCGCACCGCGAGCCCGCCGATGGTTTCCGCCAGCAGCGTTTCACGCGTCTCCGGGTTGGATGAGATCATGATCGCCCAGCACATCGTTAGACCTCAAACTCCACCCGCCCGTGGCGCACCGCCCGGCTGATCCGGTCCCGGGCCCACAGCCCGGCCAGCACGAACTCCACGCAGCTCGCCCGCACCGCGGGGTCCTCCGACGCGTTGACCTGGAAGGCCTGGTCCCACACCGGCGGCACGCGCTGGAGCAGCTTTTCGTAGTGCGAACTCGGCAGCATGTCGCCCACCTCGATCTTTACGCCCTTGGCGAAGATTTCCCCGATGGCGGTCGCGCCATGCTCGTCGGCGTACTCCTTGTACACGTTGCCGATCGCCTCGGCGAAGATGGCGTCCAGGGCCTGCGTCTCGCTGAGCTGGTGGCTGCTCATCAGGTCCAGCTCCACCTTGCCCGAGGCCGTGGAGTGGAAGTGGGCCAGGTCACTGATGCGGGGCACCGAAGGCTTCTCGCCCAGCACGATGCCGCGGCGGCGGGCCGAGGCGATCATCACGCGGTAGTTGGCGATCGAGAACCGGGCCGACACGCCCGACGCGTGGTCGACATACTTGCTCCGCCGGGCCACGGCCGCCATCTCCTCGACGATCTCCTTCATGAACCGCGGCACCAGCACGGGGTAGTCGCCGCCCAGGTCCACGCCCTTGAGCGCCTCCTGCTCGGTGATCTCGATACCCAGGTCCCGCTCGCGCGGGTAATGCGTCTGGATGGTCGAGCCGATGCGGTCCTTGAGCTGGGGGATGACCTTGCCCGAGCGGTTGTAGGTCGCGGGGTTGGCCGAGAAGATGACCATGATGTCCAGATCGAAGCGGACGGGGATGCCGCGGATCTGCACGTCGCGCTCTTCGAGGATGTTGAACAGGCCCACCTGCACGGAGTCGTCGAGGTCGGGCAGCTCGTTCATGGCGAACAGGCCGCGGTGCATGCGGGGGATCAGGCCGAAGAACAGGGAGTCTTCCGAGCCGAGGGACACGCCGCGGGCGAGCTTGGCGGGGTCGATCTCGCCGATGACATCAGCGAACTTGGTGCCGGGGGCGAGACGCTCGGCGTAGCGGTCCTCGCGGCGCCACCACGCGATCGGGGCGTCTTCGCCGTGCTCGGCCAGGAACCGCTTGCCGGCCTCCGTGATCGGGTTCTCCGGGTCCTCGTGCACCGGGCAGCCGGCGATGTCCAAGTACGGCAGTTCCGAATCAAGAAACCGCACCAACTGCCGCATCAGGCGGCTCTTGCCCTGCCCCTTCTCGCCCAGGAACAGCAGGTCGTGCCCGGCCAGCACCGCGTTGACCACCTCGGGTATGACCGTCGCGTCGTAGCCGACGATGCCGGGGAACAACTCCTCCCCAGCCGCGAGGGCCTTGGTCAGGTTCTCACGCAGTTCGGCCTTGACGGATCGGGACTTCCACCCCGCCTCACGCAGTTCGCGGAGGGTGGCGGGCTTTTCTGAGATCGTGGCGGTGGGCATGGCGGATTGTTCGCTCCCCGGGGCCTTGCGGATGAGGGGGAAGCGATTCGGCGGGGCGGGTTATTCCCGCGCGTGGCGTCCATACGAGCCGCGACCGGCAGGGAGCGGGCGCGGGGGCGTGTCGGGGCATGGGCTTCGATCCCTGAACAGGCACAAGAGCGGGTGTGGGGAACCTCGCCCGGCCGAGTGCGACACAGCCACCGCGTCCGCTCGCTCCCGCTCGCGGCTCGTACTTTGAGCCTCACCCCGCCCGGGCGTGCTCGTCGGGGTCGATGTCCAGGGCACGCATCTTCTTGTACAGCGTGGTCCGGTTGATCCCCAGTTGCTCGGCGGTGGCCGTGCGGTTCCAGTCGTTGTGGGCCAGGGCCTTGAGGATGATCCGGCGCTCGGGGGCCACCATCGCGTCGGTCAGCGTCATGGGCACCCACGGCGTGTCGTCCGCGTCCGCTTCATGACCCCCAACGCCCGCGATCGCCAGCGGTGAGCGACCCGCGTTCGGATCGATCACCTGCGGTGGCAGGTCCTCGAGCGTGATCGTCTGGCCTTTGCTGAGTACCGCCGCCCGCTCGACGATATTCGAAAGCTCCCGCACGTTGCCCGGGAAGGCGTACCGACGCAGGGCGTCCATCGCCTCGCCGGAGAAGCCCGCGAACGCCTTGCCGAGTTCCTCGCCGCGTTCGGCCAGGAACCGCTCGGCCAGCAGCGTGATGTCGCCCACGCGGTCGCGCAGCGGGGGCACCTCGATCTTGACCACGTTGATGCGGTAGTAGAGGTCCTGGCGGAACTGGCCGCTGGCGACCAGGTCCTCCAGCGGCTGGTTGCTGGCCAGCACCACGCGGACGTCCACCTCGATAGTCTCGTTGGATCCGACTGGTTCGAACTTGCGCTCCTGCAGCACGCGGAGCAGTTTGAGCTGCATGCCGGGCGAGGCGGAGTTGATCTCGTCGAGGAAGAGCGTGCCGCCATTGGCCGCCAGGAACCGCCCGGCCTTGTCGGCGTGCGCCCCGGTGAAGGCCCCCTTGGTGTGCCCGAACAGCTCGCTCTCAAGAAGCGTCTCGGGGATCGAGCCGCAGGAAAGCTCGACGTACGGCTTGTTCTTGCGGGGGCTGGCCTGGTGGATGGCCCCGGCGATGAGCGACTTGCCCACCCCGGACTCACCGGACATCAGCACGGTCGTGCGGCTGGCCGCCACGGCCCGGACCACCTCGAAGATCTTCTGCATCCGCGGGTCATGGCCCACGATGCCGTTGAGCGAGAATGTCCCCTCGATCCGGCCGCGGAGCTGGACATTCTCCGACTGCAACGCCTGGTGGCGCAGCGCCCGCTGCAGCGCGATCCGCAGCTCCTCGTCCACCACCGGCTTGGTCAGGTAGTCGACCGCTCCGAGGCGCAACGCCTCAACGGCCGACTCGACCGTGCCGTAACCGGTCAGCATGACCACCGCGGTCCGCCGATGCCGCTTGATGATCTCGCCGAGCAGCTCGATCCCGCTGGTGCGGGGGAGATTGACGTCGCACACCGCGATGCCGAAGGGGCCCTCGGGCGATTCCTCGGCGTCGCGCATGGCGGTCAGGGCCTCGCCGGGGCCGTACACCGCCAGCGAAGGATGGCCCTCGGCCTCGAAGAACGCGGCCAGCGAATCGGCCACGATCGGGTCGTCATCAATCACGATGATGCGGGTCGGGCCGTCCATCGTCTCCTCTTAGCCGACCTTGCGGTCCGGGTTGAACCGCTCGTTGTTCGTCGGGATCCGCACGCGGAGCACGGCCCCGGGCCGGTTGGACCCGACGCGGTCCTCGCGCTCGGCCAGCGAGATCACGCCCTCCATCGACTCGACGATCTGTCGGGAGATCGCCAGCCCGATGCCGTAGCCGTCCGGGCGGGTGGTCACGCCGTGCCGGAAGGCCTTCTCGCCCCGGACCGCCGAGTCCAGGCCCGGTCCGTCGTCGGCGATGTCCAGGATGACCTCCTCGCCGCCGCGTTCGCATCGGGCGGTGATCTCGATCGTGCCGCCGGGGTTGAGCGTGTCGCGCTCGGCGGCCCGGCCGATCGCCTCGACGGCGTTGATCAGCCCGTTGAGGATCACCGTGTACATCGGCCCGGCCGGCACGCAGCCCGCCGCGGGCTCGATGGTCAGTCGCAGCTGCACGCCGCGTTCGCCGGCGAGGGGCCGCACGACGTCCATCGCGTGATCGATCGCCATGGCCAGCGAAACGACGCTGGAGACGCCCAGCAGCGGCGAGCCGATGGGCACCGCCTTGGAGCGCAGGGCCGCGTTGACCATGGAACTCATCCGCTCGAGCGTGTGCTGGACGGTGAGGATCTGCTCGCGTGCGGCCGAGAGCTTCTCGGATTCGGCCGCCACCTCGCTCTCGGGCAGGGTGGCCGCGACCACGCCCAGCCATCGCATCGAGCCGTCGAGCATGTTGCGCAGTTCGTGGGCGACGACCGTCAGTCGGTCGGCGGCGAGCGGGCCCGAGGAACAGTCCTCCGGCCCGAGCACGCCCGGAGGGCGGACCACGTGCCGGGGGCCGGGGCCGGACCTGCCGGACTCCCCTGGCCGATGGTCGCCGGGCCGATCGCTGGATGGGGTGTCGTCGCTCATCGGACACAGGATCGACCCCGAGGGGCCCGTTGTCACGCCCGGTGATGCCGCGGCGCGACACCCGGGGGCCACGGTGCCGTCCTGTCCGCGCAACACCCTACAGCCGCGCTGCCCCGACGCACCATCGCCGCGTTCTCGGACGGGAATCCCGCGCCGACCCCCCTCCGGTTTCTGGTACACTCGACCCCGCAACAGGTCCCGTACCCACCGGAAGGGGGCGGTCTTGATCAACGGCCCGCTGAATATCAAAAAGCTCCTGGGTGCCATGGGGCGTTTGGATGCCTCCGACTTGCACATCAAGGTCGGCATCCCCCCCACCTACCGCATCGGGGGCGATCTGCACCCCATCCAGGGTGAGCCGGTCTCCGAGGAGGACGCCGATCACCTGCTCGACCCGCTGCTCAGCGACGTACAGAAGCAGCGCTTCGACGCCACGGGGGATCTGGACTTCGCCTGGCACCTGCCGGGCGCCGGCGGCGGGCCGGGCGATCGGTTCCGCATCAACATGCTCCGCTCGGGCAACCACACCCACGCGGCCATCCGGCGCGTCAAGGCCGAGATCCCCACGTACGAGGACCTGCACCTGCCGCCGATCTACTCCAGAATCGTCCAGACCGAGCGCGAGGGTCTGGTGCTGATCGTCGGCGTGACCGGGTCGGGCAAGAGCTCGACGCTGGCCGCGATGGTGGAAGAGATCAACCGCACCCGCGGCGAGAACATCATCACGATCGAGGACCCGGTCGAGTACCGTTTCGTGCCGAAAAAGTCGATCATCTCGCAGCGGGAGATCGGCATCGACGTGACCGATTTTCATGAGGCGCTGCGGCACGTCGTGCGCCAGGACCCAGACGTGATCTTCATCGGCGAGATGCGCGACAAGGAGACGGTGATCAGCGCCATCCAGGCCGCCGAAACCGGGCACCTGGTGTTCGCCACGCTGCACACCATGGACACCATGGGCGCGTTCGGGCGCATGCTCGAGTTTTTCCCGCAGGACGAACGGGAGTTCATCCGCAACTCCCTGGCCGCGACCATGAAGGCGATCTGCGCCCAAAAACTCGTTCCGTCCAACAAGGAAATCACCGGCACGTCGGTGGTCCCCGCGACCGAGGTGCTCGTGACCACCCCCACCGTCAAGGAACTCATCCGCGACAAGCGGGACTCAGACCTGCCCTCCGTGATCGCCGGATCACGCACCGAGGGCATGATGTCCTTCACGCAGTGCCTGGCGGATCTGGTCAACAAGGAGTGGGTCACCACCCACACGGCCCAGGAGTACGCCCCGAACCGCGACATGCTCAACTCGATCCTCAAGGGCGTCGAGGTCAAGGCCCAGTCGCTGGTGGGCCGGATCAAGGGCTGATGCGGATCACGACATCACCGGCTCGGCCGGCGGGATGTGCCAGGTGGCGTCCTTGTGCTTGCCCTCGGCCTGGTACCACTTGACCATGCGGTCGATGCCCTCGGCCAGCGGCACGCTCGGGCGGTAGCCGGTGGACAGGATCTTGTCCGCCTCGAACTTGGTCTCGGTGCGGTAGAGCTTCCTGATGCGGGCGCTCGAGATCGGAAGATTCTTGCCGGTCAGCTTGATCACCACGTCGAACGGCAGGCCGAGCAGCATGCCCAGCCCGTACGGCACGCACGGCGCCGGCTTCTTGCCAAGGCACCCGCTGACCGTGTCGGAGATCTGCGTGCTGGTCATGTCCGGCTTATCAATGAAGTTGAAGATCTCGAACTCCGCGATGGCGCGGGTGGGCTTGTCGTCCTTGAGACCCAGCAGGAACAGCGTGGCGTCGACGATGTTCTCGACGTAGCTGAGGCTTTTGATGTTCGTGCCCGCGCCGAATCGCAGGTACTTGCCCGAATCGATCTGGCGGATCAGTGAGTACATGTTCGCGAAGTTCTCCGGCCCGAACGTCACGGTCGGGCGGATCACCAACGCCCTTCTGCCGTCACCCTTTTCCGTCCAGCGTCGGAACACGGCCTCGCCCTTGAGCTTGGATCCGCCGTAGGGACTCTCGGGCTCGGTCGGGGCGTCCTCGTGGTGCGGCGTCGGCGCGGAGCCGTAGGTCGCCACGGTCGAGTAAAACACCACCTGCGTGATCCCCGCCCGGTCCATCGCGTCGCAGACGCACTGCGAGCCGTGCTCGTTGACCGAGTAGTAGGTGTCGTGTGCGATGCCGAAGTCGTGGTGCGCCGCCGCGAGATTGATCACCAAGTCGACGCCCTGCATCGCCCGGTCCAACGCCTTCGGATCGCGGATATCGCCCTTGAAGTAGGTCGCCTCGGCGGCCACCCCCTCGGGCTCGACAAGGTCCAGCGTGGCCAGGTCGGTCTGACCGAGAGCCCTCAGGTCGCGATGGAAGTAGGAGCCGATGAAGCCGGATCCACCCGTGATCAGAATCTTCAACCGTCGTCCCTCCGCGACCGGATCACCGGATCGCCGCACCAAGCCCGGGGCACCTTTCGGGCACGCCCCGAACGGGGCGGTTGCCCGGTCCGAGTACGAACCCGACTCCACGCGGTTCGCCCGTGCGGCCCTCCGGCACTCCATCGGCCGGACGGAATCGTCCCTTGGGCATTATTGGCCGAACCCACCAAACCCGCCGAACACCAGCGGGGCCAGCATCACGCAGATCACGCCGCAGAGCAGCGTCCGCGGCCCGCCAAGGCGGTGTTCAGCCGCCCGTGCCGATGCCCAGGGCCTCGATTGCGCGGATCATGAGACCGTGGATCCGGGGCGGGGCGCACACGATGCCCCGGTTCGCCTCGAGCCCCCGCCCGTGGTCGAACTCCAGGGCATTGCCGCGGATGTCGGTCACGAACGCCCCGGACTCGCCGGCGATGCAGGCGCCCGCCGCGTGGTCCCAGATCCGCTCGACGTAGCCCTTCTTCGTCGGCAGACGCAGGTAGGCGTCCGCCTGTCCCCGGGCGACCACCGCGTACTTGCATTGGCTGTCCAGCCGGGCCGGCTCACCGACCGTCCCGAGGCCCTGCTCGACGATCCATGCCAGGATCCGGTCGGTGTCCGACGCGTTGGAGTGGGCGGCCTCGACCGAGCCGCAGACCACGATCTCGTCCGAGGGGTCGTGATCCAGCCGGGTGAGCCGGATCAACTCGGCCTGTTCGGTGTCGCAGCGGGTCTCGTAAATCCCTTCGCCGTGGACGGCCATGTACAGGCACCCGTGGGCGTCCCGCTCGTCGAGCGGCTCGGACATGTCCACCGGCAGATTGGGACATCCCATCACCCCAATCGTCGGGACTCCCTCCTCGACGTAGCCCAGGGCGATGGCGTACTGCTGGTTCCTCAGGAAACCTTTCGTGCCGTCGATGGGGTCCAGCGTCCAGAACCGGCGGTGCTTCGTGTCACCGGCCCCGATGTCGATCGCCTCGAGCACCGCCTCGGGCGTCGCGTCGTCCCAGACCTCCCGGACCGCCGCCAGCACCGCGTCCAGGAAGACGCCGTTGTCCTCGTCGCGGAGGAAGTTTGACGCCTCCTCGGCCACGAGCACCACATCGCCGAGGCGCTCCCGCAGCGCGTATCCCACCACCGCCTGGCTGGCGTAATCGGCCACCGTCACGGGCGACTTATCGTCTTTGGTGACCGCGCGAACCCCGTCGAGGGCGTCCTGCACAGACCGGCAGACGATGGAGGCCGCCACAACGGCGTGGCGAGCGGCTTCGGCATACTTGGCGTGGTCGGTCATCGTGATCTCCACGGACGCCCTAGGGCGGCCGGAGGCGTTTGGGTTCAGTCGCGCGGGAGGTAGCCGCCGCGCTCGAGGGCGGTGGTCAGTTCAACCACCGATTCTTGGATGGAGCGTTCGGCCGTCTTCAGTTCGATCTCGGGCGACTCGGGGGCCTCGTAGGGGTCGTCGATCCCGGTGAACCCCTTGATTTCGCCCGCCCGGGCCTTCTTGTAGAGACCCTTGGGGTCGCGGGATTCGCACACCTCGATTGGCGTATTCACGAAGACCTCGAAGAACGGCAGGCCCGCGTCGGCGTGCAGGGCCCGGACCTGGGCCCGGTCCGCCCGGTAGGGGCTGATGAAGCTGGTGATCGCGATCACGCCCGCATCGGCGAACAACTTGGACACCTCTCCGATGCGCCGGATGTTCTCCTCGCGGTCGGACGCCGAAAAACCCAGGTTCGCGTTCAACCCGTGACGGACATTGTCGCCGTCCAGCCGGTAGGAAAACACGCCCCGCCCGATCAGCGCCGCCTCCAGTGCGCTGGCGATGGTGCTTTTGCCGGATCCTGACAACCCGGTGAACCACAGCGTGCAGCCGCGGGCACCGAGCGCGCGGCACCGCTCGGCGTGGGTCAGCTGGCCGTGATGCCAGACGATGTTCTCTGCCTTCGGTTCGGACACGGTTTGGTCCTCGCGGGATTCCGGGTGGTCGGCCGGTGTGGGGATCGACACGCACGATATCGGGCCTGCGGCGGCACGGCGCGGGTCGGGACCGGCAGAATGCCCCGGGTTTCCCCGCCGGCGGCCTATCCTTCGGCTCGTCGCGTGCGCGAATCCCGCCCTGATCCTTGGGTGGCCCCGACCAAAGGCCGATGAGGATCGGCGGACCTGTTCATGCGGCGTTCGCCCTCGCCCGTCCCTCCTGCTTTTCGACCCAACCCGGAGCGGAGCAAGCCCGGAATGACCACGACCGCAGACCCCAACGCCCGCCCCTACCGCCTGACCCACCTCAAGGCCCTCGAGGCCGAGGCGATCCACATCATGCGGGAGGTGGCCGCCCAGTTCGAGCGGCCCGCCCTGATGTTCTCGGGCGGCAAGGACTCGATCGTCATGGTGCGACTGGCCGAAAAGGCCTTCCGCCCGGCGAAGTTCCCCTTCCCGCTGCTGCACGTGGACACCGGGCACAACTTCCCCGAGGCGCTCGAGTTCCGCGACGCCATGGTCGAGCGGCTCGGCGAGCGACTGATCGTCCACAAGGTGCAGGACCTGATCGACAAGGGCTTGGCGGTCGAGGACCCGGGCCCGTTCCCCAGCCGCAACCGGGCCCAGATCCCGACCCTGCTCAACGCGATCGAGACGTACCGGTTCGACGCCCTCTTTGGCGGCGCCCGGCGCGACGAGGAGAAGGCACGCGCCAAGGAGCGCATCTTCTCGTTCCGAGACGAGTTCGGCCAGTGGGATCCCAAGAATCAGCGGCCCGAGCTGTGGAGCCTGTACAACGGGCGCCACCGCATGGGCGAGAACATCCGGGTGTTCCCCATCTCCAACTGGACGGAGATGGACGTCTGGCAGTACATCATGACCGAGAACATCGACATCCCGTCGCTGTACTTCTCGCACAAACGGGACGTGGTACGCCGGATGGGCCAGCTCGTCCCCGTCGGGGACGCGCCCTTCGGGCCCCGGGACGGCGAGAAGGTCGAGCACCGTACCGTCCGCTTCCGCACGGTGGGCGACATGAGCTGCACCGCCGCCACGGACAGCCCCGCGGCCACGCTGGCCGACATCGTCGCCGAGGTCGCCGCGGCCCGCGCCTCCGAGCGCGGCGCCCGCATGGACGACAAGACCAACGAAGCCGCGATGGAAGACCGCAAGAAGGAAGGGTACTTCTAAATGTCCACCGACACGGCCCAGCAGCCCAGCAAGCAGCCCGACCCCAACGCCAACATGGGCATGGAGTTCTCCAGCGAGTCCTACCTGGACATGGACCTGCTCCGGTTCCTGACCTGCGGCTCGGTGGACGACGGCAAGTCCACCCTCATCGGACGCCTGCTCTACGACTCCAAGTCGATCTTCGAGGACCAGCTCGAGGCCGCGACCCAGGCCAGCCTTTCCCGCGGCGACGAGCGGATGAACCTGGCCCTGCTGACCGACGGCCTCCGCGCTGAGCGCGAGCAGGGCATCACCATCGACGTGGCCTACCGCTACTTCGCCACGCCCAAGCGTAAGTTCATCATCGCCGACTGCCCCGGACACGTGCAGTACACACGCAACATGGTGACCGGCGCCTCGACGGCCAACCTCGCCTTGATTCTGATCGACGCCCGCCACGGCGTGATCGAGCAGACGCGACGCCACGCCTTCATCTGCTCGCTGCTGCGCATCCCCCACCTCGTGGTTTGCGTGAACAAGATGGACCTGGTCGGATGGTCGAAGGAGACCTACGACAGAATCCGCAGCGACTTCGAGTCCTTCGCCAGCCGCTTCGAGATCACCGACATCACCTTCATCCCCATGTCGGCCCTGTCGGGGGACAACGTCGTCAACCGCTCGGAGAACATGCCCTGGTACAACGGCTCGAGCCTGTTGCACCACATCGAGAACGTCCACATCGCCGGCGACCGGGACATGATCGACCCGCGCTTCCCCGTGCAGTGGGTCGTCCGCCCGCAGAGCGATGAGCACCACGACTACCGCGGCTACGGCGGACAGGTGGCCTCGGGGGTGTTCCAGGTCGGCGACGAGGTCATGTCCCTGCCCAGCGGCATGACCAGCAGGATCCGCTCGATCGACATCGGCGGCGTCGGCCAGCCGGCGGCCTTCCCGCCCCAGTCCGTGTCGATCCAGCTCGAGGACGACATCGACATCTCCCGCGGCGACATGATCTGCCGCCCGAACAACCAGCCCAAGAGCGGCCAGGACATCGACGCGATGGTCGTCTGGATGACCGACCAGCCCATGGTGGTCGGCAAGAAGTACCAGATCCGCCACACCTCCAACGACGCCCGCTGCATCATCAAGACCCTGCATTACCGCATGGACATCCAGACGCTGCACCGCGACGAGACGGCAGAGAACCTGCGCCTCAACGAGATCGGGCGCATCTCCATCCGCACGACCAAGCCGCTCTTCTACGACCCCTACCGCCAGTGCCGGGCCACGGGCGCCTTCATCATCGTGGACGAGGCGACCAACAACACCGTCGGCGCGGCGATGATCATCGGCCCGACGACCTGATCGACTCCTTGGAGCACTCGATCAGACGCCCCGCTCTCACCGGGGCGTGGTGAGCTGCGTTACAGCGGACAGTTCAGGAAAAACCCGGCGAACGCACGACGGCTCATTCAAGAGCAGCCCGCGTTGAACGCCTGCAGGAAGGCGGCGACATCGAAGAAGTCGATTGCGCCAAACGGCGCGACGAAATCGGCGGCCGGGTCTTCGTTGTTGACCGCTGCGATGAAGGCCGCGACGTCGAAGAAGTTGAGCGTCCGGTTCGGGGGCGCGAAATCGGTCCGGGTGCACTGGCATTGGTAGAGCTCGCCCAGGAAGCGGAACCCTCGCACGTCGGTGGTCAGGTCGCCGAACTCCGGATCCCGTTCGAGCACGATCTGGAACGATGCCGCACCCGGGTTGCCCGCGTAGGGATTATCCGGCCCGGTCAGCAGACGCCCGTTCGCGAGATCATCGGCCAGGGTCCATGAAACGCCCGCGCTGTTGCGCCAGCGGAAGTTATGCCCGGCCTCCACGATGTCGCCGACATGCCAGCCATTCGTGCTCGGCACGCGGTAATGGGTGCCGAGCACGTCCGCGGGCGTCAGTTGGTCGAAGGGGGCGTCGGCGGTCGCGTACCGAAGCCCGACATGGGGCTGCAGGCGGGCGCCGTGGACCCGCTTGAAAAGGGATTCGTGGTAGTAGTCGGGCTCGTACAGACCCACAAAATCCCCCGGCCAGGTGCTCCGGTCGAACCACTGGTGCGGCTGGTTCTCCAGGCCGAACTCGGGCCACCGCTGATAGAGGTGGTGGAAGAACTCGTGCTGGAGCCACTGCGGGAGATACACCGAGCGCTCGATCGGGGTGTAATCGCCGCTGCCGAGATGGGGCGGCTTGCGGGTCAGCCAACGGTCGTCGATGATGAAGAACGGGCCGCCATTCGGGGCCTGCCCCATACCCCCGGTGATGAACTCGGTATTGATAAAGTCGGGGTACTGCTCGGGGACGTGCGAGGGGTAGAGCAGCCACCACCAGTCCGTTGATTCGGCGATCTCCGTGGGAATGTGTGCAAACACATCGCTCGGGTTGATCAGGCCCGCGTAACGGTTCGGCGTGGCGTAGGCGTGCGCCGGAAGTTCGACATCGGGCAGCGACACCACCCGCACGTCCATACCGAGCCGGCCCTTGGACACCACCTCGACGTAGTCGCCGAAGAGCCCGAGCGACTCATCGATGGCGCGGTTGTCATCCGCGAAGAGTTCCGTTTCGACGGCGTTGGTCACGAACACACCCGTTCCGGCGTTCAACTCCTGCCAGTTCCGGGGCTGGATGCCGCTGGATCGGCCGACGACCACCACGGTCAGCATCGCGGTCCGCGGCGGCTCGGGACTGTCCGGGTTGGCCAGGTGGTGGTCGGTCAGATCGGTCAGCATCCGCAACGCGTAATAGCAGGGAGGCGTACCGAGGAAGATGCCGAACGGCCGGGTGGGAAGCTGGGACCACGCGAAGTCACCGACCGGGTAGCGTGCCCAGAACGCGTCCAGCAGCGCGTCGGCCTGAGCCCATTCGTCGGCGTCCGCATGGGCGCTGGCCAGCAGCAGCGTGTCGAGCGCCTCAATGTAGTGGCCCGAAAAGTTCTCCAGACCGTACGGCGCCAGAAAATCGGCTCCAGGACCGGCGTTCGCACAGGGTCCGCCGGCCAGCACGATCCCACAAATGGCGACGGCGATACGCCTCGGAGCGATTGTCAGGCTTGGGATCTGAAACATCGGCGTCCTCCACTTTGCCCGGGTGCATTGTCGGCTGAGCCCGCCCCGGACGCAAGGAGTAAATCCAGCGCGTGGTTTCCGTCGGGACGGGAAATGTCCGCCGCGGGTTGCGTCGGTTGGTGTCGCCCCGCGCTGGGGTCACTCGTCCTTGCGATGACGCGCTCAAAGGCACCGATCGCGATCCCAACCGACGAGCGGGTTCGCCACGGCATGGCTGCGGCCACGCTCTGTGCCGAAGGCTCCGACAGAAGCACCAAGTCCTGAACGACAACGCCCGGCACCTTGCGGTACCGGGCGTTCAAAGCGGGTGATGAGATTCGAACTCACGACTTTCACGTTGGCAAGGCCTTAAAAAGCCACTGGCGATGCCTCCAGCGGCCTTTTGCACTACACTAGCCGCAGAAACTGCACTACAAATTTCTGGAGGGCGACCAGCGTGGAAGCCCCTCGCGAGGCCAGTGTAGAGGCTCGTCGTCGTGTCCGAAAGCAGCCGCAAGCGACGCATCCCGAAGCTCCGCTACACGGAGAACCGTGGCATCGGGTGGCACGTCAGCTATCGCGATCCGGAGACCGGTACGCCCAAGAAGCACCGCTTCGGGATGGTCACCAAAGGCGAGGCGAACAGAGCGTACGAGGCTTGGCTCGCCGCCTGGCTCCAGGACAACCACGCCGCCGCCGCTGCCGTCCGACCCGGCCACGCCGCGAAGGTCGAGGCCCGCCAGAAGCGGGCCGAGCGGGAAGCCGTCCGAGCCGAAGTGAAGGCCGAGCCCGGCTCTCTGGTCCACGTGGCTTCAGGCCTGTTCAAGTACGACGAGTCCCGGGTCCGCAAGCCGGGCGAAGGACGGGCCGCGGGGACGATCGCCCCGCGGGCGATGCTGAACCGCAAGAAGGAGATCAAGGACTTCCTCACCTTCATCAACGAGCGGCACGGCCGCGGGGCCGCGTCCAGGCTCCACGTCTGCGACCTCGAAATGTCGGACGTGGAGGAGTACAACCAGGAGCTTGTCGCGAAGGGCTTCTCAGCGGCCTCGGTCAACGGGCGTATCCAGGCGGTCAAGCGTCTGATCGATCGTTCTGGTCGCCCGGAGTACGGGCAGCAGGTGCTCGGCTGGAACTGGGATTCACTCGATAGGACACCCGGACGAGCGGCCGAGCACCGCCAGCTTCCCACACTGAAGCAACTGAAGGCCTTGCTCGCCGCGGCCGACGCTCGCGGGAAGGCGATGATCTGGCTCGGCATCGGGCTCGGCCTGGGGCAAACCGACATCGCGAACCTCCGCGTTGGGCAGATCGACAAGAAGGGCTACGACCTCCGCCGAGGCAAGACCGGCATCGACAGGTACGGTGACACGCCGCCCGGAGTGTGGAGTGCGATCCAGGCGTACCTCGCGGAAACGCCCCGCCCCGAAGGCCAACTCATGTTCGTCACCAAGAACGGCAAGCCGGTGGTCCACACCCGGTCGGACGGGGTGCAACAATGGTGGCAACGGCTCCGCGAGAGCATCGGCGAGTCGAAGGACACCCTCGGCGGCTTCTACACGCTCCGTCACCTCGGGGCGACCGAGTTCGGGTCTCGCAAGGGCTGCTCCATCATCGCCATGAAGCAGTGGCTCGGACACTCGGCGAGCTCCTCGATGGCCGATCGCTACATGAAACCCGTGCCTCCTGAGCATCGGAAGCTGATCGAGTGGGTTCGCGAAACTCTGTTGGGACCGCCGTATCGCAAGAGGGCCTGACCTACTAGCCGTCACGAGGTGTCTCTTCGACCTCAATCTCGACTTCAACGCCCAACTCCGCTTGGAGTTCTTCGACGGAGACCCTGAGCGGCTCATAGATGGCTAGCTCTTGTCCAACAACATCGATCGTCACAGCAAAGACATAACGGGCAGCGGCGTCTGGATCATGACTCCAGCCTTGATGTCCGCGAACGGCAAAGCACAGGTCGCTTGGCAGTTCATTTGATTTGAGCGTTGTCCAGTCCTTCTGGACCGTGCCGACGGAACGCCGAGTCTCGGGGATTGCTCCCGTGTGCGGCTGGGTCTCGACAGACCAGCCAAAGCTGGACCCCTCGTCCATCTTGTCGTCGCTCTTGATCGCTCGCGTGAGGAACGCGTCGAGCCGCTCGTCCTTGCGTGAACTGATCCAGTCGGCCCAAACCGAGAGGTAGCCGCGGTGCCTGCGGCGAGTACGGCGAGGCTCTGCAACGTAGGACAGCGTCGCATCAATGCGGATCTCAAAGTCCGCACCAGCTCGCCGGACTTCCTCCGGGACTCTGATCTGGTAAACATGACAATCACCAGGACCAATCTCTCGCTCGTCATCGGTAATGAAGGTTGTCCGGTAGTCCGAGTTCGTCGTGGCCCGATCCATGTCGGGAACGCCGTATCCGATTCTCCGGAATAGCTCAGCCTTCTGATCTGCTGGAAGTCCGTCAGCCCATTCCGGCCAACGTGCGGACTGCACAATCAGGCCTCGGTACAGCAGGCAAGAGTGATCTGGGAGTACGGCCTGGACAGCGGCGGCAATTCGTGAGACAAGCGGAGCAGCGAAAGAGGTTCCGACCTGGTCACGGTCGTAGCCCGGACCACCATCAGCCGTCGAACGCACCAACTCGGGATAGCACTCCCGTGCAACGGTCGGCGTCGAGACATTCGGTGGGTTCCCCGTGTCGCGGAGACAGTCCCCGCCATACTCAACAACCTCGGGCTTGATGCAGCCCCAGAGGCCCAAGCCGGGCCGCGAGAATCCCGATGGCATACCAACCTGGGTGGCGAAGGATTTCCAGCCGCCTCCCTCAAACACCGTTCGAGCCACAGAGCCGACGCTGAGAGCTTGGAAGCTCTGTGCAGGATTCGCTAGACGACATCCTGGTTCGTTGAGGTATTCCGGATATGACTTTCCGGCTTGGAGCAACTGCCGGATGCCGGGCCGGTTGCCTTCACGGCTCAGCTTGAGGTTTCCCATGCTCTGAACAATGAGTACGTCGAACTCCCCGCTGAGCCGGTCAAGTTCGGCTGCCCATGCCGACATATGCCTCGTTCGGCAAGGGGCATCGGCGTTCACGGAATGATTGAAGATCCGTGTGCGGCGAGTGCCCGTGAAGTTGTCCGTGACGATCTTGCGGATGACCTGCGGAGGAAACAACGTGTCGGGCAGCACACATTCGTGGTTCAAAATGCGTGCGTTCTGAATCCAGCACGGCAACGAGAATTGCCCTGCGGTCGGAAGAGAGCCTCCGTACAGGATCGCACCGGCGACACGAGTACCGTGGCCGCCACCCGCCACACGGTCAGCCACACTCGGGTCAGGCTCTTCAATGAGCGTCATCGAGTTGGCCGTGTCAATGGCTGGCTGAAGCCAGAAATGCCCTTCTTGAACTCCGCTGTCGATAACGCACACGCTCGGGGCATCCGGCGATGGGGGCACAAGCTGGACCGCCTGCATCGTCTCCGTCTCGGCACGTGCAGCCGCCTGCGGAGTCTCAATGTCGTCAGGCTCGACGACTTCAAACACATACGCACAATTGAGCACCAGGTCCCGCAATCCCTTCGCGACAAGCCGGAGCCGTACTGTGAAGCTGTCTGGGAGTGAAGCCGATGCGACCGCCGCGTCATCCTCATAGATTCCCACGATTGAGCCGCCGTACGCCGCAGTGAACTCTCTGATGATGTTCAACCGTTCTGTCTGAAGCTGCTCCCAGTTGTCGTATGCCTCGCGTCGCTCCTCAGCCCATTCGGCACACTTGGCGGCCCAAGTGCTTTCCTTCATCCGGCCACGCTTGGGCTGCTTCCGAATCTGCCAGTCCCCAGTGCACGCGATACCGATGTCGCAAATGTACTCCTGGTCTTCATCCATCCGACCCCACTCGGCGTAAAGGGTTTCCGACAGGATGCGCCGCAATCGCTGGTCTTGGGACGGGTCGTCGTCCAACTCGTGAACGCTCGCGACGATTGCCGAGCCGGTCACTTCAGTCGTGAAGTCGTTAATCTTTGCGAGAAACGTGGCCAACTCGACATCGTCCGACGCGACGATCACGAATCCCTCTTCTTCCTCCGACACAATCTCGAATCCGAGATAGTGACGTAGAGCGTCAAGGTCGAGGTCGGGATCAATTTTGAGCAGGAGCGGCACGCCCGCCGGGAGGACCGGCTGCCCCGCTTGAATCCGAGTGTCCTGTCGCGTCTTCCAATCCTGCGAGATAGTTGTCGCGGAAGTGGTCAGCTTCGTGGCATGTGCCGGACGATCTGCACGAGCAGCCTTTGTCTCATCGGCCCTTGATCCCCCACCACCAAGTCGGGCCGGTCCATGCTCGCGGAACAGGAGCGGAAGGTGCTCAAAGCCGTGTTGTCCATTTGCCATTGACGCCTCACGACTTTGCAGGACGACGCAGCTCCCCGATGGCGGTTCTCAGGTCCGCCTCTCGAACCACTTTGTGACCACTCAGAACGGCTTTCTTCGCGGCGTCGTTCGCCGCTTTCACGACCATCGCCGCCGAACAGTCGGTCAGGAGTTTGATGATCGCACTCCAATCGACGTGCGAATCGACCTTGACCGCTGCAAGTGTCGTCTTGAGGAGCTTGGCGATCTCTTCGGCACCCGGCGGAGGGACGAGAAGTACCTCGTCGAAGCGACGGAAGAGGGCTTCGTCAAGGGCGTCCTCGATGTTGGTGGTTGCGACGAGGAGGCCGGGAGCGTCGTACTCCTCCATGAGTTGCAAAAGGGAGTTCACAATCCGCCCCGCCTCACCGATGTCGCGTTGACCAACCCGGGATCGAGCGATGAAGTCGCATTCATCGAGCAGGAGCACACACGGGTGCTCCTTGGCCGCCACGAAAACCGACCGTAAATTGGATGCCGACTCGCCAAAGTAGGACGATATCAACGCGTCGAATCGAACTTTGAGAAGCGGAAGTCCCGTGTTCCAAGCGAGTCGCTTTGCTCCGAGTGTTTTGCCGCAACCGGGCAGTCCATGCAGAAGGATTGTCTTGCGGGGCCGCAGGCCGTATGCATCGAGTCGTTCCCTTGCGGCAAACTCACACTCGATGCGGGCGAAACGCTCTTCTGTCTCGGGCGGAAGCACCATGTGGTGCTCAAGCTCTTCACGCGGAGTCAGAGTGAGTAGCTGCTCGCCGTGCCGACGGCTCTGCGGAAGAGTTGACAATGGACTGCGGGAGGTCCGGGCATTCGGCACGGTGCTCCTTCGGCTTGCCGTATCTGCGAAGATGGATTCGAGTTGAGCCGCGAGCCGCTTGTGACCGGTCTGCTTCTCTGACTCGATGACCTTCTTGGCCAAGTCATCGAGGTCCCTCTGAGACCCTTCAGCGATGGCACGCACCAGACGTTTGAGCAGGTCTGCCTTCATCGCTTTGCTCCGTTGGGTGAAGGCGAAGGGCATGCCATCACACCGCTGGAAGATCCGAGGGAGTACTGCCACCGTCGTCCGCATCGCCCCGAGACAACCGGATGCCCACGTTGCCGTAACGCCTGGATATCACGAGCAATCGTTGGGATAGACACGCCTACCGCCTCCGCCAATTCGGCGGCTGAATGCTGACCTTGCTCAACAAGTCGGAGCACACGGAACAACCGCTGCTCGATAGCTTGAGACTGCTCGTAGGGCATCGGCATCCTCATACCCGACTCTATCGGGTGATGATAGACTTGGACGCCAGAACAGGCAACCGGAATCTCGTGACCGCCCCGGAAGGCGTTGAGTAGTGTAGCGATGTGGTGTAGTTTCCGGGAGCGATTGAGATCAAACGCCGTTTGAACGGTGCTGCGAATCAAGAGCAGCGGAACACCTGAGCCGGCCACCAACCGCCTCGGCATCCGCACACAGACTCCGACCCCCGGGAGCCCGGCTTCACCAGCCGAGCGAAGGGACGCGGGACTCATCATCCCGTCCACAGATTTGTGGCAGTCGGAGACGCGTAGAGCCGGATGCGTGGAGACACGCTTGTCCGGTTCGACGGAGGCTGCTGCGAGTAAAGCCTCGACGGTTCATCCACCGAGAACAATCCGCAGCTTCTATCCGATGAGTATCCCGCCCCGCATCGAACCGGGGCGACCTGGACAGACTCGCGGGAGCGGCCCCATCCGGGGGCGGCGACCGCGAGCCGTCATGCTTGAAATGGTGAGGCGGCGTTCGGGCCATCGGGCCAGGACGCCGCGTAATCCGTCGCGGGGGGTTCGGGGTCACGCACCTCGTTCAACCCGTGCCGCCGTGGGGAGCTCGTCCGCAGCGATGCGGGCGACCGGGCAGGAGACCATGCCCGGCGACCGGCCGAAACGGCCGGCGGTGAAGAGCTCAACCATGAAAGGCCCGCGAGGGCTTGGCGGTGAATCGAGACGGAGACGGTGCCGAACCGCGTAAACAAACCGTCTGTCGATGGGTAAGCCGGAGCTTCTGGGTTCTGCCGGCTGAAATCTCGCGTGCGGGAGCACGCGTGCAAACGCCGTTCGGGGATGGCTCCCCGCACGGACGACAGAGGGTCGAGCGACGTGACCGTCTCGGTGACGAGCATGACTAACAGGGGAAGGTCTCGGGCAGCCGGCGTGATGAGCCGGTGCCGGGTGCACTCTTCGGAGTGGGTCACCCCGGTGATTGAAACGCCCGAGACTGGGAGTGTGCCGCAAGTAGACAGCCCGAAGTGGACCTCCACGACGGGGCGGTGCCCGCTGCAAGGCAGTGGCGGCCCGTTCGCTTGAGCATCGCAACTCGTCGGGGTGGTGCCCGACGCGGATGGCTTGAGCGACGACGAAAGCGGCGACGCGTTGAATCTGTGTGCGGATGCCGGCCCATCGCACAAGTGTGTGCGATGGGCGGGTTTCCGGGCGGTCGGCGAGCGGGCGGGTGCGTGCCGGGAACGGCCGCCCGCCCGCTCATGCCGGCGGCGTTCTGCAAGGAGTCGGTGCTCGGACCGTGTGTCTGGTGCACCGCAACGACCATGATTGGGCAACGCCAATACATGGAACCTGGAGTGGGGAGCTGTTGCAGCACCCTGCTCGATTTCTAGAGGTTGTTCAGCCGCAGCACGGCGAGGCGATTCCGCTCGGTGCTGGTATGCGGCGGAAGGTTGTACGGGTCTCGGGCGGCCGCCTGTTTCCCGGAGGGTTTTGCGGGGCCTTTGAGCGTTGTGCCTCTGGCATGGCAATGGCCATGAAACAACGCTCGCTTGACTACACCAACTTCGAGGAGAGGAGAAGATGAGCTACAACTACGTCGCCACGAGCGTGGCGGGATTCGTGCAACAACTCGCGGTGTCGTACATCCGCCACGGCTACTGGTTCTACGTCGCGGGGCACGTGCCGCCGGGCCGGCTGCCCGAGGACATCGACGCCAAGCTGATCGCCCAGTACGACGTCGCCAAGTCGAGGTGGCAACGGGCCAGGCGGAAGGCCGCTGGCAACGGCAACGTCCACTACCTGCGGTTCGCGTCGTTCTGGGTGCTGATCGCCAACAACGGCAAGCACCTGTTCTTCGATCGGGAGTCGGGCGTCATCCGCGATGTCCGCCGCGAGCCAATCGCCTTTGCCGGCTACAGCATCGGGTACCGACGGAGCATCCATGGCGAGTACCACCCTTCGGTGCGAATCCACGTCAACGAGTACCGCTGGCTCAAGAGCTACATGTGCAAGCTCGCCAGGAACAGCACCGCAGAGGAAGTGGCCGACGAGTTCAAGCGTCTCCGGTTCGAGCCATACGCCCCGGTCGTGCGGCAGCTGTTCAGCGTGCTCCGTGCCGTCAACAGAACGAGGAAGCTCGCGGGGTTGAAACCGGTCGACGGCTCGGCCATCCGGGTTTGCCGGCGGGTGGTCAAGCCGTTCGAGCCGAGGACGGAGAACCTCCCAGCCTGGCCCGAATCTGTTGTGTCACATCCCAAGACGAGGCGTGCATAACGCATGTGAACCGGGAGGCGTCCTGTGAAGGGTTTACCCCAGAAAGGATCGCCAACATGCCAAGGAGTAAGCGTATGGACTCGTCAGAGAAGACCCAACCCGAAGCGGAGTTCCGGATCAACGGCGTCAAGGCCGTGGTCTGGCGGAACGACACCCGCAACGGGCACATGTTCAACACCACACTGATTCGTGTGTACAAGGACGCCGAGGACGAATGGCGGGAAACGCATTCGCTCGGCCGCGACGATCTGCTCGCGGCCGGGAAGGTCCTCGACGAGGCTCATTCGTTCATCTTGAGCGAAGAGCGCAAGGCCCGCTCAGCCGACTGAGCATCTTCAACGTGGTTCCCGCGAACGGACGTTCCGTTTGCGGCAAGGTCACACGAGGACGACCTCCCGGTCTCCTCTCACTCACCCTCACGGCCGGACCCCGCCGCGGCACTGACGGCGGGCGTTCTGGGCCTCGCGGTACGATGCTTCGATCAAGGTGGGGTAGGTGCCACGCGTAGCGATTGCATTCAGGAAAAGGACCCGGGCCGAATAACCGGCTAAACTCGCAAACGAGTTACTGCATCGTGGCGACCTGCGACCCGCCAGCAAGACCGTGCGGGAGACCGAGGCCGAAGCCGTCGCCTTCGTCGTCTGTCAGGCCATCGGGCTGGAGACAGGCTCGGCCGCGAGCGACTACATTCAGCTCTACGACGGCAAGGCCGAGACGCTCGCCGAATCTCTGGATCGACTCCAGCACGTCGCAGCAGACATAATTAAGGCTCTTCACACTTTGAAGAATATCGTCCCAGAACACCGGTAGTACATCGAGAACAGAGGCTACTCCGGGCATCTCGTAGGCCCTGGGCATCTGCAGGGCTACGAGCGAACTCGCCGAGAACGGGCCAAGAATGGAGGAGTACAGCCTCGAACACTACTCCGCAATCGCTTGTTCGCAAACCACTGCGTGTCGCTTAGACGCTGGTTCAGTGATGCTTGTGCCACGATACCCATTCGAGAATGGTGAATAACCCGGCTCCACCATCCAGCAGAAGCAAGTACATGTTTAGGTGGACGTGCCCGTGGACGCGGACCGACTGAAGGATCCCTGATACGGTGATGATGAATAGCACGCCCGAGGCAACGGTCAGTCCAATCGCGAGCCGCAGGTTCGCCTTTGGCGGTGCAGGCGTCGACCTACGCCCGTACGATCGCCGTTGCGACGCTCGTCGACGATTTCGGTTTTTCCCTTTTGCGCGTGGCATCAGAGCAACGCTCTCATTCAAACCATCGCATCCATGCCCGACTCGCCTGTGCGAATACGCATCACGGAAATCACATCATGAACAGCGATCTTTCCGTCACCTGGCCGGCCGGTCGCTGCCTGATCTTGAATGATCTGTACAACATCTGCGACTTGGCCCTCTTCAACGAGGCATTCGAGCTTGACCATTGCCACTGTTCCATAGCCGCTCGGCTGTGACGAATCGCGACCCGCAACCCTTCCGAAACCACGTACTTCCGACACTGTGACGCCCGGAAAGTCAGGATGTTCGTGCAGGGCTTGAAGCACCGCATTGAGCATGTTGGGCCGAATAAAGGCTTTGATCTCTTGCATCGGTGTATCTCCCTTCGGTTAGATGACTACTTCCTGTTTCCGCCCACCGAACCAGAGGTAGAGTGTCGGAAGCACGAACAAAGTGAGCACGGTCGAACTGATGAGCCCGCCGATGACAACGGTTGCCAGGGGGCGCTGAACTTCGGCCCCCATCCCCGTGTTCAAAGCCATCGGCACAAAGCCGAGACTGGCTACCAACGCGGTCATCAGGACCGGGCGGAGACGGGAGAGACTGCCCTCGACGACGGCATCTCGCATCGTCTTGCCTTTGTCGCGAAGTTGGTTGATGAACGTGATCATCACCACGCCATTGAGCACTGCGACGCCTGAGAGAGCGATAAAGCCCACACCCGCACTGATGCTGAACGGCATGCCCCGTAGCCAGAGGGCGATGATGCCTCCTGTTAGTGCAAGCGGAACACCGGTGTACACCAAGATTGCGTGCCGTGCGTTGCCGAAGGCGGTGAACAGCATGATGAAGATGAGCGACAACGCGAGAGGAACGACGATCAACAGTCGTTGTCTCGCGCGGGCGAGGTTCTCAAACTGCCCGCCCCAGGTGATGTAGTAGCCGTCCGGAAGAGTGACTTCCGTGTCAAGCCGCTCCTGTGCCTCCGCGACGAAGGAACCCATATCTCGCCCGCGGATATTCGCTTGCACGACCAGTCGTCGCTTCGCGTTCTCTCGGCTGATCTGGTTCGGCCCCTCAGCGACATCGACTTTGGCGACGGCTTCGAGCGGGATGTACCGGATTTCCGCACCCAGCCCAGGCATGCTCTCATCTGCAGCGGCAAGCCGGACGCCTTCACCATCAGGCAATGGAATTGGGAGATTCCTCACAAAATCGACCTCGCCTCGTAAGTTTTCAGGCAGTCGAACAACAATCGGAAAGCGTCGGTCGCCGTCATACAAGGTTCCTGCTTCCTCGCCACCGAAAGCAATTGAGACGACCTCTTGAATATCACTGACATTGAGACCGTAACGAGAAATCTTCTCTCGATCGATGTCGATGGTGAGCACGCTGAGTCCGGAGACCTGCTCGACCTTGACATCCGACGCGCCGGGAATCGTCTGCATCACCGCGGCGATCTCGTTGCCCGACTGCAGCAGCAAGCCGAGATCATCCCCGAAGATCTTTACAGCCAGGTCACTTCGCACGCCACTGATCAACTCGTTGAAGCGCAGTTCGATGGGCTGCGAAATCTCGTAGTTCTGGCCGGGGATCGAGCCGAGAAACTTTTCGATCTCCTCGGCTAGTTCCTCCTGTGTGGATGCTCGTGTCCACTCCTCACGCGGATGAAGCATGAGGTAGGTATCGCTGACATTCGGCCCCATCGGGTCGGTGGCGACCTCGGCGGTCCCCGTCCGGGCGAAGATGCTGGCGATCTCATCGGGGAACTCGTCGCGGAGCGATCGTTCGAGGTCTTTCTGCATCTCAACACTCGTCGTGATTCCGATGCTGGGGATCCGAGCTGGCTGCACGGCGAGAGCGCCCTCACCAAGCTTGGGTACGAACTCGCTGCCAAGTCTGCTGGCAACCAGGCCCGAAACCAAAAGCAGAAGAACGGCGAAGCCCACGGTGAGCCATCGAAGCCTGAGCGCAGCATTTAGTGACGGGCGATATACCGTCTTGGTCCATCGGATGAGGAAGCTCTCCTTCTCGGAGAACTTGCCCCGAAGGAGGAGAGCGCAGGCTGCGGGGATGAAGGTAAACGTCAGGATCAGGGCACCGGCGAGCGCGAGCAGCACCACGCCAGCCATCGGGCGGAACATCTTGCCCTCGATTCCAGTGAGCGTAAGAATCGGGAGGTACACGATCATGATGATGAGTATGCCGAAGAGCGTTGGTTTGGCGACCTGCTTTCCAGCCTCGCCGATGATCGACAGCCGTTCGTCGTTGGTGAGCCGCCGCTTCTTGTGCTCTTGCTCCTCCGAGGCGCGCCTCACGATGTTCTCGACAAAGACCACGGCACCATCCACGATGATTCCGAAGTCGATCGCACCGAGGCTGAGCAGGTTCGCGCTGACTTTGTTCTCCACCATGCCGGTGATCGCGAACAGCATCGACAGCGGAATAGCACAAGCTACGATGACTGCTGCGCGCAGATTGCCGAGCAGGAGAAGCAGAACAACGATGACGAGAACGGCGCCCTCGAAGAGGTTCTTCTCAATCGTGTGAAGAGTGGCGTCGACGAGGTAGGTCCGGTTGTAGAGCGTTTTTACCGTGACGTTCTCGGGCAGCGTCTTCTGGATCTGCTCCATCCGTGAATGAACATCCTCGGAGACTGTCCGGCTATTGGCCCCGAGCAACATCATGGCTGTGCCGATGACAACCTCTTGGCCGTCGTGTGTGGCTGCACCCGTGCGTAGCTCGTCACCAACGCCAACATCCGCCACATCGCGGATATGAACCGGAACTCCGTCATCGCTCTTGATAATGATGTTTCGGATGTCTTCCACGTCTCGGATCAGACCTGTGGCCCGGACCAGATACGCCTCTCCGACGTGCTCGATGTAGCCACCGCCCGCGTTTGCGTTGTTCTCCGCAATGGCCTGCATGATGTCACGGAAGGACAAGCCAAAGGCCATAAGCTTTGCCAGGTCGGGAGTCACATGAAACTGTTCTTCGTACGCGCCGATGCTGTTGACCTCGGTGACGCCGGGCACAGTGCGGAGCTGCGGGCGGATGACCCAGTCCTGGACTGTTCGCAGATCCTGGGGCGAGTATTCACTCCCGTCCGGTTTCAGTCCGGTGGCCTCGACCGACCACATGTAGATCTCGCCCAGGCCGGTCGAGATTGGTCCCATCTGTGGTTCGGCCAGTCCGGGCGGGAGCGATCCGCGTGCTTCGGTCAGGCGTTCGCCGACGAGCTGTCTCGCCCAGAAAATGTCTGTGCCTTCCTCGAAAACCACCGTGACCTGCGACAGCCCGTAGCGAGAAATGGAGCGGACGTAATCGATATTCGGTAGACCGCCCATCGACCATTCGATCGGGAAAGTGACCTGCTGCTCGATCTCAACCGGAGACAACGCCGGAACATTGGTGTTGATTTGCACTTGGACATTCGTGATGTCCGGAACGGCGTCGATGGGTAGGCGTGTAAAGCTATACACACCGACGCCAACAAGAGCGAGTGTCGCAAGCAGGACTAGCGTCCGCTGGCGAATCGAAAAATCGATAACTTTGCCAAGCATGTGTAGCTCCTTAGTGCTCGTGACCGGCGGCGCTCTTGCCAAGCTCGGCTTTCATGAGAAAACTGTTACGGATAACGACCGGTGTGCCGAGAGCGATGTCGTCTCCGACCAGTTCGACGGACACATCGTTTTTTCGACCCAGGCGAACAGCGACGGGCTCGATGCCATCAGCGTCCTGTACAAAGACCACCTGTTGACCCTCAAACGTCTGAATCGCATCCAGCGGGACGACACGTGCAACAGGTGTCTGCCCCGTTTCGACTCGGGCCGTGACAAACTCGCCCGGCTTCCAAGATCGGTCCTGATTGTCGAGGACAACTCGTGCCGAGACCGTCCGTGTTGACTCCGATACAACCGCACTGACATAATCAACTACGCCGGTCGTGGTTCGATCCCCGGCGTGAACTACCACCTGAAGTCCCTCTGTGATTTGGCCCGCGTATTGGCTATAGACGGAGATATTCAGCCAGACCGTGTCGAGGTTCGCGATGGTGTAAACCGCTTCGTCGGTGCCAACCTTTTCACCAGGCGTGATGTGCTTTGCGATGATGCGCCCGCCGATCGGAGCGGTCAGCGAGTATCGAGCAACATCGACATCAGGCTCATCAGTGATGCCGGCGACCTGTTCATCGCTCAACCCGAGTAAGTGGAGCCGCCGTTCCGAGTTATCCACCGATGATGAAGCCACGCGGGCCGCTCGTTCGGCCTCTTGAAGTCGGAGTTGGTAGGTGAAGTCGATGTCCTCAAAGGCAGCAAAATAGTCAGCTTGGGTGCTATTGAAAGCCTCCTGCGCTGCAAGCAGGTCTGACTCCGTGGAAAGACTCTTCTTCTGGAGTTCACGCTCGCGGGCGTAGTTTGCTTCGGCCGCTCGCACTCTCGCGTAAGCGGAGAGGAGCCGACCCTTGTTCTCGCCGATGCGAAGATCTGCAACTCCCGCTCGCAACTCATCCAGTTCCGGCTCGGATTTCAGCAGATCCAGCAGCGTTTGCGTGTTCTGGCTGATCGTGCGCTGTCGATTGAGTTCTGCATCAGCGATTGCCTTCGACTGTACTGATTGCAGATAGGCGATCTTCGCCTCGCCAAGCTCGGGGCTTTCGAGAATGGCGAGCAGGTCACCCTGAACAACAGCATGGCCGAGTAGACCAGAGACCTCCGAAACGATCCCAGGCACCCGCGGGGTCACATGAAGTACTGCATCCAGGTTCAGGCCGACTTCTGCTGGCAGCGTGATATGCGTCGTTATGGTGCCACCGCTGAGCGGCTGAATCAGAACACCCGCACGCTCAAGCTGCTGCGGTGAGAGCTTAATAACGTCCTCGCCATGCTCTTCGTGCCCGTCCTCACTTCCCTCGTCGTGACCATGCGCATCTCCGGCATCGCTGTGATCATCCGCCTCAGTGCTGCCATGATTGTGCCCATCGCTCTCGGAGTGCCCTGAGTCTTCGGCATGGTCATCGTGCCCACTGCTATCGCCGCAACCAGCCGTAGCGAAGGCGATGGCAATTAGAGTTGGTGCGAGGAGCGTCTTTGTCAGTGTATTCATCGGTTCACCTCGTCCGTGGGCTGATCGCCATCACGGGGTTCACGCCATGGGGCGTTGTGTTGTGTAAGTTCGCGCAGCAAAGCCGCTGCCTCCTGGAGTCGCTGGAGCGCATCGACATACGCAATGCGTGATTCAACCACGACCTGCTGTGCGTCCAAGAGTCGCAGGTAGTCTGCCTTGCCACGCTCATACGCTTGTCGCGTGAGATCGAGCGTGCGTTCGGCTTTGGGTAGCAGTTGCTCTCGGTATCGTGTAGCCGCGATTCGGGCCGCTTCATAGGAGGACCACGCCTCCGAGACTTCGGCGAGCAGTTCAAGCTGAACTGCCCGTAGATCCGCTGCTGCGGAGAGCCGCTCTGCCAGCGCTGATTGGATGCCGCCCTGATTGCGATCGAAGAGCGGGATCTCGATACCAATGCCAAGATCGACTGTGGTTTCGTTGTCAATATCGGAGTAGCGAGGTCCAAGCGATGCGACTAAATTCGGAATGGCTTCTGCTTTGGCAAGTTTGTGCGCCCGCCGAGCACGCTCAATACCAATGCGTGCGACCTCCATCCTAGTGCTTGACTCGATGACACGGGTTGCGATGTCCTCCTGGTTCGGAAACTCGGGTAGATCATCAGCGACTGTCGTAAGCGGCAGATCAACGACGTGATCAAGTCCCATGGCTGACGCGAGCCGCCGCATAGATGCGTCCTCTTCGAGACGTGCGGCTTCCAGCTCGATCTCGGCTTGCTCTTTGACCACTTCTGCACGGAGCCGATCTGGTTCCGTCGCTGCGCCTGCATCAACTTGGGCTGTGGCTGCTTCGAGGAGCCTATCGGCGAGGGCGATCAGATCTTGTCTGTTCGCTAGGCGCTCGCGTGCTGCAACGGCCGCGAAATACGACCTTGTCACTCGCGAAGCCACAGCGTATTCCTCAGCCACGAACTCTGCTCTGGCCACCATTCGATCTGCATCGGCAACGTCTCGGGCGCGACCCAGTTTGCCTCCGAGGACGATCTCCTGCTCCAGCCGGTAGATGGTCTCTCCGCCCGATCCGGCATCGGAACCAAGGGCTTCGGCGTCGAATGAGAAAGAAGGATTCGGGTACAGGCCGGCTTGTGTCACACGGCCTGCGGCGACATCAACCTGATACCCCGCACGGCGAAGCCTGGGCGTGTTGTTGATTGCAACACGAATCGCGTCATCGACCGTAAGAACGTCGAGTTCTTCGATTCCCAATGGCGGCCGATCATTTGCGTTCTCGGCGGCGTTCTCTGACAGGCGCCTGTCAGAGTCCGCGAACCGATCCTGGAGAGAGCGATATGTCCGATCGTCCCACGAACGATCAAGTGGCCCAGCGCACGCCCCAAGCAGGAGGCACAGCCCTGGTGTCAAGCCAAATAAGATTTTCATGTGTGGTCCCTGAGTGTTTCGAGGAGGTCAATACCGCTGCATGAATGCCGCGATCCTGCTATCGAATCAACTCAGGACTTAAAGAATCAGAACAATGCTAGTCAGAGACAGCCGCATTTGTCGAGGAGGGCCGTCATCGATGTGCGACAGGCTTGTCGGAGTCGTAGTTTGCGACCAGACGACTGTTGAAGCCAACTGGAGGAGACTCGGAGTAGCAGGTGAGTCTGCGTTGGACTTACCTTCACGAGAGCGGTGGTCGGTCACCGCAGGACTGACTTCAATCGGCTCATCGACGCAAGTAGTCTCTCGGCAAGATTCGAGTTCTGGTGCCCTGCGTTGGTCGCTGGTTTCGGACCGTTCGGGGTCCTGCCCAAGATCGCCACCCGCGCAGCATTGCGATGCTGCCCACTCGATGTGAGACGACCCATCCGAGTCACGACAGACGAGCAGCCCCGCAGGGCTTCCCACCACTATCGCCTGGGCCACGAGGAGTAACCAGACTACCGCGAAATGGAACGAACGAGAGGACATCAGTCAACTATAGCCTGTCTGAGTGCCGCGAGTGGTCACTACGAGAGCCGATTGGAACGGCCTTGATCGTGCAGATCAAGGTCGACTCGGAAGTCGTGACACATGAGTCGCCGACGGAGAGTTTTCTCCACAGACTCACCGGATCGGGGGGCGTCCCCCTCCGTTCGCGTGGGCTGCAAAGAGGACTGCGGTATCCCGAATAGATCCCTAGTAGCTAGTCGAGGCCGCATCAGCGATCTTCGCGTCCGTCCGACGCCGAGGAGCACATGATGAAACTCAACGGATTCAGAGGGCTTCAGTCATAGACTCGTTGATCCATGTCAAATACCACCCGAGACCGCATGGCGCGGATGCCCGAAAGATCAAATGACCAAAAGCACCTTCATGATCCCGTCGATGGACTGCCCTGCTGAGGAGGCCGTAATCCGCAACCGCCTCAAGTCAGTCGAGGGTGTCGATGAGTTGCACTTTGACCTCTTCAACCGTCGACTGACTGTTTCGCACTCTCTTTCTGATGAAACGACCATCGTGTCGGCGCTCAAGAGCGTCGGGATGGAGCCCCGCATTGGGAATGCGAAGAACGACCAGGCGGAGCGTGATCGCGAGAGGCATACTCATGGATCTAGCAATGCCGCTCAGGTAGAAGAAGGAGCGGCGTGCGATCCGGGTGTTCCTTGCGGGACCGATGTCGGTCCTGGAGAAGAGCAGGCCGAACCAGTCGCAACACGAAAGGAACTGGCCTTACTAGGCACGTCGGGTGTTCTGGCGTTTGCGGCCGAAGGGCTGTACTTCGCCGGAATCAAGGAAACCGCGTGGCCCGTAGTTACGCTTGCTATCGCATCGATGCTCTTGGGTGGACTGCCCACACTCAAGAAGGGGCTGGTCGCACTCAAGACACTCACGCTCAATATCAACTTCCTCATGACCGTGGCAGTGATCGGCGCGGCGGCGATTGGAGCGTGGCCCGAAGCCGCGATGGTCGTGTTTCTATTCGCTGTCGCGGAACTGATCGAAGCGCACTCACTCGAACGGGCGAGAGATGCCGTCCGAGGGTTGATGGCCATGGCTCCCGAAGTCGCGAATGTAAAGACTTCCAGTGCGCAGAGTGCTGACGACTGGAAGACAGTTGCAGTGGAATCGGTAGCAGTCGGGTCAATCGTGCGAGTCAAGCCAGGTGAGCGGCTTCCCCTTGACGGCATCGTCGTGGCTGGCTCGTCAGCGGTGAATCAGGCTCCGATCACCGGCGAGAGCATCCCCGTGGACAAAGCCGTGGACGACCACGTATATGCGGGAAGCATTAACGGAAACGGACTTTTAGAGTTCAAGACCACGGGCGGAAAAGACCAGACGACCATTGCACGGATTGTCCGCTCAGTGCAGGAAGCACAGGGTCAGCGAGCACCGACGCAGCGGTTCGTCGACTCGTTCGCGAAAGTCTATACACCAATAGTTGTAGTGCTGGCGGCACTGATAGCAGTTGTGCCTTGGCTGGTATTCCAACAGCCATTTTCATCCTGGCTCTACAAGGCTTTGGTCTTGCTGGTCATAGCCTGTCCGTGCGCATTGGTGATTTCAACTCCCGTGACGATCGTCAGCGGACTGACGGCTGCGGCTAAGCGTGGAATCCTCATCAAGGGCGGCGTGTATCTCGAACAGGGTCGGCACCTCACGGTTGTTGCTCTCGACAAGACTGGCACGATCACGGAGGGCCTACCCAGACTCACGGATGTGACGCCGGTCAATGAGACTGGGGCGATCGTTACCAAGGAAGAAGTCCTTCGCATCGCCGCGAGTATTGACTCGTTGTCCGATCACCCTGTCGCACGAGCAATCAGTTCTGCCTGGAATGGTAATACGGAACCACTGTTCCGGGTCGAGGAGTTCCGATCGGTCACCGGGCGAGGCGTGCAGGGTGTTGTCAACGGAGAGATGTACTTCGTTGGCAACCACCGCTTTTTGCACAAACGCGGCATGTGTACACCTTCGATCGAAGCAAATCTGGAAAGGCTGGAGGTTCAAGGCAAGACAGCTGTTACTCTATCTTCGTCAAGCGAGGTTCTTGGTTTACTCGCTGTGGCCGACACACCACGTGAGACGAGCATGCAGGCCATTGTCCGCCTCCATGAAGCGGGTATCCGCGTGGTGATGCTCACCGGAGACAATCAGAAGACCGCAGATGCGATCGCGAAGAAAGTCAGTATCGATATTGCACGCGGCGAACTATTGCCAGAAGATAAGCTGAAAGCGATTGATGAGCTTCTGGCGCAGCATGGCCAATCAGCCGTCGGCATGGTCGGAGACGGGATCAATGATGCTCCGGCACTTGCGAAGGCCAGTATCGGCTTTGCGATGGGCGCAGCTGGTACGGACACGGCGATCGAAACCTCTGATGTGGCATTTATGCGAGACGACCTCCTCTCGCTGCCCGAGTTTGTCTCGCTTTCGCGCCGCACGGCGAGAGTGCTCAAGCAGAACATCGGTTTGGCACTAGGTATCAAACTCGTGTTCTTTGTGCTTGCTATAGCAGGCGTTGCCACGCTTTGGATGGCGGTGCTCGCAGATGTGGGAGCTAGTTTGTTCGTTGTCTTCAATGGACTCCGGCTGTTGAGGTGGCGACCCCGCCAGTAAGTCGGAGAGCACGGTCACACTTTCACGAAAGGACCCTGCGGAGTCTTGGATTGATTGTCGCTTACACTGGTAACCTCAAACGGTCGAGTGTTTCACGGCGAAACCAGAATCCGCGTTTCCAGGGCCCAGAGACCGATCTGGGCTGCGAAGAGTTCAACTGGTGTCCTGTCGTCCCAGGAAGAATCGGATACGTTTGAATTGAATCTGGGTTCGAGAGCGTGAGGTCGATGCCGCCGTCACATGCGGCATCGATGAGTTGACGAATCTCGCGTGTGGCTTCGCGCTTCGCTTCATCACTCGGGACCAAGTCCGTCCCGACGAGCTCCAGTGCCTCGTCGACTTCTTTGTCGCCCGTCGAGCCGGTCATGCCTTTGTGCGGCACGATGAACGAAAGGCTGTCCCAAAGGAACAACGCCGACGCGATCAGGCCGCGGTCGGTGCACCGGATGCTGGGGTAGTAGATGGCGTCATGCATTCCCTGAATGGCCTCCATCCGCGGGATTCACCGGGCCAGCATCCCTTCTTCAACGAGCGTCGGACCCAGCTCATTGAGCAGGGCCTGAATCCGTCGGACTTCCTGGATCTGGTCCGTGGTGAGGTTCTTCCAGTACTGCGGATAGCCCCACTTCGGCCGGTCGTTATCGAGGTGTTCACGCTTCTGGTAGTAGGCGCCTCGTCCGCCTCCGCGAGGGAAGCAGCCCTGGGCGTTCGCGATCTCAAGCAGCCGCTGATACCCGTTGATGTCGTCCACAAGAGCTCCGTCCGCACGGATTTTGCTGAAGGACATCGGGGCCTTCTCAAAGCGGATGTTGCGTTCGAAGTCACCGGGTTGCCAGAGGCCTTCGGCAAGGAACGGGGCGAGGTCCGCTTGCACCTGCGGTGAGTTGCACTTCGCCACCAGCTCAACACGCCGCGCATCGTCGCGGATCGACCCGGCCTCAGCCCCGGCCTCGGCGTCCCGGCGCATCCGCTCAGCCTCGGCGAGCTTGTTCTGCCGTTCAATCTCCGCGAGCCGGTCGTCCATCTCACGCTGCGATGCGGCGAGGCGTTCCCGCAGCTCGATCCGCTGTCGCTCCATCCGCATCTCGAAGTCGATGCGTTGCTGCTCGTTCTGCTGGCGGGCGAGAGCCAGCTTCTGATTCGCTTCGAGTAGGGCACGCTCCAGCTCCGCGGTCCGTGCGTTCTGCTCCATCACCGGCTCGGCGGCCTCGCGGGCGGCCTGCCGTCCGCGAGTCTGTGCATCGATCCACGCCTGTCGCAGCTCGGCCCGGTACGCATCGATCCGACTCTCCAGCGTGGGGTCGGCGGAGACATCTTCCGAGCGGTCGAGCGACGACAGGTTCTCCTTCAGCCATGCTTCGGTCTCGCTTAGCTTCATCGCACGCGATCGAGCCCAGAGGTACGCGTCGTCGGCTTCCTCGACCCGCTCGGCCTGAGGGACATATCCGTCCGGTCCCGACTTCGCGCGTTCCAGGAACGCGAGCATCTGTTCCACAAAGGCCTTCTTCGCCGCCAGCTCACTCGGTTCGACCAAGGGCTGCTCCTGATAGCCCATGAAGTGCATGGCGACGGACATGCCCTTGCGGCCGAGCCGCTTGCCGTCCTCGTTCGTAAGCAGGGCGTCCATCTGCTCTCGGTACGCCGCGTTCCGCTGCTCGACCTGCTGGATGAGTGACTGGGTCTGCTTTACGCGGGTCTCGAACTGCACGAGCAGCGAGCGGGCGTACGCCTGCTGCTCCTGGTCGGCGAGCGAGCCGTACACGCGTTCGCGTGCTGCTTGACGGACGTCGTCGGTCGACACCTGGGCGGACGCGACTCCGACGCAACCGAGGGTGAGCGTGGCAATGAGAAATGGCAATCGGTTGAGTCGTCGCATGGTTTCGGTCCTCCGGTGTGTTCTGCGATCAGGGTGTGTCGTCAGTGTTGGTCCTTGGTGTGGACGGGTGAGCCCACAACGGGCGTGGTGGTCAGGGGCCGCCCCCCGGGTCTCGGTCGAGTGCGTCCTCGAACCGCTTCGCTTTGAGCATGCTGGCGAGGTGGTCAACATGCTCGACAAGGGCGTCGACTTCTTTGTCCCACTGCCGAGCTTCGTCGAACAATGCGTCGTACGCCTCCACGTCGACACCGTCGGGCACCCAGACAGCATCGAGGCGTCGGCGGGCATCGGCCACCTTCGCCGTGTAGCCGTCCGCCCCGTTGAGCAGGGCGACCCAAGCCTCGGCAACCGAGTCGTGTTCCAGCACGAGCTCGTCGAACTGCGGGGTTGTCGCGGACACATCGAGCGAGAACCCGAGTCGCTCCTCGACCAACGCTCGCAGCTTGGTCACGGCGGCGGTGGCCTCGTCGAACTCGGCGGCGACCCGCTCTTTCTCGCGTCGGACCGCGTCCCGCCGGAGCTTGCCGAGGTCATCCGGTGCGACGCGGTCCAGCACGGCCGTCGCCAGCCCGCCGGGGGACTCGCGGTCCGCGGGCCTCGCGAGCCCAAGGCGAGCGGCTCCGTCCTGGACGCTCAGAATCGCGGATCGCCAGCGGTCGGGTGAGCTGGCGTAAATCTCCGAGGGGCTTAGTGCGACGATGAAGGTGCAAAGGCCGAGGACGAAGTAGAGCGAGCACGCGAAGCTGGTGCCCGGTCGGAATGAGACCGGCCCGCGGGGCTTGAGCTCGATGTACCGGCGACGCTTGGCCTTCTTGGACGTGCGGGCGCGTGCCGGAGGGGGCGTGGCTTCGGACCGGGCTTGCTCGATCGCGGCTTTCGTCTCGTCGTCCATCAACGCGACGAGGTCATCGGACAGGTCGGCGAACGGCGAGTCCGGGACGTGCGGCCGGCTGTAGTCCTCCTCCTCTTCCTCCTCGACTTCATCGCGGCCCGTCGAAAGCACTCCTGCGATGAAGTCATCCAGCGACTCTTCCCCACGGTTGTTGTAGCGAAGGTCCGAGATGGTCTGGTACGCACACGCGGCGGCCATCGCGATCAGCATCACCCCCGCGATGCGTGTCCAAGGGAACATGGTCAGCACGATGCCGGTCGATGTCAGGATCAACGGCTCGTAGACCTCAAGCACGGTCCACTCGCGGTCGGTCACCGCGATGCGGGACCACAGACGACTCGCACGGCCGGTGAATGCGGGGTTCGCGTAATGGTCTCGAATCGGACCGTGCGGGCTCCAGAGCCCGACGGACCGGACCAGCCACACCACGGCGAGACCGATGGTGAGCACGGCCATCGGGCGGGCGATCGGGACGGCGAGCAGGCCGCCGATCCACGTGTCCTCGGCGTACCCGCGGAGCAGCAGCAGGAACAACGTGATCGCCGCGAACCACACCATCGTCTGTGCGAAGGGCAGGAAGCCGACTACGAACCCGCCCGAGCTCTGTCGGAGCAGGATCGCCACCGGGGTGAAGAATGGTCGACTCAGGGAGATCATCCGCGACCTCCGCCGGAACGTCCGTTGCGTGGGAAGTGCTGCACGGTCTGCGGGAATCGGCAGTACAGGAGATTCGAGTTGGTGGTCTTCCACGGCTCGCCGGCGCGGAAGGCGTACGCCTCGGTCCAGCCACGCTGCGGACCGCCGCGGAGCATCTCGGTGAAACGCTTGGCTCGGATCGCGAAGTCGATAGCCTGGTGGCGACCCGACGAACCCGACTTCGACTGACTGCTGTAGTTCGTCCCGGTGCTGTCGGAGTACCCGCTCGACTCGGACTCTCGCCAGGTCAGTTCCTGTCCGAAGAGCTGCTCGGCGAACTTGTTGGTCTCCAGGTCGCCGTTGGCGTGGAAGATCTTGATGCCGAACGCCCCGAGCAGCTTCTTGGTGCGGTCACGCCCCCCACTGTCGGACCCGAACGCGTCGTAGTAGTTGGGGAGGTTCTGGGTGAGGTAGACCGTCGCGACTCGGGACTCGCGGGCGGTGGTCTGGAAGGTTGTGTCGTAGTGCGTCGAGAAGAGCTGCGATTCGTCCGCCCACAAGAAGAGCGGCCTGGCGGTCTCCGAGCGATTCTGCCGCCGCTCGACCATCCGCTGAAAGATGGTCTTGAACAGGACTTGGGCGAACCGGCCGGCCTCGCGGTACTCCTGTACGGGCATGTCGAAGACGATGACCGCTCCGTTCTCGGTGACGTCGGGGACGATGTTGGTGGTGGTCAGGAAGAGCTTGCGGATCTCCCCCCTGACCATCATGTCGGTGAGGGCTCCGACCATGCTGACGATGCTCGATCGTGGCTCGGGGTCGAGCGGCGCGAACTCCCCGAAGAAGTAGTCGGCGATGACCTTGAGGTCGTGCTGGTCGGTCTGGATGCCCGAGGCTTCAACCCGGTCGAGCGCGGACTGCATCAGACGCCAGCACCGGGACTCTTGCCGCCACTTCGGGTCGTCCCGTTCCTCGGGCCGCCGCGGGGCCGTGCGGATGACCGCGACAACGTCCTCGAAGTCGAGCCTGTCGGTGCCCAGTCGGACCAGGTCGATCGCGTTGCGGAGGAGCTGCCCCCGGGCTTCACGCCAGTACGGGTCACCGCCGAGCACCTTGCCCGGCGTGTGGACCTCCAGGACCTCCTCGAAGAGCGAGACGAGGTTGCTGGCGATCCCCGCCCCTCGGCCCGGCCGCCCCATCTCGTACTCGATGAAGTTGAACCGGTGCGGGTGGTCGGGGCCAATCAGGATGATGGCCCGGCCGGTCTGCTGACCGTACCGCCTCCAGAGCTCCGTCTCGCCGGGCTTGGCGGTCAGCACCAGCCCGCCGAAGCCGGACCGGAGGAAGGCGTGGGCGAGGGTTTGGCCGCTGCCCGAGGTCTTGCCCGATCCGAGCCCACCGAAAATGTGGATGCCCTCGAAGGCGTCCTGGAGCGTCAGCGTGTCGTGCTTCGTCAGCCGAGCGAGGGGATAACCGAGCGGGTATCGTTGCCCGCTGGAGACCTGACCGTTCGGGGTGGGTCTGGGAGCTCCCATCGCGGGAAAGTATATTGTGAAATTCGCCCCGGACTGCCGCGTGCGGCCCCTAAGCCGTTGCTTAGGGGAGACGTCTGCTCTCATTTTGGGCCTCTCAGTCGCCCTGCGGGCCAAAGCTCACGAGTCCTCGTCAGCCATGGCCGAGCGGGTCTTGCGGCGAACCATGATGCGGTCGATGTTCGGGGGCGCTACCTCGGGCTCTTCGAGGTCGTTTCGGTACAGGCTCGGCACCTCGGACAGCACCATCGCCCGCCCCGCGACGACCGCCAGGTACACGCCCTTCAGGTTGCTCCCCTCAATCTCCACGACGTAGGACGAGAACTCGATGCGGAGCGGCGGCCGCCCGTCCGCCAGGAACGTGACCTCTCGCAGCGAGTTGTACGGCAGGGCGAGCCACTGGCCTTTCCTGGGCCGCAGGTCCAGCATGCCCGGACGGTTCCCGTCCGTGACCGACGCGAGCTCGTTGCCGAGGATGGCCCGTCGGGCCGATTCGAGTGCGTTAGCGTCCATGCCTGAACCCCACTTCGTCATGCGGTTGGGTGCGGTGGAAGATGAGCTCGAAGTCCTGCTGTTCGAGGTCGAGCTCATCGATGCGGTCTTCGAGGTCGGTGGCCGAGGTCACCGGACGGTCGAAGGACAACAGGTTGGTCATCCCTTCCTCGTCGTCGGCGAAGACCCGGAAGTCCTTCCTGCTCGCTTCGCCGGTGGCGACGACGTCCCTGGACTCGGACTTGGCGTACTCGCCCGCCTCGACGACGAACGCGGTCGCGTCGGCCCGGCGTCCCTTCAGGTTGGAGGTGGTGGTGACGTAGTCGTGCTCGAAGTGCCCGAATCGGCGGCTCAGGATTCGCATGCCGTCCACGACGATGTCGCCAACGGGATTGAACGCTTTGACGGTGACGACGGTATTGGAGCGGAGCGGGCGGCCGACGGCGGGGCGGGTGTATCGGTTCACGCGGATGCGGTCCCCAACCGCAAGGTGAGCCCGCCGTGCCTCCGAGACCGTGAAGCGGTCCCCGTGCCGGAGGTTCAACCGCTCGGGGGTGAGGAACCGGCTCCAGACCCAGACGCCGCCGTGCGGGTCGACCCCGAGCACGCGGGTGCGGTCGCCCGACCGGAACCCCCGCGATGGCCGGTGGAACTCGATGACCAGACCGCGCCGGTATCTCTGTACCCTGGCTGTAGTAGTCCTCGCGGTGCAGCGACTCCGCGAAGTACCGCTTGATGGCGGCGGCGCAGTATTGTGTCGTCGACCGGAGCATCGATTGACCTCGTGAAGTCCAAGACGACAGCCGCGGCGACGGACATCGGGTGGATGTCAGACCGGCAAGTCTTCCGCGAGTTCGGCTTGGAGCCCGTTGAGGATAATCGAAGCAACCGTTTGCACGCGAGCCAAAAGTGCTGTCAGAGCGACGACGCCGAGTTCATCAGGCCCGGGTGGCGTTGGTGGCGGAACCGGTATTGGGTCAAACCCCACCGCAGATGTCACGATGTGCGTGATACAGCCCGCTGCGAGGGATTCTTGAACGTTCCCAACGCCGGAAGCAGAACTCCGACAAGCTCGCACGAGCTCCTCGGCGAGCAGCGACAGCACTGTCAGAAACCGCTCGGAACAATCAAGTCGGCGCTCAGCCACGACCACGCCGCCGAGGCTGTAGCCGTCTGAGCCGTTGAGCTCGTCGTAAATGACATCGATGCCGTGGCGTGCCGCGGCACGCTCAGTCCAGTCGAGCAGCTCACGGACGCTCCCTCGCGGAGAACCGGGATGAGATTCGGGTCGGTCGGGCCACTGGCCTAGGGTGTCACGAATATCGAAAACCTCGACCATCGGGGGCGAAAAGTAGTGGCGGTCAAGCCAGTGCTCTCCGAAGGCCAGCCGTCGCGTCTTGTCCGCCTCCCCGTCGATGACGTAGATGGGCGGCGTTCGTTCTTCAACCTTGCGGGCGACCTGATTCCAGTGAGCTTCAGTGCGGACGACGGTGCTGCCCGGCTGCTGCACCTCGATGAGCAGCACGTTCTCGAAGCGGTACGCGTGGTGATGGGCTATGGAGGTGAGCACACGCTCCCATCGCTCTTTCCGGCCGGCGACGATGTCCTCGCGGAGCAGGAGGAGTTCCTGCTCCACGAGTTTGATGGCTGTCCCAAACTTCATCGGCATTGCGGTCACCTCTTTGGTTCGGAACTATGCCATACCCCCGGGCTCATCGTAGTGTGACGAGCGTGTATGGCTGCGGCGAGTCGATATTCCGACGTACGAGCAGTGTCATAGAGAACTCAACCTCAGTCTGGTCGAAGAAGATCAACTCTCCTTTGCACGGCTCCCGCCACATCATTGCACGCAGCTCGCCGAGTGCGTCTCGCAAAGTGTTTGCGATGTCGAACGGCATGTCGCTGTACAAGTCGCAGGCGAGCAGTCCCTGAAGAGCTTCCGGCGTGACGAGCAGAGACTCCGCGAGGCTGCTGAGACGCTTGAGGACTGGGAAGACCTTGTCGCGTCCCGCGAAGCCGTCGATCTTCAGGAACTTCTTGGGGGCGGTGATCCAGCCCTTCTCGACGGCCTTTCCGGTTGGCAGCACCTCGTCGGTTGTGCCGGGCTCATAGAGCATCGCGTTGTCGCCGTGCTTGGCCTTCTTCTCGCCTGCCGGCTTCGCCGCCGCTTGGCCGCCGCGGGTGAGATCGAGCACGGCCCTCGCGACGTCCTGTGGACTGACATCGCCGTGGAGTTGCGAGACCTCGTCGGCAAGCCGCCCATCAAGCCGTCGCCGATCGAGTGGCTGCGGTTCGCGTTCATCAAGCACGCCCCGAAGATGGTCGGCGGGGAGACCGTGGGCATCTATACCGCCCCGATCAAGCCGTGGCCCCACCAGGAGATCGTGGCTCGGCGGTTGGTCGAGACGTATCCGTATGGCTATCTGCTCTGCGACGAGGTCGGTCTCGGTAAGACCATCGAGAACGGGCTTGCCTTCCGGGCGTTGTGGTTGTCGGGGCGGGCCCGCCGCATCCTGATCTGTCCGCCGGCGAGTTTGGTACGGCAGTGGCGTGGCGAGATGATGCGGAAGTTCCTCATGCCTTTCGGCATCGCGAGATCGAACGGCAACGGTGCCCGTGTCAGCTATCTTGTGCCACCGGGCCAGGACGACAACACAGAGGACATTGAGGAAAGACGCTCTCTGTTCGATCGTGAGCTCATCATCGTTTCCACCGGACTGTTGCAGCGAGAAGAGCGACTGAGGCAGCTCGCGAACGCGGAAGCGCTCGATAGCATCCAGAGCGTCATCGCCCGTGACGCCAAGGTCGAAACTCCTGTCAGCAGTGAAGAACTCTCCTCAGTCCTTGCCAAGCGACTCTTCACGCACATCGATCCTGCTGCTGCTCAGGCAACTGCGGAGGAGTACCGACGGTTCTACACCCGTGGGGCTACCTGAACGAGCACGCCGAGGGCGAGCAGACGAAGATCCTCGATCTGCTCCGCGTGTGGATGAATGAGGCCGACAACGAGGACCTCCGCAAGGAGGGCGAGACCATGCTCTTCGGGCTTGGTCGGTAATCCGACTTCCCTCGCAATGCCGCTCAAGTCGAGCACATTGTCAGCCCCGAGGAGTTCGATGCACTGAGTCACAGAATCCGGGATGACCACCGGCTCCGAAGATGTCTTTGCTGTTGTTGTTGCGTTCATGGTGTTCCTCCATGTCGACGCCCGCCGGTCCCGCCGGCTGGCGTCGTGTATTCGTTGTTGTTGCTCTCCCGTCGAATCACGAGAGGGCGGAGCATCCACGGCCGGCGGGACCAGCCGCGGGCACCCGAAACTTGTGTCACGCCGCGGCCTGCTCGGTGATGTGCTCATCCGCCGGGAGGAGCACCGCGTCGAGGATGCGGGCCGCGGTCTTCTGGACGCGGTCGAGCACCTTGGACAGCAGCTCGGCGTTGCCGCCGTAGCTCTGGATGTAGTCGCTGCACGCGGTGCCGGGCGTGAGCCCGATGCCGGTGCACACGGCGTGTGCGGTCGCTTCGGCTTCGAGTTCACGCGTGGCCTTGTCGCCACGCTGAGCGTTCTCGCCGTGGTGCAGCATCTCGTGAGCCAACTCGTGCACCAGCACCGAGAAGCACTCGGCATCGCCGAGGCCTGCTTGCAACGTGATGGAGCCACCGCGGCTCACGCCGAGCGGCCCGCCGAGGTCATCGACGGTGTCGAGCGTGATGCCGATGGACGCCACGAAGTCGCGGAGCAGCTCCAGGTGCTCGCCGGGCGTGCCATGCATCGCGGCGGGTTCGGGCAGCTCCTCGCCATCGGTCTGCGACAGGTCGAAGACGCTGGCCGCTTTGAAGCGGAGCACCTTCTCGGGGTCGCCGCCGTTATCGCTGTCGTTCTTGAGCATCATCGGGGCAATGATGGTGATGCCCTTCTCGCCCTTGCGTACCTGACGGCCCAGCTTCTGCCACGCCCGGTACCCAGCGACACCTTCCCCTCCTGAGCGAGTTTGTAGAGCGTGGACTTCGCGACCTTGAGGTAGGCCGCGAGCTCTTCAATCGTCATGACCTGCTCTGGCTCTGCGGGCATCGTGTATCCCAAGCAGTAAGGGGACCGGGCGGGCTTCAATGTACTCGTTACTGCTGGATTCTACTCGACACTGGGGCCTGCTGCTGGAGCGAGCTCCTCAATTTCAATGACGTATCGCTCGGAAGGCCTGCGGCTCGGGACCCTGTCGGCCGTCGCTCGCCCTGCCGAGCGAAGCGAGAGGGCGACGGTCGATAGGGCAGCCGCTGGCCGGGGCCTGCGGACGGGCTCCCCGAGGCTTGAGCCGTGCTGTGAGATTGGGTGGCTGGGCTGATGGAACTGGCGTGTGGGTGGAGGGAAGGTCCGGTGGTGCACGAGTCCTTCCGACCAGATGACCGCCGCTACTTCGCGAGTGCGAGCAGCGACGATGCCTTCTGGTCAACCTCCGAGCGGTCACCCGCGTGGCGAAGCCGGCCCGCGATCCGGGTGAGGGCGTCGACCATCGCGAAGATCGTGAACGCTCCCTGCTCGCGTGCGAGCTCAAGAGCCTCCTTGCCGAGCTGTCGGGTGACCCCGTGCCGGGTGAGCACCTTCATGACCTCGTCGGCATCGTCGCCGAGCCGCTTGGTCATGGCCTTCTTGACGACGGCGGCGAACCCGTCGCGTCGTTCGTCCCGCTTCTCGACGAGACGCTCGATGATCGTGCGAATCTGTCCGAGCGAGTCGTGGACGTTCGCCGTGTGCTTGCGGCTGAACTCGACGACCTCGATCGCGTCCCAGACGATGTGATTCCGGCACACCGCCTGGAACCAGAACGTCTGCACACCGACGGACCGTTTGCCGACCTCGCTGTTCCAGACGAAGAAGCCCGGAGCGAACGCTTCGCCGTTGATCTCCGTCCATCCGGTCGGGTCGATGAGGAAGCAGAACATGTCCTGCTCCCCGCAGTAGAGCCCGCTGGCTCCCTTCGTGTCGGGTGCTCCAGACTCCTGCGGCGGCGTGAAGTCCGTCGCGAACTCCCGGAGCATCGTGAGCAGGTCCACGTTGTGGAGCCGCGTGTAGCTGGCCCCGTGAATCGAGCGGACCTGTTGCCCCTCGGCGTAGACCTGGAGCGGCTTGTCGCTCCGCGGCAGGGTCTCCTCAAAGACCTTCGACGCCGTCTCCGGGCTGAGCCGGTTGACGGTGTCGCGGCTGACGCCGGAGAGCTGGCAGAGCTGGCCGAACGACCAGCTGTTGAGTCGCCGAGTGTCGGCGGGGGTAACGGCGAGTTCGAGCCGCTGGTCGAACGGCACGGCGGCCATGTCCTGCGGGCGGTGCCAGAGCACCTCGCTGTTCTGGCGGCTCTCGTAGCAGTGCTGCCAGAGTTCCTGCATGGTGGCGAACGACTCGTCCTCCGATCGACGGAAGAGCTCGTCGTGAGCCCGCTTGAGAATCTGTCCCATGGTGTGTCCTTTCGCTTGTGGGTGTTGCTGAACCTTGTGTGAAACCGTGCGTGCACCACCGGCTTCCCTGCGACGAGCGACGCTCAACGCAGCGAAACCAGCGGGCGACTTCTCGACCCGACTCAGCGATGTGAAAGGACGATGGACGGCGACCCGGGGCACGCAACACGCACACTCAAGTCTGATGGGCGGCGGGCGCCGTCACGCTATGAGTAGCACGTCTTTCGGAGCTACTCAAACAGGGTTTGGATTGGACTAAACCGCTTGCTCTGACGACCAACGTGGTCGTGCAACGGGTCCCGGACAGGCAGCCATGCCCCGAATTGGGGGCCATGAGCCCAAAGCATCGGATGAATTTACAGTCATCATGGTCGGGAATAGAATAGGCAACGTCCGCGTTGTCTAGAATAGTACATCCATGCGACTGCTTGCTCCCCCATTCCGTACCATGATCGCGGCCCTGCTGCTGGTTGCGGTGCCTTTCTGCTGTTGCGAGGGGCAGGTGGTTCTCCGGGCGCTGGATGGCCTGTCCGGGATTCAGTCGGTCCTTAAGTCCGGTGATCATGAGTCCGCGGAGCAGCACGCACACGACCACTCGCCGAGCCATGGGGGTTGCACGCCAGGGTCCGATGGTCAATCCACTCCGTGTGACGACGACGGCCCGTGCGATTGTGCCCAGCACGAGCAGGCCAAGCAACTGCCTGAGAGTCCGACGATGCCCGATCTCTCGGGTGGGGCACTCGTTCATGTTCTGCCGAGCTTCGATCCGGGGTACTGGCTTCCCGATGCTCCGGTACGGACGTTTTTCAGCGTCGCAGCGATTCCTCGACCATCGACTTCGCTGTTGCGCCTGCACTGCGCGCTGATCATCTAGCAGACCGACCTGGCTACCCCGCGTGTTCACGGCGGGGTGGTGTTGCGCGCTGCATTTGTTCCACAACTCAGCCGCCTGACACGTCGTCAGGCCCGATCCCTGTTCTCAATTCGCCTTCATCGGGCGAAGGAGTATGACATGTCATCGATTCGTTTCACTCAACTGTTTGCGGCCGTGTGCCTCACGGCACTCACATCCACCGCGCTCGCCCAGCATGAAGGGCACGCGGAGCATTCCCAGGCATCAAAGAACTCTCCGGTCAACACAATGTGCCCGGTGGGCAAGGAGCCGGTCGAGGCTTCGGCCGGCACCGTCGAGTACAAGGGCAAGACCATCGGGCTGTGTTGCCCGGGCTGCGGCAAGGAGTTCCTCGGCTGGGACGAGTCCCGCAAGGACGAGTTCGTCGCGCTGGCCGTGGCGCATCGGGAGCCGGGCACGGAGCACGCCCAACCTGCCGGGGGCGCGGACGCGAATATCTGGACCGATCCGTACCCGCTCGACACCTGCCCCATCTCTGGCGAGAAGCTCGGCTCGATGGGTGACCCGGTCGTCAAGAAGTACGACGGACGCGAGGTCCGCTTCTGCTGCCCCGCGTGCATCAAGAAGTTTCAGGCAGACCTCGACGCCTCTTGGAAGAAGGTTGACGAAACGATCGTCAAGGACCAGATGCGTTACTACCCCGCCGAGGAGTGCGTTGTCTCGGGCGAGGCGCTGACCGAGGACGGCGAGGACATCGCCATCAACTTCGTGTACGGCAACCGCCTCGTCCGGCTCTGCTGCAACATGTGCAAGAGCAAGTTCAAGGCCGACCCGAAGAAGTTCATTGAGTCGCTCGACAAGGCAACGATCGACGCGCAGCGCCAGAATTACCCGCTGGACACTTGCCCTGTGAGCGGGCAGAAGCTCGGGGACATGGGCGACCCCGTTGACATGGTCGTTGCCGGCCGACTCGTCCGCCTGTGCTGCCCGATGTGCAAGCCGAAGGTCCAAGCCGATCCGACCAAGTACCTGAGCGCGGTTGACAAGGCGTGGCAGGCCAAGGGCAAGTTCATGCCTCACGAGGCGCAAGGTCATGACGAACACGGTGAGCACGGCGCCGCGGGCGGCCACGGCGATCACGATCACGGCGGCTGAGCCGGTCTACTGAAAGGACAGTTAGATGACATTCGAGAATCTTCACATTCGACGCTTCGCTTGGCTGGGCGTGCTGGTCATCCTGGCTGTCCTTGCCGCGCCGGTCTGGGCCCAGTCTTCCCCTCCGGTCCAAGTCGGTGGGGAAGACGGGCCGGTCAATGCCACCTGTCCGGTGACAACAGACGAGGCCGTGGACCCTCGCTTCACTGCCTCGTACGAGGGCAAGACCATCGGCTTCTGCTGTCGGAAATGCCTGACGAAGTTCCAAGCGGATCCAGCCGCATATGTCGCCAATCTGCCGGTGTCATTCTCGCAGGCAGCGCAGGATTCAGAGGATCCGCATGAGCATGCGGATCATGATGAAAGCCACGAACATGCTGACGAAGCGACGCCCGCGTCTGCAAACGCTGGCACGCATGAGGCGGAACATGATCACGAGCATTCGCACGAGAGTGAAGGTCGATCGAAGCTTGCCGTATGGATCGGGAAGCTCCATCCTCCCGCGACGCACCTGCCGATCGGCTTGCTGATCGGGGCGGCGGTTGCCGAGATCGGCATGATCTTCACTCGAAAGGAGTGGTTCCGTCTTGCTGCAGGGTTCTGCCTGGTACTCGGGACGCTCGGAGCCCTTGGCGCTGCAACCCTCGGCTGGTTCAACGGGGGGGTCGCGCTCTGGGACAGCGACTGGGTTCAAGCGACCCATCGGTGGCTCGGCACGGGGACCGCGGCCCTGTCGCTCGTCACCCTGGTGTTTTACCTGCGGATGTCTCGGGCCAAGTCAGGATCACCTCCGGCATTCTGGTACCGAGCCAGTCTGTTTTTCACAACAAGCCTTGTCGGCGCTGCGGGCTTCTTCGGCGGCGCCCTTGTGTATGGGATCAATCACTATGCATGGTAAATACGGACGACCAAACCTACCTGCGTTGGGCGAGGGCTTGCTCATAGCGTCTGTTGTTGTCACGCTCACCGGCTGCGTCAGCACGCGAGCTGTTCAGGCTCCGACCCCTGGTCACCCGGCCAACGCCGACAGTACATCTGTTGCGTTCTCACCGCCAGACAACCCGTTCGCTCATCCGCTCGTGCCGACGAGCGAGCATGGCTCTCATGGGGATGACATGGACATGCACGGAATGGCGGGCATGAGCCACGACAGTTCAGGCAGTACAAGCGAGGGCGGGCTCACGGTGTACACCTGCCCGATGCACGCCGATGTCCGTTCGGATCGGCCCGGCACTTGTCCCAAGTGCGGGATGCAACTCGTGCCATCGAAAGCATCGCAGCCTTCACATGACCACGGAGGGAATCCATGAGATATTTGCTCATTCTTCCCGCCGTTATTACCTCCGGGGTGATTCTCGCGGGATGCTCGACCGTGCCGGTCGACCGACACTTTGACCAGGTTCAATCAGCGGTTGCCGATCGGGTGGCGTCGGCCCCGGAATGGCCGACCTCGGCGGAGGCTCAGGATCGAATCGACGATCGGGTTGCCGCGATCTTGTCTCAGCCGCTCGATATGGAACGCGCCGTTGCGATTGCTCTGGTCAACAACAGGGAGTTGCGGGCAGAGTACGCCCGCGTCGGTTTCGCGGAGGCCGACCTCGTCGAAGCCGGGCTCCTGGACAACCCGGGGCTCTCCGTCGGTGTCGGGTTCCCGGATAGGCCGCCGAGCATCACTGGGCTTGACTTCGGGCTCACCCTGAACATCCTCCAGTGGCTCATCACCCCGGCACGGAAAGATATCGCGACGGTCCAGCTCGATGCCGAGGTGCTCTCGGTAGCGGATGCCGTGCTCAGCACGGCGACCGAGACGCGGCTCGTGTTCCTGGATCTCCAGGCGGCCGAGAACATGTCGGCGATGCTCCGTGAAATCGCGACCGCCGCGGAGGCGTCCTACGAGTTCGCCACGCGAGTCCACGATGCGGGCAACCTGAGCGATCTGGCGCTCGCCAACGAACAATCGCTCTACGAGCAGAGTCGCGTTGAGTACGCTCGAAGCCTCGCAGAAGTCGCGGATTCTCGCGAGCGACTGAACGCGCAGCTCGGCTTGTGGGGTACGCAAACCCAATGGTCGATCGAAGACCGACTCCCCCCGTTGCCAACTTCCGAGCCTGACCTCGGCGAGCTTGAGTCGCTGGCCATTCATCAACGCCTCGACCTGGCGGCGTCGGCGAAAGAGTTCGAAGCGATCTCGAAGGCCGCAGGTCTTCAGCGCGACTGGCGATATCTCCTGAGCGCCGAGATCGGCGCCAATGCATCGCGCGATACCGACGGCCAGTGGGTCTTCGGTCCACAACTTGCACTTGAACTGCCAATCTTCAACCAGCGGCAAGGAGAGATCGCCCGCCTCGATGCGGCGCTACTTGCAGCGGAAGCAAAGCTCGAAGGGCTGGCGATCCGGACACGTGCGGATGTGCGCCGTCTCCGGAACCGGCTCTTCGCCGCTCGTTACCAAGCTGAGCAGTATCGCGACACGATCGTGCCCCTGAGAGAGCGCATCACGGCGCTCACCCAGGAGCAATACAACTTCATGCTCGTGGACACCTTTGATCTGCTCGCCAGCAAGCGAGAGAGCATCGCCGCGTACCGAGAGTACCTCGACAGCGTCAAACGCTACTGGGAGGTCCGCGTGCAGCTTGAGCAGGCGGTTGGCGGCCGTCTCCCTGAAACTCAGGGCGTGGCGATGCCAGACGACACAGACACACCGATAGATTCAATGAACAACGACACTGCCGGCGAGAGCATGCCGGGCATGCACCATCATGGAGGGCACTGAGATGTACTCGAGAAGATCATTCCTCGCCGCGGGTGTGGCGACCGGAGCCGCCGCCCTCATCGTCCGCAAGGCGGGAGCCGACGAAGTTCCCCCGATCATTCGTCCAAAGTCGGGTGATTCAATGCCACAGCCATCCTCGAACGGTGCGACGCCTGTGGTCACGCCGAACGGGACGACCATGCCATTCCAAGTGACGGATGGCGTCAAGGAGTACCACCTCGTCGCCGAGCCTGTTGAGCGGGAGTTCGCTGACGGCATGACGGTCAAGTGCTGGGGATACAACGGGCAGACCCCCGGGCCCACGATCGAGGTCACGCAGGGAGACCGTGTCCGGCTCTATGTCACAAACCACTTGCCCGAACACACCAGCATCCATTGGCACGGCCTGTTCATTCCATGCGGCATGGACGGCGTCGCGGGTCTCACCCAGCCGGGTATCCAACCGGGCGAGACCTGGGTCTATGAGTTCACGATCCCGGATCAGCACGGCACGTTCATGTACCACCCGCACGCCGACGAGATGACCCAGATGGCGTTCGGCATGATGGGGTTCTTCATCGTGCATCCCAAGGAGCAGCGGAGCCAACCGATCGACCGCGACTTCGCGATCATGCTTCACAACTGGGCCGTCCATCCGGGGACCTACCGGCCCGACCCTGCAGTGATGGTCGACTTCAACATGTGGACCTTCAACAGCCGTGTGTTCCCGGGGACCGAGCACCTCGTGGTCAAGACCGGTGATCGCGTGCGCGTCCGCTTCGGAAACCTCAGCATGTGGAACCACCCAATCCACGTGCATGGGCACGCTTGGAAGGTGGTGGCAACAGATGGCGGCCAGATCGCCGAGGCCGGCCAGTGGCCCGAGACCACGGTACTTGTCCCCGTCGGCACGACGCGCGACGTGGAGTTCATCGCGGACAACCCAGGGGACTGGGCGATGCACTGCCACATGTCGCACCACACGATGAACGCGATGGCGCACGACATTGCAAACACGGTCGGCGTCGATCAGACGGGCGTCGAGAGCAAGATCCAGTCGCTGCTTCCCGGCTACATGGCGATGGGGCGTGACGGTATGGCTGAAATGCAAGACATGGCACAGCACATGCCGGGCCCGAGGAACACGCTGCCGATGATGATGGGCAAGGGGCAGTTCGGCAACATCGAGATGGGAGGCATGTTCACCGTGCTCAAGGTGCGTGACAACATCTCCAACTACGGAGATCCGGGGTGGTACCGATTCCCGGATGGATCGGTCGCAAGGCGCACAGATACATGACAGGAACGAAGCGATGGCATTTTCCAACCTGCAAGATACTCTGACAGCCCGATTCCGTGGTGCTCGTCTCCGGACACAGCTCCTGCTGGTTGTGAACTTCGCTATCGCCGTGGTCCTGACGGGCTTCGTGATTGCGGATTATCAGCGTGCCGTGACCTCGCGACTCCATGAAAAAGAGATTGCGCTCGCTGAGGAAGCACGAACGATCGAGATGGCGGTACGAACACTCCGCGCCGGGGGCGAGGAACCCGTTCAGCAGTTTATTGACGCGACTTGTTCAACGATGATCGCACGTGAGTCTCCTGGACACACGATCGAGGTCATGCTGGGCAACTCCAGGCTTCTCGCAGATCCAACAACACACGGCCACGATCACGCATCTGAGTTGGTCGAGTTGATCTGGGGAGAATCGGGAGACGGGGAATTTTCAGTACGTGTCGGCGAGCGCCGAGGACCTGTTCTAGCAGCGGTTCGTCGGGCAGAGGAACGACGTGTTGGTGCCATCCTGCTCGCGGGCGGCGCTGGCGCCGTCGTCTTGAATTTTCTTCTGTTGCGACTGGTGACTCGGCCTATCGAACGTCTGGTCGATGCGGTGAGTGAGATCGGCCGTGGGCGGCTCGGTACGACCGTGGATGTCAGTTCCAACCGCGAGCTGAGTGATCTCGCAGGGGCGGTCTCGCGCATGAGTCTCGAACTGGCTCGGCGTGATGCGGACCGCCGTGCCCAGCTCAACCGAGCCCGGCGGCTACAGTCACATCTAATTCCCTCGCCTGCGGGTGACACCCCGCTCAGCGTCGCGATCGAGTACCACCCCGCCGATGAAATCGCGGGCGACTTCGTGGATGTCATCGCGTGCCCGAACGGGGACACACTTCTGTGCGTCGCGGATGTGGTAGGGCACGGGATCCATGCGGCGATGGGGTCGGCAGTCCTCAAGGCGCTGCTCCTCGCCACAGACCTGACGGAGCCTTCACCCGCGAAGATTCTTTCGGAGATCAACCGGCGATTCTGGGCGACGAGCCTTCCGGAAGATTTCGCCTCCATGGTTCTTGTGCGAGTGTCCGGAGCAACGGGCGCAGCCGTCTATGCCAGCGCCGGTCACGAAGTCGGGTTCATTCGTTATCAAAGCGGCAGATGCGAGGTTGTTCCCTCGACAGGACTCCTTCTGGGTGTTGACCCGGACGCTGTGTGTCAGGACGCAGAACTCACACTTGGACCGGGGGAGCTGCTGGTGCTGCTTTCTGATGGAGTGACCGAGACGCAAGACGAGCAGGGAAGACTTCTGGGGCGGAATCGCGTAGCAGAGCTGATTACCGGGGAGAGCGAGCCCAGCACTGCATCGATTTCCCGGCGGCTTGTTGAAGCGGCAGATCGTCACCGTGGCAAAGGCATCCGGCGTGATGACATGACAGTGCTTGCATTTGGGCTGTCGCCCGTAAGCGAGGAGATGGTCGCCGGAGCGAGGTGCGACTCGAACACAATGCCTTTGCGGCTTGGGCGCGATGAGGCCCCCAATCCGAGACACCGCCAAGCGCAGGGCTCACCAACTGCAAAGGAGATGACATGACGCATTCACACGAGCGCACGATATACATAGACCCCGTTTGTGGGATGGAGCTGAGTCTTGAGACGGCCGCAGACGAGGTGGCGTACGAGGGCCACACCTACTACTTCTGCGCGGCGGTCTGCCGCGAGGCGTTCGAAGCGGCCCCTGAACGGTACGCCCACAGGCACCATCGTACGAAACAGAAGGAGAATGACCAATGAAGCACCACTGGCTTCACATCGCGGGATGCGTTCTCCCGCTTCTGTTGATCTTCCTGCTCCCACTGTTCGGCGTTGGCGAAGGGGCCATCCTCTTCGTCTTCATTGTGGTCATGTTCGGCTGCCACCTTCTGATGATGGGCGGGCACGGACACGGGCACGGCACCGACATGAGGGACCACTCAAATACTAAAGGAGACCATGATGCACACTCTCAGCATTAGAAGGTTCGGCTTCGCCCTTGGTGGGGCCTGCGCTGTTCTCTACATCGGCTGTGTTTTCGTCATGTTGACCGTGCCGCGCGAAGCGGTCGTTCGGTTTTTCAACAGCATCATGCACGGCTGGAACATCGAGCCCATCATGCGCTGGGACATGCCCTGGTGGGAGGCGGTCATCGGAACCATGGAGATCTTCATCCTGGGCTGGCTTGTCGGCGCCGTGATCGCGGTGCTCTACAACGTGGGCGCAAGGCCGGCGAGGTGACCTATGCATGGTGACGGAAACGCATACGGCAACTGGGGCCTCGTCGTCACGATGGTTGTCGTCAGCCTGTTCTTTATCTTCAAGTTCATCCCCATGCGGACGCGCCTCGGCAAGCGATCAGGCGGCGCGCTGATTGCGTTCGTCATCGCGTTGTTCGCAGAGATGTACGGATTTCCGCTGTCGATCTACCTTCTGAGCCACTTCGTCGGGATCAAGATCCCGCTGGACCACATCAGCGGGCACCTGCTTGGCGACTTCATCACCTGGCTCGGCATCGGCAACGGCTGGGCGATCGTAATGGTCGTCAGCAACCTCCTGATCATCGCGGGGATCTGGATCATCAGTGCAGGCTGGGAGCGCGTCTACGAGTCACGGGGCGAACTGGTTACCGACGGCGTGTATCGCTACATGCGACATCCGCAGTACACCGGCATCTTCATCATCACGCTCGGGCTCATGATCCAGTGGCCGACCCTGGCCACCCTGGTCCTCTGGCCGTTCGTAGTTTGGATGTACTTCCGCCTTGCGCGGCGCGAGGAACGCGACGTTCTCGACGCGTGCCCGGACCAATACCGGGCCTACATGAATCGGACGCCGATGTTCATCCCTCGCCTGTTGGGCGCGCGGCAAGACACATTGACTAAGCAAAACTCAAACCAAAGGGGATCCCGTCATGCACAACCATGATGAACGCCACCACAAGCACAATCACGATCACACGAGCTCACTCGGCTCGGAGAACAAGGATCACGCGGGGCACACCCACCCCGATACTGTAGAGGCAACTAGTGGCAATAGCCACGCTGGGCACTCCGGCCACGGTGCGAGCCATGACCACCAGAGCCATCACGCCCACATGGTCGCGGACTTCCGGCGCCGATTCTGGGTCTGCCTCGTGCTGTCTGTTCCAGTAGTGGCGCTTGCTCCGATGATCCAGACCTGGCTCGGTCTGCGTGACTCGCTGCGTTTTCCGGGCGACAGCTATATTCAGTTCGCGATTGCCACGATCGTCTACTTCTACGGCGGCTGGCCGTTTCTGAAGGGGCTATTTAATGAGGTCGGCAAGGGCCGGCCGGGGATGATGACCCTCATCGCCGTGGCAATCTCCACGGCATACTTCTACAGCAGCGCCGTCGTGTTTGGCGTGGAGGGAAAGGTATTCTATTGGGAGCTTGTGACGCTCATCGATATCATGCTGGTTGGGCACTGGATCGAGATGAAGTCGGTCATGGGTGCTTCGGCTGCATTGGAGAAGCTTGTCAAGCTGATGCCGGCAGAGGCTCACCTGGTTGGAGATGACGGCACACACGATGTGCCTGTTACTGACCTCAAGCACGGCGACCGAGTGCTCGTGAAGCCTGGCGAGAAGATTCCGACGGACGGGACCATCCTGGAAGGCCGCACGAGCGTCAACGAATCAATGCTGACCGGTGAGAGCCGTCCGGTTGAGAAAGGGGAGGGAGACGAGGTCATTGGCGGAGCCGTCAACGGCGAGTCGGCGATCACCGTCGAGGTGTCCAAGACAGGCGACGAGACCTATTTAGCGCAGGTCATCGAGATGGTGCGCAAGGCCCAGGAGTCGCGTTCAAAGACGCAGGACCTCGCGAACCGAGCGGCACTGTTGCTGACGGTCGTCGCGCTCAGCGTCGGGGCCATCACACTCGTCACGTGGCTCTTGCTCGGCAAGGACTTTGCCTTCGCACTGGAACGCACGGTCACCGTCATGGTGATCGCGTGCCCGCACGCCCTCGGTTTGGCCGTGCCGCTTGTGGTGGCGGTCTCGACCGCCATCTCCGCGCGCAACGGCCTGCTCATCCGTGACCGAACCGCCTTCGAGGCAGCGCGCGGCCTCGACGCGATCGTGTTCGACAAGACCGGGACGCTGACGGAGGGACGATTCGGCGTCACCGACATCATCCCGCTCGGCGACATGGACGAGACGAGGATCCTCACGCTCGCGGCCTCGATCGAGAGTCAGTCGGAGCACCCGATCGCCGCTGGTGTCGTGCGCAGCGCCGAGGAACGCGACATCCGTCCACCGCAGCCGAAGGGCTTCCGTGCGATCCCAGGCAAGGGGGCCGAGGCGACGGTCGAAGGGACCAACATCAAGGTCGTCAGCCCCGGCTATCTCCGTGAAGCCAGCATCGAGATCGAGAGCGGCGAAGTGAATCGGGTAGCGGACGAGGGCAAGACGGTCGTGTTTGTGCTCGCGGACGACCGACTCGTCGGCGCGATCGCGCTAGCCGATGTGATCAGGCCGGAGTCCCGCGAGGCCATCGACCGGCTCAAGGCGATGGGCGTGCGCGTCATGATGCTGACCGGGGACGCGCAGGCTGTGGCCGATTGGGTCTCGCGCGAGCTGGGACTCGACGAGGTGTTCGCCCAGGTGCTCCCCGACCAAAAGGCCGAGAAGATCAAGGAGATACAGTCCCGGGGCTTGCGCGTCGCGATGACCGGCGACGGGGTCAACGACGCGCCGGCGCTCACCCAGGCCGATGTCGGGATTGCGGTCGGGGCCGGCACCGATGTCGCCATCGAGTCCGCCGACATCGTGCTGGTGCGCTCGGATCCACGCGATGTGACGGCGATAGTCGAACTCGCCCGCGCCACCTACGGAAAGATGGTTCAAAACTTGTGGTGGGCTGCGGGTTACAACATCTTCGCCATTCCGCTGGCTGCGGGCGTGCTGGCATCGGTTGGGATTCTGCTCACGCCGGCCTTCGGCGCTGTGCTGATGTCTGCGTCAACCGTGATCGTTTCCATCAACGCCCGTCTCCTGCGTGTCCATCGGGACGACGGGAGCGGCTCTGGAAGGGACGGTGCATCATGAAACTACGCGCACTTAGAACACTCATCGTGCTGTTCCTGCTCGTCTTGCTCATCTCTAGCCTCGGGCACAGCGGCATGGCGATGGGCGGCGGGTGGGCGTGGATCTTCCTGCTGATGGTGTTCGCCTCATTCTTCTTGCTGATGGGTGGACTGTGCGGGCATGGAAGCCATGGCCATGGGGGACACAGCCTTGGAGAAGGACACGCCCCGAAGGCTCTGCGGCCGCCGGATGTGGATACCGCCGACATCTTCCTGCCCGAGAGCGAGCGACGCGTGGGGGCGGCGACGGTCCGCGAGGGGCGGTTGCTGGCACCGGCCGACGACGCGATGACACGCCTTCGGGAACGCTTCAGCGGCACCGGGTGGACGCCGCTGCTGACGCCCACCGAGGATGGCGCCCCATCGCTTGCACTGCTTCCCATCGCGCTCGATCGCGGTGAGCAACTCGGGCAGCGGTACTGGCTACATGCCCTGCTCCTCGTCGCCACCCTGGCGACGACGGTTTGGGCTGGAGCGCTGCATCAGGGCATCAACCTGCTTCAGGAGCCGGGACGCTTCACTGCGGGACTGCCGTACTCCCTCGGGCTGATGCTCATTCTTGGCACTCACGAAATGGGCCACTACATCGCCGCACGAAAGCACGGCATTAATGTTTCGCTGCCGTACTTCATCCCGGTCCCGTTTGCGTTAGGCACATTCGGCGCGTTCATCTCGCTCCGATCACCGGCGCCCTCGCGCCGTGCCCTGTTCGACATGGCCGTCGCTGGCCCGTTGGCCGGTCTCGTCGTTGCCATTCCCGCCTTGCTGATCGGCCTGCCCATGTCCACGGTCTCCGAGGCGGCACCGGCCGCGATGGCTATGCACGGCGGGGGCGTCAACGTGGGTTCGTCGCTTCTCTTGGCCACGCTCGCGAGTCTCGGGCTTGGTGACAACCTCACCGGGCACGTGATCCTCCTGCATCCGCTCGCCTTCGCCGGCTGGCTGGGGCTCCTGGTGACCGCGCTCAATCTTCTGCCTATCGGGCAGCTCGACGGCGGGCACATCTCGGATGCGATGTTCGGCCAGCGCCGCAGCGCCATGATCGGGACGGCCGCGCTCGTCGCTCTGTTCGGGCTCGGGATCTTTGTATGGTCCGGCCTGCTCTTTTGGGCGTTCATCGTCTGGTTTATTGCGGGGCGCAAAGGGATCCCGCCGCTCAATGACATCACCCCCCTGAGCACGGGCCGCTTGGCGCTGGGATGGTTCGCCTTGGTGATCCTTGCGGCGATTCTGGTCCCCGTTCCCCACGAGCTATTCGAGTCGTTGGGTATCCAGTGCCCCTACCTGTAAATGCGGAGCGTTGAGATGATTGAACACGACCACAGCCGCAGGCCGGCGCTTCGAGCCCGACGTTTGGGAATCGATACGTATCGAGAGAACGTCATCTACATGCATGCCGAGTGCGAAGTGTGCCGGTCCGAGGGCTTTGAGTCGCAGGCACGTGTGCTCGTGTCGTCGGGGTCGGCTCGCATCCCGGCAACGCTCAATGTCATCACTTCGGACCTCTTGCATCCCGGAGAGGCGGGGCTCTCCGAGGTGGCGTGGAGTGCCCTCAACGCGTCCGAGGGTCAGTCACTTCGAGTTGAGCACATGCCCCCGCCAATCTCCATGAGCCACGTCCGAGCCAAGGTCTACGGCCGCCAGCTCGGCATCGATGAGTACAAGGCAATCGTGGACGACGTCGTCGCTGGCCGCCTCTCCAGCATCGAGATCGCGGCGTTCTTGACTGCAAGCGCCGTGGACCGACTCAGTCCGGAGGAGGTGGCGTCGCTCACCGCGGCGATGCTCGCCGCCGGCGAGAGGCTCACGTGGCCGAGCGAGGTTGTGGCGGACAAGCACTGCATCGGCGGTTTGCCGGGAAATCGAACAACGCCGATTGTCGTGGCGATCGTCGCCGCGTGCGGCGGCGTCATCCCCAAGACCTCCTCCCGGGCGATCACGTCACCCGCGGGAACGGCGGACGTGATGGAAACGCTTGCGCCAGTCGATCTCGATCTCAGATCGATGCGGCGCGTGGTCGAGTCGGAGGGCGGATGCATCGCATGGGGCGGGGCGGTCGCGCTGAGCCCAGCCGACGACGTGCTGATTCGGGTCGAGCGTCCGCTCGATCTCGATAGCGAGGGGCAGCTCGTCGCGTCCGTCCTCTCCAAGAAGGCAGCCGCAGGCTCAACCCACGTTGTTATCGATATGCCCGTCGGCCCGACTGCGAAGATACGAACGCAAGAGGCTGCTGCGAGCCTGCGGTCGTTGTTCGAGTCGGTTGCCGAGCGAGTCGGTCTGCGCTTACGGGTCGTCGAAACCGACGGGAGAGCGCCGGTCGGACGCGGCATCGGCCCGGCGCTGGAAGCCCACGATGTGCTCGCCGTGCTCCGCCAAACGTCCGACGCTCCCCCCGATCTGCGCGACCGAGCACTCGCCCTGGCGGGCAGCGTCCTGGAGCTCACGGACTTTGCGGCGGAAGGCACAGGCAAGGCCATCGCGAGCCAGACCCTGCGGAGCGGGCGGGCGCTTATGAAGTTCGAACGTATCTGTGAGGCCCAGGGCGGCCTGCGCCAACCCCCGGTGGCGTCACAGACGCGCGCCGTCGTCGCCCAAGCTGAGGGGATCGTCACGTCAATCGACAATCGGAGGCTGGCCAGAGCGGCCAAGCTCGCGGGCGCCCCGCGAGATGCGGCGGCTGGGATCGCCCTGGAGGTTGACATCGGCGATGTCGTCGAGCGTGGACAGCCGCTCTTCACACTCCACGCAGACAGTCTGGGCGAGCTGGCCTACGCCGCCGAGTACGTCAACTCCCAAAGTCCGATCGTGACGGTCGGCCCAGAATCAGGAGAATCGCCATGAGCACTCTTCTTGTCCCTCTCCCAGGTAATGAGCTCATCGCTGCGTCGCTGGCGGGCATGTTGCGAGCAGATGTCGGGCCGGTCAAGTTCCACCACTTCCCGGATGGCGAGACATACGTACGCTTTGATACAGATGTCACCGGCAAGACGGTCTGGCTCGTCTGCACACTGGATCGCCCCGACCCGAAGTTCGTACCGCTGATGATCACGGCGGAGACGGCGAAGGACCTCGGCGCTTCGCGCGTGGGCCTCATCGCGCCCTACCTGGCGTACATGCGCCAGGACACGCGGTTCCGCCCGGGCGAGGCCGTCAGCAGCGCCTACTTTGCGAGCGTGCTCTCGTGCATCGTCGACGCGATGGTGACGGTGGATCCTCATCTGCACCGGCGCAGCTCGCTGAATGAGATCTACCGCATTCCCACGGCCATTGTGCACGCTGCACCTATCGTCGCGGACTGGATCCGTCGCGAGATCGCGAAGCCGCTGCTGGTCGGTCCCGACGCTGAGAGCGAACAGTGGGTTGCGGAAGTGGCCAAGCTCGCCGACGCTCCGCACATCGTCCTTCGGAAGAACCGGCGAGGGGATCGCGATGTTGAGGTGTCCGTTCCTGATGTGGAGCGGTGGTCCGGGCACACGCCCGTGCTGGTGGACGACATCGCCTCGACCGCGCACACGATGATCGAGACCGTGGGCCACCTCCGACGTGCCGGCATGTCGCCCCCGGTCTGTGTCGCAGTACACGCGATCTTTGCCGGCGATGCCTATCAACAGCTCGAAGCCGCGGGGGTGAGCCGGATCGTATCCTGCAACACAATCCCTCACCCATCGAACGCGCTCGACCTCACGCGCATCATCGCGAGCCAGTTGCAGACGCTGAACTGGTCTACCGCCTCCTGCTGTCCCCCATCAACGCGAAGTGGGCGGGGCACTCACGAAGGGAGCAACGAGAATGGATAATGCAGTTGCTCTCGTTCAGACATATCTTCGGCTCAACGGCTATTTCACGGTCACAGAGTTCCCGGTCATCGAGGCCATGCGTCGTGGCGGGCACCGCACAGCAACGGATATCGACGTGTTGGCGTTTCGGTTTCCGCATGCCGGACGCCTCGTTCCTAGAGAAGGCCGATCCGGCACACGCGACACAGTCATCGACGCGCCCGACCCCGCGCTCGGTGTTCCACCAGACGCGCCCGACATGCTGATCGGTGAGGTAAAGGAGGGCCGCGCTGAGCTGAACTCTGCGGCGACCGATCCGGCCGTCTTACGCGCAGTACTCGTTCGGTTCGGATGCTGTCGTCAACCCGATGTCGACGCGACGGTCCAGGACTTGGTGCGGCACGGTCGGGCTGAGACTTCACCAGGGCACACCACGCGTCTCGTCGCGTTCGGAGCGCACGCACCCGAAGGGCGCTCCCCGCGTTACTCGATAGTGTTGCTGGAAACTGTCACGGCCTATCTTGAGTCGTACATCTCGTCCAATTGGGATGTCCTGCGTCACGCCGAATTCAAGGATCCCGCGTTCGGATTCCTCGTCACTCTCTTCAAGTCGGGCCATGGTCGATGGAAAGCACACCGTGGCTGATCTCGGTTCGATGGAGACAGCTTCGATGCATGTTGGTTTGCAAGTACTTATCTGGACTTTGGCTATTGAGGGCCTGTTCGTTCTTGGCCTGACGATAGCCCCTCGCGTACCACCTGCGGGACGTCATATCGCGAATGCTCTATCACAGGCACCGTTGCTCGACATCGTCGTGTCGCTCTTGACTTGGATCCCGTGGGCAGTAGGCATCGCAGTAGGCGGCTGGTTCGGGCTCGCAGGCGCGATGACAGGCCAAACAATCGTGCTCACATCCTGGGTGATCTTGCACGAAGCGACTCACCGTCGTGCCTCCCGCGGGCCTCGAATAGTCAAGGTTCTCAACCGTACTGTGGGTCGAGCGCCGAATCACCTCGCACTCTGGGTGAGCTTGCTCGCCCTGCCAGTATTCTGGATTATCCGTTTTGGGGAGATATTGATCTACCCACTTCTCCGCTTGCTGTTGGGGTTCCCGCGGTATCGGCATGGCCAGTGGATCAGCGTGTCACGTCACAAGTTCGAGGGGCTCGTCGGGCATGACCTCATCTGGTGCCTCTACTGTGATTGGATGACAGGTATCTACGCCCTGGGCGGGGAGATGCTGCGCAATGTCGAGTCATTCTGGTGCCCGATTCGATTCTACGACGGCAAGAAGTGTGACAACTGCCGCATCGACTTCCCCGATATTGATGGTGGTTGGGTGCCCGCGGATGGGGCCATGTCGGATGTGGTCGCCACTCTCGAAGCGAAGTATGGCGGCGGCCGCAGAGAGTGGTACGGGCATCCCGCTCGCCTGACCATCAGCGCGGAACGCAAGAATGAGCAGTCATCAGCTGAGTCGGAGCAAGAGTGAACCGTACACTGGCCATCACATTCGGCTCTCTGTTTCTCGTGATGCTTGGGTTCAGTGTCACTCTGGCTGTGCTGCCATCGCGTCTCGGGCGTGATGTCCCCGGTGAGACACTGTCGCCGGACTCCACCGCATTTCATGTCGGCGCGCTTACAGGCCTATATGCGCTCGCGCAGTTCATGGCGGCGCCGGTGTGGGGGCGATGGTCCGATCGGCACGGGAGGCGGATCGCCCTGCTCTGGAGTCTTACCGGCTTCGGCGCATCGCAGGTTCTTTGCGGCTTGGCGACAAGTCTGCCCCTCCTCTATGCAGGGCGGATTCTCGGAGGCGCCTTCTCGGGGGCCATGTTTCCGATCGCGGCAGGTGCCGTCGCCGACTCGTTGCCGGAACGTCTCCACGCTCAAGGGATGGCCTGGCTCAGCGCCGCCGCGGCGCTCGGCGTCGTCGCCGGCCCTATCCTTGGGGGGCTCTCGACGCGTCAGTCGTGGATGTGGGATACACCGTTCGGGAGCATTGCCCTTGAGAGCTTCGCGGCACCGTTCCTCGCACTGGCAGTCATGTCGGCACTGATGGTTGCCATCGTGCTGCGATGGCGCACCGATCGTTGCACGGCGAGTCAGAGGGACGAACGCGACGAGGGTACAGGCTGGACGGTCGTGGGCCTCCGTATCCGCGGGATCTTGGCCCTCGTCTTCGTGAGTCAGGTCGCGATGGCACTATTCATGACCGCCTTCGCGCTTTACGCCGATGCACGGTTTCGCCTTGGGCCTGGCGGAATCGGTGTCGCCTTCGCGCTATGCGGGCTGATCACCGCGTCCGTTCAGTTGGGAGCTATCTGGTTTCTGGCGCGCCGATGGGGCGAATGGATGCAGGTCGGAATGGGATTCGGCGCCATGGGTGTTGGCCTTGCGGCGTTCCCGTTGGTGCCTGCACTCGGGCTCGCGGCCGTTGCCGTCGGCATCTTCGTCATGGGCTCCGCGATCGTCGCGCCGAGCCTTCTCTCGCTGTCAGCAAGGGACACCCCGGGCGCAGCGGGAACGGCCGCCGGTCTCGTTGGGTCCGCGACGTATCTCGGCCAGGTGGCCGGACCGTTGGCCGCAAGCGCCCTGTTCATATGGGATGACGCGGCGCCGTTCTATGCGGCCAGCGTCATGATATTGCCTACCGCGGCCTGGATGCTGTGGCATCGTCGATCAAGCCAAAACCGATTGAAGGAGGAAAAAGAATGATTCAGGGGAGCATTAGGGTCGCCGTCAACGGGTACGGCGTCATTGGAAAGCGAGTCGCTGCCGCCGTACAGCTCCAGTCGGACATGGAGCTTGCGGGTGTTGCGGATGTGGCGACGGACTACCGCGTCAAAGCCGCGGTTGCCGGGGCTACCAGTGTGTTCGCCGGCACGGAAGAAAGTCTCCATGCCATGCGCGACGCCGGGATCCGGCCAGAAGGGACAATCGAGGATCTGCTGGGCAAGGCTGACGTCGTGGTCGATTGCACGCCGAAAAGCGTTGCCTCTGGAAACCTCGAACGATACCGATCGTCCGGCGTGAAGGCTGTGTTCCAGGGCGGCGAGAAGCACTCCCTCACTGGCCACTCGTTCGTGGCCCAGGCGAACTACGAATCCGCAATCGGCCGCGACGCTACCCGCGTGGTCTCGTGCAACACGACGAGCATCGTGCGGGTGCTTGGAGCGATCCAGGACGCGGGCCTGCTCGTCAGCGCCCGCGGCGTCCTAATTCGTCGTGCCACCGATCCATGGGAAGCCGATCACTCCGGCATCATGAACACGATCGTTCCTGAAGCTCACATACCGAGCCACCAGGGGCCGGATGCCCAGAGCGTCAGACCCGAACTGGATTTGGTCACCATGGCCGCGAAGGCCTCTCACACCCAGACCCACAACCACTACTGGACACTCAGGCTCACTCCGGGCACATCGCGCGATGATCTGCTCGCGGCGTTGCGCGCTGCGCCGCGCATCGCCTTCATTCGAATGCACGACGGCATCGTGGCACTCAACAGCACGGTGGAACTCATGCACGACCTCGGGCGGTCGCGCGGCGATATGTGGGAGGTGGCAGTCTGGGAGGATGTGCTCAGCGTGCAGGGCGACGAAGCGTACCTGACATATCAGGTGGATAATCAGGCGATCGTGGTTCCGGAGACAATCGACGCCATTCGTGCATTGACCGCCACTGTTCGAGATGCGCATCAGTCCATTGCAGCAACAGATCAGTCCCTCGGCATCGTGCACGAGTTTTTACCACTCGACCAAAGATAAGGCTAAGCCTATCGCAGGTGGGGACTCCATTAGTTTCTTTGTCTTTTCTACCTGTCCAGTGTCTAGGGTCGCCAGAAGAGCGCGAGGTGCAAACGATGATTGAGCTGATGGCGGTTTGTTTCGGAGAACAGTGCCTGTGATACTCGCGATAGGACTCAGTGTGCTTCTTGTGCTACTAACGACTGGCGTGCGCCTTGCTTTTTTCGTGATCGTGGCTCGCTTCACCCTCGATGCAGACCGCTTCACGTGGCACCGCTTCTTCTGTCTCATGCTCGGTATCTACGCCAGCCACCTCTTCGACATAGTTGCTTATGCGGCAGCGTACTATGTTGCGTGGCATGTTTTCGGCATCGGCACACTCTCCGGCGACCGGGCTGATGGTCCGCTCGGCCATTTCTACGCCTCTGCTGTCATGTACACGACCATCGGCTTCGGTGACATTCTGCCCACTGGGCATCTGCGGTTCATAGCCGCTACGGAAGGACTGAGTGGGCTGCTGTACATCGCCTGGTCCGCGTCATTCATCTTCGCCGCGATGCATCGCATGTTCAAAGATAGAAACGCAATATCCGGGGAGCACCACGAATGACGCCGAGTGACTCACAACACGGAGACCAATATCGAGAGGAAAGCCTAACGCTCGCCGGCTCGGTCGCCATGGGAACCGGCGTCATGATCGGCGCAGGGATCTTTGCGCTCACGGGACAAGTCGCCGAGTTGGCCGGCGGGCTGTTCCCGCTCGCGTTCATCGCCGCCGCTGTTGTCGTCGCCTTCAGCGCCTACTCGTACATCAAGGTGTGCAACGAGTACCCGTCGGCCGGCGGGATCGCGATGATCCTCAAGAAGGCTTACGGGCCGGGCGTGGTCACCGCGGGCTGCTCGCTGCTGATGTACTTCTCTATGGTCATCAACGAGAGTCTCGTTGCCCGCACCTTCGGCACCTACACGATGCGGATCTTCGGCGAGGGCTCTGACTCATGGCTCGTGCCCACGCTCGGTGTCGGACTCATCGTGGTCGCGTTCATCGTCAATCTGCTCGGCAACGAGGTCATCGGCGGGCTCAGCAAGATCACCGCGATCATCAAGATCGTCGGCATCGCGGTCTTCGCTGGCATCGGGCTCTGGGTCTCGGGTCTCTCGTTCGACACCCTGACCGGGGAGAGCGCCGCCTCCGATGCACATGGCGGCGTCGGCGGTTTCCTCGCCGCCGTGGCCCTGTCAATCCTGGCCTACAAGGGCTTTACCACGATCACCAACAGCGGGGACGAGATCAAAGTACCCAAGAAGAACGTCGGCCGCTCAATCATCTTCAGCCTGCTCATCTGCACCGGGCTCTATGTGCTCGTCACACTGGCCGTCGCCGGCAATCTGAGCGTCAACGAGATCATCGCGGCACGAGACTCCTCGCTCGCCGAAGCGGCCCGCCCCGCCGTCGGCCAGTGGGGTGAATGGCTGACCATCGGCCTTGCCATCATCGCCACGATCTCGGGCATCATCGCCAGCATGTTCGCGGTCTCGCGCATGCTCGCGATGCTCACGGACATGGACCTCGTCCCGCACCGCCACTTCGGCATGCCTGGCAGAATCCAGAAGCACACGCTCGTCTACACGGCCGTCAGCGCCGTCGCGCTCACGATCTTCTTCGACCTCAGCCGCATCGCCTCGCTCGGCGCGATCTTCTACATCGTGATGGACATGGCGATCCACTGGGGCGTCTTCAAGCACCTCCGATCGGAGCTCAACGCGCGGGGCTGGGTGCTCCTGACGGCGTTGGTGCTCGACGCGGTCGTGCTCGGGGCGTTCCTCTATCTCAAGCTCACGACCGATCCGCTCGTCGTCGTCGTCGCGCTCGGCTCGATTGCCGTGGTCTTCGGACTGGAGGGATGGTTCCTTAGGGCAATGTCAGGCCAACCGGATGACGAGACCGCTTGACTCTCGGGAGAGCTGTATATACCATAAGGGGGTATGGGTACCACACCCCCAGCCCGATCGGCAAAGAACGTCTGCGATCAAGACCGCAACCGCAACCTCGCCCGGCTCAAGCGCATCGAGGGGCAAGTGCGTGGCATCGCCCAGATGGTTGAGCAGGATCGCTATTGCGCAGACATCCTGACCCAGATCGCTGCGGTGCAGTCCGCCATGCGATCAGTGGGCAAGGAGTTGCTGCGGCACCACCTCAAGCACTGCGTCGCGGACGCAGCCGCACTCGGGAAAGCCGAGTTCGAGGAGGCGAGCGATGAGCTGATCGAACTGTTGTACAAGAACGCGAGGTAAATGAGATGGCGACGCAGACTACACCCGCCCAGATTGCTGGAATGCACTGCGGAGGATGCGCGGCCAAGATCAAGGCCGCACTCCTTGATGTCGCGGGCATCGACGGTGCTGAAGTCAATCCCCAGGCGGGAACAGCGGTCATCAAGCACTCCTCGGATGTTTCCGACGAGCGCATCCGGCTTGCCGTCGCTTCCGTAGGTGACTACGCGGTTTCGTTCGTCCGGCCCGCTGAGGCCGCCCAAGCGACGCGGAACGGTACGCCGAACCATCACTCGGCCGTGATGGTCGAAGAGCCCGCAAAGGAGAGTCTCTACCCGCTCTTCCTGATCGTCGGGTTTATCGCAGGTGTCACGCTTCTGGTCGCCGCGTCCACCGGCAGCTGGGCGGCTGAGCCTCTCATGCGGCACTTCATGGCCGGCTTCTTCATCGTCTTCTCCTTCTTCAAGCTTCTCGATCCACCAGGCTTCGTCTCCGCGTACCGAGGCTACGACTTGGTCGCACGCAGGGTCCCAGCGTGGGGCTGGGCATACCCCTTCGTCGAGCTCGCACTCGGTGTCGCGTACTTGCTCGCCTGGGCCCCAGTCGTGACCAACATCATCACGCTCGTGCTTATGCTCGTCGGCGCAGGTGGTGTGCTCAAGGCGCTGCTCAACAAGCGCGCCATCCGCTGCGCATGCCTCGGCACAGCCCTCAACCTACCGATGACCAAGGTCACGCTCGTCGAGGATCTGACCATGGCCGCCATGGCCGCGGGGATGCTATTGCTGATGATGTGATTGCCTCTAGACCAACTTCTGCGCACCATGCTGCTCCTCTCGGTCGGAGCAGACGCCGAAGAGACGCCAATGAAACCACGCAAGTCCACATACCTGATTCATCGCTGGCTGGGTCTGATCGTGAGCCTTCAGCTGCTCGCCTGGAGCGTCGGTGGCTTCATGTTCAGTGTGCTCGACATCGATAACGTGCGCGGGGAACGCGATATCGGCGCCGAGCAGTTCGAGCCACTGAGTCATCATGTGATCACCGAGCTGCCTGCGAGCATCCGGTCCTCGCTAGATGATCTCGCCTCTACGCACTCGGATCTCGCCTCGGTTGCGCTGATAAACCGCGGAATCGGCCCATCGTGGGAAATCCGGTCCACGTCCGGTGAGTTGCTCGCACGTCTCGACCATGAGTCCGGCGAGTCACTCCCACTAATCTCTGAGCAGGATGCCCGACTGGTCGCCCAGCGCGACTTCGCGCATGCTTCACCAATCAAGAATGTGCAGCTGATCGAGTCGGAGCCGCCTGTCGAGTTTCGCAACGGTGTGCTGCCTGCGTATCGAGTAGAGATTCACCACCCGAAACAACCACGACTCTACATTGACGCTCGGACCGGCCAGGTCGTGTCCCGTCGAAACCGCTTGTGGCGCGTGTTCGATTTCTTCTGGATGCTGCACACGATGGATTACGGCGGACGCGACGACTTCAACCATCCGCTGCTCACTGGCTTCAGCGTCCTGGCGATCGCGACCTCGGCCTCTGGTGTCACGCTCTGGGGCTGGCGGGCAAGCTCGCGGTTGCGTCGAAAGAGAAACCAAGGACCAGCGTAAGCCTAGCAGTCGCATAGGTGGTCGCGGCGAGCTCACTGGTGAGCTGGCGGCGAGCACGGTATTCGTGCGAAATCACGTGAGCCAGTGGCCATGAAGGTCCCCGGTCGACGACATGGGCCGCTCAGATCGGCTCGATTCGCACTACATTTTTGGACAATCTTGCACTACATCGGGCGATAGCTCACCCGAACGCGGAGTAGTGCAGAAACGAGAAAGCCCTCTAATCCCCTACTGAGCAGGGACTTAGGGGGCCTCTTCGAAAGCGGGTGATCGGATTCGAACCGACGACATTCACGTTGGCAACGTGACGCTCTACCACTGAGCTACACCCGCTAGGTTGTCGCCCCCCGGCGGGGGCCTGGGGGCAGGCAGAAAAGTAGGCCCGGTCCCGGCGTTCGTCAACGCAAGTCGACGATCGGATCCGCCTTCCCGGGCGCCCGGGCGGTATTCGGACCGTCCGCCCGCCCTTCCCGGGCGCCCGGGCGGTATTCGGACCGTCCGCCCGCCGGGCGGGCCGCGAGTTGGGCGTTGCATCCGGCCCTCGGGCCCGGCGGATTACGGACCCGCGGCCGCGGTGCGGGGTCCGCCCCGGGCCTGCTCGATGGCCCGCACGACCTGATCCGGGGTGTAGGCGTTGGCCATCCACGAGGGGCTGTCCGGGCCGCCCTCGGGGGTGTAGACCACCAGCAGGGGGATGCCCGTCTGGCCGAGGGCCCGCAGGGTGTCCCAGCCGGGAGCGCTGGTGCTGGTCAGGTCGGCCATCATCGGCACCACGCCAGCACTCAGCAGCTCCCGCTTGACCGGATCGCGGCTGAGCACGGTCGCCTCGAGCGTCTTGCAGTTCAGGCACCACTCGGCCGTGAAATCGAGCACGACCACGCTCCCGCGGTCCAGGGCGGTCGCCAGACCCTCGGCGGTGTACTCGACCCAGAAGTTGTTCTTGAGATGCTCGGTCCGGTTGGCCGCGGCCCCCACCCCCACCACCGCGAAGAACAGCGCCAGCAGCGAGAACACCACCCGCGGCCCCGCCTTGCGGGTGATCCGCACGGTCTGCACCGCCAGCCAACCGCCCGCCCCGGCCATCGCCAGCCCGATCGCCCACCAGTGGACGGCCTTGGCCCACCACGGCAGTTTCGCCGTCAGCCCCATCCCGGACAGCAGCGCCAGCACGCCCGCGCCGATGAAGTACGCGGCGGCCGCGATCATCAGCAGGCCCATCACCTGCTTGACCAGCTCCGACGCCGGGCCCGTGCGGGGGATCTTCTTGACCAGCCCCGGCTTGGCGGCGAGCACCAGGTACGGCAACGCCATGCCCGCGCCGATCGAGGCGAAGATCACCACCACCAGCATCGGCGGCATGAACGCCACGCCCGCCAGCAACGCGCCGGCGACGAAGCCGAAGCAGGGCAGGCCGAGCACCGCGGTCATCACGCCGAACAGGAACGAGCCGTGGGCCGAGTCGGCCTTGGGATTGACCGCATACACCTTCTGAGGCAGGTTGATCTGGAACACACCCATGATGCCCACGCCCATGGCCAGGATCAGCACGCCGATCCCCAGCGTGAACCACCACAGACCGAACAGGCGCGACGGGTCGGTAAACGCCGTCACCAGCGTGGCGAGCACGCCCAGCCCGGCCCAGAACGCGATCACGCCGGCCGCCATCCACAGCCCGAGGACCAACGCCCGTCCGCGGTGCTCGCCCGCATGGTTGGAGATGGTCATGACCTTGATCGGGATCACGGGGAGCACGCACGGCGTCAGGTTGAGCACGAATCCGCCCGCGGCCGCCAGCAGCGCCAGGATGGCGATCCCGCCCGCGCTGTCGGCCGAGGGCACGGCCACCAGACCCAGAAACTTGCTCTTGGTCCCGCCGGTCGCGGCCGGGCCGGTCGTCGCCAGCGCCCCGCCCCACGCGTCGGGATCGGCAAAGACGGACGGATCGAACGCGGCGAAGAGCGGGTCCGGTGTTCCGGCGCCCGACGCCTGCGGGTCGATCCGCAGCGTCACCGACCGCTCAACCACCTCGGGGGGCAGGCAGGTCGAATCGTCGCATGCCTGGTAGGTGATCCGCAGCGAGACCGTCACTTCGCCCGGGGCCGCGTCGTCGGCGACGCGCACCGGGACGAAGGCGATCGCCCGGCCCGAATAGACCAGGTAGTCGATCGGCTTGCCGGTCATCAAGAAGTCGACCTTGGCGGCGTAGGGCTCGGGCCACTGGATGCGCCCGAACGCCAGCCCGTCGGTGTCGGTCGGCTCGATCTCCGTCGCGATCGGCACAAACCCGGCCATCTCCGGGGGCACGACCGGCTTGTTCAGGTTGATGTGGTAGTCGTCGGCGTGCTCGAACACGACCGCGATGACCGCCTGATCGCCGGGGCGGACGACCGGGGTGGCCAGCGTCGCGGTGACCGTGACCGGGTCGGAGTCCGGGACGGACGCGACCATCCCGCCGCCGCCGAGAAAATCCTGGCCCGGGGCGGGGGCGACCACGCCAATGATGGCGGCGAGAAGGGCGAGGGTCTGAAGAATCCGCATGGGGGGCTTGCTCCGTTGGGTCCAGCCGCGGGAACGGGCCCGCCGGACGGATTGTTCCCCCGCCCCCGACCGCCCGACGCGGACCCTCGACCGACTGTCAAGGGCGGCGAGCCGGTCGACCGATATCCCGGTGGTTCGGCGGGGTGCCCGCCGGTCGTATCGTGCGCGTCGTCGGACCGATCGGAGGCTGAGTTGCGAGGTGGGCATGCTTGACCAGAACGAGGTCGACGCCCTGCTCGCGGCGGTGGATTCCGGCGAGATCCAGGAGGAGGAGGTCTCCACTCGGATCTTCAGCCGCCACAAACGCCCCCGCGACGCCAACCAGGTCCGGGCCTATGACTTCAAGCGTCCGGAGCGGGTTTCCAAGGACCAGATGATGGCCCTGGAGACCCTGCACGAGGCCTTCGCCCGCAACTTCGGGGCCTCGCTCTCCGGCTTCATGCGCACCATTGTGGAAGTCCGCGTCGCCACCTGCGAGCAGATGACCTACGGCGAGTTCATCGGAGCCCTGCCCAACCCCACCAGCTTCAACCTGATCCAGGCGGACAAGCTCGACGGGCAGATGTGCCTGGAGATCTCCCCGCTGATCATCTACCCCATCATCGACCGCCTTCTGGGCGGAACCAACCAGGACCTGTTCATCCCCCAGCGTCCCATGACGCCGATTGAACAGCGGCTGATCTCCAACGTGATCAACCGGGGTCTGCTGGCCCTGGGCGAGGCGTGGGAGTCGGTCAAGACCCTGAAGTTCTCGACCATCGCCCAGGAGTCCAACCCGCAACTCGTCCAGATCGTCCCCCCAAACGAGGTGGTGATGGTGATCGGGCTGGAGGTGCGGATGGGCGCCCGGGCGGGCACGATGAACCTGTGCATCCCGTACAACGTGATCGAGCCGGTGATGGACGAACTGAGCAGCCAGAGCTGGTTCGCGGTGTCCCGGAACGAGAACACGAAAGCGAGCGAGGTCCGGATCGCCAAGAATCTCGACCAGGCCGGCCTGGGTGTGGCCGCCGTGCTGGCCGAGACGACCATCACGCTCCGGGATCTGGCCGAGATGGCACCGGGCGATCTGATCGTCACCACCCAGTCGAGTGCCCTGCCGGCCACGATCCTGGTCGAGGGCGAGGCCAAGTACCAGGCCGAGGTGGGCCAGCACCGGGGCCATCGGGCCGTGCGGATCGCCCGCACCCTGCCCAAGGGCGAACGCCGGGACCGGACCGCCACCCCCCCTTCGCAGGGCTGATCGGGGCGGACCCGGCGGCGCGGGGAATCGTCGGTGACACCCCGGACCGGGTCGGGCGGGGGTGTCGGGCGGGGGCCTGCGGGTTGATCGGGCGGGTCGGTGCTATCTAAGATGGTGCTGTAGTGCGGCCGATGTCCGGCCGCTGGGAGCGCTCGGTGTGACCATGGTCCTCCGCGATGCTGGCTGAACGTAGCTCGATCCCGATCGAGCTTCCCTTGCCCGGGGTGATGGCGATGCGGTGAGCGTCTGTCCATCCTGAACCGGGCGAGCGCGGGGTGTACGCCCCGACGGCCCATCGAAGGGACCGCGGTCGGAGACGATCCGCGGCTTTGTGTTTTTTGCGTGCCGCCCGGCGGGGCACGAGTTCGGACAACCAGACAACCCGAGCCCCGATGACTGGGGCAGACAAATCAGGAGCGACAGCGTGAACACCCAAGAAATGATGCGGATCCTCGACTCGATCGCCCGTGATCGGAGCATCGACCGCCAGTTGCTGATCTCCGATCTGGAGCAGGCGATGGTGACCGCGTGCCGCAAGTTCTTCGGCACGCTCGACGCCGAGGAGTTCCAGTGCACGGTCGACCCGATCTCGGGCGAGATCAGCGTGTTCCGCTACGGTGAGCCCCTGAACCTGCGACCCGAGGAACTGGGACGCATCGCCGCCCAGACCTTCAAGCAGGTGATGATCCAGCGTTTCCGCGATGACGAGCGCCAGTCGCTCATCGACGAGTTCGGCAACCGCGTCGGCACGGTCGTCAACGGCGTGGCCCAGCGCTACGACCACGGCGCCCTGATCGTCCAGGTGGACCGTGCCGAGTGCGTCATGCTCCGCAGCGAGCAGATCCCCGGCGAGCAGTTCGCCCCCGGCGACCGCGTCCGAGCGATGATCCTCGACGTGAAGGACATGGGCAACCAGGCCAAGATCTACCTCAGCCGCGGCCACCCGGACTTCATCAAGCGCCTGTTCGAGGTCGAGGTCCCCGAGGTCGCCGAGCGGACCATCGAGATCAAGGCCATGGCCCGCGAGGCCGGCTACCGCACGAAGATGGCCGTGTCCTCGATCGACTCCAAGGTCGACGCGGTCGGCGCGTGCGTGGGTGTCCGCGGGGCGCGCATCAAGACCATCGTGGACGAGCTCAACGGCGAGAAAATCGACATCGTCCGCTGGAACGAGTCGAGCCAGATCCTCATCGCCAACGCCCTCAAACCGGCCGAGGTCGACGAGATCTCGCTGTGCTTCGAGCTGGGACGCGCCACCGTGGTCGTCCGCGACGATCAGCTCTCGCTGGCGATCGGCAAGCGCGGACAGAACGTGCGGCTCGCCGCCCGCCTGACGGGCTGGGACGTGGACATCCTCACCCCCGAGGAGTTCAACAAGGGCCTGGAGATCATGTCCCAGACGCTCACGAGCATCGAGGGCATCACCGACCAGATGGTCGACCGGCTGGCCGCCCTTGGCATGGTGTCGGTGTTCGACGTCGAGGAGATCGGCGCCGAGGTGCTCGCCGAAGAGCTCGAGATCGAGGCCGAGGCGGCCGAGCAGATCGTTTCGGTCGCCGCGGTCAAGGCCAAGGAAGTCGCCGAGACGCAGCAGCGTGAGAAGGAAGAGGCCGAGCGTCGCCGGGCCGAGGAGCACGCCGCAGCGGCGGCCATCCTCTCCGGGGCGGTCGGCGGGGACGGCCCCGTGGATCCCAACGCCGCGGCCGCCGCCATCCTGGGCGCCGAGGCGCCCGCCGACGACGAGACCGAGTCGAGGGCGGACGACATCCTCGGCGGCAGCTGAGCACAGACACGCGCCCGCCCGCCGCGGGTTGCACCGACGAAGACGGAAGAGAACGGGGCAAGAACCCGGAGGACGATTTGGCTAGCACACGCGTTTTCGAGATCGCCAAACAGCTTGGCGTCAAGTCCAAGGCCATCGTGGACAAGTGCCATGCGGAGGGCATCCCCTCCGAGGTGATCAAGAACCACATGTCGACCGTCTCGGCGGGTCTCGAGCAGACCATCCGTGAGTGGTTCGCGTCGGGCGAGCCGTCGGGCACCGCCGTCGAACAGGCCGACAAGGTCGATCTCGATGCCGTGCGCGAAGAGAAGCCGCGCCGGGCCCGCAAAGCCGCGGCCGGCGAGGCCGACGCCGCCGACGAGGGCGGCGACACCTCCACCGCCGTCGCGGACAAGCCCGCGGCCCCGGCCAAGGCCGCCCCCGTGCGTCCCTCCACCGCCGCCGCGTCGGCCCCGGCGGCGCCGGCACGCCCCGCGTCGCCAGCCAAGCCCGCCGGCGGTGCCGAAGAGCCCGAGCAGCCGGCTCCCGCCGCCGCCAAACGGCCCGCGCCGATGCCCGCGGGGCTCGACGCCCGGCCCCCGGAGTCGGAGTCGCCCGAGAAGCCCGCCCCGCAGGCCGACAAGCCCGGGCGTTCGGAAGGTGACACCGGTCGCCCGGTGGTCCGAGCACCCGCCCCGCCCGCGCGGGCCCCGGATCGCCCGCCGGTCATGAACGTGCCCACGCGTCCGACGGTCATCGCCCCGGCGGGTCCGCAGCTCGAACGCAAGGAAAAGATGAAGCTCTCCGGGCCCAAGGTGGTCCGGGTCGAAGCGCCCGAGCGGCTCGAGCCGCCCCGTCCCCGCGGCCCGCGTCGCGGGCCCGGCGGACCCGGTCCCGGCATGCCCGCGGGCCCCGGGGACATGCCCTTCGAGGGGCGTCCCGCCCGCGGCGCGGGCGGTCCCGGCGGCGGCGGCGCCAACACCCGCCGGCGCGGCTCGGATCGCAAGCGTGACAACGAGGGGCCCGAGAAGGGCGCCGGATGGTCCGAGGCGGACCTGGCCGAGCGCGAGGCACGCCTCCAGCGTTCCGGCGGCTACCTCAAGCAGCGGCGCCAGCAGCTCCGCAGCGGCTCCAAGGGCCCGCACGCGGCCATGCCCGCCACGGTCGGCGGCAGGGTCACCATCACCGAGCCGTTCACCATCAAGGACCTCTCGGCGGCCACCGGCGTCAAGGCGGCGGACATCGTCAAGAAGCTCTTCATGCAGGGCGTGATGGCCACGATCAACTCCGGGATCGACACCGAGAAGGCCCAGGAGATCATGATCGACTGGAACATCGAGCTCGAGGTCACCCAGACCAAGACCGCCGAGCAGGCCGTCCAGGCCCAGTTCGACGACCGCGACCGCAAGGACGAGCGTCCCCGCGGCCCCGTCGTCACCATCCTCGGCCACGTCGACCACGGCAAGACCAGCCTGCTCGACAAGATCCGCAACGCCAACGTCGCCTCCGGCGAGGCCGGCGGCATCACGCAGGCGACCAGCGCCTTCCGCGTGCCGGTCCGTTTCGGCTCGGACGAGAAGCAGGTCGTCTTCATCGACACGCCCGGCCACGAGGCGTTCACCGCCATGCGTGCCCGCGGCGCCCAGGTGACCGACATCGTGGTGCTGGTGGTCGCGGCCGACGACGGCGTCATGCCGCAGACCAAGGAGTCGATCAGCCACGCCAAGGCGGCGGGCGTGCCCATCATCGTGGCACTCAACAAGATCGACAAGCCCGAGGCCACCGAGAACAACATCCAGCGGATCATGGGCCAGCTCGCCGAGCAGGGCCTCAACCCCACCGAGTGGGGCGGAGACACCGAAGTGGTCAAGGTCAGCGCCCTCAAGGGCGAGGGCATCCAGGAGCTGCTCGAGATCCTCGACCTGCAGAGCCAGGTGCTCGAACTGACCGCCGACTTCGACGGGCAGGCCCAGGGCTCGGTCATCGAGGCCCGCCCGGAGGAAGGCCGCGGCAACGTCGCCAACATCCTCATCCAGGAGGGCAGGCTCAAGCTCGGGGACTTCATCGTCCTGGGGCGCGGCTTCGGACGCGTCCGCGATATCACCGACGACCGCGGGAACAAGCTCAAGGAGGCTTTCCCGCCCATGCCGGTCCAGGTCTCGGGCATCGACGAGCTGCCCGACGCCGGCGACAAGTTCTACTGCGTGCCCTCGCTGAAGGAGGCCGAGAAGGCCGCCGAGCAGCGCCGCGACCGCGAGCGTCAGGAGCAGCTCGCCCAGCCGAAGGCGACGCTGGACCGCATGTTCAGCCAGCTGGCCGACCAGTCTCTCAAGGAGATCCTGGTGGTGCTCAAGGCCGACGTGCAGGGCTCGGTGGACGTGCTCAAGAACGAGATCGAGAAGGTCGCCAACGAGTCGACCGAGGTCAAGGTCCGCGTGATCCACGCCGCCGTCGGCGGGATCACCGAGTCGGACATCCTGCTGGCCAACGCCTCGGGCGGCCTGATCATCGGCTTCAACGTCATCGCCAACGCCAAGGGGCGCTCGCTCGCCGAGGCCAAGGGCGTTGAGATCCGCAACTACCAGGTCATCTACGACATCGTCGATGACCTCAAGAAGGCCGCCGAGGGTCTGCTGGCCCCCGAGGTCCGCCAGGAAGTCCTGGGCCACGCCGAGGTCCGCAAGGTGTTCCGCGTCACGAAGGTCGGCATGATCGCCGGCTGCTACGTGACCGACGGCACCGTCCAGCGCGACGCGCTCATCCGCGTCACCCGCCAGGGCGTGGTCATCGAGAACGACCGCCGCCTCGAGCAGCTCAAGCGCGTCAAGGACGACGTCAAGGAAGTGCGGGCCAACACCGAGTGCGGCATGAAGATCGCCGGTTACGACGACATCAAGGAGGGCGACGTCCTCGAGTGCTACAAGCAGGTCGAGGTCAAGCGGACGCTCTGAACGGCGGACGCGTGAGGTGATTGCGGCATGATCGTCGGCGTGCTCCAGGCAGAGCTGCGGATCGAATGGGCTCGTTCGCTCAAGGACAAGCGCAGCGTCGCCCGCTCACTCAAGGACAGGCTCCACCGGGAGCACCAGGTCTCCGTGGCCGAGGTCGAGGCGCAGGAGATCCACAACACGCTCGTCCTCGGCGTGGCCGCGGCGGGCAGCTCGACCGCGCAGGTGCTCGCCACGCTCGACACCGTGCGGGACAAGCTGGCCCACCACCCCGAGGCCGAGCTCGTCGCGGACCATCGCGAACTGCTCAGCGGCTGGGCCGGCTCGCTGGCGGGCGCCGCGTTCACCGCGGTCGAGGAGCGGACACTCGCCTCGGAGATGCTCGCAAGAGCCACGACAGCAACCAAGGGCGACGATGCTCAAGCAGAAGAACAGGAAACGCCGTGAAGGGTGACCGCCGCAAACTCCAGCTCGAATCCCTGCTCCTGCGCGCCACGCAGGAGCGGCTCGCCCGCGGACTGAGCGACCCGCGCATCCGCGGCCTCGTGACCGCCACCCGCCTCGAACTGACCCAGGACCTCAAGCGGGCCAAGATCTACGTCTCCGTGCTCCCGCAGGAGCACGCGGAGCTGACCGTTCACGGCCTGCGGGCGGCCCGCGGACGACTCCGCCGCGACATCGCCGACAAGGTCCACATCCGCGAGATGCCGACCATCGACTTCGTCTACGACGAGGGCATGCGATCCCAGGCCGAGGTCATGGCCCTGCTCGCCAAGGATCGCATGGAGAGGGGCGAGCCCGACGCCGACGCGGACCGGGACGCTCGATCGGACCAGTCCGCGGACCCGGGCGAGCCCCGCCCCAACGACGCGGAGGCCCCGAAGTGAGCACCGAGCAGCTGACCGACGCGATCATCGCCCACGCGGACGCGATCGAGGCCCGGCTCGGCCCCCCGGGCCCGGACCCGTCGATCGAGCACGTGCCGGTGGGCACCGACCCGCTGGTCCATCAGATTGTGTATTCGATGCTCCTCTGGGACGCATGCCACGAACTCGCGGGAAGGGCACTGGCCCAGCTCCGCCAGTCGGTGGTCGATTTCAACGAGCTGCGGGTCTGTTCGGGGGCGGAGCTGCGTGACCTGCTCCCGCGCGACTGCCCGCACAAGGACGAACGCACCAGCCGCCTGCTCGCCACGCTCAACGACGTGTTCGTCCGCGAGCACGGGCTGAACATGGCGGGCGTCTCGGCGATGCCCAAACGCGAGGCGAGGCAGTACCTCGACACGCTCGCCGGGCTGCCGCAGTTCGCCGCCGCACGCGTCATGCTCGTCGCGCTGGGCGGGCACGCGTTCCCTGTGGACGGTCGGATCGGGCGACAGCTGCGGGCCGCCGGGCTGATCGGGTCGGACGGCGCGACCCCCGACGAGATCGGTTCCCGGCTCGAGCGCGCCGTCCGCGCCGCCGACGCCCCCCGCGTGTACGCGTTGCTCGAGGCCGACGCGGCCGCCAACCCGGCGGAAGCCACCGCCCGCAAGCGAACGACCACCCGCAGCCCCGCACGCTCGCGCAAGAACGCATCCGCCAACGGCGAGGCCGCCGGCAGCGAAGCGGCGACCCCGAAGAACGACGGAACCGACGCATGAGACTCCGCCCCGCAGCCCTGCTCTCCGTCGCCGGGCTGTGCCTGGCGGGGGGCGCGTGCTCCACCACGCCCCCGGACGCAACCCCGGCCTCCGTCCGCGCGGCCGCCTCCATCGAATCGCCCAAGCGTCGGCTCGAGGCCTTGGCCGAGATCGAGGCGGTCGGAGCCACCGCCCGCCCGAACCTGCACGAGGCGGCCGCGATCATCGACCCCGGCCTGCCGCAGCGGCTCGTGCCCGGCTCGGCCGAGTTCCGCAGGGCCGCCCGGCCGCTCGACCAGATCCTTGCCGACGTCGCGATCGAGGCCCCGGTCTCGGAGATCCAGGTCCCGTCGGTCGAGGACCGGACCCGCGCCGCCCGCAACTACACCCGCGCACACCAGGCCCTGCTCGAAGAACGCCCCGAGGCGGCGGCGACGCTCATGGAAGAGGCCGTGCGGCTGGACCCCGGCGCGCCGCGGCTCTGGCAGGAACTCGGCGAGGCCCGGCTCAGCGCCGGCGACCGCGCGGGCGGCATCGACGCCCTGACCATGGCGGCCGAACTCGGTTCTGCGGACCCGCGGGTCAGCCTGACGCTGGCCTCCGACGCCGCCTCCCGCGCGGATGAAGAAGGTGTCACGCGATGGGCCGGCGCCGCGTGGACCCGCTCAATTGATGAGAGCGCTCCCGAGCGGATCATCGCCGGTGCCATGCTCGGTTCGGCCCTGCTCGAACGCGGCGACCTGTTCGCCGGCGCGGAGGTCCTCGCCGGCGCCCTGCGGGCGGCTGACCAGCGCGCCCCCCAGCCCGGCGAGCCGGTCGAACTCGTCCGCCTGCGGGCCCGGCGGGCCGAACTCGGGTACCGGCTCGGCGACGCGTGGTTCGCGCTCGGCCAGCCCGCCCGCGCGGCCGAAGCCTACGACGCGGCCCGGCGCGGGCTGACGCGCCCGCCCGTCCCCCTCACGCAGCGGTCCATCGCCGCGAACACCGCCGCGGGGCGCCCCGCCGCCGCCGCACTGGAGATGCTCGACCACACCGCCCAGCGCCTTGGCGATCTGGGCCCCGAAGAGCAGGCGTGGCTCCGCGGGCTCGGCCAAATCGATCGGGTCGGGCCCGCGCTCACCGATGCCCTCAGATCGCTCTCCGACGCCGACACTGCCGGGCCCACCGCCCGCCGCCAGCTCCGACGGATGCTGGTGCGCGCCGTCCCCGATCCGGCCGAGACCCTCCGCCGCGTGACCGCGGACGCCTCGCTGTCGAGGGATTCCCACGTGGCGGCCGACGCGCTGCGCTCGGTGGTCCCCGAGCAACGCACCCGCATGGCCTGCGACGTGATCCGGCGCGACCCCGCCGCGGCATCCGCGTGGGCGGCGACGCTCGTCCGCCTCACCGCGGCCCCCCTCACCGAGGCGCGCGCGCTGATCGCCGACCGCGATCCCGCCCGACGGGCGCTCGGGCTGGCCATGGCGTCCGCGCTCGATCGGCCGGATCTGGCCCGGGCGGCGATCGCCCGCGACCCCGCCGACCTGCCAGGGGCCGACCCGCTCGTCGTGGCGCGGCTGGCCGGGCTGTCCGGGCTCTGGGATCGGGCGGACGTGTGGCTCACCGCGGCGCGGACGGCCGCCGCCTCCGATCCGGCACGCATGGACGAACTCTACTCGGTGCTGCTGACCTGCCAGCGGGTCTCCGAGGCCGGGACGCTCGCGACCGCGTTCGCCGCCGACCCCTCCCCCACCGTGGACCGGCTCATGGCGGCGGCGGAGTTCGCGCTGCTCGGGGGCGACTTCGAGCGGACGCTGGTCCTGCTCGAGCGTGCATCGACCATCGACCCCTTCGACGAGCGGGTGTGGGAGCGGCGCATCAACCTCCGCGCCGGCGAGACGCCCGTGGCGGACTCGGACGCGACGCTGCGTCTGGGACGCGAGATCTCCGAACGCCGCCCCCGCGGCGATCTGTTCACCGTTCTCAGGGCCCGCGATCTCGCCGGGGCCGGCATGTTCCGCGAGGCCTGCGAGGCGATCATCTCGGTCAACCAGCGCGATCCCACGCGCGACACCGGCATGCAGGTGCTCGCCCAGGCGGCCGCGGCCTCGATCGAACAGGGCGACCGCGAAACCGCGTCCAAGGTGCGCGCCTGGCTCGAGCATCGGCTCGACGGATCGCCGGGCTCGGTGACCGTGGCGCTCGCCGTCGCCCAGATCATGCTGGCGCAGGACGAGGCCGAGGCCGCGTTCGAGTTGGTCGATGACGCGGCCGCACGCGTCGGCCACCCGGAGTTGGCCCGCAACGCCGAATCGCTGCTCGCACAGCGCCTGGACCGCACGGATGAGGCCCTCGCTCGTGCCCTCGACCGGCTCGCCGCCCCGCAGGGCGTCGCGGGATCGTTGGAGCGGGCCGAGACTGCGCTGCTCGGCCAGCGGTGGAGCGTGGCCCTCGGGGCCGCCGGCGACGCCCTGCCGCCCGGCGCCGAGCTGACCCGCCCGCAGACCGGGCGGTGGAACAACATCGCCTTCGGGCTGATCCGTTCCGCCGACGGCGCCGAGCGGTCGGAGGGCGTGGTGGCGTTGCTCGACGAGGCCGCGCGGCGGGGTCTCGAACTGCCCGAGGAACTCGTCCGCGGCCAACTGCTGCTTCTCGCCCGCACGGGTGATTCCGATCGGCTGCGCTCGTTCGTCGCCGAGGAAGTGCTCGGGCCGGACTCGGGCCTGATCGCCGTGCAGGCGCTCCTCGGTGCCGACCGCATCGGCGAGGCGCTCGCCCTGCTCGGCTCGATCGCCATCACGGAGGATGGGGTGTACGAGGACACGCTGGCCGAGTGGGCACGCCTGACCGGCGCGGTGGGCGACGTCGCGGACGCCCGGTCGATGATCGAGCGTCTGGATGCCGCCGGGCACACCGCCGAGGCCGCCACCAGCCTGCTCGACCAGTTCTCCCCGGCGCCGATGCCGGGTGCGCCCACCCCGGCCCGGGACCGGGCCAACATCGCGTACACCACCGCGCTCGTCGCCACGGTGCTCGAACGCGCCGACATCGCCGAGACGATGTACCGCCTGGCGCTTGAGTACGACCCGGCCCACGCCTGGGCCGCCAACGACCTCGGCTACGCCATCGCCGACCGCGACGGCCCGCTCGACCAGGCCGAGCCGCTGCTCGAGATGGCCCACGCCGTCCTGCCCGACGAGTCCAGCACGACCGACTCGCTCGGCTGGCTCCGCTACAAACAGGGCGTGCTCGAGGACGAGACCGACGCGGACGGCCATGTGACACGGGCCGGCGCCCTCACGCTCCTGCTGCGCGCGTCGCAGCTGGAAGACGGCCGCGAGAACCCGACCATCCTCGAGCACCTCGGCGACACGCTGTGGAGGCTCGGTCGCGGCGAGGAAGCCACGCAGGCGTGGATCAGCGCCGAGCAGTTCCTCAGACGCCAGGCCCGCGAGCTGGCCGCCGCAGCCCAGCCCAACGCCCGCCGCGCCGACCGGATCAACACGCAGATCCGCGACCTGCGCCGCCGGCTCAGCGACGTCGAGGCCGACCGCCCGCCCGCGGTCGCGCACAGCCCGGGTCTGGATCCGCCGCCGCCGCCCGAGGGTGTGCACGGAGCCGAGGCCGAACTATCGCCCGAGCCGGTGCCCTTCGGCGGGCGTCGGGACTGATCCGACGGCCCTGTGCCGGGGATGACCCGGCACCCCCGCCCGTCAACAATCCCGACCCGTCCTGGTTTTCATCGCCACGCGTCCGAACGTTCCCAGATCCCAACCGAGCAACGCAGGAGTCCTCCAATGGCCGGCCACAGCAAATGGGCGAACATCAAGCACCGCAAGGCCAAGCAGGACAAGAAGCGCGGCAAGGCGTGGTCCAAGTGCTCCAAGGCCATCATGGCCGCGGCCCGCGCCGGCGGACCCGACCCGGACACCAACCTCGGCCTGCGCTACGCCATCGACGAGGCCAAGTACGCCAACATGCCCAAGGACACCATCCAGCGGGCCATCGAGAAAGGCGCGGGTTCGTCCGGCGGCGAGGATTTTCAGGCGCTCGTCTACGAGGGCTACGGCCCCGGCGGCACCGCGCTGATCATCGAGACCCTCACCGACAACAACACCCGCACCGTCAACGAGATCCGCACCATCTTCAAGAAATGGGGCGGCAACCTCGGCACCACCGGCTCGGTCGCGTTCATGTTCCAGACCAAGGGTCAGGTCATCCTCGACGCGGGCAAGTACGACGAAGAGACCGTGATGGAGAAGGCCCTCGAGTCCGGCGCCGAAGATATCCAGGCGCCCGAAGGGGCCACCGAAGACGAGCCCGGCGTCTGGACCGTTCTGACCGACCCGGCCGGGTTCCTCTCCGTCAAGGACGCACTCGAGGCGAACGGCATCGAGATCACCGAGGCCGAGATCGCCCGCATTCCCGACCAGAGCGTGGTCGTCCGCGGCGACGACGCGCGCAAGGTCATGAGCCTGATCGACGCCCTCGAGGACAACGACGACGTCCAGAAGGTCTACTCCAACGCCGACATCCCCGCCGAAGAACTCGCCGGGATGGAATGATCCGGCGGCTCAGTCCGCGCCGGGCGCGCGGACCGCTCCGTCGTCCTGCCCGAAAACGGACCGCAGGAACGCCTCGATCGGCGGCGTGTCCTCGTCGTCCGGCTGCCCGAGCTGCTTGTTGATCCCGCCGTGGTCCTTGCGGCGCGCGTGGTAGACCTCCGCCCGTGCCCCCGATGCCCGCCACGCCTCGGCCAGCTCGCGTGACTCGACCCGCGACTCGACCCGCAGGCCCGCGTGCACCGCGAACAGCGCCGGCAGCGCGTCCTCAGGGCCGGCCTGCAGCGTCGGCGAGGCCCGCTCCCACAGGTCCGGATCGGCCCCGAACGCGCCGTGGTACATGTCTCTCAACTGGCCGGATTTCGGCAGCGTGGTCATCCGCCGCGGCAGGTTGTAGCCCGCCCCGTCCAGCAGCACGATTCCGGCGAGTTGGTCGGTGGTCATGCCGACCTCGCCGAGCAACGACTCCTCGCAACCGACGATCGCCGCCAGGTGCGCCCCGGCCGAGTGACCGATCAACGCGATGCGCTCGGGGTCGCCGCCGAACTCGGCCGCGTGCTGGTGCACCCAGGCGACCGCGGCCGCCACGTCCCGGGCGTGCTCGGGGTGCTCGACCGAGGGCGAGAAGCGGTAGTTGACGCTTACCAAGATCCAGCCGTTGCGGGCCGCCCAATGAGGCTTGGCGTTGACCAGGGCTTTGTCGCCGATCGCCCAGCCACCGCCGTGCACGAAGATCAGGATCGGGGCTGGTCCCTCGAGCCCATCCGGGCGGTGGATGTCCAGGCTGGTGCGCCGCCCGGGCGTGCCCTCCCGTTCGGTGTAGCGGATGCCCCGCCGCACCGTGACCTTGGGCGCCGGCCGCTCGTCATTCGCTTTGGCCAGCAACGACTCGATCGTCACCGGTCCGGGCAGGGTCTCGGCCTCGGTCTGGGCGGGCCCGGGGGCCCCGGTCAGCAGAACGCTCAGCAGCAGCGGCACGATCGTCATATCGCTCTCCTCAATCGGCCCAACGCCCGCGGACCCTTGGCCATTGCCCACCATACCCTCTCCCCGTGCGAGGATGGGCCAGCTTTGATGATTCCGGGACCTACCGCTACACGCTGCACCGGCGATGGGACGCCGAGCCGGGCCTGATGACCCGCTCCGGCGGGCGGGTCTGTTTCTGCCTGCTCAACCCCTCCACCGCCGACGCCAGGATGCTCGATCCGACCCTGACCCGCTGCCTGGGCTTCGCCCAACGCTGGGGCTTCGGGCACATGGAGGTGGTCAACGTGTTCGCCCTGCGCTCCACGCAGCCGGCCGCCCTGAAGAAGCACGGGGACCCGATCGGTCCGCTCAACGACCGGGCGATCCGGCGGGCCGCCGCCCGGGCAGATCTGGTCGTGGTCGGCTGGGGCACCCACGCCGGCCTCGGCGATCGCCACGCCGCCGTCAGAGAACTGCTCTCCGGGGTGTGCGAGCCGATGTGCTGGGCGCGCACCAAGGAGGGGTACCCGAAGCATCCGCTCTATCTGCGCTCGGACGCCGCCGTCACGCCGTTCCGTTGATGACCGCTCGCTCAGAGCCCCGGCAGCGTCGTCGCATCCCGCCAGGCGGACACGCCCGACTCGGCCGCCCTCTCCGGATCGCCGACGCCCCGGGTGTCCAGCGTGATCCATCGCCCCCCCACCGTCAGGCAGGCCCCGGCGTAAGCCGTCAGGTCGAGCCTCGCCCCCTCGGCGCCGACCCCGCACCGGCCGGTCGCGTTCAGATCGCTGAGCCGAAGATACGCCGACCGACCGCCCGCGACGGCGCGCTTGCCGGCGGACTCGCCCGCCAGCAGGCAGGCCGCCGGATCCACCCCCACGCCCAGCCCGGCCCCCTCATGGATCGCTCCGGGCGTGTGATCGGCCACCACCGCACCGTGCCGGTCGGCCGCCTCGCCGATCTCCCGACGCACCCGCCCATCCAGACCGCCCGGGAGTGTCACCGACACCACCGGCACGGACCGCCCGCCCACCAGCCGCGCCAACTCGCCGGCCAGGGCCGCGGTCTGGGACACGGTGTCCATCGCCCGCTGGCTCTTGGCGTCGTCATTGAAATGCTCGGGGGGGATCCACAGATCGATGCCCGCCAGTTCGAGTTCGGTCCGCCGCAGCATGGCGGAGAGATCCCGCCGGGCCGACCGACCGAGATCCCGGGCCCGGACATCCGGGCGGGACGCATCGAGGGCCACCGCACGCACCCGCTGCTCACGCACCCACACGCAGGCGTCCGGCGTGGCGCTGCCCCACGGCTGCCCGGGCCGGGCCGGCAGCCCGCACAACGCGATCGCGATTTCCGGAGCCTGCAGCACGACACAACGATAGGAGAACGCGGCCGCCGGGTTCCCGATCGCTACCATGACCCGTGATCCACCCGACCCTCCACCGAATCGGCGAAACCCTGCACCTGACGGCCGTCGGCGTGTGGTGCGGGGCGTTGTTCGGCGCCGGCGTGGCGGCCGCCGTCGCCTTTCCCACGATGCGGAACCTGGACCCGACGCTGGCGGCCTACCCCGAATACACCGGCGAGCACTGGATGCTGGCCGCGGGCCGGGTGGCGGCCCGGGTCTTCGTGATCACCGACATCGCCCAGTTCGTCTGCGCGTTCCTGGCGGTCGTGGGATTCATGCTGGCCACCTTCGCCGGTGACCGGACGAGGTCCTGGCTGCGGTTCTTCCGGGCGGCCGCGCTCGGCGCCGCCTTTCTGCTGGTGAGCTATCACCTGCTGATCCAGGGCCCCCGGATGGACCGCGACCTGCGGGCCTATTGGGACGCCGCGGCGTCGGGCGACAACGACGCCGCCGTGATCCGCCAGGAGGCCTTCAGCCGCCAGCACCCCGGCGCGTCGCGGATCATGACGGCCACTTTCATCGCAACGCTGGCCACCCTCGGCCTGGGCGCGTGGTCGCTCGCGGGCGGCCGGAAGGACCGCGTCGCATGAGCCCCGCCGCCGAGGCCGTCCATCCCAAGGGCAAGAACAACCCCCGAGGCCTGCGCGACATCCCCTTCGCCCTGCCCGACGCCACCCGCGCCGAGAAGGCCCGCGCCCGCCGCATCGCCGACGCGCTCGACGAGCACTACCCCGACGCGTTCTGCGAACTGGTCCACTCCAACGCCCACGAGCTGCTCATCGCCACGATCCTCAGCGCCCAGTCCACCGACGCCGGCGTGAACAAAGCCACACCCAAACTCTTCAAGGCGTTCAAGACCCCGGCGGACTACGCCAACGCGAGCCCCGAGAAGATCGAACCCTTTATCAAGACCATCGGCCTGTTCCGCAGCAAGGCCAAGAGCATCCATGAGTCGATGACGAGCCTCGTCGAACACTTCGACGGCGAAGTGCCCTCGAACATGGAAGATCTGCTCACCCTCCGCGGCGTGGCCCGAAAAACCGCCAACGTGGTCCTCGGCAACGCCTTCGGCATCAACGTCGGGTTCGTGGTCGACACGCACGTCCAGCGGCTCTCGTGGCGGCTCGGCTTGGTGGACGACCCGAAGACCAACACCGCGATCGTCGAGAAGCGCCTGATGTCCCTGTTCCCCCGCGAACGCTGGAGCAAGCTGGGCCACCAGTTCGTCTTTCACGGCCGATACGCCTGCACCGCCCGGCCGAACTGCAAGCATGACCACCCCATCTGCGTGAAGTTCGGGGTAAACTGCCCCAAGCCCTGATGCCGCCACCCTCGCCTGTGCGACGACGGCTCCTCCAGGACCGTCGCTTATGCCGTCGCAAGCACTTCCCCGTGGCGGCACCCTCCAACTGGACTAGGCCGATGCACCTCGGTCGCGCACCTGATAACAAGGATTTCACCGATTTTGGCCGGTGACCACGGGCCGCCGCCGGTATCTTGTGAGAGACAGGGTGTTTCCCGACCGGACCCACGCTACGCACACCCGCAGGAGCCCAGCCATGAAGACAGTCACCCTTGCCGTCGCCGCGGTGATCGCCGCCGTCGGACTCGCCGAAACCGCCTCCGCCGACACCGACAGCATCCGCTGCCATTTCGACCGCTTCGAGGTGGTCTTTCCCGCGTCCGACGAAGCGCGGGACGTGACCGTCGCGGACGGCAAGGTCTTCGTGGCCGACATGTTCGCGGGGCTGACGGTGTACGACGCCGCCAGCGGGAACGGCCCGATCGGCTCGGTCTACGTCGCGGGCGGGTTCCTCTCGATCGTCCACGCGGGGGACGTCGTGTTCGTCGGCACGGAGACGGCGGGCCTGCGCCGCATCCGCGTCACCGACCCGACCGCCCCCGTGAGCCTCGGCCGGGTCGCCATCCCCGACGTCTGCTGGGACGTGGACCACGACAACGGCCTGACCGTGGTCGCCGCACGGAACGAGGGCATGAAGATCGTCCAGACGCCCCCGACCGGCACGATGACGCTGCTCGCGTCGTACACGCCCTCCGGCGGCCGCACGGTCTGGAACGTGGATATCCGGGGCTCGCTCGTGGCCGTCGCCCATTCTGACGGTGTCGACTTTGTCGACATCACCGATCCGGGCGCGCCCGTTTGGCGGTCATCAGCCCCGGGCGTGACAAGCCAGGTGTCCGTCGCGCTGGGCGACGGCGTCGCGTTCGTCGTGAATGGGGCCGGTATCGACGTGCTCGACCTGAGCGACCCCGACAGCCCCGCGGTGATCGGAACCATCCCCGGCATCACGGGCGAACTGCGGACGGACGCCGGAATGCTGTACTGCTCGCAGTCCCTGGGCCAGACGAACCTGCTCCGCGCGTTCGATGTGTCGGACCCCACCCAGCCCGTCCTCGTCGGGACCACACTGCACGACGCCGTCGCCGAGATGCACGGTTTCGACGTCCGCAACGGGCGCTGCTATACCGCCCAGGGCGAGAGCGGCGTGGCGTCCGTCTCGATCGATCCGCCCCTGGAATCACCGCTCGCACCGGCTTCCGGTGTCGGAGCCGGCAGCGGCCTGACCGACGCGCAAGTCGCGATGGCGCCGGACGGCTCGCTGGGTGCGTATGTCAAGCCCCCGGTGAGTTTCGGACCAACGCGCCTCTACATCCTCGATCCATACGGCGGAGCGGCGGCAGCGCCCCTCGGCGCGCTCGACTTGCCCTTCGATGTCAGCGACCACCACGACTTTTGCATGTCTGAGGGCTTCGTATATCTGACCAGCACGACCGAGCCGCTCACCATCGTCGACGTGACCGACCCGACCGACCCGCGCATCGCGGGCGTCGCGGCCACGATACCCACGCAGGTCCGCCAGTTGGTCTACCAGAACAACCGGGTCTTCGGAATTGCCCCTGGCACGACCATCGAGATCCACGATGTCTCCAACCCTGCCGCCCCCGTGCTCGTCGCGGACACGACCGTGCCGGGCACCGGAACGATCATGTGCGCGACATCGCTGGGAGACTCTCACCTGGCCATCGGCCGGTCATTCAACGGCGTGCAGATCGTCGATACCAGCGCCGCCCCATCGCTCTCCGTGGTCGGCCAACTGGGCGGCTTTCCGATCACCACGGCGGCGATCGAAGGGGACGTGCTGTACGCCTTTTACTACGGACCGCTGGGGGGCCAACTCCGCGCCATCGACGTGTCCGACCCGACCGCCCCGGCCCTGCTCGGCATGATCGACTGGGAACCGGGCACGCTCTGGGGCGATGCCGGCACGCTCACGGTGGCCGGCGAGCGGCTCGTGGCGCTCCAGCTCGAGTTTGGCCGCATCCGCTTCGTGGACACATCGGACCCGGCCAACATGCTCGAGATCGGTTCGATCGGAACCAGAACCTTTGAGTTTGTGGGCGCGGGCACGGACCGGCTGCTGCTCCAGGCCGAGGGGGCCATGTGGCTCGACACCGGTGCATGCGCGGACTGCCCCGCCGATCTCAACGGCGACGGCCAGCTGAACTTCTTCGACCTCAGCGCCTTCATCGGCGCGTACAACGCCCAGAGCCCGGACGCCGACCTGGCCGCCCCCTTCGGCGTGTTCAACTTCTTTGACGTGGCCGCCTACATCGCGCTGTACAACGACGGCTGCCCCTGAGTAAGACCGCGTGATCAGGCGTCCGGCTCCAGCGTGATCGGTCCCAGGTTGATCACCGCCTGCCCGGGCTTGGCCTGCGGCACCACCCGAAGGTCCACCCGGCCCGCGGGCAGATCGACCTGCCCGGCGTGCACGGTCCGGAACGCCGACCACGCGCCGGTGGACTCCGGCTCGAAAGCCACCCGCCGCTCGGTGCCGTCGGCGCCGCGGAAGACCAGCGCGACGGCGCTGCCCGCGCTGTCGGGGGCCAGCGCGTAGCGGATCTCGATCCCGTACCGCCCGGCGTGGTCGACCACGAACCGGTGCACCACACTCGCGTCGGCGTTGGCCCAGTAGCCGATGTTGGCCTCGCCGTGCTGGGTCTCGAGGCGCGGGCCGTGGCCCTCGATCGTCGCCTCGGCTGGCTGGAGCCGCAGCACGCCGTCGTCGCCCGCGCGGACCCGGGATGCCAGGTCCGCCTTGTCGGCGTCCACCCGGGGCCGGCCCTCGACCACCATCTCGATCACGCAGGCGTGCGGGTCCCACGCGTCGGCGTTGAGCAGGACGACCACCCCGTTCGGCGATCGCTCCGCCCCGGCCACCCGGATCATGCGGTCCCGATGCAGCCCGCGAACAGAGAGCACGCGGTTCTCCAGCCCGGGCACGAGCAGGCGTCCGTCCTCCGGCCAGTCGAACACGTGCAGGTAGATCGCGGTGTTGCCGTCGTCCATCGTCCGCGTGGTGCTGCGTCCCCACGCCAGCCTCGGGAACACGCTCGCGTCCGTGCCGTAGATCGACTCACCGTTGATCGCCAGCCAGTCGCCCATCGCCCGCAGCCGTTCCTCGCTCGCCTCTGGGATCCGCCCGGCCGCGTCCGGCCCGACGTTGAGCAGGTAGTTCCCGCCCTTGCTCGCCGTATCGATCAGGTTGCGGACGAGAGTCGTGGATGACTTCCAGTTGGTGTCGCCCGTCTTGAACCCCCAGGAGTCGTTCATGGTCATGCACGACTCCCAGTACACGCCAGGTCCGCAGCCGGTCGCCGGGATCTCCTGTTCCGGCGTGCCGAAGTCGCCCCGGTAGAAGTCTCCGTCCATCTCGGCGGTCATGCCCATCATTCCCCGGCGGCCCTTGTCCACGCGGTTGTTGATGATCGTTCCCGGGCTGATTTCGCGGCACAGATCGTACAACTCCACGCCGTCCGCGTGCGTCCAGGTGTCTTCCCACTCCCCGTCGAACCAGAGGATGTCGATGGGCCCGTAGTTGGTGAGGATCTCGTGGACCTGCGCGTGCAGGTACTGCTTAAAGCGCTCGAAGTCCGCCTCTTCCGCGGGCCGGTCGTCCCACGCGCGCCGGGGCAGGTAGTCCGGGTGGTGCCAGTCCATGATCGAGTGGTACCAGCCGATGCGGATGCCCGCCCGCCGAGCCGCGTCGGCCAGCTCGCGCATGATGTCCCGCCCGTTGCCCGCACCGAACGGTGTCGACGCGATGTCGTAGTCGCTCGCATCGCTGCGGAACAGGGCGAATCCGTCGTGGTGCTTGGTCGTGATCACGAAGTAGCGGCAGCCCGCGTCCTTCATCAATCCCACCCAGGCCTCGGCGTCGAACTCCGTGGGGTTGAACCGGTCCTTCAGCGGCTCGTACTCCGCCGGACGGATCCGCCCGTGGTGCATGATCCACTCGCCCACACCCGGCACCGGCGCTCCGTCCCACACCCCCGCCGGGATCGCGTACAGCCCCCAGTGGATGAACATCCCGAACCGTGCCTCGTCCCACCAGGCGATGCGGGCGTCCGGTTCCGCCTGCGGGACGTCCGGTTCGGCCGCTACCGGCCCGCTGACGCCCGACGAAACCACGAAAAACAGACAGGCGGCGATCAGTGCGGTGGTCATGGTGCGGCTCCCGGCGTTCGCCGCCATCGTACCGAAATCCGCCCCGCACCCCTGCCCACCCCAGCCCGAGCCGTCCTGCCCCACCCCAGCCTCGCCAAAGAACAAGCCCGCCGCGGACGCGACGGGCTCTTCAAGCGATCCCGACAGGATTCGAACCTGTAACCTCTGGCTTCGGAGGCCAGCGCTCTATCCAGTTGAGCTACGGGATCAGGATGTCCTCGGCCCCCTCGGAGCGGGCCGGGAATGATCCTACGATCGCCGCCCCCCGATGGCAACGCCGCACGCCATCCCGTCCGTCGCCCCCAGCCCCCGCGGAGTCCCCGGCCGGCCCGCGTCGCTGTGGCTCGTCCTGGCGCTGACTTTTCTGGGCTCGGTGGGCACCGGCGCGGTCACCAACGGCATCTTTTTCATCACCTCGAGCGGCCTGGGCTACGGACGGCGCCAGAATCTCCTCCTCGGGGCGGTGTTCGGGGCGACCTACATCGCGGCGGCGTTGCTGGCCGGACCGGGTCTGCGAACGCTGGCCCGGAGGGTGGGCTGGATCTCCACCCGGGGCGTCGTCGCGGCCGTCCTGCTCGCCATGGGGATGGTCTGCCAACTGCCCCTGCTCGCCCGAGAGACCGCGGATCCCGGCGATACCAGCCTCATCGGGCCCGCGGTGTGGGCCATGGTGCTGGTCTACTCCCCCGCCACGGGCGTGCTCTGGCCCATCGTCGAGAGCTACCTCTCCGGCGGGCGTCGCGGGCCGGTGCTCCGCTCCGCGGTCGGACGCTTCAACATCGTCTGGTCCGGCGCGCTCGTCGGCAGCTTTTGGGCGATGGCCCCGCTGCTCGAGCAGCGCCCGTTCTGGATCCTCGCGGGCTTGGGCGTGATCCACCTCGCCATGGCCGCGATGATGTTCGGTCTGCCCCGCGAGCCGGCCAGACACGCCGAGGGGCACGAACGCCACCCGCCCGTTTACGAGGCCCTGCTCGCCCTGTTCCGGGTGCTGCTCTTCGCCTCGTACCTGATCCTCTCCGCGGTCAACCCGATCCAGCCCATCATCCTCGACCGCATCGGCGTCTCGGTCGCCTGGCAGACGCCGGTGGCCAGTTCGTGGCTGGCCGCCCGGGTGGTGATCTTCGCCCTGTTCGAACGCTGGCACGGCTGGCACGGGCGGTGGTGGATCGCCTGGGCGGGGTTGGGCTCCATGGTCGCCGGGTTTGCACTCTCGGTCGCCGCCCCAATGTTCGGCCCGTTCGCGCTCGCGGCCTTCATCGCGGGCCTGGCCGGCATGGGCGCCGGGGTGGCCGCCATCTATTGCGGAGCCCTCTACTACGCCCTCTCCGTCGGGGCCTCCGAGGTGGACGCGGGCGGCAAGCACGAGGCCGTGATCGGGATGGGATACACGATCGGCCCGGTGCTCGGTCTGATGGCCTTGGGCTTGGCGTCGTCGCCCGGAACAGAACCGGACCCGGAACGGTTCCGTCTTTGGAGCATCGCCCTGATCGCCGCCGCGGCGGCGGGCGTTGGCTTCTGGGGCTGGCGCGTGGCCAGGGCCCGGCGACCGCGGGATTGACCCCCCCAATTAGGCGAACGCGTCGATTCCGGACAGAATGCTCCCGAGATCGATCGCTCCTCCCCGGATCCGGAAACTTTTCGGGCGTTCGGTCGTAGATATCGGGGCGGCTCTCCCGGACTCGAACGCCCAGCCGCACCCGTTCGGACCCCGCCAAGATGTGGGGATGCGGGTTGTTGGCGAAACGGCATCCGGGCGACGATGTACACAGATTGACCCGCGGACCGGCATCACGGTTCGCTCAACAGGAACGGAGTTGGCATGACGCGACCCACACGGGCACGACGGATCGGGGCGGCAATCGTGGCGGCGGGCCTTCTGGGCACCGCGATTCCCGCGGCGGCCCTGCAGGCCTTCGAGCCCGATGCTGCCCGCGCGGCCCACGCCTCCGATGATCGCCTGTGGCAGGTCGCCCGCGGCGGGGACGAGACCACCCTGCTCAACCTGCTCGGCGACGGCATGCTGGACGCCTCGGCCCTGAGCCCGGACGTCCGGGCGTCGCTGGACCTGTTCCGCCAGAACTTCACTAAACGGGAGACCGATCGCGCCGAGAAGATCGCCGAGGTCAGCAAGGAACTCGACGACCACCTGGCCGCCTACGACGCGGAGCGCGACCCCATCAGCCTCAGCGACGCGCTGTCCAAGGCCGTGCAGCTCCAGCTGCTCTCCAAAGACGCGGACGCGTTCTTCGCCGATCCGCGCATCGGCCGCCTGATCAAGGAGGCCGACCGCGTGGCCCACGAGGCCGAGGACAAGGGCGACTGGGTCGTCGCGTCCGAGTTGTACTTCCGGCTCGACACCATCGACGACGCCTCCGGGACCTACCGCGAGGACGTCCAGCGCCTGGGCAACCGGCTGGGCATGATCCGCCTGTACGCCCCTGAGCGGCTGTGGGAGCTGCGCAACGAGCGCCGCCTGGCCGAGGGGCTCGAGGCGTTGCCGCCGTATAACCCCTACGGCGACGACTACCGAACCAAGCTGACCGGCGTCAACTCGACGATGATCCGCACCGCCATCCAGCGGTCGGCCCAGCAGCACGTCGGGCGCACGACGCGGACGAACCCCGAAGGCATCACGATGAACTCGATGATCCTCGGCGGGCTCGAGGCCGTGCGGACGATGGCCACCACCACCGACCTGAGCCGCACGTTCCCCGGGCTGGGCAACGAGTCCAGGCGTGAAAACTTCGTCGCCCGGATCAACGAGCGCATCGGGACCGTGAAGGGTTGGGACCGCGACGGCAGCGCGTACGACCTGCGGCGCGTGGTCGACGGCCTGCTCTCCGACGCACAGGAGACCGTGGACCTGCTGCCCGAGGCCGTGCTCCACGAGTTCGGCAACGGCGCCATGAGCGAGCTGGACCCCTACTCGGCCGTGATCTGGCCCGACGAGGTTGCGCGCTTCCGCCGCTCGACCGAGGGCGAGTTCATCGGCGTGGGCATCCAGATCCAGCTCGACGAGCTGCAGAACATCACCGTGGTCTCCCCGCTCGAGGGCACCCCCGCGCAGCGGGCTGGCATCCGCTCCGGCGACGTGATCAAGAAGATCAACGGCATCACCGCCGTCGGGCTCGGCCTGGACCAGGCGGTCGAGGTCATCACCGGTCCGGCCAACACGCCGGTCACCCTGACTGTTGACCGCACCGACGAGGACGACAACGTCCAGGAGCTGAGCTTCGATCTGGTGCGCCAGCGCATCGACCTGCCCACCGTCAAGGGCTGGTCCAAGACCGGCGTGGGCGATCAGGACTGGGACTGGTTCATCGACCGGGCCAACGGCATCGGCTACATCCGCCTGACCGGGTTCACCGACGACTCGGCCGGCGAGTTCGACCGCGCCGTGGCCGCCATGCGCGAGCAGGGCATGGAGAGCCTGATCCTCGACCTGCGATACAACCCCGGCGGCCTGCTCGACCAGGCGGTCGAGATCGCCAGCCGCTTCGTGCCCGAGGGCATGATCGTCAAGACCGTCGACGCCATCGGCATCCCCCAGGAGCAGCAGAACGCCCGGCGCGTGTCGGGACGCCAGAACCTCTCGGACACCCCGGTGGTCGTGCTGATCAACGAGGGCTCGGCCTCGGCCAGCGAGATCGTCGCTGGCGCGGTCCAGGCCGGTGCCAGGCAGGGCAAGTCCCGGGCCTTCATCGTCGGTCAGCGGTCCTTCGGCAAGGGCAGCGTGCAGAACGTCTACATGCTCCCCGGCGGGGCCGCCGCGATGAAGCTGACCACGCACTACTACCAGGTCGACTCGCCCCGGATGATCCACAAGATCCCCGGGGCCACCGAGTGGGGTGTGGACCCCGATCTGAAGGTCGAGATGCTGCCCAGTCAGCAGGCCGACGCCCTGATGCTCCGCCGGGACGCCGATGTGCTGCCGATGGACGAGAACGGCCAGATCATCGCCGACGAGGCGCGGCCCGATCCGAACACCCTCCTCACCGACGGCATCGACCTGCAGGTGCAGACCGCCCTGGTCCTCCTCCAGACGCAGGACATCAAGGCCGCCGCCGCCACGTCGATGAAGGACTGACGCCGCATGCGCTGACCAACCCCCGACCCCGGCGCCCCGGCGTCGGGGTTTTTCGTTCCGGCGGCCGGTCGCCGGAGCCGCAAGCCCCGATCGCCGCCCAAGCCCGGCCCGATTTTGGCGCCGAAGCGGCCTCGGACCGGCGTTTGTCGCGGTCCGGCCGGTCCCCTACACTGGGTTGAATCGGCTCCAACCCCCGCGGGGGCGTCCCGCGCCCCCAGGCACGCGCCGCGGAGGACCCGCCCGGCGGGAGATCCCGAAGCGACCCGTTCAACGACCCCCACGACGACCCCAGAGGACGCGATGACCCAGGCCCCCACCGCGAACAACCGCATGGCGAAAGCACATTCATCTCCCGATCTTGCCGCTGACCTCTCCAAAGAGACCCAGCTCAAGTGGCTGCGCGACATGCAGCTCATCCGCGAGTTCGAGAACCGCACGATGCAGGCCTACCAGCAGGCCAAGATCGGCGGCTTCTGCCACATCTACTCCGGCCAGGAAGCCTGCGCGGTGGGCACCATCGGCTGCATCAACCAGGACGACCCGCTCGTGACCGCCTACCGCGACCACGGGCACGCCCTGGCCAAGGGCATGACCGCCCGCGCCTGCATGGCCGAGATGTTCGGCAAGATCCACGGCTGCGCCAAGGGCAAGGGCGGCTCGATGCACATGTTCGACCGGCCCAACTGGCTCTTCGGCGGCCACGGCATCGTCGGCGCCCAGACGCCCCTGGGCGCGGGCTTGGCGTTCGGCGCCAAGTACGAGAACGAGGTGCTCAAGAAGGGCGTCCACCCCGGCCACAAGCCCAAGAAGAAGGTCGCCCTGTGCTACCTCGGCGACGGCGCGATCGACCAGGGCGCGTTCCACGAGGCGCTCAACCTCGCCTCGCTCATGGACCTGCCCGTCATCTACATCATCGAGAACAACGGCTACTCGATGGGCACCGCCATCCACCGCCACACCGCCAACCACGAGAACCTGATCAGCCGCGGCGAGTCCTACGGCATCGACTCGATCAAGATCGACGGACTGGACATCCGCAACGTCTACAACACGTTCAAACCGTTCGTCGACCACTGCCGCGAGAACAGCCGCCCCGGTTTCGTCGACTTCAAGACCTACCGCTACCAGGGCCACTCGATGTCCGACCCGCAGAAGTACCGCACGAAGGACGAGGTCGAGGAGTACAAGAACAAGGACTCCATCGCCCGCCTGCTCGGCCAGCTCATGGACGAGGGCACGATCTCCGAGGACGGCTGGAAGCAGATGCAGAACGAGATCCGCGACGAGGTGCTCGAGGCGGTCGAGTTCGCCGAGAACAGCCCCGCGCCCGAGGCCGAGGAGCTGTTCACCGACGTCTACGCCAACCCCGAGAAGAACCTCTCGCCCACCGCCACCTACACCCACGGGCTCAAGAACCCGCTTCTGTGAGTGGACCAGTGGCTGCCCATCGCGGTCCTGGGCCTCGGCTTCGCGGGGCTCTTGGGCGTGCGGGTGCTCTTCCTGCTAATCCTCCGGCGGGGTGAGGTGACACCCAAGGACACAACCCGACACTGGCCCGACGCCACGATCATCCCCGACCGAACACAAGGCCGACCGAACGATCCGACATGAACCCCCGCCTGAACATCACGGACGACCAGCTCGCGGCGTTCTGCCGCAAGTGGAAGATCGCCGAAGTCTGGCTGTTCGGCTCGGTGCTGCGGGGTGATTTCCGGCCCACTTCGGACGTTGATGTGTTGGTGGAGATCGTACCTGGCGCTCGGTTTTCGACCTTTGACCTGGTGATCGCCCAGCGGGAACTGTCCGAGCTGTTGGGGCGGCGGGTTGACCTTTTTACCAAGCGATCGGTTGAGTCTAGTGCTAGAGCAGCGATCCGCGAAATCCTCAGCACCGCGGAGAGGATGTACGTGGCATGAAGCGCAAACCGCTACCTCGACATCTGCCGCCGCCGCCGAGCCATTGCACCGGCTATCAACAAGACTCCACAGCTCGGCGGCGAGGGAACGAACGCCAAGCCGCCGATCGATCCCTCGATATCAAGATGGCCGATGTAGATCGCTGCCCCCGTATTCAGGTCAACCGAGTAGAGGTCATTGAACTCGTCCGCGTAGTAGGCCATGTCCAAGCCAGGACCGTTGGCCATACCTCCACGAATGCTCTTGGAACCGGGCGATACGGCAAGCACTTCCGCTTCTCCGGACGTCGGGTCAATCAGCATGAATGCGTTTCTGGATCGCTCGATTCCAACGAGCACGTTGTCGGATCTCCATGCGAGTCCGTTCAGATCAAATCCACCTCCGTCAGAGCTGAACAACCGGGTCTGAGTCAGAACCTGCCCGCTTTCGCCATCGATCGTCCCGATCGACGAAGCATCGAAGTTTCCGATGTTTGTCGCGTACAGCACACCATTGGGACTGAATTGCAACCCACCTTCAGAGTGGCTCGGCACGCCGACGTCGCCCAGCACTGTGGCCTCACCACTCGCCAGATCAACCGCGTGCATGCGGACGGGCAATCCGACGAGATCTTGACCGGGAGCGAGAGAGATCATCCGTCCACGTGCGGCGTCCCACTCCAACGAACCTGTGCCGTAGAACCCATAATCACCTTGACCAACGAACGAAACCCCTGCCGTTTGCTCGTTGATGGTGTAAAGACGCCCACTGCTGGTGACCCCGTAGAGGCCCGCATGCGCGGAGCTAGCCGAGATGCCCAAGCCGATACCGATAATCTGTCGAACAAAGAGCCTTGTCATCGAAAATCTTCCCTGTTCGCGGGGACAGTACAGTGTGGCCTGCCGGTACTGGGCAAAGATACACCCAGTCGCCAGTCCAGCCGCTAATCTCCCCCTTTTTTTCGGTTCGTCGTCACAAAGGCCACCAATGACCACACTCGACCAGCCCATTGAAACCATCGACTCGCAGATCCACCCCGCCGTCGGCGAATGGACCCTGCCCGACTTCGTCGAGGAAGCCGACCTTCCCTCCCGCGAAGGCGACCGCGTCATCCAGTACCGCGAGGCGCTGCGCGAGGCGATGAGCCACGAGATGCGTCAGGACGAGAAGGTCTTCCTGATCGGCGAAGAAGTCGCCGAGTACAACGGGGCCTACAAGGTCAGCCAGGGCATGCTCGACGAGTTCGGCCCCAAGCGGATCATCGACAGTCCCATCTCCGAGAACGGCTTCGCCGGCATGTGCATCGGCGCCGCCATGTACGGGCTCCGCCCCATCGTCGAGTTCATGAGTTGGTCGTTCAGCTTCGTCGCCGCGGACGCGATCCTGAACAACGCTCCCAAGATGCTCTACATGTCCGGCGGCCAGTGGGGCTGCCCCATCGTCTTCCGCGGCAACGACGGCGCGGGCGGCCAGCTCGCCTCGACCCACTCCTGGTGCGTCGAGGGGCTCTTCTCCAACGTGCCCGGCCTCAAGATGGCCATCCCCAGCAACCCCTACGACGCCAAGGGCCTGCTGGCCACCGCCATCCGCGACCCCGACCCCGTCTTCTTCCTCGAGTCCGAGCGCATGCTCGGCGACAAGGCCCACGTGCCAGAGGAGCAGTACTACATCCCCTTCGGGCGCGCCCGCACGGCCCGGGAGGGCGACAGCATCACGCTCGTTTCGTTCGGGCGACCGGTGCACTTCTGCGTCGAAGCCGCCGAGAAGCTGGCCGCCGACGGCATCGAGTGCGAGGTGCTCGACATGCGGACCATCCGCCCCCTGGACATTGACGCGATCATCGAGAGTGTCAAGAAGACCAACCGCGTCGTGGTCGTTGATCAGTCCTGGCCCTTCGGCGGCGTGTCCAGCGAGGTCATCACCCAGATCTGTGAGCGCTGCTTCGACTACCTCGACCACCCGCCCGTCCGCGTGAACACCGAGGACGTGCCCACCCCCTACGCCAAGGGGCTCGAGGGGGCGTACCTGCCGAACCCCGACAAGATCATGGCGGCCGTCAGGAAAGTCATCGCGGCCACCGCCTGAGATACCATTCGCGACACGCCCCCAGGGAGCTCGAGATGCCCATCCCCATTACCATGCCGCGACTCTCCGACACCATGGAGCAGGGCACGGTCGTCAAGTGGAACGTCAAGGTCGGTGACAAGGTCTCGTCCGGCGACGTGCTCGCCGATATTGAGACCGACAAGGCCACGATGGAACTCCAGGCCTTCGACGATGGCACGGTCGCCAGGCTGGCGGCCGAAGAGGGGCAGCAGATCGCCGTGGGCGAGGCCATCCTGATCCTCGCCGCCGAGGGCGAGTCGGTCGAGGACGCCGCCAAGTCCGGTGGCACCAAGGCCGAGAGCAAGTCCGACACCAAGTCCGACACCAAGTCCAAGTCCTCCGGGTCTTCGGACGCACCGTCCTCCAAGGACGCCGGCTCATCCGCCACCGCGGTGGCCGAGCCGTCCGAGGCCGAGTCCGCCCACACGACCAACGGCCACGCCGCCGGTTCGGACGGCTCCCGCGTCTTCGCCTCGCCCCTGGCCCGCAAGATCGCAGAAGAGCACGATCTCGACCTCGGGTCTCTGACCGGCTCGGGCCCGTCGGGGCGCATCATCCGCAAGGACGTCGAGTCCGCCATCGCCTCCGGGGGCACGTCGGCCCCGGCGCAGCGGGCGCCCGCCTCCCGCGCTGGGCCCCACCAGGCCCCGATGCTGCCCCCCTCCGGCTCCGTGCTCGAGAGCAAGACGGTCACACTCAACAACATGCGCGGCACCATCGCCCGGCGCCTCGTCGAGTCCAAGAGCACCATCCCCCACTACCAGGTCACCGTCTCCGCCCGGCTCGACAGCCTCATGGAGCTGCGCGAGCAGCTCAACGAGCAGCTCTCCAGCCAGGGCGTCAAGCTCTCGGTCAACGACTTCCTCGTCCGCGCCTGCGGCCTGGCCATGCACCAGCACCCCTTCATCAACTCCTCGTGGGTAGAGAAGGGCCCGGCCATCCAGCTGCACGGCCAGGTCAACATCGGCGTGGCCGTCTCGCTGCCCGAGGAACGCGGCGGCGGGCTCGTGGTGGCGACCATCCGCAACGCCGACCAGATCGGCCTGCGACAGATCTCCGCCGAGACCAAGCGCCTGGCCAAGAAGGCCCGCGACAAGGGCCTGACCGTCGAGGAGATGTCCGACTCGACCTTCACGATCTCCAACCTGGGCATGTTCGGCGTGGACCACTTCACGGCCATCATCAACCCCCCGAACGCGGCCATTCTGGCCGTGGGCCAGGCGGTCCAGAAGCCCTTCATCGAGACCGACGAGGACGGCGAGCCCGTGCTGGTCGTCGGGCACGAGATGTCCATGACCATGTCCAGCGACCACCGCATCATCGACGGCGCGATGGCCGCCCAGTACCTCAACTCCGTCAGGGAACTGCTGGAGAACCCGGCCGCCCTGCTGGTCTGATCGGTTCTCCGACCTCATGCGACCGAGAGACGACGAACCCCGTCGCATCATCCACATCGGCCCGGACGCGGACCCGGCCGCGTGGTCGGACGACGATCCGGACGACGGGCCCTCGTTCCTCATCGAGGAGGCCCGCGAGAAGGTCCGCCGGCGCGAGCAGATCGACAAGGAAAGCGTCCAGCTCGCCCGACGCCTGGTCTTCGCGTTCATCGCCGTGGTGGTGCTGGCGGTCGTCTTCCACATCGTGATGCCCGCCTTCGGCCTCTATCTGCCCCCGATCGTGCCCATCCTCTGCTACGTGGCCATCGCCACGGGCGCGATCCTGACCGCCCGCGACGGCGCCCGCTGACGGACCCGGGCCGCACCGGCCGATACAGGTCCGGACCCCATGCCCAACAAACCGCTCCATCCCCGCGCCGAGTTCGTCGTGGTCCTGCTGGGCGGGCTGGGTCTGGCCGCGGCCGCCGGCTTCGTCAACTCCGTCGTGATCGCCCTTGGAACACTGCCCGTCACGCACCTGACCGGCACCGTCACCCGCCTGAGCCTGGACCTGGGCGCCGGGGACCGGGCCGACGCGGTGTTCGTCGCCGGGCTGGTGCTCGCTTTCGTTTGCGGCGCGGCGGTCTCGGGCGTGATCATCGGCCGCGCCACGCTGCGTCTCGGCCGGCGCTACGGAATCGCGGTGCTGATCGAGGCGGCCCTGATCGGTCTGGCCGCCGCGACCATCCCGTCTTCGCTGACCGCCGGCGCCCTGCTGGCCGCCTCCGCCGCGGGGCTCCAGAACGCCATGGCCTCGTCCTACCGCTCGATGATCATCCGCACGACGCATGTCACCGGGCTGCTCACCGACCTCGGTTTCATGGCCGGGCAACTCCTCGCCGGGCACAAGGTCGGCGGCTGGCGGCTGCTGCTGCTCGTCGGCCTGCTCGGCGCGTTCCTGGGCGGGGGCATCACGGGCGTGATCGCCCAGGACCGCCTTGGTCACGCGGCCCAATGGATCCCGGCCGCCTCTCTTGCCCTGGGCGGCGCGTGCTACTTCGCCTGGCGCCTGCGCACAACCGCCCGCCCCGATCGCGCGTCCACGGACGACGCCGGTTCTCGTGTTCCCCCCGACTCTCGTGGGGTGTAATGCGGACGCGGTGTTTTTAATGACTTGAAACATCGCTCGTTGGCGCGGCGAAAGAATGTTTCGCTGCGTCTTTGGGGGAATCCCGCCGGTCGCGCGTCCGTATTCTGGAAACGATCCCACGCACCCCACGACCCACGAACGACCGGATCCCAAGTTGTCCAACCAGTACGAGATCATCTACGTCAGCCGGAGATCACCCGGCGTGACCGACGCCGATGTGGTCGACCGCATCGTGCTCCCCGCGGGACGCACCAACCGCCGTCTGGACATCACCGGCTGCCTGTGGTTCGACTCGGACCGGTTCCTGCAGGTCCTTGAGGGGCCTCGGGAGGACGTCGAGCGGATTTACGCCAAGATCGAGCACGACCCGCGCCACCGCGAGATCGTCGTGCTCTCCTCCGGCCCGATCGCCTCGCGTTCCTTCGAGCGCTGGGGGATGCGCAGCGTCACCGGCGAGGGGCAGGAGACCATCGACGAACTCGCCCGGCACTTCGCTCACCGCGCGATGCGCTCGCCGAGATCGACAAGGGAGAAGGCCGCCTTCCGCGATCTGGCCGACCGCGTCCGCGCTCGCCTGGCCCGTCTGTCCGGGTTCGACACCGACGATGGCTCCCCGGCCAAGGCGTGAGGCTCACGCCTCCTTGTTCGCCCTTCGCCGTTTCAACTCCGCGTCGATGAAGCCCTGCAGGTGCCCGCGGTCGAGCACGTTGGTCGGGCTGTCCTCGTAGCCGGTGCGGTGGTCCTTCACGCGGTTGTCGTAGAGCACGTAGCTGCGGATCTGGGCGCCCCAGCCCCGCTGCTCGATCTTCCCGCCCGCGGCCTCCATGATCTCGGCCTGGCGTTTCTCCTCGGCCATCTGCTCGAGCTTGGCCATCAGGATGTTCATCGCCTGCGCCCGGTTCTGGAGCTGGTCGCGGAAGGTCGAGGCCACGATCATGATGCCCGTCGGTTTGTGCACGAGGCGCACGGCCGACGCCACCTTGTTGACGTTCTGCCCGCCCGGCCCGCTGGACCGCGCGAACACGACGATGTCCAGGTCCTTGTCCGGGATGGTCACGTCGGTCTCTTCGAACTCGGGGATCACGTCCACGGTCGCGAAACTCGTCTGACGCTTGCCCTGCGCGTTGAAGGGAGAGACCCGCGCAAGCCGGTGCGTGCCACGCTCGCAGGACAGCAGCCCGAACGCGTACGGCCCCTCGACCCGCAGCGTGACAGAGTCCAGGCCGACCTCCGTGCCGTGGGACATCTCGATCTCTTCGATCTTGAACTCCATGGCCTCGAAGTAGAACAGGTACATGCGCATCAGCATCTCGCACCAGTCGTTCGCTTCGGTGCCGCCGTCGCCGGCCGAGATCTTGAAGAAGCAGGCCCGGTGGTCGTGCTTGCCGTTGAGCAGGCTCTGGGTCTCGATCGACTCCATCCGCCCCAGCAGGCTGTGCAGCGACGCGTCCGCCTCCTTGAGCAGGTCGTCGTCGCCCTCTTCCTTGGCCATCTCGAACGCCAGCTTGGCGTCCTCGAACTCGGAGATCACCTGAGAAAGCGACTGCGTCTGCGCCTTCAGGGTCTTGAGTTCGCCCACGACCTTCTTGGCGGCTTCCGCGTTGTCCCAGAAGCCCTCCCCGCCCATCTTGTCTTCCAGTTCGCTCAGCCGCGATCGCTTGCGATCGTAGTCAAAGAGAGTCACGGATCGTTAAAATCCGCGCCTCAAGGTCGTTGATGACATCCTGATGGGCTTCGAGATGCATGGGTTCTCCGTTCCGGTGGCTCGACAGTGATCCACTCCGTGCCCGGGACTGTAGCATCCGGCGCCGGACGCGGCCCGTACAATCCCCCGTGAGGGTTCTCCACGAATCGATCCCGACGCTGATCGCCACCGCCCAGAACGCGGCCGGAGGCGCGGGCACCACGCCCACGCGCCAGGGCCTGGCCCTGCTGAGCATCGTGATCCTGCTCGGCGTGGTGCTGCTCGTCTGCTCGGGCGCGATGCTAATCCTCAACGCCCGCCGGCGCCTGCGCCGGCGCGTCGCCCCCAAGAAGCCGTCCTTCGCGACGCCGGACCCCTGGAAGGAATCGGCCGCCCGCATGCCGGCCCCCGATTATCAGGAAGAAGCCGATCAGGACCGCCCCCACGGCTGACCGCGATCAGGGGCCCTCGCCCGATGGTCCGTCGGTCGGGGCCGACGCCTGCGCCGAGATCCACGCCTCCGCCCGGGAATGCCCCAGCCCCGCGGCCCGCCGCGCCCACGCCAGCGCCTCGGCCGGCTCGCCCGCCCGCTGCAGCCACAGCGCCGATTCGAACGCAAGGTCCGCACTCTGCGGGTTGCGCTCCGCGGCGTCGACGTACCGCGACGCCGCCTCCGCCGGTCTGCCGAGCATGCCGTAGCACTCGGCCAGCAGACTCAGTGTTTCGGGCTGGTCCAACTCCTGCTGGGGCAGCGTGTGGAGCAGGTCGAGGGCCCGCTCCGGCTCGCCCCGGCGCTTGCGGATCCTGGCGTCCATCAGCAGCCACACGGGGGACGCGGGCTGGATGCGGCGAGCCTTCTCGACGTGCTGGGCCGCGATCTCCAGCTTGTTCTCGGTCAGCGCGATCTGCGCGAGCATGCCCCAGACCTGCACTCTGTCCGGCGCCATCCGGGCCGCGATCGCCAGCGAGGCCTTCGCCTCGTTCGTCTGGTTGAGCTTGAGCTGCGTGCTGGCCAGGTACATCGGGTAGTTCGGCTCGCCCGGGTCCAGCCGCATGGCGGCCGCGAAGTGGGCCGCGGCCAGCGTCGGGCGGTCGGTCATGCTCGCCAGCGTGCCCGCCGAGAACTCGACCGGCGCGGGCACCGGGCCCAGCTCGATCGCCCCCACGTACTGGTCATACGCCTCGGACCACCGCTGCCGGCTCATGAGCAGGTCGCCGTAGGACAGGCGAAGGTCCTGATCCGCCGGGAACTGGCGGACCGCCTTGGACAGCACCGTCTCGGCCGCGCTCGGCTGGCCGTCGTTGATGAGCTGCTTGACCGTCGCCAGGACCGCCTCGACGGTCTGGGTGTCGGCGATGCCCGGGCCCTCCGGGGTCGTCGGGCGCTCGGGCGCGGGGGCTGCGGCCACGCGGTAGATGGTCCAGCCCGCGAAGCCCGCCCCGCCCAGGGCCGCCAGCCCGAGCACGATCCCGCCCGCGCGTCCCAGCCCCGCACGGTACGAGCGGGGGGTGCGGCGGGCCGATCGGGGGGTGCGTGCGGTCATACCAGACAGTATCGGTCTCCTACACTGATATCTGAGTCGGAAGCGTGAGCCGGGCACCCGGTTTCGGCCCCTTCCGGCCGAGAGACCGGGACACGCCATGACCACCCAGCCCCCCGCCCACCCCCCCGCCTCGCCGCCCGAATCCCTCGCCAAGGCCTACACGCCCGCGGTGACCGAGCCGGCCGTCTGGCGCAAGTGGCAGGAGGCCGATGCCTTCCACGCCGACCCCGACCGGGTGCTGTCCGGCGCCGCCAAGCCCTTCGCAATCCTCATCCCCCCGCCCAACGTCACCGCCGCCCTGCACCTGGGGCACGCGCTCAACAACACCATCCAGGACATCCTGACCCGCGCCCACCGGATGAAGGGCTTCGAGGCCCTCTGGATGCCCGGCACCGATCACGCCGGCATCGCCACCCAGACCGTGGTGGACAAGCGCCTCAAGTCCGAAGGCAAGCCCGCCCTGGCGGAGCACCGCGTGTTGGAGGCCCGGGGTGAGGGCGGGCGGGAGAAGTTCACCGCCGAGGTCCAGGCCTTCAAGGACGAGTACGAGCGGCGGATCACCGAGCAGCTGATGGCCATGGGCTGCTCGTGCGACTGGCCGCGTCAGCGGTTCACGATGGACTCCGTCTGCGCCCGCGCCGTGCGCGAAGCGTTCTTCCGCCTGTTCAAGGACGGCCTGATCGAGCGCGGCAAGCGACTGGTCAACTGGGACCCGGTCACCCAGACCGCCCTGGCCGACGACGAGGTCGAGATGGAGGAGGTGGACGGCGCGTTCTACGACCTGCGCTACCCGCTCGTGCATCCTTCCGACGCCGGCGACCACAGCCCGGTGACCTGGGGCGAGCTGGCCGCCCGCGGCTACCCCGGCGCGGACACCCACCCCGACGACGAGCAGGCCTGGGTCACCGTCGCCACCACCCGCCCCGAGACCTACCTCGGCGACGTGGCCGTGGCCGTCAACCCCAAGGACCCCCGCGCCCCGTCGCTCAAGGGTCTGCTGTGCGAGCTGCCGATCGTCGGACGGCGCATCCCCATCATCGAGGACGACTACGTCGTCCTGCCCGTCAAGTACGGCGGACCGGAGGACGACGCCAAGGCGCAGATGTCCACCGGCTTCCTCAAGGTCACGCCCGCGCACGATCCGAACGACTACGAACTCGGACGCCGCCACGAGGCGACGATCGTCGAGAAGTGCTCGGCCGGCACGACGCTGATCAACGTCATGGCGCCCGATGCCTCGATCTCCGACAAGCACGGCTGGACCGACATCGGCGACGCCAAGCTGTTCATCGGCCTGAGCCGCGAAGACGCCCGCAAGCGGGTCGTCGCGGAGTTCAAGGCCCGCAGCGTGGCCGAGGGCCAGGAGGGATCGCTGCTGGAGCGGGTGCGCCCCCACCGCCACTCGGTCGGACACTCGTACCGCAGCCACGCGGTGATCGAGCCCTACCTGAGCGACCAGTGGTACTGCCGCGTGACCGACGACCGCCTGCGCGGCAACGCGCAGCGGGCGGTGGTCAAGGAGCAGCGGACCGACGCCTCGCTGGCCCAGTGGCCCGAGTCCACGCCGCTGAACAAACACGGCGACGCCACCATGACCTTCCACCCCGCCCGCTACGCCAAGAACTACGAGTTCTGGCACGACAACCTGCGGGACTGGTGCATCAGCCGGCAGTTGTGGTGGGGGCATCGGATTCCGGTGTGGAGTGGATCGGTTGCAGGCGAAGAAGATTGGGTTAACCGGTTCGAGTCAAAGATGGCTGAATGGGGGAAACAAGATCGATTGACTTCACGACTCACCATCGATCCAACAGATCCTTCGCCGGCTCTTACTGATCGCGGCAGTCCGCTGATCGGCACCAAGATGGCCGTGTGCGTACGAACGGAAGACACCGAGATCGTGGACTTTTTGTCTGAGTACGGGTTCGTCCAAGACCCCGATGTCCTCGACACCTGGTTCTCCAGCGCCCTCTGGCCCCTGTCCACCATGGGCTGGCCCGACGCCGATGCGGCCGCGAAAGACACCGGCCTCGAGGATTTCACCAAGCTCCTCGAAGCCTTCAACCCCACCTCCGTCCTGACCACCGCCCGCGAGATCATCACGCTGTGGGTGTCCCGCATGGCGATGTTCAACCGCTACTTCCTCGCCAACGACGCCCCGCTCGGCAAACCCGGCCCGGCCCCCTTCAAGGACGTGTTCATCCACGCCATGATCCAGGACGGTGAGGGACGCAAGATGTCCAAGTCGCTCGGCAACGGCGTGGACCCCTTGGACATCATCGAATCCCACGGCGCCGACGCCATGCGGTTCACGCTCTGCCAGATGACCACGCAGACGCAGGATGTCCGCATGCCGGTCGAGAAGGACCCGACCACCGGCAAGAACACCAGCCCCAAGTTCGACATCGGACGCAACCTGTGCAACAAGCTCTGGAACGCCGCCCGCTTCGCGCTGACCATGCTCGAGCGGCACCCGGTGCAGGGTTCCACTGCGTTCCCGATCGACCCACAGCAACTCTCGCTGGCCGACCGCTGGATGCTCAGCCGCCTGACCGCGGCCACCGCCGCCATCAACAATGCCCAACGCAACTACCAGTTCAAGGACTACGCAGACGCCCTCTACGACCTGCTCTGGCGGGACTTCTGCGACTGGTACTTGGAGTCGATCAAGCCCACGCTGGCGACCGACCCCAACCAGCCCGCCGTGCTGCGACTGGTGCTCGACGCCATCCTGCGCCTGATGCACCCGGTCACGCCGTTCATCACCGAAGCCTTGTACGAGAAGGTCTCGGCCCTGCCCACGAAGCCCATCGAGGGCTTCGCCTTCGCCGAGACCAAGTCCAACGCGACGCTCTGCCAGTCAGGCTGGCCCGAGCCCGATGGCACGCTCCGCGACGAGGTGGCCGAGAACGCTTTCGACCGCGTGCGGGCGCTGGTCACCGCCATCCGCGAGGTCCGCGCGTCCAAGCAGGTGCCGCCCAAGCGGCCCATCACGCTGCACGCCTCCGCGGACCTCGCCGGCGACATCGCCCGCTGGTCGCCGCTGATCGAGACGCTCGCCGGCGTGTCCACCGTCACCACCGACGCGGCCCCGTCCAACTCCGCGGCCATCGCCTTCGAGGGCGCCGAGCACCGGCTCAGCGACCTGACAGACGCGGTCGACGCGAGCGCGGAGCGTGATCGCCTCCGCACGGAGCTGGCCTCGATCGAGAAGTCCGTTGCCGCCCTGGAAGGGCGCCTGGCCAACCCCGGTTACGCCGAGCGGGCCCCGGCCCACCTCGTGGAGCAGACGCGGGACGAGCTGGCCGGCAAGCAACGCGACGCGGCCGCCATCCGCAAGGCGATCGAGGACCTGGGTTGATCCGGCGGTCCGTGGCGTGGCTGCTCGCGGCGTGCGCGGCCGCGTACGTGGCGTCCTGCGCCTCCACGCCCCCGCGCCCGGAGCCCGACGCGCCGCTGGCCGGGTCTGACCCGGTCCGCTTCGTCGCCGAGCGCACGCCGTGGACCTTTCAAGGGCGCACCGGCTGGCTGATGACCACGCCCTCGGTCGAGCTGCGCACCACGGTCAACGATCGGCGTCTGCTGCACCGCCTGCCGCCGTTCCTCGAGTTGGCCAACGCCCACCGGCTCAACGCGATCACGCCGCTGGTGCGTCCGGCCGAGCCGCTGCAGACCTACGTCCTCGCCTCGCGCACCGAGTGGGACGCGCTGACCCGCCAGTTGCTGCGTGACCAGGCCCGCCCCTACCTGCGGATCGAGCGGGGTGGGTACGCCGTCAACGGCATGGGCATCTTCTACGACCTCGGCCCCCGGGACACCTTCGTGATGGCCGCCCACGAGGGCTGGCACCAGCACATCCAGACCTCGTTCGCCGACCCGCTGCCCGTCTGGCTGGACGAGGGCATCGCGTGCTACCTCGAGGGTTTCCGCTGGCGCGAGTCCGAGCCGGACGTGCCCGAGTTCCTGCCCTGGCTCAATCCCCAGCGGTTCGACCAGCTCCGCTCGGCCGCGGCGAACGGCACGCTCATCCCCCTGGCCGACCTGGTCAACAACCGCCCGCAGGACCTGCTCGACACCGACCGCGGCGGTGCGGCCGCGCTGAACTACTACGCCCAGTGCTGGGCGCTCGTGCACTTCTTCATGGAGTCCGACGCCGGCGCCCGCCGCCCCGGGCTCGAACGCCTGCTGCGGGACGCCCAGTCCGGCCGGTTTGCCGAGCACATCGCCGCGTCCGCGGGCGAGCGGGAGGCGGTGCTGCTGCGCACCCGGCGCGTGGGCGGGGGCGCGCTCGCGGGCTACTGGCCCGAGGAATCGGTCGAGTCGATGGACGCGGCGTACCGCGCGTTCGTCGGGCGCATCGTCCGTACCGGCGGGCGGGACCGCGCACTGATGGGGCGCTCGCCGATCACGCCCTGAGCCGCAAAACGCGACAGGCCCGGGCGGTGTGTGCCCGGGCCTGCCACATGCGTTGGTTAAGAACCAGGAATCAGCGGCGACGGCGGGCCGCGGCCAGACCGCCCAGGCCGAGCAGCGCGAACGCACTGGGGGCGGGGACGATGGTGTAGGCCAGGAAGTTGCCGGCGACGGAGGTCGTGCCCCAGTCGTTGGTCGCCGCGTCGGCGCGGGACAGGTGGTCGACGCCGGGGTCGTTACCGCCGCCGGTCGAGACCACGTCGAAGAGCATCACGTCGCCGAAGCCCAGACCCAGGTCGGCCAGCGCCACGGTAAAGATCTGGTGGCCCGCGGCGTGCTGCGAGTCGTCGGTACCGGCCAGCGAGCCGGTCTCGCTCCAGCCGCCGTTGAAGCTCCACACCTGGCCGCCGATGCCGGTGCCGCCGTCGTCGGCCCAGGTCGCCACCCAGTGGGTGATCGTCTGGCCGGCCCAGTCGATGTTGCGGCCCCAGCCGTTGCCGGCGTCGGACGGGCTCGAACCGTTGTTGAGCGCCAGGGCGTACTTGCCCCAGGCGGTCGCGTCCAGGTCCGCGTTGAGCTGGATGTCCACGTACAGGTTGGTCGCGTCGTTGGTGATCGTCACCGACACGATGTCCAGATGGTTGAAACCCTGGTCGGCGAAGAACGCGTCCAGGTCGCCACCGTCGTTGGTGCTGCCGGAGTTGTCGTTGAATACGTCGGCGGAGGCCCCGCCCGCGAGCGCCGCGATTGCGGCGGCCATCAGAATCTGACGCATGGTGTATCTCCCTCGGGTCTCTCGATATCAGCCGGGCTCGCGGGTGAACAACCACGCCGTGAGGCCGGACCCTCATCACAGGCAGTGTACACGAAATAGGTTTCATCTCCAACCATGTCCGCCCGGAACCGGGCCTTGGATGGGGACATTTCATGGGATGTTGGGGCTTCGGGCGGGTTTTATCGGACAGCGGCGTCGGCCTGCACGACCGGAGGGGCGGGCACGCCCAGGTAGGGCAGCACCCGCTCGGCCACGCGACGCACCACCGGCCCGGCCACCTGGCTGCCGAAGTGCCGGCGGTCGGCCACCAACGCCGGGCCCGGGTCGTCGATGACCACCAGGATCACCAGCTCGGGGTCCTCCAGCGGCGTGGCCACCAGGAAGCTCGAGGTGTACTGCTTGAAGTAGCCCGTCGCGCCCCTCGGGCGCTGCATGCCCGGCGGGGGCGTGCAGGCGATATAGGCCGTGCCCGACTTGCCGAACATGCTGTACCGCGCCGGCACGTCGCCCGGGAAGTTGCGCAGCCGCGCCCGTTCCATGGAGTTGACGACCTCGCGCAGCGGTTCGCGCACCGCGATCGCCGACGCCGGATCGAAGATGCGCTCGATGAACACCTCTCCGCCGGTCAGCCCCGGGCGGGCCTCGTCCAGCCCCGCCGCGGTCAGGCGCACGCCCGGCATGGTGCCCGCGTCGTCGCCGCCGCGTGCGAACACCGAGAACGCCCGCACCATCTGCACCATGGTCACGCCGACCTCGTAGCCCATGCCCACCGACGTCTGTGTGTACTTGGACCAGTCCCGCCGGCCCGTGACCATGCCCGAGGACTCACCGGGGATGCCGATGCCGCTCTTGGCGCCGAATCCCAGCGAGAGCACCGTGTCGCGCAGCTCGGTGTGGGTCAGCCGCTCCGTGACGTTGTACATGCCGATGTTCGAGGAGTACCGCAGCACGTCGTCCCAGGTCAGCTCCTGGCGGAAGATCACGTCCTCGATCCGCCGGTTGTACCAGGTGCGGATGGCACGGGTCTCGGTGCGGACCAGCTCGCCCTGCTTGAGCCGGCCGAGCTCGTGGGCCGCGGCCCAGACGAACGGCTTGAACGTCGAGCCGGGCTCGTAGATGTCCTCGACGCACCGGTTGCGGGCCAGCGCCGGCTCGACGCCGCGGGCCGGGTCCTCGCGCAGCACGTTGAACCGCACGCCCTCGGGCATGTTCGGGCGGGGCCGGCCGGATGCGGGGTCGTGCCAGGGCACGTCAACCGCGTTGGGCACCTCGCGCATCAGGTCGACCATCGCCAGGATCTCGCCCGTGTGCGGGTCGAGCACGATCGCCCGGCCGCCCGCGGCGTCCGCGTCGATCACGCCGCGCTCCAGCTCCTCGGCCGCGATCCGCTGGATCTCCGCGTCCATGCTCAGGCGGATGTCCACGCCGCCGTCGGCGTCCGTCCACGCGCCCCGCTCGACCCACAGCGGCCGTCCCAGCGCGTCGCGCACGTACCGCAGCATGCCCGGGTCGCCCTCGAGCCGGTCCTGGTAGAGCTTCTCGGCGCCCATGAGGCCGATGCGGTCCGTCGAGTAGTCCTTGTACCCCACCTTGCCCACGAGCGGCGCGAGCGACTCGCCCGCCATGATCTCGCGCACCGAACGGCGCTCCACGAACACCCCGCGCAGGCGCAGGGCGCGCACGGCGTCCGCCTCATCCCGGTCCAGCAGGCCCGACACCGGCACGAACCGGATCAGGCCGCGGTCGCCCGCGGCGTCCGGGCGGGGCTTGATCAGCCCGACGTCCGCCAGCCAGCTCCGCGCCGCCCCCGCGATGCCCCCGCCCCGCGCGGGCTCGGGGGGCAGCAGGTCCGCGGGCGTGCCGATGCCGGCCGATGCCATCGCGTCGGCCAGGCCCGGATCGGCCGCTTGGGTCAGCCCCCCGGCCCGGCGACGCTCGTTCTCGATCACCGCCCGCATCACGCGGGACCCAAGCTCGTCCGCCCTCGCCCCGAGCTGGTCCGACAGCGCCACGATCACGCGGTCGATCTGGTCGCCCGCGGCCACCGGGTCGATCACCACGCGATAGCCCACGCGGGTCGAGGCGAGCACCCGGCCGCGCCGGTCGAGCAGATCGCCGCGGACCGGGTCGATCCGCGAGCCGCTGGTCCGCGCGTCGATCGCCGTCCGGAGGTCCTCGCCCGGGAACATCTGCAGCTGCGCCACCCGAGTCCCAACGCCCAGCAAGGCGACCGCGCAGAACACCCGGACGCCCATCGCCACCCGGTTGGCGTGCCGGTCGATGCTCACGGAGCGCGTCCCCCGCCGGAACCGGGCCATTCGCGGGCCCCGTCGATCATCTCGGCCGCGCCGTGCCGGGCCTCGATGGCGGGGATCAGGTCCGGGTCGTCGGCGAACGCGGCCAGGGCCTCGGGCGTGACCCGGCGGGCGATCTGTGCCCGCAACTCCATGGTTCGCTCGGTGTGGGCCCGCATCCGCAGCCGCGCCTCGGCCGCCTCGTGGGCCGCCTGCAGCCGGGACTGGCGCAGCGCCAGCACCCCGACCGCCGACCCGCCCACGCCGATCACCAGCACCACCAGCTTGGCGAACACGCCCGCGCTCATCATCGTGCCGGGATCTTGAGGGTCTGGCCGACGCGGACGTCGTCGGGGTCCTTCAGCCCGTTCAGCTCGACGATCTCGTTCATGCGCCGGGTCGTGCCCAGCAGTTTCTGCGAGATCGTGCTGAGCATGTCGCCCTTGAGCACCACGTAGGTCCGCGTCGGCGAGGCGTCACGCCTGGAGGGCTCCGAGCGGGCGGTCGTCGTCGAAATCGTCCGCGCGGTCGCCTGCGGCGCGATCCGCAGCACCATGCCGATCTGAACCGTCTCCTCGCCGCCGAGCTGGTCGGCGTTGATCTTCTGCAGCTCGGGCCAGCGGTCCCCGTCGCCGAGGTACTTCGCGGCCAGCCGGTACAGGTTGTCGCCCGACACCACCGTGTGGGTCTTCCACGACACCTCGGAGGCGGGCACGGCGGTGCGGGTCACCACCGGCACCAGCAGCTGCTCCGGCTCGGCGACGGGCTTGACCGGCGGACGCGCCGCGTCCGATTCGGTCACAACTGTCACCGTGCTCGGGTCCACCCGGACGAACCCCGCGAGCACGGGCGCTTCGTTCTGCCGGAGGGCGTCGATCGTGCCCTGTACGGCCACGGTCGCGCCGTCCAGCGCGTTGCGGATCAGGTCGCCGCCGGCCGGCGGGGCCGGCTCGGCCCCCTGCGTGATCACCACCGGCTCGATCGGGAGCAGTCCGGGGTCCATCCCCGGCGGGACGACCTCGGGTTGGGTCGCGGGCCGCGCAACGATCGTCGGCAGCGGATCGCCCGCGCCGGGCAGCACCGCGACCGGCGTGGCGGCTTTGGCGGGGGCCACCGGCTGATCGAACTCCGCTTCCGTGGCGCCGGAGAGGTGATCCGACAGCAGCACCCCCACCAGAAGGACGAGGGTCACGGCGATAATCAACGCGAGCTTGCTTTCACGGGTCACGGCGTCATCCCTGAACAGAGTGCCAACGCCCGCCGAGTCCTTGGCGGGCTGGATCAATCGTTCCCGCCGGCGTCTCCGCCGTCGAGCCGGATCACCCGCAGCTTCGCGGATCGCGAGCGCGGGTTGCGGCGTTGCTCGTCATCCCCGGGGGTGACGGGCCGCCTCGTGACCGCCCGCGCCCGCCCCGTCTGCACGACGGACGCGAACGCGTGCTTGACCGGCCGGTCCTCGAGCGAGTGGAAACTGATGATCGCGATCCGGGCACCGGCGTTCAGCCAGCACCCCGCCTCATCCGTCCGCCCGCTCCAGCGATCGATCGAGCCGAGCAGCGCCTCCAGCGAACCGATCTCGTCGTTCGTCGCGATCCGCAGCGCCTGGAAGGTGCGGGTCGCGCCGTCGATGGAGCCGGACGCGCGGGGGACAACCGAGCGGACGATCGAAGCCAGCCGATCAGTCGTCATAATCGGCGCAACCCGACGCTCGGCTGCAAGTTTGGAAGCGATCCGCCGGGCGTGCCGCTCCTCCCCGTAGCGGAAGATCAGGTCCGCCAGCTCACGCTCGTCCAGCGAGTTGACCAACTCGGCCGCCGTCACCGGGCCGGAAGGGTCCAGGCGCATGTCCAGCGGCCCGGGACGCCGGAAACTCAGCCCCCGCTCCGCGTCGTCCACCTGCGGGCTGGCAAAGCCCAGGTCCGCCAGCACCAGATCCGCCCGCACGCCCTCCCGGGCCGCCCACGCCGGGGCCTGGGCGAAGTTCTCGCGCACCCCCACCACCCGTGCCGACGCCGGATCCCCCGGGTTCAGGGCTGCCCGGACCCGTTCGGTCGCCCGCTCGAGGTTGCCCGGATCCAGATCGAACAGCACCACCCGGCCCTCCGGGCCCAGGCGGGAGGCGATCGCGGCGGCGTGCCCCCCCAGGCCGGCCGTGCAGTCGATCAGCGTCTCGCCGGGCGACGGCGCGAGCGCTTCGACCACCTCGGCGAACAGCACGGGGATGTGGGCGGGGTCGTGCTCCAAGGCCGGAGCGTATGCGTCCACGCCGACGCCCCGGCCCGGACGGGCCGGCGGGGCCGCCCGCCCTTGGTTGTCGCGGTCATATGCTCGCCCGTGAACGACGATCGGACCGTGGTCACCACCGCCGACCGGGACAGCGACGTCCGCCTGGTCCTCTATGGCCTGCGGCTGCGCGGCCTGAAGGCCGAATCCAGGCCGGCGTCACCACGCTCTCGCATCCTTGAGATCGTCGTGCCCGCCGCGCAGGCCGAGACCGCCCGGCGCGTGGTCGGCGACGTGTGGGACGCGGTGTTCGAGTCCGAATCCGCCATGAATGCGGATGGCACCTGCCCGTTCTGTGGTTATTCGGTCCTTGGGCTGCCCCGCAACGCGTCGGGCGGCCTGCCCTGCCCCGAGTGCGGCGTGGACCTGCGCTCGGCCGAGGCCCGCCGGGCGGTCCGGGACGGGCGAATCCCCCGAAAGCCCGGTCCGGGATGAAACACCGAGCAACCGTGTCCGCGTGCGGGGCGTATGTGTGACCGGGCCCGCTCGGGCTCGTCGGTTTCTTTGCTCTCAATTCTGAGGCGTTTGCCGCAATCTCGTGGCGGTGGTGATGCGCCCTCATCTCACTGGAGTCTCCGCATGCTGATCAGCGCGATCATCTCCGCCCTTGTTTCGATCCCCGGCGCAGTGCCGGCTCCCCAGCCGGCCGACGCCGGCCTCCGGGACGCGCCCGCCGACCTGTCCTGGTATGTCGTTTCCGATACGGAGATCTACGCCGACGGCGTGCGATTCAACTCTTGGGAGGCCGTGGCCGCCTCGGGCTATTTCCACCAACACGACACCCGCTGCGGCACCCACGCCCACGACGCACCCGTGGATCCCGTGGCCGGCCCGCGGGGCAACGCGTCCGATTGCTCGTACAACAACACCACCACCGCGCCCGCCTACGCCCCGGGCGTGGCGAAGCTGCGCATCCCGGTCGTGGTGCACGTGATCCAGCGGACCAACGGCACCGGATTCATCCCCGAGTCCCGCGTCCGCTCGCAGATCGACGTGCTCAACGAGGACTTCCTCGCCCTTTCCGGCACCAACGGCGCGCCGGGCTTCGACACGCAGATCGAGTTCTTCCTCGCCACCGAGGACCCACAGGGCAACCCCACCTCCGGCATCACCTACTCGACCAACAACACCTGGTACAACGACGGCGGCAACTACTGGAACAGCCTCGCCTGGGACCCGGACCGCTACTTGAACATCTACACCAACTCCGCCAGCGGCGCGCTCGGCTACGTCCCGGGCCTGCCCCAGCAGGGCGGCGTCGGCAACAACAGCGACCGCGTGGTCGTCCTCCACTCCGCGTTCGGACGCAACTCGCCCATCCAGAACTACAACCTCGGGCGCACGGCCACCCACGAGGTCGGCCACTACCTGGGCCTCTTCCACACGTTCGACGGCGGCTGCACCGCCAACGGCGACCGCATCGCCGACACCAACCCCGAGAGCAGCCCCACCTTCGGCTGCCCCGGCTCGCGCAGCTCCTGCGGCCTGCCGGCGCCCTTCGACAACTACATGGACTACTCCGACGACCGCTGCATGGACAAGTTCACCGAGGACCAGGGCTACCGCATGCGGTGCACCCTGATCAACTACCGTCCGTCGCTTTACCAGGCCGACGATCCCGGCGAGCCCTGCCCGGCCGACATCTCCGCCCCCTTCGGCTCGCTGGACTTCTTCGACATCGCCTACTTCCTCACGCTGTTCAACAGCGGCGACCCGGCGGCCGACTCCAACTCGGACGGCAACCTGAACTTCTTCGATATCGCCGCCTACCTCGATGCCTTCCAGGACGGCTGCCCGTAACCAGGCCGATCGCCGCCGCGAACCCGGCCCACACCAACCCAGACCCCACGAGTCGCACCCCGCGGACAAGGCTTCGGCCGGACCGCGGGGTGTGTTTTTTCCTCGGCCCGCCACCATAGTGTTGGGGCTGTGTTCCTGGCACTGACCGAACCCCACGCCACCGCCGCGTTCCTCGCGGTCATCGGGCTGCTCTTGGCGGGCTGCGCGGTGTTCACGCGCGCCCTCGACCGCGTCGGCGTGCCCGTCGTGCTCATTTTTCTCGTGATGGGCATGCTCGGCGGCTCCGAGGGCATCGGGCGGATCGCCTTCGACGACTTCGAGTTCGCGTTCCAGCTCGGAACGATCGCCCTGATCCTGATCCTCTTCGACGGCGGGCTGAACACCTCCTGGAAATCGATCCGCCGCAGCGCCGCCCCCGCCGGCCTGCTCGCCACGGTGGGTGTCGTCGCCACCGCGATGCTGGTCGCGGGGATCGCCCGGCTCGCCGGGCTGACCTGGACCGAAGCCCTCCTCATCGGCGCCATCGTCTCCTCCACCGACGCCGCCGCGGTCTTTTCCGTCTTCCGCGGCGGCAGCCTCCGGCTGCGCGAAAGGGTCCGTGACACCATCGAGGTCGAGTCGTGTCTCAACGACCCCATGGCCGTCATCCTCACCCTCGGCGTGGTCGAGGCCGTCCGATCCGCGTCGGCGGGGTCCTTCTGGCTCGGTTTCGCGCTGGTGCCGCTCCAGCTCGTGATCGGGGCCGGGGTCGGGCTGGGCACCGGCTGGGCGACCAGGCTGCTGCTCATCCACGGCCGCCTGACCGCCGGCGGCCTGTTCCCCGTCGTGACCGTCGCCGGAGCCCTGCTCGCCTACGGGCTCGCGACGGTCGCCCAGGGCAGCGGGTTCCTGGCGGTCTTCGCGTGCGGCGTGCTGCTGGGCGGCCGGGGCCTGCCGTACCGCGCCGGGCTGAGGCGGGTGCACGACGCGGCCGCGTGGATGAGCCAGGTCTGCATGTTTCTCATGCTCGGGCTGCTCGTGTTCCCCTCGCGCCTGTTGCCCGTCGCCGGGGTCGGCCTGCTGCTCGGGCTCGCGCTGGCGGTCATCGTCCGGCCGCTGGTGGTCATGGCCCTGCTGGCCCCGTTCGGCTGGAAGGCGAAGGAGTCGGCCTACGTCGGCTGGGTCGGCCTGCGCGGCGCGGTGCCCATCATCCTGGCCACCTTCCCCGTGATGGCCGGGCTGCCCGAGGGCGACCGGGTCTTCCACATCGTGTTCTTCATCGTCGTGCTCAGCGCCCTGGTCCCCGGCGCGTCGATCGTGCCGCTCGCACGCCGGCTGGGGGTGTCGGTCCCGGGCCGGCCCGACCCGGCCGCCGCGATCGAGCTCAACTCGCTCCGCCACCTCGCCGGGGACATCCGCGTCTATCCCATCCAATCGTCGGTCGCCGTCTGCGGCGCCACCCTGGCCGAGATCGAGTTCCCGCCGGGCGCGTCGGCCATTCTGGTCGTCCGGGGCGAGCGCCTGATCGCCGCCCGCGGGCCGACGCGGCTCGAGGAGGGCGACCACGTCTACATCTTCTGCCAGCCCGAGGACGAGCCGATGATCGGCCTGCTCTTCGGTGGCGCAGCCACCGGCTGACGACTCGTCACACCGGGGCCGGCGCGCCGTCGATCAGGAATCGCCCATCCTTGTGGAAGGCTTTCCCGTCCGCCTCGACCACACCGCCCGCACGCAGGTCGCACACCATGTCCCAGTGCAGCGCCGACTCGTTGTGGCTGCCAGACTCCGGGTAGCCCGCCCCCACCGCCGCGTGGAACGTGCCGCCGATCTTCTCGTCGAACAGCGTGTTGCGCGAGAAGTCCTTGATCGCGTAGTTCGTGCCGATGGCGATCTCGCCCATGTTGCGGGCACCCTCGTCCTGGTCGAGCATCGCGAAGAGGAACTCCTCGTTCTTCTTCGCGCTCGCGTCGACCACGCGCCCGCCGCGGAACACCAGACGCACGCCCTCGACCTCACGCCCGTTGTACACCGCCGGGAAGGTGTAGTTGACGCGCCCGTCGGCGCCCTGGGGCCCGCAGAACACCTCGCCGTCGGGGAAGTTCTCGGTGCCGGCGCAGTTGATCCAGATCGATTTCTCGGGGTTCACGTCCACGGTCAGGTCGGTGCCGTCGTCCCCGTCGCCCGCCGGGGCGGTGAAGCGCAGCACCTTCTTCGTCTGCAGGAACTCCCGCACCCGTTCCTGGCGTTCGTGGATCTGGCGCCACGCCGCGACGGGATCGGGCAGGTGCAGCAGGCCGGCGTCGAAGACGAACTTCTCGTACTGCGACAGCGACATCTCCGCGTCCTGCGCCGCCGCCTGCGTGGGGAACAGCGTGCCGCACCACCGCAGGCTGCCGTTGGCGGTGCGCTTGAAGAACCGTTTGGTGATCTCCGACCGGGCCACCCGCGACGCGGCCACGCGCTTGGGGTCCACCGCCGAAAGATGCTTGGTGTTCTGCGACGCCCAGAACACGATCCGCGCGTCCAGCGTGTCCACCGTGTGCAGGTCCAGCGGCGAGCAGTAGTCGAGCTGGTGCCGCTCGGCCGTCTCCATGAAGATGTCCGACAGCGTCTCGCTCGACGCCTTCCAGAACGGGTGGCCCCCGGCCCGGAGCACCCGCTCGTACACCGCCTCGACCAGCGGCAGGCCCACCGGGTCGGACTCGATCATCACCAGGTCGCCCTTCTTGATCCGGGTCGAGTACGAGACGAGCACGTCGGCGAGGCGGTCGAGGCGTGGGTCACGCATGAAGTTTCCTCATGGCCCGGCTCGGCACCCGCAGGGGACGGGAAAGAACTCGGGAGGTCGGGGTGTTGGGAGGGGATCGGGGCTTGGAAGCAATCAGAAACGGCGGTTCCGGCCCCCGGCGACGATGCGACGCCACCGGGCCGGGATGGACCCGTACAGTACGGGGACGGACGGGAGCAGACACCCCGACCCAACAGGACCCTGAAACCCGACCTGGAATCCAGGATCGATCAATCACCCGAGGAGGTGCCGAATATGTCCCGTTCCATGCAGACCCTGACCCTGGGCGTTGCCCTCGGTGCCGCCGCGTTCGCCGGCGCGACCCTGATCAGCCCGGCCGACGCCGAACGCACCATCGACGCCAGCCAGTCGGGCATCGCCTTTGTCGATGTTTTCGGCCTGGTTGACCAGCTCGTCATGCAGCCCGACGAGACCGCGGCCCGCGTGGAGTTCGAGGCCCAGGGCCAGCAGGCGCTCCAGGCCGTCCAGAACCGCAACACCGAGATCCAGGGCTTGGTCCAGGCCAACCCCGAGGACCCCAACGCCCAGCAGCTCATCGCCGAGTTCCAGCAGAACCGCGAGCAGATGCAGACCATCTACCAGAACTACCAGTACGACCTGCAGGTGCTCATCGCCGGCCAGATCAGCGAAGCATACAAGAAGGTCTACGCCGCCGCCCAGACCGTCGCATCCGAGGCGGGCGTGGACTTCGTCTTCGCCACCCGCCCCGGCTCGGACCTGATCCAGACCGACTCGGTCACCGGCGTGGCGCAGGAGATCCTGGCCCGCCCGCTCCTGGCCCCGCCCGAGTCCGTCGACCTGACCACCAAGGTCCGCGCCAAGCTCGGGCTGCCCGAGCCCACCGAGCAGGACGGCTCCGTCCTCGAGGGCGAGATCCCCTCCGCCCCGGCCGCGGCGCCCTCCACGGACGCGGGCGAGCCCGACGCCGAGCAGCCCGCCGCCGAACAGCCGTGATCATTCGGCGGGCCGGTCGGACGCCTCCATGCCGAGCACGCCCGCCAGCTCCGTGACCAGCACCTCAGCGACGCGGCCCAGCGACGGGCACGCGTCGTTTTTCAATGCGCGCATCGACGTCACCGGCCGCCCCGCCAGCCCGCACGGGACGATCAGCCCGAAGTGCGACATGTCCGGGTCCACGTTCAGCGACAGACCGTGCATGGTCACCCACCGCCGGATCCGCACGCCCATCGCGCTGACCTTGGCGGTCGTCCCCGGAACACCCGCGCCGGGATCGGCCACCCACACCCCGGTGGCGCTCGGGTCGCGCACGCCCGCGATGCCGAACCGGCCCAGGGTGCGGATGACGGTCTCCTCGAGACATCGCATGTACTCGTGCAGCCGCAGGCCCAGCCGGTTCAGGTCCACGATGGGGTAGCAGACCAGCTGGCCGGGCCCGTGATAGGTCACGTCGCCCCCGCGGTCGGTTGGGCACACCGCCACGCCCCGGGCGGCCAGCGCCGCCTCGGGCAGCAGCACGTGCCCGGCCGCCCCGGGCCGGCGGGTGACCGTGATCACCGGGTCGTGCTCGGTCAGGATCACGCGACCCGCCTCGTCGGACCCGGATGCCCGCCCCGCCAGCACGGCGGCGTGGTGCGCCTGCTGCAGCTCGTACGCCTCCGGGTACGCGGACCGCCCCGCCCGGATCACGCCCAGACGCAGGACGCGCCCGTCGGCGGCCGCGTCCCGTCGCACCGCCCCCCCCTCCGGCGCGTCGTCGGGCACGGGTTGCTGCGTCGGTTCGGGCACGGTGAATCCTAGGGGCACGCGCTAGACTTGCCCCATGCCCAACGTGCATCCATCCGCGATCCTCGAAGGCGACATCGACCTCGCAGACGACGCCCAGATCGGCCCGTTCTGCGTGCTCACCGGCCGGGTCACCCTCGGCCCCGGCGTCCGCCTGCTCGCCCACGTGAACATCAGCGGCCCGGCGAGCATCGGCGCCGGCACGATCGTCTACCCCAACGCCTCGCTGGGCTTCGAGCCGCAGGACTACAAGTTCAAGCCCGGCGCCGTCACCGCTGGCGTGACCGTCGGCGAGAACTGCCTGATCCGCGAGCACGCCACCGTCCACGCCGCCAGCAAGAACGACCGGCCCACCGTCATCGGCAACCGCGTGTTCCTGATGGTCAACAGCCACGTCGGCCACGACGCCATCGTCCGCGACGACGCGATCCTGGTCAACAACGTCGCCCTCGCCGGCCACACCGAGGTCCACGAGCGGGCCATCCTCTCCGGCGGCACCGTGCTGCATCAGAACGGGCGCGTCGGACGCCTGGCCATGTGCTCGGGCGGCTCGGTGCTGACCAACGACGTGCCGCCCTTCTGCATGTCCGCCCAGCGCAACATGCTCGTCGGGCTCAACCTCATCGGCATGCGGCGCTCCGGCATGGCGCGCGACGAGATCGACGCCGTCCGCCGCGCCTACCGCGAGCTGCTGCGTCGCAACCCCCCCCGCGACGAGCTGCTCGGCGAGCTGGAACGGCGCGGCGAGAACAGCCCCGCCGTGCACCACATGTACGAGTTCGTCCGCGACACCAAGCGCTCCATCACCCCCGTGGGCGGCCGGCGGTACCGCCTGGCCTCCAACGCCCCGGAAGAGATCGACGTGTGATCAACCCCGACGCCGAGCCCCGCCGACCGGTCGGGCCGCGGGCGGTCGGGGTGTCGCTGTGCGTGCTCGCCAGCGGCTCGTCGGGCAACTGCGCCGTCCTCGTGGCACGCCCCGACCCGGACGCGCCCCGGCGCGTCGTGCTCATCGACGCCGGCCTCTCGCCGCGGCGCACGGGGCGCCTGCTGCTCGAACGCGGCATCCGCCCCGACGAGGTCGACGACATCGTCTTCACCCACCTCGACAGCGACCACTGCCACCCGGGGTGGCCCGGCGCCATCCGCCCCGGCGGGTGGCGGGCCCGCCTGCGCATCCACCGACGCCACCTCGGCCGCGCCGAGCGATCGGGCCTGCTCTGCGCCCACACGGTGCCCTTCGACGACACCCTCACCATCGACGACGCGCTGGGCGCCGAGGTCGGGCTCGAATCCCACGACGATCTCGGCGTGGCCGCATTCCGCTTCGTCGCCCGCGACGGCGGCGATCGTGAGGCCCACCTCGGCTACGCGACCGACGTCGGGCGTGTGACTGACGGGTTCATCAACCTGCTCGCCGGCGTGGACACACTGGCCATCGAATCGAACTACTGCCCCATCATGCAGAACGCGTCCGACCGGCCCGAGTTCCTCAAACGCCGCATCATGGGCGGGTCCGGCCACCTGAGCAACGAAGAGTCCGCCGACGCGGCGCGCGACATCGCCCCCACGCAGCACCTCGTGCTCCTGCACCTCTCGCGCCAGTGCAACACGCCAGAGCGCGCCGTCGCCGCCCACACCGATGCCGATCCACGGGGACCGGCCGCGCCGCCCGCGTGCGCCGTCAGCAGCCAGTTCCGCCCCACTGAGTGGATCGACACCGAGCCCGGGCCCGCGGGGCGTGCGCGTCCGCGTGTGTCGCCGCCGGTCGCCGTCCGCGCCCGCTCGCTCTTCGACCTGCCTGCGCGGGGCGGGGCCGCGTGGTGAGCCCGTGAACGCCGCGCCCGAGCCCAACCCGATCACCCGCCCGCCCGCCCGCGCGGCGCGGAACTCGGCCATCGGACGCGTGTTCGCACGTCTGGCCAGCCTCGGCCCCGGGCGCACCGTCACCGTCGAGGGCGTGCAGTACCGGGAGCGCCGGGCCCGGCCCGTCCGCCCGGCGTTCGGCGCCGACGCCGGCGTCCGCGAGTTCGAGGTCCGCTTCCCCGAGTCCGACGCCCGCAAGCGCCCCTTCCGCATCCGGGCGACCCCCACGCGCATCTACGACGACCTGACCCCCGACCCGCGCGCCGAACTCGTCCGCGCCCTCGACGAGGTCGTCAAACCCGGCGACCGGGTCCTCGATCTCGGCTGCGGCACCGGCGCGGGCGCCCGCCACCTCGCCTACCTCGCCGGACCGTCGGGCGGCGTCGTCGCCCTCGACCGCGACGGCGAGTCCGTCCGATTCGCCCGCCAGCGTTACCCCGCCGACCAGCTCGGCTTCGAGCTCGGCTGGGTCGAGACGCTCTCTGGCGAGCTCGACAACGCCTTCGACGCCATCGTCGCCGCCGACCCCTTCCGCGACGACACCAACGCCAACGAGCGTCTCAAGACCCTCGACGAGATCGTCCGAGTCCTCCGGCCCGGGGGGCGTCTGCTCTGCCTGGGCTCCTCCGACGAGTCCGCCGAGCAGGCCCGACGCACGCTGTGCGAGCACACGCTCGATCCGGAGGGCACCATCGCCCGCGCGGGCTCGTGGCGGTCCTCGCTGTGGGTCACGCCCACCCCCAAGCGGACCTAAAGTCGTCCATGACCCAAGGCCACGAGCCCACACCGACCCCTCCCGGCACCACCCCGAAACAGGCCCCGAAGAAGGCCACCAGAGGGAGCGCCAGAGGCGGCGCCACCACCTCCGGCGAGCCGGGGGTGCTCGACCGCGCCAGCGCCCACGCCCTGGCGGCCGCCTTCGCGCGGTCGCTCCTGGACGACAAGTGCGAGAACGTCGTCATCCTGGACATCGCCGACCTGACCACGGTCACCACCTGCCTGGTCATCGGGTCGGGCACCTCCGACCGCCAGATGCAGTCGGCCCTGAAGAACCTCAAGGAAGTCGCGGAGACCTTCGGCACCGCCCACGCCCGCGTTTCCGCCGACGACAACGCCACCTGGCTTCTGGCCGACTACATCGACGTCGTCGTCCACCTCTTCGAGCCCAACGCCCGCGCCTACTACGACCTCGAGTCGATGTGGGCGGACGCGCCCCGCGTCGAGCCGGCCCCCCCCTCCAACCGCAAGGGCGAGCCCGGGCCATGAACGCGCGGACGGTGCGAGTCGATCTCGGCGAGCGGTCCTACACCGTGCACATCGGGCCGGGCGCCATCCTGAGCATCCCGGGAGAGATCCGGGCCGCCCTGGGCCCCCGCCCGAACCGCGCGTTCATCGTCGCCGACACCGGCGTGCCCGGGGTCTTCCGCGACGAGCTCGTCGCTGAACTCGCCCAGGCCGGCCTGAACGCCACCGTCGCCCGCGTCACGCCCACCGAGCAGGACAAGTCCATCGTCACCCTCGAGCGCCTGCTCTCGGCCATGGGCGCGTCGGGCCACTCCCGCATCGACCCGGTCGTTGCCCTCGGCGGCGGCATCGTCGGGGACCTCGCCGGCTTCGCCGCCGCCTCCTACCAGCGGGGCGTGCCCGTCGTGCAGTGCCCCTCAACGCTGCTCTCCATGGTCGACGCCTCCGTGGGCGGCAAGACCGGCGTCAACCTGACCGTCCGCGTCCCCGCCGGCAACCGCCTGCTCAAGAACATGGTCGGCGCGTTCCACCAGCCGCTGACCGTCGCCGCGGACACGCGTCTGCTCGACTCGCTGCCCGACCGGCACCGGCGCTCCGGCCTGGCCGAGTGTGTCAAGCACGCCATGATCGCCGGCGGCATCACCGGCGCCGACATCATGTCCGAGACCGCCGCCGTGCTGCCCGGCGTGCTCGCCGGGGAGCGCGACGCCACCGACCGGCTCATCGAGCGGTCCGTCTCGCTCAAGGGCGAGGTCGTGCGGCGCGACGAGCGCGAGGCCATCGGCCACGCCGGCGGCGTGCGCATGCTGCTCAACTTCGGCCACACCTTCGGCCACGCCATCGAGACCCTGCCCGACCTGACCCCCGACCCCGCCCACCCCGAGCTGGCGCCGCTCCACCACGGGGAGGCCGTCGCCCTGGGCATGGTCGCCGCCTGCCGCTGCGCCGAGCACGCCGGACGCTGCGACGCCTCCGTCGGCGACGAACTCCGCTCCATGCTCGACACCATCGGGCTGCCCACCCGCGTCCGCGGCCTGCCCGACAACGACGAGATCCTCGCCCGCATGGGCGCCGACAAGAAGGCCGCCGGCGGCGCGCTGCGCCTGATCCTGCCGACCGGGCGGGGGCGCTGCGAGGTCGTGCCAGACCCCGACCCCGCCTGGATCCGCGCCGGGCTCGACGCGGTCCGCGCCTGATTTCACCGCCGGGCCCGCGCGGCAAGTCCCCTGCGCACCACAGGAAAACGCCCGCCCCCGGTTCAGGCAGCAAGCCGCGTCCCCACAGAAACTTGGAGTTTCTCCGTTATCGGAGCCGACATCAGTTCGGACGGCGTTCGTCGCCCGAGGGCTCCCCCCCTATGCGCACTATCGCGATCATCAACCAGAAGGGCGGTTGCGGAAAGACCACCAGCGCCATCAACGTGGCGGCCGGCTTCGCCCGGCGCGGCTTCCGCACCCTGCTCGTGGACCTGGACCCGCAGGCACACTGCGCCGCCGGGCTCGGCGTGCCCGAGGACCGCATGGACCTCGACGTCGCCGACGCCCTCCGCGCTGGCGAGAACGCCCCCCTCGACCGAGACCGCCTCCTCTGGCGCATCGGCCGCGGGTTCGACCTGCTGCCCAGCCGCATGAAACTCGCCGGCCTCGAGGCCGCCCGCGGCGGGCTGGCCGACATGGACAACCCCCAGAACCGGCTGGCGACCGTCATCGACCGCCTGACCCGCGACCCCGCGCCGAACAGCGCCGAGCACGACGTGGCCGCCAACGCCGGCCATCTGCGACGCTACGACGCGGTCGTCATCGACTGCCCCCCGTCCATCGGCCTGCTCAGCTACAACGCCCTCGCCGCCGCCAGCGAGGTGCTCATCCCCGTCGAGACCAGCTTCTTCAGCCTCCGCGGGGCGGGCAAGCAGATCCAGACGGCCCGATCCGTCGTCCGTCACGTGGGTGCCGAGGCCCGCATCCGCCTGCTCGCCACCATGTACGACCCCGCCCTGCCGCTGGCCCGCGACCTGCTCGACGACCTCCGCGACCGGTTCGGGGCGGCGGTCATCCCCACCGTCATCCGCCTGGATCCCGAGGTCAAGGAGGCCGCCTCCTTCGGACGCCCGGTCGAGGACCACGCCCCCGGCTCCATGGGGGCCGGCGACTACGGCTCGCTGTGCGAGTGGCTCATCGAGCACGCCGCCCTCGAACGCCCCGAGCCCGGCACCGATGAACGTGGCCCCGACACGCCCGCGTCGTCCACGTCCGAGCCGACTCTGGCCGACCCCTCCGCCCCGCCGGCCGCCCCGACCATGTCCCGGGCCCAGGAGATGGCCCTCAAGGCGGCCACCATGACCGCCGCCCGGCCCCAGACCGGCCCGCCCCGACGCTCCCTCATGCCCCACCGGGCCGTGGCCATCGAACTCATCGAAGACCCCCCGGATCCGGTCGCCCCGGCCGAGGCGGGCGAGATCCGCCACCTCTGGGGCTGCCGCCCCGTCGCTGGCGGGCTGCTCCTGGTCCATCCTTGCGCGGGGGTCCGGTCTGTAGCGGTTGCGGGCTCGTTCAATGGGTGGAATCCGGACCGCGGCCAGATGACACGGCGCGACGAACTGGGTATCTTCGAGCGACGGATCGACGCCCCGCCCGGACGCTACGAATACCGCCTCGTGATCGACGGCGTGTGGCAGTGCGACCCGTACAATCCGGCCCGCGTCGGCAACGGACTCGGCGGAGAAAACAACCTCGCGGTGGTAACCTGACCAGCGCGCCCGGCCCGGACGGCCGGTGGATCCGAGCGGAGGCTCGCACGATGGACCGCACCGACCCCCCTGCCCCGCACACGCCGCCGACGGCGCGCCCCAACATCCGGCTCACCGGCACCGAGCAATCCGAGCACGACGCACTGGCCGAGCTCTTTCTGGGCGACGCGCCGTACGCCCCGGCGCCCATGGGTTCCGCCCAGAGCGCCCGTGACGATCGCCCGGCCGCCGCCGACCAGCCGATCCCCCCCACCCCCGCCCGACCAGAACGGCCCGAACGGGGCCGCTTCGAGGGCAGCGCGGTCCGCGCCGAGCGCCCGGACGCCCACGACACCTCCGAGCCGGGTGCCGAACGCCCGGTGGTCGAACTAGTCATCCTCGGGCACCTGCCCGTCCGCGCCTCGCTGTGGGTTCGCCAGTACGCCTGCCTGTCCGCACGCAAGCGATCCGAAACCGTCGCGCTCGTCCGCTCGGCGGGGGGCTCGGTGTCCATCGACGTGATCACCGGCCGGACCGCGGCCCAGATCGAGCCCGTCGACTCCGTCGAGGACGGGGTGACCATCGCCACCACCGCCGCCAGCCGCGTGGTGCTGCGTGTCGATGAGACCGCCGAACCCGAGCTGCTCGAGCGTGCCGGCATCGACGAGGTGACCATCCTGACCGGCGCCGACGAGGCCGCCGTCGTCGCGTCCTACCGGCTGATCAAGACGCTGGTGGCCACGCTCGACGACCGGCTCGACCCCGAGGCCGGCCCCCGCGTCCGAGTCGCCGTCATGGGCAACCCCGGACCCGAGATCGACGCGGCCCGCCAGAAGATCACCCGGGCGTGCACCGCGTTCCTGGACCGGCCCGTCGAGATCCTCGACGCCTCGGGGCGCATCGACGCCACCGGCACCGTGACCGTCTGCCGGTCCGACGCCGACGACGCGGCAACCGGCGTGCTCGACGCGCTCCTGGGCGCCCCCGACCGCCCCCGCCGGCCGACGCCCACCGCGACGACACCCGCCCACCCGGCCGGCCTCCGCCTGACCGAGCACCACCAGGATGAGCCCGCGGACCCCCAACCCGGGACCGTCCCGGCCCCCGCGCCCGAGGTCGTCGTCCTCGCCGGGGCGACGAACGCGCCGTCGGAGCCGCCCGCCGAGGTCCGCATCACCCGCCTCCGCGAGCCGCTCGCGTGTCTGATCGAGGGCCTGACCCCCGTCGAGGCCCGCTGCCCCGCCGCCCCGGGCGTGGAGCTCGCCTGCGATGCCTCCGGTCGCCTGCACGCCGTCTGCACCGACGACCGCGGCGCGGGCGAGGCCGTGGCCGCCCTGCTCGCCGCCTCCGCGTGGGCCCGGGCCAACCTCGGCCTGCTGATCCGCGCCGAGCCGGGCATCGCGATCCCCTCGGCCGACCCGCGCGAATACGACGACGCCTATCTGCATCTGCTCGCCCGGCGTCCCAGCGCCGCCCGGGGCGTGCTCGATACCGACGTGACGGTCTACGCCCTCGCGGCCGTCATCGCCGGCGGCGAGGAGATCATGGTCGCCACCCCCCTCAACGACGCCTAAGCCGCGGCGCAATCCGCGCACGCGATCGACCAACGAAAAACGCCCCGCGATCGTGGGGCGTTTGTTCTTCGTGGGTCAGCGCCTCGAGGGTCGGCGCCGGGGTCAGGCCGTGTGGGCCTTGGCCACCCGCAGCTCCTTGAGCGTGCGGCGGTTCTCGACGTGGCCCGCGTCGATGACGTACTCGGCGTTGGTGTTGTCCATGTCGGGCAGGTCGTACATCAGGTCGGTCATCACGTCCTCCATCACCGCACGCAGGGCGCGGGCGCCGGTGGAACGCTTTGCCGCCTTGCGGGCGATCGCGAGCAGCGCGTCGTCCGTGAAGGTCAGCTTCGCGCCCTCGAGCGCGAACAGGTGCTGGTATTGACGCACGATCGCGTTCTTCGGCTCCGTGAGGATCTGCACCAGGGCGTCGTCGCTGAGGGGCATCAGCGGCGTGATGACCGGCAGACGCCCGACCAGCTCGGGGATCAGGCCGAAGTCGACCACGTCGGAGTTGGTCACCTGGCTGAGCAGCCACTCGCGCTCGGCGTTGTCGTTGCCCAACGGGCGGCTGGGGTCCGACTCGTGGCTGGTAAAGCCGATCTTGGTCTTGCCCAGGCGGCGCCGGATGATGTCCTCCATGCCGACGAAGGTGCCGCCGACGATGAACAGAACGTTCCGCGTGTCGAACTGGATGTACTGCTGCTCGGGGTGCTTGCGCCCGCCCTGCGGGGGCACGTTGGCGACGGTGCCCTCGAGCATCTTCAGCAGGCTCTGCTGGACGCCCTCGCCCGACACGTCGCGCGTGATCGACACGTTGTTGGAGGTCTTGCCGACCTTGTCCACCTCGTCGATGTAGATGATGCCCCGCTGGGCCGCCTCGATGTCGAAGTCCGCGGCCTGCAGCAGCTTGAGCAGCAGGTTCTCCACGTCCTCGCCGACATAGCCGGCCTCGGTCAGCGTCGTCGCGTCGCCGATGGCGAACGGCACCTTGAGCAGCCGTGCCATGGTCTGGGCCAGCAGCGTCTTGCCCGAGCCGGTCGGCCCGATCAGCAGGATGTTGCTCTTGTCCAGCTCGATGTCCTTGGCGTTGTCGCTCTCGGCGTGCAGCAGACGCTTGTAGTGGTTGTGCACCGCCACCGCCAGCGAACGCTTCGCGTTGCGCTGCCCGATGACGTACTGGTTCATGAAATCGACGATCTCACGCGGCGCGGGGATCTCGCGGAGCTGGGCCGAGACCGAGGACACGCGCCGGCGCTCCTGGCGGAAGATGTTCTGGCACAGGTCCACGCAGTTCGAGCAGACGTACACCTCGCCCGGGCCCTCGACCATGGGACCCACGTCGCGGCTGGTCTTGCCGCAGAACGAGCAGGTGGTCACCTTGCGCCCCCGGAACCCCCCGCCGCCGCCACCCCCACCGCCGCCCGAACCGGAGCCACCCCCCGAGCCCGAACCGCCGGAGCCGCCGCCCCCACCGCCCGAGCCGCCACTACCGCCCCCGGACGGGCCGGAGGGGCTGTCGATCCCGGCGGTCGGGCCGGAACGGGTCGCGCTGACAGGTGTGGGCGGAACGGAATCGCCGGGGCGTGCTTTGGTCATCGCGGCCTCAAGTGGATGCGGAACGGGTTGCTGCCGCCTGCGGGCGGACACGGAGGGGTATCGGCCAACCGACAGGCCCGGCTCAATCGGAATCGCCTTCGATCCCTGCGATCGGGGCCGTCCCGACGGCCAAATCCCTCGACCAACAGCGTAGACAGCCCCGATATGCCCGCCCATCTCGCGTCCCACGAATCGGCCCGCCCAGAACCCGATCTGGCCCTCACAGACCCACCCGCCGGTCCCGACCCCGTGCGCACACGAACCACTCGTTCAAGGGGTCGCCCCGGGCCCCGCGTCCGGACCGCCGGACCCCGGATCCCCACCCGGGCCGCGTGGCGGTCGGGCGGACGGGGGCGCTGGCGGGCGGGCGTCGAACCCGGCCCGGGCCTTCTCGACGATGGTCCGCCGGGCCTTGTCGTACTCGTCCTGGGTCATCTCGCCCCGCTCGACCATGCGTCGCATCTGGTCCATCAGGCCCGCGTCGTCGCCAGACGCCGGCGCGTCGCCGAGCACCGACCGGCGCAGGGCGAAGACCCCCAGCGATCCCACCAGGATCACCGCGATGAGCACCCCCACCCAGAGCAGCACCGAGGACACCGGCGTGTTGGCGATCGTCATCACGCGCCCACTTTATGCGCCGGCGGGGGCCGGCGCACTCACAGGCTGCCCGAGGCGATCTCGTCGCGCAGGGGCACCAGCAGGTTGGGGATCGCCAGCGAGTCGACCAGCGAGCGGCCGCGCTCGGCCAGCTCGTCGACCTTCTGGACCATGACCTTCAGGTCCGTGATCGGCTCGCTCGTCCGCACCGTCACGTACAGCGAGATCGGCTCGCCGGACCGCTCGCCCGCGCCCTCGCCCTTGGGGGTGCGCGTCTTGACCTCGATGGTCGACTGGATCCCGCCCGAGCCGAACGTCAGCCCCAGCACCGGCTGGCAGTCGTGCACCCGCGCCTCGGCCGCGTCGAGCAGGCCGGCCAGCGGCGAGCCGGCCAGCAGGGCCTGGGCCACGATCTCGTCGTGGTTGCCCCGCGCCGTCAGGTCGAAGCCGTACAGCAGCTCGATGGACTCGAGATCCAGCGGCGAGATGCTCAGGTAGTACGGGCACACCTCCGCGGCCGTGCGGTGCACCGCGTGCATCTCGTGCTCGTCGGTCGGGTTGACCACGCCGGTGCGCACCGAGTTGGCCCGGATCGCCATCCAGCGGTGCGGGGCGTCGTCGGGGGCGCTCTCGAGCGCCAGCTCGTCCTTGTAGCGCCGGAAGGAGGCCATCTTCGGGTACTCGCGCCGCATCCGCTCGAACAGCTCCAGCACGGGCTCACGCGATCGCGGCAGCTCCATGCGGACGCCCAGCTTCATGTTTACGTAGAAATCCGAGCACAGCGCCCCGTAGCTCATCGTCATCCGTCGGCCTCCTTGCCTTGCGGACAGTGTACCGCCCCGCGTACGGCGCGTGCGTGGCCGGGCCGCGTGTGCACAGGATCTTGACCGTTCCCACGCGATCGCCCGCCCGGGGCTCGGGTGCCGTTCGGGTTGTCCCGCCCCGCCCTGTCGGTTGCGTGGATGAACCGAGACGCGGCGGGCGCGGGCCTGCTAGTAATCCGGCATGATCCGCCGCCGCGTCGTCTTCCAGGGCCGCGTGCAGGGCGTGGGCTTCCGGGCCCGCGCCCGCGACACCGCCCGCACCCACCCGGTCACCGGGTGGGTCCGCAACGAGCCCGACGGGACCGTGTGCTTGGAGGCGCAGGGCGAGGAGGCCGCTGTGCGGGCCTACCTGGCCGACCTGCGCCGGCGCGTCTCGGGGCTGGTCGAGCGCGAGTTCGCCGTCGAGGCCCGCGTCGTGCCGGGCGAGCACGGCTTCACCATCGCGGTCTGACGGGCGCCGGCCCGCCCGCGTATCCTTGGGCGATGTCCACCGCGACCAACGCCGCAAGCCGGACCCAGCCCGGGGAGCACAGCTTCCAGTCCGAGGTCCGGGCCGTGGTCGGGGGGCTGCGCGACGCCGTCCGGGCCGCGCTGGGCGAGGAGGGCGAGCAGGGCTCGCGCCCGCCGGCGGACCTGTCCCGCGACCTGGGCCTGGATACCAAGCTGGGCTGGAAGCTGCACTGGGTGCTGGTCAACGACGACCCCTTCGCGGCCGCGCTGTTCGTGCCGGGGCGTGCGGGGGTGGGCATCATCGCCGAGGGGCTGCGCCGGGCGGGCGCGTCGGCCGAGGCCGCCGCCAGCGTCACCCGGGCGGGCGAGGCCTTCCACCGCTGCGTGACCCGCCACGCCGAGAACCGCGCCGGCTTCGACACCCTGCTGGCCGCCCACAGCAGCGACGAGCGGGCGGCCCTGGAGCACCGGCGCCAGGCCTACCAGGGCTCGCGCTACATCTGGGGCATCGAGACCCGCGCCAACCTGCTGACCTACATCGTCCACCCATCGGCCGGCGGCGAGACCATGGACGTCGCGTCCATCCGCGGCATCATCGGCTGCCAGCGCCTGCGCGAGCACGTGCCGTGGCGCGTCGGTCGCACGACGCTGCGCCGGCCCGAGGGCGTCGACGCCGCCTTCAAGCGCGAGCCCGTGGACCCCGCGCTGGGCAGCATGAACCCCGGCGACGGGCTGCCGATCATGGGGACCTACTGCACGGACCCGCTGCCGGCGATCGACCGCGTGCCCGGCCCGCACGGGGCGGTCGAGTTCCAGCTCGGCCCCGGACCGGTGGGCAAGCGCGGGCGGTTCGACCTGATCACCGGCGAGGTGGTGCGCGCCATGCAGCCGCGCTTCGCCGAGGAGGGCGACCCGCCGCTGCGGATGCGGTTCGGCGTGCGGATCCCGGCGCAGATGGCCGTCTTCGACGTGCTGATGCACAAGGAGATGTTCGCCCGGTCCGCGCCGCGGGTGTCGATGCTGTCGGACCTGTTCGCCTCCGAACTCGGCAGCACGCACCAGCCCGCCGACGAGCTGCCCAACGCCCCCGAGCTGGAGATCCTCCGCGTCTCCGCCGACGCCCTGGCCGTCGACGAGGCCCCCCGCTTCGGCGACGCGGTGGACGAGGCGCTGGGCGTGCTCGGCTGGAGCGCCGAGTCGTTCGACCTTTTCCGGGTGGCGGTGCCCTACCCCGCCGTGCCGACCACGATGGTCATGGCATTCGACCCGACCACCGCCCGGCGGGGTTGAAGCGGCAACGCAGCGGGCGCCGGGATCACGCGGATCGCGCAGGGGTGTCGCCGGGTTGGCTCCGAACGCGAAGGCCGTTACGCTCCGTCGTCTCTTCCCCTCACACCACCGCGTCGTCTTCCTCGACGAAGCCGCGCAGCTTGCGGCTGCGGACGGGGTGCTGGAGCTTGCGGATGGCCTTGGCCTCCACCTGGCGGACCCGCTCGCGGGTGACCTTGAAGATCCGCCCGACCTCTTCGAGCGTGTAGGTGTAGCCGTCGCCGATGCCGTAGCGCAGCTTGATGATCTCCCGCTCGCGGTAGGTCAGGGTCTTGAGGACCTGCTCGAGGCGCTGGCGGAGCATCTCCTGCGTGGCGGTGTCCACCGGGCTGGTCTGGTTGGTGTCCTCGATGAAGTCGCCGAAGTTCGAGTCCTCGCTCTCGCCCACGGGCCGGTCGAGCGACACGGGGTGGCGCCCGATCCGCAGGATGCGGCGCACCTCGTGCTCGGCCAGCTGGGCCTTCTCGGCCAGCTCGTCCATCGTCGGCTCGAGCCCGGTGCGCTGGAGCATCTCCTTCTGGATGTTGCGCAGGCGGGTCATCGTCTCGATCATGTGGACCGGGATGCGGATGGTGCGGGCGTGGTCGGCGATGGCGCGGGTGATGGCCTGGCGGATCCACCAGGTCGCGTAGGTCGAGAACTTGTAGCCCCGCTTGTACTCGTACTTGTCCACCGCCCGCATGAGGCCCGTGTTGCCCTCCTGGATCACGTCCAGGAAGCCCAGGCCGCGGTTGCGGTACTTCTTGGCGATCGAGACGACCAGGCGGAGGTTGCCGCCGGAGAGGTCGCGCTTGGCCTGCTCGTACTCCCAGAACACGGTGTTGATGCACTTGACCTTGGCGGAGAGCTCGTCGGGCTCGCAGAGCACCAGCGAGCGCAGGCCGTCGAGCTCCTCGCGCATCACCTCGAGGTCGTCGGCGTCGTGGCTCTTGGGGTACCGGGCCGCCTGGAGCATCTCGGCCTCGAGCTTGTGCATCTTCTCCGAGATCGAGCGCAGCTTGCGCATCAGCGGGACGATCCGGCCGGTGCGCAGGCAGAGTTCCTCCATGAGGGCGGCCATGCGACGCCGGCGGGTCTCGATCTGCTCGCGCAGGGCGGCCGCCTGCTTCTTGTTGCCGATCCGCCCGTCGTCGCCGCGGAGCGATTCGATCGCCTCCCAGTCGGATTTGTTCAGCTCGAGCAGCTTCTCGATCGTCGGCAGGTTGCCGGGGATGCGCTGGGCCAGCTTGTCCTTGGCGTTCTCGTCCAGGGTCGAGATCCGCAGGGTGCGGTCGAACGGCAGTTCGCCCGCCGAGACGCTCCGGAGCACGCCGACGGCCATCGAGACGACGTAGTCGCACTGCAGGCAGCGGCGGCGGAAGATGATCCGGGTCGTCTCGATCTTCTTGGCCAGGCGGATCTCCTCCTCGCGGGTCAGCAGCGGGATCGAGCCCATCTGGGAGAGGTACATCCGAACCGGGTCGTCGATGCGCTTGGCGCCCGGCTCGCTCTCGGCCTCGTCGAGGTCGCGCTGGATCGCTTCGGAGTCGAGGCGCTTGGCCTCGTCGACGTCCCGCTCGGCCTCTCGACCGTCGAAGGCGTCGCCCTGCTCGCCGGTCAGGCGGCGCAGCTCGTTGGGCTTGATCGTGGTGCCGTTCTCGTAGTGGACGGCGTTGACCCGCCCGCGGAGGCGCTCGCCCTCGCCCAGGTGCTCGCCGCCGCTGACCGACATCGCCCGGAACGCCCCGGAGAGCGGGGCGTGGACCATGACGGGCTCGCCGGAGCGTGCGGCGCGGAAGGCGCGGGCGCGGAACTCCATCTCGTCGATCAGCTCGACACCCTCGCGGTCGATCCGCGTGAGCAGGTCGTGCAGCGTGCGCGTCTCGACCATCTCGTCGGGCAGGACGTTGTTGAGCTCCTCGTAGCTCATCCATCCCCGCCGGGACGCCAGCACGATCATCTCTTCCACGGCCGGGTGCAGCATTCCGATCACGACGCGCTCCTGCTCTTCGCTTCGGGGTCGCGGGGCGTCCAGCCCGTCCGTGCGACCCGGCCTTCCCGCGGCCCGCCTCCGGCGGGCCTGACTCTCACGATCCGCCCAGCCGGGTCGTCCCCGCCCGGCCGTACTTCTCCCGCAGCGCCCGCTGACGCTGCACGAACTCCGACAGCGACGCCGCCGGGTCATCCGATTGTTGACCGCCCGGCTTGGGCTCGCCGAGCACGCCCCGCTCGTCCTCGAGCCCCGCGGCCCGCAGGCACTCGTCGAGCAGGCGGCGCAGGCGGTCGGGGTTCTGGCCGGTCTGGGCCTCGACCGTGCGGGCCAGGGTCACCGCCCAGGCGCTCGCCTCGGTGGCCAGGGCGTGCTCGTGGTCGATCTCGCCCAGCACCGCGTCCAGCGCGGGCGGGACGCCGTTCCAGCCCGCGTGCTGCACCGCGTCGGCCAGCAGGCGGGACACCGGCGACGCATAGGCGTCGGTCCGCACGCGGTCCTTGTCGTCGCCGGACATCACGGTCCACAGCGTGCCCTCGCACAGCAGGCAGCCCAGGATCAGCTCGCGGGCGCTGGCGCGGTCGGGCGCGGCCGGGCGGGAGGGGTTCTCCTCCCCCGGGCCGGCGTCCGCCGGGGCGCGCCCGGGGCGACCGGTCTGCATCTGGGCGAGGATGGTCTGCTCGGGCAGGCCGGTCGCGTCGGCGATCAGGCGGACGATCTGCTGACGCCGGACCGGCGTGAGCCGACCGAGCCCGAGCCGGCTGAACCGGTCCAGCTCCTCCTCGACCGCGCGGGCCACCGCCGCCGGGCCGGCCTGCGACAGCGACCGGCGCAGACGCTCGAACTTCCAGGCCAGCAGGTCCTTCGCGTTGGCGACGGCCTGCGCGAACACCGCGGCCCCGCCCTCGCTCTTGAGCAGCTCGTCGGGGTCCTTGGCCTCGGTCACGCCCGCCAGCGTCGCCACGCGGATGTCGATCTGCTCGTTGAAGAGCACCTCGACCGCGCGGTCGGCGGCCTTCTGGCCGGCCTCGTCGCCGTCGAAGAGCAGCACCACCGTGTCGCAGAGCCGGCGCAGCACCGTGGCGTGGCCGGTGGTCAGGGCGGTGCCCAGCGTGCCGACCACGTGCTCGACGCCCGCCTGGTGGCAGGCGACCACGTCGGTGTAGCCCTCGACGATGACGGCGGCGCGCTGCTGCTGGATGGCGCGGGCGGCCTGGGCCAGCCCGTAGAGCGTGGTGTTCTTGCGGAACGCGGGCGTCTCGGGGCTGTTGAGGTATTTCGGGTCGTCCTCGTCGCGGATGCGCCGCCCGCCGAAGGCGATCACCCGCCCGATCTGGTCGTGGATGGGGAAGATCAGCCGGTGGCGCAGGGCGTCGTAGCGACCGCCGGAATCGCGGGTCTTGAACAGGCCCGCGGCGTCGAACGGACGCGGGTTCAGGCCCTTCTTCTCCACCGTGGTCACCAGCCCGTCCCAGCGGTCGGGCGATGCGCCGATGCCGAAGCGTTCGACCATGTCGGCGCTGATCCCGCGGCGCTCGATCAGTTCCCGGGCGGCCCGGCCGTGCTCGGGGTGGGCGAGGATCGCCTTGAAAAAGCCCTGGGCGGCGTCGTTGGCCTTGAGGATGTCGGCCTTGGTGATGCCCGTCGGCTCGCCGTCCTCATCGCGGTGTTCGGCGCGGGGGGCGCGTTTGGTCAGTTCGATGCCGGCCCGCTGGGCGAGGAACTCGAGGGCCTCGCGGAAGCCCATGGAGTGGTACTTCTGGACGAAGCTGAACACGTCGCCGCCGGTGCCGCAGACGAAGCAGTGGAAGATCTGCTTGGCGGGCACGACGCACATGGAGGGGTTGCGGTCGTCGTGGAAGGGGCAGAGGCAGACGAACTCGCGTCCCTTGGGCTTGAGGGCGACGTGCTCGCCGACGACGCGCACGATGTCCGACGCGTCCTTGACGCGTTGGCGGTCGTCGTCCTGCGGCTGGTAGAGGCTCAAGCGGGCCCTCCGGGTCCGGTGGAGGGTAGCACGGCCCGGAGAATCGGCCAACGCGATGGGGATTTCCGACCGCTCGCGGGGGTACTCGGACGCGGGGGCGGTCCGATCACGCGTCCATGCCGGCGGGCGACGGGGGGCCGGTGGTGACACGCTGGCGGAACCCCAGATAGGTGATCTGCCGCCAGGCCCACTCGGCCGGGCCGTAGTCGGCGATGCGCAGCCACAGCGCGCTGAAGATGAAGTTGACCAGCCACACGCCGACCACGAGGGCGAAGAGGTCGGGGTAGGGCACGCTGGCGAAGCGGCCCAGCCCGTAGCCGTACATGACGGTCGTGCAGATGAGCGTGTGCAGCAGGTAGTTGGTCAGCGCCATGCGTCCGACGTTGGCGAAGGCCTGCGTGACCGGGGCCATGGCGCGGGTGCGGGCCAGCGCGACAACGACCTGGGTGTAGCCGATGGCCAGCGGCACGCCGACGAGCTGGGCGAGGGCCTGCCACAGGAAGCCCGGATAGTCGGTGACGGTGTGGGTCCATTGATAGACGGCGTAGGTGAGCAGCCCGCCGACCGCGACGAGGGCGATGCCCAGCGTGGCGTGGAAGCGGGTCGAGCGTTCGCCGGTCAGCACGCCCGCGCGGGTCAGGCCCATGCCCAGGGTCATGATGCCCCAGAGGGCGGGCAGGTACACCGGGCCGAGGAACAGGTGCATCATCAGCGTCTGGCCGAAACGGGTCTTGAACGCGTCGAACCACGATCCGAGGTAGCCGGTGATCTCGAGGGAGGAATCGCCGCCCATGAGTTCGCTCGCCTCGACCTTGCCGTTGGAGAGGGCCCACAAGCCGAAGGCCGACACGCCGACGAGCAGGAGCGACCCGCACACGTAGACGCCCAGCCCGCCCCAGATCTGCACGGCGGCGGGCAGCTTGCGGATCCACCACAGCAGCGTCAGCCCGGCGACGGCGTACCAGACGAGGATGTCGCCGTACCAGAACAGGTACGCGTGAACGAGCCCGATGGCCAGCAGGGCGAAGCAGCGCCGGTGCCAGAGCCAGACGCCGTCGGTCAGGCGGGGCTTGGAGCCGTCCCGCGGGGCGGTCTTGCGGTCAAACAGCACCACGCCCGCGCCGAACATCATGGCGAACATGAACATGAACTTGCCCAGGAACACCATCGAGGTCACGTCGTGAAAGACGCGGTTGGCCGGAGCGTCGCCCATGACCGACGGATCGGTCATCGCGGCCATGGGCCAGGCGAAGGCGATGATGTTGGGCATGAGGATGCCCAGCAGGGCGAAGCCGCGGAGGGCGTCGAGGGTGACCAACCGCTGCGCGGCGGGGCGAAAGTCCGGATGGGCGTTCGTCAGTTCGTTGTCCCGTTCGTCAGCCATTGCGTGATCCCCTGCGTGTCGGTCAGGTCGTCAACGACCCGGTGGGCCCCGGCGCGGGCGAGCGTGTCGGCCGGGTCGTGGCCGGTGGCGACCGCGAGGACGCGGCAGCCGTTGGACAGGGCGCACGCCACGTCGTGCACCGTGTCGCCGATGATGATGACTTGCTCGGAAGCCAGCCGCGCGCCTTTCAGGGTCGCGTGGCGGTCGATGCCCACGGGGGGCAGGTGGTCCCGCGTGGGCGGGGTGTGGGGCGAGTCATCCCCCCAGACGCGGACCGGGAATCGGTCGGCGTCGAAACCGGCGGCGGTGAGCTTCAACCGGCCGGTCTCCTCGAAGTTGCCCGTCAGCAGGCCCAGCGTGACGGGCTCGCCGAGGGCCTCGACGGCGTCGACCAGCTCGGCCGCCCCCGCGAGGGCGCGGGACACGCCCGGGCGGCGGGTGGCGTGGCGCATGCGTTCGAAGTAGCCCCGGCGCATGGCCAGGGCGTGCTCGGCGGTGTGCTCGACGCCGGAGGCGGCGAGGATGTCGGCGATGATGAGCGGGTCGAGCCGCCCGCCGAAGGGCACGCCGTCGACGGTGAAGGAATCCCCGAAGAGGCTGCGTCCCGCGTCGAGCAGGCATCCCATGCCGACGCCCTGCGTCTCGATCAGGGTGCGGTCGATGTCGAAGAGGATCAGCATGGGGGAGGGTAGGGCGGGCCGACCAGGAGCGCAGACCCGTCCCCCGCGGTTGAGCCCCTGGTCGATCACCTGTTCACACAGGTATTACAAGTGTTGATATTTCGATGGGGGGACCACGACCAGAGGACCAGAAGCTCATCCCATGGGGGTGGGTTTGCGCTCCTGGTCGGCACGGGTGATCGGGCGTCGATGTCCGCTCCCGTGCGCACACGGCGGCGCGGCGAGCACCGGCGCGGGCAAAGTCCGCGAGATTTTCTTCTCCCTGTCCCCGCGGCACTTGCGTGCGCCGACCGGCCCGGATCACCGCCGCCGTGCGCACCGGCGCGTCCGCGTGCCCCGTTGGGAAACGGGTCGCCGCGGCGACCCCGAATCTTCACCCCCACCCCCCCCACCGCCCACCCAGGAGTCCCGCCATGGCCATGATCGGTTCCGCCGTTGTTCACAACCTCGCCACCCTCACGCCCCGCCCGGTGTCATGGCTGTGGCCCGACCGCGTGGCGCGGGGCAAGGTCACGCTGCTGGCCGGCGACCCGGGGCTGGGCAAGTCGTACCTGACGCTGGACCTGGCCGCCCGCGTGACCACCGGCCACCTCGGCCACCTCGACGAAGACGGCCTGCCCAAGCGGTCCAGCCCCGGCAAGGTGCTGCTGCTCTCGGCCGAGGACGACGCGGCCGACACCATCCTGCCCCGCCTGACCGCCATGGGCGGAGACCCGTCGAAAGTCTGCGTGCTCAAGGGCGTGGACCGCGGCGACGATCGGCTCGAGGCCTGCCGCCTCGACCGCGACATGCGCCCCGTGTGGGACACCGTGCTGGCGATGTCGGGTGTGCGCCTGGTCGTCATCGACCCCATCAGCGCCTATCTGGGCGAGAAGAACGCCAACAACAACGCCGAGGTCCGGTCGCTGCTCGCCGAACTGGCGGCATTCGCGGAGAACTCGGGCATCGCGGTGGTGTGCGTGACGCACCTGAACAAGGACAGCGCCAACCAGAAGAAGGTCGTGTACCGGGCGATCGGATCGCTGGCCTTCGCCGCCGCCGCCCGCATGGCGTGGCTGGTCGCCAAGCACCCCGACGACCCGGACAAGCGGGTCTTCTCGCTGATCAAGTCCAACATCACCGGGCCGGTCGAGCCGCTGGCGTTCCGGATCAAGGACAACCGCGTCGAATGGCTCGACGAGCGGGTGCCGTTCCAGGCCGACGAGCTCGAGGGAGGGCCGGAGGAGACCGACCGGGCCGGCGCGTTCGACGAGGCGTGCGGGTTCCTCCGCGTGGCGCTGGCCGACGGCCCGCGACCGGCCGCCGCGCTGCTGGCCGAGGCCGAGGGCGTGGGCGTCAGCCCGGCGTCGGTCAAACGCGCCCGCCGGGCGCTGGGCGTGACCTCGAACAAAGGCCCGGGCCGGGCCGACCCGTGGGTGTGGGCGATGCCGACGGGGGGGCGTGTCGCGGCATCGGATCCCAGCCGCGGTGCGTGAGCACCCGGTCGCGGCGGCGGATCCGACGCAGCGCACGCGGAGAGCACCGTGCTTCAACACGTCACCGAGACCGGCCGCTCACGCGGCTCGGCTTGGATCCCAGCCGCGGTGCGTGAGCA
>CAXBHL010000002.1:0-568693 GCA_963975575.1 uncultured Phycisphaerales bacterium | reverse complement strand
GGGGGGGGGGGGGAGGGGTCAAGTTCCCTTCTCGGGAAAGCACTCAGGCTTTGTTCGATCGGGGCCGAGCGGATGGAAGTCATGTTTTTACAATGCCTTGCGCGTTTGGCGGGTGCCCTGCGGCGCTTCGGATGCGTGCGCGGAAGCCATCCCCTCACTCGCGTTCGGGGCTGGTTGGAGACGGGGTTTCGGGGCGGCGCGTGTTGGGTCAGTCGTCGTCGGTGGCGTCGGCGGCGCGGACGGCCTTCATGAAGGCGGCGAGCTTGGCGTAGTCCTTGATGCCCGGTTCGGACTCGACGCCGGTGGAGACGTCCACGGCGTAGGGGCGGACGGCGCGGACGGCCTCGGCGGCGTTGCCGGGGTGCAGGCCGCCGGCGACGATGACGAGTTTCTCGTAGTCCTCGGGGATGACCTCGGCCAGGGCGAACCAGTCGAAGGACTCGCCCGCGCCGCCGTCGGATCCGTCGATGAGGACGGCGTCGACCTCGTCGACCTTGGCCCAGCGGTCGAGCTGGGTGCGGATGGTGGCGGGGTCGTAACGGAAGGCCTTGACGACGCTGGGGCCGCAGGCGGCGACGGTCTTCTCGTTCTCCTTGCCGTGCAGTTGCATGATGTGGCAGGGGCAGCGCTGCTCGATCTCGCAGAAGGTGTCGACGTCGAGGTCGCGGACCACGCCGACCGCCGAGACGAAGGGGGGGAGCGCATCGAGGATTTCGGCGGCGTCGTCGGGCTCGATGTGGCGGGGGGTGTCCTCGACGAAGACGAAGCCGATGGCGTCGGCGCCGAGCTCGATGGCCATGGCGGCGTCCTCGAAGCTGGTGATACCGCAGACTTTGACCCGGGTGCGTCCGTTCATCGTGATTCCTTGGCCGGTATTCCGGCGAGTTCTTCGCGGGCGAGTTCCCGCAGGCGTTCGTCTCTGCCGCTGGCGGCGATGGGTTCGAGCAGTGCGCGGGCGCGGGCGGGGTCGCCCAGGTCGTGGGCGGCGACGCGGGCGAGGAGGATGCCGATCTCGGCGCGCTCGGGGTCGTTGGGGTAGGTGGCCAGGAAGCCCTCGAGGGTGCGGGCGGCGAGGCGGCGGCGGCCGCCGGCCAGGAGGTAGCCGGCGAGCTTGAGCTGCGCGTCGCGGGAGAGGGTTCCGGCGTGGGGGCGGTGGGCGTATGCGTCGATGAGCTGCTCGTAGGCGTCGGCGGCTTGGTCAGGCTTGTCCTCGGCGAGGAGGGTGGAGACCTGGGCGCGGCGACGGGCGAGGTCGTCGGTTTCGGGGTCGGGCTTGGAGGCCTTCGCGGGCCGCATCGGGCCGGAGGAGGACTGGGCGGTGGCCGCGGCGCGGATGACGCGGCGGCGGTTGCGGTGGCGGATGAGGCTGAGCAGGTCGTAGGGCTCGCGGGCGAGGACGCCGGTAAAGAGGAGGCTTCCGGCGACGGCGGCGCCGAAGGCGTAGCCGCCGAGGTGGGCGATGTTGGCGATGTCGTTGCGGACGCCGAAGGACTGGCTGAGCAGGTCGAACGCGATGCGCAGGCCGATGAGGAACCAGGAGGGGACCATCACCAGACCGATGATGAAGAAGATCATGAAGCACTTGACGCGCGTGGCGGGGAAGAGCACGAGGAAGGCGCCGGTGACGCCGGCGATGGCCCCGGAGGCGCCGATCGCGGGCGCGGCTTCGAGCAGCGCGTGGGCGAGGCCGGAGGCGACGGCGGCGGCGAAGTAGAAGATGGTGAACCAGACGCGTCCGAGGCGGTCCTCGACCGGCGGGCCGAAGACCCAGAGCGTGATCATGTTGCCGAGCAGGTGGACGAACCCGCCGTGGAGGAAGGCGCTGGTGATCAGGGTGTACCAGACGATGCGTCCGCCGCCGACCTGGCCGGCGGCGTAGATGTCGCGGATGGTGATGTCGCTGGCCATGGGCAGGAGGAGCATGGCGGAGAAGACGGCCAGGTTGATCCCGACCAGCACCGGGGTGACCCGTGCGGGGCGCTTGCTGGGTCGGTCTGTCGAGATCGGGATGAGCACGGGCGATGGTACCCGTGGGGACGGCCGGCCGGTCGGGCGCTTCGGCGTGCGCGGCGGCGCGGGGTCGGGCGTGCGGGGCGGGGTTCATGCGGGGGTTGGCGGGCCGGGGCGTGTTCCTGCCCGAGTTTGGGCGGACGGCTAGAATCGGGTCCTGCGCGGGCATCGAAGCCGACATGCGCCCGGGGACGGACCCCCTACCCCACCACCACGAACTCGCTTGGGCGATGCCGCCCCGGCCCAGCACCCGAGGATCCGAACCGATGACCACCGCGCCGGCCAGCTTTGTGAAAGGACTCGAGGGCATCGTCGCCGCCCAGACCGAGATGAGCCACATCGACGGCGTGGCGGGCGTGCTCGAGTACGTCGGGATCGCGATCGGGGACCTGGCCAAGCACTCGACCTTCGAGGAGACGGTCTACCTGCTGTGGAACAAGAAGCTGCCGACGAAGTCGCAGCTCGAGACGTTCACGAAGGACCTGCGGGCCAACTACAAGCTGCCCGACGGCATGGTCGAGCGGATCCAGTCGGTGCCGACCTCGGCCGAGCCGATGCACATGCTGCGGACGATGGTGTCGGCCCTGTCGCTGTACGACGCGCACCCCAACGACAACTCGGTGGAGGCGGCGCGGGCCAAGTCGCTGCACATCCTCGGGTGCACGCCGGCGATCGTGGCGGCGTTCGACCGCCACCGGCGGGGGCTCGAGCCGGTCGCGCCGGACGCCTCGCTGGGGTTCAGCGCCAACTTCCTGTACATGCTCAACGGTGAGAAGCCGACCGAGGCGATGACGCGGGCGTTCGACATCTGCATGATCACGCACGCCGACCACGGGCTGAACAACTCGACGTTCACGGCGCGCGTGGTGATCTCGACGCTGTCGGACCTGTACTCGGCGATGACGGCGGCCATCGGCTCGCTGCGGGGCCCGCTGCACGGCGGAGCGAACGAGGGCGTCATGAAGATGCTCAACGAGATCCCCAGCGTGGAGGACGCCGAGAAGTACGTGATGGACAAGCTGGCCAAGAAGGACCGGATCATGGGCTTCGGCCACCGCGTCTACAAGGCCAAGGACCCCCGCGCGTCCGAGCTGATGACGCTGGCCGAGCAGCTGGCCCGCGACACGGGCAACATGGACCTGTACACCAAGTCCAACGCGATCGAGAAGATCATGGCCCGCGAGGTCGGCAGCAAGGGCATCTACCCGAACGTCGATTTCTATTCGGCGACCACGTACCACTGCATCGGTCTGAAGCTGGACCTGTTCACGCCGATGTTCGCCCTGTCCCGCATCGCGGGCTGGTCGGGCCACGTGATCGAGCAGCTGGCCGACAACCGGCTGTTCCGTCCCAAGGCCGAGTATGTCGGGCCCCACAACGTCGAGTACGTGGCGATCGGCAAGCGGTGAGCGGCGATCTCGACTGAATCACACGACGGCGGGCCGCTGGGCCCGCCGTTTTCGTGCGCCGGTTCAGATCGGTTCGATGCCGTCGAGCCACTTGCGCATGTCCAGGTCGCCCAGGTGCAGCGCGCCGTACCACTCCTCGAACGCGTCGTGCAGCAGCGGGTCGAGCGGCTCCTCGGCCTCGGGGTTGGATGTCGGCGGGGCGGGCGGTTTGGGCGGGGCCAGGTTGGGCGGGACCGGCAGGGGCAGGTCGAGGCGCAGGCGGGAGCCGAAGCCGTCGGGCGTCGGTGCGGCGGGGCGGTCCTTTGCGGGCGTCTTCTTCGGTGGTCGTGGCTCGGCCGGAGCGGTGGGCGCGGGCGTCGCGATGTTCGGCCCGGTTGGTGCGGCGGTCTCCGGCTCGAAGCCGAACTCTTTCATCCAGTGGGCGACGGAATAGCGATCGAGCGGGACCTCGGCGGCGAAGGCCGGGATGCGTTCGGCGTGGGCGCGGTCGAGGTCCTCGTTGAGCTGGCGCAGGAACGAGCCGTTGCCGATCTGGTCGGCCCCGGCCCGGCCGGCGGCGCGGATCAGGCGGCGGTCGGAGCTGACCACGGTGATGCTGATGCCCTTGGTCCGCGCGAGGATGTCCTCGATGACGTCGTCGGCCTCGCGCTCTCGTCCGGAGAAGACGACCTCGGCCCGCCCGAGCCGGGTCCAGGCGTGTCCGGCGAGCGTGTCGAAGACGCCGTGGCGGAGCCAGTCGGGGCCGGGGCGGCCGTCGACCACGACGCGGAGGCGGCGCTTGGCGTAGCGGGAACGCCCGATCAGGTGGATGAGGGCGGCGACGTCGAGCCCGCGCCGGGACTCGGGCAGGACCCACTGGGCGCGGACCACGTTGTATGCGTCGATCAGGAGCACGCGGGAGGGTACCCGGTGCGGGCCGGGGCGACCCTCCTACCGTCGGGACGGATGGACCCGAACCCCCGCCAGAAAGTCCCACCGCTGCCCACTTTCTTTGTGGTCGGTACCGGCCGCTGCGGGACCACCCTGCTGCAATCCATGCTGATGTCGCATCCCGACGTGCGCATCCCGCCGGAGACCCAGTTTTTCGATCACCTCGACCCTGTACGGTTCGGTCTGCCCGATCCGCTCCCGGACGAGGCCGTGGAGGAGTACCTCCGGCGGGCCAGGGCTGGACGCGGTGCGTTGTTCCTCGACGCGGTCCCCGGGACCGGCGACGCCTACGCGGGGGCCGTGCGGGCTGGGCTTCGCGACGCGGCTTCGCAGTTCGCGTGGGTCTGTGAACGACTGTCCGCGGGGCAGTCGGGCGGGGTCCTCGGCGAGAAGACACCCCAGCACTGGCGGTACCTCGACCGCATTCTCCGGGTGGCTCCGCAGGCCAAGGTCATCCACCTTTGCCGTGATCCGCGGGACGTCGTCTCCGGTTTGATGGAGATGGACTGGTGGCACGGACGCTCGGTGCGGAGGACGGCCGGTCACTGGCGTCGAACGTTGACCGAGGCCCTGGCGTGGGACGCCCGACTGGGCCCGGCCCGGCACCGGATCGTGCGATACGAGGACCTTGTGGCGGACCCAGCGAGCGTGCTGTTTGACCTGACCGGGATGCTGGGGATTCCGTTCGACCCGGCGATGCTCGCGTTTCAGGAGGCGGCGGAGCGTGCGTTCCGCCCGGACGAGGCGTCCTACAAGGGCATGACTCGAGGTGCCCTGGACCGCACACGCACGGGCCGCTACCGCACCCGATTGACCCCACTGGAGATCCGGGTGGTCGAATCCACTGTCGGGAGGGGCCTGATGGATCGTCTGGGGTATGCACCGGATCCCGACGTCCGGCGGCCTCGGTGGTCGGTGCTGGATCCGGCCGTCGCGCGGATCGCCGATTCCCTTCGCTCGGGGCATGGAAGTCGGCCTCGCGGTTGACCTTGTGGGATTGCCCGCCTTGGATAGCGACCCGGCGTTGAATGCCGGTGTTGAATCAGCAAGGAGTTGGCATGGCGATCCGGATCAAGGCCCGTGGCGGCGAGAGCGCCGATCAGATGATGCGTCGCTTCAAGAAGCTCTGCGAGAAAGAGGGCCTCACGAAGGACATCAAGAAGAAGGAGTTCTACGAGAAGCCTTCCGAGCGTCGTCGTCGTGCCGCCCGCAAGAGCGCGCCCCGGCGCGACTGATCAACGGCCCCGCCCTCCGTTCGCCGCCACCGGTTCAGCCGGTGGCTTTGTTTTTTGGCCATCTCCGTGCCCGCGTGAACGCCGCGACACCCCCGGATCTATCGTCCACCCGTGCGCATCGACGTGCTGACCACATTTCCGGCCATGTTCGATGCCGCCCCGCCGGCGGCGATGGCGGTGTCGATCCCGGGTCGGGCCCGGGAGTCGGGCCGGCTCGAGCTGGTCGCCACGAACATCCGGGACTTCGCCGAGGACAAGCACGCCAAGACCGATGACCGGCCCTTCGGGGGCGGGCCGGGGATGGTGATGATGTGCCAGCCGGTCTGGGACGCGGCGATGCACGCCGAGGGGCTGGACCCGCGTCCGGCGCGCCGGGTGTACCTGACGCCGCAGGGCAAGCGGCTGGACCAGACGATGGTCGCGGATTTGGCCCGTTCGGAGCGGCTTTTGCTGCTGTGCGGGCACTACGAGGGGGTCGATGAGCGGGTGATCGAGAAGCTGGCGCCGGAGGAGGTCTCGATCGGGGACTTCGTGCTGTCCGGGGGGGAGTTGGCGGCGATGGTGCTGATCGACGCGGTGGCCAGGCTGCTGCCGGGGGTGCTCGGGCACGACGAATCGGCGGTGCGGGACAGCTTTGCGCCGGCCCCCACCACCGACGCGGTGGGGACGCGCCTGTCCAAGCGGGTGCTGCGCGATCTGGGGCTGGCGGCGGGCGACGGCGTTCGCCTGCTGGACTGCCCGCAATACACCCGCCCGCGGGAGTGGATGGGGATGGCGGTGCCCGAGGCGTTGTTATCGGGCGACCACCGGGCGGTGGCGCGGTGGCGTCTGGAGCGGATGCTCGAACGGACGCGGGCGCGTCGGCCGGACCTGCTGGGACCCAACGGGCCCGGCGCGGATCGGCCCGGGGCGGGGGGCGACGGGGCTATTCCGGCCAGGCCGGAATAGCGCGGGGGTCAGGATCCCCACGGCGCGTGCGTGACGCGGGGCGGGATGGAACCTACCCTTGCAACCCTTCCCGTTTGACCGAAATCCGGGCCGCCGACCGGCGGGTTCGGCGGTCTTGGCGGGACGGCGGGGTCTCGGCCGCGGGGCCGGGTCACAAGACGCACACGAGGGACATCGATGACACCCATGACCGTTCCAACACTCGCGAGTATGGCGGATATCCATCCGGCCTATTTCCTCGCCCCGATCGGCGCCGTGCTGGCGTTGATCATGGCGAAGGTCTTCCACGGCACCGTGATGAAGCGGTCCGAGGGCGAGCCGGAGATGATCCGGATCGCCGAGGCCGTCCGGCAGGGCGCGATGGCGTACCTGACGCGTCAGTACAAGGTGGTGGCGGGCGTGTTCGTGCTGCTCGTGGCTTTCCTGGTCGTCATGAGCCTGCTGAACCTGCAGAGCACGTGGACCATCATCGGCGTGCCGATCGCGGGTCTGCTCTCGGGCCTGTGCGGCTGGTTCGGCATGCGGATGGCGACCAACGCTTCCGCCCGCACGGCCTTCGCCGCCAAGCAGTCCCTGAACGAGGGTCTGACCGTTGCCTTCCGCGCCGGCGCCGTCATGGGCCTGGTGGTCGTCGGCTTCGCGCTCCTCGACATCTCGGTGTGGTTCCTGATCTTCAACGCGACGGGCATGGGAGGTGATCTGCGGACGCTGACCACCATCATGCTCTCCTTCGGCATGGGCGCCTCGACGCAGGCGTTGTTCGCCCGCGTGGGCGGCGGCATCTACACCAAGGCCGCGGACGTGGGCGCTGACCTCGTCGGCAAGGTCGAGGCGGGCATCCCCGAGGACGACCCACGCAACCCCGCGACCATCGCCGACAACGTCGGTGACAACGTGGGCGACGTGGCGGGCATGGGCGCGGACCTCTACGAGTCGTACTACGGCTCGATCCTGGCGACGATGGCCCTCGGTGCGGCCGCGGCGTTCACCGTCGGCGGGCTCACGGGCGACCAGTCCAACACGCTGGCCCTCAAGCTGGCGGCGGCCCCCATGGCGCTGGCCGGTCTGGGCATCCTGTGCTCGATCATCGGTGTGTTCACCGTCAAGGCGAACGAGAACGCGACCTTCGCGCAGCTGCTCAAGGGCCTGCACAAGGGCGTGTATGTCGCCTCGGGCCTGATCGTGCTGGGCGCGTTCGGCCTGCTGTACTTCATCTTCAACGGTGAGACCGGACTGGACGGGGTCACCTCGTGGCTGCGTCTTGGCATGTCCATCGTCTCCGGCCTGCTGGCCGGCCTCGTGATCGCCTACGCGACCGAGCACTACACCAGTTACGAGCACCGGCCGACGCAGCGGATCGCCGAGCAGGCCCTGACCGGTCCGGCGACGGTCATCATCGCCGGCATCGCCGAGGGCATGAAGTCCACCTGGGCTTCGCTGCTGACGGTGGCCGTTGCGATCATCGCCGCGTTCTCCTTCGCGGGCGGCGGCGAGAACTTCCTGATGGGCCTGTACGGCGTGGGCATCGCCGCGGTCGGCATGCTCTCGACCCTGGGCATCACGCTGGCGACCGACGCCTACGGGCCGATCGCCGACAACGCCGGCGGCAACGCCGAGATGACCAACCAGCCCCCGCATGTCCGCGAGCGGACGGACATGCTCGACTCGCTGGGCAACACCACGGCGGCGACCGGCAAGGGCTTCGCCATCGGCTCGGCCGCGCTGACCGCGCTGGCCCTGTTCGCGGCGTTCATCCAGGTCGTTCAGGTGCAGATCACCACCCAGTCCGAGACCTTCGTCAACAAGGGCGCGTACACCGCCCCCGCCGATGCCGAGATCTGGGGCGTCTACGAGGGGTACCGCAAATTCGCCGTCATCACAGGCGCCGATGAGACCCGCGTCATCGACGGCGGCATGCTGATGGACATCGACGGCGGCCACGGACAGACCGGCATCGATGACCTGCTTGAGGTCGGCGAGACCTTTGTGATCACCATGGACGGCCCGGACCGGTACGCGGCCGAGATCGTGAAGACCCACGGCGATCACGACGACCGTTACACCATTGAACTGGCCAGCTCCCGCAACGGAACCCTGGCCGATGTGCTGACCTTCTACGACGTGACGCTGGCAAACCCCCGCCTGCTCGCCGGCATGTTCATCGGCGTGCTGCTCGCGTTCCTGTTCTGTGCCCTGACCATGAACGCCGTGGGGCGTGCGGCGTACGCCATGATGGGCGAGTGCCGGCGTCAGTTCGGCAAGATGCGTGCGGCCATGCGGGCCACCGGCATGTCCGAGGCCGATGTCGCCAACCCCGAGAACTGGCCCCGCGAGGGCGTCGAGTTCGAGGGCAAGCACTACCCCGACTACGCCAACTGCGTCGCCATCTCGACGGCGGGCGCCCAGAAGGAGATGGTCGTCCCCGCGGTGCTGGCGATCACGGTCCCCATCGCGGTCGGCCTGATCCTGTCGGTGCCCGGCATCATGGGCCTGCTCGCGGGCGGCCTGGTCTCGGGCTTCGCGGTCGCGGTCTTCATGGCCAACGCCGGCGGCGCGTGGGACAACGCCAAGAAGCTGCTCGAGAGCTACGGCAAGACCACGGCCCAGGAGATGGTCAACGGCACGGGCAACTCGTCCAAGGTGCCCGCGGCCGTCCGTGACGCGATCCTCGCCCGCGCCCAGGAGGCGGTCTCGGCCGGCAAGCCCGACCTGATCGTCTACGGCAAGGGCTCGGACGACCACAAGGCCACCGTCGTGGGCGACACCGTGGGCGACCCCTTCAAGGACACCTCGGGTCCGGCGCTGAACATCCTGATCAAGCTGATCTCGATCGTGGCGGTGGTCTTCGCGGGCCTGATCGTCAAGTGGGGCCCGCAGATCGGCGAGATGATCGGCCTCGGCTGATCCGCTTGGGCTGATCGGGCCGACGATCGCAGCGTGAATACTCAGAGCCCCGCGTCCGATGGACGCGGGGCTTTTCGTTCGGCACGGTGCGGGTCGGGACCGGGAGCGCCGGCGCGGGTCACGCCATCGAGCCGACGAGCCGGCGGACGCGGGCGCGGACGGCCGGCTTGATCGGCACGGGCCAGCCGCGTTCGGTGTGCAGGCGCACCATGATCTCGAAGGCCTGCCGGTCCCCGGCGTGCTTGGAGACCTGGTTGATCAGCCAGGCGGCCTGGTCGCGGAGCAGCCGGTCGTTGCCCGGGCCGGCGTGCTTGGCGACCACGCGGGCGAAGCTGCGGGCGCGGTCGGAGGCGTGCCGGCGCGAGGACATGTGGTGGTCGCTCGAATGCCGGCGGTAACGGAGGAGACAGCGGGTGGACACCCACACCGGGCCGTGGTCGGCGGCCCGGCGGAGGAACTCGATGTCGGAGGAATGGCTGATCAGCGGGTCCCATCGCTCGCCCGCGCGGAGGATCGAGCGGCGGACGCACATGCCCCCGCCGCCGAAGATCTGGATGTAGCGGAACACCTGGTCGGGATGGGGCAGGACGGTGTCGCGCAGGTCGTCGGGCGGGCCGAAGTGCTCGCGCCGACCGTCCTCCCAGAACGCCTCGCGGGCGCCCACGCAGACGGCGCACCCGGCACGCTCCGCGTCGTCGAGGGCGTCGGAGGCGTCGGGGCGGAGCAGGTCGTCGGCGTCGAAGAACATCGCCCAGGAGCGGTCGTCCTCGGCCGGGTCGGTCGCGTCGAGCAGGGCCTCGATGCCGCGGTTGCGCGATCCGGACTGCCCGGCGTTGTGGCCGCGGATGATGCGGACGCGACGATCCTCGGGCGTGCCGAGGGCGTCGGGTGTCACCGGTCGTTCCGAGCCGTCGTCGGCGATGGTCAGCGACCGGACGCTCGGCAGCGCGAGGACCGAGCGGGCGGCCTCGGCGATCCAACGCTCCGCGTTGTAGGCCGGCATGATCACGTCCAGCGGGTCGGGCATCGCGGCTGTTCCTCCTTGAAGCCGGTATTCGGGGGCGAGTATACGAGCATCACCCCGGAGGGTTGTCGGGCCGGCCTGTCCGCGAAGAACGCGTCAAACCGGTGCTATCAAAGGGTTTCCGGGCGTTGAAAGCGTCGCTCCGCTTGATCTTTTGCGTCGAATCGGGTAGAACACTCACGCATGTCTCGCCCACCCAGGAGTTCCGGGGAGGACGCGGACCCGTCCCAGGCCGTCGGCGGGTGGGGGATCACGCCCGCCGGATCCGACGCGGGCGCGGGGGCGGCGCTCGGGGCGGGTGCCCACGAATACAGCGGACTGGACGCGAAGGTGCTGGTGCTCAACCGGGCCTACGCGGCGATCCGGGTGATCTCGGCGCGTCGGGCGTTCGTGCTGTTGTCACGCGAGTGCGCCGAGGTGATCGACGCCGAGGACGGGGCGTACACCAACTACGACCTGAGCACCTGGACCGAGTTGTCCGAGCTGCGTCGCCAGTTCGAGCCCGATGCGCACGACTGGGTGCGGACGGTGCGGATCGACCTGGCGGTGCCGCGGATCATCCGGCTGATCGGCTACGACAAGCTGCCCGCGCAGGGCGTGAAGCTCAACCGGCGGAACCTGTTCGCCCGGGACCGCAACCGGTGCCAGTACTGCGGCAACCTGTTCCCGACCTCCGAGCTGTCGATCGACCATGTCAAGCCGCGCACGCAGGGCGGGCCGGACACGTGGGAGAACCTGGTGTGCGCGTGCGTGAAGTGCAACAGCCGCAAGGGCGGGCGGACGCCCGACCAGGCCCGGATGAAGCTGATCGCCCAGCCGAAGCGTCCGCGGCGCAACCCGCTGATCTCGGTGCGTCTGGGGCACGACAAGTACCACTCGTGGAAGGCGTTCCTGGACGAGGCGTACTGGTCGGTGGAGCTGAAGTAGGCGGTCTCGGGCCCCGGGAGCGTGCGGGCTCGGACGGTTGTCCGGGGCGGCGTTCTCGGAACGCCGTGGGGGCGGGGGCTTCTTACTTGGGGGCCGAGAGCCGGTTCGACTCCTCGGCGAGATCGAAGTCCTTGTGGGTGATGCCGCCGGCGTCGTGGGTGGACACGGTCAGGGTGACCTTGTCGTAGCGGATGAGGACGTCGGGGTGGTGCTGGACGCGTTCGGCGTACTCGGCCAGTTTCTGGACGAACGCGATGGACGCGACGAAGCTGGGGAACTGGAAGGTCCGCTGGATCTTGCCCCCGACTTCGGACCATTCTGGGTACTTTTCCAGCTCGGCCGCGATTTGGGACTCGTTCATTTTCTCGATCGTCTGGTCGGCCATCCTGGTCTTCCTCCCGCTGGGGCCGGGTTGCCCCGCAGGCCGAGTGTACCCACAATGCGGGCGTGACTCTCGCCGACGGCAAAAAGTGGCCTGCGGGCACGGCAGGGCGGCCCGTCAGCCGCCTGGCCCCGTCGCCGACGGGCGCGTTGCACCTGGGCAACGCGCGGACGTTCCTGGTGAACTGGTGCCTGGCCCGCGCCGGGGGGTGGTCGCTTCCCTTGCGGATCGAGGACCTGGACACGCCGCGGGTCAAGCCGGGCGTGATCGACGCGACCGCAAAGACGCTGCGCTGGCTCGGGCTGGACTGGGACGGCGCCGCGTCCGTGCAGTCGCGGGACATGGCGCCCTATCAAGACGCGATGCGGACGCTGGCGGGGCGCGGGCTGGTGTACCCGTGCGTGCTGACCCGGGCCGAGATCGAGGCGGCGGCGTCGGCGCCCAACGAGGGGGACCACGAGGTGCGCTTCGACGCGTCGCTGCGGCCGGCCGGGTTCCGGGCGGGCGCGGGCTGCGACTTTGCGGACGGTGCGACCAACTGGCGCCTGGCGGTCGACGACGGGCGCGTGGACATCGATGACCGATTCCGGGGGCGGGTGGAGCTGGACGTGGCGCGGTCGGTGGGCGACTTCGTGGTGTGGACCAAGCGCGGGTGCCCGAGCTACCAGCTGGCGGTGGTGGTCGACGACGCCCGGCAGGGCGTGACCGAGGTGGTGCGGGGCGACGACCTGCTCGACTCGGCCGGTCGGCAGACCTTGCTGTACCGGGGGCTGGGGCTGGGCGGGGCTCCGGCGTACACGCACCTGCCGCTGGTGCGGGGCGCGGACGGGCGGCGCCTGGCCAAGCGGCACGGGGACACGCGGATCGACCATTACCGGGATCTGGGGGTGCCGGCGGGGCGGGTGCTGGCGCTGCTGGCCCGCTGGTGCGGGGTGGACGCGGGCGGATCGGTCGCGGCCCGGGATCTGATCGGGGCGGTCCGGCTCGATACCATCCCCCCGGACGATGTGGTGTTCGGACCGGAGGACGACGCGTGGCTGATGCATGGGGCTGGACGATGATGCGGGCGTTGGCTGCGAGCCTGGCGGTGCTGGTGCTCGGGGCGTGCGTGTCGACGCAGGGGTGCTCGAAGCCGGCGGCGCCGGCGGGCTACGAGGTCGTCACGATCGACGGGCGGGACTTCACGCTCGAGCTGGTGGCCGACCAGGCGACGCGGGAGAAGGGGCTCGGCGGGGTGGAATCGATCCCCGAGAACGGGGGCATGCTGTTCTCGTTTCCGGACTCGCAAATCCGCCAGTTCGTGATGCGGGACTGCCTGGTGCCCATCGACATTATCTTTCTGGACTCGGACGGGCGGATCGTGGCGATGCACCACATGCCCGTCGAGGAGCCCAGGGGGGCCGACGAAACGGCCCTGCAGTACGAGCGCCGGCTCAAGCGGTACTCGAGCCGGTTCAACGCCCGGTATGCCATCGAGCTCCAGGGGGGCATGCTGGACGAACTGGATCTGCAGTCTGGGCAGCAGATCCGGCTGGACACGAAACGCCTGGAGGGGATGACCGACTAAAGGCGGGGGCGGGCGGGGTCGATGCTCCGGTGAGGGACGGGTTTTCCCCGTCCCACGCACACCATGGAGCATCGCCGTGCCCAGCACCCGACCGAGCGGTACAGGTCCGATCACGCTGGTCGCGGGCAGCGCCCGCCTGGACACGGCGGGCGGGGTGGGTCCTTGGGCGGACGTGTGCCGCGGGCAGGGGCTGCAGGCCAAGATGATCACGCTGGAAGAGGCGTTCACGCCCGCGCACCGCGGGGTGTTCGTGGTGGTGCTGGCGGCGGACGAGTCGGACGCGGCGGTGTATCAGCTCGCCGACCGGGCGCAGGAGTCCCTGCACCCTGGGGTGGTGCTGGTGCCGCCGGAGCTGCGCCGGATCGGGGCGATGCTGGCGGCCGAGGGGATGGTCGTGCTGCCGTGGGACGCCGAGCCGGCGCAGATCGCGTGGTCGGTGCGGGCGCTTTCGGCCCGCCAGGCGACGGTGCAGCGGCTGCGGGACGAGCTGAAGATCTCGCAGCTGAGCGTCAACGGCGCGTACGGCGAGATGGCGCGGCTGCAGGAGGAGATGCAGACGGCCGCGTCGATCCAGCGGGCGCACATGCCGCGGAAGATGCCCGACCTGAACGGGGTCGAGGTGGGCGTGGTGTACCGGCCGGCGACGTACGTGTCGGGGGACATCTATGACATTGCGCAGCTCGACGAGCACCGGTCGGCGTTCTTCATCGCCGACGCGGTGGGCCACGGGGTGCCGGCGGCGCTGATGACGATGATCATCGCGTGCGGGCTGCACAAGCTCGACGGGGTCGGGGCCGACGCGCGGGTGGTCCCGCCGGCGGAGGCGCTGTTCCGGCTCAACAACGCGATGACCGAGCACACGGGGGGCTCGTCGCGGTTCGCGACGGCGGTGTACGGCGTGTTCGACGCGCGGTCCGGCGAGGTGACGCTGGCGGGTGCGGGGCACCCGCCGCCCATCATCGTGCGTCAGGGCGGGAAGAGCATCGACCGCATCGAGCCCGAGGGCCCGCTGCTGGGCGTGTTCGCCGGGGCGGACTTCGGGCAGACCACGGTCAAGCTGGACCCGGGCGATCTGATGATCCTGTTCAGCGACGGGTTCGAGGTGGCGTTCCCGAAGGACGGCTCGGAGGGCGACGACTTCAAGCGGCCGACGCTGACGTACCTTCACAAGCTCAGCCACGCGGGCGACGGGGGCGTGCCGCTGGCCGAGGCGGTGGCGGGGATCGAGCGCGAACTGGACGGCGCGTCCGGATCGCTGCACCAGCCGGACGACATCACGGCGCTGTTCGTGGCGCCGACGGGGGCTGCCGTCGAGGCTTAGCGGGACGGGGCGGAGCCTACTTTCGCCGGCTGCGGAGGACCTCGTCGCGTTCGACGAGGCCGTCGCGGAGGCGGAAGATGCGTTCGCACCGGTCGGCGACGGCGTCGTCGTGGGTGACCATGAGGATGGTCATGCCCTTCTGGTGCAGGTCCTCGAACATCGTGAGGATGGCCTCGCCGGTCTTGGAGTCGAGGTTGCCGGTGGGCTCGTCGGCCATGAGGATGACCGGCTCGGTGACGAGGGAGCGGGCGATGGCGACGCGTTGCTGCTGGCCGCCGGAGAGTTCGCGGGGGCGGTGCGTGGTGCGGTCGCCGAGACCGACCATGTCGAGCTTCTGGCGGGCGCGTTCGAGGCGTTCGTTCTTGTGCACGCCCTGGTAGAACAGGGGCACGGCGACGTTCTCCTCGACCGTCAGCTGCGGGATGAGGTTGAAGGCCTGGAAGACGAAGCCGATCTTGCGACCTCGGAAGGCGGAGAGTTGCTCGTCCTCGAGCTGGTCGGCGGGGGTGCCGTCGAGCAGGTAGCTGCCGGAGGTGGGCCGGTCGAGGCAGCCGAGGATGTTCATGAGGGTGGACTTGCCCGAGCCGGAGGCGCCCATGATGGCCATGTACTGGCCCTTGGGGATGGTCAGGTCGACGCCGCGGAGGGCCTCGACCATGACGGAGCCGTCGGGTTTGTAGTAGATCTTGCGGATGTCGGTCAGTTCGGCCACCGCGGCGGTCTGCGTGGCGGGACGGCCGGGTTGGGTGGCGGTGGGCATGGCTGGTGTACCGGTTCGGCGGGGGGGCGTTGCCGGATGCCCGGGGTGGCTTCTGGCTCGGCCCTTCGGGCCGACGGGGGCAGGTTGCACCCCGCTCCGAAGGATGCGAACTCGGCCCTTCGGGCCGACGGGGGGCAGGTTGCCCCCCGCTCCGAGGGACGGGATCAATCGGCGTCGGAGAGCTGGAGTCCGGCCAGGGCGGTCAGGGTGTCGGGGGCGAACTTGAAGACCTTGTCGAGCCCGGTGACCATGAGGACGGACATGACGTCATCGGTCACGCCGGAGAGTCGCATGGAGCGGCTCGAGGCGTCGAGCAGCTTGCGGAGGCGGAGGAGCTGGGCGATGTTGGACGAGTTGATGTAGGAGACCTCGGCGAAATCGAGCACGGCGTGGGGCGGCTGCCCGGCGGCCTCGACCTTCTCGCAGATCAGCGCCAGCTCATCGGAGAGCGCCGGCTCGTCGGCGAGGTTTGCGATCAGGATCGTGTCGGACCATTCGACGGCCATGTCAGGACTCCGCGTCGGTTGGGGTGTCGGGTGATCCGTCGGCGCCGGGCGCGGTCTCGGCCTCTTCGGACGATTCCTCGACGCGGGTGGCGGCGACGACGGAGTCGCCGTCGTTGAGCGTGACGATGCGGACGCCCTGGGCTCCGCGGCCGTACTGGGAGATGGAGGCGCCGGTCATGCGGACGAGCTGGCCGCCCTTGGAGATGACGACGACGTCGTCCTCGTCGAAGACCCCCACTGCCGCGACGGACGGGCCGTTGCGGTCGGTGACCTTGATGTCCTGGCGTCCCTTGCCGCCGCGGGACTGGCTGCGCATGGGCCCGGACTCGGGCTGGACGCGGTACTCGTCGACGGGGGTTCGCTTGCCGTAGCCGTGCTCGGAGATGGTCAGCAGGCAGAGGTTCTTCCCGATGGCGTCTGGGTCGGTGTGCCAGACGTCGGCGTCCCCGGCGTCTGGGACCATGGGGATGGAGAGCATGCCGACGACGCGGGCGTCGCCCGCGAGGTCGATGCCCTTGACGCCGGCGGCCGAGCGGCCCATGTCGCGGACGTCGTTCTCCGAGAAGCGGATGGCCATGCCGTTGGAGGTGACCAGCATCAGGTCGTCCATGCCGGTGGTCAGGCGGACGCCGAGCAGGGCGTCGTCCTCGCGCAGGCCCACGGCGATGATGCCCGAGCGGTTGACGTTGGAGTAGGCCTTGAGCGGGGTGCGCTTGACGACGCCGCCGCGTGAGACGAACGTGAGGTAGTGGCTGCCGGACTCGAAGTCCTTGACGGCCAGGTAGGCGCAGGTCCGCTCGCCCTCCTTGAGGTCGATGAAGTTGACGATGGGCCGGCCCTTGCTGGTGCGGCTCATCTCGGGCAGCTCGTAGACCTTGATCTTGAAGACCCGCCCGGTGTCGGTGAAGCAGAGCAGGTCGTCGTGCGTCGACGCGACGAAGAGGTGCTCGATGAAGTCGTCGTCCTTGGAGTCGCTGGCGCGGATGCCCTTGCCGCCGCGGCCCTGGGCGCGGTAGTTCTCGGCCGGCAGGCGCTTGCAGTAGCCCTGGTGGCTGATCGTCACCGCCATGTCCTGTTCCTGGATCAGCGAGGCGATGTCGATGTCGCCGGCGGCCTCCTCGATGGAGGTGCGGCGGTCGCGTCCGTAGCGGGCCTTCATCTCCTCGCAGTCGGCGATGATGATGTCGAGCACCTTGCGGTGGTCGGCCAGGATCGCCTCGTATCCCTCGATCTCCTCGACGAGCTTGGTGTAGTCGTTGACGAGGCGTTCGATCTCGAGGCCGACGAGCTGGATGAGGCGCATGCCGCCGATGGTCTCGGCCTGCACGCGGGACAGGACGGTGCCGCCGCGGGCGTCGGCGTCGCGGACCATCTTCATGAGGCGGGGGGGGATCATGGGGGCCGCGGGGTGGCCGGCGGGGATGGTGTAGCGCCGGTCCATCAGCTTCTGGATGGCCTCCTCGCGGGTGGTGCTGGACTTGATCAGGGCGATGATCTCGTCGATGTCGACGACGGCGTAGATCATGCCCTCGAGCACGTGGGCGCGCTTCTTGGCCTCGCGGAGCAGGTGCTGCGTGCGCCGGCGGATGACATCGACGCGGTGGTCGATGTAGCACTCCATCAACTCCTTGAGCCCCAGCGTGCGGGGCTGGCGGTTGACCAGCGCGATGTTGATGATGCTGAAGGTCTGCTGGAGCGGGGTGTTCTGGTAGAGCTGGTTCTCGACGACCGCGGGGTCGGCGCCCTTCTTGAGCTCGAGGACGATGCGGGTCTGGGCGTTGCGCCCGGACTCGTTGCGGACGTCGGAGATGTCCTTGATCCGCTCTTCCTTGACGGCGTCGACGATCTTCTCGACCAGGGTGTTCTGGACGAGGCTGTAGGGGATCTCGTCGATGACGAGCTGCTGGCGGTTGTTTCCGAACTCCTCGGTGTGGACCTCGCCGCGGACGGTGACGCGGCCGCGTCCGGACTGGTAGGCCTCGAGGATGCCGCGCCGGCCGAGGATGCGTCCGGCGGTCGGGAAGTCCGGGCCCTGGACGCCGCGGCGGACGACGTTGCCGTCCTCGTCCTTCTCGTCGGTCATCAGGTCGGTCAGGGAGATCTCGGGATCATCGACGACGCGCATGATGGCGTCGAGGATCTCGGTGGGGTTGTGCGGGGGCAGGCTGGTGGCCATGCCGACGGCGATGCCCATGCCGCCGTTGACGAGCAGGTTGGGGAACTTGGCGGGCAGGACGGTGGGCTCCTGCAGGCGGTCGTCGTAGTTGGCCTGGAAGTCGACGGTGTCGAGCTTGATGTCGGCGAGCATGTCCACGGCGGCGTGGGTCATGCGGGCCTCGGTGTACCGCATGGCGGCGGGCGGGTCGCCGTCGATGGAGCCGAAGTTGCCCTGGGGGTCCACGAGGGGGACGGACATCTTCCATCCCTGGGCCATGCCGACCATGGTCGGGTAGATGACCGATTCGCCGTGGGGGTGGTAGTTGCCGGAAGTGTCGCCGCAGATCTTGGCGCACTTGAGGTGCTTCTTGCCGGGGCGAAGGTTCAGGTCGTGCATGGCGACGAGGATGCGTCGCTGGCTGGGCTTGAGGCCGTCGCGGACGTCGGGCAGGGCCCGGTCCATGATGGTGCTCATGGCGTAGGTGAGGTAGGAATCCTGGAGTTCCCGCTCGATCTCGAGGTCCACCACGCCGACGTGTGCGGCGGGTTCCTCGGGCAGCCCCAACGGATCGACGGGCGACTGATCGGGAGTGGGCTCGTCGGGCATGCAGGGCTCCGCGGGGCGGGCTCGGAAACGCTTAGGAACACCCCGCGTGACCGGCCCGAAATCGACGCGGAATCATAGGCTTCGCGGGCCTGCCGAACGCGCCCGAACGGCCAAGAAAAACGCCGTTCGCGCCCCGCGGAACCGTCGGCCAAACCCTTGAAAAACAGCGGTTTGCGCCGTTCGCGTCGGGTCGTCGCCCGCCCGTTAGTCAGCGGGCGGGGCGGGGGGCAGCGGGCGCGTGCCGATCCGGCGCATCGCGTCGATGGATTCGCAGGTTGTCAGCAGGGCCATCGCGCCCGATTCGAGGCTGAGCACGGGCTCCCAGAGGGCCGAGCGGACGCCCCAGATGGCCTGGTCCTGGCGGCGTGCCAGGAACATGGCGTCGCCGGTCATGGCGAGCTGGCGGACGTAGCGCAGCCCGTCGGTGAGGCGGACGAGCTCGCCGGGCACCTCGCCGGAGAGGGCGGTGCCCGGGGTGAGGCGTTCGTCGCCGAGCATGGTGGCCAGGGCGGCCAGCGGGCGCATGGTCTGCCAGGTGGGCAGCACGGAACGGCCGCGCGTGAAAACCACGCCGCCGGCGAGGTCCTGATCGATCGGGCGCAGGTCGGAGCGGCGGAGCTGGTGGTCCCACACGAGGGTGCGCATCTCGGACAGTGCGGCGGCCGAGGGGACCGGCCCGGCGGGGTTGAGGGAAAGCTCGGCCCAGGCGAGGAAGGGCATCTGCGCCACGAGCTGGCCCTGGGGCGTGTCGCGGTAGGTGGCGCGGACGGCGGCGTCGGCGAGGTCGGGGGTGAACGCGGCGTCGAGCTCGCCGGCCCGGACCATGGCCCAGGCGATCAGGCCGCGGGCGCCGGCGGGGACGTCCTCGGAGAATCCGTCGGCGGGGTCGAAGGCGCGGCGAAGGGTGTCGAGCGCGCGGGCGCGGAGGGCCTCGAGTTCGGGGTCGGTGGCGCGGGCATTCGGGTCGAGCGCGGCCAGGGCGGCGGCGGTCATCGCGGCCGCAACGGGGCGGTCCCAGGGCGATTCCTCGCCGGGCTCGACCGCGCCGAGGTCTCGCAGGACGGTCACGGCGGTCTGCTCGGAGACCGCGGCGTCCTGGCCGCCCAGGGATGCGTGGCGGATCAGGGCGTAGGCGACGAGGGCCTGCTCGAAGGGCGGGGCGATCATGGGTGACGCGGTGCCGGTGACGACGCGGAGATCGCCGGCGAGGCCGTAGCGCTCCATGCCCGGCCAGAGCCGGCCGCGGAGATGCCCGGCGACGCCGTCGGCCATGCGCCCCAGCGACGCGGTGCGGACTTCGTCGGGGCCGATACGCCTGGAGCCGCGGTCGAGGAAGACCGGTGCGGCGTTCTCGTAGGGCATGGCCAGGTGCATGACTGGGGCTTTGGCGAAGCGGAAGCCGCGGTCGAGCAGTTCGGCGATGGGGCTGAGCGCGGTGGCGCCGTCGCCGGTCAGCGAGGCGGCCAGGGCGCTGAGTTCGCGGGCCGGGTCGACGCCGCGGGTGAGCTGGGCGTCCACGCCGGAGACGGCCAGGCGTTCGGCGCCGGTCGCGGGGTCGGTGACGGAGACGACAAGGGCCTCGGCCCCGGGGGAGCATCCGGCCATGGGCAGGGGAAGGTCGCCGGGGGGGATGGGGACGGGCTGCCCAAAGAGTTCGAGCGAGACCGTGAACCGGTCGGCCAGGGCGGCGAGTCGCTCGTCGGAGAGGGCGTCGTTCTCGGACGGGAGCTTGGGGCGGGCCTGGGCGATGGCCTCGGCGGCGGCGCGGGCGAGGTTGGCCGCGTCGGGACCCCGGGGGCTGAAGGACGTCGCCCGCGCCACGAGGCGTCCGTCCAGACGCAAGGTGACGCCCGCGCCCCAGACCGGGACGGCGTCCGCGGCGGCGGGGTCGGCCTCGGGGACGCCCAGGGCGCGGACCCACCCGCGGACGGTCGTGTGGGCCTCGATGGCCTCCGACGGGGTGGGCATATTCTGAGCGGTGGCGGCGGGTCCGAGAATCAGGACGGAGATGACGGCGTGCAGAGTGAGGCGGCGGGGCATATGTGATTCCTGTTGACGGCGCGTGTGGCGTTCTGGCAACATGGTGTCTCGGGCGGTCACCACGCCCGAACGGCCGACGCCCGGATACGGGCTCCCGGGGCCGTTTGGCACGCTCCGGCACGCGGGTTGTTTCATGAAGGGCGACGGAGACAACTTCAGAAAGGACTCGACCATGCGTCTCATGCAGCAGACCTTCCTCATGACCGACATCCGCAAGCGCGTCGCCCTGCTCACCCTGCTGAGCTTCCTGGCGCTCTGCTGAACCCACCGGCCCCGCCTCTGCCGGAACCATCCACGCCCGGGCCGTGCCCGGGCCGGGGTGCGGCCCAAAGCGGGACAGACTGTCCGCACACTTTAGGGGTCCGGTTCGGGCCCGGGGCATCCCCGTCCGGCGGGGGTTCTCCCTGCAACAGAAAACGCCCCGGTGGACCGTTCCACCGGGGCGTTGTGCTGTGCGTTGCCGGTCTGACCGTTGTGGATCAGATCAGAACTGGATCTTGTCGGTGCCCATGGCGCCGTGGTCGTCCATGCCGCCGCGGGCGGGCTTGCGGGGGCCGGTGTAGCCCTGGTCGCCGCCGCCGGAGGAGCCCTCGTCCTGGCCGGTGGCGTCGCCCCACTGGGCGCGCTTCAGGGACAGGCCGATCTTGCGGTCGGAGGTGTCGACGCGGAGGATCTTGACGTCGATCTCCTCGCCCTGGCCCACGACGTCCTGCGGGTTCTCGACCTTGTGGTCGGCCAGCTCGGAGATGTGGAGGAGGCCTTCCAGGTCGTCCTCAAGCTCGACGAAGACGCCGAAGTTGGTGATCTTGGTGACCTTGCCGCGGACGACCATGCCCGGCTGGTAGGCGCCGGGGATGGCGTCGACCCACGGGTCCTCGGTGAGCTGCTTGATGCCCAGGCTGATGCGCTGCTTGTCCTGGTCGACCTCGAGGACGACGCACTGGACCTCGTCGTTCTTCTTGTAGAGCTCGTTGGGGTGGGTGACCTTCTTGGTCCAGGACATGTCGGAAATGTGGAGCAGGCCGTCGATGCCGGGCTCGATCTCGACGAAGGCGCCGTAGTTGGCCAGGTTGCGGACGGTGCCGTTGATGACGGTGCCCGGGGGGTACTTCTCGGTGACAAGCTCCCAGGGGTTGACCTCGGTCTGCTTCATGCCCAGCGAGATCTCGTGCTTGTTCTTGTCGATCTCGAGGACCACCACCTCGACCTCTTCGCCCTGGCTGACCATCTCGGAGGGATGGTTGACGCGGCGGGTCCAGGACATCTCGGAGATGTGGACGAGGCCCTCGATGCCGTCCTCGAGGCGGATGAACGCGCCGTAGGACATGATGTTGACCACCTCGCCCTTGACGCGCGAGCCGACGGGGAACTTGCCCTCGATCTCCTCCCAGGGGGAGGACTCGGTCTGCTTGAGGCCCAGGGCGATCTTCTCCTTGTCGCGGTCGATGTTGAGGACCTTGACCTCCACCTTGTCGTCGATCTTGAGCAGCTCGGACGGGTGGTTGATGCGACCCCAGGACATGTCGGTGATGTGGAGCAGGCCGTCGATGCCGCCGAGGTCGACGAAGGCGCCGAAGTCGGCGATGTTCTTGACGGTGCCGGTGACGATGTCGCCCTCGTTGATGTTCTCCATGAGCCGCTTCTTGGCGGTCTCGCGCTCGTGCTCGATGAGCTTGCGGCGGGAGATGACGATGTTGCGACGCTCGGTGTCGATCTTGAGGATCTCGGCGCGGATCTTGCGGCCGATGAAGTCGCCCAGCTCGTGCGGGCGGCGGATGTCGACCTGGCTGGCGGGCATGAACACGGGCACGCCGATGTCGACGAGCAGGCCGCCCTTGATCTTGCGCATCACGGTGCCCTCGATCTGGTCGCCCTCGCGGGTGGTGTCGACGATGCGCTGCCAGGCGATCTGGCGGTCGGCCTTGCGCTTGGAGAGCTCGATGAGCCCGCCCTCGCCCTCGAGCGACTCGAGGAGGACGTCGACCTCGTCGCCGACGCGCAGCTCGTTGAGGTTGGGGAACTCCTCGCGGGGGATCAGGCCCTCGCTCTTGAGGCCCACGTCCACGACCACGTCGTCGCCGGCGAAGCCGATGACGCGTCCTTTGATCAGCTTGCCGGCCCGCAGGTCGGTGGCCTGGTCGATCAGCACGGTGTCCATGCTGTCCTCGTCGCCGGCCTTGGAGCCGAAGACCTCGCCGAGCAGGGCCATGGCCTCGTCGTCGCCGATGCCGAGCGAAGCGATCAGGGTCTCATCGATCATCTGTGATTCCTCTCCCCGGGGCGTGCGGCCCGCGGGATCAAGACGCTCCGCCGGAGTGACCCGCCGATCCGGTCACGCCAGGCTCCGCGTCCCCCGGGCCGCTTTGGGCGGGCCGGTCGCCCGCGCGGCGTGGCCGTGCGGGGCGCTGAGTGCCTTTCGTGGTGGCCGGAGCCCGGAACGTCCGGTCGCCGGCATCGGCTGTCCCGCCCGAAGAGCGGGGCGAAGAGTCTAGACCGGTCCCCCGTGGGCGGTCGATTCGTAGCCGTCCAAAATGAAAGAACTTGCGTGACTTGCCCGATGATCGAAAAGGCTGACCTTTGCCCGGCGAGGGGTATCATCCTTTCCCGGTCGCGCTTGTGGGAAGCCGACCGCTCGCGGCGTTTCAGCCCGTCGCGAGGTGTTGCCCGGGGTTCGCCCGGGACAGGACGCTGAGGCCGGCCCGGGGCGTCCGGGCACAGAGAGCAGGTTCCATCCATGAGCGCGACCGCCGCCCCCGTCCATGCCACCGAACTGCCGCGTGGATCCGTGACCGAGGAACTGGGGTTTCCCACTGACCCGGACAATCTGTACCTGCAGACGGTCAACACGATGCTCGACGCCGCGGAGCTGATCAACCTCAAGCACCGCACCCGGATCATCCTGGCCCAGCCCAAGAACGAGATCATGGTGCACTTCCCGGTCCTGATGGACGACGGGCACCACAAGCTCTTCAAGGGCTACCGCATCCAGCACAACAACGCGCTCGGCCCGTACAAGGGCGGCTTCCGCTTCCACGAGGACACGCACCTCGACGACGTCAAGTCCCTCGCGTTCCTGATGACCATGAAGTGCGCCCTGGTCCGCGTGCCCTTCGGCGGCGGCAAGGGCGGCGTGAAGGTCAACCCCCGCGAGGTCTCCCGCGGCGAGCTCGAGCGCGTCACCCGGCGGTACTGCTCGGCCATCATGGACCAGATCGGCCCGGACGTGGACATCCCCGCCCCGGACGTGGGCACCAACGCCCAGATCATGGCGTGGTTCGCGGACACCTACATGATGTCCAGCGGGCACCAGCACCACGACGCCATCCGCGTGGTGACCGGCAAGCCCGTCGAGTTCGGCGGCTCGGCCGGGCGTGAGAAGGCCACCGGCCAGGGCGTGGCCGACGTGCTCGCCGAGATGCTCCCGGGCATCGGCATCCCGCTCGAGGGCATGAAGGTCAGCCTGCTGGGCTTCGGCAACGTGAACGGCTGGGGCGGGCGCATCCTGCAGGACATGGGCGCCAAGATCATCGCCGTGCAGGACCACACCGGCGGCCTGCGCAACGACAACGGCATCGACTGCCACAAACTGTTCGAGCACAACGTCGCCACGGGCGGCGTCAAGGGCTTCGCCGAGGCCGACGCGATCGACGAGGAGACCTTTTACCGCACGCCGGTGGACGTGTTCATCCCCGGCGCGCTCGAGCAGATGATCAAGGCCAAGCAGGCCGACTGGCTCGACTGCAAGGTGATGGCCGAGGCCGCCAACGCCCCGTGCGACCCGTCCGGCGACCGCAAGCTGATGGAAAAGGGCATCGAGGTCATCCCGGCCATCCTGGCCAACGCCGGCGGCGTGACCGTGTCCTACTTCGAGTGGGTGCAGAACAAGAACGCGGTGACCTGGTCGGCCGAGCAGGTCGACCGCGAGCTGAACCGCCACATGGTGGTGGCCGCCCAGCGGACGCTCAACACCCGGGCCAAGCTGCAGTGCTCGCTGCGTGAGGCCGCCTTCGCGACCGCGCTGGACCACATCGGCGCGGCGTACAAGGTCCGCGGGATCTTCCCGTAAGACTTCACCCGCTTCCACGACCCAAAGAACAACCGCGTGCCGTCCGGCACGCGGTTTTTTCGTGGCCAGGTCGGAACGGTGCGGGCCGCTCGTCAGTCCCGCACGCGCTCTTCGGGCGCGGCCTGGGAGTAGCGCCGGAGCAGCTCGACGATGCGGGGCTGGCTGCGGTCGACCCGCAGGGAGGTCCGCATCGCCTCGACGGCACGCTCCCGGGAGGCCGCATCGGACTTGCCGGACCAGAGGTAGTTGTTGAGTTCGCAGACCGCCACGCCGTTGAGGGCCGGGGCGTAGGCCGGGTCGAGGTTGACCGCGCTTGAGAAGGCGCTGAGCGACTCCTCGTAGCGCCGCAGGCGGAACAGGCCCGAGCCGAGGCGTTCGTAGGCGACGGGCGTGGGCTCGGCCGCGACGACCTCGGTCAGGGCCCCCACCATCTCGGCGTAGCGCCCGAGGCGGTTGAAGCTCTCGGCCATGTTCAGCAGCAGGCCGGGGGCGGGCTTGGGCAGCAGCTCGGCGGCCTGGCGGAACTCGATGACGGCCTCCTCGTGGCGGTCCTGGGCGGCCAGCACGGTGCCGAGCTGCATGCGGGCCTCGCCGGATCGCGGGCGGGACTGGGCCGCACGCTGGGCGTAGGGCAGGGCCTGATCGGCGTTGCCGGACTCGAGGTAGGCGGTGGAAAGGCCGAGCATGGCCTCGAACTCGTTGGGGCGGATGGACAGGGCCCGCAGGTACGCGCGGGTGGCCTCGTCGAGGCGCCCGAGTTCGCGGAGGACCACGCCGTGGCGGAACTGGGCGTCGAAGTTGCGCGGCTCGGCGCGGGCGGCGGCGGCGAAGCTCCGCTCGGCCAAGGCCAGCTCGCCCAGGGCCAGGTGCAGGTCGCCGGCCTCGAGCAGGGCGGGGGTGAAGCGCGGGTTGAAGGCGACGGCCCGCTCGAGCTCGGCCAGGGCGGCGCGGATGTCGCCCATGGCGCGGAACTCGCGGGCCTGGGCCAGGGCGCGGCCCTCGCGGGTGTTGGCGCCCGGCTCGGGCGTGGGCTCTGAGAGGTCTTCGGGGCTGATGGCCGGCTCGCGGACCGCGGGGGCGGTGTCGGTCCGGACTGCCGGACGCTCGGCGACGAGGTAGCGGGAGCTGGGACGCTCGTCGATGACCGGGGTGGTCGGCTCGGCCGAGCTGGCCTGTGGGGCTGCGGGCTCGGCGGCGGCTTCGGCGGCGCGGGCGGCGGCCCGCTCGGCGTTGCGTTGCTGGAGGCGGCGGCACCCGCCGCTGGAGAGCAGCAGCGTGAGCGCGAGCGAGCCGGTGGCGATGGTCCTGAGCGTTGTCATAGAGCGATCTTACCTTGCCCCGCCGGGGCGTACACTTTGTCTGAGGATTACGCCCATGCCTACGCACCCACTCAGCGGCCGGGTCGCGCTCGTCACGGGCGCCAGCGCCGGGATCGGACACGCCGTCGCCTGCGAGCTGGCCACCCTGGGTGCCCGGGTGGCGATCAACGCCCGGCGGGAGGAGCGGCTGGTCGCTTTGGCGCAGGAGATCGCCGACCGCTGCGCCCCGGTTTCCGGCCAGACCGGAAAGACCGGGGACGGCGACCGGACGCTGGCGGTGCCGGGGGACGCCTCGGACGAGGGCGTGATCCAGCGGATGCTCGACGAGCCCGAGGCGGCGTTCGGGGCCCCGGTGGACCTGGTCGTGGTCAACGCGGGGCGGGGGCTGGCGGGGTCGGTGCTGTCGAGCGATACCGAGCAGTGGGAAGAGATGGTCCGGATCAACCTGCTGGGAGCGGCCCGTCTGATCCGGGCGGCGGGCAACCGGCTGGCCGAGCTTCAGTCCAAGCGGGAGTGGCCCAATCACGCGGCGGACATCGTGGTGCTGGGCTCGACCGTCGGGCGGCACATCTCGCCGTTCTCGTCGATGTACGGCTCAACGAAGTTCGCGGTCGGATCACTGGCCGAGGCGGCCCGGCGGGAGCTGGGGCCCAAGGGCGTGCGGGTGACGCTGATCGAGCCGGGGATCGTCCAGAGCGAGTTCCAGGCGGTGGCGGGCTACGACGAAAAGTCGTTCGGCGCGATGATGGACAAGTTCGCGCCGGTGCTCTCGCCGGGCGACGTGGCGCGGACGATCGGTTTCATCGTCCGACAGCCGGCGGGGGTGCACCTGTGCGACGCGGTGATCCGGCCGACGCGGCAGGATTATCCGTGAATCACCGACCGCGGTAGTGGCTCGGCACGTCGCCAAAGTCCGCCCGGATGTTGCTCTTGATCCCGCCGCGGCCCTTCCAGATCGTCACGATCTGCAGCCACGCGGGGTCCATGAGTTTGACCAGGTCGTCGCGGATCTGGTTGGTGACGGCCTCGTAGAAGATGCCCTCGCTGCGGAAGCTCTGGTAGTACATCTTCAGGCTCTTGAGTTCGACACAGGTGCCGCCGTCCTTGGCGGCCTTGGGCTGGTAGCGCAGCAGGACGTCGCCGAAGTCCGGGTGGCCGGTCTTGGGGCAGACGGAGGTGAACTCCTCGGAGATGTGCTCGATCACGAAGGGCGTGTCGGAGGGGGACGGGAACGCTTCGAGTTGGGTCGGGTCTGGCATAGGACGCAGGGTAGGACGCGACGCGGGATCCGGTCGTCGGCTCAGTCGTGCCAGCGGTCGCGGCGCGGCCGGTCGCTGTTCCACCGGTCGGCGGACTGATTTGGGGCGTTGCGGGCGTTCTGGTCGCCGATGACGGCCCCGGCCGCGGCGCCCGAGACGGCGCCGATGATCGCCCCGTCGCCGGCGTTGCCGCTGAGCGAACCGATGGCCAAGCCGCCCAGGGCCCCCACCGCCGCGCCGGTGAAGGCGCCCTCGCCGGCGTTGTTGCAGCCGGCCAGCGTCAGGGCCAGGGGCGTCGAGAGGGCGAGAGCGGCGTTGCGTGCGAGACGGCGTGTGCGGCGGGACATGGCGGGCTCCTTCCGGGTATGTACCGGCGAGAAACACGGGCGGCTGACGCTTTCTTCGCAGAAATGGGGATGGGCACCGTGCTGCGTCGTCGGGCGGGGCCGGGCGCGAGCCTTGGAACGGACCGCACGAGCCCTAGAACGATCCGGGATGGTCCGTTCCCCTGCGTCGGCGCCGGTCGGCGGGGGTGGTGGTGCCGACGGCGGCCCGGCATGCGGCGGCCAGGGCCTGCATGAACTTCTCGTGGTCTGGGCAGGCTTCGAGCAGGTCGAGGTGGTCGTCGACCACCCATGCGGGTGGGTCATCGGGCTGGGCGGCGGCGGACGCGTCGGCGATGGCCCGGTCCCCCAGGGCCTCGGCCGCGGCGGCGAACCACTCGGGGGTGATGTCCGCGGACATGAGATCGCCCGTCGGTGGGCGGGGTCCCCCGTCGGCGGCCCGGACGGGCTCGACGCCCGGCGGGGGGTCGATGCGGACCCGGACGACGCGCTCCCCGACCGAGACGAGCGGCCAGTGGGCATCGCGGGTCATGGGCTCGCGGCAGAGGACGAAGACGGGGATGTTGCGCGCCCAGGCGGCGTCGCGGATCTGCCGCGCGTCCAGACCGATCAGGGGGGGCTGGACGAGGTAGCAGCCGGGCTCGGGCTCGGGGCCGAGGTCGCCGGGGCTGGACACCACGCGGACGGAGCCGGTGTCGAGGGCCTCCTGGCGGATCCATCGCCGGGCCTCCTGCAGGGGCAGGCAGATGCGGGCCATGCGGCCGAAGTCGTCGCTGCGCCGCGCCTTGTGGAGGGCCTCGGTGCACAGGCGTGCGGCGTCGAAGTAGCGTGTCTCGGCCAGGGCCCGCGAGGCACGCTCCATGAGCGCATCGACCGCGTTGACCGAGGCCGGAGTCACGCGATTTCCGCCCCGTCGCCCCCCGTCCGGTCGGCGGGGGCCGCGCGGTCGGAGAGGCCGGCGAGCAGTGCGAGCCACTGCTCGGCGCGGGCGTCGAGTTCGCAGGCGAGCACGTCGGAGAGGGCGGACCAGTCCTCGTTGCTGACCGCGTCGCGGAGGGCGATCAGGTCGCCGGCCAGGGCGCGGACGGCCTCGTCGCCGGGCGTGCCGTCGGCGGAGAGCTCGTCCAGGCTCACGCCGGCGAGGGCGGCGGTCTGGTCGAGGACCGAGCGGACGAGCTGCCACCCCTCGACGAGGCCGCGGAGCGCCGCGATGGCGCCCGCCACGTCGCCCGCGTCGAGCATGCCGGCGGCGGTTGCCTGGTCGGCGCGGGTGCGTTCGAGGGCGTCGCGGGCCTGCAGGAGCGTCTCGCGGAGGAACAGGCCCTTCTCGGCGGTGGTCACGCCCAGCTCGGTGACGCCGGCGGTGTCGTCGGGCATGGCGTCGAGCAGTTCGGTGGCGACGTTGCCGTCGGCGTGGACCTCGATCACGAGGCGTCCGAGCTCGTCGGCCTTGCGCCGGGCCAGGTCGAGGGCGGCGGCCACGCCGGAGGCGTCGTCGGCGATGGTCTGTCCGTCCATGGTCACTTTCATCGGGGGTCTCCTGCGGGGATCGGGCGGCTCATGCGCCGGCGGGGTCGGGCTCGGTCGCGTCGGCGGCCGCCTTGGCGCGCTGGTGTTCCTTGTGGATCAGCCTGAGATTGCGGGCGTAGATGACCACCCCGGTCGCCTGGCCGAGCACGCCGACGACGTCCTTACGCCAGACGAAGTAGATGAACAGGAACAGCCCGCCCAGGAAACTGAGCCACCAGAACACTTCCGGGACCGTGGACACCTTGGTCCGCTCCGAGATGATCCACTGGACCAGCATGCGTCCGAAGAACGCGGCCTGCCCGGCCAGCCCGATGGTGACCCAGCCGAAGGTGGACCAGCGGGTGATGTTGAAAAAGCCCAGCAGGGTCCGCTCCCACGCGGGGCGCTCCATCCAGGCGTCCAGTCGCATGGCCAGGAAGTCGTCGAGGTCGTCGGGCTGGATGAGGGTGCCGGACATCTCCGAGGGCGAGATGACCCGGTAGGCCGGCGGGTCGGTGTCGGGGGCGCGGGCGAGGAGGATCTCCATGGATCCCACGCGCACGTCGATGTCGTAGTTGCCGCGGACCAGCGTGGGGCGCAGCACCATCCACATGCCCACGAAGAGCAGGGCGACCATCGCGATAATCGGGCCGGGCTTCAAGCGGTGGCCCCCTCGCGGGACGGGGCCGGACGCTCCGCCGGTGCGGCGTGCTCGACGGGCGTGCCCGGCGTGCGCCGGCGCCGGGACATCCAGCGGACGGCGAAGCAGTCGATCAGCCCCGGCAACGCCCGCTGGGTGATGCCCAGGCCGTACTTGGGCTCGCCCGCGTGGCGGGCGCGGTGGGCGACGGGCAGTTCGACCACGGTGTACCCCAGATGGCGGGCGGTGACCGGGATGAACCGGTGCATGCCCTTGAAGTCCAGGGGCAGGCCCTGGGCGATCTCGCGCTTCATCACGCGGAGCGAGCAGCCGGTGTCGCGGATCGAATCGCCCAGGATCATGCGGCGGAACACACGTCCGACGACCGACCCGGCCTGGCGGATCCACGGGTCGCCGGCGCGACGGGCGGCCGATCGGTCGCCCTGCACGAAATCGGCCCCGGTGTCTCGGAGGTGCGCGACCATGCGGGCGAGGTCGGCCGGGTCGTTCTGGAGGTCGGCGTCGAGCACACCGATCAGCTCGCCCCGGGCGGCCGCGAAGCCGACGCGGAAGGCGGCGGACTGGCCGTTGCCGCCGCCGCCGGCGGGGGCCGGCAGGCTGATGACGCGAACCCACGGGAACTTGCCCATCAGGGCGCGGGCCCGGTCCGGCGTGCCGTCGGAGGACGCGTCGTCCACCAGGAGAAACTCGAAACCGATGCCGGTGGGCGTCAGCGCGGCCCCGATCTGCTCGATCAGGGGGCGGACGTTGTCCGCCTCGTCCCGCGCGGGCGCGACCACGGTCAGCTCGACCGGAACGCCGGTCGGGTCCGGTGCGCGGGCTGGGTTCGCTGGCTGATCCACCGTTGTGCCGTCTCCCGCGGGATGACCCGCCCCGGGCCCGATCGGCGGTCCGGGGACTAGAATGATTCCAATATTCCGGCCCATTTCCCGCAGCGAGGCAGTCTATGCACCTTCGACACAGCGACCACGACCACGGCCCCAAGACGGTCAAGGTCAAGTACATCCTTGAAAACCCGGACGGGATGATCGACGACGACCATTTCACGGGCTCGGATCCGACGGCCAAGGAGCACGAGTTCATGGCCGCCAAGGGCGAGCATCTGCTCGAGGTGGCGGTCGAGAACGGGGTCAACATCGAGCACGCCTGCGGGGCGGTCTGCGCCTGCTCGACCTGCCACGTGTACATCGACAAGGGGATGGAGAACCTGTCCGAGGCCGAGGAAGAGGAAGAGGACCGCGTGGAGGAGGCCCCGGGGCTGGAGCGGAACAGCCGGCTGTCCTGCCAGTGCATCATCCAGAAGGAAGGCGAGATCGTGGTGCGGGTGCCGGCGTGGAACCGGAACGCGGTGAAGGAAGTGCCGCACTAGGTAGGGGCGCGAAGCGGACGGGTCCCAAGCCGGGTTCAAGGGCAACCGGCGTTGAACCAGTTGATGAACTGGACAACATCGAAGAAGTTGAGCTGACCGAACGGCGCCGCGATGTCGGCCGGACACAGGTTCTGGCAGGCATCGATGATGCCGTCGCTGTTGATGTCCAGCGAAGGATCCGCGGCGATGTCGCAAGAATCGGGGATCAGGTTGTTGTTGCAGTCGTCCGCGGTACCCTGAACGATGTCGATCAGGTCGTTGGTCAGGTTCCCATTGCAGTCGGCGTTGCCATCGGTCGCTACCGCCACAACGCGCTCGATCGGTCCCATGTCGATGACAAAGTTACGACCATCGGTTAGCCCCGTATCCGCGGCGGAGAGGTCCTGCGTGAATCTCGGGTTTCCGAGGATGTCGAAGGGGTAAAAATCCAGATCAAGCCCGTTCATATTGACATCGTCTGAATCGAACGCCACCAGCAGGTTGCTCCCGGCATCGATGCACGGGGATCCAGGCAATAGGGAGAAGTCGCCGCTGCCAGGATCGGCGATCATCGGATCGGCGTCGATGTTTCCTTCTCCGACGAACCCGCCTTCCACGTTTGAGTATTGAATCGAGCCTCCGAACGAGGGCGGTACAGGCGCGGAGCTGCCGCCGAGCGTGATGATGCAGTTGGCGATCAGTGCTCCAGCGTCCGAGCCTGCGAACACGCTCGCGACCGGGGCGTCGTTGTCGAGGAACAGGCTCGATGTGATCGTTGTATCGTTCGTCTGGCTGAAGTAGGCTCCGCCCGACTCCGCCGCACTGTTGCTAGAAAAGATGCAGTTGATGATCTCGCGAATCGGCCCGCGGATCGCCCCGCCCGTCTTGGGGAAGATCGACAAACCGGCGGCGGTGTTGCCGATGAAACTCGAGTTGGTGATCCGATCAAAGACCCCGTCGATCGCCCCGCCCGACCCCGCGGACGTGTTCCCGGTGAAGACGCATCCATCTATGCTGTTTATGGCGAACTGGCTGTAGTTCCAAACCGCACCGCCTCGCGAGGTTCCGTGGTTGTTCTCGAAGGTGCTGTCGATGATGCGAATCAAACCCGATGTGAACAGGGCCCCGCCTTCTGCCGCGACATTGTTTCTGAAGGTGGTTCGGACAACTTCGAGTTCACCCGAACCACGCACCATAGAAAGCCCCGCGCCCGCTGTCCAATCCGGATTGTACGGGTCCACCATGGTGCAATCTTCGATGACGCAGTCTCGGATCACCGCATCGCCCGAAAGGATGGTGATCCCCGGGGCATAGGTCCAGAGGAACATCGCTGAGTCAAGGCTGAGATAGCCCTCATCCCCCCGAACGGTCAGCCCGGACGCCACAAAGACACCGGACACCCCGGATTGGGCAAGGACCGCCGGCCCGGATCCGCCCGCTCCACGCGCGTCGATGATGGTCGAGGTCGCGCCGTCCGTCCCAATCAGTTCAAGGGATCGGTTCTGCGGCAGGACGACGCGTTCCGCGTAGGTCCCGGGCGAGATCAGGACGCGATCACCGTCTGATGCGGCGTTCGCCGCAGCCTGGATCGTCGGGAACTGGCCCGGCACAAGCAGGTCGGCGGCTTGGGCGAAGGCAGACAGGGCGAGCGAGGCGAAAACAGCGATGGCACGGGTCATGGGTGTCTCCAGGGAATAGGTCACATCCTCCAGCGCCAGTTGGTGCCGTCGCGCCAAGGTAGTCTGCGGATTGAGCCTGATTTCGTACGGATTCGTTCCTGGAGCCCAGCGACTAGTCCGATATCGCTTCCGCGGGCTCGGATTCGTTGCGACGCAGATCTCCACTACCCCACGCCTCGAACGCGGCGTGCACTTCGGCGGGGGTCTCGGCGACGCGCACGGCGTTCTTGAGGGCCTTGCAGTGGCCGCGGTTGACGGTCTTGCCGAGCCAGGAGATCTTCTGGCGGATGACGTGCATCGCGTGGTGCTCGGATCGGAACTCGATCATGCGGTCGAAGTAGGCGCGGATCGTGTCCATCTGCTCGTCTTCGCTCGGAGCCACGCCGGCTGGGTCTAGGCCCCGCTGCAACGCCCACGCGGCGCGGAAGATCCAGGGGTTGCCGAACGACCCGCGCCCGATCATCACGCCCGCGCAGCCGGTCTCGGCCATCATGTCCAGCACGTCCTGCGGCTCGCGGACGTCGCCGTTGCCGATGACGGGCACGCCGCCCGACACGGTGCCGTCGTACCGGCCGGTCGCGGCCCCCACCGCTTCGACCACGCGCCGGATGCCCTCGCGTCGGCACTCGCCCTTGAACTTCATCTCCGTCGTCCGCCCGTGGACGGTGATCAGGGCCGCGCCGCGTTCGCACAGGCCCACGGCAAGGTCGCACGCCACGCCCGCCTCGTACGCGGCCTCGTCCCAGCCCAGGCGCATCTTGGCCGTCAGCGGGATGTGCCCGGGCAGGGCTGCGCGGACGGCCTCGAACACCCTGAAGGTGTTGGGCAGGTTGCACATGAGTTTGCTGCCGCCGTCTTTCTTGCAGACCTTGTCGACCGGGCAGCCCATGTTGATGTCCACGACCGTGGCGCCGTGGTCGGCGCACCAGCGGGCGCCGTCGGCGAGGATCTGCGGGTCGGCCCCGTAGAGCTGCATGCCGATGGGCTGGTCGAGGTCGTGCGTGCGGGCGAGGTCGTAGGAGGCCTCGGAGCCGCAGATGAGGCCCTTGGGGCTGAGCAGGTCGGTGCAGGCCAGGCCGACGCCGCCGCACTGCCGGACGGTCAGACGCCACGCCAGCTCGCACCAGCCCGCGATGGGGGCGAGGAGCAGGTTGGACTCCAGGGCGACGGAGCCGGTCGGGGCGCGGAGTGTCAGTGGCGTGGCGAGCACGGGGAATCGTAGGGCGAAATGTCCAAGCGGACGAGAGACTCGGGCGGGTCTGTCGGGCGTGGCGCGCGCACCGAACGACCGCGAAACTCCGAGATTCGGGTTGTTTGGGGGGATGCGGATCCACTAGGCTGCGGTTTGGAAGGTTTCATGCGCAGGCGTCCACGCGAAGGGAGGGTGAAGTGATCCATCACGGTGTGTTGCGGCTCATTCTGGCGACGGGCATGACGGGCGGGTGCGCCGGTGTCGGGTTCGCCCAGCCGGTGATCGTGGAGGACGGCTGGGTGTTCGAGCGGGAGGTTGATTTCGCGGGCGCGATGTCGGCGCTGATCAACCCGTTCGACGGGCTGCTGTACACCGGACGCCGATCCGGCGGGGTCTACCGGATCGACGCGGCGGGCGATGCCGAACTGATCGCTTCGACCGACGAGGTCGCAGGGCTCGCGATCGATCCGAACACGGGCGCGTTGTTCGTCTCGGAAGACTTCCCCGGCCGGATCCACCGCCTCGCCATCGATTTCTCGACCGGCGCCACGACGAAGGAACTGTGGGTCAGCGGATTCCAGAGCGGGGACGACGATCCCGTCGGGATGACATACGTTCCCGACGATTACAGCGGGACGCTGCTCGCGCCGGGCTCGATGGTTTCGACGGACCGGGGATTCAACGGCCAAGATCTGATCTGGTCGTGGTCGCCCTCGACACCGGAAGGCGAGGCTTTGGTTGTCGACGACGCGGCGGGGCTGGTGGACGCCGCCGACATCGCCGTGAAGGGCGATCGGTTGTTCGTGGCCGACCGGACCGCCGGCCTGCGCACCATCAATGAGGACGCCAGCGTGAGCGGCCTCGCCCTGGCCGGCGCCACACTAGGCGACGTGCAGGGCGTTGTCGGCGATTCGCTCTCCGATGATCTGCTGGTGCTCGACGTGGACACCGATGCGGTCTATCGCGCGGATCCAGATACGGGCGAGGCATCGGTCGTGTTCTCCGGGTTCGGACTGACCGGCACCAACTGGGGCGGGCTGAATCTGTTCGACGACGGGACGACCCAGCGGGTGGTCGTGTCGTCAAGCAATGCGGACCGCATCACGGTGTTCTCGATCACCCCGCCGTGCAGCGACGCAGACGTCGCGGGACCGTTCGGCGTGCTCAACTTCTTCGACGTCTCCGCGTTCGTCGGGCTGTACAACGCTCAGGACAACGCGGCGGACCTGGCCGCCCCGTTCGGCGTCTGGAACTTCTTCGACCTCTCGGCATACATCGCGCTGTACAACGCGGGCTGCCCGTAGAGCGAGCGATGCGAGTGGCGATCGCCGTCACACGCGCGCCCGACGCGCGTGGATCAGCCATTCGAGCGTCATGAAGAACAGGGACGCCAGCAGGGCGTGAGGCCAGAGCTCGCGCCGGCCCTCGGCCGAGGCGCGGGCAGGGCCACTGGCCGATGCGGCGCGTCCGAACCGCTCGGCGGGGGCGACAGAGACCGCGCTCTCGGCCGCGTCGAGAAGCGACACCGCTACCGTCGGCGTCTCGGGTGCCCCGGCGAGGGCGTATTCGCCCACGAGTGCCAGCGGGCTGATGGTGGCGGTGCCCTCCGCGGACACGGGCACGACCGACTCCGCCGGGCCCATCACGCGGACCGACTCGCCGTTGGCCCGCACCTCGATCGGCGCGGCCGTGGTGCGCGTGGTGCCCTCGCCCCGCACGCCCGGCGCGAGCCGCTCGAACGCACCGGCGACGAAGATGGGCATGCCGACATCCACCGCCCAGTTCGATCGGTTGAGCGGGAAGGCGACGCGGATGTGGCGGACGCCGCCGCCGAGGCCCTCGATGATCACCGGGCCGGACCGGGCCTCGGCGAGCACCGCGACGCCTGGCGTTGACGCGTCGGGCAGGGCCACCGCCCGGTCGAAGACCACCGGCGAGAGGCTCAGGTCCCGCAGGACGGGGTGCGTGCGGTCCCACGCGATGATCCGCTCTCGCCCCGCGGTCTCTGCGTTTTCCGTGCCGGGCCACGCGCTGCCGAAGCCCAGCGATGGGATCGGCGGCAGCCGGGCGGGCGTGACGCGGTCGTACACCGCCAGGCCCGCGCCGCGGAGGGCGTCGGTCTCGCCCGGCGCGTGCACCGAGACCGCGCCGGGCGCGAGCACGCCGAGCACGTCCATCAGGAACGGATCGGCCCGGGCATCCGGCGCAAAGACCACCGTGCGCGGCGGGCTGGGGTCGGGCAGGTCCACCCAGGCGGTGTCGTCGGAGGCGAGCACGCCGCCGGACTCGAGCGAGACCGCGATGCGGCTGGCGCCCGGCGCCCGCACCGAGAGCGTGCGGGTGAGAGAACCGGGCTCCTCGGCGGTCGCGGGCGGGATCTGCAACGCCACGCGGGTCGACGGGCCGGCCTGGCCCGAGCCGGAGAGCGGGCGGACGCTCAGGTCCGCGACCACGCCCGCCGGTCGGTCGGCGTTGGACACGACGCGGAGAAAGACCCGCGCGGCGGCCGGGTCGGCCGGATCGCGGGAGGCGTGCAAAGCGGCGATGCCGGTGTTCTCGCCCGGCTCGGCGAGCACGGGCACGATATCGCCGGACCAACCGGGAAAATCACGGGCGGACACGCCGGCGTCGGTGAAGACCCACAGCGTGGGCTGGGCGTCCTCGGTGGCCTCCGGATCCTCGCCCGCGTCGGCGGGTCGGTCGAGCAGTGCGGCCAGCACGGTGCGCAGGGCGTCCGGGTCGAGCGGCTGATCGGTCGGCTCGATGGCGCGGATGCCGGCGACGGCCGCCTCGATCGAGCGGGTCGGGGCGACGGCCATCCGCGGCTCGAGGGCGGCGCGGACCACCGCGATCTCGGGCACGCCCGACCCGCGACGCAGGGCGGTGATGCGGTCGGCCGCCAGGCGCTTGGCGCGGTCGAGCCGGGTGGCGCCGGTCGAGTCCGCATCGGTCGCGCTCATCGAGGCGGAGGCGTCGATCACGATGATGATCCGCCCCGGGACCCGGTCGGAGTCACCCAGCACCGGGCGGGCGATCGCCAGGGCGAGCAGAATCACGCCCAACGCCTGGAGCAGCAGCAGCAGGGTCGGGCGCGGGGCCCGGAACGGGACGTTGACCTCCAGATCCCGCACGGCGTCCCGCCAGAGCAGGGTGGACGAGACCCGCACCGGGCGACGGCGCAGTTTCAGGGCGTGCAGGGCGAGCAGGGCCGCCAGCCCCAGCCCTCCGGCCAGCAGGCCGGCGAAGGGGGCGAGGAAGCTCACTTGTACCAGCCCTCGATCGGCTTGGGCGGCGCCTTGATGTCCGCGGAGCGGTTGGGCGTCTGCGGCGGGCGGTACTTCTTGCAGACGATGTAGATCTCGCGGGAGACCTCGCGGGTCGCGTCGGGCTTGAGCGGGCGTGCCTCGACGAAGCAGCCCTTGCACCGCTTGATCAGCGGGGGCGTGCCCCCGCCCTCGAGCACCTTCATCACGCAGGATCCGCCTTTGGCCAGCAGCACGGGCAGGCGGTCGACGATGGCCTGGCACAGGCGGGCGGAGACGAAGTCGTCGCCGTGGCCGGAGGTGTCCGGGGCCATGTCGGAGAACACGCCGTCAAAGAGGCGGCCGTCCTCGCCGATCAGGTCGGCCGGATCGATCTCGGTCAGGTCGCCGACGAGGGTGCGCACGTTGGCCGGCATCTCGTGGTTGACCCGCTTGAGGTCGATGCCGACGACCGAGCCCTTGTCCCCCACCCGTTCGCTGAGGACCTGGAGCCATGAGCCGGGGGCGCAGCCCAGGTCCAGCACCTTGCCGGCCCGCGGGATGACCCGACGTTTGTCGTCGATCTCCATGAGCTTGTAGGCCGAGCGGGCGAGGTAGCCCTCCCGTTTGGCCTGCTTGAAGTACTTGTCGTGGAGAACGCGTTTGGCCATCGGGCGATGGTAGGAGGAAGGCGTCCGGTCGCGTGCGGCCGGAGATCCGGCCTGCGACGGGGCGGTCGGGCGATTTGGGGATCGGCAACGGCCGGGCACCGGCGTCGGGCGTGCAACCGCGCGCCCGCGGCTCCCTACCATGGGCCGTGTACCAGGCCCTCCTGACCCGTCGTTACCTGACCAGCAAGGTCATGCCGCTGCTCGCGATGGCGGCGGTCATGCTCTCGGTGGCCACGATCCTGATCACATGGTCGGTCATGGGCGGCTTTCTCAAAACCCTGATGACCAGCGGGCGCACGCTGATCGGCGACGCCTACATCGTCTGGCCCAACGTGGGCTTTGCGCACTACGACGACCTGGCCGAGCGGCTCGAGGCCCACCCGGACATCGCCGCCGCGGCCCCGGTCATCGAGACCTACGGCATGGTCCAGCTGCCCGATGACCGCGTCGAACTGATCCAGATCAAGGGGATCGAGGCGGAGAGCTACGACCGGGTCACCGGCTTCGACAAGACGCTGTGGTGGAAGCCGCTCGACGAGCCGACCCGCAAGGACAAGGAACGGGCGGACATCCGCCTGAACCCCTCGAACCACCCGATTCTCGCCCGGTTCGAAGAGCAGGGACGCACGATGACCCGTCCCGACCCGGAAACGGGCGTCCCGCTGCCCGCGGGGCTGCTGGGTGTGGAAGTCACGGGCCTCAACAAGCGCACCAGCGCGGGCCTGTACATCCCGGTCAACCCCGAGCGGCGCACGCCCGACGGCGGCTTCGACTTCCTCGACGAGTTCATGCCCCGCAACGGCTCGGTGGGGTTGACCGTGCTGAGCCTGGACTCGACCGGCAAGCCGACCGACCCGGTCTCCCGCTCGCTGCCGATCGCCAACGAGTTCCAGACTGGGATCTACGAGGTGGACTCGGGCACGCTGCTGGCCCCGCTGGACCTGATCCAGCGGATGCTGCGCATGAACGCGGCCCGGCGTGTGGACACGGACGCGCCGGCCTCGAACCCGTTCGAGTACCGCACCGACCCGGAGACCGGTCAGCTGCTGCCCGCCGCCCCGCAGACCACCCGCGTCGACCCGGCGCGTGTGACCACGGTGCTGGTGCGCGGCAAGCCCGGCACCACGCCCGAGCAAGTCGCCATCGCCGCCGACAGCGTGTACGAGGCGTTCGCCGAAGCGCACCGGGGCGCCGTGCCGAGCATCAACGCCATCCAGATCGCCACCTGGGAGAGCCGCAACCGGACGATGATCGAGGCGGTCAAGAAGGAAACCGGCCTCGTGCTGGGCATCTTCGGCATCATCTGCTTCACCACGGTGTTCCTGGTGCTGGCGATCTTCTGGTCGATGATCAGCGAGAAGACCAAGGACATCGGCGTGCTGCGGGCGCTCGGTGCGAGCACGCCCGGCGTGGCGTGGCTGTGGCTGCGGTACGGCGCCGCCATCGGCATCGTGGGCGCGACGCTCGGTCTGGGCGCGGGCTACCTGATCGTGACGAACATCAACGCCATCCACGACTGGCTGGGCGAGACATTCGGCTTCGTGATCTGGGACGCCCGGGTGTACTACTTCGTGGAGATCCCGCGTGAGGTCGAGCCGGCCAAGGCCGCCATCGTGTTCACGGTCGGCGTGCTGACCTGCGTGCTCGGCGCGCTCATCCCCGCGGTGCGCAGCGCCCGCATGGACCCCGTCAAAGCCCTGAGGTTCGAGTAACCCGTGCCCGCCGCCACCCCAGCCAGCCCGAAGACCGATGCCGCCGCCCCGATGCTGTCCGTCCGCGACGTGCGCAAAACGTACAAGCTCGGCCGCGTCCCCGTTCCCGTGCTCCACGGCGTGGACCTGGCGCTCAAACAGGGCGAATGGGTGGCCATCCTCGGCGCGTCCGGCTCGGGCAAGTCCACGCTGCTGCACCTGGCCGGCGGGCTCGACCGGCCCGACCGCGTCAAGGGCGGCACCCCCAGGGCTCGCATCGTCTTTGAGGGCAAGGAACTGACCGCGGCCTCGAAGGGCGAGCTGGACCGCTTCCGCGCGCACGAGGTCGGCTTTGTCTTCCAGTTCTACCACCTGCTGCCCGAACTGACCGTGCTGCAGAACGTGACCATCGGCGCGATGATCCGGCTGGGGCGCTTCGGGTACATGGCCCACCGGCGCGAGTCCGAGGCCCGCGCCGGCGAGCTGCTCACCGCGTTCGGTCTGGGCCACCGGCTCCGGCACCGCCCGGCCGAGTTGTCCGGCGGCGAGCGCCAGCGGGTGGCGATCGCCCGGGCCCTCGTCAACGACCCCAAGCTGCTGCTGGCGGACGAGCCGACCGGCAACCTCGACCGGGCCACCGGGGACGCGATCCTCGACGCCATCGCCGCCCACCGGGCCCGGACGGGCCTGACCATGCTCATGGTCACCCACGACGAGAAGGTGGCCGAGCGGGCCGACCGCGTGGTCCATCTGGTGGACGGCCGGGTGGCGGAGGGGTTCCCCGAGGGCCGGGTGACACAGCCCCTCCCGGGGCGATAGACTAGTGCTCATGAACCGGGCCGGGGCCCGAGCACAGGACCAACACCGCAGCCGATGACACCCGCGCGGACCCATATCCAGGAAACCTCGCCCGTGGCGACCGATGCCGACCGCACGGTTGTGACCCTGACGAGCCCGACCGGCACGCCCATCCGCGCCGATGTGGTCGACAGCGGCAGCGGGCCCCGGGTGATCTTCCTGCACGGGCTGGTCGGGCTCAACGAGCACTGGGAGGACGTGGTCGGCCGCATCAAGGACCGGTCGCGCTGCACCACCCTCGAACTGCCCCTGCTCGAACTCCGCGGCGACGACTGCTCGCTCTGGTCCGTGGTGGACATGACCACCCAGTTTTTGGAAGAGCACGTCCGCGAGCCGTGCGTGCTGGTGGGCAACTCGTTCGGGGGGCACGTGGCCCTGCGCATCGCCCACGCCCGCCCGGACCTGGTCCGGGCGCTGGTGCTCGCCGGCTCCTCCGGGCTGATCGAACGCACCATGGTCAAGGGTGCGCCCGTCCGCCCGAGCAAGGACTGGCTGGAAGAGAAGATCGGCGAGCTGTTCCACGACAAGTCCGCCATGAACCCGGGCGACGTGGACCGCGCCCACAAGCTGCTGAACGAACGCGGCGGGGCTCGAGCCATGGTCAAGCTGTCCAAGACCGCCCGGCGTGACAACATGACCGATGATCTCGGCGACATCGCCTGCCCCACCCTGCTGATCTGGGGCAAGCAGGACATCGTCACGCCCCCGTCCGCCGGGCAGGGCTTCACGGAGCTGATGCCCGACGCGCGGATCGTGTGGCTCGAGAACTGCGGCCACGCGCCGATGCTCGAATCGCCCGTGCCCTTCGCCGCCGCCGTCCGCGGGTTCCTCGACGAGCTCGACGAGCGCAAGCCGCTCAACGGGTGCGCCCAACGGGACACGCCGCGGTGATCCAGGCCGCGGACACCCGCACCGCGGGCCAGACCATGCCGGCGACCGAGTCCCGACCGGCCCCCACGCCCGACGCCCCCCCCTCCGCCACGTCGCTGGTCGGGCATGCGATCGCGCTGCGGGTGGCCCGGCGTCGCCGGAAGCTGGCCGACACCGGCTGGTGGACCAGGAACACCGCCCGGCTGCAGCTCCGCCAGCTCGAAAGCCTGCTCAGCGCCGGCTCGTTCTGCCGCTTCGGACGCGATCGCCACTTCGAACGCATCCTCGGGCTGCCGGATCCCGCGGATCGCTACGGCGCCTTCAAGCGGGTCGTCCCGGTCGCGGACTGGTACGCCTTCAAGGACGACATCGCGCGCATGCGTGAGGGCGGCGAGCGCGGCGTGCTGTGGCCGGGGCTGGTCACCCGCTTCGCGCAGACCAGCGGCACCACAGCCGGCGACAAGTTCATCCCCGTCTCCGACGAGATGATGCGCAGCAACTACCTCGCCTCGCTGGACATCTTCGCCCACCTCGCCAACCGCGGGGTGCCCGCGTCACGCATCATGGGCGGTCGGTGCCTGTTCCTGGGCGGTTCGAGCAACCTGGACTACAACGAGCACGGCATCGCCACGGGCGACCTGTCGGGGCTGGTCACGCCGCTGATCCGCTGGCCGCTGAGCAAGATCTACTCGCCCGGCCCCGAGATCGCCCTGATGAGCGACTGGCCCGCCAAGATCGAGGCGATGGCCGAACTGACGATCGACCAGGACATCCGGTTCATCTCGGGCATGCCCTCGTGGGCGATGGTGCTGATCGACCGGGTGGTGGAACTGGCCCGCGAGCGGGGGCGGGCGAGCGTCTCGTGCGCTCGCGAAGTCTGGCCGAACCTCGAGGTGTTCGTGCACGGCGGCGTCAAGTACGCCCCCTTCCAGCCGCGGATGAGCCGCGCGTTCTCCGGTGACCCCGCGGTGGACTTCCCGTGCCGGCACGAGCTCTACCCCGCGTCCGAGGGCTTCATCGCCATGCAGGACCGCACCGGCGACCCCGGCATGCGCCTGCTGACCGACATCGGCACCTTCTACGAGTTCGTGCCCCTCGAACGGATCAACGACGACAACCCCGAGGCGTTCCCGTGCTGGGCGGTGGAGAAGGGGCAGAAGTACTGCGTGATCATGACGACCAATGCCGGGCTGTGGCGGTACAACATCGGGGACGTCGTCGAGTTCGACAACATCCCGGCAGGGCCGGAAGGAACCGGCGGCGACGGGCCGTGCCGCCTGCGGATCGTCGGGCGCCACCGCCACTTCATCAACGCGTTCGGTGAGAACCTGATCGTCGAGCACATCGAGCACGGCGTGGCCGAGGCCGCCAAGGCCACCGGTGTCGAGCCGGGCGAGTTCACCGCGGCCCCGGTCTACCCCACCGAGACCACCCGGTCGGGCTTGGAACTGGCCATCGAACTGCCGGGCGGGGTGCCCCCCGAAAGGCTCGAACGCTTCCGCGATGTTTTCGACGCGGCGGTCAAGGCGGTCAACGTGGACTACACCACCAAGCGCACCGACTCGCTCGGCATGCAACCCCCCACCCTGACCCCGCTGCCGATGGGCACCTTCCATCGCTGGCTGGACGCCAAGGGCAAACTGGGCGGCCAGCACAAGTGCCCCCGCTGCGCCAACCACCGCGAGATCATCGAGCCGCTGATCGCCATCGCCCGGGGCTGAGTCCCAATGAACGGTGTCCCCGACGAGCCGCGACCGGCAGGGAGCGGGCGCGGCAATCGTGTTGGTGGGCCGCCGCACAAGGGGAATGGAGCGGTGAGGTGCCGGCAGTCACGACCGCGGAGCCGACGTGGGCGTCGCGACCGCTCCTTGCCGGTCGCGGCTCGTATGGGGCTGCGCTCAAGACCTCCCAATCCTTCTATATACCAAACATCCGGGCGGACCGGGAACCCGCTTGACACGGGGGTGATCATCTGCGATACTGCTAGTGATTACTAACTCCGTAGAGGGCCCCCGATGCACGATCACGCCGAACAACCCGAGCCGCGCGAGGCGGTCGAACGCCGCCTGGCGGACCTCGAACGACGCGTGGCCGCGCTGGAGGCCGGCGAAGGAATCGTGTCCGACCGAGCGCCCCAGACGCCCACCCCGCCCGCGGCCCGGCCGACCCCGACTCCGCCAGCAGCCGCACCTGCGAGTTCGGCCACACCGGCCCGTGAGACGGCCGACCGACCCGCGATGTCCAGACCGATGGGCGAGCGGGTGCGGGGATCGCACCTGGGCAGCCAGCGTTCCGCCAAATCGGCGAAGCCATCGCGCTCGGTCGAGCAGCTCATCGGCGGCAAGTGGTTCCTCGTGCTCGGCGTGCTGATCGTCGTCGCCGGTGTCGGGTTCTTCCTCAAGCTCGCCTACGACCAGGGCTGGATCGGCAACATCCCGCCGGTGTGGCGCTGCCTGATCTCCGCGGCCTTCGGCTTCGGGCTGATCGGGGTCGGGCGGCTGACCGCCAAACGCCTGGGCCGGTTCGCGGCGACCGGGTTCTCGGCCGCAGGGCTGGGCGTGCTGTACGCCACCGCGTTCGCGACCTTCGCGGTGTTCTCGCTGGTGGGCGCGACGGCGGCGTTCGCGATGCTCGCCGCGGTGTCGGCCATCGGGCTCGGCATCGCGCTGCCGTCAAAGTCGCTCACACTGGCGATCCTCTCGATCGTCGCCGCCTATCTGACCCCGTTCGTGCTCGTCGAGACCGACAGCCCGGCGTGGTCGCTGGCGCCGTACCTGCTGGCGGTGCTGGGCGTGGGCTCGGTGCTGGCGGTGCGTGAGCATCGCTACCGGGCGTTGGCCTCGATCACCTGGTGGGGCACGGGCCTGCTGGGGGGATACTGGGTGGCCGACCGCGGGCCGGAGATCCCGGCGATCGCGATGGGGTTCATCGGCCTCGTCTGGCTGGTCGTGCACGCCACGCGGATGCGGCTGCCCGCGGGCGGGGGCATGCCGCGGACCGCCATGCCGGGCGTGACGAGTTTCTCGACCACGCTGTGGGCGCTCGGCGGCGGCCTGCTGATCATGGACGGCTGGGGCGTGTTGCCGGACTGGACCGTGCCGGCGGCGCTGACCGTCGCGACGCTGGCGGGCGGGCAGTTGATGGCCGGCATGCTGCGGGTGCTCACCGACCCGCCGCGGACCGAGCGTGAGGTCATCGGCGTCTCGCTGATGGCGCAGGCCGGGGCGCTGCTGCCGATGGCGATCATGCTGGCGGTCGACACCGCGTGGTCGCAGGTGATGATCTGGGCGGTGCTGGGGCTCGCGGGCGCGTTCGCCGGTCGCTGGGCAAGAGCGGCCGCGCTGGGCTGGTACGGCGGGGCGATCCTGCTGCTGGGCATCGGACGCGTCGGCATCGAGGCGACCGGCCCGCTGCACGCGGGGCAGGTCGGCCCGATCGGCCTGGTGTTCTCGTGGTGGATGGCGCTGGTCGGCCTGATGGCGGCGGCGTGCCTGGGCGCCGCGTGGCTGGCAAAGACCACCAGGGCCGAACGGTCCGGCGGGCTGCCCGTGCTGGCGGTTCTGGAGACGGTCGCGGGGTGCCTGCTGCTCGCGGCGATGGTGCTGCACGAAGACGCCACGCCTAAGGGTCTGCTGCTGGCTTACCTGATCATGACCGTGCTGGGGATGACCGTGGTGCTGACGCTGCGTCGGCGGTGGGTCATCGGGGCGGCCGCGGGGTACGCGTCGCTCGGCACGGTGGCGTGGGCGGCGGCGTTCATTGTGGAAGAAGGCTGGTTCTCCGCGGGCGCGGACGCCCCGGCGTTCCTGCACCCCGGGCTGCTCTGGAGCCTGCCGCTGCTGGGCGTGTGGTTCTGGCTGGCCCGGACACTCAGCGCCGTGATGTCCGGCGAGGTCCGTGAGCTGCGGGTGCCGGCGTGGGTGATCTACGGCGCACTGCTGCTGACCGCCACCACGCTTGAAGTCACCCGCGTGGCGGGGATGGTGACGGTCGACACCACGGCGCAGGCCGGGTCGGTCTCGCTGTGGTGGGCCGCGCTGGCGACGGTCACGCTGGTGCTGGGCGTGGTGCGGCGCATGCCGCCGCTGCGGTACGCGGGCATCGGCCTGCTGCTGGTGGCGACGGGCAAGGTGCTGACCTTTGACCTGGCGCAGGTCAGCCCGGCGATCCGGGTGCTGTGCTTCATCGGGCTGGGGCTGGTGCTGCTGGCGGTCGCGGCCGGCTATCTGCGCACAGCCCGGGCTGTGTCCGCGTCGGGATCGGACGAATGAGTCGGATGCGGCTGAACCTCACCGCAGAGATCGCTGAGGGCGCAGAGAGACGCAGAGCGAAGAACCTCGGTTCCTGGTCTCTTCTCTGCGCACCTCTGCGATCTCTGCGGTGAGGTTCGAGCCGCGCAGGCTGTCCGGCGGCTAGTACACCAGCGCGGGCAGGTGCGGGGCGGGCCAGGAGATGCCGGTCGATTCCATCAGGCGGCGGAGTTGGACCATGTCGTGCTCGCCGAAGGCGGATCGCTCGAAGCTGTCCAGGTCGAGCACGCCGTAGCAGCGGCCCTGCTCGTCGAACAACGGGATGACCAGTTCCGCCAGGTCGCGCGGATCGCATGCGACGTAGTTCATGCCCAGGTTGCGGACGTCGTTGACGATGAGCGGGCGTTTCTTGAGCAGGGACTGGCCGCACGCGCCGTGCAGGCCGATGGGGCTGCACGCCGGCTTGTCGCGCGAAGGGCCCAGGACCATCTCGTCGGCGTCTTCGACCTTGGTGTAGAAGCCGACCCACGAGACGTGGTGGTCTTTCAGGAATCGCCAGAGCGTGTCGGCGACCTCGCGCATGCGACGGAGCCGATCTCCCCCGACGTGGTTGAGCGCCAGGAAGATCGGCTCGTATTCGCGTTCGAAAGACGGCATGTCCGGCGCGGGCCCTTAGAGGGTCGCGTCGGTGAAGGGCAGCAGGCCGATGAAGCGGGCCTGCTTGATCGCGGCGGCGACCATGCGCTGCTGGCGGGCGTTGGTCCCGTTGCGCTTGCGGCCGTGGATCTTGCCGTTGGGGGTCATCATGCGACGCAGGGTTTCCACGTCCTTGTAGTCGACGTACTCGATGCCCTTGCCCGAGGTCATCACGAAGGAGCTCTTGGGCTGCGGGGTCGGGGCTTCCATGGGTCGCGGCATAGTCTGTCACTCCGTCTTGGGCTGATCGGCCCGGTCGCGGCCCACAAGGCCGGTCCCGGACGACGGATACCTGTTCTGAACCGCGAGTTTAGGCCCGGTCCCCGATGGCGTCGACCGATCCGCCCGGGCCCCGGGGCCCGGATCGCTCCAGCACCGCGTCCAGGGCCACCAGGCCGCCGCCCCGCCAGATCAGGTAGGCGGTGGGCAGCAGCATGATCAGGTTGCGGATCACCTGACACCACCCAACCTTGGACCCGCAGAACAGGTTCAGGTCCCCGAAACAGGAGCAGCTCGCGTCGAGCTTGCGGATGATGACCGAGAGCAGCCCGGCGATGAACGCGGCCAGGGCCAGGCCCACCACCACCGCGGCCGCACGGGTCCACAGGCCCAGGATCAGCAGGATGCCCGCGATCATCTCCACCCAGGGCAGGACGAAGGCCGCCGAGACAATCAGGTTGCCCAGTTCGGCGTGATCGACCACGCGGAAGCCCTTGATGGCCTCGGCGAAGGACTGGGGGTCCTGCAGTTTCTTGAACGCGGCGAGGCAGAACAGCCCGCCCAGACCCAGACGCAGGGGCAGCTGGACCACGATGGATTCGGCGATGCGCAGGCCGCTCATGGGGCCACCCCCGTGGGAAGGCCGGCGTCGACCCAGTCGGTGTAGCCCTTGCCGAGGATTCGGATGTCGAAGTTGAAGCCCATGCGTTCGATCCGCAGGGCGGTGTTCTCCGAGGCGTCGCAGTCGCCGCCGGTGCAATAGATGACCACGGTGCCGCCGGGTTCGATGATGGAGAGGTCGGTGCGTCCCTCTTCGGTGGTGACCCGGGCCGCGGGCATCCAGAAGGCGCCCTCGATGTGGCCGGCGTTGAAGTCCTCCTCGTGGCGGGCGTCGAGGAAGAAGACGCCCTGCTCGAACAGCTCGTAGGCCTCACGCAGGGTGATCGATCCATCCTTGACGGGCGCGTCGAGTGGCGAGGCCGGCTGATCGGGCATTTCGACGGGATCCGGCTGGACGGGCGTCGGGTCGGTCCCGACGGGCGCGGGCAAGGGGGTGTTGTCTGGGGTAGGCGCCGCGCGCGTCAGGACGATCGACGGGTGGCCCAGCCACGCGGTTCGGACGAACTGGTGCCCCGTGGCGAGCAGGAAGCCCAGCCCGACGATGGCGAGAAATCGGGAGAGTGTGGAGGCCAGCGTCGGCATGGGCCGGGTGTCCTTTCACGAACGCCCCGGGCCGGGCCCGGGGCGTCTGCTCGGTCGGCTCGGGTGTGCTGCCGGGTCGGTTCAGTTCGGGCGCAGGACGCCGTTCATCTGCACCGGGGTGAGTTCCTCGCCCTTGACGTCGGTGAGCAGGTTGACGGTGGTGTTGAACCGCGGCGCGACGGCCAGCACGCGGCCCTTGGCGCGGATGATCCACTCGCTCTTGTTCTCGGGGTCCACGGGCTCGACCGTGAAGTCGACCGCCACGGCCGGGTTCGACATCGCCGCGCCGGTCAGCTCGAACGGCTGGGCGCTGCGGCTGCGGACCCGCAGCTCGCGCTCGAAGGTGTCGCCGACGGCCAGACGCCCGAGCGTCATGCGGACGGGGGACAGCTCAAGGTCGCCGATGACGCGGGACATGACGGCTATCGAGAACAGGGGCTTGCGCTCGTCGTTGGTGCGGATGGTCAGCGTGCTCGCGTGGTTGCCCGGCGCGGCGTCGTCCTTGAGGGTGACGCGGATGAGGTGCTCGTAGAGCGTCTCGCCCATGACCTCGGCGCTGCCGATCGGCACGACCTCGGTCTCGTACATCATGGGGTCGGTGATGCTCACCCGGCTGACCTCGAACTCCGGGAAGCGGCCCATGACACGGACCTCGCGGGTGGCGCTCTGGCCCTTGTTGACCGCCTCGAAGTTGACGATATCCGACGGGATGGTCAGCACGACCGGCTTGACGAAGGCCTTGACGGTCACGACCTTGGCCGGCGTGGTGATCGAGTCGGTGAAGACCTGGATGGTGCGGGCCACGTTGCCCTGGCGACCGTGGGGGTCGAAGGTCACCTTGATGGTGCCGATCTCGTTGGGGGCGTAGACCTTCTGCTCCATCTCGGCGACGGTGCAGCCGCAGGTTGGCTTGATGCTGGTGACGGTCAGAGGGCCGCCGCCCACGTTGCGGAACTTGAACTCGAGGGGCGCGGGCTCGAGGTCGAAGATCTCGCCGGCGTCGGCGGTCTCGTCGATGAACACGATGCGTCCCTGGCCGGCGAGGGCGTCGGGCTCGACGACCGGGCTGGCGGCCGGGGCGGAGTCGTTGGCCGGGGGCAGCAACTGGGCGGAGGCGCCGCAGAGGGGGATCGAGAGGGCCGCCGTGGCCGCGAAGGCCGTCCAACCGGGTCGCATTGCTGACATGGTTCGCTCCGTTCCAGTCCAGATCCGTCCCCCGGGGGCGGTTCGGCCCGCGGGGGACGCCCCGAGAAGGGGCGTGGTTGTGCGAGAATCGCGCTGACTGATCCCGACCGATCGGGCGGGATCCCCTGACGCTTTCCTATACGACGATCCTACGCCTCGGATCGTCTGTTCCAGCCATACTGATCCGAACACGCCGCGGATGCAGCCGTGTTCCGCGGACCGTGCAATATTTCCAGAAATATCTCCGCCCGGTCGCCCCGGCCCCGGGTTCCCGCTTGATAAAAGAGGTTCTCGGACCCGGGCCCCTCCGGCCCCCCCAACCCCCACCGCGTCAGTCGCCCACCAACGCCCGCCCCACCACCTCGCCCAGGGTGGCCATCTCGGCCAGGGTGGTTTCGTAGTCGTATTGGTTGTCGTTGTAGATGCCGTTGGGGTTGCGGTGGATGACGGCCGCCACGAACACGGCGTGCCCGGTGGGCCGGTGCTCGACGTACGCGTTCTCGGTGACGAACCCGTACGCCAGGCCGATCTTGTTGACGATCCGCCACTCTTCCAGCGGGCGGACGCGGAGCAGGCCGGGGAGGAGAAACTTGGCGTGGTCGTCAGGGTACTCGGCGGGGTCGTACCTGGGCGACACGGACTCGCGGGGGTACATGGTGGCGCTGGCGATGAGTTGGACGCGTTGGGCGTCGGTGAGATCGATGGGGCGGCCGGGGAGAGGGCCGGTCTTCATGCTGGCGAACATGCCGTCATCCCGGATGGTCGGGCAGCATTCAAAGTGGCTGATATCCGGCCGCACCAGGCGCGCCAGCACCAACTGCAGATCCAACAGCGTGGTGAAGTTCTTGTCCGAGAAATCGAACGGCTCTTCAACCAGCGTGCCGCTTTGCAGGAAGCCCCGCCCGAGCAGGAATCCTTCGGTCTGCGGCTGGATCGCGTGCGGCATGGTCGCGGTCCGCTCTCCGATCTGCGGGGCACCGGGCCCGAACCCGAGATCGACCCGCGGGGCCCTGCGGTTCTCGTCCGCGGTGAGGGCGATTGCCAGACGGTGCACGATCTGCGTTGCGTGGGCTCCCCATTGACGGATGCGCCTGTTCAGGTCGTCCTGCCCGACGAAGTCGTACAAGGTGTTGAAAGCCGGGTTGTCCGACACGACAAAGATCTTGTGCGCTTCCCGTGCCGGAGTCAGGGGGCCGGGTCCGATGCCACGCCCCTGGGTCTTGGTGTGCGTCGGATCAAAGTCCCGCGGGAAACCCTCGTCTCCCATTGGGTAGATGCGCAAAGGCGTAGTTTCAGATATGTTCGCATCGGGGTGTACGAGCGCGAGTTCGTTCACCGTCTCGTACGCCGCCAACGCCGCGTAGAGCTTGACGGTGCTGGCCGGATAAAAGTACCGCCCAAGTTCGCCGAGATAGGCCTGGTGCAGGATGGTTCCGTCGCGTTCCGAACTGATCCCCGAGATCAACGCCAAGCCCCACGAACCGTCCTCCCGCACGCCCGGCCGGAACACGGACAGCTTGCTGTCCGCGGCGTCGACCGCCTTTGAGACTTCGATCGCGACCCGGTATGGGTCCGTCAATGCACGTTCATCCTGCGCCGACGCCACGCTCCCCATGGCACTCGCCCCCATCGCAATAACCGCCCGGATCACCCGCTTCATACCGCCAGCCTATCCGGTCCCGGCGGTTGGAGGAACGGGCCGGGCGTGGTACGCTGGGCGCAACCCACGGGAGACGCCCCCATGATCCGCACGATCGCCATCGCCCTTTCGCTGACCCTCGCCGCGGCCGCCGGGACGGCCAAGCCGGAGCCGCTGCCTGTGGACCCGGTCGTGCTGGTCGAGCACGACGAGCATCGCGCCGGAGAGCCCGGGATCACGGCGGAGCACGAGGGGCGGGTCTACCGGTTCGTCAACGAGGCGTCGCGGGAAGTGTTTCGGGCGAACCCGGCCCGCTACGCGGTGCGGCTCGGGGGCTCGTGCGCCCGGATGGGGCCGTTCTCGGGGGAGGGACGGGTCGATCTCTACGCCGCGATCGACGGGCGCGTGTACCTGTTCGCGTCCGAGTCGTGCCGCGAGACCTTCCTCGAACACCACGACCGACTCCTGGAATCGGACGATCCGGCGATCGAGCCGTCGCCCGAGTCCGCCGCCGCCGCGGCCGAGGTGCTCGCAAGGGCGGTCCGCTACGCGACCGGCGGGAAAGGGATAAACACGTTTGCCGGGTTCGAGATCGTGCGGCTCCGGCAGGTTGAGTCCGGCGGCAACGACTACGAGCACGAGGTCCGGACGCGGTACGGGCTGAGGAGGCTTCTGCTCGAACACTCCGAGCGATGGAACGAGCGGGTGTGGCGCCGCGCCTGGGCCGGCGACCGGGGCACGGTCAGCGATCCGGACGGGTCGGCGCGGGCGATGGTGTCGGACCAGATCGACGCGTGCCGGCGTGAAGCGCTGCGTCACCCGCTGGCCATGCTGGCGTCCTTCGAGCGGGGCGACGCGGTCGCGGAGTCGGTCGGCCAAGCCGGGGCGGGCGACGGCGTGCGAGTGCACGCGGGCGGCGTGACGATGGATCTCGTGGTGGACGATGCGGGGGCGATCGTTTCGTCCGCCTGCCGCGATCGGGCATCGTCGATGATGATCGGGACCGTCGAGCGTCGGTACCTTGGCTCGACCACGACCGGCGGGCTGCGCGTGCCGACTGACTATGAAGTGACTGTCGACGGGGAGCGGGTGCCCGGGATGGACCGGCGGGGTCTGGAGGCTGAAGCGAGCCCGCCGGAAGCCGGATAAAGGCCGCAGGCCGGGACATCCGCGGGGGCTTGCCGGGCGAACCCGGGGGAACGGAGGCTCCCCATGCACACGCTGATCCCGATCGTCGCCCTCGCGTTCCTCTCGCCCGGTTCCGAATCCGCCGCGGAGGCGGCTCCATTGCACGAGGTCGCGCCGCCCGGCGCCACGACGATGGAATCCGGCGCCTGGATCCTGCGCGTGGGCGGCGAGCCCGAGGCCGAACTGGCCAGCCGCGAAGGCCCGGAAGGCCCCCTGTACCGGGCCGGCCGTGTGGCCACGGACACGAAACTGCCGGTGGGCTATCCAGCCCCCACGCCCCCCGGGGCGATCGAACTCAAGCACTATCCCAGCATCCGCCGGGCGGAGTTCAGTGCACAGGGCGGCCCGGGACGCATGGGCCAGAACGGCTTCTGGCCCCTCTTCCAGCACATCACCCGCAACGACATCGCCATGACCGCCCCGGTCGAGATGGAGTACGCCGACACCGACGCCGATCAGAACGCGGACCAGTGGACGATGGCGTTCCTCTATCACACGACCGAGAACGGACCGACCGGCGAAGACGGGCAAATCACCATCATCGACACCCAGCCCAAGACCTTCCTGTCGATCGGCGTGCGCGGGCGGCGGGGCTGGGACCAGACCGAAGAACTGGCCGCCCGACTCGACGCGTGGCTGGCGAGCAACCCGGGCTGGACACGGACGGGCCTGCCCCGCACGCTGGGCTACAACGGGCCGAACGTGCGCGTCGCCGACCAGTGGTGGGAAGTTCAGATCCCCGTCGAGATGGTCACCGAGGATTCCGCCGAGGCCTCGGTCGCGGCCGAATGACGCTTTCTGTGCGCTGTTTGCGCGACATGCGCTCCTGACGGGTTGCGTAGCGGGCACGAGACGGTATCGTGTCCGCATGCGTGCAAAGAAACTGATCAACTTTCAAACCACCGCGGCGTTCGTCGCGGTGTCTTTATGCGTGGGTTTGGCGATCGCCCGGTCCGAACCGGACGCGATGGCCGCGACCGTGCGTGTGGAAACCAGCGTCACGCTGCCCGCCGACGGAGCCCGCGGCGTGGGGCTGGTGCTCTTCGACACGCGGGAGTACCCACGCGGGCTGATCGTGCCCGATTCATTCACCTGGGACGAGCCGAACGCGCCGTACACGGTCGCCATCGCGTTGGACACCCATAACCCGCCGCCCACCGAAACGGAAGTCACCCAGGACACCGACGGCAAGCCGAAGTACCCCATGGGATGGTTCGATGAGGCGGGCAACTGGTACGGGCGGCCGCAACGCGAGCTGTCCGTCCACATCAACGGTACCGAGATCCACAACGTGCTCTGCCCGGTCGAGTTCCGCACCGGCGCGCCGGTCGCGGTCACGGCCGAGCTGCGGTTCGTCGTCGGCACGGGCCTGCTGGACGTCAGCGTCGGGGGTCAACACGTCATCGATGACCTGCCGCTGCTGGGCCTGAGGCCCTTCCCCGCCGGCGCGAAAACGGGCTCGGCCGATGCGGTCGGCGCCATATCGGACGCCGGCATCGAACGCTCGGGCTCGATCGATCCCGCGGCCACCGCCGAGCCGGTCCGCGTGCAGGTGTTCGATTCCTACTTTGTCCACGCCGGGGACCGGACCCCGCGCCTGGAGGCCGACTTCTCCGGCGTGCCCGTGCGGGTGGCCCGCGTCGTGGCCACGCTGACGCTCGCCGAGCCCGAGGTCGGGTACGACCACTGGGACAAGAAGGGCGTGATCCACATCTGGGATCCGCGCGGCGAAGATGCCGGGCCCGAACGATTCGAGGTGCTGCGGTTCATCACGCCCTTCCGCAAGGGATGGACCTGGAAGGCGGACGTCACCCACCTGCTGCCGCTGTTCAAGGGCACCCGCACACTCGGCTGCGACATCGGAACCTCCATGAAGGGCTGGTTGGTTTCGTTCGACCTGGACTTCTACCCCGGCGAGCCGGAAGCCGAGCCGATGCAGGTTGTCAAACTCTGGTCGGGCGACGTGGAGATCGGCAACCCGGACAACCCAGCGTCCAACACCTTCGCTCCGCGCAGTCTGGTCGCGCCGGACGGCGCCACGCACGCCCGCGTGATGACCACCGCCACCGGGCACGGGATGGAACCGAACACCGACAACGCCGGTGAGTTCATGCCGCTCGGGCGCACCCTGTCGGTCGTGACGGACAAGGGCGAGGTGATCGAGTGGAACAACCTCTGGAACGAAGACGTGTACCTGAACCCCTGCCGTCCGCAGCGGGGCACCTGGAAGTTCGACCGCGCCGGGTGGGCGCCCGGGTCGCTCGTGCTGCCATGGAAGGTCGATGTATCATCGATCGTTGTGCCGGGCGGCACGATGACGGTCGGCTACGAGCTGGACCCGTACCTCAACGAGGGGCGGGGCAAGACCTGGGCCCCCCACCACTGGACCGAGACCATCGTGGTGTTCTTCCGCGCCGGCGACGCGGCGTCCGCCGGCACATCACCCTGAAGCCGGTTCAATCCGGGCACGGGCTGTTGAACGCCGCCAGGAACGACGAGAAATCGAAGAAGTCGAACGTGCCGGAGTTGTCGAAGTCCGCGATCGGGTCACGCAGGTTGAAGGCGATCACGAACGAGGACACATCGAAGAAGTCCAGCGTGCCGCTGTTGTCCAGGTCGGCGGGGTTGACGCACGGGTTGATCGTCCAGGTCAGACGCTGCGTCAGCAGGCCGTCCCGGATGATCGGGCTGCGGACCATGTCGGTGGGGTCGATGACGGTGACGCGCAGTTCACGCTCGACCCCGTCGTCCAGGCCCAACGCGGCCAGGTCGAGGTGGGTCTGCCCGGTGGCCGACACGAGCGGCTGGCCGTCGAGTTCCCAGAAGATTTCCAGGCTGTGCCCGTTGGGCTGCACCGGCTGGACGAAGACGGTGTCTGCTCCGGTAATGACGGCGTCGGTCGGGGTGGCGATCTCGATCGGGGAGACCTCGCGGTAGAACTCCGCGATGAGGGCCTCGGCGCCGGGCAGGTTGAACGGGCGGGCGAGGTTGCGCATCATCGAGTTGTTGCTGGGGCGGTAGATGCCCGTCTCCGAGTAACCGCCGCCCTCGGAGGTGTTGACGGGGCCGTCGAAGCCCGTGCGGCTGACGCCGAGCCAGCGGTACCACTTGCGGCTCTGTGCGGCCATCTGCGTGGCGTTGAAGACGGACAGGTTGGCCGTGCCGGGCTCGCCGCCTGTGTAGTTGGCCGGTCCGCCGTAGGAATACTCGTCGGCGAGGTTGCCCAGCGAGTGGCCCAGCTCGTGGATGACGATCTGCGTGGCCGACGAGTTGCGCCCGGATGACGTGGCGAGGTTGCTCGAGGGGTACCCGACGCCGCCGTACTTGGTGGTGTTTGCGATAGCCACGACCTGGTCGACGTCGGTGGACACGCCGTTGCCGGCGGCGTTGAGGGCCTTGTTCACGCTGACGCACAGCGCGCGCTCGGTCCCGCCGCACCAGAACGCCATGTCGAGCGCGGTGTTCCGGTTGATACCCTGGGTGGGGTCGTTGTCCACACCCGACTCGGGCGAGATGACCTCGACGCGCTGGACACGGAAGAACGGGCGGTAGGTGATGAACGGCTCGTAGACGAACATGCCCGCCTCGATCGCGTCGACGTCGGACTGGAAGAGTCCCTGCTCGGCCGCGGTGTAGCCGTCGCCCACGAACACGACGTCGATCTTGTTGGCGACGCCGCGGGCGAGGGTCCGGTTGGCCAGGGCTTCGCGCAGCGCGACCGTCTCGGGGTCGAGTGTCTGAAGGGGGATCAGCGTGCCGGTCAGGTGGCCGTCGGCGCCCTCCCAGCAGGCGTGGACGAGTTCGACGCCCGGGGCGGCCGGGGCCGCGTGGTCGTGGCCCGCGCACCGTTCGGGCGCACCGAACGAGGCGCCCGCGAAAGCGGTCAGGACCAATGCCACGGGTAGGGCAGCGGGCAGGGCGGATCGGAACGGGGAGGTGGGCATCGGCGGCTCCGGGTCTGGCGGACGGGGCGTCGTGGGGGGGAGGAATGGTTCAGCGTGCCGGCAAACCGGCATCGGGGCCGGAGAACCCGGCCCGATGACCACCGATACGCCGGTTTCCGCCCCACGGTTTCGAGGAAGCGGTCACCGGGGGGGAGGGGGGCGGGGACGAGGGCGGGAGATCCCGGTGGGTCTAAAACCCGGACCAGCGGGTGATGTCGACGGGCAGGCGGCCGGGGCTGTCCTGACCCGGCGTCATGCGCCGGGGCCAGCTCGTGCGGTCGTCGCCGGTCTGGCGGACGAAGCCGATCCGCAGGACGCCGTCCTCGTCGATCGCGGCGGCGGGCAGCTCCGCGTCGAGGGCCCAGCCGCCCGGGGTCTGGACGACGCCCACGCGGACCAGATCGGACGGGCCGAAGAGCCGGTGCACGGTGCCGTCGCGCTCGATCCGCCACACGCAGCGCGGCAGCGTCTGCGGACCGGTCGAGAGGATCACCGCGTCGTCAGCGCCGGGCCCCTCGTCGTCCGGCGCGCCGCACTCGAGGAACACCGACCAGCCCGTGTCCGCTGCCCCGCGTCCGGGACGCCCGCTCCGACGGATGGTGCCCACCGTCGCCCGATCGGCCCGCGGCAGGGCGTCGATGTCGGGGGCGCCGGCCATCAGGGCGGGCATGGTCCATTCGCTCAGCAGCGGGCCGACCCGCACGCCGGGGGGCCGGGCGCCGGGGATGGTGGCGATCGCGTCCGTCGTCGTGTCGGCGCGACCGATCCGCACCGGCACGCTCACCGTGCGGATGCCCCCGCCCGCCCCGCGCCGCTCCACCATGGGCACGCTGGTCCTCATCACCCGCATCGCGCGGGCGGGCACGGTCTCGAGCACCGGCGAGCCGGCGGAACCGCCCAGCTCAACCAGCAGCGGCGCGTCCCGCGCGGGCAGGGAGAGCAGGCCGAGCGTGGTGGTCAGGCGTCCGTCGTCGCGCCCGGCCTCCCCCGCGTCGTCGATGACCCAGGCGAGGGCCTTGGGCTGGGCGTCGAGCCAGCCCAGAGCGCGGAGCACGCGGGTCTGGTCGTCCACCCACGGCGAGAGCAGGTCCGCCTGCAGGGCCCGCAGTTCGGGCGAGTCGGGCGTCCAGAAGGGCATCCATGTTTCGTCGATGCGCACCACGCCGCCGAGCTGGCGGCGCATCCGCATCGCGGCCTCGGGATCGATCAGCGCAAGCCGACCAAGGATCAGTTGCCAGCGGGCCGCGTGCTGTCGTGCGAGCGCGTCCAGGAACCGCTGGCCTTCGCGGGTGTCCAGATCCTCACGCAGCGCGTCGATGTCGGTACCGGATGCGCCGGTGCGGTCCTCGCCGCCGGTCGGCGTGATGCCGTCCTCGACCAGCCGGGCCCGCCACGCCTGGAACGGGTCGGACGCGACGGCGCGGAGGGCCGCACGCAGCGCGGGGCTGCCCCTGGCTTCGGGCGGCACGGGCGAGGCCCACAGCGGACGCCCGCCGGCTTCGAGCGATGCACGCTCGGGGTCGGGCAGCCAGTTGATCTCGTACCGCTCGGAACCGAACCAGATCCCCTGCGTCACCGCCTCCAGCGGCAGGTCGATGACCGCGTACCACACGCCGGGGGTCACCACCGGCTGCTGCGCGGCCCGCCGGGCGGCCTCGGAGCCGGGGACTGCCCGGTAGGTCGGCACCCGCCCGATCCAGCCCGCCTCGGTGGAACCGGCCTGCTCGAGCCGGAAGTACGACACCGCCGGCTCCTGCCCGTCGTCGAGCGCGATCCGCACGGTGCGCCCGCCGGCCAGGGCTTTCTCGTCCTCCACCACGATCGGCACGAGCAGTTCGTACCCCAGGATGGCATCCACACGCTCCACGGCCGGGCGGACCTGGGCCCACGCCGCGGCGGCGAGCAGGAACGGGATGATCAGGGCGAGCCGCACGGGGGATTGTTCGCACGGGAGGGCGGGCGGGTGCAAAGCCACCGCACGAGGCCCGTTTCGGTGCCGTGCTCTTCGTCTTCGAAGAGCACGAACCGGGGTCCACTGCGGCATGACACATCAAGACGCGTGCTCTTGGCAGAGCCCAAGAGCACGGCACCGGATTGCGACCGTGTTCACTTCACTCCGCGTCGCGGGGCAGGGTCTCGATCAGGTTCCTGACCACCGCGTCGGAATCGATCGACTCGGCGCCGGCCTCGAAGTTGAGCAGCACGCGGTGGCGCAGGGCGGGCAGGGCGGCGTGCTGGAGGTCCTCGATCGAGGCGGCCGGGCGGCCCTGGGTCAGGGCGCGGCACTTGGCCGCGAGGATCAGCGACTGGGCCGCACGGGGCGAGGCGCCCACCTGCACGAACCGGTTGACCATCGGCGTGGCGAACGACTCGCCCGACGAGCCGAACGCGCCCTTGGGGTGCGTGGCCAGCACGAGGCGGACGGCGTAATCGGTCACGTGGTCGGCCGCGGGGACGCGCCGGACCAACGCCTGGTGGGCCAGCAGGCGGTCGGCGTCGAGCACGGATTCGGCGATGCTCTCGGTGGCGCCGGTGGTGCGGGCGATGATCTCGCGAAGATCGGCCCGGTTGGGCGAGCCGACGAGCAGTTTGAAAAAGAACCGGTCGAGCTGGGCCTCGGGCAGGGGGTAGGTGCCCTCCTGCTCGATGGGGTTCTGGGTGGCCAGGACGAAGAACGGGCTGGGCAGGCGGTGTGTCTCGTTGCCGACCGTGACCGAGCGTTCCTGCATGGCCTCGAGCAGGGCGGACTGGGTCTTGGGCGTGGCGCGGTTGATCTCGTCGGCCAGCAGGATCTGGTTGAACACCGGGCCCGGCTGGAAGCGGAAGGCCCGACGCATGCGGCCGTGCTCGTCTTCCTGTTCGTCGATCACGGTGGTGCCGGTGATGTCGGCGGGCATCAGGTCGGGGGTGAACTGGACGCGTCCGAAGTCCAGTCGAACGGCCTGGGCAAGCGTGCGGACCAGCAGCGTCTTGCCGATGCCGGGCACGCCCTCGAGCAGGGCGTGGCCCCCCACGAACAGGCAGGTCAGGATCTGGTCGACCGAGTCCTTCTGCCCCACCACCACGCGGGCGACCTGGTCGCGGACGGCGGCGAAGTCCTTCTGGAACTGTTCGGCGGCTTGGGCGGCGTCGGGCATGGGGGCATGGTATGAGCCAAGACGGACGGCCGATACGCGAGCCGCGGCGACCAAAACAGACAAGGGCCGGCCCTTTCGGACCGGCCCTCAAAGGCCGCGGTGGGATTCGAACCCACGACTGGCTTTCGCCAAACGGATTTGCAATCCGCCCCCTTGGTCCACTCGGGCACACGGCCGGGTCTGAGGCAGCGGGACGATAAAGCGGTTGCCCGCCGGGATCAACGCGCTGGTAGGATTTGGGGCACGAACCCGCCAATCGCCGAGATCATTCCGCATGAACCAGCACCCCCGCCACGCCGCCGCCCGCACCGATTTCCGCACGGGCCGGGCCCGGACGCGGGTGCTTTTCGCGTGCGCGGGGATCCTGGCCGGGGTCGCGCCCGCGGCGGTCGCCCAGGACGCCGAGGGGGCGCGGTCGGAGCGGATGAGCGAGGCGGAGAAGGTCCTGCCGCGGGTGGATCGGGAGGACCGGGTGGTGATGCCGACGCGGTCGCGGGTGGCCGAGCCGGTGCGTCCGGGGTTGACCGGGGGGGAGGACTGGGCCGAGGCCGTGGGCCTGCGGGCCGCGGGGCTGCCGGAGGGGAGTTTCCTGATCGAGCGTCCGGGGCGGCTGGTGTCCGGGCCCGGCGGGCGGGTGATCTTCGTGCCCACGGGGGAGGACCGCGTGGCCGGGGAGCGGCCGATGCTGGTGCTGCCCAACGCGGCGCTCGAACGTCTGGAGGTCGCGGTGACCGGGCGGGGGGAGGAGCCGGGCGTGCGGGTGTCGGGCGAGGTGTTCGTGTACAACGGGCGGTCGCACCTGCTGATGAGTTCGGCGTTGCTGGGCGAGGGGGCGCCCGAGCCGGAACCAACGCCCGGGGCGGAGCCGGCGGCCGAGCCGGTCGGCGAAGGAGCGGAAGACACAGAGCCTGTGGATGAGCCGGCGTCGCTGCGGGATGACCCGGATGTGCAGGGGCTGCTGGAAGAACTGGCCGCCGAACGCCCGGCGGACGATGCGCGGGTGGAGCCGGTGCGGAGCGGGCGGGACGCGGGGGTGACAACGGCGGGGACGGCCCCGGTGCCGGACGGCACGCCGATCGTGCGTCGGCGGGGGCGGATGGTGCGGACGGGGGCCGGGGCGTGGGCGTTTGTGTTCGACAACGACCTGGACGATGCGCTGGCGGCCCAGTCGATGGTGGTGCTGCCGTGCCGGCTGCTGGAGCGGATCGAACGCCGCGCGATGATCGACGGGGACGCGTACCAGCTGGTGGTGTCGGGGCGGGTGCACACCTACGCCGGTCAGGCGTACCTGCTGCCGACGATGGTGCTCAGCGTGCCGGCGAACGGGCTGGTGCCGATGCAGTGATCCACTGCATGATTGAAACAGGTTAGAGACCGTCAAACTTCTTAAGCAGGTTTTCAGAGTTGTTTAGTAGAGCTCCTTGAATTCTAGTTCGCAAACTATCACGGGCAGGCTCATCCATCGTGTCGGCGAGCAGAATGATTACTCGCGTAGCTTGTTCAGCATAGTAGCGCGCAGCCCGATCAACCTCGTCGGCCCGCTGGTGGAGATAGAGCATGTTTCTGTTCTCAGCAATAGCGTCCAGGTACTGCTGCCGCAACTCTGGATCATGTATTTCATCCGGCGAAACTCCCGGCGGGAATCCGGTCTCATCTGGAGGAGAAACGCTGACTGTCCCGGGCGAATCAGGTCGAACTGATTCGTTTGCAGCGCGATTCACAACCTCCCAGACATCGACTATTAAGCTGGCTGCGAAGATGTTGCCCATGCGTTGTCGCTGGCAGGTGTCCATTATGAAGACAGGCCCTGCCGCTTCTGTAAGCGCGATTGCATCAGAATGTTGGAGTAACCTCGATCGCCACGCTCCAACTTGCGCAGCTTCGCTCCCGATTTCACTTGCCCCCTGAATCAGGGAAACAAGAAGGACTTTGACCCGCTGCTCCTCGGCGAGCCTGATGTTCATCTCATTTGACAGGATTCGACCCGCAGGATCATACCCCGGAAGTGAATCGCCGACAGCAAGAGAAATCGCGCTCGCAACCAATAACAATGTTAACTTGAACACAACACGACTCCTTATGGACAATTGACAGAATCGTTATCAACATCAAACTCTGAGCTAGAACCCTCCTTCGTAGTTTTAACTCGCCCACTAGAATCAACCGTAGCACGATGCACCGCCGTGGTGAATTCTACAAAAACATCCTGACCAGCCGCATCGCGGCCCGCAAAATACTCCACAGGAATATCCCACAAGAACACGCCGGGCACATACTCCCCTGCATAGTTTGGGCGGGCTGTTGTTAACACTCTGTCATAGTAGAATAAATTGTTTGATCCAACCATCACTGGGCTTCCCGTTTCGTGAAGAATGAAATCAAGATGTGCAAACGAGCCTGTTCCGTCTGCATAATCTTCGCCCTCTCGTATAAAGACGCCGATAAAACTGACGGATGTTGGGAGGACTTCGACCAAGCCACAGAAGCCGGCATTTGCAAGTCCTTTAGTATGTATTTCGCCAAATTCGATTAAACGAACACTACTTGGCTCAATCACATTGAAAACTATGTCCCTTTGACATCCATTTTGCCCGACGGCACTTACCGTGAATGTGCCGGCGGTCAGCGGTGCATCAAAAGTTACTCCACTGTATGTACCAATCACTCGACCGTTAAGGCGCCACTCAACAGATGAACCGCCAACAATTACAAGATCTGTTTTTTCAAGAAGTCCTACTGTAGTTCGATTACTGCCAGCTGAAGTTGCTACCTGATTCTGGATTGAAACTTTGAAATCTGCGAATTGAACCTCCTTTTCTTTCGTCACCGACGGAAGCCCGGGGCACGAGTCACGAGGACCAACCACGCCGGACTCCAGGCGGAATCTGTATTCCCCGCACGCCTCGCCGATGACCGTCGGCTGATCGTTCGTACGCACACCATTGATGTCATGGCTTCTCTTGTAGGGCGGTACGATCCACTGTCCGGACGTTGGGTCCTTCTTATCGATGTACCACTTGTCGCCTTGCAACACGTAGTCGGCAAGATCGCACGCTTGGTTGCCATTGCAGGGAGGGCCGCACTGGTCACTTCGCCCGGTTACGATGAAGTTGTCCCAACTAAACACCACCGTGTCTCCCAACATCGGTTGATCGGGCGTGGCGGTGATCTGGCCGCCTTCGATCCGACCGGGGCCGCTGCACTTGAAGCAATCGAGCGGGTCTGGCAGACCGCATGCGGGGCAGTCGTTGCAGTTGATTTGGCCATCTTGGCGAAGCAGCGCCGGAACCAGGCCCTGCCCGCCATCGTCGGGCATGCTCCTCAGGCATCCGTCGATCGGCCTGCGGCCGGGTTCCAGCCCCCAGTTCCCGCCGATCGATCCCCCTCCGATGCTGCCGAAGCCGGCCGAGCCGCCCACGACGGCGAGCAGGCGGCTGCCGTCCCACAAGCCTTCGTAGATGTCGGTCTCGCCGCCGTAGCCGTCGAGCAGCAGGGCCACATCGAGCAGGTCGATGATGGAGTCTTCGTTCAGGTCGGCGATGGGCATGACGCCGGTGGCCTGGGGGTTGGTGCCGAGCTGGGCGATGGATTCCTGCAGATCCAGGGCGTTGACCTTGCCGTCGAGGTTGACGTCGCCGGCGAGGACGAGCGTGGGGCGCACGCCCTTGGTGCCCGCGGGCTGGCCGTTGATCTTGCGGATGTTGATGGCGGTCTCGGCTTGGTTTGGCCCGCCGACGCCGTTGCTGGTCAGGGAGATGATCTGGAGGGTGGGCTCGTCGAGCCAGAGGTCGGGGTGCATGGTGTCGACCTGGGCCGCGAAGCCGCGGAGGGTGGGGTCGGCGTTGGCGATGGTGCGGTGGGCGTCGGCGGCGGGGTCACCGCCACAGATCCCTGATCGGTAAGAGCATGAGAGGATGGAGAAATGGCGTATCTTCACGAGCTTTCCATTTCGCTGGCCCCGCATCGCGGCTTACGACGCATTCAAAGTACCATGAACAGTGATCTGTGGCGAGCGAAAAAACTCTTCGATCCTCGATCACGCCCGAACCGCTTACCAACTGGTGGTGTCGGGGCGGGCGCACGCCTACGCCGGTCAGGCGTACCTGTTGCCGACGATGGTGCTGCGGGTGCCGGTGACGGGGGTGTTGCCGATGCGGTAGGCATCAGATCCCGCTGGCCGAAGGCAGGATCAGGGCAGCCGGTCGAACGCAGACTGCACGCAGTCAGTCGTCGATATTGGGCAATCCGAACAGATCAACGTACTCCAAGCCGGGAAGGCTTGCTTCCCGGAGCATGCGCCGAAGCATCTGCCTTCCCTCAACGTCACATGCCGAGTCGATCACAAGCAATAAGCGCGACAGGTCTCGCTCGATGACCCTGAGATCCTGCTCCAACCAGAACTTGTAGACCTTGAACTCGTTTCTGATCAGCATCAGCTGATAGTTTCGTTCGTACTCCAGCTTCTCTTCTTCGCTCCGGAAGTCGGAGAAACTGCCGTCAGTCGCGCCGCCGGGCTGGGGTCTTGGCTGGAATTCGGAGAGGTGATCTGGGCCTTCTGGAAACTCGACGCTCGCAATCTCCCGCCGCAGTTCCGCATGCCGACGCAAGCCGAACTGAACCACCACGTTCATTGCCTCTTCCTGAACAACGCTTGGTCGTGTCACGTGCGAAAGAAATGCCTGCGACATTTGAATCTGCGGCAAAAGGACGGATGCGTCGACCACATCGGACGAGCATACAAACTGACGTCGAAACTGATTCATCGAAGGCGTCCGCCTGCCCGACGATTGCTGCTTGTCAAAATCACTCGCCAACCTGGCGACTAGCCCGTCGGAAAAGTCGCGACAGACTGCTGCATCATCACCCCGATCCCACTCACTCGTGTCGCCAGCCTTCACCTGGACGACACCAAGAAGTACGCAAGCAAGAGCAAGAGTCCCGATCACAGGTACAGATTTTACCATTCGCATGGCCCCAAATTGCCCCATGGGGGGCCGTTGTCACTTAGAGGGTTGCAGCAGTTCGAGTTGCTGGCCTGCAACGGAACCGAAACACTCAATCCATTCCTTTCAATCCACATTTCGCCATCGGCTTGAATAAAGCTTTTTTGCCTGATGTACTTAAAAAATTGCCTTTCGCCAGCATCTTGGTCGCTGCGGCGACTCGTGTAGTACCAAGGAATCTGCCAGATAAATACGCTTTCCTGCATTTGCCCTCCGAGAAAAAGACGTCTCCAGAAAGCTATTTGATCATGGGCGATGTCGGGGCAGGTGCACGCCTACGAGGGGCAGGCGTACCTGCTGCCGACGATTGTGCTCAGCGTGCCGGCGAACGGGCTGGTGCCGATGCAGTAGGCGCAATCTCTGAAATTGTCTCGCCCGATGACTGCAAGCACACTCCTGCCTGCGGCCGAATCAATCGTTATGCTTTAGATACCTACTGAGTTCTAAGCGTTCCATGTAATCAAATCCTGTTTCCTTTGAATGGCGACTCAGTTCTTCGAGAATTAAGTTCTGCGATTGCCTCTCGGAGGCGGCATAGGCATTTATAACAATCACTCGCATTTCTCGCTCAACGGTGTCAACCTGCTGGGCGAGTTCGCGATGACGCTCCTGAGCGGCGATCGCATCGTTGTACGCCCTCTCCCAGTCGCGATGTGCCTTGACCTCATCCGGATCGTCAAAGTTTGTCTGCGGAGTGGGAATAGGCCCAACGAGCGCACCCCCCCGGCCTGGGTACATCGGCGGCAACGGGAGGTCTTTGGGCGTTGTCTTATGCGATTCGGCAAGTCTGCCCAACGATCTCACGTGGCACCCAACGACAACATCAAGTACGACTTTGAGGGCCAATCTCCCGGACGGGCTGTCTTCACGCACCACCTTTGCCAGGTCCTCGCTAGTCCGGAGAGACCAAACAACCATGTCCGGGCGAACGCCGGAGTTGCGCGATGCCAATACATCGATCCAATCGGCCAACTCTGGCTCGATCAGGCTGTCCTCCGCAGTCGTCTGCAGCACAATCTCGTCAACCACCGAGTCCACGAACAATCGCGCTGCAGATTCAATCTTCATCGGAGAACTTGGTGCTATGCCACAGAACTGCGATGAAGCCATGATCGCGAACGCAAGCAACTCGTGCATTCATCCCCTCCTTGCCTTGCCACAGACCTTAGTGATCCCGGCTGGCCACTGTGGCGGCCAGTCAGCGCTGCTGCCGACCGCGGAACCGAGGGCACCCGCCAATCCCCGGAGCGTGTGGGCGTGCCGTCGGTCGGCACGGTGGGGGCAAGGTATCAGAGGGCCCGGGGCGTGGCAAGGGGTGCGCGGCGGATTGGGCGCGGAATCTGTCGGCGGCTGACCGGGTGTCGTCAGGCGGTCGAGACGGTGCCCTGGGTGGGGCGGTCTTCGAGGGCCATGGGGTCGGTCGGGGCGGTGTTGACCGCGGTGCCCTCGACCGGGACGAAACGCGAGCCGTACATGGGGATGCGCCGGTTGGCGGTCGAGAGGCCGAAGGCCTTGGCCAGCACCGGCTGGGCCAGGATGACCGCGGCGAAGACCAGGAAGTTGGCCAGGAACAGGGCGGGCACCGAGGTCCAGCCCAGGTAGACCATGAACGAGATGACCACGAGGAGCACGAGGCCCATGGGGATCAGGCTCTGCCAGCCGAGCTGCATGATTTGGTCGTAGCGCATGCGGGGCAGGGTCCAGCGGATGAGCATGGCGAAGAGGACCATCAGGCAGGCCTTGGTAAAGAAGACCGCGAACTTGACGAGCACGGCGAAGATCGAGGTGCTCTCCGGGTCGGTCAGGCCGACGCCCGGGAGGTGGTAGCCGCCCAGGAAGAACAGGGCGAAGAAGGCGCTGCCGGTGATGAGGTGGCTGTACTCGGCGAGGAAGAAGAGGGCGAAGCGCATCGAGGAGTACTCGGTGTGGTAGCCGCCGACGAGTTCCTGCTCGGCCTCGGCGTTGTCGAAGGGAGCGCGGTTGGCCTCGGCCAGGGCGCAGATGTAGAAGAGGACGGCGGCGGTGGGCATGGAGGCGAGCAGCCAGCCGTGGTCGGTCTGGTAGCGGACGATGCCGTCGGGCATGAAGGTGCCGGCGATGAGCAGGGTGGCGAGCAGGGCCAGGCCGAGGGGGATCTCGTAGGAGATCATCTGGGCGGTGGCGCGGAGGCCGCCGAGGAAGGAGTACTTGTTGTTGCTGGCCCAGCCGCCGAGGGTGATGCCGTAGGCACCGAGCGAGGCGACCGCGAGGAGGTAGACAACGCCGACGTTGACGTGGGCGCCGGTGACGTGGACCTTCTCGCCGCCGATCTCCCCGATGATGGGGAGGTTGAGCAGGGGCATGTCCCACACGCCGCCCCAGGGGATGATCACGAAGCCGATGAAGGCGGGGATGATGACGATGGCCGGGGCGAGGGTGAAGAGGACCTTGTCGACGTTGGTCGGGCGGTAGTCCTCCTTGAGGAAGAACTTGAGCCCGTCGGCGAGTGCCTGGCCCAGGCCCAGGAAGCCCTTGAGGAAGAAGAGGAAGGGCAGGCCGAAGTCGAAGCCGGCCCGGTTGGGGCCGATGCGGTCCTGGATGTAGGCCGAGATCTTGCGCTCGCCATAGATGCACAGCGTGACCGTGCCGAGGATGATGTGGATCACGATCACCATCACATGGAGGCTGACGAAGAGCTGGCTGGTGAGATGCTCGCGGATGAAGTCTGGCATGGCGGGCAAGTGTATCGGGGAAGAGACGGAGAGACGAAGAGACGCGGAGATGAAGTGGGGCCTACGAGCGGGCCAGTTGGGCGCCGACGGGGTCGTGGGCGGGGTCGGACTCGGGGAGGGTCTCCACGCGGATCGACGGGGCGGCGGCGGGGTCGGGCTCGACGGTGGTGATGCTGACCGTCCGCGCGTCACGCCGGCTCATCAGCACGGAGATCTCCGGGCGTTCGTCCCAGCGGTGGCGGTGGTAGGCGTCCTGGACCTTGGGGGTGGGGTCGGGGACGACGAGGCGCTCGAAGAGCGGCAGGCGTGGGCGGACGCGGTCGTCGCCCAGCCCGGACGAGGCCAGGCAGAACGGTGGGCGGAGGACCTCGATCGGGGCGAGTGTCAGGCCGTCCCAGGCGGCCAGCAGGGCGTGGCCGTCGGGATCGACCGCGACGAGGCGGAACGGAGCGGTGGCGACGAGGTCGCGGTCGGCGAGCCGCTCCATGGCGCGGGCGGCGTCGCCGGCGTCGATCAGGGCGGGGATGACCATGCCGCGGGAATGGACGGGCTCGGGGCGTCCGTTGGGGGGGATGTTGTAGTTGAGGATGCCGAGGACGGCGCCATCATCGCGGGCGGCGATCCAGGTGCCGCCGGCGTCGGGGTCGGTCGGCCAGACGGCCCGGCGGCCGGAGGGCAGGTCCCGCCATGCGGGCGCGATCGCCGGGGCGCGGGTGCGTTGCTCGTCACGCGAGTGGACGAGGCGCGGGCCGGCGGGGGTCGGGATGACGGTGACGGTGCACATCCGGGGGAGGGTAGGGGCGGGGTGAATCAACGAGCCCCGAGCGTGAGCGACGGGGTTCCCCGAGCTTTCCGTGAGGCCCGCCCGGCGCTGACGCTTAGGGCAGGGAAACCCCATCGCTTACGCTCAGGGCTCGCAAGATGGCGGGCGCTGGGGATTCCAGCGAGCCCGGAGCGTGAGCGACGGGGTCTTGCGGCTTGATCGAGCGTGAGCGAGATCCACTGGGTCTTCCACCGAGGGCAACGATCCGGTACGCTCCCGCCGGGATGATCTACTTCATTACCTGGACCACCTACGGCACCTGGCTCCGCGGCGATGAGCGGGGTTGGAATATCGAACTCGGCCGCGGTTCCGGCGAAGAAGCGCCCGACCCGATCATCCAGAACGACGATCGAGCTCGGCTCAAGCATCCGCCGACGGTGTTGGATGCCTCGATGCGGGCGGCGGTGGATCGCACAATCCAAGAAGTGGCACGGCATCGGGGCTGGACGATCGGAGCGATCTCGGTCCGCACGAATCATGTGCATGTGGTCGTCGAGGCAGAAGCGACGCCCGAAAGAGTCATGAATGACTTCAAGTCGTGGGCCACCCGGAGATTGAGAGAAGCGGGGCTGGCCAGTGCCGATCAACTGCTCTGGACGAAGCATGGATCCACCCGGTATCTCAAGAACTCGGAGGGGATTCGGGCGGCGATCGATTATGTTGAGCGGTTCCAGGACGAGCGGGCGGGGCGGTTTGGTGGAGAAAGCTTGAAGGGCTAAGGAGCCCGGCGCTTGCGCTCTGGGCGGCGGGGAGAACCCCGTCGCTTACGCTCGGGGCTCGCAAGAGCGGTGGGTTAGCCCTTTGTCGCGGATTCGAAGTTCAGGGTGGACGGGGCGGTGCCGAAGCCTGCGGGGGCTTCGACGCCGAACTCGCGGCCGATGGCCTTCATCATCGCGTGGTGGTGGATGGCGTGGTGGGTGGCGAAGAAGAGTTCGCGTCCGAGGGTGGAGCGGAGGTCGGCGGTCTCGCCGGTGCCGGTGAGCATCACGCGGGTGGTGACGGCGGTGCCCATGGCGTCCTCGTCCAGACCGCGGACGATGGCGCGCAGTTCGGAGATCTCGGCCCGGGCGGCGGCGGGGTCGGTCTCGACGCGGCTGCCGCGTTCGCGGTGGTCGTAGTCGATGGGGTCGCAGCTGGGGGTGGTCAGGGCGGCGCGGAAGTGGTCCAGGACGTGGCGGGCGTGCTTGCCGATCGTGCCGCCGGTGATCGTGCCGGACACGCGGGTATAGCGGTCGGCGGGGACCTCGCCGATGAAGCCGTCGCACTGGTCGAGGATGGCGTCGGCGGTGGCGGCGACCTTGCAGGGGGCGGGCGGATCGTTCTTTGGACCGGACTGGGACATGATCGGGCAACTCCTTGGCAACTGCCCCGTCTGAAAGCACTTGGGGCCATTGATGCTATCCACCGAGATCGGGAACGTGGTTTCCCGGCATCGGAGTGCTCCTGCCGGGGCCCTAGAAGGGATCGGGGGCGCGGAAGGACATCCGCTTGCCGGTCTGGGGGTGGTGGATGCTGAGCATCGACGCGTGGAGCATGAGCCGGGGTGCGGGCGGGGCGTCGGGGCCGGCGTAGAGCTCGTCGCCGAGGATCGGGGCGTTCAGGCCGGGGGTGTGCTCCGGGCCGGGCTGGCCGATCGTGGCGATGCGGGGGTGGGCGGCGTGGACCCGCAGCTGGTGGGTCCGCCCGGTGTGGGGTTCGAGCTCGACGCGGGTGACGGGGTGGCCCTCCCACCGCTCGCGGGCGAGGATCTTCCAGCGGGTCACGGAGGGCTTGCCGTCGAAATAGTCCACGAGCATGAGGGGGCGGCGTTCCATGTCCTTGCGCATGGGGGTGTTGATCTCGCCGGCGTCGGGCGATTCGGGCAGGTGGCCCTCGACCAGGGCGATGTAGCGCTTGGTGGTCCGGCGGGACTCGAACTGGATGGACAGGTTGCGGTGGGTCTTGGGGTCCAGGGCCAGGATCATGACGCCGGAGGTGGACAGGTCGAGGCGGTGGCAGGTCATCGGGCCGGTGGCATCCGGGATCATCGCGGCCACGCGGGAGCGGACGCAGTCCTGCTTCTCCGGGGCGATGCCGGGGACGGCCAGCAGGCCCGTGGGCTTGTTGACGACGACGAAGGTCTCGTCGCGGTGGATGATCGGGAGATCGCCCTGCGGGGGGGCGTATTCGAAGACTGGAACGGGCGTGTCGTGGACGCGGCGGACCGGGTGCGGGCCGTTGGCGGGGGCTGGGGAGTTGCGTGGCTCGGCGCTACGATCTGGCATTGAAGGACTTTATGCGTTGCACGGAGGGTGCCATGGCGATGAAAACGGCGATGATGGCGCTGGCGGGGCTGGCCGCCGCCTGCGCGGGCGGGCCGGAGAGCCCGAATCCCGGCTGGGACAGCGGCTGGGCGGAGCGGGAATCGTGGTGCCTGACGGACTTCGTGCAGTTGACGAGCGAGACGGAGTTTCTCAAGGCCGGGGAGAGCTACTTCTCGCCGGACGGGAACCTGATCATCTTCCAGGGCACGCCGCGGCCGGAGGGGGATGGGGCGCCGGACCGGCACTACGGGATGTATGTGGCGCCGGTGGCACGCGATCAGTCGGGCGCCATCACCGGGCTCGGCACGCCGACCCTGCTCTCCGAGCCGGGCAGTTCGAACACCTGCGGCTGGTTCCATCCGACGCAGTTCACCCCGCGGACCGAGTACACCGTCCTGTTCGGAACGACCACAACGCCGCCCAACGAGGAAGCCGCGTCGGGGTATCAGCGCGGGACCTCGCGGTACACTTGGCAGTTTCCCAACGAGATGGAGATTGTCGCCTGCACGGTGGGGATCGACACCATCGGCGGCAGCGGCTTTGGGTCGTACTACTTCGGCGGTGTCCAAACCGTGAACGGCGTGATCGCGCGATCGGTCAGCGACAACACGCCGCTCTGGACCCGCGACGGCTACGACGCGGAGGCATCCTGGTCGCCCGACGGGCGGCACGTGCTGTACACGCGGCTCAAGCCCGGCTCGGACGACGGCGACCTGTGGATCTACGACACCACGGACGGGACGCACACCGAACTGATCGCCGAGGAGGGGTACGACGGCGGGCCGTTCTTCTCGCCGGACGGCACGCGGATCTGCTACCGCTCCGACCGGCGGGGCGACAAGGCGCTGCAGCTCTACGTTTCCGAACTCGCGTTTGATGAATCCGGCAAGGTGACCGGCATCGCCCGGGAGATCCCGATCACGGACAACGAGCACGTCAACTGGGCGCCGTTCTTCACGCCCGACGGCTCGGCGTTGTTCTACGCCACCAGCGAGGTCAGCCACGGCAACTACGAGGTGTTCGCGATCGACGCGACGGGCGATCACGACCCGGCCGACCGGGCCCGGGTCCGGATCACCGACGCCCGCGGCTTCGACGGGCTGCCGGTGTTCACGCCGGACGGGGCGTGGATGATGTGGACCGCACAGCGCGGGGAGCAGGTCGCCGGCGAGGACCGGCCCAGCAGCCAGCTCTGGGCGGCGCGGATCGATCTGGACGCGGTGGAGGCCCGCCTGGAGGCCGAGCGGCGGAAGATCGCCGACCGCAAGCTGGAAGAGGGTTTCCAAGAGTTCATGCCGGGCGGATGAGCGGATGATCGAACCGGACGATTTCGGCCTGCCCGGCGTGCGGACCTTCGCCCACGTGGGCGACCCCACGCCCGCGCCGGATCACTCGGTGTTCTGGAACCACTGGTACAACGCCGTCACATCGGAACTGCCCGCGATCCGGCGGCGGACGGTCGACGACCCGTCGGACCCGACCGTGACGCACGAGTTTGACTCGGCGGGCGGCGTGCGGATCGGCGGGCGTCTGGTGCTGCCGCCCAAGGGCATGAAGGTCCGCGCGGGGCTGGTGGTCGTGCACGGCACGAGCCCGCGGGCGTGCGAAGTCGAAGACGCGCGGTGGAGACGGGTGGCGGACACCGGCGTGATGGTGTTCGCGATCCGGCTGCGGGGCTTCCCGGGCTCGCAGCGGGAGACCGGCGACCTGCGCACGCCCGACGCGGTCGGCGCGGGCTGGGTCGGGCGGGGGCTGGACGCACCGACGCACAACGAGTGGATCGTGCCGCACGGGGTGGCGGACGTGTTCCACGCGTGCCGGGTGCTGCGCAACTGGATCATCGGTCGTCGCGGCGACGGCGTGGACGCCGAGCCGGAGCCGACGGACCACCCGACGATCTCGATCTACGGGGAGTCCCTTGGCGGCGGCCTGGCGGTGATGGCGGCGGCGCAGCTGGCCGGCCGGCTGCCGCGGGCGCACTTCATCGACCGCGTGGCCCTGGGGCTGCCGAGCCTGGGCGATTGGCACTGGCGGCTGACGCACCGGGCCAGCGGCTCGGGGGGGGACATCGTCAAGATCCTGACGCACCACGCGGCGCGGCGGGACGAGCTGGTCGACCGCGTGCGCCTGTGCGACGCGGTGGTGCACGCGACCAAGGTCCGTCGACCGACGCTGTGCAAGCTGGCGATGAAGGACGACATCGTGCCGGCCCCCACCGCCGCGGCGATCTTCAACTCGATCGACGCGGACCCGGCGCGGAAGTGGCGGTTCCTGGTCCCGTACGGGCACATCGACGGGGGCATCTCCAACGCACGCCGGCACGCATTGTTCGAGCGGTGCCTGGTGGACTATTTCGAGCCGGGCAAGCGCCCGATCGAGCTGATGCAGGCGTGGGAGCCGGTGCTGCACTCGGGCGACCGCTCGCCGGCGGGGGACATGCCGCCGATCGCGGGCGGGGGGCACGAGGAAGAGAAGCCGGCCGCGACGCTGTTCGCCGGCTCGGTCACGCTCGATTCCTACGTCACGGCCCTGATCAACGCGTACGAGACGGTCGGGCGCACGCTGGACGCCCTGCCCTACACGCCGGAGTTCGAGCGGCTGTGCGGGCTGGCGAAGGTGGACGACCGGCGGGAGGCGCTGCACTCGCTGCAGCGCCTGCGCAAGGCCGGTCGGTTGCCGCGACTGGGCCGGGCGCCGGACCACCCGCCGAAGATCGATCCCGAGCACGAGACGCTGCTCGAAGAACTCGTGATCGAGCACGCCGGCTCGCTCGGCCAGCGGGATAGGCTCCCCTACACCGAGGGATTCGACCGGCTGGCCGAGCGGTTCAACGAGCGGACGGGCTCATCGCTGGGGGCCCACGACCTGTGGCGGCTGATCGCACGGCTGGCCAAGTAGACCACGCGGACGAACCACGGAGGCGCCATGACCAAGGCCGTCGAGACCCTGATGGACGGACTGATCGACTACGCGGGGCTGTTCCCGCCGAGCAAGCTGGCCATGGGCCCGGCGGTGGAGAACTTCGCGCGGCACACGCGGTCCGAGCACGCGGGGTTCCTCTCGCGGTTCATCTGCCCGGTCACGAAACTCATGGACCTGACCGAGCACGGCGCGATGCTGATGCCCGGCACGTTCGCCACCAGCGGCTACCGCGAGATGGCCGACGACCTGCCGGCGTGGTCGGTCTCGGCCATCATCGACGAGGACCTGGACGAGTGCCTGGGCGTGATCGACGAGTTCAACGAGCACCACCGCCACGAGGAGCACGGGCTGGCCCGGGTCGACGCGGTCGAGATGCGGGTGGAAGAGCCCGGCGACATCGACGAAGCCCTGGACCTGATCCCCGACGACATCACGCCGAGTTTCGAGTTCCCCAAGGGCACGGTCATCGGGGGCGACCCGCGCGGGTTCGTCGCGGCGCTGGCCGGCAACGACGCGCTGGCCAAGATCCGTTGTGGCGGCGTGACGCCGGAGCTGTTCCCGTCGTGCGAGGACATCGCCCGGTTCCTGCTGGCCTGCCACCGGGCCGACGTGGCGTTCAAGGCGACCGCGGGCCTGCACCACCCGGTGCGGGCCGAGCAGAACCTGACCTACGAGGACAAGCCGCCGCGTGGGGTCATGCACGGATTCTTCAACGTCTTCCTCGCGGCCGCGTTGGTGCGGGTGGCGGACATCGACGAAGTCACGGCGGTCCGCGTGCTCGGAGAGACCGACCCCAAGGCCTTCGTCCTGACCGACACCGACGCGGGCTGGCGGGACATCACCATCAACCTGCTGGAACTGAGCCGCGTGCGGGAGTCGTTCGCGACCGGCTACGGGAGTTGCTCGTTCGACGAACCGGTGGACGACACGAAGGCGCTGGGTCTGCTCTGAGCGGCGGGCGGGGATACCCTCCGCGGTGACAAGCAAGCGAACCGGATTTTTTTACGGCTGGGTGATGCTCGGCGTGGCGATCGCCATGGCGGTGGCGACGATGCCCTCGCAGACCGTGGTGGTGTCGCTGTTCAACGACTCGTTCCGCACCGCGGCCGGTCTGAACGTCGAACAGCTCAGCCGGGCGTACACGATCGGGACGATCCTGGCGGCGTTCCCGCTGCCGTGGGTGGGGCGGATGGCCGACCGGCACGGGCTGCGGAAGGTGACCGCGGTGGTGGTGGTCGCGCTGGCCGCGTCGCTGCTGCTGATCACCCGGGCGCACAGCCTGATCCAACTCGCCGGGTGCTTCTTCCTGATCCGCTTCCTGGGGCAGGGTTCGCTGGGCATGCTGGCGGGGCACGCGATCGCGATGTGGTTCGAGCGACGCCTGGGAACCACGCACTCGATCCTGGCGATCGCCGGCTTCGCGGGCGGCTCGGCGCTGATGCCCCGCCCCACCGCCTGGCTCATCGAACGCTTCGGCTGGCAGACCGCCATGGTTGTCCTGGCGGGGTTCGTGCTGGCGCTGGTGGTGCCGGCGTTGCTGTTCCTGTTCCGCAACAAGCCCGAGGACATCGGCCAGCACCTCGACGGCGATCCGATCGAGCACGCGACCCACGACACCGTGCACGGCGGACGCGCGCCCCTCAACGACCCGGCATTCACGCGCAAGCAGGCGATGGGCACGCGGGCGTTCTGGATCCTGGTGCCGATCATGTGCGCCAACGGGCTGATCGGCACGGCCCTGCTGTTCCACATGCAGGAGATGCTCCGCGGCGCGGGGCTGGAGGGCACGGAGGCGCAGACGGCCATCGCGATCCAGCCGTGGCCGATCTGCTTCGGCGTGGGCATGCTCGCCCTCGGTTGGCTGGTGGACCGGTTCAAGCCGCGGCACCTGATGCCGATCGGGCCGCTGCTGATGCTCGTCGCGTGCGTGGTGTGCCTGGCGGGCGTGGCCGGGTGGGTGCCGCAGGAACGCGTCATCGCGACCATGGCCACGGGCATGGGGATCTTCGGGTTCTCGATGGCCGTATCGGTCGCGGTCGGAAACCCGGCGATCGCGCGGTACTTCGGGCGCACGCACCACGGTGCAATCCGGGGGACGATCTCGCTGGCTTCCGTCGCGGCCACGGGCATCGGACCTTGGATGGCCGGCAAGGCGTACGTGCTGGCGGACAAGGACTATGTGCCGATCCTGCTGGCGTTCGCTGCGAGCGGCGTTCCGCTGGCGGCGGCCTCGCTGTTCCTGCGGCCGCCGAAACCGCCGAAGGACCGCGACCTGAGCCATCCGGACCCGGACGAGCCGGACCCGGTGCAGGTCTGACAGTGCGTTACTGAGTATTCAGGCGACGCGTTCGATCTCGCCCCAGCGATCGAACTCGGCGGCGTTCTGCACGTAGCGCGAGACCTGCAGCCAGTCGATCTCTTCGGGCTCGTGGAAGATCAGGTTGGTGCAGCGCTTGCCGCCCGGCTCGAGGATGCGGTCGGGGTCGGGCAGTTCGACGCCGGCCTCGAACCGCAGGCGGACGTGGTCGGCCCTGGGGACGATGACCATGAAGTGGTGCTCGATGCGGTAGCCGATGGTGGCCCAGCCGATCTGGACGGACTCCTCGGCGTCCGGCGCCGCGGTGCAGACGACCGCCCGGAGGGCCCGGGCCATGCGGGCGACCTTCTCGTCGTACTCGGAAAGGAGTTCTTCGACTTCCACGCTCATGGCTGATCGTCCGGGTCGGGGTCGCGGATGAGTGCAACAGCCGCGGTATGCCCGTGATGGAAGATCTGCTCGCCGATGGGGCCTATTTCCCCCGCCGCGAAGAAGCCCGCCAGGGGGATACCGGACTCCGGGTCCACTTCTTTACCGGACTTGGCGGCCCGGGGGCCGTCGGGGGCGGGGTCGAAGGCGTGGCAGATGGTCGCCGCGTCGTGGCCGCCCTCGCCGAAGAGTTTGGACCCGCGCCCGTTGCAGGAAAAGACCAGCGCGCCGGACGGCCGCCCGTAGAGGCGCTGGCCGTCGAGGAGCAGCGAGAGGTCCTCGCGGGCGGTGCGGGCGTCGTGGAGGTGCAGCCGCACGGTCTGGCCGGCCCGCACGAGGTCGGCGATGGCGACGGCGCCGGACTGTTCGTCGGCCCCGAGCACCACGCGGACGAGGTAGTCGCCTCTGCCCAGGTGCTTCTTGGTGTCGTCGATCACGCGGCCGACGAGCAGCGAGCCGCCCAGAAGCTGGCGGTCGGCTTCCGGGAGCGCGCGCACGGCGTCGCGGATGGCCTCGACGGCGGGCCGGCCCCCGAGTTCGAGGATGAGGTTGCCGCGCGCCTTGGTGATGACCATGCGCGGGCCGAAGGGGCGGCAGCCCTGCGAAACGACGGCGTCGACCCGCACGGGTCCGGACAGCGAGACGCCCATCGACCCGGTGGTGCGGACCTCGCCGTTGCAGACCAGCGTGTTGGATCCGGGCTGCGCGCCGGCGGACGCCATGCCGCCGAGGACGGTCCCCACCGGCTCCGAGCGGCCCGAAGGACCGACGCGGTGCGTGCGGGCCGCGGAGAGATCGGGGATGAGGTTGACCAGGGGGACGGAAAACGGGTCGGCAAAGAAGAACGAGGCGCGGAGGTCGTCGCCCGCGCCGATCTGCTCGCCGAGCGAGGCGGCCCGGTCTTCGGGTGCGTCGCTGGATGGCGGGAGGTTGATCCAGTACGGGTGGACCCGCACGCCCGGCAGCGTCAGGGCCAGGCAGGCCAGGCCGGGGGCCCGCTCGCGTTCGCTCGAGCCTGCGAGCACGCCCTCGCCCGTGACGGCGACGACGTGGCGGGCGTTGGTGCGGTCGCGGAGCGCGTCCTGCACGGTGCCCATCCGTCCGGCGTGCTCGGGGGTGGAGAAGGCGATCAGCAGGTCCGGGGGCGTCTGGCCCGCGAGCCGGTCGGCGACCTCGGCCGCGGCATCGAACGCGTCGGACCGGACAGAGAGCCCCGAACGGCACGCCGTGCGGGGAGCCCTTCGGGCCGGATCGCGCTCGGTGCCGGTCATTCCGGCATCACATCGACCTGGTCCGGTCGGACGATGACCAGGCGGAGCTGCGGGTCGAAGCGGGGCTCGCCGACGATGCCGACGACCGAGCCGAGCTTGCCGTCGAGGGAGGCATCCGGCGTGACGTACCCGAGCGTGCGGGGCGAGCCATCGACGCGGCTGACGGTCTGGATGCGGTACATCTTGGGCAGGCGCTCGCCGTTGTAGACGTTGCTGACCACCAGGCGTCCTACCAGCTGGAAGGGCCGGCCCTTGCGCCACGTGGCGACCTGGTTGTCCAGGGCAGCGGAACGCTCGTTCGCGGTGCTCAGGGCGGCCTGGATCGCGCGCCGCTGGTCTCGGGTGGCGATCCGGAGCTTGAGCCACTCGATCCGCATGTCGAGCTGCGCGGCCAGACGCTCGTCGTCGTCGGTCTCGGCCCGCGTGCGCCCGAACTCGGCGAGCAGTTCCTCGAGCGCGTCGTCGAGCTGCTCGGGCGGGAGCTGCCGGGCGGCGGCGAACGACGCTTCCAGTGTCTCGAGCGTGGAAGCCTGGATCTGCGTCGCGTTCGCCTCGGGCTCGGGCGCGGTCGGCTCGACCATGGGTTCCATGAGCGAGGTGTCCGGCTCGGTCGCCGGGCGGGACTCGGGCTGCGCCGCCGGCTGCTGCGTGGCGGGCTGGGTTGTGGGTTCGGCGGCCGGCTGGGCGGGCTGGTTGCCGGGCTGCTGGACGGGGGGCGGCTGGACCGCCGGCTCGGTCATCACCGGCTCGGTCGCGGGGCGGCTTCCGAGGTGCTTGGCGATCTCCGCGTCGGTCGCGTCGCGCAGGGCGTCGAGGGCGACAAAGGCCCGGGCGGGAGCGGGCGCCACCGGCGGGGCGGGGGCCACCACGCGGTACCCCACGACCTGGCCGCGGTCGTTCTTCAGGGTTTCGCGGACGGTCAGGCGGGTGCCGGCGGGCAGGTCGGCCTCGAACAGTGCCTTCCAGCTTCCGCTCAGGCCCAGCAGCGTGGACGGGGCCCGCAGGGCGGACGCGCGGACCAGTTCCACGGTGGTGTCGTTGACTGCGCGGGCCTCGTCGGCGGGGACCATCACGGTCAGGTCGTCCGGGTAGCGGACGCGGGCCTGATCGCCGGCCTCGCCGTCGACGAGCAGCATGCGCCCGGTGTTGAACTCGGCGACCGAGTAGAACACCGACTGCGGGCCGCAGCGGAGCGGAACGCCGTCGCGCGTCACAACGCGCCAGGTCGGCTCGATCTGACGGACGTCCTGGGCGAAGGTGAGGGCCGGCATGGCGGCGAACACGGCAATCAGGGCAATCTGGCGAAGCACGGAGGCCTCCTTTGGGCGTCTGAGAGGCGAAGTCTATTCGCCCTGTCTCGGCTGGGGGCCCCGGTGCGGGGTGTTGGGCGGATTCGTCATTTTGCGGCGCCGGGGTGGCCCGGGGCAGCGGAAGGGTCCGATAGACATCCAGAATGGTCCGGACAGTCCGCCCAGAGTGGGGTAAATAAACATGTTGTGTTCGGCTTTGACACGGTGTTCGCCCGCCCCTAGTTTTCCGCACATGAAGCAGACTCCCCCCTCCCGCGTCCGCCCGGCGATGGCCGGCACCGCCCCGTTCGCCGCGTTGGTCGTCCTGCTCTCGGGCGGGTGCGCCGGCTCGAAACTTTCCCAGAACACCGAGGCCGAGCTGCGCCGGTCGATGCTCAACGCGTTGCAGCGGGAGATCGCGCAGTCGGAGGGGACCGAATCGCCGCGTGAGTTGGGCTCGCCGAGCCCGGACACGAGCAAACTGGAGATCCGCCCGGAGCATCTCGACCAGATCGAGCAGGAGTACTCGACCGTCGCCGACGTGGCGCGGGTGGCCGCCCGGACGCCGGAGGGCGTCGATCCGCTGGCGACGCTGGCGGGCGACAACCTGATGGGCCTGCCCACGCAGACGCTGGGCGTGTCGCTCGAGCGTGCGATCCAGACGGCGGTGGCGAACAACCTCAACGCGGAGTTTGCGCGGTACGCGCCGGCGATCAACCAGGCGACGATCGTCGAGGCCGAGGCGGCCTTCGACTGGCTGCTCTTCGGCAGCGCGACCTACCAGGACTCGTCGGTGCCGCGGGCGAGCCAGGGCTTCGGCGGGTCGGGCTCGGGCGTGATCCGCGAGCAGAGCGAGGTGTTCAGCGCGGCCGCGGGGCTGCGCCGCACGCTGACGACCGGCGGCTCGCTGGGCCTGACGCACACGCTGGGGTCGACGAACGTGGGCACGTCGTTCTTCGGGTCCGAGCCGACGCCCAACCCCGCGCGGAACGCGGGATTCGAGGTCGAGCTGAGCCAGCCGCTGCTGCGGGGATTCGGCGAGAGCGTCAACACCGCCGAGATCCGCCTGGCCCGCAACGCCGAGCGGTCGTCGGTGGCGGACCTGCGTGCCCAGCTGATCGACACGGTGACCGAGACCGAACGGGCCTACTGGACGCTCGTGCAGCGGTACCAGGAGCTGGTGATCTACACCCGGCTCTTGGAGCGCGGCGAGCAGGTGCGTGACGACATCAAGGCGAGGCGTGTCCAGGACGCGCGCCAGGCCCAGGTGGCCGATGCCGTGGCCCGCGTCGAACGGCGCCGGGCGGACGTGCTCCGGGCCCGCCAGGCGCTGCGCCGCGCCAGCGACAACCTCAAGCAGCTGGTCAACGACCCGGACCTGCCCGTCGGGTCCGAGACGCTGCTGATCCCCGCGGACGGTCCGACGGCGGAGTCGGTCTCGGTGTCGCTGCTCGACGCGATCACCACCGCGGTGGCCGAGCGTCCGGAGCTGGACCAGGCCCTGCTGACCATCGACGATGCGCAGATCCGCGAGCAGGTGGCCCGCAACCTGCGCAAGCCCCGGCTGGACCTGCAGGCGGAGGCGCGGCTGCTCGGCCTGGATGACACCTACGGCAACGCGTACGAAGACTCGGTGTCCAACCGGTTCATCGACGAATGGCTGATCGGCATCGCCTTCGAGCAGCCCATCGGCAACCGCGCGGGCGAGGCCGCGTTCCGGCGGGCGCGGCTGCAGCGGATGCAGTCGGTGGTTTCCTACCGGCGTGCGGTCCAGGGTGTCGTGCTGGACGTGAAGACGGCGCTGGACAACGTGATCACCAGCCACGATCTGATCGAGCAGAGCACGCTGTCGCGGATCGCGCAGGGCGAGGCGCTGCGGACGCTGGGCGTCGAGAAAGAGCTGACCAACCTCGGCTACACCGTCGAGCGGCTCAACGTCGAGCTGAACCAGCAGGAGTCGCTGGCCGGCGCGCAGATCGCCGAGGCGGCCGCCGTCATCTCGTACAACACCGCGCTGGCGGACCTGTACGCGGCGATGGGCACGACGCTCGAACGGTCGCGGATCGACCTGATCGTCCCCGACGCGAACCAGCTCGAGCCGGGCGAGGCCCCGATGGACTACGTGGTCGATCCGGCTCCCGACGCGGAATAACCTGAAGGCGGACCAACCGCCTCGGACTTCCGCGAAGGGACCGCTCATGCACGACATCCTCGTCCGCCTCGGGCTCGACAAGCACCCCCGGGTGATCTCCAATCCCTCGGGGCACGAAACGCCCGAAAATGACGGTGTGGTCGTGTCGTTCAACCCGGCGACCGGCAAGCCGCTGGCGGGCGTGAAGCTCGACACCGCCGAGGACCTCGAGCGGATCACCGCCCGGGCAGCGTCCGCCTTCGACCGCTGGCGCCGGGTGCCCGCGCCCAAGCGGGGCGAGGTCGTGCGTCGCATCGGCAACGCCTACCGCGACGTGCTCGAGGACCTCGGCTCGCTGGTCGCGCTGGAGATGGGCAAGATCAAGGCCGAGGGCATCGGCGAGGTGCAGGAGACGATCGACATCGCCGATTTCGCGGTCGGTCAGTCCCGCATGCTCTACGGCAAGACCATGCCGAGCGAGCGCCCGCTGCACGCGATGAAGGAGCAGTGGCTGCCGCTGGGCCCGGTGGGCATCATCACGGCGTTCAACTTCCCCAACGCTGTGTGGGGCTGGAACGCGATGCTGGCGGCGGTGTGCGGCGACGTGTGCGTGTGGAAGCCCTCGCTGCTGACGCCGCTGATCACCATCGCGACCAGCGAGATCGCGACGCGTGTGGCGGCGGATATGGGTCACGAGAATGTCTTCCAGTACGTGATCGGCACCGACGCAGCGGTGGGCGAGACCATGATCGCCGACCGACGGTACCCCCTGATCAGCGCGACCGGTTCGTGCCGCATGGGCCGGCACGTCGGCTCGGTGGTGGCGGGCCGGCTCGGCAAGTGCCTGCTGGAACTGGGCGGCAACAACGCCGTGATCATCGCGCCCGACGCCGACCTGGACCTGGCGCTCAAGTCGACCGTGTTCGGGTCGGTCGGGACGTGCGGCCAGCGGTGCACGACCTCCCGCCGGTTGATCATCCACGAATCGATCGCGGACGGGTTCGTTTCCCGTTTGGCCAAGGCCTACGAGACGATCCGCATCGGCGACCCGCTGGCGGAGGGGACGCTGGTGGGCCCGCTGATCACCGAGGCGGCGGCCGGGGCGTTCGAGAAGGCCGTGGCGACCGCCCGGGAACAGGGCGGGACGGTTGTGACCGGCGGCGGGCGGGTGGAAAAATCCCGTCTGCCGGGCGAACTCGGCGGCGGGCACTTTGTCACGCCTACCGTTATCCGGGCGCCGTCGAGCAACCGGCTGCCCATCGCGCTACAAGAAACCTTCGCCCCGATCCTCTACGTGTTTACCTACCGGACTCTGGAAGAGGCGATCGCGATGCAGAACGGTGTGGATCAGGGGCTCAGCTCCGCGATCTTCACCGGTTCTACCCGATCGGCCGAGCGGTTCCTGGACCCGTCCGGGGCGGGCAGCGACTGCGGCTTGGCGTACGTGAACCTCGGAACGAGCGGCGCGGAGATCGGCGGCGCGTTCGGGGGAGAGAAGGACACGGGAGGCGGACGCGAGTCCGGCTCGGATTCCTGGAAGGCGTACATGCGACGCCAGACCTGCACGATCAACTTCGGAGAGAGCCTTGCTCTGGCACAGGGGATCCGCTTTGAGTGACCAGCCCACCACCACCGAGACGGCGTCGCGCCCCGACACGCTCGCGGCCATGGCCGTCGGGCCCATCACGGCCGGTATGCTCGTGGGCCTGGGCGCCGGGCGCACCGCCCAGCGCGGCATCCACGCCCTGTCCGACCGCGTGAAGCGCGAGGGTCTTAAGATCAAGTGCGTGGCCGCCTCGGAGCGGGCGGAGCGCGAGGCCAAGGCCCTGGGGCTCGAGGTCGTCGACTTCGGCGTGATCGAGGAGATCGACTACCTGATCGACGGCGCGGACGAGATCGACCGGGCCATGCGGATCATGAAGGGTTCCCGCGGGGCGATGACCCGAGAGCGGATCCTCTGCTGGGCCAGCAAAAAGACGGTGTTCATGGTCTCCGCCGACAAGGTCGCCAGCCCGCAGATCGGCACCAAGTGCCCCCTGCCCGTGGCGGTGATGGCCTACGGGCTGTCATCGACCCGCAACGCGCTTCGCCACATCGGTCTCAACGGCGTGCTGCGACGCGACATGGACGGCAAGATGTTCATCACCGACAACGGCAACCTCGTGCTCGACGCGACGCTGTCGGGCGATGAAGACCTGCTGGACCTGTGCGATGAGCTCAACTCCATCCCCGGGGTCGTCGACCACGGCCTGTTCCTCGACGAGGCCGACGAGATCCTGATCGAGCACGATGACTCGATCGAGCGGCTCCAACGCTGAACAGCGACCCCGCGGACCCCACGATGCCCACCCCCCGGATCCTCTCCGGTCCCGAAGCCGTCGCCGCCGGCGTGCGCGAGCTGCTCGCGGGCGGTCTGGTGGTATTCCCGACCGAGACGGTCTACGGGCTCGGCGCCAACGCGATGGACGCCGACGCCGTGGCCCGCGTGTTCTCGCTCAAGGGACGCCCCCCGGGCAATCCGCTGATCGTGCACGTGTCCGGCACGCCCATGGCCCGGCGGGTCGTGAACGGCTGGACCGGGGACGCCGACCGGCTCGCGGACGCGTTCTGGCCCGGCCCGCTGACGCTGGTGCTGCCCCGCCATCCGGACCTGCCCGACGCAGTGACCGCGGGTGGCCCGACGGTGGGCGTGCGCTGCCCGGACCATCCCGTCGCGCTGGCACTGATCGAGGCGTCGGGCGTGCCGATCGTCGGGCCCAGCGCCAACCCCTCCGGGCGGGTCTCCCCCACCACCGCCGACCACGCGGCCGCGGGGTTCGGGGACACCGACCTGCTGATCATCGACGGCGGCGCGTGCCGGGCGGGCATCGAATCGACGGTGCTCGACCTGACCGGCCCGCACCCGCGGGTGCTGCGTCCCGGGGTCATCGGGTCGAACGCGATCGCGTCGGTGCTCGGTCGCGCGGTCGCGCAGGACGAGTCCGACGCGACCGACCGGCCCGCGGATGACGGCCCGACCGCCTCGCCCGGGCTGGTAGGCCCGCACTACCAGCCGAGAACACCGGTCCGGCTGATCCGGGTGCCCGACGGTCGGATCGGGCCTTCCGAACTGCTGATCACCTGGTCTGCGATGAATCACCCAAACGGGGGGCGCGCACTGGCCATCCCGGCGGACCCGTCCGGGTACGCCGCGGCCCTCTATGCGCGGCTGCACGAGGCCGACGCGGCCGGGGCCGCGCGGATCGTCGTCGAACTGCCCGCACGACCGTCGGATCCGGCCCTGCTGGGCGTCCACCTGGCGATCCTGGAACGGCTGACCCGCGCGTCGGCCAAGGCGTGAGGTGACCGTTCGCAGCGCCCGGGCTGAGATCCGCGTCCGGGTGTCCAATGATGCTCTTCCCGGACTCACGGAGTGCCGATGAGACGGGCATGCTCACCGCCCACCGCAACACGACCAAGACAACGGAAAACACCCAGATGTCCAAGAAGCTCAAGATCGCCCTGACCCCCGGCGACGGGATCGGACCCGAGATCATGGAGGCCGTCCTCCACATCTTCGAGGCCGCCGGCGTGATGAACCACATCGAGTTCGCCGAGGCGATCATGGGCGAGCGGGTGTTCAAGCAGGGCAACTCGTCGGGCATCTCCGACGAGGCCATCAGCGTGGTCGAGCAGACCGGTCTGCTGTTCAAGGGCCCGATGGGCACGCCCATCGGCGGGGGCGGCAAGTCGATCAACGTGACCCTCCGCAAGAAGTTCTCCGCCTTCGCCAACCTCCGCCACTTCCAGAGCCTGCCGGGCGTTGAGACCGTCTTCTCCAAGGCGGGCGTGCCCGTGGACTTCTACGTGGTGCGTGAGAACGTCGAGGACACCTACGGGGGCATCGAGCACCGGCTGACCGCCGACGTGGTCGAGTGCAAGCGTCTGATCTCGGCCCCGGGCTGCGACCAGGTGCACCGTTTCGCGTTCGAGACGGCCAAGCGGCTGGGGATCTCCGAGGTCACCTGCTCGCACAAGGCCAACATCATGAAGATGACCGACGGCCTGTTCCTCGACCGCTTCCGCAACACGGCCACGGACTACCCGGACATCGCCACCAACGACGTGATCATCGACGCGCTGTGCATGAACCTCGTGCTGCGTCCGGACAAGTACCAGATGATCGTGCTGCCCAACCTGCAGGGCGACATCGTGTCCGACCTGGCCGCGGGCCTGGTGGGCGGTCTGGGGTTTGCGCCCTCGGCCAACATCGGCGAGCGGATGGCGATCTTCGAGGCCGTGCACGGCACCGCGCCGGACATCGCGGGCAAGGGCGTGGCCAACCCGACCTCGCTGCTGCTCTCGGGCCTGATCATGCTGCGGCACATCGGGCTGGCCAAGCAGGCGGCGATCATCAACAACGCGCTGCTGGCCACGCTCGAGGACGGCATCCACACCGGCGACGTGCGGGGCGAGAAGCCCCCGGTCCGGACCATGGAGTTCGCCGGGGCGGTGGCCGAGCACCTGGGCAAGATGCCGACGACCTGCACGCCCCGCGTGGTGGGCACCCAGGACACGGTGTCGTTCGTGCCGCCCAGCCGCCCGACCAACTACACCCTCCGCCGGACCAACGAGACGACCGTTTCGCACGTGTGCGGCGCGGACATCTACATCGGCACGACCATCTCCCCGATGGAGCTGGCCCAGCGGCTGCAGCAGATCACCGAGTTCGGCCCGTTCAAGCTGACGCTGCTTTCCAACCGCGGCACGCAGGTCTGGCCGTCCGGCTCGGTCTACACCGAGATTGTGGACTACTTCCGGGCCCGCTTCGAGCTCAAGGACCCGTCCATGCTGGGCAAGATCGGGCAGGCCCCCACATTCGCCCTGCTCGCCAAGGTGGGCGAGAAGTTCGAGGTCACCGACTTCCAGCCGCTCAAGATGTTCGACGGCAAGCCCGGGTTCTCGCTGGCCCAAGGCCAGTAAGGACCGCCCGGACCCGGGCACGGGCGCGGTACACTGTGCGGATGGTCCGCGCCCTGATCGTGTTCGCCGCCGTCCCGCTGTTCCTGACGATGGGAGCTGAGGCGAGTCCGCCCCCGGCGACCGAGCGCTCGGCGGTGTGGCGGGCCGCGGTGCGGGAGATCAACGAGCAGCTGCCCGAGCGGCATCCGGATTGGTTCCACCGCATCACCGCGCCCGACTGGGACACGGCGGCGGACAAACTCAACGAACGCGTTCCCGCCCTCGACGAGCAGTTGCTCGCGCTGGAACTCTCGCGCCTGGTGGCACTCGGCGGGGACTCACACACGGCGGTGCGGCTGCCCCCGATCGAGCCGGCCATGGCCACGCTTCCGGCGCGGTTTGCCGTCATGGATGACGGCGTGTTCATCGCCGCGGCGAACGGGCCGCACCACCGCCTGATCGGTGCTCGCGTGGTCGGGTTCGGCCCGCTGGATGCCGACGAGGCGATCGCGGGTGTCTCCACGCTGTTCGCGTGGGAGAACGAGCACTGGCGCCGACGCCAGGCGGCGGTGTTCCTGACGATTCCGGCCGCGCTGGAGATGATCGGCGCGACGCCGGACCGGCAGACCGTCCGGCTCCGGGTCCGGCCGCCCGGGGGCGAGGGTGGGGAGGAAACGGTGACCGCAGAGGCCCTGTCGCCCGAGGAGGCGCGGGGCGGGTGGGCGACCTGGATGTCGCGGCTCGACGGCAAGGTCCCGCTGGCGGTGAAGGGGGCGTCTTCGTTCTACCGCTCCGAGTTTCTCGACGACTCCGGCGTGATGTACGTGCAGTACAACAAGTGCGCCAGCGCACCGGGCTTTCCCTTCCCCGAGTTCGCCCGTTTCGTCCTGTCCAAGTGCGCGGAACTCGACGCCCGCCGGATCGTCATCGACCTGCGCGAGAACGCCGGGGGCAACGAGGGGGTGATCCTGCCGCTGACGGTCCCGCTCTCCGTGACGGAGCGGTTCCGCGAGCCGGGATCGATCGTGTGCCTGATCGGGCCGGGCACCTACAGCAGCGGGATGGGCAACGCGATCTCGCTGTCGCGGATCGGGGCGGTGCTGATCGGGCAGCCGACCGGCGGGAAGCCCAACTCGTTCGGCGAGGTCCGGTCGTTCCCGCTCCAGGAACTCGGCACGGTCGTGTACCACTCGACGCGGCTTTGGACCAAGGTGCCCGACTCAGACCCGCTATCGCTGCTGCCCGACGTGGCGGTCCCGCGGCTCGGGGACGACCTGCGGACCGGACGGGACCGGACCCTGGAGGCGGCCATCTCGTACACGCCCGGATCGCGCCAAGGACCGGATGCGGGCGCGGACGGCGCACCGGGCGGGACAACCGGGCGGGAGCCCTGAACCCCGCGGGGGGTCAGGCGGGCTCGTACCCGAGTTCCTCGGCGATCGCGTGCAGGGCGTCGAACGCGCCCTCGGCGTGCGGCTCGAACCGGCGCCAGCGGGCCACCGAACCGGTGTACACACCCTGCCCGGCCTGACCAGGCTCGAGCGTCGGCAGCATCCGCTTGCGCTCGCTGAACCGCAGGCAGGCGTCGTCCCAGGGGAGCCCCGCGAACTCGACCAGTCGGCGGGCCTGCGGCTCGGCCTCCGACACGAGCGACTCGTACCGGGCCTGTGTGACCGACACCCAAGGCGCGTGGGCGGGGAGCACGCCGAGCCAGTGCGCATGCAGCCTCATACGCTCGCGGATGATCTCGGTGATCCATCCCATGTCGGCGGACCACTCCATGCCGCTCGCGAAGTTGCGGAAGAAGCAGGACAGGGCGGTGTCGCGCGGGTCGCGTCGGGTGATGATGATGCGGGCGCCGGGCGCGAACGACGCGAGGGCGCCGACGCGGCGGTCGTTGAAGGGGGTCTTGTCGATCAGGACACCGTCCGTGCCCGTGATCGCGCCCATCGAGGCCCGCAGAGCCGCCCCGGCGGCGCTGCGCTTGGCTCCAGTCAGACGCGCCAGGACGCGGGGGTCGGGCGTTTCCAGACGCACGGACGCGGCCGCGAGTTCCAGGCAGCGTGATTCGCCCACGCTCTCCGCGCCCGGGTGGGCCGAGAGCACCTGGTCGATGAGGGTGGTGCCCGACCGTGGCATGCCGACGACGAACACCAGCCGGTCCCGGGGCTCGACCGATTCCATGATCGGGGCCATGGCGTCGAACGCGTCCGCTGAGTACGCGGCGATGGTCTCGTCGAGACCCTGGCGGTGCAGGTCGGCGTTCCAGCCGGTGCGGACGATCCGGTTGGCGCGGACGGCCGCGGCCCAGGAACCGGCGTAGTCGCCCTCCTTCTCCAGCAGCGTGGCCAGGGCCATCGAGACGCCGCTGCGGGCCGCCGGAGTCAGGCCGGGCTCGTCCACGCGGACGCGGAGGCGATCGATCGCCTCGCCCACCCGGGCGGCCCCGGGGGCGAGCTGGGCGAACACGTGGTCGAGATCCCATGTCTCGATCCCGCGGGCCCAGGCCGCTTCCACGGTCTTCAGCGCCTCGTCGGCCCGCTTCTGGCTCATCAGAACGACCGCCATGCGGGCGATCGACGCGGCGTGATCCGGGTCGACCGCGAGGCAGCGCTCGAGTGTCTCGGTGGCTTGCCGCAGCCGCCCGCCGTACATGTTGGCCTGGGCGATCGCGTAGAGCAGATCGATGTCCTTCTCGACCCCCGCGCCGGCCCGCTCGCCGACGGCGACCGCCTCGTCGTACTCGCCCAGGCGGGTGTAGAGCGTCACGACGCGGGAACGCACGCGCAGCACGCGCGGGTGCGAGCGGTGCTGGGACAGGAAGGTCTTGTAGATCCGGATCGCCTCGCGGGGGTCGTTCCGCGCGATCGCTTCGTCGGCGTCCTTGAGGAGCGCTGCGGGGTTGCTGGCTGCCATAGGTCCACGATACGCCGCCCCGACGGGCGTCACTCGGGGTTGGGCAGGTCGCGCAGGAAGCCGATGAGCCGGTCGAGGTTCGGGCTGGCGGCGTCCCGGACGTACGCGCCGGCGACGCCGCAGGCGGCGGCCAGCGATTCCTGCAGCCCGAGCCCGGCGGCGCGTGCGAAGCTGAAGCCGCCCCCGAAGTGGTCGCCCGCGCCGGTGGAGATCCGCGGGCGCCGGGTGTAGGGGCCGGTGAACCAGCCGCTGTCGCCCGATTCGTCGGCCGCGCCCGCCCCGGTGTGCTGGTGGATCACCACGCACTCCAGCCCGAGGCGCTTGCGGATCTTGTCGGCGGCCTCGGGGACCATCTCGGCCAGGCTCCGGTTGTGCTCGTCGTCGTAGGCCTCCACGCCCATCACCTTGGCGATGCGACCGGACTCGGCCAGGTTCAGGCCCAGGGTGATCGGCATGCGGGGCTGGAGGCTGGAGACGAGGCCCATCGCGCCGCGGATGTCGTCGTCGGTGCGCTTGGCCGGGTCGGAGAGATCGATGAACATGCGTCGCTCCGTGTCGCCGGAGAGCCGCGGGAAGACCTCGTCCCGCAGGCCGGCCCAGATCCCCTCGACGCCGCCGGAGAGCGTCCAGTTCACCACGGACAACAGACGGGCCTGCTCGTACATCTCGGTCAACGCGTCCAGACCGACCATGTCCTTGATGCGGCTCCATGTCACCGCCTGCACGGGCTCGGTCTTGCCGAACATGATCTTGCCGTCCTCGAACTCCAGCGCGTCGGTCCGGCCCGGGCTGCAGATGGGGATGACTTTTTTGCACCGCTCGACGAACGGCTCGAAGATCGGGTCGACCGTGGTCGGGTCGTCCTGGAGACTGACCGCCCCGATGTAGGTGACCTCCGAGCCGAGCCGCCCGAGCGCGCTGGAGAACAGCGGCCCGTTGCCGCCGAAGCGGACGTCCTGCACGACCATCTCCAGGTTCGCGCTGCGCCCGGCGGCCGCGCCGCAGCGGGCGGCGAACTCGGGGATGGTGCGGATGCGCTGGAAATCGTCCCGCTTCATCGACCGGCGCTTGTCGACCACGTGGATGATCGAATCGACGAAGCCGTCGAAGCCCACGACGGACTTGAGCCCGGCGAGCTGGTCGGGCGACAGCGCCTTGAGCGCGTCGGCGGCGGAGTGGGCGATCTCGTTCCGGGACAGGGACTTCGTGCTCATATGCGGCAATGATCCCCACCCGGCCCGCCGGGGCAACCCCGGCCCGGAAACCCCTTGCCCCGACGGGCGGGATTCGCCGGACCCAGGAGCGACCCCGATGCCCGAAGTCGTGCTCGCCACGCAGAATCCCGGCAAGATCGCCGAGTTGCGGTCCTTGCTCGCCCCGCTGGGCTGCACGGTGCTGGGCCTGGCCGATGTGGGTGATCTCCCGCCCGAGCCCGAGGAGACCGGCTCGACCTTCGAGGCCAACGCCACCATCAAGGCCCTGGCCTACGCCGAGGCCACGGGGCGATTGTGTCTGGCGGACGACTCGGGCCTGATCGTCGACGCCCTCGGCGGACGCCCCGGCGTGATCTCCAGTCACTTCGCCTTCGACGGGCGGACCGATGGCGAGGCGGCCGGGCTGAGCCGCGAGGAACGGGACGCCCGCAACAACGCCCGGCTGCTGGCCGAACTGGAGGGCGTGCCGCCGGAACAGCGGACGGCCCGGTTCGTGTGCACGATGGTCCTGGCGGGTGCCACGTTGCTTTCATCTTCCTCCCACGGAGCGGAGGGCTTCCAGCCCTCCGATCGGGCAACGCCCGATGCCGGCCTCGTCAAACGCTCCGGCGGCCGACTCCCCCACTGGGACGTGCCGGGCGGCACCTACTTCCTGACATTCAGGGCCGAACCCGGCATCGTGTTCTCCGAACAGGAGCGGAAGACGATCCTCGATGCGTGTTTGCACGGTTATCCGGACCGGTACACCCTCCACACCGCTTGCGTGATGCCCGACCATGTCCACCTGCTCCTGCGGACCGAGCGGCAACCGGACGGACGCTATCCGCAAGGATTCGAGATCGTTCACTCGATCAAGTCGTTTACAGCCAATCGGCTCAACAAGGCGCGCGAACGGAACGGCGCGGTCTGGCAGCGCGAGTATTTCGATCGGCTCATCCGGACGGCGGCAGAGGGGGATGAGACGGACCGCTACATCCAGCAGAATCCCGTGCGGGCTGGGTTGGTGGAGAAGGCGATGGACTATCCGTTCGTGTGGCGAGGGGACATCGGGCTGCGCCCGATCGGGGGGCTGGAAGCCCCCCGCTCCAGCAAGGAAAACACCCCCACAGTCCTCGGCACCTCCAGCGGGGCCTTCAAAGGCCGCATCGGCCTGCCGGGCGAGGTCCCCCGCGGGCCGGGCGGGTTCGGATATGACCCGCTGTTTCTGGTCGGGCCCGACTTCAAGCGGACCGGGGCGGAACTGGACAAGTCCGAGAAAAACCGGCTCAGCCACCGCGGGGCGGCGGTGCGATCCATGATCGGCCACCTGCGGACGCTCATGGGGCCGTGAACGCCGGTGGACCCGGGTCGCGACGCGGGCCGGCATCAGTTTTCAATATTTCTTGAAATCCTGCCGCAGGTTTGGCTATACTCGGGCGCCATGACCACGATGACTGCGCTCAGTTCCGCCACGCCCGCCGCCCCCGACCGTGCCCCCGGTGCCGACCCGCGGCTGGAACCCATCCGCGCCAAGGTCCTCGCCGGCAAGCGCCTGAGCCTCGACGACGGCGCGGTGCTGTACGGCACGAGCGACATCTGGGGCGTGATCGCCCTGGCCGACCTCGTCCGCCGCCGGATGCACGGCGACGTGGCGTACTACAACATCAACAAGCACCTGAACTACTCGAACGTGTGCGCGCTGTCGTGCAAGTTCTGCGAGTTCTACCGCAAGAAGGGCGACGACGGGGCCTACACCCGCGATCTCGAATACATCCAGTCCGAAGCCAAGAAGGCGGTCGAACTCGGCGCGACCGAGATGCACATCGTCGGCGGGCTCAACCCCTACCTGCCGTTCGAGTACTACACCGACATGCTCCGCGCGATCCACGAAGTCGCGCCCGGCCTGCACCTCAAGGCCTTCACGGCCGTGGAACTCGTCCACCTCGCCCGCATCGCCAAGGTCTACAAGAAGACCGACCCGCAGTCCGGCGTCCGCTGGGTGCTCGAGCGGCTCAAGGAGGCCGGGCTCGGCTCGCTGCCCGGCGGCGGGGCCGAGGTCTTCGACGACCGCATCCAGAAGGAAGCCTGGAAGACCAAGATCGGCTCGGACGAGTGGCTGGACGTCCACCTCGTCGCCCACGAACTGGGCCTGAACTCCAACTGCACCATGCTCTACGGCCACATCGACGGCCGACGCGAGCGGCTGAATCACCTGGAGATCCTGCGGCGCAGCCAGGACAAGGCGTTGGCACGGCTCGGATACACCGGCGACCCAGACGGGTTCATCGCAACCGGCATCCCCCAGACCGAAGCGATCACAGACCCGGTGATCACGCTGTCGGGGGAGGGAGCGGTCCTGCCGATGCCTCAGGGTTTGGAGCGGGGGGCTTCCAGCCCCCCGATCGGGCAAAGCCCGATGCCCGAACCCGCCAAGGAAGACGGGGGGCTGGAAGCCCCCCGCTCCGAGATCAGAGGCGGCTACTACCAGACCATCATCCCCCTGCCCTTCTTCCCCGACGGCTCCGAGCTCGAGCACCTGCCCGGACCGACCGGCCTGGAGAACCTCCGCACCATCGCCGTCGCCCGCCTGATGCTCGACAACTTCCCGCACGTCAAGGCGTTCTGGATCATGCAGACGCTGCCCATGGCCCAGCTCATGCTCGAGGCCGGGGCCGACGACATCGACGGCACGGTGGTCTGGTACGACATCACCAAGGTCGGCGGCTCGTCCACTCACCAGGAGAAGTCGGTGACCGACCTGATCCGGGCGATCCGCGAGGCTGGCTTCGAGCCGGTGGAGCGGGACACGCTGTACCGGCGGGTGGTGAGGGATGGGAAGGACTGGCGGGCGGAGTAGCGGGAACGGGGAGGCCAGATGGCCGCGACCATCAAGCACCGAATTGAGCTGATGGACCTGACCGCTGTGCTCGCCGTGGTCAGTGCCGCGTGCGGCATCGGGCTTTCGATGTGGTCGGACCAATCGCAGCACGCTTCCGTGCTCGTCTTGCTCCTGGGGGCAGCACACGGGATTGCGTTTATCCCGCTGACACTGCGGATCGGCCACGGCGTGATCCGCAAGTATGTTGCGTTCGCCCTCTGCCTGTCGTGGCCGCTCTGGGGCTTCTGGTTGCTGATGATAACAACCGGGATCTTCGCCCCGCTTGTCAGTTCGCTGATCTGGGGGGTGGTCATCGCCTGGGTCTGGAAAAGGCCCTGGGCTATTCCAATTCTCGCCATTGCCGGCGGACTCAGCATCGTGTCGATGTTCGTCCTTGAGGCGTTCCACTTCTCAGGGAGATCCAACCTGATGATTCCCGAGGCCATCGCCGTCTGGTACGCGTTGATGGTGCCGGCGCTCATTCTCATCGTTCACACCAAACCGCCGGGTGCCTCGACCCCTGCATCAGGAATCGTGTGCGAAGTATGCGCGTACCCGCTCGTCGGACTCAAGCCCACGACCCGGTGTGGCGAATGCGGGGGCCCCGTGAGCGTGTGCCCGGAGTGCGGCCACGCTCAGCACCGGCTCGCCAGCCCAACCTGAGTCACCTACCGCGTCTGCCCGTCCCCTCGCACCACGAACCGCTCGATCGTCAGCCCCTCCAGACCCATCGGCCCGTAGGCGTGGATGCGGCTGGTCGAGATGCCGATCTCGGCGCCCAAGCCGAGCTGGAAGCCGTCGTTGAAGCGGGTCGAGGCGTTGACCAGCACGCAGGAGGACTTGACGCGCCGGCAGAAGGCCTCCCCGGTCGCGGTGTCGGTGGTGGCGATGGCCTCGGTGTGGCCGGACGAGTAGCGGTTGATGTGGGCCAGGGCGTCGTCAAACGAATCGACGACGCGGGCCGCGAGGATCAGGTCGAGGTATTCGGTGCCCCAGTCGGTGTCGGTGGCGGGCTGGACATGGGCGGCACCCTTGGCCGCGGCCATGAACCGCTCGTCGCCGCGGATGGTCACGCCATCCTTGGCGGCCCGCTCGATCAGGCGGGGGACGAACTCGTCGGCGACATCCTTGTGCACCAGCACGCACTCGGTGGTGTTGCAGGTCGCGGGGGAGCTCGTCTTGCCGGTCGCGACGATCTCCAAGGCCTCGTCAAGGTCCGCGGCCTTGTCGACGAACACATGGCACACGCCGTGGAAGTGCTGGATGGTCGGGATGCGGGAGTGCTCGTGGACGAAGCGGATCAGCCCGGCCCCGCCGCGGGGGATGACCAGGTCGATGTCGTCCGACAGGGTCAGCATCGTCTTGAGTTCTTCGCGGTCGGACGAGGTGATGGCGTGCATCGCGTCGGCCGGGGCGCCGTGGGCCTCCAGCGATTCGCGGGCGATCGACGCGAGCAGCCGGTTGGAACGGTCCGCCTCCTTCCCGCCCTTGAGCAGGCAGGCGTTGCCGGCCTTGAAGCACAGGGCGAAGGCGTCGATGGTCACGCCGGGGCGGGCCTCGTAGATCATGGCGATCACGCCGAGCGGCGTGCGGACTTTCTCGACTTTCAACCCGCTGGGGACGGTGTAGGACTTCGTCACCTGCCCCACCGGATCGGGCAGATCGGCGATCTGGCGGAGGCCGTCGCACAACTGCTTCAGGCTGTCCGGCGTGAGTTTGAGCCGCTTGAGCTTGGGCGCGTCCACGCCGGCGGCCTCGGCCGCGGCCATGTCGGCGTCGTTGGCGGCCAGGATCTCGGCCTGACGCGAACCGATGCGGTCGGCCAGGTCCAGCAGCACCGCGTTGCGGGTCGCCTCGGACAGGTCGCCGACCAGGCGGGACGCGGCGCGGGCGTTGCGGGCGATGTCACGGATGGAGGGGTTGGCGGCGGTTGCGGTCACTGGTCACCTCCGATGAGTTGCAGGTCGTCGCGGTGCACGACGACGCTGGTGTTCATGTAGCCGAGCAGCCGCTCGATCTCCCCGCTCTTGGACCCCTTGATCTGGTCGATCTCCGCGCTGTTGTACGACGCCAGGCCCCGTGCGATGCACAGGCCGTTGAGGTCGCGGATCTCCACGGCCGAGCCAGAGTCGAAGTGCCCGTCGACGCGGAGGATGCCCCCGGGCAGCAGGCTGGCGCCACGCTCGAGCACAGCGGTGGCCGCGCCGTCATCGACGGTGATGGCCCCGTCGCCCGCGGCGGCGTGGGCGATCCAGGACTTGCGGGCGGTCAGGGTGTCGGTGTTGACGTCGAACCGCGTGCCAACGGCCTCGCCGCGGAGCACGCGGGCGATCGGGTCGGAGACCTCGGCCGTAGGCCCGGCGGTCAGCACCGCGGGGATGCCGTGCTCCATCACGATGCCGATCGCCTCGAGCTTCGAACCCATGCCCCCGGTGCCCACGCCGGAGGAGGCCGTCTCGTCAACATACGAGCGGGCCTCGGCGATGCTGGTGACCCGGGGGATGATCGTGCCGGTGTCCATGTCCACGAGGCCGGGCGCCACGCTGAGCAGCACGAGCAGGTCCGCGTGGATGCACGAGGCCGCCAGCGCGCTCAGGCGGTCGTTGTCGCCGAGCTTGATCTCGTCGAACACCACCGAGTCGTTCTCGTTGATGATGGGCGTGATCCCGGCTTCGAGCAGCGTTTCCAGCGTGTCGCGGGCGTTGAGGAACCGCTCGCGCCGGCCGAAATCGTCGGCGGTCAGCAGCACCTGGGCCGCCGTGATGCTGTGGTGGGCCAGTTTCTCGGCGTAGGTGCGGATGAGCGTGGGCTGGCCGATCGCGGCGGCCGCCTGCTTCTGGCGGGTGTTCAGGGGCATGCAGTCGAGCCCCAGCGAGCGGAAGCCAGCCGAGACCGCGCCCGAAGATACGAGCACCACCTGGATGCCGCTGTTGACCAGTTCTGCGATCTCGTCGACGATGCGCTCGAGCGTCTCGGGGTGCATGCGCCCGCCCGGCGCGACGACCGCGCTGCCGACCTTGACCACCACCCGACGCACGCTTGCGGATTGATCCGTTTCTGCCATAAGAACATTATTGACGCCCACAAGTCGGTCGCGCGATGAATATCGGAACCTCGGCACTGCCGATATGGCATGCGCCGCGTTTGACCCCTTGAAACCAAGTACCACAGCACGCGGCGCGGGGCGTGTTTGATTCTCACTTTGTTCCTGATACGCCCGCCAGAACACGCCCGTCGCTCGGAGTTGCGCCCCGATCAGGGGGAAACGGCCATCAGGCGCAGATCGTCGCGGTGCACGACCTCGTCGGCGTAGGAGTAGCCCAGGATGCCCGCGATGGCGTCGCTGCGAGCGCCCTTGATCCGCTCGATCTCGCCGCTGCCGTAGGAAACCAGCCCGCGGGCGATCCGCCGGCCGTCGCGGTTGCTGATGTCCACCGCGGCCCCGGCCTCGAAGCGCCCGTCCACGCGGACGATGCCGCCGGGCAGCAGGCTCGCGCCCCGCTCGATCAGGGCCCGGGCCGCGCCGTCGTCGACGACGATGACGCCCCGGGACGCCGCGGCGTGGGCGATCCAGGACTTGCGGGCGGGCACCCCGGCCGGCGCGGCGGCCTCGAACCGGGTGCCGGTGTGGCCGCCCCGCAGCACACGCCCGATGGGGTCGGGCACGGCGTCGGTCGGCCCGCGGGTGAGCACCGCGGGGATGCCGTGCTCGTTGACGATGGCCGCGGCGTCGAGCTTCGTGGCCATGCCGCCCGTGCCCACGCCCGACCGCGACCGGGCGTCCACCAGCCCGCGGGCGGCGCCGATGTCCGTGACCACGGGCACGACCTCGCCCGTCGCCGGATCGACCAGCCCCGGCGCGACGCTGAGCAGCACGAGCAGGTCCGCGTCGATGGCCGAGGCCACCAGGGCGCTGAGCCGGTCGTTGTCGCCGAGCTTGATCTCGTCGAAGGCCACGGAGTCGTTCTCGTTGATGATCGGCAGCACGACGGCGTCGAGCAGCGTCTCGATGGTGTGACGGGCGTTGAGGAATCGCTCGCGGTGGCCGAAGTCATCGGTGGTCAGCAGCACCTGGGCCGCGAAGACGCCGTGCTCGCCCAGCAGCTCGGAGTAGGCCCGCATCAGGGCGGGCTGGCCGATCGCGGCGGCCGCCTGCTTCTGGCGGATCATCCGCGGCATGCCCGAGAGCCCGAGCGTGCGGAAACCCGACGCGACGGCCCCGGACGACACCAGCACCGCCCGCACGCCCGAACGGACCAGCAGGGCGAGTTCCTCGGCCACACGCTCCATGGCGACTCGATCGACCCGGCCGCCCGGCGCGACCACCGCGCTGCCCACCTTCACCACCAGCCGCCCGACCGCGTCCGCCGACCTGTGCTCTTGCATGGGTGATTCTTGCATCGCCGGCGGGGGTCTGAAACCCCCGGCCCCGCGTTCCGTATCCTCTTGGCGTGCCCACGCCCCACAACTGCCCGTCCTGCGGCTTTGACCTCTCCAGGGTCCGGGCGGTGTTCGACCCGGTGGAGCGGCTGCCGATCGTGGTCTGCCCGGGCTGCCAGGGGGTGAGCGTCCGGCGACGGGATCCGATGGTGGCCGGGTTCCGGGCCGCCCGGCGCGGCGTGCGGGCGGGGGTGCTGGTGGCCGTCCAGTGGACCGTCATCTGCGCCCTGACGGCGGCGGGTGTCTGGCTGGTGTCCGATGCCGCCACGCTCGCGTCGACCCAGTTCGGACGCAACCCGCTGCACGTGCTGGTGCTCACCCCCGGATTGCTCCGCCCCGACGCCCAGGGCCCCGATCTGCTCGTCAATGCCGTGCTGTTGCTGATGGCCGCCGGGTTCGCCGGCGCGTGGGCACGCTCGGCCCTGGCCCACCTGCCCGCGATCGGGGTGTGGCTGGTCTGGTCCGCCGGGGTCGCGGCCATCGCCACCCTGCCGGGATGGATCTACGTGATGTCCAACGCCCTGCCGGATCCGCCCCGTCCGGCCTGGGGCAGCCTCCGGACCGCGAGAAGCATCTCCGAGCACCTGACCATGGCGATGCTGTTCGCGGTGTTCTTCGCGATGGGCATGCCGCTCGGATCGTCCGTCCGTGCGCTGTGGGCATCCGCAAAGCGGGAGCGGCGCGCGGCGCTGCGACGCAACCGACGAGCCCTCCGGGAGAACCGATGAACACCGACGCTGCCACGCACGCCGACACGCCCACGGGCTATCAGATCCGCACCGACCGGCCGTGCGCCCGCTGCGGGTTCAGCCTGTTCGGGCAGACCGTCTTCCGCGAGCACCGCTACGGGCTGATCGCGGCCCGATGTCCAGAGTGCGGGCAGCTGGCGGCCCTGCAGGAGTACCCGGCGCTGAGCCGGTGGGCCGACCGGTGGGCCAAGACGCTCGCCGCGCTGTGGGTGCTGGTGCTGCTGGGCGCCCTGGGCGCCCAGTTCGGCCCGACGTTCGGGCTGATGTTCGGCGGAATGGAAATGGCCTTCGAGGACGCCGGCGAAGAGATCTCCCTGCGCTTCATCGAGTGGCAACGCGGACAGGGCGTCGAAGACCCGACCATCGGCGGCGGGGTCAGCCCGTTCCGCGGCTCTTGGTCACCCGTCTCGGAGTCATGGTGGGCGTCGCAGCGTGCTTCGGACCCCCTCGCGACCGGCCGCACCGATTGGATCCTGCACCGCGACCGGTTCGCGTTCTGGTTCCCGCTGGCCGCCGTCTCGTTCACCTTTGGAGCGTTCTGGTCGACCGCGACGCTGGGGAGCCGGCGATGGGGCGCGTTCTTGCTGCCGTTGATCCCGATCGCGCTGGCCGCGAGCTACGTCTGGATGCTCAGCCTTCCCGAGCCGAACGTGCCCGGCACGATCACCGCCCGCGATGCCGCCTCCGACGTCCTGCGGGTACCGCTCTTCGCTGGCGGGCTGATCGCCGTCGCCGTGGGGCTCATCCCGGGCGTGCTGACGGGACGCAAGATCGCCCGGTTGATCGTTCGGCTGGCCCTGCCGCCGCGGATGCGCACCGCGCTGTCGATCCTCTGGCTCAGCGACGGCCTGCCGCCGCCCGGCGCGGCCCGCCCCGCGCGGAACGAACCCTAAACTGTTCCATGCTCCACCCCTTGCTGGTGTTCGTCGGCGGCGGGCTCGGCTGCCTGAGCCGCTACCTGATCGCGATCGGTATCGCCCGCGTCTGGCCCGCCAGCCCCGCCACGGCGGAAGGTGCCGAGCCGCTGCCGGGCGTGCACACCGGGGCCACGCTGGCGGTCAACGTGATCGGATGCCTGCTTATCGGGCTTGCCTGGGGCCGGCTCGGGTTCGGGATGCGTGAAGAAGCCCGCCTGCTGCTGATCGTCGGGTTTCTCGGCGGGTTCACGACGTTCAGCGCGATAGGCTGGGAGACCGTCACCCTCCTTTCGCGCGGCCACACCGCCCACGCGGCCGCGTATGTTGCCGCGACGCTCGTCCTCGGAATGGCCGGGGTGTGGATCGGCCACTGGCTGGGCGGCGGGCTCGCCGCCGGATGAACACCATGCTGCTCCACATCGTCCGACACGCCAAGGCCGAGCACGAGTCCCCCACCGGCGAGGACGCGGGACGCCCGCTGCGCCGGCGCGGGCACCGCCAGGCCGAAGCGCTCGGCGCCTACTTCGCCTCCGAGAGCCTGCGTCCGGCCATCGTGCTGGCGAGCCCCTACCTGCGCGCGCGGGAGACCGCCGAGCACATCTGGACCGCGCTCGAACTGCTGCCCCAGCTCGACGACCGCCTGGCCGCCCACCGGAGCCTGGCGGACTACCTCGACGTGATCGCCGATCTTTCCGGCGCTCCGTGCGCGGCGGTCATCGGGCACAACCCGCTGTGCGCCCATCTGGTCGCCGTGCTGACCCAGGGCCCCACCGCTTCCCCGGCACGGCACGAGACCGCCCGGGCGGTCAGTCTGGATGTCGACCCCTCCGACCCCGTCGGGTCGGCCCGCTTGGTTGGTTCGTTCCGACCGGAAGACTGACCGCGCCCCGGCGGATCGAGCGTCGCGCGTTCTCGACAAGTTTCCAGAATCCAAAACCCGCCCCCTGCGCCCGCCCGAAGGGCTTGCGTCCCCGGTTCATCACCGGCAAAGGGACGCAAGGGAACTTCCCCGATCAGAACCACGCGGCCACGGGTTCGGCGCCGTCCGGCGTCCCGGCGATCGCCGCGCCCGCACCGGCCGCCCACACACCAAGGAACACACGATGAAGACGAACAAAGCACTCAAGGCACTGCCCGGAATCACGCTCGCCGCCACCCTGATGGCCGCGGGAACCGCGCTGAGCGTCAGCGCACCCACCCTGCACGCCTCGAGCCATTCCGACGCCCCGCTGATCAAACAGGACACCCAGGCCAACCTGACCGACGTCTACGCGTTCATGGGCACCAAGTACGGCACACCGGACGAACAGGTGCTCAACGTGGTCGTGCACGTCCGCCCGTTCTCCGAGCCGGGCGACGGGCCCCACCACGAACGCTTCGCCCCCGACGCGCTCTACTCGATCCACATCACCGATCCCGCGTCCGGTGAGACCGCCCTCCGCTACGACTTCCGCTTCTCACCGGTGGACGAGGGCTACAAGAACGAGGACACCATCCTCTCGTACGGCCTCGGCACCGCGGCCGGCCCGATCATGACCATCGGCGACGCCCAGCAGAACTACACGCAGACCTACACGGTCACCCGCGCGGTCGCCGAGAACCACAACATCGTCACCGAGGGGGCCTTCGTCGCACCGCCCAACGCCGGCAACAACGTCACCCCCCTCTACAACGACGCGACGGGGATGGCCGTCTCGGGCGCCACCTCCGCCGAGAACCTCGACGCCTACACCCGCCAGGCGATCACAGAGGGCGTCAACGGCGAGACCCTCTTCGCCGGCTCCCGCGACGACGGCTTCTACGCCGACGTGCCCGGCGTGTTCGACCTGCTCAACGTCCGAATCCTCGACAACAACGGCACCCTGGCTGACGGCCTTGGCCAGGACGGCGGGGGCGTGGACGGATTCAAGGGATTCAACGTGCTCGCCTTCGCCGTGCAGATCCCCCTCGATCAGCTCCCCGCCGGCCTGTACCAGGACGCGTTCTTCGGCGAGCAGACCGGTGTCGGCGTGTACGCCTCGGTCAGCCGCCCGAAGATCACCGTCCGCAAGGCCGGGAACGACATCGACAACTACGGTGACTGGATCCAGGTCAACCGCCTGGGCAACCCGCTGTTCAACGAGGTACTCGTGGCCTTCAAGGACAAGGACAACTTCAACAGCACCCCCCCGACCCAGGACAGCCAGTACTCGACCTACGCCGCCAACCCGGAGGTCGCCGCCCTGATCAACCTCGTGTACGGCACCGCCTTCCAGACCCAGGACCGCCAGGACCTGGTCAACATCTTCATCCCCGACGTGCTCCGTGTCGCCACCACCACCGGCCCCGTCACCCTCGAGGGCCAGGACGGCTTCAGCCGGTTCGGCTTCGTGGGCGGCGACACCACCGGCGGCGTCTCCAGCGGATGGCCCAACGGGCGCCGGCTCGGCGACGATGTCGTCGACATCGCCCTGACGGCCGTCGCCAGCGGCCCCTCCTACGACACGATCACCGTGGTCGGTGACAACGTCGCGGGCAACGACCTGCCGTACAACATGGTCTTCCCGTACAGCGCCACCCCGCACTCGGCCACCCGCAACCGCAAGGACCCGGCCCCCTCCGCCTTCGAGCAGGCCGACCTCAACGGCGACGGCCTGATCAACTTCTACGACATCGCCGCGTTCATTGATCTGTACAACGCCGCCCGCTGATCCGCAGCGCCCCGCGGCCTCCATCCGCCGGGCCGGGCCCGAAAGCCCGGCCCGACACTTGCCCAGAGCTTCCATGCACGCACGGCCCCGCCAGGAGAACTCCATGAAATCCATGATCAACCGCCGACTAACCGCCGCCATCGCAGCCGTTCTGTGCGCGGCCGCGCCGGCCGCGCTCGCCCACGAGTTCTGGCTCATGCCGCACGCGTTCGGCATCCAGGCGGGCGAACTCCTCCGCGTCCGCACGCTGCACGGCGAGCGCCTCGACGGTCAGACCGTTCCCCGCAACAACGCGGCCGTCGCCCGGTTCGAACTGGTCGACGACACCGGCGCCACCCCGGTGCGGGGCGTGGACGGCGGGCCGGAGAGCTTCGTTCGTCCCGCCGGGACCGGGCCCGCCGTGCTGGTGTACGAGAGCACCGAGTTCGTCAACATCCTCCCGGCGGAGCGATTCGACGCGTACCTGACCGAGGAAGGCCTGACCGACGCGCTGCGGGACCGACAAACGCGCGGCGAGCAAGCGACGCCCGGCCGGGAGGTGTACGTCCGGTGCGCCAAGTCCCTCATCGCGGTCGGCCGCGCCCCGACGCCCGAACCGGGGGTGACCGAGCCCACCAGGCCCGCGGACCGCGTCGTTGGACTGCCGCTCGAACTCGTGCTGGAACCCACCGACAACCCCGGGCCCGACGAGCCGACCGTCACCGTGCGGGCGCTGTTCAACGGCCTGCCGATCGAGGGTCTCCGCGTCGTCGCGGCCAGCGCCGCGTCGCCCTCGGACCTCCAGATCGCCGCCACCGACCGTGCGGGCATCGCCCGTTTCGAGGGCCGGGACGCGGGAACCTGGCTGATCACGGCCCTTCACATCGAGCGGACCGCCGGGCGTGCCGACTGCGACTGGAAGAGCTACTGGGCTTCGCTCAGCTTGGTGCGCAGCGACCGGAACTGAACGGACCCGCCCCGACCGCTTTCACCCGCATCGCGGGCGAACACCGGCGCACCCCCCGCGTATGGAACCGCGCAGCGGCGTGTCCTTCCGGCACCCGCGCCCCGGCCTGAAGCCAACCCCCCACCAAAATGAATCCGGTTTCATGGTGCCGTCACAGGGCCGTCATCTCCCGGACGCACCATGTATCAGACGCCCGGAGGCTTGTGAGCCGGCCCGGCCGACATCGATACCACTCACCTTGACGAAAGGGATACCAGATGACACGCAAGATCCGAAACAACCCCGCCCTCCCCGCCCTCGCCATCTTCCTCATCGCCGGCTCGGTGCCCGCGGTGGCGCAGTCCGGCCAGAACCGCGAGAATCAGAACCAGCGCCAGGCCCAGCCCGATGACGCGCGCCGCAGCACCCAGAACCCCCGCTCGACCGTCCGCATCGACGAGGCCCGCCGCGGCTCGCGTGCGCTGATGTTCGCCAAGTCGTCCGACGTGATCGGCGCCACGGTCAAGAACCCCAACAACGACGACATCGGTGAAGTCCAGGACTTCATCGTCGACCGCGGTTCGGGCAAGATCCGCTTCGCGGTGATCAAGTCCGGCGCGTTCCTGGGCATCGGCGGCAAGTCCTTCGCTGTCCCCTACAACGAGCTCGAATGGACCCCCAACACCAAGTCCTACTTCGCCCGCATGACCAAGGAGCAGATCGACCGGCAGGTCGAGTTCACCCCCGAGGACTGGAACACGCTGGAAGAGACCACCTGGATGAGCCGCTTTCAGGACTGGGCCAGCCCCGGTGACGAGCGGGACGACTGGAACAACATCACCATCGATGAGAACGCCAAGACCACCGAGATCAGCGGCCGCATCACCAGCGTCGACCGCGTGAACGAGGGGACGCCCTACGAGCGCATCCGCGTGACCCTGCAAACCCGCGAAGGTCAGACCGAGCAGGTCACCCTCGGCCCGTCGTGGTACGTCATGGCGCACCGCTCGGCGCCGCTCCGTGGCGACACGATGGTCGTCCGCGGCGTCCGCCAGGGCAATGACTTCGTGGCCTACTCCGCCGGCCCCAAGGACGCCGAACTGAACCTGCGTGACGCCAACGGCCGGACCGCCTGGGGCGACGATCGCTCCATGGACGACAGCACGCACAACCGGGATCAGGCGAACCGGGATCAGGCCAACCGGGATCGGAACCAGACCGACCGGCGTCGCGCCCCGGACCGCTCGAGCGCGGCCGAAGCGAACCGAGTCGCACGCTACGTGATGCTCACCGATCTGGTCGGCGCCGACGCGAACGCCCGCGGTGCCAGCGACGGCGAGGTCCAGGCCGCCGTTGTCGAGGCCGTCTCCGGCCGCGTCGCGTTCCTGGCGTTCGACCCCAACGAGAACTTCCTGGGGATCGGCGACGGGGTGACCCTCGTCCCGTGGAGCGTGGCCTCGATCGACCACGACCTGAACGTGCACCTGGACACGACCAAGGACGTGCTCGACAGCGCCACCCGCATGCCCGACGATCTGACGTCGCTCAACTCCGACGGCGCCCGGATCACGATCTACCGCGCCTTCCAGGTCGAACCGGCCGAGTTCCGCAACGACAACGGCCCGCTCAGCTCCAAGGAGCGGACCATGACCGGCGACGCCTGGGCCAAGGACTCCATGATCACCAAGTCCTTCGCCGACGGCCGCAAGGTCGAGATCAACGGCACCGTCACGTCGATCTCCAAGGAGACCATCCTCAGCGGGGCCCCCGAGGCGACCGTGATGACCGTCCGGCTCGAGGCCGGCGGCACCGAGCGGGTGATCATCGGGCCCGCCTGGTACACCGACCAGCAGCAGTACCGCTTCCGCGTTGGCGACAAGGTCAAGATCAAGGGCCGCAACGCCATGATCCGCGAGCAGTCGCACACCGCGGCGTGGTCGATCGAGCACGACGGCAAGACCACCACCCTGTGGAACGACAACTCGCCGTCCTGGACCAACTAACCCAGACTTGCTCCACCCGGCCGGGGCCAACGCCCCGGCCGCGGCCTTTCCTCCAACGACTCTCCCACGAAAGGAGAACCATGAGCCTCCCGAACCAGGGCACCAAGTCCGGTGGAGATGCCCACACCAAGTCGATCGATCCGGACGGGTACGAGCGCGTCGACGGCGTCCGCACCGCCGACCGGTCCCCCGAGGGCGCCCCCGCCAACCCCGACGTCAGCCGCGCCGGCATCCTCTGGATCCTGGTCGGATCGCTGGCGAGCGTGATCGCGCTGGGCGTTGTGACCTGGCTCTTCCTGGGACCCTGGGCCGCCCTCCTCGTGCTCGCACTCGGCGCCTCGCTGGCGGTGTTCGGCAACCCGGCCGTCTGGGCCGCCGGCCTGCGCAGCCGCGAGCGGGCGCCCTGACGAGCCGAAGACGCCCGCATCAGGGTCATCAAAGCCAGCGTCCGCGCGAGAGCCGAGAGCGGCCCCCGAAAGGTGTCCTGCATCACCCCGGGTGCCTCGCGCATACGCTAGGTCCATGGACCGCACCCCCTCTTCGAAACGAATCATTCCTCATTCCGGTTGGGCGCGGACCCCGCTTGGGGCGGCCGCCGCTGGAGTGCTCGCATGCGCTCTGGCCCTGCCCGCCTGCGATCGCCGCGGCATCGAAGAGACCACTTTGGAGAAGGGTGTTGAAAGGGTCCCGGACACGCCCGCCGCGTCGGCTCCACCCGCTGATACCCCGGTGCAGGCCTCCTCCGAGACCCCGTGGACGATCCCCGACACCTGGGTCACCGACCCGGAACCCAGGCCGATGCGACTTGCGACCTACAGGCCGCCGGAACCGGACGGAACGGTCGAGATCGCGGTTTCGAGATTCGCGGGACGGGTCGGGGGCGAACTGGCGAACATCAACCGCTGGCGCGGCCAGATGGGCCTGCCGGCGATCGCGGAGGACGACCTCGAAGCACAGATCGATCGGTTCGAGACACCCGGGTTTGACGGCTACACCGCCCGCGTCGAGTCCCCGGCTGGCGTGATGCTCGCGGCCGGCGTCTACGACGCTTCGATCGATCAGACCTGGTTCGTGCGTGCGACCGCCCCGGACGCGGCGGCCGCCGACCGGCTGCAGGCGGATCTCTTCGGCATGGCCCGGTCCATCGCAAGGCCCGCGGAAGAGGACGACGGATGATCCGGCGGTTGCTCACGCCGCTCGCATCGTTGCGATTGACGGTGACGCTGCTGGCCATGGCGATGGTCCTGATCTTCGTGGGGACGATCGTCCAGACCCGCCTGGGCGTGTGGCAGGCCGTGGACACCTACTTCCGGTCGTGGATCGCCATGATCGATCCGGCGCTGATTGTCTCCGGCGAGCCCGGCCGCTGGCGGGTGCCTTTCCCCGGCGGGTTGACGATCGCCGCGGCGATGATCGCCAACCTGCTCGCCGCGCACTCCGTCCGGTTCAAGGCCGCCCGCAAGCGGATCGGGGTGCTCGTGCTGCACGCCGGCCTGATCGTGCTGCTGGCGGGCGAGTTCGTCACGGGCTTTATGGCCGACGAGGGCCTGATGTCGATCGACGAGGGCTCGAGCAGCTCGATCGTGGAGGACGTCCGCGCCGTCGAACTCGCGGTCATCGACCCCGGCGACCCGGACTCGGACCGGATCATCACGATCCCCGGCTGGATGCTCGCGCAGGCCGCCTCGACCGGCGAGACCATCACCGATCCGCGCCTGCCCTTCGCCCTGCGCATCGACGCGTGGATGGCCAACTCGGCGTTGTTCCACGCCCATGAGCCCACGCGGGCGACCCAGGGCATCGGGCTCGAAGCCCGGGCGGAGCCACAGCCCCGCGTCACCGGCGTCGAAGGGGCCCGCTCGGACACCCCGGCGGCATACATCACACTCATCCGCGGCAACTCCGAGATCGGCACCTGGATGGTCTCGGCCGCGCTGACGGACCCGCAGCGCGCCTCCGTGGAGAACACAACGTACGGGGTCGCGTTGCGCTACCGGCGGACCTATCTGCCCTTCACCCTCCACCTCGAGGACTTTCGCCACGATACATTCACCGGCACCAGCATCGCGAAGAACTTCTCCAGCGACGTCCGGATCATCGACCCGGCCCGCAACACCGACCGCGAGGCGCGGATCTGGATGAACAATCCGCTGCGCTACGGCGGCCGAACCTTCTACCAGGCGTCGTACAAACCCGACGGCAGCGGCACGGTGCTCCAGGTCGTCCGCAACCCGGGCTGGCTGATGCCCTACGCCGCCTGCGTGCTGGTCGGAGCCGGGATGACCTGGCACTTCGCCCGATCGCTCGTCGCCTTCCTCCGGCGTCGGATCGAGCACGGGCCGATCAGCACGGACGGCACGACCCGGGCCAAACGCCGGGTTTGGCCGTGGCTCGTGGGGACCGCCGCGGTCCTGATCGCGTGCAGCGCGGCCCTCCGATCCGAGCCCGCCAGCGGGCTCGACGTCCGCTCGTTCGCGACGCTGCCCGTCTCCGCGGGGGGGCGCATCAAGCCCATGGACTCCGCGGCCCGATCGATGCTCATGGTGGCGGGCGGTCGGCAGTCGATCGAAACCGACGAGGGCACGACCCCGGCCGCGTCATACCTGCTCGACCTGATCTCCAATCCCGCCCGCGTGTCCGGCCTGCCCGTGGTGCGGGTGGACCATCCCGGCGTGCTCGACCTGCTCCGTCTTGCCCCCGAGGACGGCGGGCGCATCGCGCTCTCCGCGATCGAACCGTACTGGGCGGACGTGGCCGACCAGGCCCGCAGGGCCGCGGACGTGCGCCCGCAGGACCGCGACGGTTTCCAGAAGGCGGCGCTCCAGCTCCACGACCGCGTCAACACGATCCTCGCCCACGCGCAGATGCGCGAGCCGTACACCATCCCCCCGCTCTCGCCCGACGGCGCGTGGCGTCCGTTCCACGAGGCCTTCCTCGACGCCCGCGGCGGGCAGGAAGACCCCCACCCCAGCGTCGCGTTCCTGACCTCCATGATGACCGCAGCGAACGACGGCGACACGGAGGGCTTCAACGCCGCCGTCGAGGGCTACACCCAACTCCTCGACGCCTCGATGCCCGGCGTCATGCGGCGCATGCGCCTCGAGGTGCTCTTCAACCGCACGGCCCCCTTCGCCGGCGCGGCGGCGGTCTACGTGCTCGCGTTCGTGGGCGTCTGCTTCTCGTTCGTGGCCCGATCCCGCTCGGGACCGGGACTCCTGGCCGGCCGCCTGCGGGTCGCGGCGTTCGCGTTGCTCGTCGGCGCGGTCCTCGTGCACACCGCCGCCATCGCCCTGCGGGTGCACCTGCAGGGGCGACCGCCCGTCACCAACCTCTATTCCTCCGCCGTCTTCGTGGGCTGGGCCGCCGCGTTGGCGGGGATCTTCATGGAACGGCTCTTCCCGCTCGGCGTGGCGATCCTCGGCTCGGCCGCCATCGGCGCCGGCACCCTCATCGTCGCCCACAACCTCGGCAACGACGGCGACACCATGCAGATGATGCAGGCCGTCCTGGACAGCAACTTCTGGCTGGCCACGCACGTCATCACGATCACCCTCGGCTACTCGGCCACGTTCCTCGCCGGGGCGATCGCCTCCATCTATCTGATCGGGCGGGTCTTCACGCGCGCCGTCACCCCCGAACGCGGGCGCGCGATGATCCGCATGGTGTACGGCGTCGTCTGCTTCGCCCTGCTGCTCAGCTTCGTCGGCACCGTGCTCGGCGGGATCTGGGCCGACCAGTCCTGGGGCCGGTTCTGGGGGTGGGATCCGAAGGAGAACGGGGCGGCCCTCGTCGTGTTGATCAACGCCATCATCCTCCACGCACGCTGGGGCGGGCTGGTCCGCGCCCGGGGCATCGCGGCCCTCGCCGTCGCGGGCAACATCGTCACCGCCTGGAGCTGGTTCGGGACCAACATGCTCGGGGTGGGCCTCCACGCCTACGGGTTCATGGAGTCCGCTTCGTTCTGGCTCGCCGTGTTCGTGGGCTCACAGCTTGTCATCATCGCTCTGGCGGCAGCACCCGATCGGGCGTCGGACAAGACCCCGCACGCTTAATTGCACAAACGTGTCCGGTTTGCTACCATCTCACCGCATGGGAAGCGATCAGGATCGAGAACACCCAGAATCGGCTGCTGCAACAGCGACGCGCCGCTCCGTTCGCGGCCTGACCCTGCTGTCCGTCATTTGCACCATGGCCGTCGGCGTGCTGGGGGGCCTTGGGGCGTTCACCTTCGGCTACGGCGACGGCGCGGCCTACCTGAGTAACAACCCGGCCTCCTGCGCCAACTGCCACGTCATGCAGGCCCACTACGACGCGTGGGCCAAGTCCAGCCACCACGCCGTCGCGACCTGCAACGACTGCCACCTGCCCCACGACTTCGCCGGCAAGTGGATCACCAAGGGCGACAACGGCTTCTTCCATTCTCTGGCGTTCACCACCGGCGACTTCCACGAACCGATCCAGATCAAGCCACGCAACCGGCGGGTCACGCAGAACGCCTGCCTGTACTGCCACGCGGACTATGTCGACCACATGCTCCCCGCCGAGCCGGGCGGAGAGATGCTGATGTGCGTGCACTGCCACGGGGACGTCGGGCACGCCGGACGCGAATCGGGATACGCAGAACGAGACTGACCGCGGGCAACCCGCGAGACGAGGTTCGAGATGACAAAGACACGCACCGAAACCACCCCCGCCGCCGGCCGTTCACGCCCGGGGCGGGCCGCGCTGCTCGCCCTGGTCTTTCTTGTCGCGGTGGTCGGGACCCTGCTGGTCACCTGGGTCCTGATCACGATGTTCGGGCACAAGCAGGCCGCCCGGCAGCCGTTCATCCGCGTCGCGGAGGTCGACGAGATCAGCACCGATCCCGAGCCGTGGGGACGCAACTGGCCCCATCAGTTCGACGGCTGGAAGGCCACGGCGGGCGACAAGTTCTACGGCGGCTCCAGCGCGCTCCCGCAGAGCAAGCTCGACACCCACCCCTGGCTCAAGCGCCTGTATGCGGGCTACGCCTTCAGCATCGACTACCGCGAAGCGCGAGGCCACGCCTACATGCTCTACGACCAGGGCGTCACCGAGCGGATCACCAAGAAGCCGCAGGCCGGGGCGTGCATGCACTGCCACGCCTCGAACACCGTCATGTACCGGCGCGAGGGGCTCAAGGCCATGGGCCTGCCCCACGACGACGAAGCGCTGGCCTCCGATTTCAACATGGAAGCCGTGATCCGCGGCTTCGAGGAAGTCAGCCGCAAGCCGTACAGCGAGGTGCTCGCCCTCCTCCGGTCGTCCCCGGACGGGACACCGGGCGAGAACGAGCCCGTCGTCCCGCAACCACCCCTCGGCGGGTTCACGGGCGAGTTCGCCGGCGAACCGCTCCCCGCCGATCACGCCGCGATGGCCGGCGAGGCGCACCCCGTGTCCTGCATCGACTGCCACGACCCGAAGACCATGGCCGTCCGCGTGACCCGCCCCGGCTTCGTGCTCGGTATCGCGGCCCTCGCCGAGAGCGACGAGCCGACGCCCCACCTGCCCAGCGTCGAGAAGTGGCGCCGCGGCGACCGCGAGGAAACCTTCGACCCCAACACCCACGCCACCCGTCAGGAGATGCGATCGTTCGTCTGCGGCCAGTGCCACGTCGAGTACTACTGCGCCAACAAGGACACCCTCGAGTTCCCCTGGGGCAACGGCCTGAAGATGGAGCAGCTCGAGGCCCACTGGGACGCCAAGACCTTCCCCGACGGTTCGGCCTTCTACGACTACAAGCACGGCGAGACCGGGGCCGAAGTGCTCAAGGTCCAGCACCCCGAGTTCGAGCTGTGGAGCCAGGGCATCCACGCCCGCAGCGGCGTCAGCTGCGCGGACTGCCACATGCCCTACGAGCGGCAGGGCGCCCTCAAGGTATCAAGCCATAACGTGCAGAGCCCCATGGCCAACGTCAACAACGCCTGCCAGCAGTGCCACAACGACGACGAGAACACGCTCCGGGAGAAGGTGCGGACGATCCAGGGCCGCACCATGGCCCACATGGAGCGGGCCGCGAACGCGATGACCGACATGCTCGACGCGATCATGGAGGCCAAGGCCGCGGGCGCGAGCGAGGAACAACTCGCACCGGTGTACGCCCTCCAGCGCAAGTCCATGTGGCGCCTCGATTACATCAGCAGCGAGAACTCCCGCGGCTTCCACGCCGACCAGGAAGCCACGCGGATCCTGGGCGAATCCATCGACTACAGCCGCCAAGCCCAGGCCATGGCCCTGCGCCTGCGGGCCCCGGCCGCCCCGAGCACCGACGATCTGCCCATCGATCCGGTCAAGGGCATCACGCCCCCCGAGGGCGAGCGGGACTCCGCCGGCCGCTGACCGCCCGTAGCAACCAATCGCCCCGCCGCCCGCGCGGCGGACGCTTCCGGCCCGAGGAGCACCGATGTCAGACCGCACCTATCCCGCCGCGATCATGCTCGCGACGTCCATGGCCGCCGCGATCCCGCACCAGGCCCTCGCCGCCTCACCGTCACCGGACGACCAGCCGGACATCGCCGCCCCCAGCGATGCGCCGCCAGAACCCTTGCCCCTCGGCTGGCTGTCCGACCCCAACGAGCCGCCCGACGACCTCTGGGAAGCGCTCTTCAGCGGCAAGATCCACCTGGACAACAACTTCCGTGTCGAGTTCGCCGACACCACCGGACGCAACTCCTCGACCGCCGTGACCAACCGGCTCCGGCTCGGGTACGAGACCAAACCCCTCCACGGCGTCAGCGGCTATGTCGAAATGGAGAGCGTGGTCTCCCCCAACAGGGACAACTACTGGGTGCCCGCGACCGCGGACGGCACACCGGACCGCACCGTCATCGCGGACCCGACCGGAACGGAACTCAATCAGGCCTGGGGGCGATTCCGGACCGACTCGCTCGGTGAGTCAGACATCTCGCTGGACCTCAAGGGCGGCCGGCAACGCATCAAACTCGACGACGACCGATTCATCGGCAACGTCGGGTGGCGACAGTTCGAGCAGACGTTCGACTCCGTGAGCGTGCGAAGCAATCTCGGCATCGACAGTCTCAGCGCCTTCTACGCCTACGTCTGGGGCGTCCAGCGAATCTTCGGTCCGGACGGTCCCAACCCCGATTCGGACTCGCACCTGATCAACGTGTCGCTCCGCGTCGCGGGCGAGGTGAAAGTCACCGCGTTCGGCTATTTCCTGGACTTCCGCGACGACGACCCGCTCAACTCCAGCAACAGCTTCGGCGTGCGCCTCGCCGGACGCGTGGGCGGGGCGGGCGGCACGGAGGATACCGGCTTCTCAGCCGACTACGACATCACCTACGCGCGGCAGACCGACGCCGGAGCGAACCCCACCGACTACGCGGCCGACTTTTTCGCGGCCCGCATCGCCCTGACGAAGAAGGATCTGGGCCAGCTCTTCGCGGGCTACCAGTTCCTCGGCAGCGACGACGGCGCATTCGCGTTCCGGTTCCCGCTCGGAACGAACCACGCATATCAGGGATTCGCCGACAACTTCCTCGTCACCCCGGCCGTCGGCCTCCAGGATCTCTACGCGGGCGTCAAGATCCAACTCCCTTGGGAGATCGAGGGCGGCGTGATCTACCACGAGTTCTGGTCCGACGTCGGCAACGCCCACCTCGGCCGGGAGATCGACCTGGTCGCCGCCCGACAACTCACCCCGAACCTCGCCCTCCTGGTGAAAGCCGCCTTCTTCGACGGCGACTCGTCCCAGCCCGACACCAACCGATTCTGGGTACAGACCACCATGTCGTTCTGAGGCGCAGTTCCACGAAACTTCGTGTTCGCCCTTGACCCGGTGCCCTCCAGAGCAGATAGTGTAGTTGACACTCCACTATATCCCGGCCCGGGAAGGGGACGGACATGATCTCCCAGACCTCAGAATACGCGCTCCGTGCGGCCCTGTGCCTGGCCGCCCGAACCGAGACCACTCCCGCGTCGGCGCACGAGATCGCGGAGGCGGTTCGGGTTCCGGTCGGGTATCTTCAGAAGGTTCTCCGGATGCTCGCCCGCAGCGGGATTCTGACCGCGCAGCGGGGAACGAACGGCGGATTCTCGCTGGCCAAAGTGCCCACCGCGATCAGCGTCCTTGACATTCTGAACGCGTCTGACACCGAGATTCAGCGGATCACCCGGTGCCCTCTGGGCATCAAGGGGCATACCAGTCTGTGCTCCCTGCACCGCCTCCTCGATACGGAAATGGCTCGGGCCGAGCGTACGTTCGCCTCCACGACCCTGGCCGACCTGCTTGATGGTGAGGGGGGGATTCGTCCGCTGTGTGATGCCGCCGGCAGGTTGCCGGTGGAGATCTCCGTGGATCGATCCAAGAAATCGGAAACCTGAGTAGTGGACTGGCTTGACCACAATGGCGATGCTGTGTAGACTCAAAGTGTCTTTTCTGATCCACAACTCCATAATGTGGATCGGGCCCCGAACGGAGGCGTACCGATGAACACCCAAGCCCCTTCCACCCGTTCGATCGCCAACCGGGCCGTCAACTCCCGTGCGGCCGCGAACCCCGACCCCTACAAGTGGCGGTCCGTCGCGATCACCGGGATTTTCATGCTCACCCTGCCGGCGTTGATCGCCGTGATGGTGCTCCAGGAACCGGAGCCCCCGCTCCCGGTCTGGAGTGTGGAGGCGGCCGCGCTGGGCGTGGATCGGCTCGACATCGCCCGCGGCCAGTATGTCTATCAGACCAGCTGCGCGGTGTGCCACGGGCAGACCGGGGATGGCGTTCACAGCCTGGGCAAGCCGCTGCGCAACAGCGGGTTCGTGCAGGAACAGAGCAACGAGCAGCTCTTCGCCCTGATCGTCGACGGACGCAAGCCCGGGGATCCGGCGAACACGACCGGGGCGCTGATGCCCGCCCGGGGCGCTCAGCGCCTGGCCGACGACGCCGTCCACTCGGTCGTCGTCTACCTCAGAACGATGCAGGACCCGGGCATGCCCCCGGTATCGACCGAGCCGTGGAATCTCGTCGGGCGTGACAGCGGCGCGGGGCCCGTGGGGGCCATCGAGCTGACCGATCATGCGGGCTACGACTTGTACGTCGCGTCCTGCGCGGCCTGCCACGGGCAAGGCGCCGAGGGCATCGAGGGGCTGGGTCTGCCGCTGACGACCAGCGGATTTATCCGCGGCACCGACGACGCCGCCCTGGTCCGATTCATCAAGTCCGGGCGCTCGAGCTGGGACGAGAACAACTCGACCGGCATGGACATGCCGCCCAAGGGCGGCAACCCCGCGATCACGGACGAGCAGCTCCAGACCATCGTCGAATACCTCCGCGCATTGCAAGCACAGGCAATGGGCGAGTGACTCCGTTGCAAGCACCAAACGCTGCCGGCTCCCGGCGTGCATCCGGGACGGCCAAGAACAAGGAAAAGACCATGATCACCAACCCTGCCAGACCGAACCACCTGCCCAAGTCGATGGCGGTCCTGACGTTGTGCGGGCTCGTGATGTCCGCCGGCGCACAATCCATGCGAGACGTGGAGGTGATCGCGAAGGATCGCGGGCTGACGAACGCCGACCTCATCGCCGCGGCCAAGACCTATCTGCCCAGCGGCCAGAAGGACGAGTACCTGATGTTCGCCTCCGGCGGGCACGCGGGGCAGATCTTCGTTGTCGGCCTGCCCAGCATGCGGCTGCTCCGCTCCATCGCGGTCTTCACGCCCGAGCCGTGGCAGGGGTGGGGCTACGGGGTCGGAAACGACATCATCGCCGAAGGCTTCCCCAACGGGAAAGCCAATCTGTGGGGCGACACCCACCACCCCGCCCTGTCCGAGACCAACGGCGACTACGACGGCCGCTTCGTGTTCATCAACGACAAGATCAACGCCCGCGTCGCGGTGGTCGATCTCCGCGACTGGGAGACCAAGCAGATCGTCAAGAACCCCCTGACCATCAGCGACCACGGCGGCACCTTCGTGACGCCGAACACCGAGTACATCATCGAGGGCGGGCAGTACGCCGTCCCGTGGGGCGCCGAGTACGCCCCGATCTCCGAGTACAAGGAGAAGTACAAGGGGTCGGTCACGCTGTGGAAGTTTGACGGCAACCGCGGCCGGATCGACAAGGACCGGTCCTTCGCCATCGAGCTGCCCCCCTACTGGCAGGACCTTGCCGACGCCGGCAAGCTGGCCAGCGACGGCTACTTCTTCATGAACTCGCTCAACACCGAGCTGGCCACCGGCGGCATCCAGGACAAGAAACCCCCGTTCGAGGCGGGCGCCAGCCGCAACGCCACGGACTTCCTGCACATCATCGACTGGAAGAAGGCCGAGGAGGTCTTCAAGGCCGGCAAGGTCGAGCAGATCAAGGGCTTCCCGGTGATCACGCTGAAGACCGCGCTGGCCGAGGGCCTGCTCCACGTGACGCCCGAGCCCCGCAGCCCCCACGGCGTGGACGTCGCGCCCAAGGGCGACTTCATCGTCGTTTCCGGCAAGCTCGACCCGCACGTGACGATCTACTCGATGGCCAAGATCAAGCAGGCCATCGCCAGCCAGACCTTCTCCGGACGGGATGAGTTCGGCGTGCCAATCCTCGATTTCGACAGCGTCGTGGAAGCCCGGATCGAGGTCGGGCTCGGCCCGCTGCACACGCAGTTCGGACCGGACGGATACGCGTACACCTCGCTGTATCTCGACTCCGCCGTGGCCCGCTGGACCATGGGCGGTTCCTACGGCGCCCAGACGCCCGAGCCGGACTGGACGCTCGTCCATAAGACGCCGGTCCACTACAACGTCGGCCACATCGCCGCGGCCGAGGGCGACACCGTCAGCCCCGACGGCAAGTACCTCGTCGCCCTCAACAAGTGGGCCGTGGACCGCTTCGTCCAGACCGGACCGCTGCTGCCCCAGAACCTCCAGCTCGTCGACATCGCCGAGAAGGGCACCAAGATGCCCGTGATCTACGACATGGCGATGGGCGTCGGCGAGCCGCACTACGCCCAGATCGTCAAGGCCGACAAGCTCAACTCCTGGGCGACCTACCCGGAAGTCGGCTGGGACCCGCACCTCCAGAACATCAACCCCATGGCGCCCAAGAAGGGCATGGAGCGTGTGCAGCGCAACAGCGACGGCACCGTGGACATCTTCATGACGGCGATCCGCAGCCACTTCAACCCCGAGCACGTCTACCTCAAGCAGGGCGACAAGGTCCGCTGGCACATCACCAACACCGAGCGGGCGCTGGACGCCACGCACGGCTTCGCGGTGCCCGTCTACAACATCACCGCTTCGCTGGAACCCGGTGAGTGCGTGACCATCGAGTTCGAAGCCGACACCCCCGGCACCTTCCCCTTCTACTGCTCGGAGTTCTGCTCCGCCTTGCACCTTGAGATGATGGGCTACCTCATGGTCGAGCCCAACTGACCTGCGATCTCCGTATCGCCCGGCGCGTGAGAGCGCCCCGGGCGGCTTCATCCACGCGGGCCGCCTTCCCGGGCCCGGCCCGCCCACCGCGAGAGGATCTCCCATGCCGTCTCTGATCGATCGAGTTCTCGGCCCACGGGTCACCCCCAAGGAAGCATCGAAGCACTCGCTCCGCTACGGGACGCCGGGCTTCCTGCTCCTTGTCGCCAGGGTGCTCATCCTCGTCTCACTTTTCCTGCCCTACTGGCACATGGAACTGCAGGCCCCGCAGTACCCGTCGGGCCTGCACATGACCGCGTACCTCAACGCGCTCACCGGCGACGTCGCCGAGATCGACGGGCTCAACCACTACATCGGCATGCGTTCGCTCTACGAGGCCGCCTCGATCGAACGCACCGTGGGCGTGTTCGTGATGATCGCCTTTCTCGTCATGCTCGAGCTGGCGGCGTTCATCCACACCCGGTGGGCCGCCCTGCTCGTCGCCCCGGTCATCTTCTTTCCGGCGGTGTTCCTGGTGGACCTGCACCTGTGGATGCGCCACTTCGGGCTCAACCTCGACCCGCACGCCCCGCTCTCCAACGCGGTCAAGCCGTTCGTCCCCACCGCCATGGGCAGGGGCGGAATCGGCCAGTTCGTCACCATCGCCACCCCGGGCAGCGGCCTGATCCTCGCCACCATCGCCTCCGTCGTGCTGATCGCCGCCCTGTTCTTCCACCGTCGTGCCTACCTCCCGCTGGTCATCCGCCAGCGGGCGAACACCGCCCGCCAGGGCCGTTGAAAAGGAAACAGGCATGATCCGCTTCTTCCTCTGCATCCTGGCCTTGCTCGCCGCACCCGCACCGGCCGGCATCGAGCCCGCTCGGCGGCCCGCCTCAGAAGTGGCCGCGATGATCGAGGCGGCGGAGCCCGGCGCCGTGCTCGCCCTGCCCGCCGCCGTCTTCGAGGGCAACCTCGTCATCCGCAAGCCGGTCGTGATCGACGGGCGCGCGGGGACGGTCTTCGACGGGCTCGGCCGCGGCACCGTCATCGAGGTGCTCGCCCCCGGCGTGACCCTCCGCAACTGCACGATCCGCGCCAGCGGACAGGACGTGACCGGCGAGCCTTCGGCGGTCCGCGTCATCGCGGCCAACGCCACGATCGAACGGAACACCATCGCCGACGCGCTCTTCGGCATCGACCTCCGCGAGGCGCCCGACGCGATCATCCGCGGGAACACCATCAGCGGGAAGGACCTGGACCCCGGACGCCGCGGCGACGGCATCCGGCTCTGGTGGAGCCACGGTTGCCTGGTCGAGAACAACACCGTCCGAGACTCCCGTGACATGGTCTTCTGGTACTCGGAGGACCTCCGGATCACCGGCAACAACGTGTCCGGCAGCCGCTACGGGCTCCACTTCATGTACAGCCACGGATCCGTGCTCGAAGCAAACATCCTGGACGGCAACTCGGTCGGCGTCTACCTGATGTACAGCAACGGAATCACCCTCAGGGACAACCGCATGCGCAACAACCGCGGCGCGAGCGGATACGGGATCGGCCTGAAGGATTGCGACGAGATCACCATCGTCCGCAACGCCCTGCTCGCCAACCGCGTCGGTGTCTACGTCGACAACAGCCCGTCGTCGATCGGCTCGACGGGGCTGTTCGAGGCCAACCTCATCGCATTCAACGAGATCGGGCTGCTCGCCACGCCCAACACCCACGACAACGTGTTCACCGGCAACGCGTTCGTCGAGAACGAAGAGCCGGCCGCGACGCACGGGCGGGGGCGTCTGGCCAGCAACACGTTCTCGCGAGACGGCGTGGGCAACTACTGGTCAGAGTACGCGGGATTCGATCTGGACGCGGACGGGATCGGCGATGTCGTGTACGAACCGCAGAGCCTGTTTGGGGCGATGCTCGCCAACGAGCCGAACCTGCGCTTGTTCGTCCACGGCCCGGCCCAGCAGGCGATCGAGTTCACGTCCCGCGCCCTGCCCGAGCTGAGGCCCGAGTCCACGCTCATCGATCCGTTCCCCCTCGCATCGGCGCCCGAACTCGTGCTGGCCATGCCCGCTTCGGGTCGCAGGGCCCTTCCGATGGCGTTGCTGGCGGCCTCGCTGGTCGCTGCCGTCGCGGGTTTCATCGCCACCATGACCATCGAGCCGCGCCTGCCCGCGGTCCGGACAGGAGACCAAACATGATCCGTGCCAGCAGAATCTCGAGGAGATTCGGGAGGACGCAAGCCGTCTCGGACGTGTCGTTCGGCCTGGAGGCCGGCGGATCCATCGCCCTTTGGGGCAGCAACGGCGCCGGAAAGACGACGCTGATCCGCTGCCTGCTGGGTGTGATCCGATTTCATGGCATCGCGTCGATTGGGGGGATCGACGTCCGCCGCCGCGGTCGGCACGCGCGCGCGCTGGTCGGCTATGTCCCCCAGGAGCTGGCCTTCCACGACGACGCAAGGCTCGGCTCGGCGATGATGTTCTTTGCACGTCTGCGCGGCGTGACACGGCACGAGGCCGCCCGATCCCTCGATCTGGTCGGACTGGCGGGCCACGAACGCAAGAGAGTCCGAGACCTGTCAGGTGGCATGAAGCAGCGGCTCGCGTTGGCCATTTCCATGCTGAGCGACCCGCCGCTGATCATCCTCGACGAGCCCACCTCCAACCTCGACGCCGCGGGTCGCGGCGAAGTCGTCGAGACGCTCCACCGACTCCGCGGCGCGGGCAAGACGCTGCTCTTTGCCTCGCACCGCCCGGACGAGGTCATCTCGCTCGCCCAGCGTGTCCTGGTGATGGAGCGGGGGCGCATCGCCCGGGACACCACGCCGGCCGAGCTGTGGCCCACCGAGAAACCGGTCCAGGTGGTGCGGCTCTATCTGAGCACGGGCAGCGAGTCCGCGGCGGCCGATGTGCTCCGCGAGGCCGGACACGCTGTCCATCTCAACGGCCACGGGCTCTGCGTCGCGGTCCCGCGGGATCGCAAGGCCGAGCCCGTCGCCGCGCTCGCCCGGCGGCAGATCGAAGTCCGCGATATCGAGATCCTTCAAGACGTTCAGATCCCGGAGGCGTCCCGATGAGCACCATCGCTCCAACCGGTTTGACCGCAGCGGCACGGAACTCGGAGGCGCCGACGTTCATCGGCGGCGTCGGGCGGTTCGCTCAGCGCGAGTTCCGCGACGCACTCTCGAGCAAGTGGTTCCTGCTCTACACGATCGCCTTTACCGTCCTCGCGGTCGGCGTGTCTTTCCTGTCGCTCAGCGGCGTGGGCTCCCACGGGTTCGCGGGTTTCGGCCGAACCGCCGCCGGCCTGCTGAATCTGATCATGCTGATCGTTCCGCTGATGGCCCTGACCGCCGGGGCCGGGTCCGTCTCGGGTGAGCGGGAGCGGGGCACGCTCCTCTACCTGCTCGCGCAGCCAGTCTCCCGGACGCAGGTGATCCTCGGCAAGTACTTTGGGCTCTCCGCGGCCCTTGTCTGCTCGCTCTGCTTCGGCTTCGGCGTCAGCGCGGGCGTGCTCGCGTGGCGGGCGGGGGGCGTCGGGATGGGCGCGTACGCCATGCTGATCGCCTACACGGCGATGCTCGCCGTCGCGATGCTGTCGGTCGGGATGCTGATCTCGGTGATCTCCCGCCGCACGTCCGTATCCACCGGTCTCGCTCTCTTCGTGTGGCTCACCCTGGTGTTTGTGAGCGACCTCGGACTCATGGCCAGCTCCGTGCTGTTCAGACTCCGCGTTCAGGAGATCTTCGGGCTGGCGACCATCAACCCGCTCCAGTCGTTCAAAATGGCGGTCATCGTCCACATGAACGCCTCGCTGGACGTCCTCGGTCCGGTGGGCGCGTACGCGTCGCAGACCCTTGGGAGCGCGCTGCCGTGGGTGCTGGCCGGGTCGCTGTTCGCATGGACGATCGGGCCGCTCGGTCTGGCCGTCCTGCTCTTCACAAGGAAGGCCTCGGTATGAAACGGTCGGTTCTCACCTCGTCGCTGCTGCTCGCCCCCGCGTTGCTCGCGGGCTGCGAGAACAACGCGGCCGACACCCCCCCCTCGATCCGGCTCGGCGACTCGGTCTGTGACCAATGCAACATGATCATCAGCGACGAACGCTGGGCCACCGCGACGATCATCGACGGCGACAGGGGGCCGGAGCCACGGCTGTTCGATGACTTCAACTGCCAGGTCCACTACGAACTCGAGCATCCGGAGTCGGTGATCGTCGGCCGCTGGTCGCACGACCATCAGACGCACGGGTGGATCCGGACGGAAGACGCGCACTTCGTGCTGTCACCGAACCTGCGGGCGCCCATGGGATCTGGGATCGCAGCATTTTCAACCGTTGCCGAAGCCGAATCCGCCAAGGCGACGTTTGGGGGCGAACTGATGACGTTCGGGGCCGCGTGGGCACACCTCGGCCCCCCCGAGGCCTGCTGCGAAGCCGACTCGTCCGATCGGGGAGCCGATGAAGGGGAGAAGCACCATGAGCCGTAAGATCAACACAAGCATGACGGTCGGAGCGATCGCCAGAGATCACCCGGAACTGATTCCAGAACTCGAACGGTTCGGCATCGACTACTGCTGCGGGGGCGGGCGCACGCTCAGCGAAGAAGCAGCCCGAATCGGGATTGTTCCAGACGCGGTGGTCGAGGAACTCGTCCACCACAGCCCCACACCAGATGGCATCCGCGACCAGACCGATTGCGCCGCCATGACAATGACGGAGCTGGCCGACCATATCGAGCAGACCCACCATGCCTACGCACGATCGACGATCGATCGGATCGGGAAGCTGCTGACCAAGTGCGTCACGGCACATGGAAACGACGAGCCACGGCTGATCGAGCTCCGCTCCGTCTTCCGGGCGCTCACCGACGACATGCACGACCACTTCGTCCGCGAAGAGCGCGTCCTCTTCCCCTGGTTACGACGCCTCGAACGCAAGTCAGAGATCACCAGCGGCCCCCCGTGGAGCGTCCGCCGCCCGATCGACTGCATGATCCACGACCACGACGACGTCGGCGAGGCCTTCGCCCGCATCCGATCGCTCACGGACGATCTGACCCCTCCGGAGAACGCATGCCCGACCTGGAAGGAGTGCTTCCGACTCCTCGCCGACCTGGAGCGTGACACCCACCGGCACATCCACAAGGAAAACAACATCCTCTTCCCCGCGGGCATCGAGGCCGAAACCCGCCACGGCCACCGAGGGCACCATGCGGCCCCGCATGACCCCATCGCGACGGCAATGCCTTCTGATCCCTCGCGTCAATGGAGCGCAGGGGACTCGAACCCCTAACTTCCAGCTTGCAAAGCTGGCACTCTACCAGTTGAGTTAGCGCCCCGGCCGCCGACCATCAGGCCGGCACCGAACACAACAATACGCCCCAACACCCCCAACTTCACCCGCGCACGCCCCCCAACGCCTCGACCCGAAACGCCCGGGGTTGCTCCCAAGCCCGTCCCCACCATCGCACGACGCCCCGGCCGCCCGCCCCCAAACGCCCGAAAACGCGCGGACCACCAATCCGCACCCCCCGGGATCGAACAATTCCGCCCGCACGCCCGTTTCCGGTACGAAGCCCCGCGGCACCCCGCAAACGCTCGCCCCGGTCCGCCGAACACCCTGCAACCCCGCCCGCATCCGGCCGAATAGACTCTTGAGCACCATGTCCCCCAAAGTCCGCCTCATCCATGCCTGGCTCCTGACGCTGCTGCTGCTCTCCAGCACCACCATGTCGTCGCGTGCCTGCGTCGGATGCAATGACGGACCCGCTCCCGCGTCGGCTGCGACCCAGGACGATGCCCACGCCTGCTGCCCCGGCGAGCGGCCCGAAGCGCCCGCCGACGAGCAAGACAGCACGCCCCACCAGGACTGCGACTGCCCCCTCGGCTGCTGCCCCACCGCCACCCTCAAGGCCATGAGCGGCCCGTCCGGCGTCCCCGCCGCGACCCACGCCGCCGAACACTGGGATATCGCCACGAGCCGCCCCCGCGCCGGCCCCAGCGCCGACGGCCCGCGCCGCCCCCCACGCCTCTGATCGACCCCACGACCGCGGCCCGCCGTGCCCACGCGCGGCGGTTGACCCATCCGTGACCCGATCAGGAAACCCCTCCACATGCCCGCCAAACCCGCCGCGACCGCGCCGTCACATCGCGCGCCCGCACCGGACGCGATCCCCACGCCGAAGCCGCGCCGCCTCGGACTGATCCTCTGCGCGGCCGTCGCCCTCGTCACGGTCGCAATCCTCGCCGTCTCCGGCGGCGCATCCCTGCGTCCGACGCCTATGGTGGCCGTCCGACCCGTGCTGCTCGCGCAGAGCGACGAGCCCGCGCCCGGTGCGCCCGACGCCCCCGACCGCCCCGCCGCCCGCACCGTCCAGGCCCCCGGCTGGCTCGAGGCCGACCCCTACCTGATCGCCTGCACCGCCCTGACCGACGGCGTCCTCGCCGCGATCACCGTCCTCGAGGGCGAGAGCGTGCAGGCCGGCCAGACCGTCGCCCGCCTCGTCGACGAAGACGCCCGGCTCGCCCTCGCCCGCGCCGACGCCGAACTGGCCGTCGCCAAAGCAGCCCACGCGACCGCGCAGGCCGCCCTCGCCGCGGCCAGAACGGACTGGAACGAACCCGTCGAACGCCAACGCGCCGTCCGCACCGCCGAAGCCGCCCGCGACCAGATCGCCGCCCAGATCGACCAGCTCCCCTCGCTGATCGCCGCCGCCCAGGCCCGCGTCGAACAGCTCGCCGAGGAACTCGAGCGCGTGCGTCAGGCGTTCCGATCCAACGCCGCCAGCGAGATCGAGACCGTCGTCGCCGAGAAGCTCCTCCAGGGCGCCCGCGCCACCGCCGAGTCCCTCCGCAAGCGCGGGGCGATCCTGCGGGCCGAACTCGCCGGCGCCCAGGCCGAACTCGCCGCCGCCACGCGGATGGCCGAACTCCGCACCGCCGAACGCCTCGCCCTCGATGCGGCCGAGGCCGGTTTAACGCAGGCCGGCGCGCTGATCGCCCAGCGTCAGGCCGCCCGCGACGAGGCCGCCCTCCGCCTCGAACGCACCAACATCACCGCCCCGATCACCGGGTTCGTGCAGCGCCGCCTGAAGGCACCCGGCGACAAGGTCCTCGCCGGCATGGACGACCCCTACTCCGCCCACATCCTCCACCTCTACGACCCCGGCAAGATCCAGGTCCGCGTCGACGTCCCCCTCGCCGACGCGGCCCAGATCAGCGTCGGCCAGCGGTGCGAGGTCGTCGTCGAGATCCTCCCCGACCGCGTCTTCGCCGGCGAAGTCACCCGCGTCACCCACGAGGCCGACCTGCAGAAGAACACCCTGCAGGCCAAAGTCCGCGTGATCGACCCCGACCCGCTGCTCCGCCCGGAGATGCTCACCCGCGTCCGCTTCATCGGCGGCGCATCGGACGACGCCGCGTCCCCCTCCGCGCCAACCGCACGCACCCTGCTGATCCCAGAGTCCGCGCTCGTCAGCAGCAACGGGGCCGACGCCGTCCGCTCCGTCCACGCCCGCCGCGCCGGCAAGGGGCGCCTGCACACCGTGCCCGTCACCGTGCTCGCCCGCGCCGACGGCTTCGCCAGCATCAACGCCGACCTGAGCCCCGGCGACCTCGTCGCCGTCGGGCCCGCCGCCAACATCGCCGAAGGGGCCCGCGTCCGCTTCACCACGCCGGAGGCCAACCAATGACCAACCCCCTCATCACCTGCCGCGCCCTCACCCGCGCCTTCCGCAAGGGCGACAACACCATCCTCCCCCTCGATCGGCTCGACCTCGACATCGACCGCGGCGAGTTCCTCGCGCTCATGGGCCCATCCGGCAGCGGGAAAACAACACTCCTCAACCTCATCGCCGGCATCGACTCGCCCACCTCCGGCACTCTGACCGTCGACGGCACCGAAACCTCCTCCATGTCCCGCAACGCGCTCGCCACCTGGCGATCGACCCACGTCGGCTACATCTTCCAGCTCTACAACCTCGTCCCCGTCCTGACCGCGTACGAGAACGTCGAGCTGCCACTGCTCATCCACCCGCTCTCCCGATCCGAGCGCCACAAGCGGGTCGCCGAGGCCCTCGACCGCGTCGGCATCGCCGACCGCCACGACCACTTCCCCCGCCAGCTCTCCGGCGGCCAGGAGCAGCGCGTCGCCATCGCCCGCGCCATCGTCACCCGGCCCCAGATCATCGTCGCCGACGAACCCACCGGCGACCTCGACAAGCCCTCCGCCCAGGCCATCATGCGCCTCCTCCAGGGCCTCAACGCCGACAACAACACCACCGTCATCATGGTCACCCACGACCCGCAGACCACCGACTTCGCCAAGCGCACCCTCCACCTCGAGAAGGGCCGCCTCGTCACCGACCCCAACGCCGCTGACACGAACGACGCCATCCCGCAGGAGGTGACCGCGTGAACCCCACCAGTTTCGCCCCCTATGTCTGGAAGCAGGTCAGCCGCCACCGCGTCCGCACCGGCCTGACCCTCGCCGGCGTCGCCATCGCGATGTTCCTCTTCACCGCCGTCCAGGCCATGCAGCGCGGCGTCACCACCGCCACCCAGGCCTCGGCCGCCGACACCACCCTGGTCGTCTACCGCAAGGACCGCTTCTGCCCGGCCACCAGCACGCTCCCGCAGGACTACCAGCGCCGCATCGAGTCCGTCCCCGGCGTCGTCTCCGCCGTCCCCATCAAGGTCGTCGTCTCCAACTGCCGCACCAGCCTCGACGTCGTCACCTTCCGGGGCGTGCCCAAGGACGACTTCCTCGCGGCCCGGCGTGGTCAAATCGAAATCATCGCCGGCTCCATCGACGACTGGAAACGCCGCACCGACGCCTCGCTCATCGGCGAGACCCTCGCCAACCGCCGCGGCCTCCGCCCCGGCATGACCTTCGACGCCGCCGGCATCACCACCTACGTCGCCGGCGTCATCCGCTCCGACGACCCGCAGGACCAAAACGTCGCCTACACCGCCCTCGAGTTCGTCCAGCTCGCCGGGCGCGACCAGCTCGGCATCGTCACCCAGTTCAACGTCAAGGTCGCCGACCCGTCGCAGCTCGACGCCGTCGCCGCCGCCATCGACGACACCTTCCGCACCGCCCAGGACCCCACCGCCACCTTCACCGAGAAGGCCTTCATCGGCCGCATCGCCGGCGACATCATCGAGATCGTCGGCTTCGCCCGATGGCTCGGCGTCGGCTGCCTCGTCGCCGTTCTCGCCCTGATCGGCAACGCCATCGTCCTCAGCGTCCAGAGCCGCATCGCCGAGCACGCCGTCCTCCAGACGCTCGGCTTCCGAGGCCGCCTCGTCGGCGCGCTCATCATCGGCGAAGGCATCCTTGTCGCCCTCGCCGGTGGCCTCCTCGGCGCCGCGCTCGCCCTGCTCGCCGCACGCAACGGCAACTTCGCGCTCTCCGTCGAGGGCCAGTCCATCCCCATCGTCGCCTCCCCCGCCCTGCTCGCCAGCGGCCTGGTCATCTGTGCCGCCCTCGGCCTGCTCGCCGGCCTCGTCCCCGCGTGGCAGGCCTCCCGCCGCGAGATCGCCGCCTGCTTCCGCTCCGTCTAAGAGGTCACCCCATGCGAACATCCATCGCCGGCCCACTCCTGATCGCATCACTCCTCGCCGCGTCCTGCACCACCCCGGCGAAAAACAGCACCCCCACGACTCACATGAACCAGACAGGCCACACCGTCACACTCCTCGGCTTCCCGGGCTGCCCGAACACGCCCGAACTGGCCGGGCGTCTCGAAGAGGCGCTCCGCATCGCTCGCCTCGACCTCCCAGTCGAGCACATCGATCTGACCACACTGCCCGACTCCGATCCTCGCCGCGGATACGGAGCGCCCACGGTGCTCGTCGGCGGCCGCGACCTCTTGGGCCATCCGCCCGCCGCCAGCACCGCCCTGACCTGCCGCGTCTACCCCGGGGGCCTCCCGGACACACACGCCCTCGCAGCGGCACTGAGTAAGGCCACGAACCGATGATCCGCCAGCTCCCCCTCGACTACGCCCTGAGAAACCTCGCACGCTCCCGCGTGCGCCTCGCCGCCACCCTGCTCGGCGCGGTCCTCGTCGTCCTGCTCGTCCTCGCCGCCGGCGGCTTCGTCCGCGGCATGCAACTGACCCTCGCCGACCACCAAGGCCTCTACGAGAACGTCATCATCCTCGGCACCGGCAGCGAAGAAGGCATCGAGCGCTCCCAGATCGACGCCGGCGTCGCCGGCCAGGCCGCCGCCAGCATCCCCGGCCTGCGCACAGAGAACACCACCGTCTTCGTCTCACCCGAGATCCACGCCGCCCTGCCCGTCCGCGCCGACGCGCAGGACCCCACCGACCGCCAGGCCGTCATGCGCGGCGTCCGCCCCGTCGCCCTCCTCGTCCACCCCGAGGTCGAGATCATCCAGGGCCGCGCCCCCCGCGCCGGCCACGACGAGATCATGCTCGGCGCCCTCGCCCCCACCCGTCTCGGCCTGCCCAACGAACGCCTCGGCGTCGGCAGCACCCTCCGCTTCGACAACCGCGACTGGACCATCACCGGCCGCTTCTCCGCCCCCGACACCGTCATGGACGCCGAGATCTGGATCCCCCTGACCGACCTCCAGATCGCCACCAAGCGCGAGTCCTCAGTCTCCTGCGTCATCGTCACCCTCGACAAAGCCGCCTTCGCCGACGTGGACCTCTTCGCCAAGAGCCGTCTGGACCTCGAGATCGCCGCCATCCGCGAGTCCGACTACTACGCCTCCATCGCCGCCTTCTTCCGCCCCATCCGCATCATGATCCTTACCACCGCCGTCCTCATCGCCACCGGCGGCATCCTCGGCGGGCTCAACACCATGTACGCCTCCTTCTCCTCCCGCGTCCGCGAGGTCGGCATGCTCCAGGCCCTCGGCTTCACCCGCCGCGCCATCATCGCCAGCCTCGCCGAGGAATCGGTCTTCATCGCCGCATGCGGCGCGCTCATCGCCTGCGTCCTCGCCCTGCTCCTCCTCGACGGCCTCGCCGTCCGCTTCTCCATGGGCGCCTTCACCCTCACCATCGACCCCCCCGTCCTGCTCGCCGGCCTCGCCACGGGGCTCGCGGTCGGCCTGATCGGCGCGGTCCCCCCCGCCGTCCGCTGCCTCCGACTGCCCATCGCCGCCGCACTCCGTTCGCACTGACCACACACATCCTTCAGGAGACCCATCCCATGAACCGCATCGCCGCCACCACCCTCATCGCAGCCGCCCTGTCCATCACCGCCTGCGACCGCGAGTCCACCACCACCGTCGCCCCCCCGGCCACGAACAACGCCAGCGCCGCCGCATGGCAACTCACCACCGCCCCCGCCGACGCCCGCACCATCGCCGAGATCAAACCCACCGCCCAGGAAGGCGACACCGTCACCGTCCGCGGCCGCATCGGAGGCCGCGCCCAGCCCCTCACCGCCGACGCCCCCGTCTTCGTCATGATGGACCCCGCCGTCCCCAGCTGCGCCGAGAACCCCGAGGACAACTGCCCCACCCCCTGGGACTACTGCTGCGAGCCCCGCGCCAGCATCACCGCCAACTCCGCCACCGTCCAGCTCGTCGACGCCGACGGCAACCCCATCACCGCCGACCTGACCGCCGCCGGATTCGCGCCCCTCGACGAGGTCATCGTCGTCGGCACCGTCGCCGCACGCCCCAGCCCCGAGGTCCTCACCATCCGCGCCACCGCCATCCACCGCGTCGGCGGCTGACCCCTCCCGCCAGCCACGCAACTCCATCCCCCGGCCCCCGCCGCCGGGATGCTGTACCATGGCGTCCGTCCGTTCGGACCAGCCCGACGCAACCCGACGCAACCAGCCGCAGGACCCACCATGCCGACCACACACACCGCCCTCGCCCTCACCGCCCTGCTCACCTCCGCGGCCATCGCCCAACCCTCGGCCCAACCCGCGACCCAGCCCGACACCCGCAACCAGCCCGACCCCCAGTCGCCCCCCGCCGAGATCACCCAGACCCGCAAGGCGCCGTCCCACTCGGTCACCATCGGCGGCTCCTACGCCGACACCGCCGACTTCGACTCCGACGCCGGCGACCTCCAGATCGCCCGCCTCCGCGCCGCCGTCGACGTGACCTTCGACCTCGGCCCGCGACGTTCCCTCACCCTCGGCCTCGGCTCCGAGCGCTCCTGGTACGACTTCACCGGCGCCACCACCCTCGACGCCTCGGGCGACCCTTTCGGCAATGTCTCCGACACCGAACTCTTCCTCCGCTACCTCGCCCCCATCAACGACACCACCTCCTACTTCGCGATCGCATCGGTCGGCATCGCCGCGGAAGACGGCGCGGACATCTCCGATTCGTTCGTCTACGCCGGCGGCCTCGGCTTCTCCACGAAGGCCTCCGACACCTTCACCTGGGGCATCGGCGTCCTCGTCCGCACCCAGCTCGAGGACGACGCCCTGGTCATCCCCATCCCCCAGATCCGCTGGGCCATCAGCGACCGGTGGACCCTCGAGTCCCAGCGCGCCGGCCTCCGCCTGGGCTACGCCCACTCCGACAGCCTCACCTACGGCCTGCAGGGCGAGTTCGCCAGCCGCTCCTTCCGCCTCAAGGACGACGGACCCATCCCGGACGGCATGGCCACCGACCGCCGCGTCCCCCTCTCCTTCTTCGCCGAGTACAAGCCCAGCGACAGCATCACCATCGGGGCCAACGTCGGCGCGTCCGTCTACAGCAACATCGAACTGATCGACTCGGCCGGCAACGACATCGCCGACGACGATCTCGACGCCTCCGTCTTCTTCGGCATCAACGCGCGCATCGCCTTCTGACCGCCCGACCCGGCCCGATCAACGCTCCGGCGCCGACGCGGCCGGCCCCGGCCCCCCGGACAACGCCGGCCCGCGCAACCCCGCCGGGGCCGCGTCGCGCGTGTACGCCCGCCCGATCACCGGCGGCGTCACCGGCCGGTCCTCCTCCCCCACCGGCACCCGCGCCAACGCCCGGATCGTCTCCGCCCCCTCGATCGCCTCCGCGAACGCCGTGTACCGCCCGTCCAGGAACGCCGTCCCCTCCCGCGACAGGCACACGAACACCTGCGACCCGTTTGAGTTCGGATCCCCCGCCCGCGCCATCGACAACACCCCGAAATCGTGCGCCAGCCCCGACTTCTCCAGGTCCACCTGATACCCCGGCCCACCCGAGCCGGTCCCCGACGGATCCCCGAACTGCACCACGAACGGCCGCCCGTCCGGCAACTTCGCCACCACGCGGTGCACGATCACCCCGTCGTAGAACCCACCCTCCACCAGGTGCAGCAGATTGAACACGGTGTTCGGCGCCACATCCGGACGCATCCGGAACACCATCGCCCCCTCGTCCGTCTCGAACACCACCTCCTTGTCCACGTACAGGCGCAGCCCCGAGAAAGTCACCTCCCGCTGCGACGACGGCGCCGCACCCCGCTGGGCCAGCACCGGCAGTCGCTCGTCCTCGAACACCGGCTGCGCCCGCGGATCGTCCGAGGGACGCATCGTCGTCGGGTCCACCAGCATCGCCGTGTTCGGCGTCACCAGCGGCTGCACCACCACGGGCGGGCCCAACGGCGCCCCGTCCGCGTACAACTGCGCCAGCCGCGTCACGCCGGACCGGTCCTCCCACAGCACCGGGAGCAGCCCCGCCAGATCCGCCCGCCCCGCGGCCGCCGCGCTCTCCGCCACCACCGCCCCGCTGCCGATCTCGTGCAGCCGGATCGTCAACTCACCGATGAACCCCTCGGGCGCATCGACCCGCACCGGCACCCGCCGGTCCACGCCGTAGTACAACCGCTCGGGCGTCAGCTGCGCCGCCGCCCCCGAGACCAGCCAGCCAAGACCCGCCACCGCCGCCATGAAACACCGCTTGTTCATGCGCACAGCCTACGCCGGACGCCCGCGCGCCGCACCCTCGATCCGCCGGCTCCGGAGCGCAGCAAACAAGCCCGCCTTCGGATGGCGCGGCCACAAAGCAATCTGATGGTTGGATCAATCCTGCGGATCGTTCGAGTCGTCGCCCGACGGCCCGCCGTCAAGCCGCGACCACGCGTCCGACACCGCCTGCGACGCGGTCCCGCCGCTGGAACGCGACATCAGCCCGGCGATCTGATCGCCAGCGTCCTGGAACCAGTTCACGGCCAGACCCGCCTTGAGCAGGTTCAGCCCGCCCTCGTGGTTCAGGTCCTCGAACGAACGGAGCATGTCCGTCACCAGGGCCGCGTCGCCCTCGATCATGAACAACCGACGCTCGCCGCGCGGGCCCAGACCCCGGTACTGATAGTTCGAGACGATCTCGCCCTGCTCGGCCGACCACACGTCCTCGTAGCGGTCGAACGGGTGATTGCCGGTGTGCGACGGGCAATAGAACACGCCCGGCGCCGACAGGTACCCTTCGGCGTACAGAAGCCCGATGCCGTCCCACTGGCCCCAGTCCCGCGCCGGGAAAGCGCCCTCTTCCGTCCGCAGCGTGTCCATCAACTCCGGAGAGCCCACCATCGCGGACCGCGAATAGGCCGACGCCGGCAGGAACACGCTGGGGGGAAGATACTCGCCCGACGACTGCCCGTACATGTGCAGCCCCAGGCCGATCTGGCGAAGGTTCGAGGCGCACTTGACCCGGCGGGCCGATTCCCGCACCAGCGAGAACGACGGCAGCAGCAGGCCGATCAGCACCGAGATAACCGCCAGAGACACCAGAACATCCACCAGCGTGAAACCACGCTTGACGCGTCCGACTCTGGTTGGCCGTTGTTCCAGACCCATATTGGCGTTCACGGTGCTCCGCACCGGCTCCACGAGCGACCCCCACGGCCGCACCACGACATAGACAGGATACCGGAATCAACACCGGACCGCAAGATCCCCTTCCCAAACACAGACCGGGCAAAATGCCCAATTTGGGAAAACAAAGAACATAAACCAAACAGGTTTCCCGCCGCGAAACTTGCACTCGGCGCGAAACCTTGGCATCCTCTGGGCTTACCGTGCGTATCGCCACGAGGCGGAGGCTGTGTACGCCCCCCGCCCCGGGCCTTTCTCGTGGACCCGGTGACATGACGGATCAACATCCAGACCGTTCCGGGAAAGCCCGAGGCCATCGCTCCGAGCCATCCGGCGCGGACCGTTCGCCTCCCGCCCCACAACCCGCCGGCACACAGCCCGCTGGCCAACAGCCCGCCGGCCAACAGCCCGCCGGCCAACAGAAAGCCCTGTCCGACCAGGACCGCACCGACCTCGACCTCATGCAACGCATCGCCTCCAACCAGGAAACCGCCGTCGCCGAGCTCTACGACCGCTTCGGCTCGCTGGTCTACCGCATGGCCCTCCAGTCCATGCCCACCCGGTCCGAGGCCGAGGACGCCGTGCAGGAAGTCTTCGTCCGGCTCTGGCGCACCGCCGACCGCTACGACCCCCGCAAGGCCGCCCTGGTCACCTGGGTCATGCTCCTGACCAGGCGCCACCTCGTCGACAAGCTCCGGCGCAAACGCGCCCGCATCAAGCCCACCGGCCTCGACGACGCCCAGCTGGTCGCGGGCGCCATGGACGCGCAGACCATCTCCGAACGCATCGAGCGCGACGAGCACTTCGCCGCCCTCATGGACAAGATCGACACCCTCCCCGAACTCCAGAAAACCGTCGTCATGCGCGCCTATCTCGGCGGGCAGACACTCCGACAGATCAGTGAAGAAATGGACATCCCGCTCGGGACCATCAAGTCGGCCCTCAGCCGCGCACTCGTGCGCCTGCGGGAACGCACAGGGGAAGAGGCTTCGCTATGAACCAGCCCATGAACACGCAGCAGCTCATCGAGAACACCGTCCTCTACAGCCTCGGGTTCCTCGACGACCAGGAGCAGGCCGACTACGAGGCCGCCATCCTCGCCGCCCACCCGGACGTCCGCGCCGGCGTCCGCGCCGAGGCCGCACGCATGGCCGACCTCGGCCACCTGCTCCCCGACGATCAGCCCGCGCCCGAACTGCGCGACATGGTCGTCGCCGCCGTCCGCGCCGGGATGCGCGAGAGCGAGGTCGAGCAGCGCATCGCCGCCGAGGCCGCCGCGCCGGCCATCGCCGGACGCATCACCCGCCGACCGGCCCAGCCCGCCCTCCCGCGGTCCAAGCGCGTCAGCCCCGTCTGGCGCGCCGCCACCATCGGCCTGACCGCCGCGACCATCGTCCTGACCGTCGTCTCCGCCAACATCCGCAACACCTACAACATCGCAAACGACGGCGCCCGCGTCGCACAGCTCTACGACCGCACCGGCGCCGAGTTCGTCGACGACACCCTCTTCGACGGCAACACCCGCCGCGTCGTCCTCACCGCCGCCTCCGCCGAGACCACCAACGCCGAGGCCTCCGTCTTCTACAACCCCGACTGGGCCTCCGCGCGGCTCTTCGTCAAGAACCTCCGCCCCCAGGTCGGCGACCAGCCCTACCGCCTCGTCGTCCTCGACGCCGACGGCAACATCGTGCGCGAGGTCGCCGAGATCCGCCCCACCGGCGAGATCCAGGACATCGGCGTCGCCCTCAACCTGAGCACCGAGTCCCGCCTGGCCATCTACCAGGGCATCGAAGACGCCCTCGACAGCCAGCCCCTGCTCCGCAGCACCGACTCGGAACTCTAAAGCCCGACCAACCAACCAAGCACAAAGGCCCGGGGACGCGTCCCCGGGCCTTGTTCGTTCTTGAAAACGCCCGCAACGCTCAGCCCCGCGTCGGCAGCTCCCAGCGTCCCTCGTCCATCAGCGGCTCGATGCGACCGTCCCGCTCGAACCGGGCCTTGGCCGCCGACAACCGGCGCCACAGGAACCCGCCGAGCAGCAGCGTGAACCCCGCCGACCCGCCGAACACCATCCCCGCCGTCTCCAGCCGCCGCGTGTCCAAAGGCCGCTCCGACGCCGTCGACTCCGAAGAGATCACCGTCGTCAGCCCGTCCGTCCGACGCGCCCGCGACTGGTTCGACACGCTCGCCATCGCCACCGCGTACGTGTCCAGGATCCGACGCGTCCGGTCCGAACCCTCCCCACGCCACTCCAGCCGGATCTCCCGCGGCGAGGGCGACTCGACCACCAGCCGCTCGCGGGCCTCACGCCCCAGTTCCCCCGCCGTCCCCAGCGTCGTGATCCCCCGGCGCTTCATCCGCTCGGCCGCCTGCTCGAGGAACCGAGGGTCCGCCGCCAGCCCAACCATGTACGACTGCCACACCGCGGCGTCATCCTCCTCCACGAGCTGCCTGGGCCCGGCCTCGGCCGTCATCACCACGCTCGCCGCGTACTCGCCCGGGGCGATCCCACCCGCCACGAACCACGACACCGCGCCGAGCATCCCCAGCACCGCCATCATCCCGATCACCCCGAAGACGACCCCGCCGCGGACCTCGCGCTTGGCGTTCTTCTGACGCATCTCCACGATCGCGTGGTACGCCTCCGCCAGCTCGGCCCGCTTCTGCAGCACCTGGTCGCACTGCTCCAGCCGATCGCGCAACGCCTCGGTCGCCCGGCGGATTTTGCCAGACTGCTCCCGCAGGATCCGGCGCTGACGCGCCAGCCGACGCCGACGACCACGCTGGAACTCGTCCGCGTTCGGACGCGGCGCCGCGTTGGCCACCTCCAGCTCGACCTCCAGCTCGTCGACCTTCGCCTTCAGATCGCGGTTCTCGCCCTCGATCTCCAGCGCCTGCCGCTCCACGTCCCCCAGCGACTTCGCCTTCGCCTCCACGTCCTCGCGCAGCGAGCCGATCTCGGTCTGCGTCTCCGCCCGCAGCGACTCGAGCGCCTCCCGGGCCGCCGCCGCATCGCGCTCGGCCTCGCTGATCCGGTCCACGGCGGCCGTCAGCGCGTCCCGCAGCCGCGCGGCCTCCTCGGACTCGACCCCCGCCGACTCCAGGCTCGCACGCATCTCGTCCCGCGACCGCACCGCGGCCGCCAGCTCGCCCTCCGCGCTCTTCAGCTTCGCCTCCAGCGCCGCCGTCTTCTTCGATTCGGCCTCCGCCCGCGCCCCGAGCTCCTTCGCCCGCGCCTCCGCCTTCTCCGAAACCGCACGCACCCGCTGCTCGGCCGCCGAGTTCGCCTCGGCCACCGCACGCTCCGCGTCGGCCCGCGCCTCCGCCACGCGACGCTCGGCCTGCGCCGCCATCTCGTCCAGCTTGGCCCGCAGGCCCTCGACCTCCGCCCGCGCCGCCTCGACCGCGCCGGGGTCCGCCGCCGCCTCCAGACGCGACTCGGCCTCGGCCAGCGCCGCACGCAGGCCGCCCAGCTCCGACTCCGCCTGCGCCGCACGCCCCCGCAGCGATTCGATCTCAAGCTCCAGCGCCGCCACACGGTCCCGCTCGGCCGCAAGCTCCGCCGCCGTCGCCTCGGCCTGCGCCAGCTCGGCCGCCACGCTCTCCTTGGCCTCCGCCCGGACCCGCCCGACCTCCTCGTGCGCCATCTCGAGCAACTGCTCGAGCTCACTCACCCGGTTGATCGACTCCGCCGCGTTGCGGACCTCCTCCTCCGCCACTTCCATCTGCGCCCGCAGGCCCTCGGTGACCCGACGCTCCCGCGTCAGCTTCTCCTCCGCCAGATGCAGCGCCGTCTCGAGGCTCTCACGCGTCTGGTTCAGCTCGGCCTCGAGCGCCCCCGCCCGCTCGGCCATCTCCTCAAGCGCCCGCGACCGCTCGCCCAGCTCCAGCTCCCGCCCCTTGATCTTCCCCTCCAGCTGCCGCAGGGATTTCTCCACCACCGACAGCTTCGCCTCCGCCGCGTTCTCCCGCGCCAGCTTCTCCTCGGCCTCGGCCTCGCGGGCCAAGAGCGCCGACTCGAACTCGCCGAGCTCCGCGGCCTTCGTCTCCACCGCGCCCGCACGCTCCTGCAGCTCCCGCGCCGTGATCTCGATCTTCTGACGCTCCTGCTGCACCGAAAGCAGCTCGCCCTCGAGCTCCTCCGCACGCGATTCGACCTGCGCCTCCTGCCGCTCGAGCATCTCCGCCTGCTGCGCGATCTTCGACTCACGCTGCTCGATCCGCGCCGCCCGCTGGGCGACCTCGGACTCGCGGCTCTCGACCTCCTGACGCATCTCCGCCAGCTCCACCTCGCGGCTCGTCAGCTCCCCCTCCCGCGACTCGATCTCCTCCCCCCGGTCCTCCAGCTCCGCCTGACGCGCACAAACCTGCTCCGTCGCCTCCGCCAGCTCGCGACGCTTCTCCGCCAACTCCACCATCGCCTGCCGGTGCTCCGCGTGCGCACGGCGCAACGCCAGCAACTGCTGTTCCACCCCCGCGATCACGCCAAGGACCTCGTCCTCGGCCTTGGGAAGCTTCATCTCGGCCCCGGTGTCGACGGGCAGGTCCTTCTGCCCGTCGCTCTGCTTGCTCGAGTTGCGGGTTCTCGCGTCCATACGGCTGCCTCCCGGCGTCTATCAACACCCACGCACGCCCCGTCCCGGCGCACGCTCAAGATCACACCTTCGGTATACATCTCGACCCGGAAACCGGGGAGCGACCCCGCAAACCCTGCCTTCTTTCCGGAACGGCTCGCCTGTGCCGGTCGTCCCGATCGTCCCGCCCGACCCCGCGTCCGATCATCCCGCGCTGCCTTCTCCCCCCCCCCAGACGCATCAGATCCGCCCCAATTCCGCCACCGACGGTCTTGCTCCCACCCCCCCGTTCCCGATACCATCCCCCGTCCCGGGAACGCCCCGCCCCAAGGCGGCGACGCACCCGACCGGGCCGCCCGGCCCGCCCATCCGACCACCCCGGGGCCGATCCGGTCCCACCGCAGGGAGAGACCAATGCCCATCGCAGCAGGCAAGATCGTCGCCGGCGTCCTCGGCCTCGGAGCCGCCTCCGTCCTCGGCTTCAACTGGATCACCACCGGGTGCCCCTCCGGCGTCTGCCCGACCGAGCGCGCCGCCCAGGCCGCCATCACCGCCGCCGCGCTGGAGACCGCCCCCGCCGCCGACAGCTGCTGCGCCACCAAGGCCGCCGAGACCACCCAGGCCGACGCCTGCTGCGCCGCCGAAGCCGCCGTCACCACCGTCGCCGCCCCGGCCGCCACCCCCGACGCCCCCGATGCCTGCTGCGCCCTGATGGCCGAAGCCGCCACCACCGCCGCCGTCATCCCCGTTTCCGCCCCCGCCGACCCCCTCGCCGCCGCCCCCGAGGGCGAGTGCTGCGCCGACAAGGGCGCCACCGAGCCCTGCAACGAGGCCAAGGCCTGCTGCAAGGAAAACTTCGGCATCGCCGACAACGCCCCCGCCAACCCCTGATCCCGCGCCCGATCCAACCCCGGCAAGGCCCACCAAACCGTGCAACGCATCACCCTCGACGCCGACCCCCTCCGGGTCGCGATTGACCCTGCGCTCGGAGCCACCCTCACCGAGTTCTCCCTCCGCGGCCCCTGCGACGACCGCTACCCCCTGATGCGCCGCGCCCCCACCGCGCCCGCCGACACCGCCCAGGGCGCCTCCTTTCTCATGGCCCCCTGGACCAACCGCATCCGCGATGCACGCTTCTCCTTCAACAACCAGACCCACCAGCTCCGCCCCAACTTCCCGGACGCCACCGCCATCCACGGGGTCGTCCGCGACGCACCCTGGCGCATCACCGACCGCACCCCGGCCTCCGCCCGCATGGTCTACGACAGCCGCGCCCACGAATACACCAACTTCCCCTTCGCATTCGCCGCCGTCTTCCGCGTCGAACTCGCCCCGGGCGAACTCACCCTCGACCTCAGCATCACCAACCTCGACGACCAGCCCATCCCCGCCGGCTGCGGCCACCACCCCTACTTCCCCCGCACCCTCATGGCCGCCGGGGAGGACGCCGAACTCACCGCCCCCGTCAACACCCGATACCCCGCGAAGAACTGCCTGCCCACCGGCCCCGCCGCGCACGACGCCGTCTGCGACACGCTCACGAAGGGCGGGCCCGTCGGCAACCCCAACCTCGACGACGTCTTCGCCGGCTTCGGCGGCGCCGCCACCATCACATGGCCGCGCTCCCGCGTCCGCATGACGATGGACTGCTCCGACGCCTTCAACCACCTCGTCGTGTTCACCCCGCGCCTCGACCCCGCCGACCCGAACAGCCCGCCGCTGCCGTGGTTCTGTATCGAGCCGTGCACCATGCCCAACGACGGCTTCAACCTCATGAACAGCGGGCAAACAGACACCGGCGTCCGCACGCTCGCGCCCGGCCAGACTCTGGACACGCAGGTCCGCTTCCGCATCGAACGAATCTAGTTTCGTTTCGATCGACGCCGATCGCGTCCGATTCCGCGAACAATCCACTCCGCGCGGCGTATCTCCCCCGATATCAACTCCAGGACATCAACACCAAGGAGGGACCGCATGCACATCGAGTTCAACTACAAGAACCTCCCCGCGTCCGACGCGCTCGAGACCCACGCACGCGAGGCGCTCAGCAACCACGTCGGCCGCTTCTCCGACCGCATCACCCGCGTCGAGGTCCACTTCGCCGACCTCAACAGCACCCACAAGCACGGCCAGAACGACAAACGCGTCCTCTTCGAAGCACGCCCCACCGGCATGGACCCCCTCGCCGTCGAGAGCGCCACCGACGACTTCCACACCGCCGTCAGCGACGCCGTCAACAAGCTCCAGCGCGTCCTGACCACCCGCTTCGAACGCGCCGCCACGCACTGACCGCGCCGCCGTCCGGCTAAACTGGCGCTCCGCCCATCCAGGCAGACACGGAGCGACCACCATGGCCACCTGGCTGATCAAGACCGAGCCGGACGACTACGCCTACGACGACCTCGCCCGCGACGGCCGCACCGTCTGGGACGGCGTCAACAACCCCGCCGCCAACATCCACCTCCGCGCCATGAAGCCCGGCGACACCGCCTTCGTCTACCACACCGGCAACGAGAAACGCATCGCCGGCCTGGCGAAAGTCGTCTCCGACGCCTACGAGGACCCCAACCACCCCGGACTCAACGGCAAGGGCGACATCGCCCGCCCCGTCGTCGATGTTGAGCCCGTCAAGGCCGCCAAAAAGCAACTCACCCTCGCCGACATCAAGGCCGACGACCGCTTCAAGATCGAGGGCTTCGAACTCGTCCGCCAGGCCCGCCTCAGCTGCATGCCCGTCCCCGCCGCGGCCAGGAAGCTGATTTCGTCCTTGGCGGGCCTCTGACCGGCTATTGATCAGAAATTTATCAAAACCGGAACATTGGCCCGTCTTCGCCGGTATCTCCACACAGCGGGATGTCCCCGCGCCAGGAGATCCGACCATGACCGAAGATATGCCAGTCATCGCCCCGACCATCATCGTCCTGTAGACCTCCAGCCTCCGTGCACGCCCCGCGATGCCACCCGCCACGGGTGTGCGCGTGTCTCCTCGCGCATCAAAGCGGCACGCGATCGCACAAAGCTGATTTCAACCCCGGCGGGGCCCTGATCGGGTCTTCGGCAGAAAATCTCCGCCCACGGAACGGAAACACACCCCACCGGCATCCCGGTTGGATGCACGACCGTTCCACAGGAGACCCCATGCGCGCACAGACCATCCCCACCGCCCTCGCCATCGCCACACTGGCCACCGCTTCCCACGCCAAACCCGACAACCAGCAACTCATCGCCGAGGTCTGCCAGACCGTCCGCGACAACTACGTCTTCCCCGACGTCGGCCAACGCACCGCCGACCACATCGCCGAACGGGCCGGGGCCGGCCACTACGACCACCTCGAGGGCCGCGACCTCGCCGCCGCCCTGACCCGCGACCTCCGCGCCTTCACCAACGACCGCCACTTCGGCGCCTCCGCGCTCCCCGAGGGGTGGACCCCGCCCGAAGAACGCGAGCAAGCGCCGCAGGAGCCCTTCGACCCGCGCCAGCACGCCCCCTTCGGCGTCCAGAAGGTCGAGCGTCTCGCCGGCAACGTCGGGTATCTGGACCTCCGCGGCTTCCACCCCGCCGAGCACGCCCGCGAGGCGATCCTCTCCGCCGTCCGCCTCCTCCAGGGCTCCTCCACCGTCATCCTCGACCTGCGCAAGAACGGCGGCGGCGACCCCGCCACCGTCCAGCTCCTCTGCTCCTACTTCTTCGACGCCAGCGAGCCCGTCCTGCTCAATAGCCTCTACTTCCGCCCCGCCGACTCGACCACCGAGTTCTGGACCAACGCCGAATACCCCGACCTCGCCATGCCCGACACCCCCGTCTACGTCCTCACCAGCGCCTACACCTTCTCGGGCGCCGAGGAGTGCGCCTACAACCTCCAGACCCGCAAGCGCGCCACGATCGTCGGCGAGACCACCGGCGGCGGCGCCCACCCCGTCGACGGCTACCCCATCGCCGACACGCTCATGCTCATGGTCCCCGTCGGCCGCGCCATCAACCCCATCACCAACACCAACTGGGAGGGCACCGGCATCACCCCCGACGTCGCCGTCCCCGCCGACCGGGCCCTCGAGACCGCCACCCGCATGGCCCTCGAACGCATCGCCGAGTCCGGAGACCCGGCCGCCGAGTGGGGCCTGTTCCAGCACGCCGCCGCCACCCGCTCGTTCGACCCGGGTAACGCCGCCCTGCCCGAGTTTGCCGGCAACTACACCGACCGCGAGATCAAGCTCGAAGACGGCCGCCTGATGTACCGGCGCGTCGGGGCCCCCGCCTGGCGCACCCTGGTCCCGGTCGCCGCCGACGTCTTCATGATCGAGGGCGCCGACGACTTCCGCATGGAGTTCGAACGCGACGCCCAGGGCCGCATCACCGCCATCCGCGGCGTCTACCAGCAGGGCCACACCGACCGCTCCGGACGCGCCGGCTGATCCGGCAAGCTCAGGATCGTCTGGGATACGAGAACGCCGCCAGCCGGTTGCCCTCGGAGTCCTCGAACCCGAAGCCCCGCGGCGCCCACTCGTTCCCGCCCGCGTCCAGCGCGTCCACGGGCGTGCCGGACGCGGCCAACTGCGCGTGCAGCGCGCCGAGGTCGTCCGTCCGCACGTCGACCACGCCGTGGCGCAGGCCGGTCGCCTCGCACGTGAAGCCGAGACGCACGCCGGAACGCACGACCACCAGCAAGAGCTTCGGCCCGCCGCCGTCCGAACTCAGCAACGCGTGGTGCCCGTCCGACCATTCCTCTTCGAATCCCAGGTGGGCGCCGTACCACGCCACCGCCCGACGCAGGTCACCCACCGGAACCTCGATCGTCTCGACACGCAACGCCATCCATCCGTCCTTTCGCTCTGAACAACAAACCGCCCCGCGTTCATCGCGGGGCGGTCATCATACAAAGGACCGATCTCGGAGCATCAGAACCCCACGGAGTTCTTTGTGCCCAGCTTGGTGATCTCCACCGTCTTCGTCCACGCCTCCAGCCCGGTGGGAATGTCCGTCAGCGTCAGCCGGAAGGTGTAGGTCGTCTGCCGCGTGCTGCCCGCCGCCCGCTTGAGCTGGGTGACCTTGCCGGTCAGCGCAAAGTCCGGCGTCAGGGTGGCAAAGTCCGAACGCCCCTCCTGCATGGCCTTGCGACGCAGCTCGTCCTGCGCGATCTTCGACTCGGGGTTGTTGCCGTAAGTCGTGATGACCTGCGCCTTGCCCGAGTTGACCAGCTGCTCACGCATCCGGTACAGCAGCTCGCCCGTGTCGAACGAGCTCGAGGTGTCGTTGACCACCCGGTCGATCGCCAGCCGCGCCGGCTGGTTGGGGGCCGAGTTGAGGATGTTCGTCGAGATCAGCGACTCGAGCATCCCGGCCGAGGCGTTCTTGAGGTCCTGGATGTCCACCTCGCCCACGCTCACGACCGACTCGGGCCCGCCCGTCTCGATCACCCGCGCGGGCGTCGAACAGCCGACCAGCCCCGCGCCAACCGACCCCGCCAACAGCACGCTTCCCAGCATCAGACCACGCATAGCACTGTCCTTTCCTCCGGACCCCGAAGGCCCGGCCTGTATCAGTTCTCACAAACCCGCCCGACGGGCGGACTCAGTTCGAGCGCCGCACCTGCAGCCGGAAGTCCTTGGCCTCCGGCGTCAGCGCCGTCGACCCGATCACCGCCGAACCGCCCGCGGGGATCGACGCCGTCTCCCACACCGCGTTCTGCGAGGGGATGATGTTGCCCCGGGCGTCCATCCAGTCGAAGCGGTACGCGAACCGGCGCGTGCGGAAGCCGTCGTTGGCGATGTCCACCTGCGCTTCCATCGTCCCGCCCTTGTTCTCGAACATCCGCACCTCGGTCGAGTGAATCGCCAGGAAGCTCAGCGCGTCGTTGATGTCCTGACGCACTTTCACGGCGTCCTCCCCGCCGCCCCGCCGCGACTCGGCCGTGTTCACCGTGCCGCAGCCCGAAACCGCACCGGCCAGCAGCACCGCGCCGATCGCGCCCGCCAACATGCTCTTAGTCGTCCGCATCATCGACCGCCTCCTCGCTCAGAGTCCCAAGACTCGGTTGTCCAACGCCCAGTTCCGCGGTGAGCACCGACGCCGCCCGCGACGCGGACGACGGCAGCGACACCACCACGATATGACTTGTACCGGGACGCACCGTCCAGGTCGCGTCCGCCCCCGAACCCCCTGCCCCCCCACCCACACCGCCCCCGCCGAACCACGCCGACATCCGCCCGTCCGGCGGCGTGGCGACCCGCGCCACCAGCACCCGCTTGGGCAGACTCCGCCACGAACGCAGGTCCGCCGCCGTCGTCAGCGCCTGATAGAGAATCCCCGCCAGCTGCGCCCAGCCGTCCCGCCCCTCGCGGCTGGCCGCGTAGGTCGCCCCCGCCTTCAGCGCCGAGCTGAGCACCTCCTGCATCACGATCGTCGGCAGACGCCTCCGAAAATCCGCCGCCACCATCGCGTCCACGTCGGCCAGCTCCACCGTCCCGACCGAATCACCGCCCCCGCTCACCCGCGCCGAGAACACGCCGTCCGGGTTGATCACCAGCCGCGGGAACGCCGCCGCCACGTAGTTCACGTTGCCCGCCGGGATCGGGATGTCCAGCCGGATCTCCTCCAGCGACGGCGCCCGCCCCGTCAGGAAATAGACCCACACGACCGGCCCCGAAAGCCCGCCCGACGCCGCCGCCTCCAGGTCCGGCGTGACCACCGGCTCGGCCGACGGCTCCATCGCCACCACCTGGCGCAGCTCGAACCGCGCCCGCTCCAGATCGCCCGCGTCCGACGCCGTCGCCAGCAGGAACACCCCACGCAGGTGCGACGCGAACGGGTTGCCGTAGTCCGCGTACCCGGACAGGTCCTGCAGATTGCTGTAGTACGGCGCGACCGCCGCCATCACGCCCTCTTCCCGCACCGGCACCCCCCGCGCCGCCGCGTCCCGCTCGATCTCCGACGCCCCCGCCTTGCCGTACCGACGCACCGCGTCCTGCTGCCAGTCCCGCGCCAGGTTCAGCCGCACCCGGGCCGCGTCCAGGTCCCCCATCGCCATCGCGTTGAGCGCGTCCAGCGTCGGAGCCATGATCCGCTCCACCGGCGTGGCCCGGTAGATCGCCGTCGTCTGATTCACCAGCGTCGTCGCCCCCGCCTCGGTGATCTTCGCCTCGGCCTTCTCGTCCAGGTACGGACGCACATCGTCGTGCGCCCGCTCGAAAAAGTCGCGGCTGGCGGCGTAGTCCCCCGCCAGCTGCGCCGCCCGCGCCGCCTCGAGGTTGTACACCACCCGGTTGATCCGGTCGCCGGACTTCTTCTCCGCCCGGGCCGTCGCCAGGCTCGCCGCCCCGCGGTAGTCCCCCGCCGCGATGCTCGCATCGACCGACCGCGCAAAGTCCCGGTACCCGCTCTGGCATCCCCCAGCCGCCGGGAGGGCCGCCGCGCACAGCAGGCACGCCAGACGCCCGACCCGACCGACCCGGCCGGCCCGGCCCGCGATGGACACGCCGCGTCTCACCGGTCGAGCAGCTGTTCCCACAGCGACGGGGCCTCGATGGACTGCAGCGACGAGGTGTCCAGGTTCACCCGGGCCTGCCGCAGGAACTCGGCCAGCCCCTCGACCAGCTTCTGCTCGTTCTCACGCAGCGCCGCGCCGGTCTTGAGTGTCTCCAGGAACGCCGCGTTCTGCTGCCAGCGCTGCATGCCCGACGCGGACAGCGCCATCGGGATGTCCAGCTCCATGCCCTCGCGGGCCACGATGAACCGCTCGACCGGGTCGAAGCCCGGCTGGTGCAGGCGGATGCGGTGCGGGCCCGGGGTCAGCATCAGCTCCGCCGGCGTGCTGCCGGCCTGGAAGCCGTCGACCATCACCGTGGTCGGCGCGGGGATCAGGTTGTACCGCCCCGACATGACCGTCCAGACGCCGTCGACCTTGCGGATGTCCGGGATGCTCAGATCCTGGATCGTCACGCGGACCGAGACCGACACCTCGGCCGGGGCGGCCTGCGCCGTCCGGTCGGCCGTCTCGGCCAGCGCCCGGCGCACCTGCGGCCCGACCTGGGCCGCGGCCTCCTTCATCAATGCACCAAGGTCCGTCGGCGAACTGCTCACCCGGGCGGAACGGCGGACCGAGTCGGTCGCGTCGGCCAGCCCGGAACCGATCGAGCCGCCGGTGTCGCCGGCGATCAAGTCCCAGGTCAGGGTCAGGGTCGTGCGCACGATCTCGGTGCTCACGCCCAGCGCCGGGTCGTTGAAACTGCGTTCCTGGCGCGACAAGTCGGCGACGGTCGTGATCAGTAACGCGTCGGCGCCGAGCGTGCGGGCGAGTGATACGGCGCTGGCCTGGTCGGACAGCAGCCGGGCGGCCGCGTCGGCGGTCGGGTCGGCCCCCCCGCGGTTGGCGCCGGCGCCGGACAGTTCGGCCACCGCGTTGAGCACGGCCGCGCGGCTGATCACCTCGACCCCCCCGCCGCCGAGCGACGCGGTGACGAGGGCCTCCAGCGAATCCGTCCGCCGGTCGGGCACGGCGTCGGACACATCACGCACGAAAACCGCCACCCGGCGGGTCGGAATGGACGCGGGCTCCGTCCGGGTTTCGGCGGGCGTCACGAACCGCCCGGGCTGGGTGACGATGCGGCCGTCGGTGGCGGTCGTGGACTGCTGGAAGGTCATGCCGGATCGGACCGGGCGGGCGTTGGGATCGATGCCGGGGGGCAGGCCGTCGGGCGCGAGCCGCAGGACCGCGCCGGCGGTGATGCCGGTGTCCTCGATCGCCTCGGCCTTGCTGAACCTGGGGGTGACCTCGGTGATGCGGACCCAGCCGACGGGGATCTCCTCGCGGCCGAGGTTCTCGCCGGTGTCGGGGTCGATCAGCGCGGGGCCGGCGTGGTAGACGCGCCAGATCTGGCCGGCCTCGACGCCGGTGCCCTCGGCGCGGTTGAGGGTGACCTGGCCGAGGGTGTACGCCAGCACGCGGGCCGGGGCGATGGTGTTCATGATCGCGTTGGCGGTGTCGCGGGCGAGGCGGTGGGACACGTCGGCGAGCAGGGCGTTGGTCAGGCGGCCGGTCTGGGTCGCGCCGGGGAGGGTCTCGCGGACCTGGGCGTCCTCGATGGCCAGGGTGGTCGAGTCGAGCAGGACGCCGGTGGTGGTGTCGTAGATCTTGAGGGTGGCCTGAAGTTGGATCGTGCGGCGTTCCATGGTGGTGTTGCCGAGGCCGCCGGTGAAGTCGGCGGTGGCGACGGCGTCCTGGAAGTTGTCGATGGCGACGGTGGCGACGTAGCGGGCGCCGGCGAGGGCGAAGGCGCCGGCGGTCTGGGGGTCGGACGGGTCCATCAGGCCCGAGACGGCGAGGTCCTGCTCCTTGAGGACGGTGGCCAGGTCGGAGCGGGCGACCAAGTCGAAGCGGCGGGTGTCGGCGAGGGCGTCGAGGAGCTGGTTGTCGGCGGCCGCGATGATCTGGTCGAGGGCCTGGGCCTGACCCTGGAAGCGGGCGGCGTCGAGGGCCGGGCGGGTGGCGGTGATGGCGCTGACCGCGAGGCGGGGCTTTTCGGGTTGCTGGGCCGGTTGGTTGGCCGGTTGGGCGGCGGCTGGGAGTGTGAAGAGGACGAGGGCGAGCAGGGCTCGGATGGGTCGCATGGGTTGGCCTCCGCGGTGGACCCGTGCCGGGGCGGCGCGGGTTTTAGGGGATTCTACGGGGCGCGGGCGGCCGGGTTGCCGCGGGCGTTCCCGTGGGATCACCGCGGAAGTTGGTGGGCACTGACAGGATTCTCGGGATCGGTGCGCTTTGCGGGTGAATGGCGGAGGCGGATGGCGTCGAACTGGTCGTCGCGGGCCTGCTCGAAGGCGGGCAGGGGGACATCGTCGTTGAAGTAGTGGACGATGTGGTCGAGCCTGCCGGTGCGGTAGAGGTCGGTGAAACCCTCGACGGCCTCGGGCCAGTAGCGGGTGCCCATGCCGGCCTGGAGTTCGACGAGGGCGAGGTCGGCCGCGTTGTCCGCGATGTGCGTGCGGTAGGGGCGGACGGAGGTCATGGCGTCGAAGGAGTCGATGACGGCGAAGACGCGCGGGCCGATGGGGATGTCCTCGCCCTTGAGCTGGTGCGGGTAGCCGCGGCCGTCCCAGCGTTCGTGGTGGTAGCGGACGAGGTTGAGGATCGGCTCGTCGGTGACGTCGAGCGTGATCATGCGGGCGTTGCCGGTGACGGGGTGGAGCTTGATGATCTCGAACTCTTCGGCGGTCAGCCGGCCGGGCTTCTGGAGGATGGCGTCGGGGATGTCGAGCTTGCCGACGTCGTGCAGGGCCGCGCCCTGGGTCAGCAGGTGCGTGAGTTCACGGTCGACGCCGAAGTGCTCGAGCATCGCGCGGGTGTAGAGCACCACGCGCCATGTGTGGGCGGCGGTGGAGAGGTCCTTGGCCTCGATCTGGCGGACGAGATTGGCGACGGTGGCGGGGTTCATGGGGAAGGCACGAAGGCACGGAGGCACGGAGGCACGGAGGGGGTGGGGATACGAGGGGGGGCGGGATTCAAAGTTTCATGTGCATGAAGCGTTCGGCGGCGGATTCTGTTCCGATGCGCACGGCGTCGGGTTCGATGCCCCAGGTGGTGAAGCCGAGGGATTCGTAGAGAGCGCGGACGCCGGGGCTGCGTTCGGACACGGACAGGGTGATGCGCTCCACGCCGGGCCAGGCGCGGGCCTGGTCGATGCAGGCGTGCATGAGGGCGCGGCAGCAGCCGCGGCGGCGGAAGGCTTGGGTTGTGTAGACGCCCCAGATGTCCGCGATGTGGTTCTGCTTGGCGCGTGTCAGGCGCATCACGCCCGCCATGGCGACGAGGGGGCGGGCCGGGTCGGCGGCGTCCTGGACGCCAAAGATGGCGTGGTTGGGGTTGGCGAGGATCTGGCGGGCGCGATCCTCGGACTCGAAGTTGTCCTCGCCGGGGGTGGGTCCGAACGACCACGGATCGGTGACGAGTGCGGCGGCGCGGAGGACGCGGAGGCGGGCGGTGTCGTCGGGGGTGAGGTGGATGGCGTGCATGGGGGATTGTTGGTGGGGGAAGAGACGGAGAGACGGTGAGACGAAGAGACGGAGTGGGGAGCGACCACAGAGAGCACAGAGGTGGGGACAGGGTGCGGTTTGGTTGGTTGGAGAGGGGATTGGGGGGTGGGGTTTGGGTGGCAGGGGTTGGGGGAGCCGGCGGTTGATTGGAGTTGCTGGGGGGAGGGGGTTGCGTGCGCGTGGGGGGTGTGGCTGCCGGTTTGGTCGGGGGGCGTCTTGGTGTATTGCGGGTCGGGGTGTGAGGTTGACGCGCGATCGGCGTTGAAGCCATCCCCTCCCTTCCGGTCGGGGCTAGTTGGGCGTGGGGTGGGTTGGGGCGTCTTGGGGCGGTCGGGCGAGGAACCCCCCCTCTGGCTCGGCGTTGCCTCGCCATCTCCCCCCGTCCGGGACGGGGGGAGATTGGGCTTTGCGCAGATGCGGAGGATGTGGGAGGCGGCTTTGCGGGATGTTTCTTTTTCGCGGGGGGTGGTCGGGTGGTTGCCGGCGAGGTCCATGAGGCGGGCGAGGGCGGTGTGTTCGGCCTCGGCGCGGATGAGCCGCAGACGGAGCTGGGCCATGCGTTCGATGCGGGTCATGGCGTGCTCGATGCCCTCGGACTCGAAGGCGTCGGCGAGCTGCACGACGTTGCACTCGAAGAGGTCGCAGAGGCGCAGGGCGTGGTAGTCGGGGTTGTAGGTGGCGTGGAGGAGGCGGGAGAGATCCGGGGTGCTGAAGGGGCGGGGCTCGTCGGGCCGGTTAGCTGGTTGGTCTGTGGGTTGGTTCGCGGGGTGGGCGATGGAGGGGCGGACGGCGGGTTGGTCGAGTGTGGTGGTCATGGCGCGAAGGTATCGCGCGGGGGGTGTGATTCAAGCAGAATGGGGTGGATGTCGCGCAGACGGCGCACAGAAGTGGAAGTGCGCGCGGGATTGCGCACAGGGACGGACATTCGGACTGAACGCAGAGGGCGCGAAGTTCACGCAGAGGGCGCGGAGGGGAGGGATTAGGAATGGGTTGGGGAGGGAGGCCGGGGAGGGGCGGGAGAGGAGGGGGAGGACAGTTCCATGGGTTGCGCTGCGCTTCAACCGCGGCTACAGACCTGCGCCCATCCGGGGCGAGGGAGCAAAGGCGGGAGGCACGTGCCACCGAGAGGACCCGGCTCGGCGAGCCGGGCTACCAAATCGCTTGCCACCTCTTACGCCGGGATGTATTTGGCGCCGCGGCCCTGGCCGATCGGGGTGAGGTGGCCGGCTTCGACGAGTTCCGTGAGGCGTTTCTTGATGGTGCCGCGGGGGGCGCCGGTGGCGCGGATGATGTCGCCGACGCTGATCCGGCCGTGTTCGGCGGCGAGGTCGAGGATGGTCACGGCGAGTTCGGGCATGGTGGAACGCATGAGGCGTTCACGCTCGATCTTGGTTTCCAGGCGGGCCTTCTGCTGGCGGAGGGCGCGGAGGAAAAAGACGAGCCAGGGGGTCCAGTCGGGCGATGGGTCGGCGAGCGTGCCCTGCGTGCGGCGGAGGGCGAGGTAGTAGGCCTCCTTGCTCTGCTCGATGACGCTTTCGAGCGAGGTGTAGGGGACGTAGGCGTAGCCGGACTTGAGCAGCAGGAGCGTTGTGAGCACGCGGGAGAGGCGGCCGTTGCCGTCCTGGAATGGGTGTATCGCGAGGAAAACGACAACAAAGACACCCGTGACGAGCAGCGGGTGCAACGCGTTGTCGTCTTGTGCCGATCGCGTCCAGTCGATCAGCTCCATCATGCGGCGGGGCGTGTCGAAGGGAGTGGTCGTCTCGAAGATGATGCCGAGCGACTTGCCGCTTTCGTCGAAGGCTTCGACGCTGTTGGGCAGTTTCTTGTATTCCCCGCGGTGGCGCGCGTCTTTCTCCGAGTGGCGAAGGAGCATCGAGTGCAGTTGCTTGATGTGGTTCTCGTTGATCGGGATCGCGTCGTGGCTGGCGAACACGGTCTCCATGACGTCGGCGTAACCGGCCACCTCCTGTTCGTCGCGGGTGGCGAGGGATTCGGTGCGGACGCGGGAGAGGAGTTCCTCGACCTGGCGGTCGGAGAGCTTGGAGCCCTCGATGCGAGTGGACGAGCCGACGCTCTCGATGGTGGCGACTTTTCGGAGCTCGCGGAGCCGCTCGGGGGCAAGGCGGCCGAGGGCGCGCCAGGCACCCTTGAACTCATCGATCTCGGCGATGAGGGCGAGGATTTCGGGAGTGATCTGGATGGACTCGATGGGGGGCATGGCCATGATTATAGCCAATTCGGGCCATTTAGGGCGGCATATTGGCTCTAAATGGCTCTGTTTGTGGCTCTTGGAGTGTTTGGAGGGGCCAAGACAGGACCCGGCTCGGCGAGCGGGGCCCGGGCCAACGGGAGGAGAGTTGGCACGGCGTGCCGACCTACCTCAGGGTGGCGAGGATGTCTTCGGCCTGTTTGTCGGCGAGGTAGCTCGAGCGGACGAGGGGGCCGGAGAAGACGGTTTTGATGCCGGCGGCTTTGCCGGCCTGCTCGTACTCGGCGAACTCGTCGGGGTGGACCCAGCGGTCGAGGGGGAGGTGGTTGCGCGTCGGCTGGAGGTACTGGCCGATGGTGATGATGTCGCAGGGGTCGCCGCGGGCGGGGTCGCTCGGGTCGCGGCGGCCTTCGTGGGTGCCGGTGATGCGGACGAGGTCTTCGAACAGTTCGAGGACCTCGTGCTTTTTCTCGCCGATGCCGACCATGATGCCGGTCTTGGCGATGGCGCCCTGGGCCTTGACGCGCCGGAGCAGTTCCATGGTGCGCTCGTAGCGGGCGCTGGGCCGCACGGCGGGGTGGCAGCGCTTCACGGTTTCGAGGTTGTGGGCGATGATGGTGGGCTTGGCGTCGATGACCATCTGGAGGGCGGCCTCGTCGCCCTTGAAGTCGCCGATGAGGACTTCCAGGGACATTTCGGGGCAGGCGTCGCGGACGCGGATGATGGTTTCGGCCCAGATGGCGGCCCCGCCGTCGGGGAGGTCGTCGCGGTCGACCGAGGTGATGACGATGTGCTTGAGGCCGAGGCCTCTTAAGGATTCGGCGACTCTTCTGGGTTCGTCGCGGTCGGTGACGGGGGGTTTGCCGGTCTTCACGTTGCAGAAGCCGCAGGCGCGGGTGCAGGTGTCGCCGAGGATCATGATGGTGGCGACGCCGCGGTCCCAGCATTCGCCGATGTTGGGGCAGGCGGCCTCTTCGCAGACGGTGTGGAGGCCGTTGGTGCGCATGTTGGCCTTGGTGGACTGAAAGGCCTGTCCGCCGGGCATTTTGGCGCGGAGCCAGTCGGGCTTGCGCTTGGGTGCGATGTGCTGGAGTGCGTCGCCGGCGTTGTTGAGAACCATGCCTGTGAGGGAGATGGTCGGGCGGGCGTTGCGGATGGGGTCGCCGCCGAGGGGGCGGGGGTGGCGGGTGAGGGTGCGTGCGAGGGGGTTGGGTCGGTCGGTCGGGGCGGTCGGGGACGACTGGTTGATGGAGGACCGCGCGGGCTGAAGCCCGCGGCTCGCTTGGGTGGGTTGATCGGGTGTGGTCATGGGTGGGTCCGGGTCCCCTGGGGGTGGGGGTTGCCTGCGGGGCATCGTATGCGCCGGGGGCGGGGGATTGTCTTGGAAACTTGGGACCGAGAATCAACACGGCGGGGGCGGGTGGTCGATGCTTTCCGCGCAGGCGGTGCGCTGCGGGGGTGGCCCGGGTGGCGCTATGCTTGGCACTTGAAAGGGTCGGTGTTTGCCCGGAGCGGCGAACGCGGGCCCGGGACTGTCCGTACCCCCGCAGGAGGGTGGCATGCGAAGCGTTGAAGATTGCCCGTCGATGACCCGGAAGCTGGCCGCGTTGATCGGGCTGGCGGTGGTCGTCGGACTGACCGGTTGCTCGAACTGGGACTCGTTCGGGAACCCGTCGATCGTGGGGCGCTGGGAGCGGACGCCGACGCGCGTGCCGATCCTGACGCACCTGGCGGCGATCGAGGACCCGCAGGAGCGGTGGGTTGATCAGAGCGAGATCACGCCCGAGGACCTGATCCCGCAGACCGATCCGTACCGGGTTGGCCCGGGCGACATCGTGGCGCTGACGATCTGGGACCTGGTGGCGCGCGGCAACGTGGAGACGATCACGCGGCAGGTGGACCAGAACGGGTACGTGGAGGTTCCCCAGCTCGGGCGGATCTTCATCAACGGGCTGACCGAGCCGGAGGTGTCGCAGGCGGTCGCGGACCGGATGCGGGACATCGTGGCGGACCCGTTGGTCTCGGTGGTGGTCGAGCAGCGGCGTCAGCAGCTGTTCTATCTGTTGGGCAACGTGCAGCAGCCGGGGCCTTATGTGGTGCCCAGCGCGGACTATCGGATTCTCGAGGCGATGTCGGCGTCGGGCGGGTTGCCCGAGTTCGTGGACGAGCTGTACGTGATCCGGCAGATCTCGCTTTCGGACTCGCGGATCTCGCCGCAGAACCCGGACGATGTGTTCCGCGGGACGGAGCGTCCGGCGGACCCGCGTGAGGGCGAGAGCGTGCTGGACGTGATCGAGGAGCTTTCGGCCCCGGGCGCCCTTGGCGGCCCGATGGGCGGGGTGGTGCCGGCGGTGGGCGTGCAGCCCGCGGGGCAGCCGCCGATCGACCTGATCGACACGCCCGCGGAGCCGGCGGCCCAGGGCGAGCCGGCGGCCCAGGGCGAGGAGCGTCGCTCGCTGGACGTGCGCTGGCGGTTCGTGGAGGGTCGCTGGGTGCGGGAGTCGCTGCCTGCGGCGACGCGCCGGACGATCGCCCGGCCGGGCACGCTGGAGGCGCGGGACTCGCGGGGCGACCTGTTCACGCAGCGGGTGATCCGGGTGCCGGTGCGGCCGCTGCTGGCGGGCGATGCGCGGTTCAACATCGTGGTGCGTCCGGGGGACGTGATCCGCGTGCCGCAGAACGAGTCGGGCAACTTCTACATGGACGGGCAGGTGGCCCGTCCGGGCGTGTACAACCTGCCTCCGGTGGGGAAGATGACCCTGACGCGTGCGATCACGACGGGCGGGGGGCTCGGGCCGCTGGCGATCCCGGAGCGTGTGGACATCACGCGGATGGTGGGCCCGGACGAGCAGGCGACGATCATGCTGAACCTGCGCGCGATCGGCGAGGGGACGCAGCCTGACGTGTACATCCGCCGGGACGACCGGATCAATATCGGGACCAACTTCTGGGCGACGCCGCTGGCGGTGGTCCGGGGTGGTTTCCGGACGAGCTACGGGTTCGGCTTCCTGCTGGACCGGAACTTCGGCAACGACGTGTTCGGTGCGCCGCCGACGAACCTGCAGCGTTGATGTTGGGCCGCCCGCGGGCGTCGGGTTTGCCGGCGTCGGGCCGATGGGCGGCAAAGTCTGAACCCGCGAGGGATGCGGGTCGTACGGCGGTCACCGGAAGACCCATTTCAGGGTGAAGTGCGCTCCCCGCGTGGGGCGGCGGGCCGGTGTCGGATCCTCCCGCGGCGTTCCGGTCGGGCTCGGCCGGGTGTTGCGGCCTCCCGTCTGGGGGGTTCGGGGGACGGGTTCCGAGGATCGGGGCGAAGTGGACCCTGCCGGATGTCGATCTGATCGCTGACGATGAGCACCGTACACGTTCAATCCAACGCCGGGACCCGGGAAGAACGCCCCGGACGCATCGCCGGGCTGTTCACCCCCGCGGGCCTGCGCTGGACGCTGCTGCTTGGGGTGGGGTTCCTGGGGTTGTACTACCGTTGGCTCTGGACGCAGGCGGAGATGAGCGTCGAGGCGATGCAGGACTGGGGGCACGCGTTCGTGATCCCCTTCATCGGCGGGTATCTGGTGTGGCGTCGGCGCGAGCTGATCGCGCGGACGCCGGTGAGCGTGTTCTGGCCGGCATCGGTGCCGTTCCTGCTGGGGATCGTCAGTTACGCGTACTGCGTGGTGAACGTGCGGAACCACATGCTGCAGGGTGCGAGCCTGGTGCTGGCGCTGGGCGGGCTGGTGCTGCTGCTGACCGGGCCGCGGATGCTGCGGCACGTGTTCCTGCCGATCGCGTACCTGCTGCTGGCGATCACGATCTCCGAGTCGATCATGCTGGGGGTGACGTTCGGGCTGCAGCTGATCGCCAGCCAGGGGGCGTGGCTGATGCTGAACCTGATCGGGCAGCCGTTCAACTGGTTCAACGTGGAGATCGACGGGAACACGCTGGAGATCATCACCTCGACGGGCAATGTGCTGCCGATGAACGTGGCCGAGGCGTGCAGCGGGATGCGGATGGTGGTGGCGTTCTACGCCCTGGCGGGCGCGGTGGCGCTGCTGGCGACGGGCGAGTGGTGGCAGCGGATCGCGCTGATGCTGCTGGCCGGGCCGGTGGCCATCCTGATGAACATGGTGCGGGTGACGGTGCTGGGGCTGCTGATGCTGATCGACCCGGGGCTGGCGGCCGGCGACGCGCACATGATCATCGGCACGCTGCTGCTGTTCCCCTCGCTGCTGCTGTTCCTGGGGATCGTGTGGGCGCTGAACAAGATCGTCGGCCCGGCGGAAGGGGGCGTGGTATGAGGGGCGGCATGCTGGCGGCGCGGGTGGGCGCTCTGACGGTGCTGGTCGCGTGCGCGGTGGGCATGGGGGCCGCGATCCGCGCGGGCGGGATCCACCTGCGGAAGATCGCGATCTACCCGCCGGACAACCGGCAGATCTCGACGCTGCCGGCGGAGACGCCGGGCTGGACGCGGCTGGGCCCGGACGTGATAGAGTCGCCCGAGGTGCTCGAGGTCCTCAAGACGCAGAACTATCTGACGCGGTCGTACCTGAAGCGCGGGACGGGCGAGGACGGCCGGGCTCCGGTCATCCTCGAGTTCCACGCGGCGTACTACACGGGCATGATCGACACGGTGCCGCACGTGCCCGAGCGGTGCTTCGTGGGCGGCGGTCTTCAGCAGGCCAAGGCGTCACGGGTGGTCGAGCTGGACCTGCCGTCGGAGAGCTGGGTGCCGGACCGGACGGTGCCCGAGGAGCTGGCCGGGCGGAACGGGACGATCTACACGGCGCGGCTGAGCAACGACAGCCGGTACACGGACGCGCCCGGGCGGCGCGTGCGTCTGCCGCGGAACGTGGGGCCGGAGCAGGCGCTGCGGATGCGTTGCTCGGAGTACCTGCTGCCGAACGGGCGGCGGTACTACGCGGGGTATTTTTTCATCGCCAACGGGGGCACGGTTCCCAACGCGAACGACGTGCGGACGCTGGCGTTCAATCTGACGGATGATTACGCGTACTACCTGAAGGTTCAGGTGAACAGCGCGACGGTCGGCTCCGTGGAGGAGCTGGCGGAGGAAGCCTCGGACCTGCTGGGCGAGCTGATCGGCGAGATCATGCGGAGCGTGCCGGACTGGATCGAGGTCGAGCAGGGTCTGTATCCCCCCGAGGGTCAGGGCTGATCGCCGGGTGGTTTTAGAGCCGGCGCGTGAGAAACGCGTGCGGAGGGAGTTGCGATGGCTGGCAAGGTGAACACGCGGTTCGTGGTGCTTCTGAGCGTCGGTCTTGTGGCGGTGTTCGGGCTGCTGGCCTGGGCGTTCGCGTCGCTGGCGTTCAAGAGCGGCGGCGACTACGAGCGGCTGGGCGACAAGGCCATGCAGGAGGGCGACTACTACGCCGCCACTCGTATGTACGGCCGCGCGGTCGGTCACGACACGACCAACCGCCAGTGGCTGGACAAGTGGGTCGGCGCCATGGAGTCCTGGACGCCCGAGACCGAGACGGCGTACACCAACGCGTTCTTCCGCGATTACCTGGGGGCGATCAACCAGCTGGCGACGTCGCTGCGCACGGACGTGGCGGCCCACCGGCGGCTGCTCGAGGTGATGCACGGGCGGCTGCAGCTCGGGTACTCCCGCGGCGGGGCGGACCAGCTGGCCGAGGCGGCCACGCAGGCCGCGTCGTACTTCGACCGCGCCAGCGGGGTGGACGAGTCGTGGCCCTCGCTGCTGCGGTACCGCGGGCTGGCCCGCGAGATGATCTACCTGAACAACGGCGTGCTGACTGAGGCGGAGATCGACCTGATCGGTGAGGACCTGCGGACGGCGCTGGAGGCGGACCCGGACGACGGCGCGGCCGCGGCGGCCCTGATGCGGTACACGATGACACGCGAGATCCGCGACGAGCGGCTGGACCAGGCGGCGGCGGCCACCCGCGGACGCGACAAGGCGATGGAGATCGGGCGGTCGTTCCTTGAGACGAACCCAGAGGACCCGTACGTGCGGCTGCTGATGGCCCAGTACGAGCTCCAGACCGTTTTCGAACGGCACGCGGGGCTGCCCGAGTCCGAGCGGCAGGAGCGGATCCGCGCCGGGTTCACGGCGATGACGCCCGAGCTGGAGGCGCTGGAGGCGCTGATGCGCGAGCAGGACCCCGCCACGGTCAGCCAGATGCTGATCGAGCAGTTCGCCGGCCTGGAGCGGGCGGTTGACCCGGCCGCTCAGCTGGCGCGGACGCGGGAGCTGGTGGACTTTTACCTCGAGCAGCGTCCGGACGACGCGGGCCTGCTGACGACGGCGGCGGGCGTGGCGCGGACGGTGGGTGATCTGGACGCGGCCTCGGCCCGGCTGGCGGAGATCGGCAAACTGCCGACCCTTCCGCTGAGCCTGCGGGGCGTGCTGCGGTTCGATTACCAGCGGACGGCTCTGATCACGCGTGCGGACGTGACGCTGGATCTGTACGATCAGATCCCCGCGGCGCAGTCGGACCGGCGCACGGCCCTGCTGGACACGGCCTCGCAGATGCGCAACCAGTACGCGACGCAGGTGGCCGAGGACGACGTGCGTCTGATGCTCCTGGACGGCCGGATCGCGCTGGCCAAGGGCCAGAACACCGAGGCGCTGCGGCTGTTCCGCCGGTTCAACGAGCTGAGGCAGAACTCGAACCCGGACGGGCTGTTCTACGAGGCTCGGGCCTCGCTCGAGCTGGGGCAGACCGGCACGGCGCAAACGGCGCTGCGCCGGGTGGTGGAGCTGGACCGCTCGAACCTGCGGGCCCTGCTGGTCCTGGGCCAGATCGAGACGCAGCTGCAGAACTACCGGGCGGCGTCGGATCTGTACAAGGAGGCGTTGCGGCTCTCGCCGGGCAACACGATGGCGGAGAACGGCCTGCGCCAGATCGGCCAGCTGGAGAACCCCGCGTCGATCGAGGACCCGGCGGTCTCGCTGGCGGCGCAGGCTCGCCGGCTGCGTCTGGGCACGGAGACGACGGCGGCGGACCCGGCCGCGGCGGCGCGGCTGCTGCAGGACAACATCGCGTCGCTGGGCTACCCGCTGCCGGTGGTGGCGGACCTGGTGTCGCTGCTGGTGGATCTTGGCAACCTGCGGGACGCGCGGGCGGTGGTCGAGGCCGCGAAGAGCGAGCACCCCGATGACGCCGGGCTGGCGGCGATGGCCGGCGCGCTGGCGGGCGACAACGAGCTGGAGGTGCGGTACCGCATCATCGAGGCCTCGAACGCGACCGAGCAGGAGAAGCAGGCGCGGATCGCGGGGCTGGCGTTGCAGCGGCAGGACGTCGAGCGGCTGGACAGCGCGCTGGCGCGTCTGGCCGAGATCGCGCCGGATTCGACCGAGTACATCGATACGGCGTTCATCCGCGCGCTGGGCGCCGGGAACACGGCCGAGGCCGAGCGCCTGGCGGCCCGGGCGGAGGCGAACAACACCGACCGCGTGCGGGGCATCTCCTACCGGGCGCGCATCGCCTCGGCGGGAGGCAACCACGCGGAGTCGGCGGCCCTGCTGCGCCAGGCGACCGCGCTGGGCACGGCCGACTCTTCGATCCACCGGCTGCTGGCCCGCGAGCTGGCGCTGCTCGGCCGGATCGACGAGGCGGTGGCGTCGTACGAGCGGGCCCTGCAGATCCGCCCGGACGACGTGCAGGCCATCTTCGAGTACGTGCAGACGCTGGCGCAGTCCAACCGCACGGAGCAGGCGCTCGACGTGGCGCGGCGGAACCAGCGGTTCGGCGTGATGTACCCCCCGTTCGTGCAGATCTGGCTGCAGCTCGAGTCGGTCGCGGGCGGCGAGGAGGGGCTGGCGCGGGCGGTGAGCCAGCGCGAGCGGATGCTCGAGCTGAACCCGCAGGACCGCAACAACCGCGGCTCGCTGGCGATCATGTACATGGAGCAGAATCGCTGGGCGGACGCGAAGGCGCTGATCGACAGCATGCGTGCCGAGGGGGATTCGCTGGCGTTGGTGGAGCTGGCGGCGCGATGGAGCGCCGACCAGGGGCGCGTCGGCACGCGTGACGGCATGGTCGTCGCGGAAGAGACGTACCAGAAGTACATCGACGCGGCGGCGGACGACCGGGAGAAGATGAACGCCTACATCTCGATGTCGCGGTTCGCGCTGACGCGCGGCCGGCCCGACGTCGCCGTCCGGGCGGTGGGCGAGGCGGTGGCCCGCGAGGACAAGTCGACCATGGAGGCGACCAAGCTCGAGGGCGACCTGATGCTCCAGCTCGGCCGGGCGGCCGAGGCGTCGGCCGCGTACCAGCGGGTGGTCGACGCCGGCGCGGACACGCCCGACGGCGACTACCGCGAGCGGCTGATCGAGATGTACCTGCGCTCTGACGACTGGGAGAAGGCCCGCGACGAGATGGCCAAGATGCCCGCCTCCAAGACCGGGACGCTGACGAACTCGCTCCAGCGTGCCGAGATCGCGGCGGCCTCGGGCAACCGGGCCGAGGAGCTTCGGATCCTCGACGATCTGGTGGCCAAGCACCCGGACAACCCGCTGGTGTACATCCGCCGGGCGGTCTCGAAGATGGACGACCCCGACCTGCGCCCGGACGTGCTCAGCGATCTCGAGGCGGCCCTGCGGGTGCGTCCCAACGACGCCCGGGCGCTTCGGACGCGTGCGACGGTCTACTTCGCCTCGGATAGGCGGAGCGAGGCCATGCGCGACCTGCGCGAGGCGGTGCGCGTGGCCCCCACCGACGACATCATCGTGTTCGGGCTGATCAACGAGTTGCTCAACGACAAGAAACCAGGCGAGGCGATCGACGTGGCCCGGGAGGTGATCGGCAAGCGGTCCAACGACGCGACGCTCATGTCGCAGTTGGGCCTGGCCTTCGAGTCGCGCGGGCTGTGGGACCGCGCCTCGGACCTGTACGGCATGGCATGGAACGCGCGGCGCTCCCCGACCGACGGGGCGAAGTACATCGACGCCCTGCTGCGTCGCACCCCGCCGGACGCCAACACCGCCAACACGGTGCTGGACAGCCTGGTCGGCATGGTGGGCGGGAACATCGACACGAGCCCCGGCCTGCTGGCGGCCCAGGCGCTGGTGCTGCGGGCCCGCGGGCGCGAGGACTTCGCTCTCCAGCAGATGACCAAGGCGTTCGAGATCGCGCGGGGCGACGAGGGCCGCCTGCTCGGCTGGGCCTCGAACGCGGCGCGGTTCTACCTCGGCATGTCGCCGGACGCGGAGATCAACTACTACCGCTCGCTGCGTGCGAGCTACACGGACGCGCCGACGCGCGCGTGGCTCGACCTGTTCATCGCGCAGCGTCGGATGGGGTTCGGGCAGGAGCCCGAGCAGATGATGTCCGAGCTGCGCCGGCTGGGCGAGTCGGCGGCGTCCCCGGACGGGGTGCGGCGCGTGGCGCTGCGGTCGCTGGGCAACGAGCTGTACGCCCGCGAGCGGTACGACGAGGCGGTCGAGACCTGGCGGCTGGGGCTCGGCCTGGCCAGCGACAACTGGGAGCTGAACAACAACATCGCGTACACCATGTCGGCCAAGCTGGGCCGGCACGAGGAGGCGCTGGAGCTGGCCGAGCGGGCGGTGGAGGCCGATCCGACCCGCAGCGAGCCCTACGACACCCTGGCGACGATCTATATCGCCCTCGGGAAACTGGACGAGGCCGGGCAGATGATCGAGATGGGCGAGCGTCGCTCGCGTTCCTTCGAGGCGCGGGCAACAATAACCATCACCCGGGCGAAGCTGGAGCTGGCCCGGGGCGACCGGAAGGCGGCCGCGGCGGACCTCCAGGAGGCCCGGGACATCCTCCGGTCGATCGCCGGACGCAACGAGACGATCGAGGCAGAGATCCGGAAGGTAGAAGACGAGATCGGCTCAGCCGGCTGAGCGGGACGGCCGAGATAGAACAGGCTGGACAGACCACAACCTGCCCCCGACCGGTCCGAGAACCGGCTTGAGACGGGGCGAGCAACGGAGCGGCGCGATGACCCCCAACCAGACCCCGGCACGACCGACACCGACGCCCCCGCGCCCGGGCGCCCACGCGGCCCCCGCGGGTGGGGCGTTTACGATCGATCCGGTCAAGATGCTGCTCAAGTACAAGTGGCTGCTGGCCGGGGCGGCGGGTCTGGGCCTGGTCCTGGGCACGATTTCTCACTTTGTGCTGCTGCGGGTTTACCCGGTCTTCACCTCGGACGTGATCTTCGAGTGCCTGCCTCCGGACATCAAGCCGGGCCAGATCATGCCTCCGACGATCGACCGGGAGGAGATCCAGTTGTTCATGGGCACGCAGGTGGACCGCATGAAATCCGACTTCGTGCTGGCCAGCGTGGTGCGTGACCCCCGCCTGCCGGCCGAGGCGCCCAAGTGGACGCGGCCGTACCAGAAGGGCACGGGGTTCGATCTGGTCAACGCGCAGGAGGATCTCGAGAAGATCGTCCGCGCGAGCATGGTGCCCAACACCTACTTCATCCGCATGGCGGTCTCGACGAACTTCCGCGAGGACGCCGCGGGCATCGTGCGTCTGGTCAAAGAAAACTACATGGACGATCTGCGCAAGCGCAGCACCTCGGACATCAACGACCGCAAGGACGTGACCCGCCGGTCCATCCAGGCGTCCGAGCGCCAGCTGAGCGACCTGAACGCCCGCCGGATGCGTCTGGTGCGCGATCAGCGTCTGGACACTTTGGACGGGCAGAAGTCGCAGGTGGCCGAGTCGCTGCGGATCACCAACTACGAGCTGCTCAAGGTCGAGCAGGCCCTGGAGTCGGCCCGGGTCGGCCTGGCTCGGGACGAGGCCCAGCTGCAGCGCGGAACGGGCATCCAGTACGACAACTCGCTGCGCCTCGAGGTGGAGGGTTCGCAGCAGATGCTGCAGTTGCAGTCGCAGCTCAACCTGCTCGAGAGCCGGCTGTCCTCGCTGCGGGCCGACGGGGTCATGCCCCAGCACCGCGAGTTCCGCACGACGCAGTCCGAGATCGACGGCACCCGCCAGCAGATCGAGCTGACCCGCGAACGGTTGTTGCGGGAGGCGTTCGAGTCGCGGGTGGACTCTTACCGGCTGTACATCCAGCAGCTCCAGGCTCAGCAGTCGGACCTGCTGCGCCAGATCGAGGAGCTGGGCACCGAGATGGTGCAGCTGACCAGCATCGTGGGCGAGGTCTCGGACATCGACCGCTCGATCGAAACGACGATCGCGATGATCGCCGAGCAGCAGATGGCGCTCTCCGAGCTGGACGCCGCGGCCTCGCTGACCTCGGCTATCCGCGTGCGGGTGGTGCAGGGCGAGACCGTGCCGGACGTCCCCACGTTCCCCAAGATCTACATCATGGTGCCGCTGGGCATCATCCTGCTGACCGGTCTGGTGACCGGCGTCGTGCTAGTGATCGAGCTCCTCGACCAGCGGGTCAAGGGCCCCTCGGACCTGGCGGCGCTGGGCAGGATGAGCGTGCTGGGCATCGTGCCCGACGCGGCCGAGGACCCCTCGGACCCCAAGCACCCCGAGTCGGTCTTCCGCGACGTCCCGGGCAGCGTGATGGCCGAGCACTACCGGCAGATCCGCACGCGGGTGTCCAAGGCGATGATCCGTCAGGGGCACAGGACGCTGGTGGTGGTCGGCGCGACCCCCGGGTCGGGCGCCACGAGCGTGGTGTCGAACCTGGGCAGCGCGCTGGTTGCGGCGGGGCACACCGTGCTGGTGATCGACGCGAACTACCGGCGGCCGCGCCTGCACCTCGCGTTCGACGCGCCGGAGGGGCCGGGCCTGGCCGATGTGCTGGCCGGCGTCACGCCGCTGGACACGGCGATCGTCCGCAACAAGTCCGAGGGCTCCGGGCCCGACCTGCTGCCCGTGGGCAGCGCCAAGCACCGGATGATCGAGCAGCTTGGCACGCAGGGCATCGAGCGGGTGCTCGACGAGGCGCGGGCCAAGTACGAGTTCGTGCTGCTGGACGTGGCGCCCGCGCTGGTCGCGGGGGACGCCCAGACGCTGGCCAACCGCTGCGACGCGTCGATGCTGGTCGCCCGTGCCATGCACGAGAAGCGCGGCATGGTCGTGCGTCTGCGCAACGAGCTGAGCGAGAGCCGGGCGGAGTTCCTGGGCGCGATGGTCAACGCCGTCCGCTCGTCGGCCGGCGGCTACATGCGCAAGAACATCCGCACCCAGGCCAACTACGCCTCGGACCCGTCCGGGCAGGCGGCCTGAGCCGGCCATCACGCAGGAAGCACCCTTGACCGACCGACCGGAACCAACCAGTGCGCCGGGCAACCCCGGGCGGCCCGCGCGGGTGCTGGTGACCGGCGGCGCGGGGTTCATCGGCTCGCACCTGGTCGAGCGCCTGAGCGCCGCGGGCCACGCCGTCACCGTGATCGACGACCTGTCCACCGGGCGGGCGTCGAACCTGGACGCGGCGGTGAGCGCCGGCGGCAAGATCGAGCTGATCGAGTCCGACCTGGTCGACGCCCTGCCCGCTCTGGAAAAAGCCCCCCACTTCGACCGGGTGTACCACCTGGCCGCGGCGGTGGGCGTGGACCTGGTGCTGACCGATCCGGTGCGGGCCATCGAGGTCAACGTGGAGTCGACCTCGGCGTTGCTGCGTCACCTCGCGGCCCGCGGCGCGCCGCCCACGCTGATCGCGTCATCTTCCGAGGTCTACGGCAAGCCGGGGACTTCGGTGTTCTCGGAGGACGACGATTCGATCTACGGCTCGACCACGGTGACGCGTTGGTCGTACGCCCACGCCAAGGCGCTCGACGAGCACCTGGCCTTGGGCTACCACGCCACGCGGGGCCTGCCGACGGTGATCGCCCGGTTCTTCAACACGATCGGGCCGCGTCAGCGGGGCAACTACGGCATGGTGGTGCCCCGGTTCGTGGCGGCCGCGCTCGAGGGCAAGCCGCTGCGGGTGTTCGGTGACGGGCGTCAGAGCCGCTGCTTCTGCGACGTGCGGGACGTGGTGCCGGTGCTGCCCGCCCTGCTCGACGATCCCGCCTGCCACGGGCGGGTGTACAACGTCGGGTCCGACCGCGACATCACCATCCTGGGCCTGGCCGAGGCGGTGATCCGCACGCTGGGCTCTGCGAGCACGGTCCAGATGGTGCCATACGCCGACGCCTACCCGAGCGGGTTCGAGGACCTGCGCCAGCGTCGCCCGGACCTGGCGCGCGTGCGGGCGGCGGTTGGCTTTGAGCCGAAGATCCCGCTCGAGCGGACCATCGCCGACATCGCGGCGGTGCTGCGGGCCGAGCACGCCCGGGCGGGGGGTGCGTCTTGATGCCCACGCCGAGTCTGATCGCCGAAACCGACACGCCCGTCTCGCAGGAGGTCATCGACCGGGTCGAGCGGTTCGGGCGCGAGATCGCCGATCTGGCGGCCGAGCAGACGAGCCTGCTGGACCTTGCGAACGGCGAGGCGGCCCCGGCCACGCGCCTGGACATCTTCCAGGGCTACATCGGCGTGTTCATCGTGGCCTTCCTCGTCACGATGCTGGCCACGCCGCTGATCCGCCGGATGGCGATCTCGCAGGGCATCGTGGATCGGCCGGACGCGACGCGCAAGCTGCACGCGATGCCGATCGCCTACCTGGGCGGCATCGCGGTGTACCTGGGCCTGATGGCCGGGCTGTTCTACTCCTACGCGGCCAACACGTTCCCGTTCCTGATGGACTTCCACCAGACCACGCACATGGTCGACGGGGTGTTCCCGCAGATCGTGCCGCCGTGGCTGGCGCTGGGTATGACGGTGATCGTGCTGGTGGGCCTGATCGATGACGTGTCGGGCATCTCCCCGCGGGTGAAACTGGGCGGGCAGCTGTTCGCCGCGGCCGCGCTGGCGGTGGGCGACATCGGCGTGAAGGTGGCGGCCGGCGTGCTGACGCCGACGCTGGGGCGCCTGCTGGACAACCCGGACCTGGTCTACACGTTCGACCTGCCGATGACGATCCCGCTGCTGGACACCTCGGTGCTGACGCTGGACGTGATCTACTGGACGGGCACGGCGGTGATCGCGATGTTCGTGCTGGGGGCGTGCAACGCGGCCAACTTCATCGACGGGCTCGACGGGCTGCTGACGGGCACCACCTCGATCGCCACGCTGGGCTTCCTGATCATCGCGCTGGGGCTGGCGGTGACCGACGACGGGCCGCTGGACGGGCCGCGGGTGGTGATCTGCCTGGCCGTGCTGGGGGCGTGCCTGGGCTTCCTGCCCCACAACTTCAACCCGGCGACGATCTTCCTGGGCGACGCGGGCTCGCTGCTGCTGGGCTACTGCGCGGCGGTGATGATCCTGTCGCTGGGTGACACCGGCAAGACCTCGCTGGTGGCGGCCGGGCTGATCATCTACGCGATCCCGATCATCGACACCATGCTGGCGATCATCCGGCGCAAGCTGGCCGGCAAGAGGATGTCCGACCCCGACGCGGACCACCTGCACCACATGCTCAAGCGGTGGACCAGCGTGAAGGGCGCGGTGCTGATCCTGTACGCCATGGGCGTGGTGTTCGCCACACTCGGGGTGATGCTCTCGCTGGTGCGGGCCCGGTTCGTGTACGCCCTGGCGCTGCTGTTCGCCTCGTACATCGCGGTCTACGCCATCAAGATCGCCCGGCGGCAGCACTTCGAGGAGCAGATGCAGCGGACGCTGGCCCGCGCGGGCGGCCAGAAGCGGGCCGAGCCGGTCGCGGGCGCCGACGCGGCCGAGCCTCCCGCGGCCTGATTCCCGGGCGCGGATCGCGGCGCCCCCGCCCCTTCCCCTATACTGCGGCCATGCCCGCCGGCCACGACCAGCCCGTCCGCGTGATCGCCCTGATGAACCAGAAGGGCGGGGTCGGCAAGACCACCACCACGGTGAACCTGGCCGCCGCGATCGCGGAGCTGGGCCGGTCGGTGCTGATCGTCGATCTGGACCCCCAGGCACACGCCACGCTGCATGTCGGCGTCGAGCCGGGCGCCGAGGGCCCCGACGGGCCGGACGAGGCCCCCACCGTCTACGACCTGCTGCTGGACCCGTCGGTCGGGCTGGACGCCTGCGTGCGTCCGGTGTCGGAGCGGCTGTCGATCGTGCCGGCGGAGACCGACTTGGCGGCCGCGGAGACGGAACTGGCGGGGGCGGGCGACCGCAACCGGCGTCTGGCGATGGCCCTGGAGGGTGCCCAGGGGCACTACGAGTTCGTCCTGCTGGACTGCCCGCCCGGGCTGGGCGTGCTGACGCTCAACGCGCTGGCGGCGGCCCAGGAGGTCATCATCCCGATGCAGGCGCACTTCCTGGCCCTGCAGGGCGTTGGCAAGCTGCTCGAGACGGTGCGGGTCGTGCGCGATCAGGTCAACCCGGATCTGCGGGTGGCCGGGGTGGTGCTGTGCATGCACGACACGCAGGTCAGCCACTCGCGCGAGGTGGTGGACGACCTGAGCGGGTTCTTCGAGGCGCAGCGGCAGTCGGGCCTGCCGTGGGCCCACGCGCGGGTGTACCGCCCGCCGATCCGGCGGAACATCAAGCTGGCCGAGTGTCCGAGCTTCGGGCAGACGATTTTCCAGTACGCCCCGTGGGCGCCGGGGGCCGCGGACTATCGCGAGCTGGCCGAGTCGGTTGTGGCCGAATGGGACCGGGCCGTGCGTCGGGCGCAGCTGTCCGAGGCGGAGATCCGTGTGCTGCGCGGGCAGGCCGAGCCGATTGAATAGTCGATGAGGATCCCGTCACGCCTGCCGCTGGCCCTGCTCGTGGTCTACACGGGCCTGCTGCTGACCGCCACGCACTGGCCGGGGCTGGCGATCCAGGGACCGATCGACCGGACCGACCTGATCATCCACGCGGGCGTGTTCTTCGTCTGGGGCGTGCTGCTGGGCCTGTCCGGCCTGGTGGGACGCTCGGCGGGCGTGCTGCTGGTCTGCGGCGTGCTGTTCGCGGTGTTCGACGAGACGACGCAGCCGCTGTTCGACCGGACGCTCGACCCGTTTGACCTGCTGGCTGATGTTGGGGGCGTGCTCATGGCGAGCGGCGCGATGGCGCTGGCATGGCGGAGGGGCCTTCGGCCGGAGGGGGCGGGGGGGGCGGGGGCATGAACGCCGCGGATCGCGAGCACGCCGACGCCTCGATGGGGCGGGACACGCGGACGGTCGCGGGGTTGACGCTGGCCTCGCGGGTGATGGGGCTGGTGCGGGACCTGGTCACCGTGCGGGTGTTCGGCGACACGGCGGTGGGTTCGGCGTTCGCGGCGGCCTTTGCGATTCCGAACATGTTCCGGCGCCTGTTCGGCGAGGGGGCGCTCTCGGCGGCGTTCATCCCCGAGTACACGCGCCTGGCCGACGAGGACCCGGACCGGGCGGACAAGCTGGCCTCGCTGACGGTGGGCATGCTGGCGCTGATCACCGGCGTGATCACGCTGGTCATCGAGCTGGGCGTGCTGGCGGTGCTGCTGGCGTTTCCGGGCAACGAGGAACGGACGCTGTCGCTGCGCCTGGTGATGATCTGCCTGCCGTTCATGCCGCTGATCTGCGTGGCGGCGATCCTGGGTGGGATGCTGCAGGCGCGGGGGCGGTTCGGGCCGTGGGCGGCGGCGCCGATCCTGCTGAACCTGTGCATCATCGGGGCGGCCGTGCCGTACTTTTTCCTGGAAGGGTCGGACGCGGCGTTCTGGGCGTACCCGATCTCGATCGCGGCGACGCTGTCGGGGGCGCTGCAGGTGGCGTGGTCGTTCTGGGCGTTGCGGGGCGTGGTGCGCTGGACGCGGGCGGTGGCGGAGGTCCGGGATCAGAGCCGGGCCATGCTGCGCCGGATGGGGCCGGTGCTGATCGGGCTGGGCACGCTGCAACTGAACAGCTTCATGGATACGCTGATCGCGATGTGGCCCAACTGGGTGGGGCCGACCGTGGCGGGGCACGACTACCCGCTGGACGAGCGGGCCAACGCGATCCTGTTCTACGCCCAGCGTCTGTACCAGTTCCCGCTGGGGGTGTTCGGCATCGCGGTGGCCACGGCCGCGTTCCCGGTGCTTGCGCGGGACGCCAAGGACCCCGTGCGGTTCGCGGCGACGATGCGTCGGAGCCTTCGGCTGAGCCTGTTCATCGCGCTGCCGGCGACGGCCGGGCTGCTGGTGCTGCGGGTGCCGCTGGTGGACACGCTGTACTCGGGCATGGGCGACGGGTTCTCGGATGAGGGTGTGCGTCGGGCCGGGGCGGTGCTGATGGGCTACTCGGCGGCGATCTGGGCGTATTCATTGAATCAGTTGTACACGCGGGCGTTCTACGCCGCGGGGGATACGTCGACCCCGATGCGGATCGCCGTTTCCATGGTCGGGTTCAACCTGCTGCTGAACGTGACGCTGATCTGGTGGCTCAAGGAGGCGGGGCTGGCGTGGTCGACGGCGATCAGCGCGACGCTTCAGACGGTGCTGCTGGCCCGGGCGGCGCGCCGGGGGCTGATCGGCGAGGGCGTGTTCGACGCCCAGACCCGGTCGGCCACGGGCGGGTTCGTGCTGGCCAGCCTCGGCGTGGCGGCGGCGGCCTGGGGGGTGCTGTGGGTCTGGGGGGTGCCGGGGTCCTGGGCGGAGGGGTCGGTGCGGACGGGCGCGGCGGTGGTGCTGGGCATGGCGGTGTACGCCGCGTGGGCGGTGGGGACGAAGCGTCCGGAGCTGCGCTGGCTGCTGGGCCGGAGCGTCGGGCGTACGATGCCGCCGTCACCTCCAGCATAAGGAACGACCAATGAACACCAACGAGTCGAAGAACCCCGCACGCATCGTCCGCACCGCCCTGCTCGCCCTCGCGGGCGCTGCGGCGCTGTTCCTGTCGGCCTGCAACACGGTCGAGGGCGTGGGCGAGGACCTGCAGGAGTCGTCGCGGAACGTCAAGGACGCCATGAGCGACTGATGCGGGTGGACCTGACGGACAGGGCGGTCGCGATCACCGGCGCCTCCTCGGGCATCGGGGCCGCGACCGCCCTTTCCTGTGCGCGGGCGGGGATGCCGGTGGCGTTGTTCGCGCGGCGGGCGGAGCGGCTCGAGGGTGTGCGGAAGCAGGTCGAGGCCGTGGGCGGGCGGGCGATCGTGGTCCCCGGTTCGGTGGACGAGGACGCGGACTGCGAGCGGCTGATCGCCGAGACCGGGCGGACGTTCGGCGGGGTGTACGCGGTGATCGCCAACGCGGGCTACGGCGTCGAGGTGCCGACCTGGGACATGCCCGAGGCGGATATCCGCGCGATGTTCGAGACGAACTTCTACGGCTCGCTGCGGGTGCTGCGCCCGGCGATCCCCGCGATGCGCGAGCAAGGCTCGGGGCATCTGGTCATGGTCAGCAGCGGGCTGTCCAAGATCGGCATCCCGCGGTTCGCGGCGTACTGCGCGACCAAGGCGGCGCAGGACTACTTCGCGCGGGCGATGCGGATCGAACTGGCGGGAGAGGGCGTCGCGGTGTCGTCGGTGCACCCGGTGGTGACGGAGACGGAGTTTTCCGACGCGGCCGAGGCCCGCGCGGGCAACAAGCGGGTGTTCACCAAGCGCACGCCGGGAGCGTTCACGCAGTCGGCCGAGACGGTGGCGGACGCGATCGTCCGGCGGCTGCGCACGAGCCGAGGCGGCGAGGTGTGGACCTCGCTGCCGGCGCGGATCGGGCTGGGGACGTGCGTGATGTTCCCGGGCATCACCGACCGCGTGCTGCTGCGGATGTACCGCAAGCGGATCGGCTAGATCCGCGCGGGGGTGTCATCGCGCTGGATCAGCACGACCACGTGGACCTCGATGGCCCGGCCCTCCCCCACCGCGTCGACCTTTTCGTGGGTCTTGGCTTTGACATTGACGCGGGTGGCTGGCAGGCCCAGCAGGGCGGCGAGGGCCTCGCGGACGGGTTCCTTGCGGGGGCCGAGCTTGGGGCGTTCGCAGATGATGGTCGCGTCGAGGTTGGTCGGGCGGTAGCCGGCGGCCGTCACGCGGCGGAGGGCCTCGGCGAGGAAAACGCGAGAGTCTTGGGCGTCGTGGCGGGGGTCGGTATCGGGGAAGAGCTGGCCGATGTCCGGGGCGGCGATGGCACCCAGGAGGGCGTCGGTGACGGCGTGGAGGAGGGCGTCGCCGTCGGAGTGGGCGACGGGGCCGCGGTCGTGGTCGAAGCGGACGGTGCCCAGGACGAAGGGGCGGCCGGGGCCGTCGGGGGAGATCGGCTCGAGGCGGTGGAGGTCGTAGCCGTGGCCGATGAGGAAGGGGGGCCGGTCGGTCGGCCGGTCGGCGGGCGGGGGTTGGGGGGCCGGGTGTGCAGTCATCGGGCGATCTTACCGATAACGAGGGTCTGGAAGGGCCGGCGGACCGGTGCGGGTGGGGTGGACAGGGCAGCGGGCCTGCGGAACGACTAGGATCGGGCCGGTGACTCAAAGCGGAGGCGAGCCGATCATGCGGACGCGGAATCTCAAGGGTGTTGTGGCGGGGGCGGCCCTGCTGGGGACGATGGCCGGAATGGGCGGCTGCTCGCTGTTTCCGGGGCTTAAGACCGGGGGTGCGCAGCGTTCCAACGACGAGTACACCTACGTCTCGACGCCCTGGGAGCCGCTGACGGTGACCCTGTTCGACCGGCGTGAGGACATGCCGCTGTGGACGGTGGACGTGCCGGTGGGCTCGAAGGTGTCGATCCGGTTCTACGCCAACCGCGAGACGAGCGGCGCGGTGACCCGGCCGGACATCATGCGATGGGAGATCTTCGACGAGGACCGCAACCGGGCCCGTCTGAGCAACGCCATGGCGGTGCCGGGCGCCGAGAGCCGGCTGCTGCAGGTCTCGCTGCGGGACGAGGTGCCCGCGATGCCCGACGAGCCGCTGCCCGACCGGCCCGACCTGGTCGACCCGGACAAGATGTGGGTGCCCGTGCAGCCCAAGCGCTACCGCGGCGTGCCGGTCAACGACCCCAGCCGGGGCGGAACCTACTACCGGTCCGACGACTGAGCCCGTCCGTTTCCTGATATGACAAAGACCGCGTCCCGGTGGGACGCGGTCTTTTCGTTGGTGCGGTCGGGATCGGTCAGGCCGGGTCGGGCTCGGGGAGCGGGCCGACGTAGATCACGAAGTGGCCGCGGCCGACGTCCTCGACCCGCAGGGACGGGGCGTCGGTGTCCACAACGGTGATGATGATCATGCGCTGGTCGGGCTGGATGCGCTGGGCGACGGCGTCGGCCAGGCCGGACTTGCCGGGCTCGGTGCCGAACTCGGAGTGGAAGCGTCCGACGACGTGGACGACGGGCGAGCCCTGGGCGGTGGCGTCGGCGATGGACTCGGCCATGGTCACGTCCCAGAGGGTCTGGGAGCGGAGGAAGCCGGTGATGGGGTCCTCGGTGGAGTCGCCCATGGAGCCGTGGCCGCCCATGGAGGACATGGCGGCGCGGAAGCGGCTGCCGTAGGCGTTGTCGGGCAGGGCGTCTGGGATGTCGAAGTGGCGGCGCTGGACGGGGGTCAGGGACCGCAGGCGGTCGAAGCCCTCGGTGCGGGCCAGGCGCGCGTAGCGGCGCGGGGCGTTGGATCCGACGACGGGGCGGCCGGCGAGGCGGGCGGCCTCGACCATACGCCGGTGGCCGGGGGGGTTGTTGCCCGCGTTGCGGAAGGTGGCGCGGTCGAACTCGTCGGCGGTGGTGATGCCGGCGACGTAGTCGTCCAGGGCGGTCTGGTCGTCCCGCTCGTAGAACTCCATGGAGAGCACGGCGGTGGGGCTGCGGTCCAGGATGTCGTCGAAGAGGTCGGCGGCGACTTCGAGGCCCAGGGGGTGGCCGTGGACCTCGCCGATGATCACGACGGAGGCGTCGGCGCAGGTCTGGACGAAGCTGTCCCAGGGGACGATGCCGGTGGCGTCGCCGGCAAAGACGGGGACGGTGCGGGGGTCGATCGGCTCGGGGCCGCGTTTGGGGGCCTGGCAGCCGGTCAGCAGCGTGAACGCGGCGGTGGCGGCGGCCAGGCGGGCGAGGATGCCTCGGGGAGCGGTGTGTGGGATCATGCGGGGGTTGCCTCCGGTCGGTTGGGTTTGTTCATGGAAGGCGCGTCGGCACCTTCGCGACGACCCGCCAGGCCAAGGCCTTGGATGGCGGCGGACTGCATGTCGTGCACGAGCGAAAAGAGCAACGGCACCAGAATGAGGGTGAAGACGGTGGAAACGATAAGCCCGCCGACCACCACGGAGCCGAGGCCGCGGTACATCTCTGAGCCTGCGCCGGGAAAGAGGACCAGCGGGAGCATGCCGCCGACGGAGGTGAGGACGGACATCATGATGGGTCGGACGCGGGTGCGGACGGACTCGGCGATGGCGTCGTGCGCCTCCATGGGGGCCTGGGTCTCGTCGCCCCGCATGAAGTTGAGGGCCTGGTGGACCAGGAGGATGGCGTTGTTGACCACCACGCCGATGAGGATGATGAAGCCGAGCATGGTGAGCACATCGAGTTGCTGGGGCGCGATCGTGGGATCGGCCATGGAGACATCGTGCACGATGCGCAGGCCCGCAAAGCCCCCCACGACCGCGAGCGGCACGCTGAACATGATGACCAGCGGGGTCAGGAAGCTCTCAAACAACGCGCACATCAGGAGGTAGGTGACCAGCAGGGCCCACACGAAGCGGGCGAGGATCAGGGCCGGCGAGGCGGCCACGCCCAGGGTCAGGATGATCAGTACCAAGCCCAGACACAGCAGACCGGCTGCGCCGTATGTCTGTGCGGGCGCACGGGCCATGAGCGGACGGCCGGCGATGAGATAGCCGGCAATGGGGGCGAACAGCCCGAATAACGCCAGCGTGCCGAGCAGTCCGAAGGCGACCAAGCTTGGCACCGTCGGCAAGAACGGCAGCGAGAGCTCAATTTCAACCGGGGGCGTCGGTGCGTTCTTGTCCGCAGCGAGAGCGGCGGCGTTCGCTTGGGTTTGCTGGTCGTATTGACTGAGAGCGGGCCCCAGATCATGCAGCACATATCCCGCAGCAGTCACTCCCGCGATGATCAATGATGCCCCGATCGCTACGAGCAACCATTGCCGTGCCTCAAGCTTGGAGACGAGCGGAAGCAGTACCCAGGCCATGCCCACGACGGTTAGCAGGCCAACCAGCATGGCGATGTAACGACCGATAGGCACCGGGCCGCTACCGTCCGGCGGAGGGCCGAAGAGGGCGGCGGTGACCTCGTCGAGCTTGGCGGCGGTGCCGTCGAGGCGGACGCGCATGGTGCGGTCGATCATGCCCTGGGCCTCCGCCGGGGCGATGACGTTCTCCCTGAGCCAGGCCATGACCTCCTCGATCGCCTGGCCCTCGGGCGGGCGGATCTGGATGGAGACGGACTCGAGTTCCTCGATGCGCTTGATGGACTGGGGGGCGAGGCTGGGGACGAAATCGATGACGGAATCGACGGGCACGATGGGCCCGGCGGGGGTGGCGATGGGGACGTCGGCGAGCTGTTCCTTGAAATCGAGCCGGCCGCCGGTGGGCAGGACGCGCAGGTCCACGGTCTCGCCGTTGAGCTTGTAGTCGCCGACGAAGGCGCCGTCGAAGAGGGCGCGGATGGCCACGCCGAGGCCCTCGGTGGTCAGGCCGAGTTCACGCCCGCGCTGGTTGAGGGCGACGCGGAGCTCCTGCTCCTGGACGCTGAAGTTGGCCGGGTCGGAGCGGACGTTGCCGAAGCCGTAGTGGGCGCCGGCGACGCCGAACATGAAGGACGCGGCGGCGTTGACGCGCTCAAGGCGGGGGCCGGAGATCTCGATGTCGATGGTGTTGCCGCCGCCGACGCCGCGCCCGAAGAGCGAGGTCTGCGACGCGCCGCCGTAGGAGTCGGGGATGGAGCCCATGGCGTTGGTCACGAGCTGGCCGATGGGGATGACGACCTGGTCGTCCTGCGAGGTGGCGCCCACGAACATGCCGGTGCCGAAGGCGCCGATGAAGAAGTTGTCCACGGGCACGGGGGCGAAGGGGGTGGGCGGGGGCACGGCGGGGTCGTACGAGGGGCGGAAGATCGTGGGCAGGTTCTCGACGGCCTCGCGGTTGTCGATGCTGACCTGGGTGTAGGGCTTGATGACGGTCTCGATGTTGCGGGCGATGTCTTCCTTCTGCTCGACGGAGAGGCCCGGGGGGATGAGCAGGCCGCCGAAGACGAGGTTGCGGTTGCCCGCGGGCAGGTAGTCCATGGGGGGCATGAGCTTCCACGCCCCGAAGAGGGAGACGGCGGTCATGAGGACGATCAGGGCGGGGCGGACGGTCCAGCCGCGGACGCCGGTGATCATCCAGCGGACGGCCGAGCCGATGGACTTGTTGACGACGGCGAGGAAGGGGACGACGCCGAAGAGCGATTCGAGGGCGCGTCCGGCCCGGGATCTGGGCTTGTTGGTGGTCAGGAACTTGGCGCAGGCCGCGGGGATGACGGTGATCGAGACGATCAGCGAGAGCAGCACGGAGGCGACGACGGCGAGGGTGATGTCGCGGAAGAGCTGGCCGGCCTCTTCCTGGATCGTCAGGACGGGGATGAAGACGGCGGCGGTGGTCAGCGTGGAGGCCAGGACGGCGCCCCAGACCTCTTTGCCGCCCATCCACGCGGCCCGCGCGGGCGGCTCGCCCGTCTGCAGTCGCCGGTAGATGTTCTCGAGCACGACGATGGCGTTGTCGACCACCATGCCGACGGCGAAGGCCAGGCCGGCCAGCGAGATCACGTTGAGCGTGCGCCCGAGCGAGACCATGACCAGGAAGGTGCCGATGACGGAGATGGGGATGGCGATGAGGATGATCAGCGTGGGGCGCACGGCGCGGAGGAAGACCAGCAGGATCACGCCCGCGAGCGCGCCGCCGATATAGAGGTTGGTGGTGACCAGCGAAACGGCGGACGAGATGTAGGTGGTCTCGTCGTAGACCTGGCGCATGCGCAGGTCGGGGCCGACGGGCCCGCCCGGCGTGACGCCGCCGAGCGACGGGAGGATGTCGGCGCGGACCTCGTCGAGGCGGTCGCGGACCTCCTTCATGATCTCGACGACGTTGGCGTCGGACTGGCGGATGACGTTCATCGCGATGGCGGGGTGGCCGAAGGTGCGGACGAATCCGCGGCGCTTCTCGTAGTCGATCTCGACGGTGGCGACGTCGCGCACGTAGACGGGGCGGCCCTCGCGGTAGGCGATGATGGTCTCGAGAATCTGTTCCGGGCTGTCGAACTCGCCGATGAGGCGGACGCGGTAGTCGCGCTTGCCCTGGGCGATGGTGCCGGCGGAGACGTTCCGGTTCTCGCCGCGGAGGGCGTTGACCACGTCGACGTGGTTGAGGCCGCGCTGGGCCAGGGCGGTCGAGTCGGCGAGGATGCGGACCTCGCGCTCACGCCCGCCGTAGATGTTGACCTCCGCGACGCCGTCGATGCGCTCGAGGAAGGGCTTGATCTCCTTGTCCATGGCGTCGTAGAGCGTCGTGATGTCGAAGCCGGGGTGCAGCGGGATCTTGTCCTCGGGCAGCTCGGTGATGATCCAGGCGATGGCGTTCTCGCTGGCGCCGTCGGCGGCCTTGATGGCCGGCTCCTCGACCTCGGTGGGGTAGGCCTCGACCTGGCGGAGCGAGTCGGAGACCTCCTGGAGAGCGCGGTTGATGTCGGCCGAGATCATGAACTCGAGCGTGATCTCGGACGAGCCCTCGGAGGAGACGGAGACCATCTTTTTGAGGTTGGCGACGTTCTTGAGCTGCTCTTCCTGCTTCTTGGTGATCTCGTCGACGACTTCCTGCGGCGAGCGACCGGGCCAGGCGGTGGTGACCGAGATGATCGGCCGGTCCACCGTGGGGGTGAGCTGGATGGGGATGGCGGTCAGGCCGATCAGGCCGAACATGACCACGAGGATCACGCCGACGGCGACGGAGACCGGCTTGGCGATGGAGAGCTTGACGATGTCCATGGGTCAGCCTCCGCGCCCGTTGGGTGCGCCGTTGGCGGCGTTCTCGGCGGCGATGCGCTGACGCTCGGCCACCTCGGGGAACTGGTCTGCGTTGAGCACGTTGAGCGGCTGGTTGGGGAACATCCGCTCGTTGCCCTCGACGACCAGCAGGGTGCCGGCGCGGAGCATGGGCGAGCGGACGGCGACCCGGCCGTCGGTGGAGAACAGGCGTGTGATGGGGGCGACCTGGGCGGTGCCGCCGGCGTCGAAGAAGACGTACTCGCCCGCGGCGTTGCGGAGGATGGCGTCCTCGGAGATGGTCAGGGCCGGGCCGGACTCGCCGGTGGGCACCACGGCGGTCAGCGACATGCCGGGACGCAGGCGGCCCTGCGGGTCGTTGACGCGGATGCGGATGGGGAAGAGGCGGCTGAGGCTGTCGGCCTCGGGCACGATGTGGATCAGCTCGCCCTGGAGACGCATGCCCAGGGCGGGGATCTTCAGCTCGATCGCGCGGTCGCCGACCTGGAGGGCGCCGACGGAGCGCTCCGGGATGTCGGCCCGGGCCTCGAGCTGGGTGAGCGAGACGATGGTGACCAGGCCGGCGCCCTGGGAGACCCACTGGCCCTCCTCGGTGAGCTTGGAAACGACGCGTCCGTCGAAGGGGGCGCGGATGGTCATGTCCTCGAGGGCGCGGCGGGCGAGGGCGAGTTCGGCCTCGCTGGTGCGCAGGGTGGCCTGGGCCTCGGCGAGCTGGGCCTTGCGGGACTGCACGTCGGTGCGGGCCTGGTCGAGCTCGCTCTCGCCGGCGGAGGCGCGGGTGGCGAGCTGTTCGATGCGGACGAGGTCCCGCTCGGCGCGGGCCATCTCGGCCTCACGCTGCTGGATGAGGGCGCGGTCGGCCTCGAGCCGGGCCTCCCACCGCTGCAGCTCCAGACGGGCGCGGTCGTCGTCGAGGCGCGCGATGACGGCTCCCTGCTCGACGGCGTCGCCCGGCTCGAGGTCCATCTGCAGCACGAGGCCCGCCTCCTGGGTGGCGACGACCGAGCGGCGGAGCGTGACGATCTGCCCGGTGGCGTCGCGCTGCTGGGCGACGACCTCCTCGCGGACGGGGTCGAGGCGGACGTTGGCCGCCGGCTGGGCGTGGGCCGCCAAGGCGGCCAGGGCGACGGCGAGGGTGCCGAGGCGTGCGTGGGATCTCATCGGTGCTCCTCCGTGGGGAGTTCGGTCCGGGCGGCGGGTCCGGCCGCGGGGGTGTGGGTGCCTTTGGCGGGCGGGTGCCCGTTCGTCTTTGGGGTGTCCTGGGGGGGCCCGTCGGTGTCGGAGCGGGACCGGTCGAGCGACTTCTCGAAATCGCCCGTGTTGACCATCAGGCGCTCGAGCACGGCGGTGGTCCGGCGGATGTCGTCGAGATCGATGCCATCGAGCATGTTCTCGGCGCAGCGTTCGGCCAGGGCGGCGCAGGCCTCCACGCGCTCGTGCCCGATCTCGGTGAGCCGGACGCGGACGGTGCGCCCGGGCCCGCTGGTGTCGCGGGCGACCAGGCCGTCGGCCTCGAGCGAGGCGATCATGCGGCTGACGTTCTGGGGGGAAAGGAACAGGCACTCTGAGAGCTGCGTGATGGTCAGCGGGGCGTCCTGGGTGTCGCGGACGACGATCAGCAGGTGCCACCGCGAGCCGGTCATGCCCTCGGGCTGCACGGCGCGATCGATCACGCGCATCATCATGTGGCACGAGATGTAGATCGCCCGCATGACGGCGCAGCGGGGTGTCATCTCCCGTCCGGCGGGGCAGGCCCCTTCGGACGCTTGGACGCCGCGGGCATCGGGTTGGGCGGGCTGGTGGGGCATGCGGGCGGGGACTCCGGGTTTCGGCGTGGGTCGTGCGGCGTCGGCGGGCTGTTGCGGGCCGCCGTCGCGGCGGTGGACGAACGCCGGGTCCGGTCGGATTCTTTCAACATGTTTCAATGAGTCAACCGGCACCCGGAATCTTCACGTCGGCGTTTCCCTCAGACGCGGACTCGGCTCGGTGGTCTCGGAGGGCACCCCGGGTGCGGCCGGATCGGGCTTGGGGCGGCTTTCAGAAAGTGTTTTCCCTTGTGAAAGCGGGGGTTAGAGCACGGATAGAACCGGAAAGATCGCGCGAAGATCCCCCCATCGCGGATACCATCCGAAACGGGCGGGTTGTCTGCCCTGAGATGATTTGTTCGAGCGGCCCGGCCGCTCCGATGCCGAGCCTGACACGCATGACCGACAGCCAAGCGACCCCGACCCCCCCGGCTTCCGGGCGGGGCAGCCCTTCGAACGGATCGACCCACACGCCGCATGAACGGGTGACGCTCGCCCGTGTGGCCGAGTTGGCGGGTGTTGCCGAATCGACCGCATCACGGGTGATCAACGGGTACACGGAAAACTTTCGTGTTCGCCCCGAGGTGCGCAGCCGCGTGCTCGAAGCGGCCCGCAAGCTCAACTACCGGCCGAACCCGATGGTGCGGTCGATCAGCGCCAAGAAGACGAACCTGGTCGCGGTGGTCGGGTGGGCGTCGGACGGCGTGAACCGCTCGGCGCTGGCCGAGGCGGTGCGGGTGCTCAAGGCCGGCGGCAAGCACGTGTGCACGACCTTCCTCGACCCGGACTACGGCGGGCACGAGCTGCCGAGCTGGCGGGTGGACGGGGCCATCGCCCTGCAGGTGCGCGACCCGGCCGACGTGGTGGAGATGGAACGGCAGAACATGCCGTACGTGTCCATCAACGGGCACGCCGGGCCGGGCGGGGACGCGATCACCTTCGACGAGGCGCAGGGGACGAACCTGGCGTTGGATCACCTGCTCGCGCTGGGGCACGAGCGGATCGCGTACTGCTTCCTGGACAAGCTGCGCCCTTCGCCGCGGGGGATCCGCCACGCGGCGGTGAACAAGCGGCGCGATGCGCTGATCGACGGGCTCCTGGCGCGCGGGCTGCCTGCGCCGGCCGGGACGGACAGCTACGGCCTGGACCCGATGGGCTTCGCCCGCGAGTGCATCCTGGGCGCGGGCGTGACGGCCGTGATCGCCTTTGACGACGTGGTGGGCTCGTACCTGGTGCAGGCGCTCAACACGCTGGGCAAGGGCGTGCCGGAGCACGTCAGCGTCGTGTCGTTCAACGACGAGCTGCCGAGCAAGATGGCCAGCCCCCCGTTGACGACCGTGGCCCTGCCCGCGGCCGAGGCGGGACGGCGGGCGGGCGAGATGCTGCTCGAGCGTCTGAACAGCGCCGAGCCGATCGAGCATCGGGACGTCGTGCTCGAAGAGTCGCTTGTGGAGCGCCGGTCGACGGCGAGGCCGGCGGTCTGACGCGCTGGGCGGTTTCTGCCGCCCGGATCGCGAGCTGAGCCAACGAAAAACCCCGCACACCGGTGCGGGGTTTGTGCATGCCGAATCGGGATCGCTCAGGCGCGCCGGCGCCGGGCGAACATCAGCCCGCCGAGGCCGACCATCCCCATCGTGGCGGGGGCGGGGATCACGGTGGCGGTGAAGATCCAGTCCTGTGCGGGATCGAAGGCGGGGGTGCCGTCCGTGTTGGTCGTCATCCAGCCGCGACCGACCCAGGTGGAATCGTCGCCGTCGATGTTCCAGCCGTCGCTGGCCAGCGTGAAGGCGTTGCCGATCGGGCCGTTGTCGCCCGCGAAGTCCTCCTGGCCGTACCACACCATGGTCTCGTTGGTGTCCAGGCGGGTGATGGTGCCGGTGTTGAGGAGCGAGAAACCGTCGATGGACCACCCGTTGGACGTGGCGACCACGTTGGCGGCGTAGCGGAAGGACACGTCGAGGTCGAACGGATCGACCCAGCCGGTGCCGGTGTCCTGCCCGCCGTAGAGCCGGCCGACGATATCGATGAAGAGGTCGCCGGTGGACGAGTCCTCGAGGACGGTCAGGGTGGTGTTGTTGTACTGCTCGGCGGAGAACGTCGCGTGGTTGAAGCCGAACACGTAGTCGAGCCGGAGCGCGTAGGTCGGGGGGACCACGCCGCCGTTGGGGTGGTCATGGATGGCGAACTCGGCGACGACATTCAGGCCGGCCTGAGCCACAACCGTGCTGGCAGCGATCGCCAGAATGGCGGAACAGATCTTCATGTGGGTGCCTCTCTTTTCTAGCTTCTCTCGATCACACACCGCGGGGGGGGCAAATCGACCCCTTGCGGTCCTCTTGCCAGAGTCTATCGGAACTCCGACCCAAACGGATCCCTGTTTCGGTAAAGAATTACAGGTTCGCGATCGGGCGCATCCAGGTCCGACGCCGACGCGGGGCGTCACCTGCGACCCGGGACGGCCCGCTGGCTGATCGCGGGCCCGGGTCAGTTCTCGTCCGGATCTTCGGATTCGTCCTCGAACATGACGGCGCGGGTGATGTCACCGCCGCTGACCACGAGGGCGGGGCGGTCGAAGTACAGGTCCGCGTTCCAGGGGGTGGGAACGATCCTGAGTGTGGCGGGACCGTGCTGATCGATGGCGTCGGCCTGTTCGTCGGTGAGCATGACCTCCGACCAGGAATCGCCGACGCGGATCCGCTTGTTGCCCAGGTACCACGGCTCGTTGTCGCCCACCGCGACGTAGACGTCGACAAAAGCAACAGCATCGGCGTGGGTGCCGTCCTTGCCGCTGAGGCGGAGGCGCACGCCCGGGGCCCGGCCGCAGTCGCACTTGCGCGAGAGCGATGACTCGACCCCGGTGTCCGGGTTCCACGCCGGGACCGTGGCGTAGGTCGGCGCAGCGTCCGAGGGCGCGACCTCCACATCGCGGGAGACCGTCACGTCGAGCCAGGGGAGCGGCGAGTTCGCGTTGGCCAGGTGCGTGAGCAGGGCGTCGCCGCCGCCGATCGAGAACTGACTCGTGAGCCGGACGGTCACCTCGACGGTGTTCCGCCCGGGCTTCGTGCCGTCGAGGACGGGCAGCCCTTCGGAGCCCTCCCAGATCCAGCCGCCGTTGATGCTCGCGTCGGTGCCGTTGTAGTCCCGGACGTCCCGGGCGGCCGGCAGTTCGGACTCGGGCGGCAGCAGGGATTGGCCGTTGAGGCGGACTCCGACGACCCGGGCGTCGACTCCGTGGTCGGATGAATAGCTATGACCCGAACGGTCGCGCCGGAACGTGCCGCTGACCTTGAACGGCATGGCCTCGCCCTCGCGCAGGTCGGGCGGGAGGGCCAGTTCCAGCGAGACCATGCGGGCGGCGTGCCCGGCCGCGGTCTCCCGGTCGATCATGCCCTTGCGGAGGACCAGGGGGTAGAGCGAGGACCACGACACCGGCTGCTGGGCGAACACGGTGTAGCGACCGGCGCCCATCGATCTCCCGGTCGAGTCGGCGGTCGGCGGGGCGGTCACCTCGTCCACCGCGTTCTTGGCGATGCGGGCCCAGTGCTCGGGGGCCAGGGCGTCGTCGGCGGCCCGCTGGGTCAGGGCCGCGAAGGCTTCGGCCGACCCTTGCTCGGCCATGCGGAACAGGCGGGGTGTGGAGACCAGGCGGTAGACGTCGAGCGTGCCGCCCGTGGCGGCGGCGATGGTGACCATGCAGCCGATGCTCAGGGCCGCGCCGGCCAGCCCGGTCCGCAGGGGGCCGCGCCGACGCTGGCGGCGCGAGCGGGTGATCTGGGCGTCGTGCACGATCATCAGGCCGCACTCGGGGCAGGTGACCGGGAACCGGCCCCGGCGGGCGTCCTCGTGCCCCGAGAGGTCGAAGCGGCAGCGGGCGCACATGGGTGGCGTGCGGACTTCCCGACCGATCAGGCCCACCAGCACCAGGAGGGCGGCGGCCAGGCCGATCAGCAGGCACAACGCGATGATCCCGGAACCAGTCAGCATGCGGCCCCCACTTCTTCCAACGACCGACCCCGGCCCGTGGCCCTTCCCGGTACGGGCGGTCGCGGCGATCGGTTCGGGCCCGAACGACCGGGCCCGCGGAGCCACCAGCGTACCGCGGACCCCGACGCGAAGGAAGGGGTTGGTGCCCGACTGCCGCGGGCCCGGCCCGATCAGGCGTCAACGACCGCCCGGACCCGCGCGGGGGTGAGTTGCTGGCGGGTGTCGTGGTAGCCTTCCCAGGGGTCCGATCGCAGCCGGGCGAGGCGGCGGGGGGTGGACTCGACGGTGTACTGGGCCGGGCTCTGCACGCGGCCGAGGTCCTCCCACCGGATGGGCACCGCGCAGGGGGCGCCGGACCGGGCCCGGGCGGAATAGGGCGCGACGGAAGTCGCGCCCATCGCGTTGCGCAGGTAGTCGATGAAGACCTTGCCGGCGCGTTTGGATTTGGTGGCGGTGGCGGTGTACTTGCCGGGTGACTCGGCCGCGAGGCCCCGGGCGATGGCCCGGCAGAACGCCTTGACGTCGTCCCAGTCCGCGTGCGGCTTGAGCGGCACGACGACATGCAGCCCCTTGCCGCCGGTGAGTTTCGGGAAACTCTCCAGGCCGCAGACCGCCAGCACGTCGCGCAGGTGCCGCGCGAGGGGCACCAGTTCCTCCAGACCGACTCCTTCGCCCGGGTCCAGGTCAAAGGTGAGGGTGTCGGGTCGTTTCAGATCGCCGGCTTTCGAGCCCCACGGGTGGATCTCGATCACGCCGAACTGGGCCAGGGTGACCAGACCCTCGACGGAATCGACCGCGATGTAGTCCGCCGTCCCGTTCTTTTCGGGCACGGTGACCGACCGGACCGGTTCGCTGAAACTCTCGCCGATGTTCTTCTGAAAGAAGCACGAGCCCAGGCGCCCCCGGGGGCAACGGACCGTGCTCAGCGGCCGCCCGGCGAGGAACGGGAGCATCGCGTGGGCGGCTTGCTCGTAGTACCGGGCGAGATCGGCCTTGGTGATGCCCGCGTCGGGGAAGACGACACGATCGGGGTTCGTGATGGTGACGCCGGCGACCGTGACGCCGGCCGCGCCGCGGCGGTTTCGGGTCGACGGCGGGGCCGGCGTGCGACGGGCGCCTTGCCGGGCCGCCGCGCCAGACGTCTTGCCCGCGGGCTTGCGGGACTTGGACGGCTTGGGCTTGGCGTCGGGCTGGGTTTGTTCGATCCGGACCTCGTCGGAGGGCTTGTCCTCGCGCAGGCCCTGGTAGGACGGGTGGCGCAGGCGGCCGTCATCGGTCCATTGCGTGAACTCGACCTCCGCCACCAGCTGCGGCGTCACCCAGGTGACGCCCCGCGATTCGGCGGGCATGGGCGGCTCGTCGGCCGGGCAGGTCTTGCGGGTCAAGGGGTCCATGCGCCCGCGGAGGTCTCTGAGCGTCGCGGCGTTGAAGCCGGTCCCGACCCGGCCGGTGTACAACAACCGGCCGTCTGCGTCGTGCGCTCCCAGCAGGAGTGCCCCGAAGTGCTTGCGTGTTCCGCTGGGTCGGGTGAAGCCGATGACGACGAACTCCTGCCGGCGCGAGCACTTGATCTTGAGCCAGGACTTCGACCTGCCATGGGTGTAGGGCGCGTCGATCCGCTTGCTGATCATGCCCTCGAGGGCCAGCTCGCACGCCTGCGACTGGACGCCGGGGCCGCCCCCGATCACATGGTCGGAGTAGCGCAGCACGCCCGGACCGTCGGCACCCGCGAGCAGGCGTCGCAGCAGTTCCTTGCGGTCGATCAGCGGGTCGGAGGTCAGGTCGTGGGCGTCGAGGTGGAGCAGGTCGAACACGTAGAACGCGAGGTTCGAGAATCGTCGCTTCTTGATCGCCTGTTGCAGGGCCTGGAAGCTGGTGTGGCCGTGGGCGTCGAGGATGACGGCCTCGCCGTCGAGCAGGAGGTCCTGGCCGGGCAAGGTGGCGACCGCGTCGGCGATGGGCGGGAAGCGGTCGGTCCAGTCCAGGCCGGTGCGGGTCAGGAGGCGGACCTGTTTCCCCGACCGCCGGGCGAGGAGCCGGTACCCGTCGAACTTGATCTCGTGCAGCCATTCCTCCCCGGCCGGGGCGGTGTCCGCGAGCGTGCACAACTGCGGCGTCACGGCCTTGGGGAGGCTCGCCGAGGGACGGCCGGCGAGTTCGGGCCACGGGGGATCGGCGTGCGCCTGCTTCCTGCCGGGCACGCGCCTCGGTTTCGGCGCGGGCCGGGGTGGCCGCCGGCGGGCGTCCGCGCCGTCGGCGATCTGCTCGATCACGCGCCCGGATTTGACGCTCTCGGGATGTTCCGCCAGCACGTCTCCGCCCGCCCGTGCGGCGTCGTCGCGGCGTTTGATGAGCAGCCAGTTGCCCCGGTCATCGCGATCGGACGCCTTGGCCCGCAGGCGGGTGAGTGTCCAAGCGCCGCCGAGTTTGCGGCCTTCGAGCGTGAAACTGAGTTTGCCACGCTTGAGCGCCCGCTCCGGGTCGGCGTCCTCGGGTGTCCAGCGCCCCGTGTCCCAGAGCAGCACCGGGCCGGCGCCGTAGTTGCCCTCGGGGATCATGCCCTCGAAGCCGGCGTAGTCGAGCGGGTGGTCCTCGACCCGCACCGCGAGGCGCTTGTCCGCCGGATCCAGGGACGGGCCCTTGGGGACCGCCCAGGAGGCGAGTGTTCCGCCGATCTGCAGACGGAAGTCGTAGTGCAGGCGGCTGGCGTCGTGCTTCTGAACGACGAAGATCGGATCGCCGCCCGGCTCGGCCTGGTCGGCGCCGGCCGGCTCGGGTGTTTCTTCGAAGTCGCGCTTGCGTGCGTACTCGGTGAGGCTCTTGTGCTGGGGCGGAGGGGTCATGGTCGGGCCCGGGTGGCGGCGCGGTGATCACACGGCCTTCTTGCGGGGGGACTTGGCCGCGGACTTCGGCGGCTTCTTTGTCTTCTTTCGGGCGGTTGCCTCGGGCTGGCCCGACTGCTCCAGGCTGCGTTTGAGGGCCTCCATCATGTTGATCGGTGCCGGGGCGTCGTCCTCGTCATCTGCGAGGTCCTCGATGTGGTGGATGTCCCCCGATTCGATCTTGGATTCGATCCAGGCCATGAGCTGCTCGCGGTATTCGTCGTGGAACGCGCCGGGGTCCCACGGGGCGGACATCGACTCGACGAGGTCGCGGGCCATCTTGAGCTCGCGCTTGTTCACGCCGACTTCGTCGGCCGTGCCGGGCAGGTTGAGTTCCTCGGTGCCGCGCAGCTCCTGCTGGTACCGGAGGAGGTTGAGGCTCAGCGCGTCGCCCACCGGGACCATGGCCGCGATGTACTGCCGGGTGCGGATGACCACGCGGGCGATGCCGACGCGGTCGGTCTCGCGGAGCACGTCGCGGAGCAGCGCGTAGCCTTTCTCTCCGGACCGGCCCGGCTCGAGGTAGTACGGACGGTCGAAGTACATGAAGTCGATCTCCTTCAGATCGACGAAGGCCTCGATCTCGATGGTCTTGGTCGCCTCGGGGGCGGCTTTCTTCATCTCCTCCGGGCCGACCACGACGTAGTTGCCGTCGTCGAACTCGTAGCCCTTGACGATGGCGTTCCAGGGGACCTCGTCGCCCGTTTCCGCGTTGACCCGCTCGTAGCGGACCCGCTTGAAGTTGCGCGAGTCGAGCATGTGCAAGCTGAGGTCGGCCCGCTGCTCGGCCGGATAGAGCGCCACCGGCACGTTGACCAGACCGAACGAGATGTGGCCCTTCCAGATGGGTCGCATGGGATGCTCCGCGGACGCCGAGGCGGCGGCCAAGGCGATGGGGCATCGTGCATCGGGACGGTGAACCTGCCGTGACTCGGGCGTGAATCGGGGCTCACCCCGCGCCATGAGGGGCGCGCGGCCGCGGGAGGCCGCGGGGAAGGCTTCAGGGAAGGGCCGGGGGCCGGGACGCGGCCGGGGCGGGCATTGGGATTCCGCACGCCGGGCAGGAAGCGTCCGAGTCCAGGCCCCCCCCGGAAGGAGCCGCAGGGGCAGACGGGGTGGCCGCGGGCTCGGAGTTCGGCATGCACGTGACGAACGAGCAATCGGCCTTCCATCCACAGATAAGCGCCCAGCGCGCCGAGGATGCCGAGCAGGCCCCAAGCACCGAGCTGTTGGCCGGCAACGGCGGTCGTCACGATGAGCACGACACCGAGCAGATAGAGCAAAAACTGCAGATTGTGCTGCCGGAGCCGGTACCACGCCTTTCGGATCACCGTCCGTCGCACTCCGAACGGCAGCCGCAACCGATGGTCGATGTGCCGGAATCGAACGCGCTCCCAGAGATTCAGCGTGGCCACGTCCCATCGTTCCGTGCCCGGATCGGCACCGCACTCCGGGCAACCGCGATCCGTTGCCAGGCCGGTGCGGCTGTAGCCGCATCGCGGACAAATCGAGTGACCTCGGCGGATGAGGGCCTCGTAGATCGCCCGACGGAACCCCAGCAGCAGGTCGATCCGTACGACCACGATCGCCGCGAGGACCAGGGTCGGGACAAACATCGCGTAGAACGCCCAATAGGGCCAAGACGCGGCTTGCACGACCCAATGAATGCCCTTCCCTCCGGACTCGATTATGACGACCCAAGCGATCATGAACGACCCGAAGGCGTACCCGCGTGCGTGGAAGATTTGAACGGCATCCCTGATCACGGCCTTTCGATCCTCGGCGGTGAGCCCGAAGTCCCCGGACATGAGAAATCGATAGAGCCGCCTCATGGGTCGACCCTTGGGCTGGTGGATCCGCACTCGGGGCAGGGATCCGCAGCGTCGATCCCCTGCCGGGTGTAGCCGCAGCCGAGACACACATCGTGGCCGCGGGCGCGGAGTTCGGTGTACACGCGCTGCGGCAGTCCGTTGCGTTGCTGCCACAGGAGAAAGAGGAACCAGAGAGTCGCAATCGGCAAGTAGATCACAACCCCTGCGAGCGAAGTGAGACCGGCTTCTTTCAAGAGCGGCCAGAACAACACCAGCACGAGCACTATCGCGACCAGTCCACCCACGAACCAGGCCAGCGCCCTCAGACCATTTCTTGTCTGGAACATCCAAGAATCGCCCGCGGCCTTCAGGACGGCGCGGCGGGTCGGTGCGTCGAGGCCGAGTTCCGGCGGAATGAAGCGGTTGCGGGGGTACCACTTTCGCCTGAGTATCACGTTGTCATCATTGCACGATTGAGGTGCCGCGGGGTGTTGCCTGATGATCGTCCTCGACGTCCCACCTGCCTTGACCCCTCCGGGGTCAGATCTTTGGGATTGGACGCTTTCCACGGGTTGCGCTTCGCTTCACCCGTGGCAACAACCCTGCGCCCCTCCGGGGCGTTTCGGAACAGCGGATCCGAGATTCGGGGTGGCCCCGGCTCACTCCGCGAACATCGCCTCAACAAACCGTTCGGGGTCGAACGGTTCCACGTCGTCGGGCGTCTCGCCCACGCCGATGAACTTGACGGGGATGTCGGTCGTGTGGCGGACGGCCACCACGATGCCGCCGCGGGCGGTGCCGTCGAGTTTGCTCAGGAAGATCCCGGTCACGCCGGCGGCCTTGCCGAACTCCTCGGCCTGGCGCAGGGCGTTCTGGCCGCTGGTGGCGTCCAAGACCAGCAGCACCTCGTGGGGGGCGCCCGGGATCTGCTTGTCGACCACGCGGCGGATCTTGGTGAGTTGATCCATCAGGCCGGCCTGGGTGTGCAGGCGGCCGGCGGTGTCGAGAATCAGCACGTCCACGCCGCGGGCCTTGGCGGCCGCGCACGCGTCGAAGGCGACCGACGCGGGGTCGCCCCCCTGCTGGCCCTTGACGACCTCCACGCCCAGGCGCTCGGCCCAGATTTCCAGCTGACGCACGGCCCCGGCGCGGAAGGTGTCGCACGCCCCGAGCAGGACGGTCTTGTTCTCGCTGCGCAGCTGGGCGCAGAGTTTGGCGATGGAAGTCGTCTTGCCCACGCCGTTGACGCCGGTCATGAGGATCACCGTCGGGGCGGTGGCGGCGAGGTTGAGCGTGCGGTCGCGCTCGGGCCACATGGCCTTGATCTCGCGCTTGAGGTGCTCGATGACGTGCTCGCCCCGGGTCAGCTTGCCGGCCTTGGCGTCCTTGCGGATCGAGTCGATGAGTTCCTTCGTGGCGACCACGCCGACGTCGGACTGGATCAGGCGTTGCTCTATCTCCTTGATGAGCGCGTCGTCGAGCGTGCGCCCGGCGACGATCGAGCGGATGGACGAGACCAGCCCCTCGCGGGTCTTGGTCAGGCCCTTCTTGAGCCGGTCCATCACGCCGCGGAACAGGGCCATGTCAGGCGGTCTCCGTCGATTCGGTCGCGGCCTGCTCGGCGAGCACCCGCTTGAGGATCTTGTCCAGCAGCGCGTTGACGAAGCCGGGCGAGTCGGCGGTGGAGAACTGCTTGGCCAGCTCGACCGCCTCGTTGACCACGACCTTGGGCTGGGCCCCGGCGTGCATCTCGTAGTAGGCCAGGCGGAGCACGGCGCGGTCCACGGCCGGCATGCGGTGGGCGGGCCACTCGGGGGCGAGTTCGGCGAAGGCCGCATCGGACGCGGCCCGCTCGGCCCAGGCGTTCAGAGCGGTCTTGACGGCCTTGTCCTTGTCGGCGTCGGCGAACTCGCGCCCGGCGTCGGCGAAGGTCAGGCCCTCTTCCGCGAGCGAGTCGAGGTCGTCCAGCGATGCGCGGATGGAGGCCACGTCCTCGCCCTTCAGCGCGTCGAGCTGGTAGAGGGCCAGCAGGGCCAGTCTCCGGATGTCGCGGGGGGTTGCCATAACGGGTCGTCAGCCTCCACGCAGGGCGGTCTGCCCCGCTGCTTTATCCGGGACGGTCAGTTGCACGGTGTGGCGCACGGGCATCGGGCCGTGGCGAAGGGCGGCCACGCCCTCGGCGGCGTCGAGGGCGGCGTGCATCGCCTCGGCCCCCTTGTTGCCCTTCTTGCCGCTGGCCCGCGCCTTGGCCTGCGCCGCATCGAGCGTGGTCAGCACGCCGAAGGCGACGGGGATGCCGGTCTTGACGGTGATGTCGCTCAGCCCGTGGGCGATGGCCCGGGCGATGTGCTCGTCGTGGGGCGTCTCACCCTTGATCACGCAGCCGAGGCAGACGATGGCCTTGTGCCGGTCGGCCGCGGCGTTGGCCAGGGCCACCAGCTCGTAGGCCCCGGGGGCCTCGACGATGGTCAGCCCGGCGGGATCCCCCCCACGCTCGGCGTAGGCCTCCACGGCCCCGGCGAGCATGGCGCCGGTGACGGACTCGTTGTATCGGGACACGAGGATCGCGACGGGATGGACGGGTCTGGCCATGGACGGGGATCGTAGGGGTGGCCCCGACGGAAGAGATGCTCAGACCGGCTCGGCGTTGGTTGCCTGCCCGATACCATCCGCCCGTGCGGACCCTCATTCTTGAAGTCGCCCCCGTTCTCCGGCTCGCCCGGGTCAGCACCGCGTTCGGGGCGGTGGCGGGGCTGTGGCTGACCACGCTGTGGTCGCGTGCCATGCCGCTCGAACACACCACGCGGCAACTGGAAGAATCACCCCTGTGGCTGCTGCTGGCGGGCGGGGCGCTGGCCGGGGCCGGGCTCTACGGGTTCGGGGCGGGGCTGAACGACCTGCTCGACGCCCACCGCGACCGCATCCTGCGCCCCAACCGGCCCATCGTCGGCGGCAGCCTGCCGCCCGAGGCGGCGGTGTCGGTCGTGGCGGGGTCATTGCTGATCTCGGTGCTGGGGGCGACGGTGTTCGGCACGCCGGCGGTGCTGGCGACGCTGTTCCTGGCGACGGCCGTGCTGATCTTCAACGCGCTGGGCAAGTTCGTGCCGGGGATCGGCATGCCGCTGCTGAGCGTGATCTATGCCGGGCACATGCTCGTGCCCAACCTGGGGCTGTCGTTCCTGCTGCCGGTGTGGTGGGTGATGACGCACGCGATGGTCGTCGCGGGGCTCTCCCACTCGCTGGGGCGCAAGAGCCCGACGATCTCTCGCCGGGCGGGCGGGTTCGCGCTGTTCGGCTGGCTGGTGTGCTCGGGCGTGCTGGTGTGGCTGGCGTGGCAGCGGCTCGGCGATGAGCTGTGGCCGGATTGGGTGCCGTGGCAGGCGGTGCTGTGGCCGCTGGCGGGGGCGGGGCTGCTGGCCCTGCAGATCTGGCGGCGGTGGCGGAGCCTGGGCCCGGGCCCGCGTCTGGGCGAGAAGATCGCGCGGTACGGCGCGTTCTGGCCGGCGGTGTACGGCTTCGGCTGGCTGGCGGGCGTGAACCAGTGGACCGGCGCGGGCATCATGGCGGGGCTGGTGGTCGCGGGCGCGCTGGCGATCACGGTGCTGCGGGAGGTCTACGCGCTGGCGGAGTATCCGGTGGGCTACAGGCTGTAGGGTTATCGATCGGGACGTGGTGGAAACTTGGGGTCTGCACGATCCTCCGGAAACGGCAGATCGCGCCGAGGGATACGGGTCACGTCCGAAGGCCCAGACGGCAGGCGGACCCGCTTTGATACGTAGCCACAGCAATTCAGACTCGCGACGAGCAAAAGCAAGCAGAGAATCAATAATCCATGAGCAAGCGGGGCCGCCACGGCGGCTGCGAGAATAGCGATGAGCGCGTTGCCAGTCCACGCTTGGGTAATCTTGAACACAAACACTGCGGCCGCAACAATCGCGATCAACCAAAGCAACTCAAACAGCGTAAGTCTGTGCGGAGGTTGCTTGTGGGACGCGTCTCCCATCAGAACAACTTGAGCGCGAAGAAGATGGCCGTGAAGATCAGGTCGGCGACGACGATGGCGACCACGCACTCGACGACGGTGTAGGTCGTGGCGCGACCGACGCCCGCGGCCCCGCCGGTCACGTTGAGGCCGTTGGAGCAGGCGATGATGCCGATCAGCGTGCCGAACACGCCGCCCTTGAACACGCCGGTCCAGAAGTCCACCTGCTTGGCCTGCTGGAGCATGTTGTTCATGTAGGTCTCGTACGGCACGCCGAGGACCAGGACCGAGATCATCAGGGCGGCGACGATGGCCACGAAGCTGGAGATCACGCCCAGGCAGGTCATCGAGATCAGCGAGGCCATCACGCGGGGCACCACGAGGAACCGCACCGGGTTGAGGGCGTGGGCCTCCAGGGCCTCGATCTCTTCCGAGACGACCATGGTGCCGATCTCCGCGGCGATCGACGCGCCGGCGAACCCGGTCAGCACGATCGCCCCGATCAACGGACCGAGTTCGCGCAGCACGGCCACCGCGATGATGTTGGCGATCTTGTCCCGCTGTCCGAACTCGTCCAGAGGCGGGGCCAGCTGCAGGGCCAGGATCAGCCCCACCGCGCCCGAGACGATCGCCACGATGAACACCGACTGCACGCCCACGCGCACGGTCTGCGAGACGATGGCGCTCTTGCCCAGGCGGTACTTCTTCTTGGTCAGGCCCCGCCACACCCAGCGGAGGGCGTCGAAGAGCAGATAGAACACCTCGCCGGTGTGGTCGACGATGCCCAGGGTGCGACGCCCGACCACGGCGATGGGGAACAGCAGCACCCCGAGCAGCGTGGTCTGGTTCGTGTCTGGCTGTTTGGGGGCGTCCATCCGGTGCAGTCTCGCCGGTTGTCGGGCCGGTGTCCAACGGGGGACGGGGCGGAGGGGCGGCGGGCGGGGCTCAGACGGCCAGCGCCTCGTCCACCGACGAGACGATGGTGAAAAACTGATCGAGCCGGGCGATCTCGAAGATGGCCAGGACCTTTTTGTTCATGTTCGCCAGGATCAGGGGCGAGCCGCTGGACTTGCTGGTCCGCATCGCCTCGACCAGGGTGGCCAGGCCGGAGGAGTCCATGTAGCCGACCTGCTCCAGATCCACGATCAGGCGGCTGGGCTTGCGGTCGTTGGCCTCACGCAGGGCGTTGCGCAGCTCCGGCGAGCGGGAGAGGTCGACGTCCGAGCGGGGGGTGATCACCACGACCCCGGTCTGCGGCGAGTGGACCTCCACGATTGAATCAGAATCCGGCATGCACCCTCCAGAGAGGTGTTATCGTACGCGGCCGGGGGTGCGCTCGGTGATAACCGCGGGGGCGGGCCTTCTTTCCGCGAGGCTGGGGGGCTCAGAAGGGCGCGGGGCGTGCTTGACCATCGTCAGTCGCATGCCCACGGGGGCCCTTTTCTCGTAGGTGGCCTCGTCCATCACCTCGCGGATGATGTGAACGCCCAGCCCGCCGGGGCGGATGTCCTCGAGGTCGCGGCTCTTCATGCGGGACGGGTCCACCTGGTTGGCCTCGTCGTCGATGACGATGCGGATGCCGCCCGCGGAGTGCTCGTCCCCCGGTTCGGGCCAGACGGAGATCCAGATGGGACGGTCCATCGCGCGGTTGTAGCCGTGGCGGATGATGTTGCACAGGGCCTCGTCCACGGCCAGGGCGATCTTGGAGCAGTCCATGTCCTCGAAGCCCAGCCGACGCGAGATCGAGGCGATCAGCTCGCGCGCACCGCACAGATAGGTGGGGTCGCTGATCAGCTCGAGCTTGATGTGCGGTCGGTCGGTCATGGGTGATGACGCCTCTGGCTGGCCCGGGAGTCCGGCGGGTTTGATCCTATCGGCTCAGGACTCCATCGGATTCTGTTTCGTATCGGCCGCAGCCGGCTCTCCAAGATCTGTATTCAGTCCCCCCGATTCAAGGAAATTCAGCCAGCGTTCGATCGATTCCTGCCTTTTCCATTCGGGGTCTGTATGGATATACCCCAGTGTGGTGCCCGTCCGGTTCTCCAGGGCTCGGATGGCGAGCATGCGGGCGGCGGGGTCCTGGCTGTCGAGTTGTTCGACCAGCCGTGGGAGCGACCGCGGGTCGGCGTCCTTTCCTGACGCCAAAACGATCGCGTCGAGTCGCTTCGAGGGGCTCGGCGAGTCGAACGAGGCGGGCTGCGACGGGAAACAGCCGGAGAGCGCGGCCGCCAAGGCCGTCCCCACCAGCGTCGCGGCCCGCACGGGGGGGCGCGAGGCGGGCCGGGCCCCGGTTGTCTCCGATCGGTGCATGGGGGGATGCTATCCGATCCTGCGGGGCCCCATCCGGTACGCGGGCGCCGGGCCGCCGGTTCGGACGGGCGGCGGGTCCGGAGTCGCGGGCGGACCAAACGCGGGGCGTGGCGGGCTACGATCCGGCCCGCACGCGTTGGGCGTTCGGGGTTCTCGGACCAAAGGACCGCGTCATCATGGCGCGGTCGCGTTTGTTTGAGGGCCGCCCCCATGGCAGCGACGCACGGCACGCACGACGAGATCGTCCCCGTCCTCGATTTCGGGGGCCAGACCGCCCAGCTCATCTGCCGCAGGGTCCGCGACGCCGGCGTGTTCAGCCTGCTGGTCCGCCCGGACATCCCCGCGGCGGAACTGGCGGCGATGAAGCCCAAGGGCATCATCCTCTCCGGCGGGCCATCGAGCGTGTACGACGCCGGCGCCCCGACCATGGACCCCGCGGTGCTCGACCTGGGCGTGCCGGTGCTGGGCATCTGCTACGGCATGCAGCTCGCCTGCCAGATCCTGGGCGCGGAAGTGTCCAGGGCCGACCACCGCGAGTACGGGCGGGCGCAGCTCGACGTGATCAACTCGGGCGATGTGTTCGACGCGGTGCCGGAGAAGACGCAGGTGTGGATGTCGCACGGCGACCAGATCCGCGGGCTCAAGGCCGGCGGGATGGAGCCGATCGCGTCGACGCCCACCTGCCCGTTCGCGGCCGTGCGTTCGACGGACCCGGCGCGGCGGTTCTGGGGCGTGCAGTTCCACCCCGAGGTGACGCACACGCCGCACGGGACGGACATGTTCCGCAACTTCCTCTACGCCATCTGCAAGTGCGACGGGCTGTGGAAGATGTCCGACTACGCCGAGGAGCAGGCGCGGGTGATCCGCGAGCGGGTCGGCAGCGACCGGGTGATCTGCGGGCTCTCGGGCGGCGTGGACTCGTCCGTCGTGGCCGCGCTCTTGCACAAGGCCATCGGCGAGCAGCTGACCTGCGTGTTCGTGGACAACGGGCTGCTGCGCAAGAAGGAGCGCGACCTGGTCGAGCACACCTTCCTGGACCACTTCAAGATCGACCTGCGGGTGGTCGACGCGAGCGCCGAGTTCCTGGATGACCTGGCCGGCGTGTCGGACCCGCAGGAGAAGCGCCGCCTGATCGGGCACCGGTTCATCGAGGTGTTCAAGCAGGCGGCCACCGACGTGAAGGGCGCCAAGTTCCTGGCGCAGGGGACGCTGTACCCGGACGTGATCGAGTCCGGGCACGGGCACGCCGGGCACAGCGCGAACATCAAGCTGCACCACAACGTGGGCGGGCTGCCCAAGGACCTGGGCTTCGAGCTGATCGAGCCGCTTCGGGAGCTGTTCAAGGACGAGGTCCGCCGGTTGGGCGCGGTGCTGGGCCTGCCGGACAACCTGATCTGGCGGCACCCCTTCCCCGGGCCGGGCCTGGCGGTGCGGGTGCTCGGCGACATCACCGTGCCCAAGCTGGACCTGATCCGCGAGTGCGACGAGATCCTGCTCGAGGAGATCGTCGCGGCCGGGCTGTACCGCAAGACCAGCCAGGTCTTTGCGGTGCTGCTGCCGGTGCAGAGCGTGGGCGTGATGGGCGACGGACGGACCTACGAGAGCGTGGTGGCACTGCGGGCGGTCGAGACGCAGGACTTCATGACCGCCGACTGGGCGCGGATCCCCTTCGAGGTGCTCGGGCGGATCAGCAACCGCATCATCAACGAGGTGCGGGGCGTGAACCGGGTGGTCTACGACATCTCGAGCAAGCCGCCGGCGACGATCGAATGGGAGTGAGGTCGCGGTCGGTGCCGTGCTCTTGGGTCCCGAGAGCCCGATCTCGACGCGGCCGAGTTCAGAGCGTGCTCTTCGCAGAGCCGAAGAGCACGGTACCGGGCATCGGGCATCGGGCATCGGGTGAGGATCGGGTGGGCGTGAGCGGTCAGCCGATCGCTGACCACGCGAAGTAGCCCACGCCGCAGGACACGGCCAGGGCCGCGATCATCAGCAGGCCATCGCGGGCGATCAGGGCCAGGCCGATAAGGGTCAGGCCCGCGCCAGGCAGGGCGGCGGCGAATGGGATCAGCCCGACGACCGGGATGGTGGCGCCCAGCAGCATCGCCAGCGCCGCGGCCGCGTACTCGGCCGGGCCGGTGGTCAGCACCGTGATCCGGGGCTTGATCACCGCGTCGACGCGCTTCGTCCAGGGTCGGATCTTGCCGAAGGCGTTGGTCACCCGTTCGCGCTCCAGGCCGCGGTCGATCAGGCGGGCGGGTACCCACGGGCGTTCCCGCCCGAAGAGGCGCTGGCCGGCGATGGCCGCCACCAGCACGCCGATCGCCGCGGGAACCAACGGGATGCCCCCCAGCGGGGTGAGCAGCACCAGACCCGGCACGATGATGAGCGGGCCGAACAGGCGCCCGGAAAACGCGTCGAGGATGTCCTCCACGCGGACGGTGTCCTCGCCGTCGGTCTTCTCTTCGACGCGGTCGAGGACGCCGGTGAGGTTGTGGGGCTGCTTGTCGGGCACGGGCTGGGCCCCGGGGTCAAGGGGGTAAGGGGGGTCACCCGATCGGCCGGGCGACCGGTGCGGAGCAAAATTCCGGGGTCGGCCGGAATAGGGTGTCCGGGGCGGTCGGTTGTCAGTCACTTGTTGTCACAATCAATCGGTCGCGGGCCCGCGTGGGCCCGGACGATTGAATGCTACCCCCCGTCCCCCGCACCCGGTTTGGACCCAGTTCCCACACAGGAGATTTGTCCATGCGTCGCACGCTCACCGCTTCCGCCGTCGTCCTCGCTTCGCTTGCCGGGGTTTCGGCCCTGTCCGGCTTCACAGCCGCCAACACCACCGAATCCCGGGAACGGGTCTTCGAGACCGCCTCGGCCGAGCGGCTCTACACCGTCGACACCGTCCACTCGTCGCTGATCTTCAAGATCCGCCACGCGGGGATGGCCAACTTCTACGGCCGGTTCAATGACTTCAGCGGCGAGGTCCACTTCGACCAGGCCGACCCCACCAAGAGCCGGATGGCCTTCACGGTGCAGACCGGATCGGTGGACACGGGCAACTCCAGCCGCGACGGGCACCTGAAGAACGCGGACTTTTTCAATAGCCGCCAGTTCCCCACCATCGAGTTCAAGTCGACCGGCATCACCGAGGTCAGCGAGGGCGTCTACGAGCTGGCCGGCGACCTGACGCTCCAGGGCGAGACCCGGCCGGTGACCGCCCGCCTGGCCGAGATCACCACCGGCAAGGTGCGCGACAACGACGCGATGGGCTTCGAGGCGACCTTCTCCATCAAGCGGTCGGACTTCGGCATGACCAAGTACCTCGCCCCGGACAACGGCGAGGACGGCGGCCTGGGCAACACGGTCGGGCTGATCGTGGCGGTCGAGGCCGTCGGCCAGTAATCGGCCTGGCAGCCGCTTCTTTCTTCTCCCGATTCCGCGGTGTTCCGGCCCAGCGGCCGGTCCGCCGTTTCGTCCCACGTGCCGGAGACCGCCCATGCCCAATGAACTGCTGATCCGCGTCGTGCTCCATGGAGGGGTTGTTCCCGGCGTGGCGGCGTTCGCCGTGCTCGGGTTGCTGTGGTGGCGGTTTGCCAGGCGGCCGGCCGCGGCCAAGGCCGAAGGACCGGACACGCCCCCGGCCCGCGGGCCCCGGTGGGCGGCGCCGCTGCTGCTGGCGCTGGGGTTCGGGGTCTCCTTCTGGGTGGTCGAGCAGTCGATCGAGCTGTGGCCCGTGGCCAACACCCGGCGTCTGTACCACGCCGCCCTGCTGGTGGGCCTGGTCGGGGTTGTCGAGGGCGCGACCCGGCTGCCGTGGATCGTTCGCGCGGTCGTGCGGGGGGCAGCGTTCGCGGGCGTGGCCTGGATGCTCACGGAGGGCTACAGCCCGAACGTGCTGACGCCGGCCGAACTCTGGCTGCTCGTCGCCGGCGCGGGGGTGGTCGGCTCGGCGGTGGTCGCGTTCGCCGACGCGGGTCTGTCGCGGACGACCGGCTGGACTGGGCCGCTGGCGGCCCTCGCGTTGATCGGGCCGCTCCAGCCGTTCCTGCACCTGGCGGGCTATTCCTCGGGCTCGATCGCGCTGACCGGCGTGGTCGCGGTGCTGTCCTCGGCGTTGTTGATCGCGCTGGCGTTCCGATCGCTGACCCTGGGCTCGGGGACGGCGACGGTGCTGGTCGGGCTGGTGCTGATCAGCCTGCTCGGCGCGGGCGTGCAGACCGAGCCGAAGAGCATCCCGGCCCTGCTGCTGGTCGCGGCCGCGCCGCTGGCGCTGGGCCTGCGTGCGGGCGGGCCGCTGACAACGCTGGTCCTGCGGGGCACGCTCGTGTCGCTGGGTATGGGGGCGGCGATCGGCCTGGTGGTCATGCCCGGGGCGGAGGCGTCCGAGCCGGATCCGTACGCGGACTACTACTCGGATTGAGCAGGGTCTGAAACTGTTTCATCGACGCGGGTGTGGCTCTGGTGGCGGGGGCGAGGACCCCGAACACCGCGGCACGCCCGGTGATCGGGCAATCACGGGACCGCTGCAAGGCTGACATAAAGAACAAACGCGCATCCGGGCGTTGTCACATTTGCCAGTAAACTCCCTATGCGGCACGCGCGGCTTGTTTCGAAATATGACGTGATGTCCGCAGCCGATCGGGGGATCGCCTGCGCACCAGACTCTAAATACGCGGTTGGTTGTTGTGGCTGAGGGGTTTGCGTCGTAGACTGGTCCCAGAGCCGAGCGGGCAGCGCTCACGCAGAAGGGCCAGCCTTGCGGATCCTGATCATCGAAGACAACCTCAAAATGGCCGCGGCGATCCAGAGGGGTCTCCGCGGACAGGGGTTCACGACGGACGTGAGTCACTCGGGTTTCGAGGGCGAGGATCTCGCCCGCGCCGAGTCGTACGACGCGATCATCCTGGACATGCTGTTGCCGGACAAGGACGGCGTGGACGTGTGCCGCAACCTGCGCCGGCGCGGCGTGCGGACGCCGGTCCTCATCCTTTCGTCGCTGGCCGACGTGGACAACAAGCTGGCGGGGCTCGACGCGGGGGCGGACGAGTACATGACCAAGCCGTTCGACCTGGACGACCTGGTCGCACGGGTGCGCATGCTGACGAAACGGGAGCGGGGCACGCCGTGCGCGACCCTGCGCCTGGACGACCTGGAACTGGACCCCGAGACGCGGACCGTGTGGCGCGCGGGGCGCAAGCTGGAGTTGTCCGCCAAGGAGTTCGAGCTCCTGCACTTCCTGCTGGCCCACCAGGGCGAGCCGCTCTCGCGCGAGGCGATCGCCCAGGGCGTGTGGGACGTGGAACTGAGCGCCGACAGCAACGTGATCGACGTCTATGCTTCGATGCTCCGGGCCAAACTCGGGCTGGGCGGGTCCGGACCCCTCCAGCGTCTGATCGAGGGTGCGACGGTTCGGCCGGGGGCGTCTCTCTGACCCCCCGCCCCTGAATCATGCCCCACCGCATCATCAAGCGCGTCCGACAGAGCCCCCGCGCCACGCTGCGTCTGCGCCTGACGCTCTGGATCGCGGCCATCTTCACGGTCATGCAGTGGGGCGTCGCCACCGTGTACTGGCTGTACCTGCACTCGGTGCTCGACGACATCAACAACGCGACGATGGGCCGCCTGGGCACCAGCGCGGCCGCCCAGATCGCGCCGGACCTTCCGGACTTTGAGGGCGGCATGGCCGACCCGAGCACGTCGCCGACGAGCCTGACCTTCCGTTTCGAGTCGGTGTTCATCGACGTGTTCGACCCGAGCGGGCGCCGGGTGCACGGGGACATCCCGCCGGTGGTCGACGCCCCGGGACTGCCGATCGCGGACGCGCTGCGATCGGGCGGGCCGGTGATGGTGAAGCACCCGCGATGGGCCCCGGGGTTCACGGGGCTCCCGGAGTCTCCGTCCCGCCTGCGCACGGTGCTTGTCCCGGTCGAGGGCGGGGACGGGCTGCCCTACGTGGTGCTGGTGGCCATCTCGGACGGGTTCGCCCGGCCGCAGGAGGCGATGGTCAACACCATGCTGTTCACGTCGGTGGCGGTCAAGCCGTTCCTGTCGGTGCTGGTCGCCTGGTTCATCGCCGGGGTGGCGGTGGCCCCGCTGCTGCGGCTGCGTGAGCTCGCCCGGCAGCTCTCGCCCGACCGGCTGGGCCAGTCGATCCAGTTCGAGGCCGGCTCGGCGGAGATCTCCGACCTGGCCGGCCAGCTGGAAGAAGCGCGGGCCCGCCTGCACCGGGCGTTCTCCGCGCAGGAGCGGTTCCTCTCCAACGTCTCGCACGAGATCAAGACGCCCATCGCCGTCATGGGCATCGAGGCGCAGACGCTGGACCTGACCGGCGCCAGCGACGACATCGTGTACTTCGTCGAGTCGGTGCGCGAGGAATCGAAGCGCCTGGGCAACCTCGTGGAGAGCTTCCTGACGCTCTCGCGCATCCAGGACGGCAAGACCCCAGCGCACGCGCGGTCCTACGCTGCCAACGACCTGGTCATGGACTCGGTCGAGCACTGCGCGGTGATGGCGCAGCAGAACAGCGTGTACCTCATGCCCTCGCTCTTCGACGACGAGGCGCTCATGGATGCGGCCGTGGCCGGCGATCCGGAGCTGCTGACCACCATGCTCGACAACCTGATCCGCAACGCCATCCGCTTCAGCCCCCGACACGGGGTGGTGCGCGTCGGCCTGGCCTGCGACGCGACCACGCTGTTCGTGCGGGTCGGCGACGAGGGCCCGGGCATCCCGCCCGAGAAGCTGCCCACGGTGTTCGACCGCTTCGCGCAGGCGGGCAACGAGAAGCGGGCCGGGCGGGGCCACGGGCTGGGCCTGAGCATCGCGATGGGCATCGCCGAGCTGCACGGCGGCACGATCAGGGTCCGCAACCTCGAGAAGTCCGGCTGCGAGTTCATCATCGAGCTGCCGCGCTGCGACACGCCGCAGGCCGACACCCCGTGCCCGGACAACCAGAGCGACGACCACCCCGAAGGCGACCGGCCGAAAGACATGGATCCGCCGGCGACCGACGGCCCGGAGCGCGGGCCAGGTGGGGTCAGGCTGGACGGCGGATGATCCGGAACATGCCGACCATCATCCGGGGTTCGCCCGCGACGCGGCCCTCCGGTCGGGCGCTCATGCGCAGCGCGTGGCCCGGGATGGTGGTCAGCGGCAGTTCGATGTCCACCACGCCGCCCGTGTCGGCGGCCGCTTCGGAGGCGTTGCGCATGGCGTCCGCGGCCTCGTCCCCGATGACCTCCTGCCACGAGACCAGGCGGTGGCTGACCGAACCGCCCGTCGCCTCGATCGCGTCGGCGAAGCCGATCTCCCAGACGATGCGCCCGCTCTCGAGTTCCCAGCGGCAGGCGACCGCCCGGGCCGCGATGAGCGCGTCGCCGTACCGGCGCGCGTGCAGGGTCATCTGGGCGGACCGCTCCTCGAGCTGGTCGCGCGTCCGCTCGAGTTCGTGCATCGCGGCGCGCTCGCTCTCCATCGCGGCGCGGAGCCGGGTGTTCAGATCCCGGATCCCGGGAAGATCCAGGATGGCCGGGAGCGAGTACGCCAGCACCACCGCGGTGGTCAGCGACACGCTCGCGGTGATCACCTTCATCAGCGCGCTGAAGCGGTACACCGGGAAGTAGAACATGCCCGCCTCGACCAGGTGGGTCAATCCGCAGGAGAGGATGAACGCCACGAAGAGCAGCAGGATCTTCGATTTGGGCAGGTCGCGCCTTCTGATCACGATCACGAGCAGGGCCGACGGGATGGCGGCGTACGCCAGGAAGATCAGCAGGTCGGAGACCATGTGGGTCCACGCCAGACCGGCGGACCAGTCGCCGCAGGCCCAGCGGGCCACAAAGTCGTCGGTATCAAACAGTTTGCGAACAAACTCCATGGGCGATCTCCGGTGCGTGCGGGAATGCGAGGCATGGGTTTGAAAGGCGGCCCAAGGATCAACGGTATCCCGCCGGAAATCGAGCGTTCACGAAAATAAATATCTTTTCATCCGCTGTTCACCCTGATTGGGGATAGACATTCGATCCTGCCTTGTAGAGGGGTAGGGGCTTGTCTTGCAGAGATTGTTCGATAGCGTGTTCTTCCGACTTCTTATTTGGATCGTTCCGATCACGGCCGTCACACTCGGTGTCGTCCGGTTCTGGTTGTACGCCGGCAGAACGGGCTGGATGTTCGACTGCGGCTTCGTGCTGGCGGTCGGGGCGACCATCGCGATCGGGCTGAGTTTCCTGGCCGGCCGGGCGTCGAAGGACCTGGACCGTTCCCTCTATTCCGACGATCCGCCCCCCCCATCCGCCCCGCCCCCGCCTCCCGCGAAAACCGACCCGCCCCCCCCGGACGGCACCGCCTGAGCACCCGCGTGAGACGGGCCGAGCGATGCGGTCCGGGCCGGTGTTCTCTACACTCGTTCCGTGCCGCGCGTCCGACTCCGCCACCTGACCGCGTCCGATCGGGATGCATTCGTCGCGCTCCGCGTCGTCAGCCGGGCGCACCTCGAGCCGTGGGAACCCATCCCGCCTTCGGGGCTGGATCTGTACGCGGGCGAGGCGTTCGACCGGGAACTGGAAACGACCGACACCGAAACCCAGCAGCGGTGGCTCATCGTGCGCGACGACGGCACGCCGCTCGGGCGGATCGCCATGAACGCGATCGAACGCGGCCCCTTCCAGAACGCCCGGATCGGATACTGGATCGGGTCGCCCCACGCCGGGCGGGGGTACATGACCGAGGCCATCGCGGCCTGCCTGCGGCTCGCGTTCGGGCCGATGGGGCTGCACCGCGTGTGCGCCAACACCATGCCCGCCAACGCCGCCTCCCGGCGCGTGCTCGAGCGCAACGGCTTCGTCAAAGAGGGATTCTCCGAGCGGTACCTGCAGATCCGCGGGGTCTGGGAGGACCACGAGCGATGGGCGATCACGCGCGAACGCTGGGCGCCCTGAACCCGCCGGCGCCTGTCATCCCCCCATCGCGGCGCCCATCGCGGCGCGGATCGCGCCGGCCATCGTCTCGATGAGCAACGCGTCCCCGGTCGGGCGCATGTGCACGCCGTCGGTGGTCAGCACGCCGCGGTCGGACCGGTCGGTCTTGTGCTCGGCCAGGTACTCAAAGAACGGCGTCCGCAGGTCGCAGAACACGGCGCCCGTCTCCGCGGCGACCCGCCGCGAGATGGCCGAGTAGGCCTCGAGGTCGGCGTCGAGCGGGTTTGACCCGCGCGGGAACTCGCCGATGATGCTCGGCGAGCACAGCACGACCTTCACGCCCGCGTCGTGGCTGCGCGTGATCATGTCGCGCAGGCCGGCCTCGAAGTCCTCGGGCGTGGTCCCGCCGCCGTTGGCCTTGTGCCAGACGTCGTTGATCCCGATGTAGATCACCACCAGGGCCGGGTCCATGTCCAGCACCTCCTCCTGGAGCAGGGGCCGGATCATCGGCACCCGGTAGCCGCTGTGCCCGCGGTTGACGAGCGTGACGTCCAGGTCGGGCCGGTCCGCGTCGAGGCGGTCGCGCAGGATGCGGATGTAGCCGCCGGCCTGCGTGATCGAGTCGCCGAAGAACACGATGGTCTGTCCGGACTTGAGCGGAGAATCCGCGGCGACGAGGCGGTCGAGGTTGCTGGGCATGGCGGAGGGTTCGGGGGGGTTGGTCTCGTCGGACCCTTGCTCGTCGGGTTGGGTCTGGGTCTGGGATTGGGTTTGGGCGTGCGCGATCGGCGCGGCCATCGCCAGGAATCCGAGTGCGAGCGCGGCGGCGTGTCGGGGGTTCATGCCCGCAGCTTACCAGAACCGGGGCGGACTCAATCCTGGTTCAGGTACGTCGTCAGTTCGGCGACGGCCGGGCGGGGGCGTTCGTCCTGTGCCTGGCTCTCGCTGCCCACGTGGACAAAGCCCGCCAGTCGCTCGTGGGACGCAAGGCCGAGACGATTCAGCACCGCGGGGTGGTAGGACGGCCAGCCGGAGAGCCACACCGCGCCGAACCCGTGCGCCCGGCAGGCGTGCAGCAGGTTCATGCACACCGCGCCGGCGGACAGCACCTGCTCCCACTCGGGGATCTTGGGGTTGGCCGGGTTCTGCGGCCGCGCGGTGGAGACGACGGCGATGATCATCGGGGCGGCGTCGAATCGCTGGCGTGCGGCGGCCACCGCGTCGGCGTCGGCCTCGGGGTGATCGGCCGCGAAGGCGTCCCCCACCGCCGCCGCCAGATTGGCCAGACCGGCGCCGGCCAGCACCACGAAGCGCCACGGGAAGAGCCGGCCGTGGTCGGGCGTACGGATGGCCAGCGCCAGGATGTCGTCGAGCACGCGCCCCGCGGGCGCGGGCGTGGTGAGCAGTTTGGGCGACGCGGAGCGGCGGGCACGGAGGAAGTCGGCGGGTTGCATGGCGGATCATTGCGCGGCAAGGGCGTCGGGCGGTCGCGGGCGGGAAGGCGCCGGGATCGGCGCACGAAAAAACCCGCCGTGGGCGGGTCTTCGGAGCGGATCGGGAGGGATTCGAACCCTCGATACACCTTTACAGTGTATACCGGATTAGCAATCCGGCCCCTTCAGCCTCTCGGGCACCGATCCGGGTCCGGCACCCTTGGTGCCGGGTTTGTGGGCTGGGACCGGGAGCGTAGGGCGGCTCTGGGCGTTGAACAATCCCGGGCGGATCACATCGCGGGCCCGGGGGCACGGGAGAATCAGTCCGCGCCCTCGCCGCCCTGGCGGGCCTCGAGCATGTTGCGCAGGTACTTGTTCTCGCGCCGGGTGGCCTCGAGATCGAAGACGAGGTACTTGACGCTCAGGCGGAGGTGGTCCAGGGAGTCCTGGAGCTCGGCGATGGTCTTGCGCATCTTCTGGTGACGGGCCTGGGTCTCTGCGGCGAGCTGGGCGAGCTTGGGTCGCTCGGACTCGGGGAGGGAGTCGATCTGCTCGAGGAGGTTGGCAAGGCGGCTGTGGAACTCGTTCTCGGTCATGTCTGGTCCCTCCGGGGCTTGTCTGAACACATGTCGGGGCGGCTCGTGCCGCTCCGGCGTGGAGAGATGCACCCGGCGGGCCAGCCTGGGCGTGGCAACGCCGGGTCCGGACGGTTCGTCCGGGAAGATCCCCTTCCGTGGGGTCAGACAATCCGTTGGGGCCCCTCCGTGGGGCGGGCGTGGGTCCGGGGCCGGTCCTTCGGCCCGGGTGGGGTGGCGCCGGGTGTTGCCCGGCGTCAACGTCTGCGGTGCAGCGACTGCAGCGCGCGCTGCCCGCCCGGGGGGGCGGACTGCGCGATCAAGCGTAGCTCGGCGGGGTCGGCCTTGGAAGCGTCGGCGACCGCTTTGGACAGCGCCTTGTCGAGGTTGCGCCGGAAGTCCGAGAAGTATTCTTCGAGCTCATGGCGGGTGAAATGGCTGAGCGGATCCGACAGGCCCGACTGGGCCGCGGCCCAGTCCATGAGCGACCCGGGGGTCGCCTCGAATCGGTAGAGGCCCAGCACGGCGCGGAGCCGGGCGGCCGGGGTCTGGAACGGGTCGACCGCGTCGTCGCAGATGGCCGTCATCTTGCGCCGCAGCTCGCGGGGATCGTGTGGCAGCCCGGTGGGCGAAGGCGGGCCGAAGGGATCGGGCCCCTCGGACGCGGCGGTGCTGGGCGAACTACCCATTGCCGGGCGGCGATCGGGCGTGGACCCTTGGGCGGCGGCCGGCGCGGGGGCGGGCTTGGGCTCGTGGAGGCTGGCGGTGTGGGCGGCGGCCTTGCGGAGGTTGACGAAGGCGGTGGTGATGGTCTTGAGCCCGGCCCGGTCGAACCGGATGGCCAGGCGCTGGCACGGGGTGCCCTCGTGGACGGCGCCCGAGGCGGAGGCGACGGTGCCGACGCCCCACTCCGGTTTGCCCGGATGGATGAGGCGGTCGCCGATCTGGAACTTGTCTTGGGCTGTTGCCGTCATGGGGCTTGGGCTCTCGAAAGTGGTGCAAGAAAAGAGGTTGACACGCTCCCGGGCTGGTCCCGAAGGCGTGTGCGGTCTACCCTTCGCTCTGGTATCGAGCGGTCCACCGGGGGGTCGAGTCGATCCGTTTCCGGCCCGAGCGGCATGTCGCTGAGCGGGCCGACACCCCCAGTTTCGTTGGGAGATGGTAGCCGATGATCGAGGCGTTGAAAAGCGAAGAGATCGTGGACAAGGTTGGCGGCCGGTTCAAGCTGACCGCGCTGATCCAGCGTCGGCTGCAGCAGCTCGTCGAAGGGGCCCGGCCCCTGATCGAGCGGGACGGGCGCAGCGACCTCGAGGTCGTGATCGAAGAGATCCTCCAGGACAAGATCACGCTGGCGTTCGAGGACTCCGAGCCCGCGCCGCAGTCCAACCACGCCCTGCTCTGAGCACCGCGCTCGGCGGGCGTTCCCCCACGGGCCCCGCGTCGGCCCCCGCACGGATGAACCCATGACCCTCGACCCGGCTCGGTTGCGCCCCCACTTCGACGGACGGCGGCTGCTGATCGGCGTGTCGGGCGGCATCGCCGCGTACAAGGCGTGCACGGTGGTCTCGCGCCTGGCCCAGGCCGGCGCGACCGTGACCGTGCTGATGACCGACGCGGCGACGAAGTTCGTCACCCCGCTGACGTTCCAGGCGCTGTCGGGGCGTCCCGTCTACACCAGCCAGTGGCAGCACAGCGAGGCGCACGATCCGCAGCACATCGCGCTGGCCGACAGGTGCGACGCGGCGCTGATCGCGCCGTGCACCATGGACCTGATGGCCAAGCTCGCGACCGGGCGCACGGATGACGTGATCGCGCTGGTGCTCAGCGCGATCGACCGGGCAAAGACGCCGGTGCTGCTCGCGCCGGCGATGAACGACGCAATGTGGAACCAGCCGAGCACGAAGCGCAACGCCGAGCAGCTCGAGCGGGACGGCTTCACGCTCGTCGGCCCGGGCACGGGCTGGCAGGCCTGCCGGCACGTGGGGACCGGGCGGATGGTCGAGCCCGAGGACCTGATCGAGGCCCTGAAGCAGGCGATTTCCTGAGCATTCCGGCGACGTGACTCTCGAAAACGGCGGGCATCCTTTCGGACGCCCGCCGGTGGGTCGCTTGCGTGTGAGGAAGAAGGAACTTGAATCAGCGGCGGCGACGCCCGGCGACCAGGCCGCCGAGGCCGAGCATGGCGAGGGCGGACGGGGCGGGGATAACGGTGATGGTCATGGAGGAGAAGTCCATGCCGAGGACGTCCTCGAACGGGCCGTCGTTGACGCCCATGCCGAATACGGTCAGGCCGGTGAAGTCGTAGGTGCCGGCGGCGTCGGCGATGTCGAGCGAGTCGAGGGTGTCGCCGGTGTAGGACACGTTGAAGCGGGCGCCGAAGTCACCGAACACGCCGGCCTGGGCCAGGGGGATGTCGGAGGGGAAGTCCGGGCCCTGGGAAAGGAAGAAGCCGTCGGCGGCCGGGTCGTTGTTGCGGACGACGAAGTAGGCCGGGCCGGCGAAGCCGGGGCTGATGCCGATCGAGGTGCCGCCGCTGAAGTCCAGCGAGAACGAGGCGAGGTCGATGGCGTAGCCGCGGGTGGGGAACGAGCCGTTGATGAAGTTGGTGGTGTCGACGGTGAAGGAGATGGTGCCGGTCTCGCCGGGGTTCACGTCGCCCAGGGGGCCGGGGTTGATGTTGTTGCCCCAGACGACGCCGTTGATCTCGACGAGGACGGGGTCGGCGGAAGCGGCGGTGGTCGCGGCGGCGACGACGGCGAGTGCGAGGGTGCGGTTCATGTCTCTCTCCGTGTTTGCGGCCCGGACCGACGGGTCGGGCGGTGTGTGAACGGGCCGCATCGAACGGCGCCGTGGGAGGAAGTTACCCGGATGAACGAATCCTGTCAAGTTTCCCATGGGAAAATACATGGTCAATCTTGCGTGGAGGAGCGGCGGGCCGTATCATTGTTCAGACCGGGCATCTCACCCGTTCAGGCGGGGTCATCGCCCTGTTTCACCACGCTGCGTCCTGTTGTGCCACCCCGGAGGCTCGATCGCCCGTGTCCACCCCGCCCGTACCGACCGAAATCTCGGCCGCATCCGCCGGCACCCAGGCACCCGACCGGGAGCGGTTCGATGATGCGCTGGATCAGGCGTTCCAGGGGGTGCGGGGGGCGCTGACGGAGCTGCTGGCGTCGGTGGGTGCGGATCCGGGCAAGCCGCAGGACATCGCCCGGCGTTTCCGGATCAACAAGAACCTGGCGTGGAAGATCAGCAAGATCGTGACGGTGACGGACCCGCACGCGGTGATCTCGAACATCCCGGGCTCGACGGGGATGAACACGATCCTGTCGGCGTTCGCGACGGGCGGGGCGTCCGAGTCGACGCTGGACGCGGCGCGGGACGCGGTGGATCGGTTCGACCGGATGGTCGAGGTGCACGTGGGCGACCGGTCGACGCTGGAACTGGTGCTGTCGAGCAAGGCCCCCCACCGCGTGCCGACCGAGCACCTGCACCAGACCCGCAAGATGGCGTTCCAGGGCAACTCGTCGATCTGGGGCATCCAGGCACGGGTGAAGCTGGCGTCGTTCTTTCTCGCCCCGTCGGCCGATGATCCGACGCAGCTGGACACGGCGAGCCTGAGCGGTCTGCTGGACGTGCGCCGGCTGCGCAACGACGCGAGCGTGCCGCTGCTGATGCGGTTCTCGTACAACGACGACGGGACGGTGCGGGAAGGGCCGCGGGCCACGCCGATCAATCCGACGCGATCGGACGACCCGCTGATGCTGATGCCGGAGTTCTGCTCGATGCCGCCGCCGGAGTTCGTGGCGATGGACGGGGCGGGGTACACCCGCTACCAACTGGCGCCGGGTCCGATCGGCAACGGCGGGCTGAACACGTGGGTGTCCGGCGAGTTCATCCGCGGGTTCGCGCCGATCTACGCGGACGAGCACAACCGCGTGGGCGAGCACGCGGCGCTGGTGCAGCTGCCGGTGGAGTGGCTCGTGTGCGACATCCAGGTGCACCGTGCGCTGGCGTTCGCGATGACGCCGCGCCCGGTGCTGTTCGGGCAGCTCGTCGGCGGCCCCGGCCCGGGGGCCGATTCGTCGTGCGACCGGCTGCCGATGGCCGAGACGATGGAACCGATCGGCAACGGGCCGCCGGTGGTGGCCACCGCCCTCGTGCCCGGTTACTCGGACATGGTGGCCCGCGTCTACGACCGGATGGGGTGGCGGGCGAAGGACTTCGTCGGGTTCCGGCTTGTGGTGCGGTACCCGGCGATGCCGACCTCGTACGTGATCCAGCACGACCTGGCCCCGCGGGGCTGAGGGCTAGGGCGGTCCTTCTGGCGGCGCTGACTGGGGCGCTGGCTGCGGCGGTGTCTGTGTCGCCGATTGGTCGGCGCGGCGGTACACCGTCAGGTCCACGCGATCGCCCTTTGAGTAGTTGAGGCCCTCGACGCGCCCGATGGCGTTCCAGCCGAGGGGCTGGACGGCGTCGGTCGGCAGAACAAGAACGCCGCCCGGGTGGGATGCTGCCCAGTCGTCGGAGGAACCGGGACGCAGGCTGACGGCCCGCGCGCGGGTGGCGAAGGTCAGGCTGTCCTCGTTGTAGCCGACGGAGGCGACCGGGGCGTCGGGCGGGGCGCGCCCGATCAACTCGGCGAGTCGGGCCGTGGTCCGCAGCGGTTCGGTGCGGGGCAGCACGAACTGCAGCAGGTTGAGCGAGAGTGCGATGGAAGCGCCGATCGACAGCGCGTGGGCGCGCAGGTGGCGCCCGCGCCGGGCGGCGCCCGCGCCGGCGAGCACGAGGCCCGTCGCGGCGAGGGCCCCCACCGTGGCTCCGGCGGCGAGCACGGGGTTGCGGGCCAGGCTGGCGACCGCGACGGGCGCGACCGCGGTCAGGCCGATGCCGAGGAGCACCCAGATGATCAGGCCGCCCAACGGGGGCAGCGGCTTGGGGGGCGCGGTGACGCGGTCGGCCAGATCGACGACCGCGATGGCGGTGAGCAGCGCGACGGCGGGGTAGAGGGGCATGGGGTAGTGCGGGAGTTTGGTGCCGACGATCTCGAACACGAGCCACGCGGGAACGATCCAAGCGAGCAGGAAGAGCGCGTGCTGATCGCCGGCGGCGCGGGCCTTCCATCGCGCCCGCCGGGTGACGCCCGGCCCGGCCGGCGGGGGCAGCGCGACGGACCGGCGCATGGCGCGGCCGAGGGCGTGGAGGGTCAGCAGCGACCCGGGCCAGAACAGCAGCGCCAGCAGCACGAAGTGGTAGCCGGGCGGACCCCAGTGGCCTTCCTTGGGGGACGCCGAGCGCCCGAGCGTCTCGTCGAGCCAGATGCGGGCCAGGGTCTCCGCCCCGACGGCGTCGGCGGAGGCGACGAGCCACGGCGCGAGCAGGACGGCGGCGATGACCAGGCCCACGAGCGGGCGTGTGTGGCGCAGCCAGCGCCAGTCCCGGGCGACCCAGGAGATCGTCGCTGCGGCGAGCGCGGCGATCATGGGCGTGACGGGGCCCTTGGTCAGGATGCCCAGCGTCAGCGCGATCCAAAAGCAAACCGGGGCCGCCCAGGCGCGGCTGGTCGGGCGGCCGATCGAGCGGGCGCGGACCGCGAACAGGGCGGCCATGGTCGCGGTGGTCAGGGCGAAGAGCAGCTGGTCGGCGCGGGCCTGGTGGGCGTCCCAGACGACCATCGGGCACACCCCGAGCAGCGCGGCGGCGAGCCAGCCGGCGCGGGCGTGCCCCATGGCGAGCCCGAGCCGCCAGGTGATGAGACAGGCCGCGATGGCGCTGAGCAGGGACGGGACGCGGTAGTGCCAGATGCGATCGGCGAGTGGATCGCCGGCGGTGAGCACCGCGGCGGAGGCGGTCTGGAGCCAGTAGATCAGCGGGGGCTTGGCCAGGCGGGGGCGTTCTCCGACCATGGGCACGGCCAACCCGCCGGCGTGGTGGCCGGCGATGAGCCGGCCGGATTCGCCGCGTTCAAAGGGACGCGTGTCGCGCTGGGCGGCGGGCAGTGCGAGGGATTCGAGCATCTGGCGGCTGGCCTGGGCGAAGCGGGCCTCGTCGCGGTCGACCACGGGGATGGAGAAGAAACCGGGCAGGTATACTGCGAGCAGAAGGGCGAGCAGCACGAGCCCGGCGGGCCCGGATCGGGCGAGTTGTTCGGTCGGGCCCGGTGTCGGCCGCGACGGGCCGGCGGTGCGGGCGAACTGCGCGGGGTCTTGCATGTCCGATTCCTCTCCGCGGCCAGACGAGACGGACTGTATTCGCCCGGTGCGCCGCTGCCCGTGGCGCTGGTGGGTGGTGCTGTTGATCGCGGCGGCGAGCGTGCTGCCGTTCGACGGGGCGATCAGCCGGTGGGTCCAGGGCGATCTGGCGCTGCGGGGCGACTTCCGGCGGGAGTTCGAGACGGCCCAGCAGTACGGGCAGGGGGGGACGATCCTGCTGGTGGCAGCGGTGATCTGGCTGATGGATCCGGGGCGGCGGCGGTGGATGCTGGACTATCTGGCCGCCATCGGGCTGACGGGCATGGTGACGATCGGAATCAAGGTACTCGCGGCGCGCCCGCGACCGGTGCTGGAGGCCCCGTACGGGTTTCTGGGCCCGCTGCGGGGGTGGGCTCTGGAGAACGGCGCGGCGGTCTATTCGTGGCAGTTGGGCGGGGACCTGACGAGCAGGCTGTGGTCGATGCCGTCGAACCACTCGGCGTACGCGGCGATCATGAGCGTGTTCCTGGCGTGGCACTACCCGCGATTGCGCTGGCTGGTGGTGGTGCTGGCCGGGATCGTGGGGCTCGGGCGGGTGGTGGTCGGGGCGCATTACCCATCGGACGTGCTGGTGGGGTGGACGGTCGGGTGGGCGATGACGTGGGTGGCCCTGCGGTATGCGGTTGGGGTGCGGGGGCTGGACTGGGTCTGGGTGCGGCTGATCGACCGGTCGGCCACGCCTGCGTACCCCGTTCTGGCGGCGGCGGAGGCGGCCCGGCGGGGGCGGGAGGGATGCTGACAGCGGGCGGGATCGGGCCTATCGTGGGCTCCGACGCGCGGCCTGCCGGGCGTTTGGAGAGGTGGCAGAGCGGTTGAATGCGCCGGATTCGAAATCCGGTTCGGCGGTTTCCGTCGACGGGGGTTCGAATCCCCCCCTCTCCGCTTCATTGAGACCCCGTTGCTCGGAGCACTGTGTTTACAGTGGTTTACGAGCAACGGGGTTTCTCTTTGGGCCCCACTGCCCTATTTCTGCCCTAGTTTCCGCAGAGCGGTTGCCTTGGCTTCCGTGTCGTTACCGTCAATTGCATGACGAATCCGCATAACGGTGTCAGAACTCACCGTGGAGCTCAATTCCCGATGAGGGGCAGGGATGCTCATGTGTGAAGCAACGACTCCTCCTGAACGGAACCGGCACCACGCTCGATGAGGTCGAGCGGATTATCCCGAAGACCACCACCTATAATACAGAAGATCAGCCTCAATTGACAGGAGCACGAGTCACAATGAACCGCTACGCGCTTGCCTTCGATCTCGCCAAAAAAGACATGGAGGCCGATGGGCTCAACCCGTCACAGATCACCACTGTGTATCAGACTGAGATACCGCAGGCACTTGCAGCGTGCGGGTTCACAAAGCACACGCAGGGCTCCATCTACATGACCGAGGAGAACATCGATCAGCTCGCGGCGATCGTGAAGCTGCAAACAACTCTTGCTGCGCAAGCGCCACACTTCTTGAAGTACGCAAGGCGTGTTCACCTGTTTGAAGTGCAGGCATGGAGTGATGTGACAGGATTACTAACGCAACTCGCGGTGGCTGCCCCTATGGGCACCTAGCGAGCTAGTCAGCGAACGTTTCACGAGGCAAGCATGATCGACGAACTCTTCCGCAGGGGTGGCCCCCACAACAGCGCGATCAAGGAGAAAGGGCTGTTTGGCATTCAGCACTCGACGTCGCGGCCGCGGGCGAAGAAGTGGGAGCACACGGTTGAGAGGCTGAAGCAGCGATTTGGGATCACGGAGGATCCGGATTGAAGCGACCCCTGCAACGGCTCCGAGTTCGATGGCTCAAGCGAGCACGCAGCGTCTGGCCGCGGTTCGTCGGACCGCCGTTCCCGACCAGCAGCGAATTGCAGTCAGTCTTCGCCCTCCGACGCGCGCTGACTGTTGTGGTCCGCATCCCCGGCTGTCGTCGCTTCGATCGGTTTCTCTCCCGGATCCTGTTCCTTCCGCCCCGCTTCCTGAGCAACCGCGTCTCTCTGCCGAAGCACACCGTGCCAGGCGGTTTGCGAGAGCAGATCCAGTACTGGATTTGGCGGCGGCACTCGCCTTCGGAGGCCGCGTTGACTTCCTTGCTGATCGCTGTTGACATTGTACTGGTGGCGCTCGCGATCGGTGTTGTTTTTGATGTTTTCTCACCACCTACCGAAGCAACATTCAAGTGGGCTTCGCCGGATCTCGTTGGTATCGCGGGATATGCCGGTGCGATCTTCGGATTCCTGCAGGCAGTACTCGTTTTTGTTGCCCAGATCCGTTCACAACAGGATTCATCGATGCTTCCGCTCACAACGATGTGGGCCAGGAAGTATCACGCATTCGAGATTCTCGCCCTATCGGCTGGAGTTGCCATTGCCAATCTTGCCGTTGCCCTTCTAGGGCCATTCCTTTCGAGCATCGGTGACCCCATCTCGTGGAGCACACAGCTTTTCGCACCGATGCTGGCCATGAACCTGATCCTGCTCCCAGCGATGACTGCGCTAAGCCTTTGGATGCTGGCGAGTATCATGGCCGACGCCGGCAATACAGATGTACAGGCCATCAAGCCCGTACTACGAGCCGCCATGGCGACGGCGGCGATCGAAGACGCGAAGCTGATCGGTGGTGCGAATCTGTTTGCCGCAGAGTTGCAGGCCGCTGGCCTGAAGTACAACCCGTTCGCCCATACCGGCCTGAATGCGTCAAAGATCGCACCCACTCCACTCGATACCGGCAAAAAGGGCACATTCGTGGATGTAGATTGTGTTGCGTTGCAACATTTCGCCACGCTCTCCAAGTCGATACCTGGGACATCAGTCGAGATCGCTGCATTGCCAGGGCAGGAGTGGTCCGCATTGCATGGCGGCGTCATCAAGTTCGAGAAGGAGATTCAAGACAAAGACGGTGCTGCCAAGTGCTGTAGTCGCTTGGCGCGTTCTTTGCGGAGAGTCGTGATACTCGGTGCCCGGAGGTCACGATGAATACAAAGGACCTAAGGGAGTTTTTTTCCAAGTTCTCTGCATCGCTGCAGGTACTGGCCCGCGACGGGCGGCATGTTGAGCTAGCTACCAAGCTGGACGCACTGTCAGAGTTACTCGACGCTTGGCTTGATGTTGCGCCCCCTAAGGCAGACCGGCCCGAGAGATCGAGGCTCTTCGCGCTGTTCGAGCGATTCAACGGCCCGCTCGACGTTGATATGCGCGATATCGCAGAGCAGGCTGTTCTGTCGAATGATACGACTACGCAGCGCGTTGTGACTGATGCGGTTGCCCGTTTCGCGTTTAGATGCATTCACCGAGAGCAGTCAGCACTCGCCCAAGAGTATCTCGATTCTCTTGTCTATCTGTACTACCGGTGCCGCGATAATGAGTCTGCACTAGATGCAGTGGGGACACGGCTCGACACGATTCTCGACACACTGCTGTCACACGCCACGTTCCCGGAAGCCAAGCTGGGCACGGTGCCGAGCGACACCTTGTTGTCTGCCTTCAGATTTGCCTTGGCGCTGTTGAATGCGTCAGTTCGACTGCGTCGACCACGCGACGCGGGCTATTTCGTAGAGAGACTTCTCAAGGTGCGCGAGAATCGTGGACGAAGCGACTCAATTGGACCGCGCAGCAAACTCTCGCTGACCGGTAATGTCGTGCTGGACTACGTGTTTGTTTTGGTGATCGGCTGGGCCCTTGAAGTCGTGCAGCGCACAGACTCAAAGTACCACCCTGCGGCCCTGAAGGCTCTCAGAGATTCAATAGGTGCTCTCCCTTCACGGGAGATGTTGATCGCAGAGTGGGAACTCCTTCATGACGACGATGTCCGGGATAGCCGCATCGGCGCGCAGCTCGGCGTTTCGAACTGGGATGCGAGCGATTGGGATCGCGAAATTCGCCCCGGCATTGTGACAACACGATGGGGGGGGGGTGACTGGTCTAAGCGAGGCCTTCGGGCGTCTCTTCTGCTCACGTTCGAACATTCATGGCAAGATGTCGACGAACTGTGCGGCGGATCTGCAAATCGTTATGTATGGGATGTCAACGCCGAGCGAGACGCACTTGAGAAGCTATCGGCGGATAGTGTTCTGTCGCTGCCAGAGAGCGAGCGGCCGAAGCGTATAGAGGCGGTGCTCGCGTTGATTTCGAAGCGCGCCCGTGGTGGCAATGCGACTTATCTCCGGTATGTTCTCGATACGCCACTATCCGAGAAGCGGATTCAGTCTTTCGAGCAACAGGCCTTGGATTCATGGGCGCAGCACCGGCCATGGATCGATGTGCTGAGGGTTAGCCTTCCCTTGTTGCCGGAGCATGCGGAAGTACCGCGAGTAGCCGAATCGGGCATTTGGGTGCCTCGTGAATACCTCCTCGACGACAATAACTGGGGGTCGGGGTTCGGCAGTCACTTGGGCGAGGCCGCGGGTATGCGAGAATGCGTAAACCTCTTTGGCAAATTGGAGGAAGTCGCTGCCGCAGGCGAGAGTGTCCAGTACCTCGCGAAGCTCCCCGAAGTCATCCGACGAGCGGTTCGTGCAATGACGGATGATGGCCACACTCCTGACTTGCTGGTACTTCCTCGGGAGGAACGGTTCGCCGGCGCACTGTTCCGAAAGCCTCTCTGGCAGATCGAAGGACGGCGTAAGTACGGATCGGCGAGCGTTGGTGATTGGGAAGGGCTCCACGTGCTCAGATACCCCTACACAGATCCCAAGGCAATCCTGCTGATCGATACAGCGAACGCGTTGGCAGGTCGGACTACAGCGGATCCGACTCGGGCGAGCATCGTGATCGATGAAGAGCCAGAGAATGAGGATGCCAAGACAAAGCGAGAAGCTGCACAGAGTGCACTCCGTGATGCCTCGACCGAACTTCCCAAGTCGAGTGACATCGTGGTGCTCGCCCGGATGAAGGTGAAACCGATACTCGGAATCGCGGACGCGGCAGCCGCGCTGAAGCTGTCGATCGAGAACTCAGATGGCGGTTTCGCGATCTCGAAGGTTTCGGATCTCTACCACCGTCCGTCGTGCCCAGATATTGAGTTCGAGGACGTCGAGTATGTGCTCCAAGCGCCGAAAGGGAGTGGCCGGAAGCCGTGCCCGACATGTCAGCCAGAGAAGTGGAATTCTGAGGGGCGCAGGGGTCAAGTTGACGGCGATCGTCAATCGGAATGACGTCAAGTCACCGTCCTCAGCCGCTGCAGGTGCGACGGCCGTCACAGATGCTCGCGACTGCAGCTACTGTTTTAGGAGTGCCCTAGTTCCGAGGTTCAAAGCCGGCAGAACGCGTGCTTGAGCCGGAAGGGCGGCATGCGGCTAACACTTTAATACAGCTCGCTTTATGGCAAATGCCGCGATTCGGGCTCATCCGCCATGCCTGCGCTAATCAGTCCCCCCCTCCGTTGTTTTGTGATCCGTGTGAAACGGTGTTCCTGCGGGGAGGCCGTTTCGGTCATTTTGGGGCGTAGCGGGGGCTGATCCGGGTTCATTGGCACGGTTTCGCCCGGGTTTGTCCCCGTCCAAAGTCGGCGGGAATTCACGCGGTGCGCTGTGCCTACGTCCGACGCTCCGCACGGGGATCCGAACGGTTTGGCGCCAGGGGCTTTGGAGACTCAGGTCCGATACCGAGGAGCCGGATCGGGCGAGGGGTGGCGTGGACATAGCCGCGAAAGGCTTTCCGGTGTGCGTCGCGGGCGGATTGCGGGGGGTTGCGTGGCTGGGCCTTGAGAAACATTTCTGGCGGTCCGATGGCGGTTGTCATAGAATGTGGATCGTCCGGTGTTTTTCCGCTTGCAGGAGCCCAGACCGCCCCCGATTGCTACACCGATCCCACCGACCTTGCCTCAGCACGGAGCTTTGAACATGCCGCAGACGACGGAATACACCCGGACCGAGAAGGAACAGGCATTCCTCGATCGTGTGATCGACACGCAGTACAAGCGGGAGATCATCAACGGGCTGGCTCCGTTCCTGGACGAGAAGGCGCCCGAGGACATGATGGGGTTTTACAGCTCGGACGAGATCGTGCAGCTGCGGGTGCTCAAGGGCACCGAGCGCGATGTCGAGAAGCGGATGCCGGTGAAGATCACGCGGCACTTCTATGAGCTGGCCAAGCGGAGCCCGGCGATCCAGCGGCTGGTCAAGGCCAGCCCGGACGAGACCGTCGATCTGGCGGGGTCGGAGGATCCGGGGAACCAGATGGATTACAGCCCGGTCGAGGGGCTGCTGCACAAGTACGAGATGGGGCTGATGTACGTGGTGTCCACGTGCTCGGCCCACTGCCGGTTCTGCTATCGCGAGGAGCTGATCGCGCGGAAGGAGATCGCGCGGCAGGACGGGACGGTGGCGAAGAAGGGCCTGGCGAAGATCCCCGAGATCGTCGCGTACGTCCGCTCGTTCAACGAGGAAGTGGCGGCCAACGGCGGGCGGCACCCCGAGTCCGGGCGCGAGAAGCTGCGGGAGATCCTGCTCTCGGGCGGGGACCCGATGGTGCTGAACAACTCGAAGATCGCCGCGTGGCTGGCGGCGCTGGCCGAGGTCGGCATCGAGTCGATCCGGATCGGCACGAAGGAGATGGCGTTCTTCCCGCAGCGGTTCGACGACAACTTCTTCGCGATGCTCGATGAGTTCCACGCCGCGTACCCGCGGGTGGGGTTGCACATGATGGTGCACTTCGAGCATCCCGACGAGTTTCTCGTCAAGAACGACGACGGGCAGTACGAGCAGGACGAGATGGGGATCCTCAGTTGGGTTCCGGAGACCGAGGCGGCGATGCGGGGGCTGCTCGCCCGCGGCTGGATCACCGTGGAGAACCAGACGCCGATCATCCGGGACATCAATAATGACCCGGACGCGTTGCGCATCATGCAGCGGGAGATGAAGCGGGTGGGCGCGGAGAACCACTACTTCTTCTGCGGGCGTGACATCGTCGCGTACAAAGCGTTCAACATCCCGATCGAAACGGCCTGGAACATCCTCAACGAGTCCCAGAAGGGGCTCTCGGGCGTGGAGACCCACGCGCGGCTCTCGATCACGCACTACAAGGGCAAGACCGAGGTGGCCGCGGTGACGAACGAGCCGATCCCGGGGCTGGCGGGCAGCGAGAACGGCGTGGTGATCTTCAAGATCCTGCGCAACGCGGGCGGCGCGAGCGATCGCGGCAAGGTGTGCATCGTCGGTCGCAACCCGAAGGCGGTCTGGTTCGACGGGTACGCGGACCGCGTGCTCTTCGACGAGGCGGGGTTGTTCGACTACGCACGGGTGACCAACCCGAAACTCGCGCACAAGTAGGACAGCGATGATCAACAAAGAAGTGCCGAGTGTCGCGGAGGCCGTCGCGGACGTGTTCGACGGCGCGACGGTCATGATCGGCGGGTTCGGCGAGGCCGGCAGCCCGATCGAACTGATCCACGCGCTGATCGATCAGGGGGCCAAGGACCTGACGGTCGTCAGCAACAACACCGGCAGCGGTGAGGTGGGGCTGGCGGCGCTGCTCAGGGCCGAGCGGGTTTCCAAGATCATCTGCTCGTTCCCGCGGACGGCCAACTCGACGGTGTTCCCGGAGTTGTACCGCAGCGGGAAGACCCGGCTCGAGCTGGTGCCGCAGGGAACGCTGGCGGAACGGATCCGCGCGGGCGGGGCGGGGATCCCGGCGTTCTACACGCCGGCCGCGGTGGGCACGCCGCTGGCGGAGGGCAAAGAGTGCCGGTCGTTCGACGGGCGTGAGTACGTGCTCGAGCGTGGGCTGCGGGCCGACTTTGCGCTGATCAAGGGCCGGCGGGCGGACACCTTCGGCAACGTCACATACAACAAGACGGCCCGCAACTTCGGGCCGCTGATGGCGATGGCGGCGAAGGTCGCGATGGTGCAGGTTGACGAGATCGTCGAGCCGGGGGCCATCGACCCGGAGATCGTGGTGACACCGGGCATTTTCGTCGCTCGGGTGGTCGGGGTGGCGAACCCGGTGTACGAGTCGGACCTGGTGGCCGCGGGAGTGTCGTACCCATGACCGAACAGCACGAGATCGCCGGATGGACGCGGGAGGAGATGGCCGAGCGGCTGGCGCGGGACATCCCCAACGGGTCGTACGTGAATCTGGGCATCGGGATCCCCGAGCTGGTGGCCAGGTTCGTGCCGGACGACCGCACGCTGATCTACCACACCGAGAACGGTCTGCTCGGGATGGGGCCGTCGCCGGAAGCGGGCGGTGGCGACCCGGAGCTGATCAACGCGGGCAAGCGCCGGGTGACGAGCATCCCCGGGGCGGCGTACTTCCACCACGCGGACAGCTTCGCGATGATCCGGGGCGGGCACATCGATCTTTGCGTGCTGGGCGCGATGCAGGTCTCGCAGCACGGAGACCTCGCGAACTGGTCCACCGGCGAGCCGGACGCCATTCCCGCGGTGGGCGGCGCCATGGACCTGGTGGCCGGGGTCAAGTCGGTGTACGTCATCACCCAGCACTGCACGAAGCACGGCGAGCCCAAGCTGGTTGAGTCCTGCACCTATCCGCTGACCGGGCGCCGGGTGATCGACCGGGTGTACACGGAGCTGGCGGTGATCGATATCACGCCGGAGGGCTTCCGGCTGGTGGAGCTGAGCCCGGGCGTCGGCTTCGACGAGGTGGCGCGGCGCACGGGTGCGCCGCTGCTGCCGATGGCGCACCAACAACGGGGGTCGCTCGCGTGAGTACGAACGTGGAAACGTCCAGGAGTGCCGCACTCTTCGCCCGGGCCCTGGGCGTGCTGCCGGGGGGCGTGAGCCGCAACGCGGTGCTGCGCGAGCCGCATCCGCTCTACGTCGATCACGGGTCGGGCTGCCGGCTGGTGGACGTGGAGGGCGTGACTCGGATCGACTTTGCCAACAACATGGCCTCGCTCATCCACGGGCACGCGGACCCGGTCATGATCCGGGCGGTCGAGCAGCAGCTGGCCAGGGGCACCGCGTTCAACATGGGCACCGAGATCGAGATCCGCTACGCCGAGGCGCTGACCGCGCGCAACAGCGGGTTCGAGCGGCTGCGATTCGTCAACTCCGGCACCGAGGCGGTGATGGTGGCGATCAAAGCGGCGAGGGCCTTTACGGGGCGTCCGATGATCGCCAAGGCGGAGGGGGCCTACCACGGCGGGTACGACTACGTGGAGGTGAGCCAGGCGCCCGGGCCGGACCGCTGGGGCGACGCGGCCAGGCCCACCGGCGTGCCGCTGGTCTCGGGGACGCCCGGTTCGGCGGTGGACGACGTCGTGGTGATCCCCTTCAACGACGCGGAGGGGTCGATCGCGCTGCTCGACCGGCACGCCGAGCGGCTCGCCTGCATCGTGCTGGACCTGATGCCGCACCGCGTCGGGCTCAACCCGGCGGAGCCGGCGTTCGTCGAGGCCATCCGCGACTGGGCGACGCGGAACGACGTTCTGCTGGTGCTCGACGAGGTGATCACGTTCCGGTCCGAGTTCGGCGGCCTGCAGTCGCGCTACGGGCTCACCGCGGATCTGACCGCGCTGGGCAAGATGATCGGGGGCGGCTTTCCGATCGGAGCGGTGACGGGGCGTGCGGACGTGATGGACGTGCTCAACCCGAAGTCGGGCCGGTACCTGTTCCCGCACTCGGGCACGTTCTCGGCGAACCCGATCGGCATGACCGCGGGTCTGGTGACGATGGAGCGGTTCGACGAGGCCGCGGTGCAACGGCTCAACGCCCTGGCCACGCGGGCCGTGGACGGGATCAACGAGGCGATCCGCTCGACCGGCGTTGGCGCGAGCGTGACCGGGGTTGGGTCGATGTTCCGGGTGCACGTCAAGGCGCACGCGCCGCGGAACTACCGCGAGGCGTACCTGTCCGCGGATGAGAACCGGCGGCTGAAGATGCTGCTCGATCACATGTTCGACGAGGGGTACATGCTGATCAATACCTGCTCGTCCGCGCTGTCCACGCCGATGGGCGAGGCGGAGATCGACGGGCTCGTGGACGCCTTCCGGCGCGGGTTCGAGAAGGTGGTCGCGGGCGCCTGATCGGCCCGCGGTGCGCGGGGCTCAGCGGCGTTCGAACACGGTCGCCAGGCCCTGCCCCACGCCCACACAGAGCGACGCGAGCCCGCGGGGGGTGTCGGAGCGGACCATCTCGTGGATGAGTGTGGTGGCGATGCGGGCCCCGCTGCACCCCAGCGGGTGGCCCATGGCGATCGCGCCGCCGTTGACGTTGAGCCGATCATCGGGGATGTCCAGCTCGCGGGCGCAGGCGAGCGACTGGGCCGCGAACGCCTCGTTGAGTTCGATCAGGCCGATGTCTCCGAGCGTGATCCCGGCCCGGCCCAGGGCCTTGCGGACCGCGGGGACCGGCCCGACGCCCATGTAGGCCGGGTCCACACCGGCGGCCGCGCTGGGGCCCACGAACGCCAGCGGTGTGAGCCCGAGCTCGCGGGCGCGGGATTCCTCGACGAGCAGCAGGGCCGCGGAACCGTCGTTGATGCCCGAGGAGTTGCCCGCGGTGACGGTGCCCTGGTCGTCCTTGGCGAAGACGGGGCGGAGCGCGGCGAGCTTCTGGATGGTGGTGTCCGGCCGGGGGTGCTCGTCGGTGTCGAAGCGGAGCGGATCGCCCTTGCGCTGCGGGATGGGGAACGGCGCGATCTCGTCCTTGAACGAGCCCTTGGCGTGGGCGGCCGCCCACTTCTGCTGGCTGGCCAGGGCGAAGGCGTCCTGATCGGCGCGGCTGATCCCGTGCTTTCGCGCCACGTTCTCGGCCGTCTCGCCCATGGCGAACGGGTGGTGCAACTCGGCGAGGCGCGGGTTGACGAACCGCCAGCCGATGGAGGTGTCGAAGAGTTCCTGGTTGCGGCCGAACGCCGCGTCGGGTTTGCTGAGCACGTACGGCGCCCGGGTCATCGACTCGACACCGCCGGCGACGAAGACGTCCCCGTGGTCGGCCTCGATCATCCGGGCGGCGATGTTGATCGCGTCCAGGCCCGAGGCGCAGAGCCGATTGACGGTCGAGCCGGGCACGGTGGGCGGCAGCCCCGCGATGAGCGCCGCCATGCGCGCCACGTTGCGGTTGTCCTCGCCGGCCTGGTTGGCCGCGCCGAAATACACGTCGTCGATCAGCGCGGGGTCGATGCCCGATCGGTCGACGATCTGCCGGATGATGAAGGCGGCGAGATCGTCGGGGCGAACCTGGGAGAGGGCGCCACCGAACCGGGCGATCGGGGTTCGCAGGGCGGTGACAACAGCGGCGCGTCGTGGCATAGCGGGCATTGTAGCGACGGGCCCGTGCCGCCCGGGGCGGTCGGGAGGCGATGGTGGTGCGGGCCAAGCGGCGTGCGGTGGCTGGAATCTCCATGTGCCGATGACCAGCGCGTCCCTGCAGGGGCTGCTCCGGGTCGATCCGATTGCCGGCGATTGCTTTGGCCTCGTTCCCCGTCCGAGAACGGGGCCCTTTTTTTGGGAGCGGGACGGTTGCGGCCGCGTTGGGCGGCACCGGAGGGCATTTTGACGGATTCAATGTCACCTGCCGCCGGGAAATCTCGCTTGGGTTGTGGCACGCGTGCGGATTCGCGTGGAACGCACCTAGGACACCCAAGCGATCGGATCTTCCATGCAGGCTCATTCACGGGTTCTCTTCGCAAGCATGCTCATGGCCGGCGCCGGTTCGGCCCGGGCCGACATCTTCACCTGGCTGGCCGGGAGCGGGGCCTGGGAGAACCCGGCCATGTGGAACGGGCCGGCGGGGCAGTACCCCGACTCGATCCTGGACACGGCGACCGTCAGCGGCCAGCTCGTGTCGGCCACGCTCAACCAGAACCTGGCCGTCGGGACGCTGAACATCCTCAACGGCGCGGCCGTCTACAGCGGCGGGAACACCGTGTTCGTCAACGCGGACACGCAGCTGATCGGAGCGGGCAGTTCGCTGAGCGTCACCGAGTCGCCATCCACGCGTGATTTCGACACCGACACGCTGACGATCTCCGCGGGCATCCTCGCGATGTACAACGGGCTTGCCCAGTTCGACGAGGCCCTGGTCATCACCAACAACGGCGGGGTGCTGGGGACGGGAATCCTTGAGATGAACAGCACCTCGGGGAACATGGACCTGACCACCGGCACGATCTGGGCCATGGCCGGCGCGGTGGGCGACACGCTCCGGATGCGGCGCACCGTGTCGAGCACGTCGAGGCTGAACTGGACGAGCGCCGGCGCGTCGATCATCGTCTGGGACGGCAAGACCGTCCACAACGAGCTGCCATACGCCGGATCGCTGGGCGGACGGATCTCCGTCTCGGGCCTGGGCGGCACCGCACGCTTCGTCAGCGACCAGGCCTTTGTCGCCGGGAACGGTTCGGAACTGGAGCTGCGCGGGCTCAACAGCCAGAGCACCGCACGGATCGAGGCGTCGGCGGTCGATTCCTACGGGCACGTTGAGGTGACCGGCTACGGAGTCATCGACGCGCCGCTCGTCGCGCTGCGCGGGACGGTCGCGCTGGAGGCGGACGCGTTCCTCTCCGTGCCGGCCGGCTTGCTGATCTTCGATTCGTTGAATGTTCAGGCCAGCGTGCCCGGCACCCGGGTTCAGCTGGCCAAGGCCGGCAGCACCCTGAGCGTCACCGGCGGACTTTCCAGCATCAGCATGGGAGCCGGGAGCGAGTTCGACCTGGACGGCACGGGCGACAAGGTCGTCAACATCGCGAACGGCTCGACCCTCTCGCTGGACGTCGGATCGATCGATATCGGCGCGTTCCCGAGCTTCGGCGGCACGCTGAACATCGACGGGGCGCTGCACGTCGCGGCCCACTCGGGCGCTGACACATGGCGGAGCAACGGACAGATCGTGCTCGACTCCGGTGCGATCACCGGGCGACGCATCGACAACGCGGGCACCGTCCGGGGGACCGGCGTCATCGGCTCGGCCGTGATCAACAACGGCGAGATTACCGCGGACGGCGGGACGCTCCAGTTGGGTGTCGTCGATATGGACGGAGACTCCAGCCCCGCGAACGGCGTGCTGCGCGCTCAGACCGGGGACCTGGTCATGAACATGCAGGCGAACGGGGCGAGCCAGTTCTTCACCGGGTCCATCTTCGTCGGCGACGGGGCGGGCGTTCGGGAGGTGCTCAACGCCGACGTCAATCTTGTCATCCGCGATCAGAACGGGGAACGCGGATCAATGCACCTCAACTCTGGGTTCGTTGTGCTCAGTGATTTCTCGAACTCCGGCGATCTGACGGCGCAGGGCGTTTCGCTGCTCCGCACCACGGGGATCGACCCTGTCGACCGGATCGAGTTCAACAACCAGAGCGTGAACACCATCTCCGGAGTGCTGGAGGTCGACGGCGAGACCTGGTTCGGGCCGGACGCGACGTTCATCGGCGAGGGCACCATCAAGGCTGTTTCGAGCTCGAAGCGCGTCTTCTTTCAGGAGGATGCGAGCCTGAGCGACGTGAGTCTCGTCAGCGCCGGAGAAGTGCACATCTGGAGTTTGTTCCAGGACAACCAGGCGACGATGGGCTCGCTCACGCTCGAGAGCACCGCGTCGTTGCGGGTCGACATGGGCGACGTGCTCGCTCCGGTCACTTCCGAGAGGTTCGTCGTGCTGGACAATGCCCACCTCGACGGCACGCTCGTCCTGGACTGGGCGGGGAACAACGACGCCCCCGTCGGCGAGACCGTGACCATCCTCACCGCCTCGAGCATCAGCGGCGCCTTCGACGGCATCGACGATTCCGGGATGGGGTTCAACCGCCGGGCCCACGTCACCGTCGGCAGCAACTCGATCGAGGTGTTCGTGACCTGTTTGGCCGACCTCAACGCGGACGGCCTGGCCAACTTCTTTGACCTGTCGGCCTATCTGGCGATGTTCAACGGGATGGATCCGGCGGCGGACCTGAACGATGACGGGCTGCTGAACTTCTTCGACGTCGCGATCTTTGTCGGCCGGCTTCAGCTCGGCTGCTGACCACCCCGGATCGGCCGGTCGTGAGAAGGGTTCCTCCACGGGTGCGGGCGTGCCGGGCCGGACAGCGGTGTCCCGTCCGGCCGCTTTGTACGGCTCGCCGGCCCGCTTTCCTTCAACCCCTGCTTCGGAACAAACCCATGTTGACACCCATCGCCAGCCGCTCCGACCACGCTCGGGACAGGAAAAGAGCGTGCGCCGGCCCCGGGCCGATTGGTATACTCCACCCCGACGGCCGACGGGGGCGGGCGAGGACCACTCGGACCGGCGGGGGCAGCGCTGCGATGTCAGAGCATCGGGAACAACCGGGGCCGGAGCGCGGCCTGCCGCGGGGCGATCTCACGCTGCTCATCGAGCGTGCCCAATCGGGGCGCGCCCAGGCTCAGGAACAGCTGTTCACGGAGGTCTATCGCGAGCTGCGGACGATCGCCGCCTCGTTCATGCGGCACGAGCGGCCCGGGCACACCCTGGGCGCGACCGCGCTGGTGAACGAGTCCTATCTGAGGCTCTTCGGTGGGGTGACGCCGACAGAAATGAGCTTCGCCCACCGTCACGCGTTCTTCAAGGCGGCGTCGGTCGCCATGCGTCGCATTCTGATCGATCACGCACGCGGCAAGGCGGCCGCCAAGCGATCGCCCGGGAAGGGCCGGCACGTGATCAGCGCCGATCTCGAGATCGCCTCGCAGGACGCGGACCCGCACGATCTGATGGCGCTCGACGAGGCTCTGAACACCCTCGAGGCCGAGGACAAGCGCTCCGCCGACGTGGTCCAGCTGCGGTTCTATGCGGGACGGTCCCTGCTCGAGATCGCCGAGATGCTGGGCGTCTCGGAGCGCACCATCAAACGGGACTGGGAGTTCGCCCGCGCACGCCTCCAGCAACTGCTCGACCTGCCGGCCGACCGGGTCGGGGTTGACCCATGACGCACGACGGGCGTGCGGGCGCCGGGCAAACAGAAACCGAGCTGTCGGCGATCAAAGAGCTTTTCGGGGCGGTCATCGAGGCCCGCTCCCGAGGCGGCGACGAAGACTCGTGCCGCATGCTCCGCGCCGCGACGCCCTCGGTGCGTTCCGCGGTCGAGGCGTTGCTGGCGGCTCATCAGCGGGCGTCCGGCGTCCTGCTGGACGACAGCCCCCGTCCCGGAGCGTCCGCGACCCACGACACGGTGCCGGGGTCGGACGCTGGCGTGCCCGTGCCGACCGTGGCGGGCTATGAGATCCTGCGGGAGCTCGGTCGCGGCGGGTTCGGGATCGTGTACGCGGCGCGGCAGCGGACGCCGATCGATCGCGAGGTCGCCATCAAGGTGCTCCGGCGTGAGTTCGTCGGCGAGGACGCCATCGCGCGGTTCCGGGCCGAGTCGGTCATGCTGGCGCGCATGAGCCACGAGTCGATCGCGAAGGTCTACGACGCGGGGTTGACCGACCAGGGCCAGCCGTTCGTGGCGATGGAGCTGATCGACGCCGCGCCCCTGGGCGAGGCGTGCACGGCTTTGGGGCTGACCACGAGGCAGCGGGTCGCGCTCATGGCGCGGGTCTGCGACGCGGTGCAGCACGCCCACCAGCGGGCGGTGATCCATCGCGACCTCAAGCCCGCGAACATTCTCGTCGAGTCGCGGGGCGGCGAGCAGAGGCCGCGCGTCATCGACTTCGGCATCGCGAAGCTGCTCGAGAGCGATCCCGGCGGCCCGCACACCAGCGCCCACGTGCGGCTCGGGACGCCGCGGTACATGAGCCCCGAGCAACGCACCGGCAAAGAAACAGGGGACGTCCGCGTCGACGTGTACGCGATGGGGGCGATGCTGTGCGAGCTGCTCGCGGGCGACGTGCCGGCCGCCGGATCGAGCGGAGGCGGCGACCCCGGGTCCGGCCTCACACGCCCCAGCAAGATCGCCGCGGAACGGACGGGCCGAACCACCACGCACCCCAAGTCCCTGCGCGGCGATCTGGACCGGATCGTGCTCAAGGCGTGCGCGGACGATCCGGAGCTGCGCTACCCCTCCGCGCAGGCGATGGGCGACGATCTCCGCCGGTACCTCGACGGCCGCCCGGTTTCCGCGTCGCCCCCGAGCATCGTCTATCTCTCACGCAAGTTTGTGCGCCGTCACCGGGCCTCGGTCTCGCTGGCGGGCTTGCTGGGCGTCGCCCTGCTCGGAGCGATGGGGGTTGCGGCGCTCAAGTGGCACGAGGCCAATGTGGAACGCGACCGGGCCCGGGCCAGCACCGACCGGGTCGCCTTCATCGGCGACTTCATGCTCGAGATGCTCCTGCTCACCGCGGACAGCAACGCGCGCGGGTCCGCCCCGATCCTGACCGGTGCGGCCATGCAGGACATCGCCGATCGGGCAGCCGGCGGCCTCGCCGATGACCCCGAGCGGATGCTGCCCATGCTCGAGGGCATCGGCCGCTTCCAGACCCAGTCGGGCTATCCCGAACTGGGTACCGCGACCGTCCGGCGTGCGCTCGATTTCGCCATTGATTTCTACGGGGTTCCGAGCGCGGAGGTGATCGAGCTCCGCATCCGGCTCCACGACCTGCTCTGGGGCCACGGGATGGACGGGTGGAAGGAACAGATCGCCCTCGCGGAAGAAGAATCGGCGCAGTTGTTCGGCGAGGAAGACCCCCGCCGCCTGCGTGTGCTCCAGCGATCGCAGGGAACGATCGAGAACCTGGAACGCATCATCTCCGTCTATGAGACGCTGCCCGACGTCGATCCTTCCGAGATGTACCACGCGCTGTTCGCCCTGGGCATGCAGCAGCGTTTCGGTCCCACGCCCGGCGATCAGCTCGAAACCAACCGACGCCTCTACGAGCTCGCCTCGAGCCACTTCCCGCCCGATCACGGGTACGTCATCGACAGCATGTCCATGTACGGCGACGCGATGACGGCGTACGCCCCGTCCGAAGCGACCGCCGAACTCTTGAACACGGCGTACGCGCGGTCCATCCGCGTTTTCGGGTACGACCATTTCACGACCGAGTCCATCCGCAGGGGGCTCGCACGGATCTACGGGAAGCTCGGACGTCCGGAGGAGGGCATCCCCTTTGCTCTGGCCGACCTCGAGTCGGTGGCCCGCGGCATGGGCAACGAATCGATCCAGTACGCCAACGCCCTCGCCGAGCTCGGGCGGCTGTACCAGTACGCCGAGCGTTTCGTCGAGGCGCGCTCCGCGCTGGAGCGGGCGCTGGCGCTCAAGCAAGACCTGTGGCCCCCCGGGCACGCCCAGATCACCTCCACGCAGATTGTCCTGGGTCAGGTCTGCCACCATCTGGAAGACCACGCGGCCGCCGAGCAACTCTGCGCGGACGCGATCCGGAACCTCCGCGAGCCGCGCCACGCCATGAACTTCGTCAGCGCCATGAGCGTGCGGATCTCCGGGCGCGTGCGGACCGGCGACACATCCGGCGCCGACGATCTGAGGGCCCAGACACGCGAGCACCTCGCGCAGCTGGGGATGACCCCCGAGCAGATCCGCGCGATGCTCGAATAGTTCGGCCTTGGAGGTCCGCTGCCCAACGCGATCGACTCGGACGCGGGACCACGCACAGCACCCGTGTGATTCACTTGGGGGCCAGCGCCAGGCTCACGCCCACCGGGTCCTGGATCACGGCGCAGGTCAGAGTCCCATCGGACCCGCGCATCTCCTTGATGACCACGCCACCTTCCGCTCGCACGCGTCGGAGGCTCTCGGCCAGGTCCGCGACCGGGAGGTAAATCATCCAGACCGGCGGCAGGTCCCGGTTGACGCCCCGCGCATGGCAGACGCCGGCGGCCGGTTGCCCGTCGCCGCCGAGCATGTTGAAGTCGGCGTAGCGCCCGCCCGCGTCCTTCATCTCGACGTCCTGAACGGACCAGCCGACGACCTTCCGGTAGAAGTCGCGGGTGGCCAAAGCATCGGGGACCGTGAGGTCGAGCCACGCGATGCAACCCGCACGCGCCGCGGCGCCGCCGTCGGCCGGGGGCATCGCCTCCGCGGGGACGACCGGGATGATCCCGAACGCCGCCCCGTTCGGATCGAGCAGCACGGCCCACTGGCTGCGACCCTGGTCGTCCTTGCCGTGCATGAGCTCCCGCCCCCCGAGGTCGACCGCACGCTGCGCGCTGGCCGCGACATCGGCGACCTGGATGTGCGGCATCCATTGGAGCGGGAGCCGCTCGTACTCCGCGGTGCGTGCGCCCAGGCCGATGACCGGCGTGCCGAGGTTGTTCATCAGGTCCTCACGCCAGAGCGGCTCGTCGCCGGTACCGAGCACCCGGGCGTAGAAGCGCACCTCACGTTCGTGCTCGGGAACGGCGATGTCGGCACTGATCACTCCGCCGACGCGTGAGACAAAGGTGTTGCCCATGGCTGGTGTCCTGTGCAGGCGTGTGCGTTCTGATCCGATGGTCAAAGGCCGCCTCCGAGCGGAGCAACGCCACGGCCGGGGCGTCGGGCGCTGGGTTGGCGCAGCCGCTTGAGCGGCCGATTTCAGTCTAATCAATGACAAACGCCGATGCGGTTGCGCGCTGTACGGGAGGAACCCTCGCGCACGGGACAGCCGCTCAAACGGGGCTTTTCCGGCGCGTAATGCGGTGAACGGGCCAGACGCGGGGGCGGCGTACCGCCCAGGGACCAGGGATTACAACGGATATGGCTGTCTGCTTTTCCGGCCGTTCGCCGGGATCCGGTGGACTCGAACCGACAGGCTCCCGATGTCCGCTTTGAACGATGGACCGCGCCGCGCTCGGCGCGGCGGTCGCGGAGGGACACCGTGCGAGCACCAGAGCATCCCAAAGAAGCACAACGCCTCGCCGCCGTGGCGGAGACCGGGCTGGTCGGTGCGCTTCCCAACCACCTCCAGGAGGCGGCCGTCCGCCTGGCGAGCGAGATCTGCCAGACGCCGATCGCCGCGGTGAGCCTCGTCGACAAGGACCGCCAGTGGTTCTCGGCGATCCACGGGCTGGAGTGCCGGGAGACGCCCAGGGACGTGGCGTTCTGTGCGCACACGATCCTTCAGGACACGCCGTTGATCGTCGGGGACGCGACGCTGGACCCGCGGTTCGCGGACAACTCGCTGGTCACCGGCGACCCGAGCATCCGCTTCTACGCGGGGGTTCCGCTGCAAACGCTCGACGATCCGCCGGTGGGCAGCCTGTGCGTGATCGACAACCAGCCCAGGACCATGACCGACGGCCAGATCGAGAGCCTCAAGACCCTGGGCGGGCTGGTCGCGTCGCAGCTGGAGATGTACCGCTACAACCGGCGGCTCCGGGCTCAGTCCGAGCAGCACCGCCAGCTGCTCGAGCGGCTGACCAAGATCGCGTCGCAGGTGCCGGGCGTGATCTACCAGTTCCGCAGCGGCCCGGACGGCTCCTCGTCGTTCCCGTACGCGAGCGACCGCATCCGGGAGATCTACCGGGTCTCGCCCGAGGACGTCGAGCACGACGCGGCGGCGGTGTTCGCCGTGCTGCACCCCGAGGACCGGGCGGCGGTCGAGGCGTCGATCACGGAATCGCACCGCACGCTGGCCCCGTGGAAGTGCGAGTACCGGGTGCGGTTCGAGGACGGGACGGAGGAATGGCTGCTCGGCAACGCCGTTCCCCAGCGCGAGCCCGACGGCGGCACGCTCTGGCACGGTTTCATCCAGAACATCTCCGAACGCAAACGGGTCGAGGGCACGCTGCTGCAATCGCGCCGGATCATCGGCCAGCAGAACGTCGAGCTCTCGCGGATGGCGGACCGGGCCCACCGCGTGGTGGACGACGTCTCTCATGAGTTCCGCACGCCGCTGGCGGTGATCAAGGAGTTCGCGTCGATCATCCGCGATGGGATCGCCGGGCCGGTTTCGGACGACCAGGCCCGGTACCTGGAGATCATGTCCGGCGCGGTGGTGGACCTGAACCACATGGTCGAGGACCTGCTCGACTCCAGCAAGCTGCGCGCGGGAATCCTGCGGGTGGAGCGGCAGGGTCACACCGTCGCGGACATCTTCGAGGCCGTGCGCCCGACCCTGGAGCGCAAGGCGTCCTCGCGGTCGATCCGAATCGTCGAGGAGATCGCCGACGGGCTTGATCGGGTGTTCGCCGACGAGGAGAAGGTGCGGCGGGTGATCACCAACCTGATGACCAACGCGATCAAGTTCTCGCCCGAGGGAGGTCAGATCGTGCTCTCGGCAGGGTCCGGGCCGCGGCAGGGCGAGATCTCTGTTTCGGTGACGGACCGGGGGCCGGGGCTGTCCGCGGAGGAGATCGCGCAGATCTTCGGACGGTTCCAGCAGACCGACTCGGGGCGCGACGTCACAGCCAAGGGGTTCGGGCTGGGCCTGAGCATTGCGCACGAACTGACGGGGCTGAACCTGGGACGGATCTCGGTGCTCAGCCGCAAGGGAGCGGGGTCCACGTTCTCGTTCACCCTGCCGGCCTGCGATACCGGCTCGGTCCTGTCGCACTACTTCGAGTCGCTCTCGGCCATCGAGCGCCCCGGGCCGACGCTGGCGCTGCTGCGGGCGACCACGGACGCCGGCGCCGACCCGGGCGAGCCCGGGGCGTTCCTCGCGTCGATGACCTACGCGACGGACCTGGTCCTGCCCGGGGACGGCCCCGGCGGGCGCGAACCCCGAGGCGGGCAACCCCGCTCCTGGTGGGTGCTCGGCTGCACGGACTCCATCGGGGGCTGGGTCGATCGGATCCTGGCGGCCCGGGCGCAGCAGATCGGAGACCGGCCCGATTCGGTCGGGCCGCTGGCCATCGAGGTGTGCGGGTCCTGGGTGTGGGCGGACGGGCACGACGAGGCCGCGTCCGCGGTGCGAAACGCGATTGCGGGGGAGGTGTGCCGTGGGACACCGCGTTCTGATCATCGATGACGAATGGGCGATCCAGCTGGCGTTGCGGGCGCGACTGGCGGCCCACGGCTTCTCCGTCGAGACCGCGAGCGACGGCCCGGCCGGGCTGGCCGCGGCCTGCGCCAACCCCCCGGAGCTGATCCTGCTGGACCTGCGCATGCCCGACATGGACGGGCTGGAGGTGCTCCGCCGGCTCCGCGACGACCAGCGGACCGCGGTGATCCCCGTGATCATGCTGACGGCCAACGTGCAGGACACGGTCAAGCAGCAGGCGCTCAACGCGGGGGCGGCGGGGTTCCTGACCAAGCCGTACGAGTCCGAAGTTGTTCTGGAAGCGATCCGAACCGCCCTTTCTCCCGCGGGTGCTGCCGCGGGCGAAACCGACACCACACAGCACGGGAGAAACGAAGGATGACACGCAAGATTCTCATCGCGGACGACGACCACGCGTTGCTCACTTCGCTGGCCGTGCGGCTGCGGAGCGAGGGGTACGAGGTTGTGTGCGCCCAGGACGGCTATCAGGCGGTCGAACAGGCCCGGCGCGTCGGGCCGGACGTGATCATCCTCGATGTGCACATGCCCGCGGGCGACGGCTTCACCGTGCAGGACCGCCTCGACAAGATGTCCGACTTCGCCGGCACGCCGGTGATCTACCTAACAGGCGAACGATCTGAGCACGTGCGTGCGCTGGTCGAGGGCCACGGCGCCTTTGCGCTGCTCCTCAAGCCGTTCGACACCGGCGACCTGCTGGCGACGGTGCGTGAAGCGATCGACGCACGGCTCGCCCGCTCGGCGGCGTGAGCCGACGCGGAAGTTCCGCGGCCCAGATCTGGTTTCTCATCCACCCCCGCGAGCCGGCGGGGGTTTTCTCGTGCCGCGACCGACCAATGCACGATGTTCGCATTTCGATAGGGCTTCGTGGTCTACAGCCGTGAGGGTCCGACGAAATGTCGCCCGAAGGGGATTGACAAGCGGATGAAAACCTTTACATTGGAGGGGCGGCCGGAATCCCGGCCTCGCTTGGAGGGAACACAGATGAGAAATGGATTGCGCGTCGGGCTCGTGCCCGCGATCGGTGCCCTGGCCCTTTGCGGCGCGGGCGTTCAGGCAGGCGACGACTGCGTCCTGCTGACCAACCCCGGCTTCGAGGACGTCAACCCCGGCTTCCCCGATCTGCCGATCGGCTGGAACGGCATCAACATGACCAGCGACGACTACGTCGACATCAACGACCCGGGCGCCGAGGTGCGCTCGGGCCAGAAGTCCATCCGGCTCACCCCGGCCGCGGGCGACGCCGACCGCTTCAAGGGCTGGACGACCAACCTGTTCCGCCCGGACGGCAGCGACCTGTACGACCCGGACTACGAGTACCTGGGCGGCGACGTGACCGTGTCGGGCTACTACCTGGTTCCCGAGGGTCAGGTGCTGCAGGACACGATCGTCGGTGTCAAGCTTGAGTTCCGGCGCGAGCCGCCGAACTTCTCGATCTACACCGCGTTCGAGTTCTCCTTCCCGGACGCGTCGACCGGCGGCTTCTGGATGCCGTTCTCGTTCGAGGTGACCGACGACATGATGGCCGCGGTCGGCGACTTCCCGCCGTACCCGACGAGCGTGTCGGTGCTGCCGTTCCGGTTCTTCGGCGGGCAGTTCGGGCCGGGCACCTCGCCCACCGGCACGGTGTTCATCGACGATCTGTGCATAGTGCAGGACATGGGCGGCCCCGGCTGCAGCCCGGCCGACGTGGCCGAGCCGTTCGGCACGCTGAACTTCTTCGACGTGTCCACGTTCATCTCGATGTACAACGCGGGCGACCCCGACGCGGACTTGGCCGCGCCGTTCGGCTCGTTCAACTTCTTCGACGTGGCCGCGTTCATCAGCCTCTACAACGACGGCTGCCCGTGATCGCGGGGCTTTCGGCCCGGCACGGAACCTGATGTGAAAGGCCCCACGCCCGGCGTGGGGCCTTTTTCCTCCCCCCATGTCCCGCCCGTTCGTCGGCTTCCGGAGATCCCATGGCCCGCACGCACGAACACCACACCACCGCCGCCCGCGACCGGATCCCCTGGGTCCAGCTGATCGCCTACGGGATGGGCGGGTTCGTGCCGATCGCGCTGTTCAACTCGGTCGGCCAGCTGTCCGGGCTGATCCTCAACGTGGGGCTCGGGATCAGCGCGATCCTGGTGGGCGTGGCGCAGATGGTCCCCCGCTTCTGGGACGCGATCACCGACCCGATCATGGGCCACATCTCCGACAACACCCGCGGGCGGTGGGGTCGCCGGCGCCCGTACATCTTCGTAGGCGGGCTGCTCGTGTCGGTGTCGTTCGTGGCGATGTGGTCGGTTCCGCGTGAGTGGGACTCGATGGCCCAGTTCTGGTATTTCCTGTGCATGTCGCTGTTGTTCTACACGGCGGTGACCGTGTTCGAGGTGCCGCACGGCGCGCTCGGGATGGAGATGACCGACGACTACCACGAGCGCACGCGGCTGTTCAGCGCCAAGAGCTTTATCGGGAACGTCGGCGCGATCATCACGCCGTGGTTCTACGCCCTGTCGCACTGGGAGATCTTCAAGGGCGACGGCGACGAGGTCGACGGCATGCGTAAGGTGGCGTACCTGGCCGGCGGCATCGTGCTGATCCCGGCGTTCGCGTGCGCCTTCCTGTGCAAGGAGCGGCACTTCAAGCAGGTCCGCCGGCAGGACCGCGAATCGCTGTTCACGAGCCTGCGGCACACCGGGACGAACCGCAACTTCCTGCTGCTGGTCGGGATCGTCTTCGCCACGGTGATGGGGTTCAACCTCGTCAACGGGTTCGCCAACTACATCGCCGTGTTCTACCTGTTCTCCGGCAACCGGGACGCGGCGTCGGAGCTGCTGGGCGTGAACGGCACGGCGTGGGGCATCACGTCCGTGGTCGCGGTGTTCCCGCTGGTGTTCATGAGCAGGCGGCTGGGCAAGAACAAGACCATGACGACGGCGATCCTGCTGATGGGCGGGGCCCAGGCCCTCAAGATCGTCTGCTACAACCCCGAGCTGCCCTACCTGGCGCTCATCCCCACGGTGTTCCTGGCGGCGGGCATGCTGATGTTCTTCACGCTGGCCAGCGCGATGGTGGCCGACGTGTGCGACGCCGACGAACTCGAGACGGGAACGCGCAGCGAGGGCTCGTACTACGCGGTGTTCTGGTGGTTTATGAAGATGGGCATGGCGGTGGCGTACCTGGTCGCCGGCGTGCTGATCGAGCTGACCGGCTTCGACCAGAAGCAAACGATCCAGACCGAGGGCACGCTGCTGATGATGCGGGTGTTCGAGATCGGCCTGCCGCTGTGCCTGTGCGTGGTGTCGCTGGTGCTCGTCCGGTCCTACCCGCTGACGGAGTCGCGGATGTACAAGATCAAGGCCGAGCTCGACGCCCGCCGGGCCGCCCGCGGAACGGACGAGGCCGAGTAACACGGGCGGCCGCTTCGATGCGCGATCGCTACGCGATGACAGGCCGCGCTGGGGCGGCCTGCCATCCGGGGAGGAGCATGTTTCCGGGGCGGCGGGCGTCCCGGCGCCGGCAGGTTCAGCCGCCGGCGCCCATCTGACGCTTCATGTCGTTGATGCGTTGGACGGTCTCCTGCCACTCCGTCTTGTTGACGAGCACGCCGGTGGGGCGGCCCTCGGAGAACTGGCTGGGGATGCCGCCGTTCTCGTCGATCAGCCCGTTCTGGAGCAGGAGCAACCGTTCGAACTGCCCGCGGTTCATCGTCCACTCGTCGCCGGTCTCGGTGTCGCGGATCGTGACCGTCTCGGAGCGGCGTTCGAGGCTGTCCGGCGCCGTGTTGCGTCCCGAACGGAACGCGAGGTAGACCGCGAGCAGCACCGCGACGATCGCGATGGTGCGCCCGATCGCCGGGTGCTGGTTGAGCTTTTCTCGGATGTTCATCGCGTGTTTCCCGTGACGGATGGGGTTTGCTGCGGGCCGTGAACGCTCGCGGGGCAGTCTAGTTGTCGGGGTAGTAGTGGCCCCAGTTCCAGAAGTTGGGGGCGGACTTGTAGAAGTCGCGTTCGAGGATGTACTCGGCCTCGGTCTTCTGCTGCACGCGCAGATCGCCGCGGAGGATGTTGCTGGCGCCCATGGTCGAGAACCCCGTCGTGTTCACGACCGCGGCCGAGCGGTGGCGCGGGATCCAGTCGACCGCGTCGATCGCGATCACGACCTCGCCGGGGTTGCGCACCAGACGCAGCGCCTGCCCGGAGACGCCGACGTACGGGTTCTGCTGGCTGACCGGTGAGTCGTTGAACCAGTACTCGGTGTACTCCTCGGTGCCGTCCTGGTCGTAGTCGAGGACCTGGACGCGCCCGCTGAACTCCATGGCAAGGCGCGTCTGGTATTCGAGCACGGAGGACAGGCCGCGGGCCGCCGGGCACACGAACGTGGGCTGGCTCTCGCCGCCCAGGTAGGGCGTGAGGATGCGCATGGCGTTCCAGCGGTGCGCGCGGTAGTCGTGCGAACCGGTGAGGGGGTTGACCTCTTTGCCCGGCAGGAACGGGAGCATGTCCATGAACCGGGGGTCTTTCTGGTCGTCGAGATACATCTGGGTGCCGATGCCGATCTGACGCAGGTTGCTCTGGCAGATGACGTTCTGGGCCGTCTGGCGCGCCCGCCCGAGCGAGGGCAGCAGGATGCTGATGAGCAGCGCGATCACGGCGATGACGACGAGCAGTTCGATCAGCGTGAACCCGGCGCGGCGGCTGCGCACGCCGACCATTGCGGGCAGGCTCGATTCCCTCGAGATCATGTCGGGCTCCTTTCACGGTTGCACACGTGGACCTGCGGCGTGGTGTCCGCGGTGGATCCCCAGGTGACGCCGACCTCAGCGGACGATCCCGCGGGAATCATCGACTCGCTGAGGAGATTCGAATCGAGTTCCACGCCGCCCAGCGAGAGCACGCAGGGCAGGTCCGAACGGTACTCCGCGGCGTCGAAGGTGATGGTGATGTCGCGCCCGCGCCAGCGTCGGACGGCCCTGACGCGGCCGAGTTCGGGCATGGGGCAGGGGTCGATCCGCAGACCCCCCCACTCCGCGCGGGCACCGAGCACGTGCTCGACGCCGACCCGGGCGAGCCACGCGGCCGAGCCGGTGTACCAGGTCCAGCCGGCGCGCCCGGGGCTGGTCGAGAGCGGCCCGTCCACGTTGCCGGGCAGGCAGAACGGCTCGGCGGCGTACGCGTCGGAGTCCTGAGACCGCAGGGGCGGGGAGATGGAGCGCCAGATCGAGCCGACCGCGGCGACGTCGCGCCGCTGGGCGGCGGCGGCCAGCGCCCACGTGGCCGCGTGCATGTACACGCCGCCGTTCTCACGCGAGCCCGGGGCGTAGCGGGAGAGATAGCCGATGTCGGGGTCCGGCACGGTGTAGGCCGGGGCGAGCAGCAGCGGGCCGTAGGGCGTCAGCAGACGCTGCTTGAGCGAGTCCCAGGCCTGGTCGCGCTGGGCGGCGCTGCCGGCCCGGGCGAACTGGGCCCAGGTCTGGGCGTTGAGGAAGATCTGGCCCTCGACCGAGTCCTTGGACCCGACCCAACGCCCGTTGGAGTCGGTGGCGCGGCGGAACCAGGCGCCGTCCCACGCGTGCTCGCACACCGCACGCTGGAGCTTCTCGCGCTCGGCGGCGTACCGCTTGGGGGTCTGCGTGTCGCCGGTCTCGGCCAGGACGCGCCCGAACTCGTCGAGGATGACCATCAGGAAGAAAGCCACCCAGACGGACTCGCCGGTGCCGCTCTTGCCCAAGGCGGAGAGGCCGTCGTTCCAGTCGTTGTCGCCGATCAACGGAAGCCCGCGGGCGCTCCGGCGGGACAGCGACCGCTCGATGGATCGCTTCGCGTGCTCGCGGAGCGTGGCCGGGGTCTTGTCGTCCACGAAGGGGGCTGTCCGGTCGAGGATGGCCGTGTCGCCGGTCTCGCGGATGTACGAGGCGGCGATGAAGGGCAGCCAGAGGTAGTCGTCGCTGCACTGGTCGTGCAGGCCGGTCTCGGTGATGGGGTTCCACCAGTGGTACACGCTGCCGTCGGCGAACTGATGGGCCGCGTGGAGCATGATCTGATCCCGGCAGCGGTCCGGCTCGCGGTGCAGCCAGACCTGGCTGTCCTGGAGCTGATCGCGGAACCCGTACGCGCCGGACTGCTGGTAGTAGCCGCTGCGGGCCCAGAGCCGGGCGCTGATCGCCTGGTAGGGCAGCCAGTGGTTGTTGAGCAGATCAAAGTCCGTGCATTCGCTCTCGACCCGCGTGGGCGAGAGGCGGTCGTGCCACCCGGCGGCCGATGCGTCCATCGCGGCCCGGACGTCGTCCTCGCCCGTGAACTTGTCCAGTGTGCGCTCCAGAGACGGCTGGTCCTCGGCGACGGCGAGCACGAAGACGCGGGTGAGGCTCTGGCCCGGGGCGAGTTCGATGTCGGCGCCGACCGCGGCGCACGGGTCGGCGAAGCGGCCGAACGACGGCTCGCAGCCGTCCGTCATGGCGGCGGGGCGGCGCTGATCCCCGAGCCGACCGAGGAACCCCTCGGTGTCGGCCGTGGCCCAAGCCCGGTCGCCCTCGACGCCGGGCATCGCGAAGCCGGCGATGTAGGGCCACGGGCGGTTCCAGTGGTCGTCGGGCGTGCCGAAGGGGGCGTTCCAGACGTTCTTGGTGGCGAGCACGGCGTTGCGCTCGGTGTCGTGGCGGGTGGTGAAAAACAGGCGGTGGAACTCGCGGGCCGAGTCCGGCGCGGCGTCGCAGCACCACTGGAAGAACCCCGCGGCCCGGATCCGGCGCGGACGATCGGTGTCGTTGCGCAGCGTCAGCGTCCACAGCTCGGCCTGATCGTCCGGCGCGACGCCCAGCGTCCACGAGGCGTGAATGCCGTGCAGGGAAGACTCGAAGGTCGTGCTGCCGGCGCGGTGCACGCAGCGGTACGAGTCGAGCGGCACGCGGCACGGGTGCGGCGTGACGGACCACACGGCGTCGGCGTCGTCCAGGTCAGCCAGGTACACGAATCGCCCGTGGTCGTCGCGGATGTGGTCCATCCGCCACTGGGTCAGCACGTTGAGCTGGCAGTGGTCGAGCCACGAGAAGCCCGCGCCGTTCTGGCTGACCACAAACCCGTAGCGGCCGTTGCTGACGACGTTGACCCAGGGTCTGGGCGTCGCGTGGTCGGTGATCTCGTACGCTCGGCCGCCTTCGATGAAGCGTCCGTACTTGCTCTTGAGCGTCATGCTCGTCCCTCGTTCAGATGCGTGTCCCGGCGGAGGCGGGTTCGCCTCGGAAGGGCCGGGAAGGCCCGCTGGGGCCTTCCCGACCGGAGTTTTTGTCTGGGGGCTCCGAGCCCCGGCAGGAACTCAGCGACGCCGGCGGGCCGCGACGAGCCCGGCCAGCGAGAGCAGGCCGAGCGAGGCCGGGGTGGGCACCGCGGTGGTGATATTGGAGAAGTTGATGTCCACCACGGCATCGGGCGCGGGCGAGTTGATCTGGGCGCCGACACCGGCGAAGAAGTCGAAGGAGCTGGGGATGCCGCCCTCGGTGGTGGTGAAGTCGATCAGGCCGCTGGTGACCCAGCCGCTGCCCGTGGTGAGGTTGTTGTACATGTACTCCATGGTCGACGGGGTGCCGGAGAACTGGCCGGCGCCGGGGCTGTGGACCATGCGGAGCATGACCTCGTCGCCGACGTTGTAGACGCCGGCGCCGAAGGAATGGAACGGCAGGACGGAGCCGAAGGCGGCGATCTCGCCGCTGGCGCTGAGCACGCCGAAGAGCCCGAAGCCGAACAGGTCGGCCTGGAACCCGGCCTCGACGTTTCCGACGCCGGTGGCCTGGTTGATCTGCATGGTCATCTGGATGTCGAAGCCGTCCTCGTAGTTGAAGTCGACCTTGTTGGGCCCGCCGTCGCCGAACCAGGTGGCGTGGCGGTTGGCAAAGTTGCCGGAGCCGTAGTTCTCCTCGTGGAGCATCACGCTGCTGCCGGCGGGGTTGTAGACGCTGGTGTAGGTCAGCGAACTGCCGGCGAAGTCGTTGAACAGGCGCGGCTGATCGATGAAGCCGGCGATGTCGCCCGCGCCCGACGCGGAGGCCATCGAAGACGCGCACAAAAGCAACCCGGTCCCGATGATGGTGTTCACTCGCATGATTCCCTCCTCTTTCGTGTTCTGGTCATCTCTCTCTGCGTCGCCGGACGGACGCGGACTCTTCGGAGGCCGCGCCATCCAGTGATGTAAACGGTTACATTCTGCCAGAATCCGGCCCCCGTTGCAAGCGCGAACGCCGGGAACATCAAGATTCTGCATCGCCACGAGCCGGGACGCCAAGCGCGTACGCCGGGATCACACTGAGCATAACCACCCAGAAACTCATTCGGATAGGCCGAGGTCCAGGCGCCGCAGACCGTCCCGGACGTGGGGACTGTCCATGAACAGCCGCCAGATCAGACCCGTCCGCGCGTTCTCGATCCCCAAAAGAAGGGGCCCTTGGCTGATGGCCACGAAGTCCTCCGCGATCCAGTCGGCGTGCCCGTGCTCGTCGAGGCGGAAGGCGTCGGCGAAGCCCCAGCCGCCCGGATGCCCGCCGCGCCAGACCCCGGGGCCGCCGTCGGGCGCGGTGGCGTCGCGGGCGAGGCGCAGGGCGGCCACGGCCAACCCCGGCTCGAACATGATCGAGGCGCCGGACGCGTAGGGGGCGATCACGCCGTCGCCCCAGTTGTCGCTGGGCTGGTACCGCGAGAAGTCCCGCCCGGGCAGGGCGTTGCGCATGGTGACCGGCTCTGGAAACTGCTGGGAAACCAGGTAGCCGTCGGGCCCGTCGCTGGCGGAGAAGCCCCACGCGTCGGGGCCGAGGGTCGGCAGGTCGAGGGGGTTGGCGATCGCGCGGTCGCGGTGCAGGTGCACGAGGCGGCGGCTGTTCTCCCACCAATCGACGCGGGCCCGGTGCGTCTGGGCGTGCCGGGCGGGGGTGTCGGTGCCGAGTGCCGCGTAGTCCACAAAGAGGTGGGCGAAGAACGCCGTGAAGAGCGCCCCCGAATAGGGGAACCAGACCACGTGGCCCTGGCCTTTGTGCCATCCGAGCTGTCGGCGCAATCCCCAGTAGGTTTCGGTCGGGACCCGGAACGCGGGGTTGGGCGCGCAGACACCCAGGAAGGTGGCAAGCCGGTGCTCGTCGCCGCTGTCGAGCCAGTAGTAGGGAAGCAGCTCGCCGTCGCCGGTGGGTCGGTCGTCGGAGGCGGGTTTCCAGCCGAGGCTGAGATAGCGCCCCGTCGGGCCGCCCTCGCCGGGGTCGGCCAGGAAGAAGGACCAGTCGGCCTGGGCGTAGAGCCGGTTGGCGGTGTCCTGGATGTCGGTGCCGAAGTACTCGCCGGCGACGAGCATGCCCGCGAAGAGCAGGGCGGAATCGATCGTGCTGACGACCAGCTCCCGCCCGACCCGCCGGGCGGAAGCGTCGTGGGGATTGATGAAGTGGTAGAACAGGCCCGCCTTGCGGTTGCTGGGCTCGGACTCGAGCGCCGAGAGGATCTGCCCGGCGCGGGCGGCGGCGTCGGCGCGGTCGATCCAGCCCCGCTCGACCCCGATGGGCAGGGCGGCGAGCTGGAACCCCACGCCGGCGACACTGACCACGTCGCTGCTGGTGCGGTCGTAGACCATGCCCGAGTCGGGGCTGACGGCCGACCAGAAGTAGTCGAAGGTCGCGCGGCTGATCTCGTCGAGCAGGGCGGCGTCGGCGGGGGCGAACTCGAAGGGCGGGCGGGGCGTGCCGCGCGCGGGTTCGATAACGACCGAGCCGGCGTGAACGGTCCGCTCGGGGGCGGGCGGGGCCGGCGGCGGCGCCCAGCAGCCGATCGTGGCGGCGGCGGAAAGGGCGAACGCCACAGGGATTTGTGTTCGTGTAACCGTTTTCATGTGGCATAATATTGATGCATGAGGAGCCAGGAAGCAAACGGAGTACGGCGCCCCGTTTCGGTTTCGATCCGGAACGTGGCCGATCGGGCCGGGGTGTCGATCGCCACGGTCAGCCGGGTGCTGAACGCGCCGGATCAGGTTTCCGCTTCCACGGCCGAGCGGGTGCGGGCGGCGATCCGGGACTTGGAGTATCGCCCCAATCTGTTCGCCAAGGGCCTGCTGACCAATCGGAGCCGGGTTCTGGGGGTGTCCCTGCCTGACATCCACGGCGAGTTCTACTCCGAGCTGATGTTCGCGATGGACGACCGTGCGTGCGAGCTGGGGTATCACCTGCTGATCAGCTCGAACGCGCACCGGCTCGAGCACCGCCCGGAGAACGGGTTTGCGCTGGACCTGGTCGACGGGCTGGTGGTCATGCTGACCGAACGCAGCGGGGTTGACCTCGACGGCATCGGCCGGCTGGAGCAGCCGGCGGTGGTGATCGGGATGGAGGACCCGGCGCTGGGGGTCGAGACGATCACGGTGGACAACCGGACGGGCGCGCGGGAGGCGACCGAGCACCTGCTCGAGGGTACGGCGCCGGACCGCTGCTTCTTTGTCGGCGCCCGCGCCGGCAACTTCGACTCGGACGAGCGACGCGAGGCTTTCTGCGGCGTGCTTCGGGCGGCCGGTCACGCCCCGTCGGCGGACCAGATCGCCCTGAAGGAGTACTCGTTCGACTGGGGACGCCAGTGGGCGGAGGAGCAGATCGCCGCCGGGGGCCTGGAGCGGGCCGCGGTGTTCGCGGCCAACGACGAGATCGCGATCGGCATCGCCAACGCGGCGAGGGACCACGGCATCGGGCTTCCGGACCGGCTGCGTCTGGTGGGATTCGACGACTCGCGTCTTTGCAGCCTGCTGCGTCCGCGGCTTTCGTCTGTGCGGATGCCGATGCGGGAGATCGGTTTCACGGCGATCGACGCGATCGTCCAGCGGATCGAAGATCCCACGCGTCCGGCCGGCCACACCACGTTGGCGACGGGCCTGATCCGGCGCGAGTCCAGCGGGCCGAACCCGGACACATGAACCACTCCCGGAGGCGCGATGCGTTCAGGCAGGCCCCGAATCGGACGAGCAATCCTTCCCGCCCTGCTGGGTTCGGTGATGTTGTGGGCCGCGCCGGCAGCCGCGGCCCCGGTGACCGAACCTTGGGGCGGCGGCACCGATCGCGCGGACGTCGTGGGTGCGGCGGCGCTGAGCGGCTGGTACGCGACCGGGGAAACGGCGGGCGACACGGTGGAGATCCGCGACGTGCGGCGGACGCTGGTCCGGCGCATCACGCGGGATGAGATCCTGGCGTTGGCGCCTTGGATGACGCTGGATTCGGGCGGGGACGGGCCGGCGGCGCTGGCCTGGACGGACTCGGGGCGGAGCTTGTTCATCGTGGTCGCGGACGCCGCGCCGAGCACGGACGGGCTGGGATCGGACGTGGTGCTGCGGTACGACACGAGCACGGGACAGCTGACGCGCTTTGCGCGGGCCGAGATCGGCGACGGGACCGCGGGGGGGCTGGGCGCGATGCACTTCCGCGGGACGCTGTGGGTGGCGACGCAGGCGGGCACGGTACGGATGTACAACGCGGGCCGCAACGATCTGGCCGGCTCGCTCCGGTACGCGTGGTCGATGCCGGGCGGCGCGATCGCCCGGGGGTTGGACGCGGCTCGCGGGCTGGACCTGGCGTTCGTCGTGAGCGACACGATGCTGTACCGGGTCGACCTGACACAGCAGTTCGCGTCGGCCGTGGCCGTGGGGCCGGTGTCGCACGGGACCGGGGTTGCGTACAGCAACCATTACGGCACCGCGTCGCTCGACGGGGTGTTCGTGGCGGAGGCGGGCGGGTCCGGCGTGGACGCGCGGGTGCTCTGGGTGCCGTGGTTCCAGGCCGCGGGCCTGATCGGTTACAACCCGATCGCGTACATGGCTTCGGGAGATGATCTTCGGGACATCGCGGCGACGGCGTGCGGACGGCTGCTGCTGGGCACCGACGCGGGGGGGCGGTCGGTCCGCGACTCCGAGGACACGCGTCTGGGCTACGAAGACTGGGTGCGGGACGAGTTCGACCAGGTCGTGGCGTTTGCGCGGGGGCTGGTGGGCGCGGACGGCCGGCCCGCGGGCTGGGTGACGGACGCGGACACCGCGGCCGGGGCGGCGCGGTTCCACCCGCCGAGCCCGGACGGGGCCGCGTGGGTGGTGATGCTCCAGATCGCCAAGGATTTCGTGGACGGGGGCGACGGATCGCGTCCGATCGTCCGCGACGTGCTGCGCCGCTATGCCGGCCTGATGCCCGACGGGATCGCGCCCGGGGTGACCGCCGACGGGATCTTGCGCCACTGGTACAACCCGTGGACCGGGGGGGCCGCCCCGGGCTGGGACCCGGAGTACGCGACGCTGAGCACGATGCTGCTGGTCGCGGCGGCCGATCGGGCCCGGCGGTTCTACGGCCACGACGCGGAGATCGTCGCGGCGGCAGACACCATCATCGGACGGGTGCGGAACTGGGACGCGTACATCCAGCCGGGCTCGGAGGCGCTGTACCTGCGTGCGGCGGCGAGCGGGGGGCCGGACTTCGGCTCGGCCGGGGGGCCGTTTTACGAGGGGGTGATGTTCGTCGAGCAGGCGGCGGTGTACGGCTCGAGCGACGCCGAACTGGCGCACTGGCTGGACCGGACCGTGCTGCCGCAGGCGACGTTCGTGCCCGGTCAGCCGGTGACGACGAACGTGCCGGGCGGGCACCTTCCGGCGTTCGTCACGCTGTACCCCTGGATTGCGCAGGACCCGTTCCGGATCGACCCGGCCTGGCGGACGCACACGCGGAACCTGCTGGCGTCGCACGGCGCGTGGATCGACGACAACGGGCCGCGGTTCATGACCGTGTTCAGCGCCGGGACGACACGGGGGGACTGGGGCGGCTATCACGCGGACTCGCTGTCGGACCACCCGGGCGAGGTGACGACCTTCCCGTCGCTGATGGGGTTCTCCTCGCTCGGGCTGACCGCGCCGAGCGTGGGCGCGTACCACGCGTACCGGCTCGGGGCGCGGCAGCGGTTTTCGACCGGCGCGGAGATCCTCTACCGGCGTTCCGAGGTCGATCCGGCGTACACGCCGGGGGACGCGGGGCTGCCCGACGTGGTGATCGGCGCGCTCGGGCTGGCGGAGCTGCTGCGGCCGGGGACCGCGGACGCGGTGCTCGCCGTGGCCTATCGGCCGGCGTGCCCGGCCGATCTGGCCCCGCCGGCGGGCGTGCTCAACTTCTTCGACGTGTCGGCGTTCCTGAGCGCGTTCTCGGCGCGGGAGTCGTCGGCCGATCTGGTCGGTCCGTTCGGCCAGCATGATTTCTTCGATGTGGCCGCGTACCTGTCGCGGTTCAACGCCGGCTGCCCGTGACGCGCTCAAGGAGCATTCAGACGTGATCCGACGCATTCTTCGTGGTTCCGCGCGGGGGCGCTTTCCGCCGGGCCTGGTCGCGGCGGTCATTCTGGGGCTCTGGGTCGCGGGCGCGCGGGCGGACGTGATCGACGATTTCTCCGACACGTCGGGCTGGACGCTCGTCGCGGCCGACGGCGTGAAGGGGGCCATCGTCGGTGTCGATGGCGCGTTGCGCCTGGACTACGACTTTTCGGCCGGCGCCGGGTACTGCGTGGCGCGGCGCCGGGTGGATCTGCCGTTGGATCCGAACTACCGGTTCGCGGTGCGTTACCGGGGCGAGGGGCCGCGGAACACGATCGAGTTCAAACTGGTGGATCCTTCGGGCGAGAACGTGTGGTGGAACGTGCGGCGGGGTGTGGCGTTCCCGGCGGACTGGAGCACGCTCTCGCTGCGGAAACGAAACCTGTCTTTCGCGTGGGGGCCGAGCGGAGGCAAGCCGCTGACGCGGGTGGGGTACATCGAGGTCGCCGTGACGGCCGACGCCGGGGGGCGAGGCAGCCTGTGGCTGGATGATCTGGTGTACGAGGCCTTGCCCGAGATTGAGCCCGAGCCGGTTGAGCCCCGGGTGTTCGGGACCGATGGTTTGCCGCTGGGCCGGGTCGGGGCGGATGGCTCGATCCGATGGGCGTCCGACGGTGCGGACGTGCTGGAGTTGCGATTCGATGAACTGGTCGCCTTCAGCGGCATCGAACTCCGTTGGGCGGAGGGCGGTGCGCCGGACGGTTACCGCGTGGAGGTTTCGGCGGACGGGGACGCTTTCCGGAGTGTCGGCGCGGTGCGTGGCTCGGACGGCGGCGCGGACGTGCTCTTCACCCCCGAGTGTGAAGCGCGGGTGGTGCGGTGTGTGGTGGACGGGCCCGCGGTGATCGCGGGTGTTCGCTTCCTGCCGGTCGAGCGGTTGAAGATCGCGAACGACTACTTCGCGATGCTGGCAGAGGATGCAACGCCGGGGGCGTTTCCGCCGTACTTCGGATCCCTCTCGGCGTGGACCGTGATCGGGTTGCCGGGTCGGCCGGACGAGGCGCTGGTGTCGGCGGTGGGCGCGGTCGAGCCGGTCAAGGCCGGGCCGGCGCTCGAGCCGTTTCTGGTGCGCGACGGGCGGGTGCTGACGTGGGCGGACGCGACCATCGGGCACACGCTCGAGGACGGGTCGCTCCCCATCCCTTCGGTGCGGTGGACTTTGGACGGACTTGTGCTGGACATCACCGCGGTCGTCAGTGACGCGGGAAGCGAAGCGGGCGTGGAGCAAGTGCTGGTCCGTTACACGGTGACAAACACCGGATTCCGGGCGCAATCTCCGACGCTGGCGCTGGCGGCCAGACCGTTCCAGGTGCTTCCGGCGGCTCAGTTCCTCAATACGGTTGGTGGAGCGGTGGCCGTCGAGTCCGTTGAGGTTGGGTCGGACGCGATCCGTGTGGATGGGCGGCTCTTTGCGCGGGCGGACCGGACCAGCAACGGTGCGGTGGCCGCCGACGCGCCCGGGGGCGGCCTGGTGTCGCGGCTGGCTGATCCGATGCGTCGATCGGGCCCGGTGGGTTCACGCGGTGACTTTCCGTCGGGCGCCATGTTGTTTGACCTTGCGATCGAGCCGGGCGCTTCCGAGTCGGTGGTTGTGACGATGCCGATGGGCGATGCCGGCGCGGTCGGCGACGTGAGTTTCGAGCGCGTGCTCGACCACGAGCGGGCTCGGTGGCGAGCGCTTCTCAACGGGACCGATCTGCTGGTGCCCGAGTCGGCCGTCGGCCTGCGCGACACGATGCGGGCGAACCTCGCCTACATCCTGATCCACGCGGACGGGCCGGGGATCCAGCCCGGCTCGCGGACCTACGAGCGATCGTGGATCCGCGACGGGGCGATGACCTCGGCGGCGTTGATCGCGCTGGGGCGGGCGGACGAGGCGCGGTCGTTCATCGAGTGGTATGCGGGGTATCAGTACGAGAACGGCAAGATTCCGTGTGTGGTGGACTATCGCGGGCCGGATCCGGTGGACGAGAACGACGCGCCCGGTGAGTTCCTCTTCGCGATCCGCAACAGCGCCGAGGCGGGCGGTGTGTTCGACGCGGCGTTCGCACGCTCGATGTATCCGAGGGTGCGGGCGACGGTGGGCTACATCGATTTCATGCGGAGCAAGCGGCTGACCGACGCGTACACACGCTCGGAGGACCCCGTCCTGAGGGCGTGCGCGGGGCTGATGCCCGAGTCGATCAGCCACGAGGGGTACTCGGAAAAGCCGATGCACTCCTACTGGGATGACTTCTGGGTATACAAGGGTCTGCGGGACGCCGCGGTGATCGCGGGGCGCCTGGGCGAACGGGATGACCAGGCCGCGTTTACGGCGTCCGCCGACGCGTTCGGCCGTGCGATTTCCCGGTCTGTCGCCCTGGCGACGGCGCATCACGGGATCGGGTACGTGCCGGGGTGCGTGGAGTTGGGCGATTTCGACGCGACGTCGACCGCGATCGCGTACTACCCGACCGGCGCGGCGGAGTTGCTCGATCCCGATCTGCTCGCGTCCACCTTCGAGCGGGCGTGGGCCGCGACCGAAGATCGCATCAACGGGTCGCCGTGGGAAGGCATGACACCGTACGAGGTCCGGGTTGTGGGGACGTTCATCCGGCTCGGCTGGGTGGAGCGGGCGCACGTGTACATGGACTGGCTGATGGGGCTGCGGGATCCGGCGGGTTGGAGGCAATGGGGCGAGATCGCGTGGCGGGAGCGGGCGCCGTCGCGGTTTGTCGGGGACATGCCGCACACGTGGGTGGGGTCGGGGGCGATCCTGTCGATCCTTTCGATGTTCGCGTATGAACAGCGCGATGCCCTGGTGCTGGCGGGCGGCGTACCGACCGATTGGCTGGCGGTTGGCCGGCCCGTGGGCGTGCGCGGCCAGGTGACGCGGTACGGCACGTTGAGCTACACCGCCCGGCTGTTGGACGACCGGCTGGTGATCGAGATCGAAGCGGGTTGCGAGCCGCCGTCGGGCTGGCGGATCGACGCGGGCCGGCTGCTGGGAACGGGCGGTGGGCCCGCCGGGCGGCTGAGCGCCGTCGCCGACGGTCGGGATCTGGAGGTCGACGCGGGCGGGATCGTGCGGGCGCCGGGCGGGGTTCGCAGGATCGAGATCGGCCGGTGAACCGCGCGGCGGCGACTCAATCGGACCCGGTCACGCGGCCCGGGATTTGGGCCGCCATCGGGCGGGGCGAGGAAACGCCAGGCGGTGGCGCCTCGTCCGCCGGTCGCGCCAGGGCGCCCGCGTAGAGGCGCGGGGCGTCGGCGGGCAGGTCGAGATCGAACACCACGCGCATGGTGCGGGAGACGGGGTCGATCCGCGGCTCGACGTAGCGGACGGCGCCGGCGATCACCGCCGGTGCGGGCTGCTGGACGGCGAGAGCGTAGCGGTCGCCCACGTCGAGATTTGCGGCGAGGGAGGCCGGCAGGTACAGGTCGACGCACAGGCCGTCGACGGACATCAGCTCGACGATGGGTTTGCCCGAGGCCAGCATCGAGCCCGGCTCGGCGTGGACACGGACCACCACGGCGTCGAAGGGGGCGCGGACGCTGTGCTCTTCCAGGCGGGCGCGGGCGAGTTGGAGGCTGGCGCGGGCTTCGGCGCGGGCCTCGCGGGCGTAGAGCAGGTCGGCCAGGGCCTTCTTGTGCTCGGCCTCGGCGGCGACGAGTTCGGACTCGGCGGCGGCGTTGAGATCGCGGACCACGCGGATGCGCCGGAGCATGTCGGCGGTGTGCACGACGGCGGCCTCGGCGCGGTCGATCTGGGCGCTGCGGAGGGCTTCCTGCTCGGCGAGTCGGACCGCGGCCTGGACGACCCGGTCATCGAGCACCGCGACGACGTCGCCCGCGATGACGGTCTGGCCCTCCCGGACCATCAGCCGCGCGAGGAGCGTGTCGAACGGGGAGGAGAGCGTGACCTCGTGCACGGGCCGGATGGTGCCGGGGAGGATGTCCGAATCCGGGCCGGCCAACAGGCGGACGGGGGGACTGGCGGACACTCCGTCGCCGACGGCGGTCCAGGGCCCGGCCATGGACAGGAGCAATGTCGAAACAATCAGTGCGAGCGGCGTCATATCTGGATCTCCGCGGGTCTTCTCGGTTGATCGGACCAACGGGGACGGTGCTTGAGCCCGTTTTATTGGGCGTTCGACTCGCGGATCCGGTTGAGGAACCGTTTGACGCGGCGCTCGAGCATCTGGGCGGTCGTCCGGGGATGGGAGGGAAGCTCGGCCTTGAGGAGGCTCCCGGCGAAACGGGCGTCCTCGTGGGGGAGGCTCAGGTGGATCTCGAAGTAGGCGTCGATCACCTCGCCGGTGGCGCCGTTGATGGGCACCAGCCCGTCGGGCGCCGCGCGGGAAATGCGCGGTTCGATCGCGCGGGCCCCGACACGTCCGATATGCGTGACCGTGCCGACGATGTCCCGCGCGGGGTAGGCCGGTGATCGGCAGACCACCCGGTCGCCCAAGACCAGCCGGAGGGACTGAAAGTCCAGCGCCCGGACGTGGAAGACGGCCTCGACGCCGCCGGAGCCGTGGACGAGCACGGCGTCGCCACGCTCGACCGCGATCCCGGTCTTGGGGATGAGCACGTCGAGCACCCGGCCGTCGGCGGGGGCGATGAGGCGGAGTTCCTCGAGGTCCTGACCGATCTGGCCGCGATGGGACTCGATCTGCGTGGTCTCCGCGAGAGCCATGAGGGCTTCGCCGGGCGAGGTCATGGACGCGAGAACGACGCGGGCGCGGCTCGCCTCGGCGTCGACGCCGAGGTTGCGGTGCTCGGCCTCGAGGTCGGCGTTTCGCAGGACGGCGAGGGTCTCGCCCCGGACGGTGCGCTGGCCGACCAGGGCGGGCATCTCGGTGAGCACGCCCCGCGACGGGGCCCGGATGGCCGCGACGTGCTCGAACGAGACGAGCCCGTTGGCGGCGATGGGGTAGGGGATGGGGATCAGCGCCACGCCTGCGACGGTGATCGCGGCCGCGCCGACCGTGGTCACGGCCGCCCGGAAGCGGACGGGGGCGATCTCTTCCGACGAGATCAGGTAGCGTGCGAGCTTGATCAGGCCCTTGCCCAGTCCCAGCCCGGTGATGAGCACGGCCAGGACCATGCCGGCGGCGCCGAGCTTCATGATGAGCACCGCGGAGATGGAGATCATGACCGTGACCCGGTAGGCGAGCTGGGCGAAGCCGAACGTGGCGAGCCCGGGGCTGACGCTGATCGGCTCGCCGTCGGGCGTGGTCCGCAGGCCGTAGACGGTCCGCTTGAGGAGGGCGGCAACCGCCTCCTGGCACCGGGCGCGGAGGTTCGGGATGCCCGCGAGATCGCTGACCAGGTAGTAGGCGTCGTAGCGGAGCAGGGGGTTGAGGTTGAACAGCGCGGTCGTGACCGTGGAGAGCACCATGACCTGGTAGGCCAGCGTGTTGAGGGTGGAAGGCTCGGTGGTCGCCCAGACGAAGACGGCCATGGCGCCCAGGATGGACTCGAAGTAGACGCCGCCGAGCGTAACGATGGCTCGCCGGCGGGTCTTGCTGAACGTCCACGAATCGGAGGCGTCCACGTACGCCAGCGGCGTGAAGATCACCAGGAACATGCCCATCTCGGGCACGTGCCCGCCGAAGGCGCGGCAGGCGTAGGCGTGCCCGAACTCGTGGATGATCTTCAGACCGATGAGGGCCGCGAAGAGCATGTAGACGTTGTTGCCCTCGAGCATGGTGAGGACGGGGGACGAGAGCTCGCCGAACCGGGCCACCACCACGGCGCCCGCCGCTCCCATAAGCAGCGCCCAGAGCACCAGGGCGGGCAGCGTGAACATCCAGCGAAAGAACGGGAGCGTTCGGGCCAGGAACTGGTCCGGGTTGAACAGCGGCACCCGCATGAAGAACACGCCCATGACGCGGCCGAGGTTCTCGGCGCGGCGACGCTTCTCGAACCGCTGGAACAGCGTGTCGGCGTCGTTGATGGGCAGGCTGAGCAGGCTGCGCTGGTGCAGGTCGAGCACGAAGGCGTAGTAGCTCTCCTCGTCCTCCTTGGCCAGGTGGCCGGAATTCACGAGTTGCTCGAACACCTCGCCGAGGGTGCCGTCGCCGCGGATGGCGTTGAGGACCTGATAGTCCTCGGGGTCGAACCGGTGGGTGGCGAACGTGATCGGGTCGCGGACGACGTAGGCCGGGCCGGCCCGGAAGACGTGGCGGCTGATGTCCAGCTCGCCGCGGATCGCGACGACGACGTCCCGCAGGCGGGCGGCCAGACCGGGTTGGGCGGCGGTGGGTGGCATCAGTCGAACCAGAAACTCAGTCGGGCCTTGTCAACGAGGCGATGGACGGCCAGCCACCAGTTGGGACGCTCCCCCGCTTCCACCATGGCGACGCCCTCCATGCCGGGCCGGAGCCATGTCTGGTCCCCGGGCAGCGCGGCGTCGGCGATGAACACGGATCGTCCGGCCCGCTGCACGGTGGACGGGGCGACGGTGTCGAGCGTGGTGAAACCGGGCAGCTCGGGCCGGGCGTGGCTGGCGAAGCGGAGGCGGCTGCCGACTTCCAGGTCGCTGACCCGGCTCTGCGGCACGCGCAGTTCGAGCGCCAGGGATCCGTCCTCGGCGATGGCGATCATGGGCTCGCCCACGGCGACCACCCGTCCGGTCAGGTCCGCCAGCTCAGGCGCGACGACGATGCCGGCCTTGGGGGCGCGGACGGTGGCCTCGCCGATCTGCTGGAGCACGCGGTCCATCCGGGAACGGATGGCCCGCAGTTCGCTCTGGGCGATCGAGGCCGCGGAGGGATCCCGGGCGGCGACGCCCTCGGCCATGCGCAGTTCCGCGTTGGTCATCTGGGAGGCCAGGTCCCGGCGTTCGAGTTCGAGGGCCGACGTGCTCATGCGGAGCAGCGTCTGGCCGGCCTCGACGCGGTCGCCGGCGCGGACGAGCACCTCCGAAACGGCCCCCTCGATGGGCGCCGCGATGATGTGCTCGCGTTCGGCGACGACGACGGCCGGGACCGCCACGCGGTAGGGGCGTGAACCGAGCGCACCCCACCCGGCGAGGCCGAGCGCGGAGGCGATGACCAGCTTGCGGCGCAGTGTCTTGGGCCCGAAGCACCAGCGGGCGGCGGCCCGGCACGAGTGGGTCGCGTGGGCGTGCAGCGGGCGTGTGGCCCGGGTCACGAGCGGGATGGCGCCGGCGAGCGGGGCGAGGAGCTTCTGGGCCGCCTCGATGTCCTCGGCGTCGAAGGGCTGCTCGGCGGACCGGCGGAACGACACCACGGCGACCGTGCCGTCCCCGCCGTCGATGGGGATGCTCAGCACGCAGGCGCCGTTGACCGAGGCTCGCCATCGCTGGTGGAGCAGGCCGTCGTCGGCCAGACCGGAATCTTCCCACCGGTCGCGCGGCTGGGCAACGACCGGGCAGGCCGCGTCGGCGCACTCGCCCATGGCCTGCTCGATCTGGTGGACGCCCGGGCTTCTGGGCTTGACGTCGTCGAGGCCCGAGATGCAGACGACGCGGACCTTGTCGGCCCGGACGACGCCCATGGCGGCCTGATCGCAGTTGAACCGCTGGCGTGCCGAGTTGGTGATGGTGTAGGCGAACTCGTGGATGCTGCGGAACTGCCCGGCGCGGGTGTACACGCGGGCCATGTCGCTCATCTCGACGCCCGCGCGGTTCGTCGCCCGGCGCGTCATGACCGTGGCCATCTGGAGGCAGGCGGCGCGGAGGTGGAGCTGGATGCGCTCGGCCTGGGCGGTGCTCGCGCACCGGACGAGCACGGCGACCGCGCCGAAGGGGTCCCGCCCGGCGTTGTCGATCGGGCAGGCGATCACCGCGTACTTGGGCGTGGCGCCCGGCCCGAAGAGCCGGGCGATGGAGCGGGCGTGGGAACGGGCCTCGAGCGCGGTGGACCGCAGGTTGGCGGCCCAGGCCTCCACCCCCTCGACGTCGCCGGCGCGGCTCAGGTCGATCTCGTCGCCGGAGATGCCCACCGAGACGCACGCGGAGAGGCAGCCGAGGCACTCGATCACCGCGTCCAGGAGCGCGGCGGCCCGCTCGCGGGGCGCGTGCTGGGCCCGTTCGATGGCCGCGATGCTCGCCAGCAGGTCGGCCGGCCGGTCCCCGGAGGGATCGCGCCAGTTCCGCTCGTCGGCGTCGTTCATCGCGATCGTCTTTGGGGCGTTGGTCATGGAAGCGGTCTCTGAGCTTGACGCAGGGTCAGACGATCAGTCCGGGGTCGGACTCTTTGGGGGAGGCGGAGGGCAGGTTGATCTGCTCGAGGAAGCGCAAGCCGGCCTCGTAGGCGTCGGGCCGGACCATCCGCCCGCGGAGGCAGACGGCGTAGACGGGGGGTATGTCCAGCTCCTTGCGGTCGAAGCTGATCTGGTAGAGATCGCCGATGGCCAGCGGGCGTGCGAGCAGGATCTGGGTCCCGCCGGCGGAGATATCGCCGGTGACGCCCTGGAGGCGCACGCCGCTGCGGTGGCTCAGGCTGGCCGCTTCGACGTAGACCTTCGCCCGCACGGAGAGGCGGGTGTGGGTGCGGAGCTGCTTGATGGCGTCGTTGGAACTCTTGGCGAGTTCGTCGATCAGCGCCTCGGTCTGGGCGTCGCTGGGGATGGCGGGTTCTCGTGAAGTCAGCATCGTTTATCTCCGGTCATCCTCGGCGTCCGCGCGAGGCGTGCTGGCTGGTTTCCTGCTCGTCGTTGGTGTTGCGGACGCCCAGCGACCTGACCAGACCCCACAGCATGGTGAAGGCGCGGGAGAACCGGTCCTGCTGGGAATCGCCGGCATCGGAACCGGTGGCGACCGAGGCGTCGTCGCCGGAGCCGAATCCGGCGCCGCCGTCGCGTCGTGCGGCGCCTTCCTCGATCTGGTCGGCGTTCTCGGCGCGGACGAACTCGTACAGGGGGCGGTCGGGCGGGGGCACCGACTCGGTCTGGTCGCCCGCCTCGGCGACGATCGGTGTGATCTCCTCCAGTAGGTCGTTGCCCAGCTGGGTCGCCTGGATCCCGATCTCGGCGTCGGCCAGCTCGATCTCGCCCAGCTTGGTGCCGATCTCGTCGAACGCGCCGTCGAAGTCGGTGTCCTCGCCGATCACGCCCAGCTCGAGGTCGCCGTCCCAATCGATCTCGCCCGGCGCGTTGGGGATCGGCAGCGGGGCCTTGTCCTCGGGTTCTGCGGCCTCGGGTTCTTCTTCGGGGGTCTCGGCCACGTGCACCCGCACGCCGATCGATCCCTCGCTGATCGCGGTGGATTCGCCGTCGACGCTGGTCGCGGTGACGTCCAGCTGCATGAGCCCGGCGAACCCACGCTGCGGGCGGATCGTCAGGTCGGTCAGGTCGTCGGGCGAGAGCGTCCACGTGCCGTCGCCGTTGTTGGTGCCGGCGGACAGGGTCGCCCCGCGGGGGACGTTGGAGATGGTGATGGTCAGCGTTTCGGACCCGTCGGTGTCGGTCAGGGCCGACGAGATGACCAGCGGGATGTCGTTACCCTGGTACCCGTCGGCATCGGCGAATGTCAGGGCCGGTGTGTCGGCGACGGCCTCGATCTCGACGGTGATCGCGCCCGTTGTCACCGCCGTCTGGCCGTCGGCGTCGGTGGCCGACGCGGTGACGGTCAGCTCGATGGTGCCGGCGAAGTCCTCGGGCGGCGTGATCCGCAGCCCGTCCAGATCGGACGGGGCCAACGTCCAGGTGCCGTCGCCGTTGTCGGTTCCCGCCGACAGCGTGGCGCCGGTCGGCACGCCGCCGATGACCAGATCGTCCAGGGTCTCGGGTCCGTCGGGGTCGGTCAGGGCCGCGGCGATGTCCAGACTGATGGCCGTGTCTTCGGCGCCGGAGGCGGCCGACACCGCCAGGGACGGCGCGTCGGTGACCGGGGCCACCTCCACGGTCAGCGTGGACGTCGAGTCGGTCGAGTCACCGTCCGCCTCCGTGCTGGTGGCGGTGACCGTCAGGTCGAACGATCCGGAGTAGTTGGACGGCGGGTTGATGCGCAGGCCGTCCAGGTCGGACGGGGCCAGGGTCCAGGTGCCGTCGCCGTTGTCCACGCCCGCCGACAGGGTCGCGCCGGTGGGCACGCCGCCGATCACGATGGACAGCGATTCTGATCCGTCGGTGTCGGTCAGGTTCGGCGCGATGTCCAGGCCGATGGGGGCGTCCTCGAACCCCGAGGCGGCGGAAACGACCAGCGCCGGTGCGTCGGCGACACCGCTCACCTCGACGGTCATGCTCGACGTGGTGGTGGCCGTGTCCCCGTCCGCCTCGGCCGAGATCGCCGTCACGGACAGGTCGAAGCTTCCGGAGAAGTTGCTCGGGGGGGTGACGGTCAGTCCGTCCAGGTCGGCCGGGGTCAGGGTCCAGGTGCCGTCACCGTTGTCCGTGCCGGCCGACAGCGTCGCGCCGGTGGGAACGCCGCCCACGACCACGGACAAGGTCTCCGAGCCGTCGGTGTCCGACAGGGCGGGGGCGATGTCGAGGCCGATGGGGGTATCTTCCGCGCCAGAGGCATGTTGGACCGCCAGAGACGGCGCATCGGCCACACCGCTCACATCAACGGTGATCGTCGCGTTCGTGGTGACGGTGTCGCCGTCGGCTTCGGCGCTGATGGCGGTGACTGTCAGGTCGAACGATCCGGAATAGTTGCTCGGCGGGGTGACGGTCAGCCCGTCCAGGTCGGACGGGGTCAGGGTCCAGGTGCCGTCGCCGTTGTTCACGCCGGCCGACAGGCTCGCGCCGGTGGGCACGCCGCCCACGACCACGGACAGGGACTCCGATCCGTCGGTGTCCGCCAGCGCGGAACCGATCGACAGGGCGATGGGCGCGTCTTCCACGCCGGAGGCGTCGGACACGGTCAGCGCGGGTGTGTCGGCCACGCCGCTCACGGTTACCGTGAAGCTTGAGGTGGTCGAGGCGGTGTCGCCGTCGGACTCGGTGGTCGAGGCGGTGACCGTCAGATCGAACGAGCCCGAGTAGTCGCTCGGGGGCGTGATCTGCAGGCCGTTCAGGTCCGACGGGGTCAGGGTCCAGGTGCCGTCGCCGTTGTCCACGCCCGCCGACAGTGTGGCGCCGGTGGGTACGCCGGCAACGGTGACCGACAGCGTCTCCGAGCCGTCGGTGTCCGTCAGGGCGGCCGAGATGTCCAGCCCGATCGCCGTGTCTTCCGCGCCCGAGACGTCGGACGCGGTCAGCGTGGGCGCATCGGCCACGCCGCTGACGTCCACGGTGATCGTCGCGGTCGAAGCCGCGGTGTCGCCGTCGGCCTCGGCCGAGATCGCCGTCACGGACAGGTCGAAGCTTCCGGAGAAGTTGCTCGGGGGGGTGACGGTCAGTCCGTCCAGGTCGGCCGGGGTCAGGGTCCAGGTGCCGTCACCGTTGTCCGTGCCGGCCGACAGCGTCGCGCCGGTGGGAACGCCGCCCACGACCACGGACAAGGTCTCCGAGCCGTCGGTGTCCGACAGGGCGGGGGCGATGTCGAGGCCGATGGGGGTATCTTCCGCGCCAGAGGCATGTTGGACCGCCAGAGACGGCGCATCGGCCACACCGCTCACATCAACGGTGATCGTCGCGTTCGTGGTGACGGTGTCGCCGTCGGCTTCGGCGCTGATGGCGGTGACTGTCAGGTCGAACGATCCGGAATAGTTGCTCGGCGGGGTGACGGTCAGCCCGTCCAGGTCGGACGGGGTCAGGGTCCAGGTGCCGTCGCCGTTGTTCACGCCGGCCGACAGGCTCGCGCCGGTGGGCACGCCGCCCACGACCACGGACAGGGACTCCGATCCGTCGGTGTCCGCCAGCGCGGAACCGATCGACAGGGCGATGGGCGCGTCTTCCACGCCGGAGGCGTCGGACACGGTCAGCGCGGGTGTGTCGGCCACGCCGCTCACGGTTACCGTGAAGCTTGAGGTGGTCGAGGCGGTGTCGCCGTCGGACTCGGTGGTCGAGGCGGTGACCGTCAGATCGAACGAGCCCGAGTAGTCGCTCGGGGGCGTGATCTGCAGGCCGTTCAGGTCCGACGGGGTCAGGGTCCAGGTGCCGTCGCCGTTGTCCACGCCCGCCGACAGGCTCGCGCCGGTCGGGACGCCGGCGATCACCACGTTGTTCAGGGTTTCCGAACCGTCGGTGTCGGTCAGGGCGGTGGCGATATCCAGATCGATGGCGCTGTCCTCGACGCCCGAAGCGTCGGACACGGTCAGGGCCGGCGCGTCGGCCACACCGGCCACCTCGACGGTGAAGCTCGTCGCGGTGGCGGCCGTGTCGCCGTCGGTCTCGGCGCTGGTCGCGGTGACGGTCAGGTCGAAGGAGCCCGAGAAGTTGCTCGGGGGCGTCACCGTCAGGCCGGACAACTGGCCGGGGGCCAGCGTCCAGGTGCCGTCGCCGTTGTTCGTTCCGGCCGACAGGCTCGCGCCGCTCGGCACGCCGCTGACCACGACGGTCAGCGTCTCCGAGCCGTCGGTGTCGGTCAGGGCCGATCCGATGGCCAAAGCGATGGGCGTGTCCTCGCTGCCGGAGACGTCCGACGCGGTCAGCGTCGGGGTGTCCGCCACGCCGGTCACGTCCAACGTCAGGGTGGTGGCCACGCTGGCGGTGCCGCCCGCGGCCTCGGTGCTGGTGGCGGTGACGGTCAGGTCGAACGAACCGGAGTAGTCGCTGGGCGGGGTGATCCGCAGACCGTTCAGGTCGGACGGGGCCAGGGTCCAGGTGCCGTCGCCGTTGTCGGTGCCGGCCGACAGGCTCGCGCCGCTCGGCACGCCGCTGACCACGACCGACAGCGTCTCCGAGCCGTCGGTGTCGGTCAGGGCGGAGGAGATGTCCAGGTCGATCGCCGCGTCCTCGAACCCGGCGGCGTCGGCCGCGGACAGGGTCGGCGCGTCCGTCACGGCCGTGACGGCGATGGTGTGCTCGGCCTCGGTCGCGGACCACAGCTCGCCGTCGAAGGCCGAGAATCGGACGTTGGTCGTGCCGCTCCAGTCCTCCGTGGGCTCGAAGGTCAGCGAGCCGGAGTCGATCAGGGCCTTGTCGATGACCTGGCCCTGGGTGACGGCCACGCCGTCCAGCAGCAGGCTTCCATTGGCGGGCAGGGCGTCGATGCGGATGGACTCGACCGCGTCGCCGGTGTCCAGCTCGTCGGTGTTGAAGACGATGGTGGCCACGCCGTCCTCGGCTATGGTCACCGAGCCGGACTGCACGATCGGCGCATCGTTGATGCCGTCGATGTGCACGGTCATGGTCGCGGTGGTTGTCGTGGTGTGGCCGGTGTCCGGCTCGCGGGCCGTCACGCCGAACTCGAGATCGAAGTCGATGTCGTAGTTGTTCGAGGGCGTGACGGTCAGGCTGTCCAGGTCCCATCCCGTGATGTTCACGGGCTGGCCGTAGGCCACCGCGGTGTTGACGCCGTCGGTGAAGACCGATCCGGCGGGCGCACCGCTGACGGTGATGCTGCTGATCGACTCGGAGCCGTCGGCGTCGGCGATGGCGACCGCCACGTCCAGGGCGATGGGGCTGTCCTCGAACCCGCTGGCGTCCGACAGCGTGACCAGCGGGGCGTCGGCGACGCCGGCCACGTTGATCTCGAAGCTGGCCTGCGAGTCGGACCAGACCTCCCCGTCGGAGACGCTGAAGTCGAACGAGGTCGAGCCGGACCAGTCGGCCTGCGGCTCGAAGGTCAGGCGTCCGTGCGAGACGTCGTACGCGGAGATCTCGTCCCCGGCGCTGACGGCCACGCCGTCCAGCAGCAGGGTTCCGTTGGTCGGCAGCGACTCGATGCGGAAGGTCGCCGCGGCGTCGCCGGTGTCGACCTCGGCCGACCCCAGCGAGATGACCGCGGTCTCGTCCTCGTCGATGTCGATCGAGCCGTCGACCGCGACGGGCGGGTCGTTGACCGGGTTGATGTGCACGTCCAGAGTGGCCGCGCCGGTGGTCGTGTCGCCGCTGTCGGCCTCGACGCTGGTAGCCGAGATGGTCAGGGTGAAGTCCTGGTCGTAGTCGTCGGCGGGGATGATCTGCAGGTCGGCCAGATTCAGGCTGGTGATGTCCGCCGTGCCGTCCCACGCGGTGACGGTGTTGACGCCGTCGGTGAAGACCGAGGACGGGGGCGCACCGGTCACGCGGACGGACTGGATCGACTCGGAGCCGTCGGTGTCGGTCAGGGCGACCGACACGGACAGCGGGATCGGGGTGTCCTCGGTCCCGGTCGCGTCGGAGACGGTGATGGCCGGGGCGTCGGCCTCCCCCACCACCACGATGCTCTGGGTCGCCGGAGCGGCCGACCAGACCTCACCGTCGGAGACGCTGAAGGTGATATCCGTGCTGCCGCTGTAATCGGCAGGGGGCGTGAAGACCAGCCCGCCGGACCCGATCTGTTCGGCGGTGAACACGTCGCCGGCGACGACGGGGTTGCCCTCGAACGTCAGCGTTCCGACGCCGGGCAGGCTCTCGACGCGGTAGGAGGTCACGTCCTGGTCGATGTCCGGATCCACGCCGACCAGCACCACGGGCGTGGGCGTGTCCTCGGTCACCAGGGTGGTGGCGTTGACCGGCTCGGGGGCGTCGTTCTCTCCGATGACGGTCACCGTGATGGTGTCCACCACGGTGTTCTCGCCGTCGGTGGTCGTCACCTGGAAGGTCATCTCCGTGTCGTTGGCCACATTGGGCGATTCGAAGGTCGGGTCCAGCGCGTACGGGTCCGACAGGGTCACGGCGGGGCCGGAGACCTGCACCCATTCGTGGGTCAGGGGGCGGCCCTCGGGGTCGCTGGCGGTCGCGGACAGCTGCACCGTGGTTTCCTCGGCCACGCTGAAGTCCGGGCCGGCATCCAGGGTCGGCGCGTCGTTGTCGGCGTTGACCAGGATGACCACCGTGTCCACGGCGGTGTGCTCACCGTCGGAGACCTCGACCTCGAAAGTCACGAAGGTGTTGGTCACCCGCTCGGGCGCGGTGAAGGTCGCCGTGGGGCTGCCGGCGTCGTTGATCGTGACGGCCGGCCCGCCGGTCTGGCGCCAGGTGTAGGTCAGATCCGTGCTGTCGGGGTCGTTGGCCGTGGCGGTCAGGGTCACCAGGTCGTTCTCGTTGACGCTCTGGAACGGCCCGGCGTCGACCGTGGGCGGGTCGTTGATGCCCTCGACACTGACGACCACCGAGTCGCTCACCTCGCCCAGGCCGTCGGAGACGGTCAGCTCGAAGGTGATGTCCTCGACGCCGTCGGTCTGCGGGGCCACGAAGGTCGGGGTCGGGCTGTTCGGGTCGGACAGCGTGACGGCCGGGCCGCCGGTCTGGACCCAGGTGTAGGTCAGCTCGTCCCCGTCGGCGTCGGACGCCGCGGAGGTCAGTTGGACCAGGTAGCCCTCGGTGACGCTCTGGTCCGGTCCCGCCGAGATCTCCGGCAGCGTGTTGCCGGGCTCGACGAACATCGAAACCGTGTCGGTCGAGATGTTGGTACCGTCGGACACCTGCAGCTCGAAGGTGACCTCGCCGGCCTCTTCCATGCCGCGGGTGCTGAAGGCCAGGCTCGGGCCCTTGCCGTTCAGGATGTTGACATCGGGCCCGGCGATCTGCACCCACCTGTAGGACAGGTTCTGACCCTCGGGGTCGGAGGCGGTCGAACCGGCCGAGTAGATGCTCTCGGTCTGCTGGGTGAACGCGTCGTCGGCGTCGGCGATCGGACCGTCGTTGTCGGCCTCGACCAGCACGTTGACGCGCACGGTCTGCGATCCGGTGTCGTCCTCTACGGTCACATCGAAGACATAGATCTCGTTGTTGGTGTGCTCGGGCACGGTGAAGGTGGGATTGGCGGTGTCCGCGCCGTCCAGCGCGATGGATTCCGTGCCGGCGACCTGCGTCCAGGTGTAACGGACGTCGCCGGTGGACGAGGCCACATCGACGCTCAGGGTCGCCAGCTCGCCTTCGGGGGCGTGGATCATCGATGGCGCGGTCACGGAGATCGGCCCGGTGGTCACCGGCGGGTCGCTCACGTCGGGATCGCCGCCACCACCGTCGTCGCCGCCGCCGCCGCCGCCGCTGCCCCCACCGCTCCCGTTCCCGTTCCCGTTGCCATTGCCGTTGCCGTTGCCGTTGCCGCCCGCGTTGTTGTCGGGGTTGCCGCCGCCAGAACCACCGGAATCCCCGCCCGTCCCACCGCTTCCGCCGCCGGCATCGACCGGCGCGGTGACCTGCACGGTCACGGTGTCGATCGAGGTGTTGGTGCCGTCGGTGACCTCGACCTGGAAGACCAGCTCGGTATCCTCGGTGACCGAGGGCGCCGAGAAGGTCGCATCGGACGAGCCGGCGTTGACGATCTCGACCGCCGGGCCACCGATCTGGGTCCACGTGTAAGCGACGGCCTTGCCCTCGGGATCGGCGCCGCTGGCCGACAGCCCGCCGGCCTCACCGGAGTCGACCGAGAAGTCCGCGCCCGCGTCCGCGGTCGGGGCGTCGTTGACGGCGTTGACCAGCACATCGACGGTGCCGACGCTGGTGACCTCGCCGTCGCTGGCGGTCACCTCGAAGGTCAGGTAGGAGTTGGTGATCGCCTCGGGCGAGGTGAAGGTGGGATTCTGCGTGTCCGCGCCGCTCAGCGTCACGGGGATGCCGCCGACCTGCCGCCACGAGTAGGTGATGGGATTGCCCTCGGGATCGTGGGCGCTGGCGGTCAGCTCCACCGCCTCATGCTCACCGACGCTGTGATCGGGCAGGGAGGTGAACCGCGGGGCGTCGTCGTCGGCGTTGATTGTCACCGTGACCGTGTCGGTCGACTCGTTCACGCCGTCGGACACCGTCAGCTCGAAGGTCACGTCGGTGTTGACAAAGCCCTCGGGCGCCTCGAACGAGGCGGTGGCCGCGTCCGCGTTGACCAACGTCACGGCCGGGCCGGACACCTGACGCCAGGAGTAGGTGACGTCGCCGCCGTCGCTGTCGACCGCGGTGCCCACCAGCTCGGCCGTGCGGCCTTCCTCGACGGAGAAGTCCTCGCCGGCGTCGGCAATCGCGGTGTCGTCGGTGGCCGCCACGTGCACGGTGACGTACTCGACGACCTCCGTCTCGCCGTCCGAAGCCGTGATCTTGAACACGATGTCCGCCGACTCCTGCAGCTCGGGCGCGGTGAACGAGGGGTTCAGCGAACCGGCGTTGTCCAGCTCCACGGCGGGACCGGACACCTGCTCCCACGTGTGGGTGGTCGCGTACCCCTCGGGATCGACGACGGTGGCGCCCAGCGCCACGGTGTCGCCCTCGGTCACGTTCAGATCGGGCCCGACATCGATGATCACCGGGTCGTTGTCCGCGGCGATGCCCACCGTGACGTACTGAACGCCGGTGCTGACGCCGTCCGAGACCTCGACGCGGAACCGCATCGTGGCGTTGGAGTCCAGCTCGGGGGTGTCGAACGACGGGCTGGGCGTGTCGGCGCCGCCGATGGTCACCGCGGGGCCTGAGACCTGCGTCCACGCGTACGTGATCGGGGCCTCGCCCGACGAGAACGCGACGGCGTTGATCGTGACCGACTCGGACTCGCCGACGATCACGTCCCCGCCGGTTTCCAGCGTGGGCACGGAGCCCACGCCACCGGCCACGAAGTGATCGATGTTGGAGACCTCGACGGTGAAGCTCCCGCCCCCGCCCAGGTCGACCGTGACGGTGCCGGTCGCGGGATCGACCGAGATGACGTCCGCGTCGAAGGCGCTCAGGTCCAGCACGTTGTAGCCGGCCCCGCCGTCGATGACGAAGTGGTCGCCGTCCGAGGCGGCGCTGATCGAGAACACGTCGTCGTGGGCGCTGCCGATGACCTGCTCGACCTCGGTCCCGGACAGCTCGAAGCGCACGCCCTCGTCGGAGCCCGCGAACGAGACCGTGTCCGTTCCGGATCCGCCCAGGATGGTGTCGTCCCCGTCGGCATGGAAGATGTCGTCGCCCGCGCCGCCGATCAGGGTGTCGGCCCCAGCGCCGCCGGTGATCACGTCGTTCCCGTCGCCGCCCTCGATCGTGTCGTCGCCGCCGCCGCCGCTCAGGACGTCGTCGCCGGCCCCGCCGCGGATGACGTTGGCGTTGTCGTCGCCGGTGATGGTGTCGTTGTACGCCGAGCCGGTCACGTTCTCGACGCCGGAGATGGTGTCCGAACCGTCGCCGCTGGCCGTGCCGCTGGCCAGGTTGACGTTCACGCCGTTGCCGGCGTTGGCGTAGGTGACGGTATCGGTGCCCGTGCCGCCGGTGATGGTGTCGTTGCCGGCTCCGCCCTCCAGCAGATCGTCGCCGGCGCCGCCGTTGATGACGTCGTCGCCCGAGCCGCCCTGCAGCGTGTCGTTGCCGTCGCCGCCGTTCAGGGTGTCGTTGCCCGCGCCGCCGCGCAGGGTGTCGTCGCCCGCCCCGCCGTCCAGGGTGTCGGCGCCGTCGCCGCCCTCCAGGATGTCGTTGCCGGCCTCGCCGCGCAGGATGTCGTCGCCGGTGCCGCCGCGCAGGATGTCGTCGCCGTCGCCGCCCTCCAGGGTGTCGTTGCCGGCTTCGCCCTCCAAAACGTCCGCGCCTCCACCGCCGCGCAGGGTGTCGTTGCCCCCGCCGCCGCGGATGGTGTTGGCGTTGGCGTCGCCCGTGATCGTGTCGTTGTGCGCCGAACCGGTGACGTTCTCGAACCCGACCAGCGTGTCATTGCCCTCACCCGTCGCGGTGCCCGAGGACAGGTCCACGTTCACGCCGGTGGCGCTTTCCGAGTACGAAGCGGTGTCGTTGCCCGCGCCGCCGATCATCAGGTCGTCGCCCGTGCCCCCGGAGATCGTGTCATCGCCGGACCCGCCGTCCAGCACGTCATTGCCCGCGCCGCCGTTGATCGTGTCGTTTCCGCCGCGGCCCTCGACGTAGTCGTCTCCGGCGCCGGCGTTGATCACGTTGTCGTTGGCATCGCCGCGGATGATGTCGTCCGAGCCGGTGCCGGTGACGTTCTCGATGTTCACCAGCGTGTCGTTGCCCTGGCCCGTCGCGGTGCCGTCGTTCAGATCGACCACCACGCGGCTGGAACTGTCCGCGAACGAGGCGGTGTCCCGGCCGTCGCCGCCGTCGAGCGTGTCGTTGCCCGCCCCGCCCGACAGCACGTCGTCCCCGCCGTCGCCGGACAGCGAATCGTTGCCGGCCCCGCCGAACAGGTTGTCATCGCCGCCCATCCCGGACGCGACGTCGTTCCCGCTCGTGCCGGTGTAAACATCGTCGCCGTCGGTGGCGTCGCCGATCGCATCGCCGGTGTCGGCGTCGACCCAGGTTCCCGACAGCAGGATCCGGTCCTCGAGGGTCTCCGGACGCAGGCGCTTGCGACCCTTGCGGCCGTTGTTCTTGTCCTTGTTCCCCACGAGGCACCTCCAGTCTGGATGAGTTCAGATCTACTTGTCGGACTGGCAAACGCCGGAATTCATCGGGAGATGGGCCCCCGACCTCAACTCGGGGTACAAGCCTGCCGGAGAAACCCGCAACCCGGATACGGGCGACCGCAACCACGCTGTCTGAGGGCGGTTGCGTCCCGGGCGACCGCAGAGCACCGTGTCCGATAACACCCGACGGATAACCCGGGGGTTTTCTGCCGATCGGGTTGACCGTCCCGCGTGTGCGGCCCCCCGGGTGCCCGAGAACCCCCACCCCGGCGTTCCCGGGTAGCATGACCGCGGCCGATCCGTCGGCCGCCTTGGCGATCACGGGGGAGGACACGCATGAACGACGGAGTCGCTGCCGGCACGAAGCCGGAGGAAAAGCCCGCCCGGTACGGACGCATCCACCGGCTGCTCGAGATCCTCATGCTGATCCAGTCCGGGCGGGCCCGCACCGCGGCCGACCTGGCCCGGTCGTGCGGGGTGGCCGAGCGGACCATCTACCGCGACCTCAAGGAGATCGAGGGCGCGGGCATCTCCGTCCCGTTCAACAGCGCCGCAGGGGGCTACGAGGTCGGCGGGGACAGGTTCATGGCCCCGGTCCAGCTCACACCCGCGGAGGCCCTCTCGATCACCGTGCTGTGCGAACAGATCGCCCAGCACGAGCAGATCCCCTTCACCGGCGCCGCCTGGCGGGGCCTGGCGAAGCTGACCGCGTGCATGCCGGCCTCTCTGCGCGATGAGGTCAACGCGGTCGCCAACGCGGTGCGGATCAAGACCGCACAGGCCATCCAGCCCGACGGCTTCGCGGGCGTGTACGAGCGGGTGCAGGAAGCCATCGCCGAGAGGCGCTCGCTCGTGTGCCGCTACGACTCGCTCAACCCGGGAACGACCGACGGGGAAGAGTTCGATTTCGACCCGTACGCCCTGTTTTTCTCGGTCCGGGCGTGGTACACGGTCGGGCACCACCACGGGCGTGACGCCGTCCGCACCCTCAAGCTCAACCGGTTCTCCTCGATCCGGCTCACGCAGCGGACCTACGCCGTGCCCGACGGCTTCACCATGGACGACCATCTGGGAAACGCCTGGCGCATGATGCGCGGCGCTCCGGATCACGACGTCACGATCCGGTTCGACCCCGAGTTCGCCGAGACCATCGCCGACACCCTCTGGCACCGGACCCAGTCCATCGAGGCCGAACCGGACGGGTCCGTCCTCTTTCGCTGCACGGTCTCCGGGCTCGACGAGATCGCCTGGTGGGTGCTGTCGATGGGCCCCCACTGCGAGGTGCTCGGACCGCCCGAACTCCGCGACCGCGTCCGCGATGCCGCCGCCGCGACCGCCTCGCGTTATCGGTCGGGCGTGGGCCCCTGACCGATCGCCGGACGGACGGCGCCCAGCGTGGCGGCCAGCGCGGCGAAGTCCCACCGTTCCACCGGTCGGTCCAGGGCCGCGACGAACAGCGAGCCGCCATCGGGCGCGAACGCGAGCGACATGACCGAACCGCCCGCGTCGAAGGTCGCCAGGCAGCGGAGCGTCTCGGCGTCGAGCACGAAGACCAGGCCCGCGCGGTCGCCGGTGACGATCGTGCCGCCCCCGGGATGGAACGCCACGCCGAAGAGGCTGTTCTCGCTGATCGGCTCGGACGACCGCACCCGACCGCTCACCGGGTCCACGGTCATCAGCCGCCCCGAGTCGCCCGCGCACGCGATCCGCGACCCGTCGGGCGACACCGCCTGCGATCGAAGCTGAACCCCGGAGACGCGCACCGTCCGGGTGGTCTCCAGCGCGTCGGGGTCGAGCAGTTCCAGACGTCCGTCCCGCCGGGTGATGCTGATCCAGTCGCCCCGCGGCCCGAACCGCAACGAGGACGGAGCGCCGCCGGTTTCCAGCGTGCGGCGTGACAACACCTCGCCGTCGGCCGCATCCAGCATCGCGACCAGCCCGCCCTGGGTGACCACACCCAGCCGATCGGATCCGGGCCGGAACCGCGCGCTGACCAGCGACCCCGCGTCCGACAATCGGACGGGGCGCCCGATCGGAGCTCCCTCCGCGGTCGTCTCCGGTTCGATCAGTTCGAGCCGGTCGTCCGTGCCGAGCACGGCGATCCGCCCGGTCGTGCCCGAGACCGCGGCCTTGACCATCCCCGCCGCCAGGGGCCGGCCCTCCGCGACCGCCGCCCCCCCGTCGAGCGCAAACGCCCGAAGCACACCCGCCGCGTCCGAGGCGTAGAGCGTGGCGCCGTCCGGTGAGATCGCGAGGTCATGCGTCCTGGATGTGACGGCGCCGATGGGGTGCCGCCAGGCGCGGTCGGGCGTCGCCCAGAGCCGCAGCGTCCCGGACGAGTCCGCGGTGAGCACCCGCGACCCGTCGTCGGAGAACGCGTACGCGAGCACGGCCCCGTCGTGGCCGGGGAACCCGGCCATGGGCTCCCACGTGCTGGTGCGCCAGAGACGCGCCGTCGAATCGCCGTAGGCCGAGGCCCCGATGAACGAGCCGGTCGGGTCGACCGAGACCCGCACCCGCTGGCCCTGCCGGGGGATCAGGCGGGCCGCCGACGTGGGCTGCGCGCCCGTGGCCGTGATCGGGGCGACCTCCAATCCCGAGGCGTGGGCGGCGGCGGCGAACCGGCTCTCCGGGTCGATTTCGGCCTGCGGGTACGACACGCTCCAGGCCAATGCGGGCACGCGCAGATCCAGCGCCGGGCCCACCTCGCCCGTCCGCAGGTCCGCGATCCGCAGCGCCGAATCGGCCCCGAAGAACCCCACCCGAGGCGCCCGCGCGTCCAGCCACGCACGCTGTTCGCCCGGCAGGCCCTCCTGGTGAAAGATGGTTCCAAGATCCGGTATCGAAAGCACGCGGAGACCGCCTTGCGGCGAAGAGACGGCCACGCCCCACGACGAGGTGACCAACCCCGAGAGGCGTCCCGAGCCCGGGGGCACAGGGGCCGTCGCCACCGTGCGCCCGTCGGTGGCATCGATGCAGCGGACCTCACCGGGCATCAACGCGATCACCCGCGCTCCGTCGGGCGTGTACCACGCGGAGATCACGCTCTCGGGGAGCGGCGGTCCGGGCACGAGCGCCACCGTCGCGCCGTCGATCGAGAGCATCGCGCAGGTGCGGTCCACGAACACCACTCCGAACCGCCCCCCGCGCACCGGCGCGATCGTCAGCGGCACGGTCCCCGACCCCGGGATCACCCGCAGACAGGTCGCGTGGCCCTGCATCTCGACGAACGCCCAGAGCATCTCCCGCGATCGGAGCGAGCCCTCCCAGATCGCCGTCTCGGGTTTGTCGGTCCCGGAAACCGCCCGGTCGATCGCGGGCCAAAGGATTTTCTCGGCCCGTGCGCGGGCCCCCGCCGCGATGTGCGCGTGCAGCTGCCGCAGGTTGCTCTCGCGCAGGGCGTCGCTGAGACGCGCGTTGCCGATCGCGAGCGACCCCAGCACCGCAAGAAGCCCCGCAAAGACCGCCCCGCCGACCGAGACCGCCAGCCGGTGCCGGCGGGCCGACTTGCGCAGCACATACCAGCGGCTGTCGCGGCGGGCGTCGATCGCCTCGCCCACCGCGGCCGCGCGAAAGTCCCGCGCGAGCTCCGCGGCGGACTGGTAGCGCCGGGACGGCTCCTTGGACATCGCCTTGGCGATCACGGTCCAGGCGTCCAGATCGAGCCCCGACTGCGTGGCGTTCGGCGGCTCGGCGGTGGTGATGTTGCGGATCGTGGTCTCGAGCGACCCGTCCACCGCGTACGGCAGGCGGCCGGTCAGGGCCTGATAACCGATGATGCCCAGCGCATACACGTCGGTCCGCACGTCGGGCGGGGCCGTGTCGCCCATGACCTGCTCGGGCGCCGCGTAGGCGAGCGTGCCGGTGAACTCGCCGGTGCGGGTCAGGCGGTCCGCGGGCGCTTGGCCCTCGGCCCGCCGGGCGACGCCGAAGTCCAGCAGCCTGGGGCGGCCTTCAAGGTCCACGAGGATGTTGGAGGGCTTCAGGTCCCGGTGGATCACGCCCTTCTGGTGGGCGTGGTGGAGCGCCTCGGCCACGCCCCCCAACATCAGAAGCACCTCCCGACGGCTCGGCGGGGGGGTGCGACCCAGCCAGCCGTCCAGCGGGAGCCCGTCGACGAACTCCATGATCAGCGCGTCCCGCCCGTCCACGAGCGTCAGCGAGTCGAGCAGGCCGACGATGCCCGGGTGGTGCATGGACGCCACGATCTGGATCTCGCGCAGGAACCGGGCCCGGGCGACCCGCGACGGCCCCGGGAGCATCGCCGAGGGGTGGAGCACCTTGATCGCCACGCTCTGCCCGCTGGCGATCTGCTCGGCCCGGTAGACCACGCCCTGCCCGCCCCGCGACAGCTCGCCCATCACCCGGTAGCCGGGCACCGCGGGCGGCGTCTCACCGCGCGGATCGCCGCTGTCGGCGATGCCGGGCGGTGTGTCGGCCATGACCGCCGCAAACCGCCGGCCGAACCGGGCCGCGTCCAGCCGATCGGCGCACGCCCGGCATCGCGCCACGTGCGCACTGAGCATCGCGGAAGCCGGTCCGCCGGCTGCGACGGTCTCAAGCTCCGCCAGCGGGGGGCAATCGCCCGCACCGCTCGACGGGCGCGCTGGCGCCCCGGCGGGCGGTTCGGTTGGTGGGGAGGTGTCCATGGGCAGGGCCGGTCGGAAGCCGGGGGGAGGGGAAGGGGCGGGAAACAGAAATCCTTTCTCAGAAGGAGTTTACAGCCCATCCCGGACGGCGCGATCGATTTTTTCCACTGCCTCTTTCAGTCGTTGAGAAACCCGGTTCCGGGCCACGTAGACCTGGTCCACGCTCAGCCCGCACTGAGCCGCCGCTTCCGCCGCGGGAACCGACCGCAGGGCGGTCAGTTCGAAGGCCATTAGCGTGGCCTGGGAGGCGTTGGACGTGGCCCGGACAAGGGCCCAGGCCTCCTCGAAGATCCGCCGCTCCAGCGCCTGGTCGAAGGCCGCCGCGACGTCAGATTCTCGGGTCTCCGCCATCGCCCGTTCCAGATCGAGGTGCGGTTTTCGGGCCCGCTGGAGGTCCACGATCCGGTGCCGGGCGATCGAGACGATCCAGGAAGACAGACGGCCCCTGGACCGGTCGTACCGCCCGGCCTGGTAGTCCCGCAGCGCCTGAGCGATGGTCTCCTGGGCCGCTTCCTCCGCGTCGCTTCGGGAAAGACCCAGCCTCAGCCCGGTCGCCACGATCACCCCGCGGAACCGCCCGTCGAACAGTTGCCACGCCCCCTCGTCGCGGCTGTCGTGCAGCCGCTCGAGCAGGAGGGTTGTCGTGATGAGCGCCGGGTCGGCCAACGGGAGTCCGCGTTCTTCTACAGGAGGTGCAAGATCGATCGCGCTGCGTCGCATTCTAAAGGAAGACCGCCCGACCCGCCCGGCGATCATCCCGGGGGCCGACTTCTCCGGGGCGATCGGTATCAAGCAGTTCGGTTCCTGGCGTCGCCGCTCGGGCACCCAGAATGACGAGACGGACGGCGGGATCGACCACTGGCGGGTGCACATCGTGCCCGCCCCCGCCGGCGCCGAGAGGCTCGCGCTCGGCGGCCTGTGCATAACGCGTCGGCGTCGCTGACGGTCCCGCATGGGGACTCAGAGGTCGGCATCGCCGATCCGGGCCGGCCGGGCACCACCCGGCCGGCCCGTTTTCTGCGCCCCGCGCGGACGCGGCGAAACGACGCCTGTTACCCGCTCTCGATAGACTGACCGGTTCGGACGGCGTTGATGCCGGTCCGGCCGGTCCATCGAGACGGGAGACGTGTTGGAATCAGATCAGCCGGACACGCCCCGCGCGAAAAGTCCCCGGGGCGCTGGCGACGAGAAAGAGCCCCAACGGGCCGCCAGCGAGGCGGGGCTGCTCACCCGGCTCGCCGGGCTCTGGCGGTCCGGACGCGTGGTGCTGCAGATCGGCCTGCCGCTGCTGGTGATCTGGCTGGTCTGGCAAGAGATCCGTTCGCTGGACATCAACAGCGTGCACCAGGGCCTGGCCGACTCGGACGCCGGGCTGGTCGCTCTGGGTGTTCTTGCGGCGTTCGGAGCCGTGATCGTGATGGGCCTCTATGACGCCCTCGCGTTCCCGCAGGGCGCCAGGGGCACACTGGGCTTCGGCAAGCGATGGCTGCTCGGCTCCGTGCTGTTCGGGTGGACGAACTTCATCTCGATGGGGCCGATCGGTGGGCCCGCGATGCGCCTCCTCGCCTACCGGCGGTTCGGGCTGTCCGGGCCCGAGATCACACGGGGCTTCGTCGGCCACACCATCGGCGGGATATCGGGCTTGCTCGCCTGGCTGCTCGCGGCCTGGCTGCCGGGCATCCCGGGCCTGTCGGGCGGCTGGGCGCTGGGCGCCCGCGTCCTCATCGCGCTCGCGGGAACCATGGTCTTCGCCGACATCATCGGGCGATCGATCGTGGCGATGCTCGGACGCCATCGATACGGGTCCGAACTCAAGGGCATCCCGCTCGCCCGGCTGGGCATCGTCTCGTTCGCCGACTGGGGGCTGACGCTGCTCTCCTTCTCGCTGCTGGTCCGGGCCGCGGGGGTCCGGGCGGGCATCCTCGGTGAGGCGCGGACCGTGTTCACCGGGCAGTTTGCCGGTCTGGCCAGCATGATCCCCGGGGGCATCGGCAGCGCGGACGCGGTGTGGTTCAAGGGATTCGATCTGCTCGGCATCGCCCACGAACCCGCGGCCACCGCCGTGGTGCTTTTCCGGGCGGGGTACTACCTGGCTCCCTGGGTTGTGGCGGTCGCGGTGATCTACACCGTCGTGGCCACCCATTCACAGACCCTCCGCCTCTGGCAGAGAAGGCTGGTCGCGGGCGCGGTGCTGCTCAACGCGATCCTGCTGCTGCTCAGCGCCGCGACCCCCTCGGTCCGGGAACGCCTCGACGTGATCGAGAACGTCGTGCCGCTGGGCGCGATCGAGGTCTCCCACATGCTCGCGGCGGTCTCGGCCGTGCTCATGGTGCTCATGGTCCGCGGCCTGCTTCGTGGTTACCGAGCGGCCTACTTCTTCGTCGCCGCGCTGCTGGCGGCGTCGGCCGTCGCGCACCCGATCAAGGGCGGCGACATCGAGGAAGCGATCGCGTCGCTCGTGCTGCTGGGGCTGCTGGTCGGCGTGCGGGGCGCGTTCACCCGGCGCGGACGCGTGCCGGTCGGGTGGGAGCTGGTACTCGCCGGCGGCGTGGGTTCGCTGGCGTTCTTTCTCGTGGTGGGCCTGGCCGGGTTCGAGCGGGTCCCGTACCGCAACGAACTCTGGACGACTTTCGCCGAGAAGGCCGAGGCCAGCCGCTATCTGCGGGCCGGCGTTCTCCTGGCGATCGTCACCCTCGCGCTGGCGGTCCGCCAGGCCACCAAGCCGGTGCGTCTGTGGGTGACCCCGACCGGGGACGAGATCGACCGGGCGGAGGCGTTCATCCGGGCGCACGCCGACGCGGCCGGTCCGCTGCTGGTTTCGGGCGGCGACAAGGGCGTGTGGTTCTGGGAGCCGCAGCCGGGCAAGCCGCCCGCCGGACTGGTGCTCTACCAGCGCTGGGGTGACAAGATCATCGTCTTCAAGGACCCGTTGCCGGCCGGCGGCGCGGACCCCGCGGCGTTGATCGAGGCGTTCCTCGCCTTCGCGGATACCCTGGACGTCGACGTGGTCTTCTCGTCCGTCTCCGGCGCGTGGATGAACCACCTGCACGACTTCGGATTCCATTTCCTCAAGATGAACGAGGAGGCGATCGTGCCCCTGGTCGGCTACAACCTCCAGGGCGGTAGAAACGCCAACTTCCGTCGGCATCTCCGGGAGACGGAGAAGCTCGGAGTGACCTACGAGCTGCTCGAGCCGCCGCACGGCGCAGCGACGATCGACCGCCTCCGCGTGATCAGCGACGCGTGGCTGGAATCCAAGGGCGGCTCGGAGCTGCAGTTCACGGCCTGCTGCTTCTCGCCCGACTACATCCGGCGGCACCCCGTCGCCGTCGCCCGGGACGCGGAAGGCACAATCGTCGCCTTTGTGAACGTCCTCATCACCCGCCCCGACGGCCCGGCGACCCTCGATTTCATGCGCTCCGTACCCGGTCGGTTCGACAACATCATGGACTACGTGCTGCTCAAGACCATGCTGCTGCTCTCCGAGCGCGGCTGCACCTCGTTCAGTCTCGGCGCCGCGCCGCTCAACGACGTCGGCGTGCGCCGGGGCTCGCGCTTGTCCGAGCGGTTCCTGCACTTTTTCTCGACCAGGGCCGAGCGGATCTACAACTACCAGGGGCTCGTGAACTACAAGAACAAGTTCCACCCGCGGTGGGAGCCGCGTTACCTCGCCTACCAGCACCCGTGGGACTGGGCCGCGTCGCTCGTGGCCAGCACCCGGCTGGTGCAGGCGAGGCGGCGCGAGGACCGCCGCCGCATCGCCGCGGCCCGTCTCGGCGTCACGGTCGATCTGGTGGGAACGGACCCGCCCCAAGCTCACACGGACCAACCAGCCCGGCCGACGGACGAGAGACAATCCTGAAAACAATCGCCCCAGTCGGGCCGCCGAATCCGGGCGTCATCGACCCAGCGACCAGCGCACGGCTGTCCGGGGCGTCGGCCCTCCGCGGCCTTGGCGGCTGATCCAGCGCTTGAGCGACCCGGTGACGTACGCCGCGTCCCGGCCCGATCCGCGCAGCGTGGCCGACGCCAGTCCGCTCTGTCCGGGTCGGCCGACGAACGCCAGCCCCGGCACCCGCTTGCACATACCCCGGTGGTGTTCGGCCGCCCCGGGCATCGAATCCAGAAATGGGAACGACTCTCGGAAGCCGGTGGCCAGCACCACGGCGTCGACCTGCTCGTGGGATCCGTCCGCCCAGACCACACCCTCGGGCGTCGCGCGGTCGAACATCCGCCGGTTGTGGAGTTCCCCCGTGCGGATCATCCGCGCGTACCCCCCAGTGTCCATGACCGGCGACGCCCCCCGGCCCAGCAGGCGCACCCGCTCGATGCCGGTCCATCTGAGCCAGAAGTAGGTATCCATGCCCAGCATCCGACGGCGCATGAACCGGACGCATCTTCGCGTGGCCAGGGTCACGTCGGCGCACGCCGCCAGCTCGGCGGCGATCTGCACGCCGGAGTTCCCCCCGCCGACCACCACCACCCGCTTGCCCAGGAACGGGCCGGGGTTGCGGTAGTTCGACGAGTGCACCACCGGCCCGCGGAACGCGTCCAGCCCGGGGATCGCGGGGACGTGGGGGGTGCGGAACGCGCCCGTCGCGACCACGACCGCCCGTGCTCGCCAGGCGTGTCCGCGCTCGGACCGGACGACGAACCCGTCGCCGGCCGCATCGGACCGCTCGACCTCGCCCACCGGTGTGCCGGTGCGGATCGGAAAGCCGTAGTGCTCGGCGTAGCGTCGCAGGTAGGCGGTGACCTCGTCGCGTCTGGGCAGCCGGCGGGGATGGCCCGGGAAACGCAGCCCCGGAAGGGACGAATAGCGCACGGCCGAGAACAGGCGGAGGCTGTCGTAGTAATCCGGCCATGAGCCGCCCGGGGCGTCGGAGGCCTCGAGGAGGAGGAACCGCATGCCCGCCTTGCGGAGGTGGTAGGCCGTCGCCAACCCGGACTGGCCCGCCCCGATTACGATGGCGTCTCTCACGTCTGCTGCCATGCGGTCTCCGCCGGGGCCCCGATGAGGATAGAGCCCCAACCGAGCCGCGGCCCACCCCCGGACCCTCGCCGACGAGCACACCGCCGATGCGGACACGCCCGTCGGGTCCTCGGTAGCGCAACCGCGGATGTATAGAATGATTCCGAAAACACCGCGAGCGAGCGGTCCGGGCGGATATCGCGGTTCCAAGGCGGCCGCGGGAGAGAGGTGCGGCGTGCAGACAAGTTGCCTGATCGACGGACAATGGGTCGGTGCGGACAGCGGCGAAACCGTCGACGTTGTGAATCCCGCCACCGATGAGGTGATCGCGTCCGTTCCCCTCATGGGCGGGGTTGAGACGGAGCGGGCCATCGCCGCGGCGTTCGAGGCCTGGGACGCCTGGAAGGCGCGGACCGCCGAGGACCGAGGCAAACTCCTGTCCGCCTTGGCGGACGCGATGCTGCGCGACGCCGACCGGCTCGCCGCCCTAATGACCGCCGAACAGGGCAAGCCGCTGGCCGAGGCCAAGGGCGAAATCACCTACGCCGCATCATTCCTGAGCTGGGCGGCCGAGGAAGGCAAGCGGATGTATGGGGAGATCGTCCCCGCGTCGTCGCCCGGGAAACGGATCCTCGTGCTGCGTCAGTCGGTGGGCGTCGCCGCAATCATCACGCCGTGGAACTTTCCGGCGGCGATGATCACGCGCAAGCTCGGCCCGGCGCTGGCCGCGGGATGCCCCGTCGTAATCAAGCCCTCCGAACAGACCCCCCTGTCTGCCCTGGCCATCGCTGATCTGGCGGTGCGGGTGGGCATCCCGGCCGGCGTGGTCAACGTCGTGACCGGGCACTCGAAGCCGATCGGCGAGGCGATGCTCGGCGACGACCGCGTGCGCAAGCTCTCCTTCACCGGATCGACCGGTGTGGGTCGCATCCTGATGCGTGGCGCGGCCAACCACCTGCTCCGGCTCTCGCTCGAGCTGGGGGGGCACGCGCCCTTCATCGTGTTCGACGACGCCGACCTGGACGGGGCCGTGGCCGCCGCGGTCGCGTGCAAGTTCCGCAACGCCGGACAGACGTGCATCTGCGCCAACCGGTTCATCGTGCAGGACGGGATCTACGACGCGTTCATCGCCCGGTTCGGCGCGGCGATCAAGGAGCTCAAGGTCGGCGAGGGCACCGGCAAGGACGTGAAGGTCGGCCCGCTGATCAACGACGACGCGGTGACCAAGGTGGAAGAGCAGATCGCCGACGCCCGCTCCAAGGGCGGCGAGGTGCCCGTGGGCGGCCAGCGCGTGCGCATCGAAGGTCTCACCGACCGCTTCTACGCCCCCACCCTCGTCGAGGGCATGACCCCCGACATGAAAATGTTCCGCGAAGAGACCTTCGGCCCCGTCGCGCCGGTCTGCCGGTTCAAGGACGAGGACGAGGCGATCCGGCTGGCCAACGACTCGGAGTTCGGCCTGGCCGCCTACTTCTTCACGCAGAATGCCTCCCGCCTGATCCGGGTCGCCGAGCGCCTCGAGTACGGCATCATCGGCGCCAACGACGGCGGGCCCTCGACGGCCCAGGCCCCCTTCGGCGGGGTCAAGCACTCCGGGTTCGGGCGCGAGGGCGGCAAGTACGTGATGGATGAGTACACCGAGTTGAAGTACGTGTCCTGGGGACTCTGAGCCGGGCCGAACGCCCGCGCGCCGGCGAAGGCCGGTAAGGAACGACGATGAGCAAGAGTGAAGATCTGATCCGGCGGCGGAACGAGGTGGTCTGTCCCGGCGCCGGCCGGCTTTCCGACATGACCGCCGCCACCGCGAAGGGCGCCACGATCACCGACCTCGACGGGCGGGAGTTCATCGACTTCGCCGGCGGCATCGGCGTGATGAACGTCGGCCACTGCGACGAGGCCGTGGTCGCCGCCATCCGCGAGCAGGCCGGCAAGCTCCTGCACGCGTGCGTGCACGTTTCTACCTACGAGGGCTACGTCGAGCTGTGCGAGCAGCTCGTGCGCCTGTTCCCGCACGACACCGGCGGCGGCAAGACCAAAGCGCTGCTGGTCAACACCGGCGCCGAGGCGGTCGAGAACTCGATCAAGATCGCCCGCCAGGCCACGGGCCGCCCGGCCGTGATCTGCTTCACCGGGGCCTTCCACGGACGGACCCTGCTCTGCGCCACACTGACCTCCAAGGTCGGTTACAAGACCAACTGCGGCCCGTTCGCGCCCGAGATCTACCGGCTGCCGTACCCCTGCGCATTGCCGGGGGAGCGGATCTCCGAAGACGAGCTCAGCGAACGCGAACTGGCTCGCCTGCGGGACGCGTTCCTCAACACGATCGCCGCCTCCTCGGTGGCCGCGATCATCGTCGAGCCCGTGCAGGGCGAGGGCGGGTTCCACGTGCTGCCCCGGGCCTACGCCGAGGGGCTCCGCCAGATCTGCGACGAACACGGCATCGTGCTGATCTTCGACGAGGTCCAGTCCGGCTTCGCCCGCACCGGGCGCTGGGCCGCCTACGAGCACCTCGGGGTGCTGCCGGACCTTTCGCCCTGGGCCAAGTCCATGGGCGGGGGCATGCCCATCGCCTGCGTCATCGGCAAGGCCAGCGTGATGGACAAGGTTGCGCCGGGCACCGTCGGCGGCACCTACGGAGGCAACCCCGTCGCCTGCGCCGCCGCCCTGGCCACCATCCGGCAGATGGAGAAACTCGGGCTCAACGCCCGCGCCGAACGGATCGGCCGCACCATCCGGTCGCGGTTCGAGTCCCTGGCCGCCCGCGTGCCCGACGTGACCAGCGTCCGCGGCCTGGGCGCCATGATGGCCATCGAGCTGCACGTCGGGGGCAACACCGCACAGCCGGCGACCGAGACGGTCAAGAAAGTCATCGCCTCGTGCCGCGAGCAGGGCCTGCTGGTGATCCCCGCGGGCACGCACGGCAACGTGATCCGTGTTCTTTCGCCGCTCGTCATCTCGGACGAGCAACTCGACCGGGGACTCGGTATCCTCGAACAAGCCGTCCTTTCGCACACCGGCGTCGCGGGCGTGCCCGTGCCCCAGGGAGCCTGATCATGCGTCCGTACGCCATCGCCGGCCTGCAGCTGAACGTCTCCGGACGCGAGCCCAACCTGCCCCACATCCTCGACCGCATCGAGATGCTCATGCTCCTGTACCCGTGGGTGCAGATGGTCGTCATCAGCGAGCTGGCCACCTTCGGCGGGTGGACGGGCAACGCGATGCCCGTCCCCAACGACGTCGAGGCGGCCTACCAGAAGATCGCCGCCAAGCACGGCATCTGGCTGGTGCCCGGGTCACTCTATGAGAAGACCGCCGAGGGCATTTTCAACACCTCGCCCGTCATCGACCCCGCCGGCAACATCGTCGCCCGCTACCGCAAGATGTTCCCGTTCATGCCGTACGAGTCGGGCGTGGAATCCGGCGACCAGTTCTGCGTCTTCGACGTGCCCGACGTCGGCCGCTTCGGCGTGAGCATCTGCTACGACATGTGGCTGCCCGAGACCACCCGGACCCTGGCGGCCATGGGCGCCGAGGTGATCATCCATCCCACCCTGACCCCCACCATCGACCGCGACGTCGAACTCTCCATCGTCCGCGCGAGCGCGGCGACCAACCAGTGCTTCATCATCGATGTCAACGGCATCGGCGACGGCGGCAACGGACGCTCGATCTTCGTCGCGCCCAACGGCGACGTGCTGTACCAGGCGGGCAGCAACGAGGAAATGCTCCCCATCGAAATCGACTTGGAGCGTGTGCAACGCACGCGAGAGGTCGGCCTCAAGGGCCTCGGCCAGCCGCTCAAGAGCTTCCGGGACCGCAAGGTCGATTTCCAGGTCTACGACAAGACCCACACCGGCTTCCCGTACCTGGCCACGCTGGGCCCGCTCGAGAAGATGGCACGGGGCTCGCTGGCCGGGCTGAAGCCGCCCGCGGCCGCCGCCGCGCCGGCCCACGCCGCCCTTCCGTCCGACGTGCCGCACACGCCGCCCGCGCCCCCTCCGGCCGCCCCCGCGCACCGCCCGGAACCGTCCAACGGCATCGGTGCGGCCGATCAGGCCGCGGGCTTCCAGACGCCCATCGGAGGGTTCAACCCCGCAGCCCATCCCGGCTCCCACCACCACGGATCCCACCACCCCGGGGGTATCACATGAAACCCCGCCCGCCGCTGACCGAAGAGACCAGCCGCGCTGTCCGCAAGTACAGCGCCCCGCTGCTCAGAATGGATACCTGGAACGAGCTGCAGCTGCGTTGCAGCTGGCTCAAGGAGTTCTCGGGCAATCGACAAGACATCAGCGAGCCGCGCGAGCTGGTCGCCAAGAGCCTGGCGGTGCTGGCCTCGCTTGAGCCGTACTGCGCCTTTCCCGGCGCCGCGCGGATGGAGCGGCTCTCACGCCTGTTCGAGCGGGCCGACTACGCCGAGCTGGCCGCGGAGGTCGCCGAGATCGCCCGGCTGCTCATCGGCGACGCATTCCGCGAGCGCGGCGGATCGATCCACGACACCGACACCGGCCGACGCGACGAGTCGCCCCAGGCCGACCGCAAGAAGCGGCCGCATGCCAAACCCTACTTCGAGGTGCTCTTCGTCGACGGCGTGGACGCGTACGAGCACGACGACCTGCGGACGAACCTCGCCGGTTGCCGGCGCGAGTCCGACGAGTTCCAGTACGACGTGCTCGCCGTTCCCAGCGTGGAGGACTGCATCATCGCGGTGCTTTTCAACCCCACCATCCAGGCGGTCGTGCTCCGATACAACTTCGCGTTCCACACCACCAACAAGCACCCCGCCCTTCGGCGCTACCTCGACGTGATCAACAGCGAGTCGATGCCCACGAGCTTCGGCCTGGACCGCAGCGTGGCGCTCGGGAAGCTGATCAAGAAGCTCCGCCCCGAGCTGGACCTGTACCTCGTCACCGACTCGCCGCTGGTCAACGTGGCCGGGAACATCGGCAAAGACTTCCGCCGCAGCTTCTACCGGCTCGAGCAGTTCATGGAACTGCACCTGACAATCCTCAAGGGCGTGCGGACCCGGTTCGACGCGCCGTTCTTCGAGGCCATCCGGGCCTACAGCGCCAAACCAACCGGCGTCTTCCACGCGCTGCCAATCGCACGCGGCAAGTCCATGACCAGCGGCCACTGGGCACGCGACCTGCACGACTTCTACGGGGCCAACATCTTCCTCGCCGAGACCTCCGCCACCAACGGCGGGCTCGATTCGCTGCTCCAGCCACGCGGCCCGATCAAAAAAGCCCAGCAGGCCGCCGCCCGCGCCTTCGGGGCCCGCCAGACCTTCTTCGTCACCAACGGCACCTCCACCGCCAACAAGATCGTGCTCCAGGCGCTCATCCAGCCCGGTGACATCGTCCTGATCGACCGCGACTGCCACAAATCGCACCACTACGCCATCGTGCTCTCGGGGGCCATGCCCGTCTACCTCGACTCCTACCCGCTGACCGAGTACTCGATGTACGGCGCGGTCCCGATCCACGAGATCGAGAAGCAGCTGCTCGAACTCAAGGCCGCCGGAAAACTCGACCGCGTGCGGATGCTCCTGCTGACCAACTGCACGTTCGACGGCATCACCTACGACCCCGAGATGGTCATGCGTCGCATCCTGGCCATCAAGCCGGACATGATCTTCCTCTGGGACGAGGCGTGGTTCGCCTTCGCCCGGTTCACCCACACGCTGCGGCGACGAACCGGCATGGACGCGGCCTGCCGCCTGCGCGAGATGTACAAATCCCCGGCCTACGCGCAGAAGTTCGAGGAAGCCAGCGCCAAGGGCGAGGCCGACACCATGGCCGACCCCGACCGCGTCCGCGTCCGCGTCTACGCCACGCAGAGCACCCACAAAACGCTCACCTCGCTCCGCCAGGGATCGATGATCCACGTCTACGACGAGGACTTCGAGCAGAAGGTCAGCGCCTCTTTCCACGAGGCGTTCATGACCCACACCTCCACCTCGCCCAACTACCAGATCATCGCGTCGATGGACGTGGGCCGGCGCCAGGTCGAACTCGAGGGCTACGAGCTCGTCGAGCAGACTATCGACCTGGCCATGACCCTGCGGGCCTGCGTGGCCAACCACCCCGACATATCGCGGTTCTTCTCCGTGCTCCGTCCCGAGCACATGATCCCCAAGGAGTTCCGACCCTCGGGCATCGAGTTCTACTACGACCCCGAGCAGGGCTGGGGGCCCATGGACCGCGCGTGGAAGATGGACGAGTTCACGCTGGACCCCACCCGCGTGACGCTCTCCGTCGGCTCCACCGGCATGGACGGAGACACCATCCGCAACATGCTGATGGAAAAGTACGACATCCAGATCAACAAGACCTCCCGCAACTCCGCCCTGTTCATGCCCAACATCGGCACCACCCGGGGCGACGTGGCCTACCTCATCGAGGTCCTCGCCTCGATCTCACGCGACCTCGCAGACCGCATCTCCACCGAGAGCTCGTCCGACCGCGTCCGCCACTCCGAACGCGTCGACTCGCTGCTCAACGGCCCGCCCCTGCCGAACTTCAGCCGATTCCACGACGCCTTCAAGCCCGCCGGATCGACCACCCCCGAGGGCGACTTGCGCAAGGCCTTCTTCCTCGCCTACGACGACGAGAACACCGAGTGCGTGCCGCTCTCCACCCGCACCCTGGGCGCGATCCGCGACGGGCGCGAGTACGTCTCCGCGGCCTTCATCACGCCCTACCCGCCCGGTTTCCCGGTGCTCATGCCCGGGCAGGTCATCAGCGCCGAGATCATTGCCTACCTCCTCGCGCTCGACGTCAAAGAGATCCACGGCTACAACCCGACACACGGCCTGCGGATCTTCAACGAGGCCGCGCTCCGCGCCGCCGCCTCCCAGCGCGCCGTGTCCGCACAAACCGAAAGCAGGTGACCGAGATGGGAAACACCAAGCCAGCTACCAAGGGCAAGAAGACCCCGGCCCACTCCGGGGATAAGCCCGCAAGCAAGCCCGCAAGCAAGGCCGCGAAGGGCGCCAATCGCACCCCCTTCAACGCCGGACGCCCCCTGACGGCCGACCGCGCCGACGCCGCCAGGCCCGCGATCCTCGACGGGATCTCCGCGATCCGCAGGCACTTTTTCCGCAACACCGAGCCGGTCTACTTCATCAGCGCCACGCCCATCAACCTGCTCGGCATGGACGAATGGGTCCGAAACTTCACCTTCATCAACGCCATCGACTGCTTCGACGGCCAGCACCCCAACATCTTCGTCCCCCCGGAGATCCCCCACGAGCCGTTCACCTCGATCGAGGACATCAACAACTACCTGCTCTCCCACCCCGACGTCATCGAGTTCATCAAGAGCCGCGGCCCCGGGGGCAAGGCCATGTTCTTGATGTTCGACGAGAAGACCGAGGAACTCTGCAAGAAGATCGGCCTGGAGGTTTGCTTCCCCCCCGCCGCCCTGCGCACCAAGATCGACGACAAGGTCGAAACTACCCGCATCGCCGACCGAGCGGGCGTGGCCAGCGTGCCCAACGTGCTCGCCCGCGTCGATTCCTACGAGACCCTCCGCAAGGTCTCCAAGGACCTCGGCCCCGACCTGGTCATCCAGACCGCCTACGGCGACTCGGGCCACACCACCTTCTTCGTCTCCAGCGAGGCCGACTACGACAAGCACGCCGAGGAGATCACCGAGGCGCCCGAGGTCAAGATCATGAAGCGCATCCGCTGCCGCGGATCCGCGCTCGAGGCCTGCGTGACCCGCAAGGGCACCATCGTCGGACCGCTGATGACCGAACTCGTCGGATTCAAGGAGCTGACCCCATACCGCGGCGGCTGGTGCGGCAACGAGGTCTTCGCCGGCGCCTTCGACGCCCAGATCCGCTCCAACGCGCGCGCCGCCGCCTTCGCCTTCGGCGAGGAACTCCGCAAACTCGGCTACCGCGGCTACTTCGAGATCGACTTCCTGACCGACCTCGACTCGGGCACCGTCTACCTCGGCGAGTGCAACCCGCGCATCACCGGCGCCAGCTCGATGACCAACCTGGCCTGCTTCGCCCACGCCGACGCCCCCCTGGTCCTCTTCCACCTGCTCGAATGGATGGACATCGACTTCAACCTCGACGTCGACGAACTCAACAAGCGATGGGCCAACCCCGACAACATCGACACCTGGTCGCAGCTGGTCATCAAGCACACCGAGGACTCGGTGGACCTGATCAACCAGGCCCCCGCCTCGGGCATCTGGGAACTCACCGACTCCGGCCACGCCGAGTACGTCCGCATGCAGACCCACCGGCGCACCGTCCAGTACGAGAACCGGGCCTTCTACCTCCGCATCTCCGGCGAGGGCGATTACCGCTACGAGGGGGCCGACCTGGGCATCCTCGTCAGCCCGGGACGCTTCATGGACGACGAGTTCAACCTCACCGAGCGGGCCGAGAAGTGGATCAAGGCCATCCGCGCCCACTACGCCGGAACGCCCCTCGAGGCCCCCGCCGAGTTCGTCCCAGAGCCCGGCGGGTTCAAGCTGCTGTGACCCCGCGGCCGGCCGCCAGCCCGATCCGTCTGCGCGTCCGGGCCATCGCCGAAGCGAAGCCCGGGCCCGTCTTGGGCGCGGTGCTCAACGCCTACTGGCCCGCCTACCGGCGTTGGATCGCCCGCGCTGATCCGCTGACCGCCGGCGCGTGCCGCGATCTGATCGCGCGGCATATGCCCGAGCTGGCCCCCGTGCTCGAACGCATCGCGGCGCTCGGCCCGGAAAAGGACCGGGACAAACTCGTCCGCTTCCTCTCCCTCTACCGCCCGCCCCGCGTCGTCCGCGGCTGCTCCCAGGCGATTCTCCGCACCGACGACGGCCCGGTCCTGGTCCGAAACTACGACCACGCCCCCCACCTCTGCGACGGCATCGTGCTGGCCAGCTCCTGGCTGGGAACCCGCGTCGTCGCCGTGACCGACTGCCTCTGGGGCGCCCTCGACGGCATCAATGAACACGGCCTGGCCGTCGCCCTCGCTTTCGGTGGCCGCCCCGACACGGGCGACGGCTTCGGCGCCCAGCTCGTCGTCCGCTACCTGCTCGAAACCTGCCGCACGACCGCCCAGGCCCGCGCCGCCCTGGACCGCCTGCCCGTCTCCATGCCCTACACCTTCGTCACCCTGGACCGGGCGGGCGACTTCACCACCGCCTTCTGCGGCCCGGGCCGCCCCGCCCGCTTCGAGCACGCCAACGCCTCCACCAACCACCAGGGCGCCGTCGAGTGGCCCGCCTACGCCGCGCACTGCCAGACCGTCGAGCGGCTCGACCGGATCCGCGATCTGCTCACCTCCCAAGACCCACGGGACGCCGAGGACGCCTTCCTCCGCCCCCCCCTCTACCGCACGGACTACGCCCGGGCTTCGGGCACGCTGTACACATCCGTGTACCGCCCCGCGGCCGGAACGCTGACGCTGCGCTGGCCCGGGCAGGAGGCGGCGTTCGGGATCGACCACTTCGAGCCCTCCGACCGCACCGTGACCATCGGCACACCGCAGCCGGCGGGAACCTAACCTCACCCGGGCGCAGGCCCCCTCGGAGCACCGACCGCCCCCCGCCGACCCAAGACCATGAAGTTCCTCGTCTCCCAGATCATGACCATCGCCGTCGACGGCAAGGGCCGGCGCAACCTGCGGGTCCTCGCGCGGTTCTTCGCCGTGCTGATGGCCATGATCCTGACCTACAGCGTGCTGTTCCACTTCATCATGGCCTACGAGGGCCAGCAGCACAGCTGGCTGACGGGGCTCTACTGGACGCTGACGGTCATGTCCACCCTGGGCTTCGGGGACATCACCTTCGAGAGCGACCTCGGCCGCGCGTTCTCGATCATCGTGCTCGTCTCCGGAACGGTGTTCCTGCTCGTCCTGCTGCCGTTCACGTTCATCCAGTTCTTCTACGCGCCGTGGATGGAAGCCCAGGCCGCCGCCCGCACCCCCCGCACGCTGCCCGAGGAGATCAGGGGCCACGTGCTGCTGACCAGCTACGACCCGGTCACCGAGTCACTGATCCGCAAGCTCGATCAGTTCGGCCACCCCTACGCGGTGCTCGTGCCCGATCTGGAACGCGCCCAGCGACTGCACGACCAGCACATCCACGTGATGGTCGGCGCCCTCGACGATCCGGAGACCTACAAGGCAGCCCGCATCGGGACCGCCGCCATGGTCGCCACCACGCTGAGCGATCAGGAGAACACCACCGTCGCCTTCACCTCCCGGGGCGTGAGCGACACCACCCCGGTGGCCGCCACCGTGGACGAGCAGGTTTCCGCCCAGATCCTCGAAATGGCCGGCGCCACCTCCGTGCTCCGCTTTCCCGACATCATGGGCCAGGCCCTGGCCCGCTGCATCACCGGCGGCGACGCGGTCACCCACGTGGTCGCCCGCTTCGACGAGCTGCTCATCGCCGAGGCCAACGCCGCCCGCACCCCCCTCGTCGGCAAGACCCTGCGCGAGAACCGCCTGAACGACCTGGATATCAGCGTCATCGGGCTCTGGGAACGCGGCGATTTCAAGCACGCCCGTCCCGACACCGTCATCGGCTCCAACGCCGTGCTCATGATCGCCGGCAACGCCGAGCAGCTCCAGAACTACGACGAGCACTTCGCCATCTACGGCGTCTCCGGAGAGCCCGCGGTCATCATCGGCAACGGACGCATCGGCCAAGCGACCGCCGCCGCCATGGCCGAGCGCGGCATCGACTACGTCATCATCGAGCAGAACCGCCGCCGCGTGACCACGCCCGACCGCACGGTCGTCGGCAACGCCGCCGAACCGGACGTCCTCGAGGAGGCCGGCCTCGGGAAGGCCCCCACCGTCGTCATCACCACCAACAACGACGACACCAATCTCTATCTCACCCTGCTCTGCCGCAAGCAGCGTCCCGACATCGAGATTATCACCCGCTGCACCATGGACCGGCACGTCGCGGCCCTGCACAAGGCCGGGGCCGACTTCGTCCAGTCCTACGCCTCCATCGGCGCCCAGAGCATCTTCAACCTGCTCCAGAAGAGCCGCGTCGTCACCGTCGCCCAGGGCCTGGACGTGTTCCGCGTCGGCGTGCCCGAGGAGATCGCCGGCCGCACCCTGGCCACCTCCGGCATCCGCGAGAACACCGGCTGCACCGTCATCGGTTACCGCGACGCGAGGGGCCTCCACGCCAACCCCCCCGCGGCGACCATCCTCCAGCCGGGTGACCAGCTCGTCGTCATCGGCGACTGGGAGTCCCGCAACCGCTACTTCGAACACTTCGACGACCGCTGATGAACCCGCCACACCACGCCCGGGATCAGCGCTGGTCGGCGTCGACATGAAATGTATTGCGTGCTACATTATGTATCACCCACTACATTTCTCGCACGCCCAGGACACCCGCCATGCCGCACCGGAACACACTCGACCGCGCCCGCTCCGCCCTCCTGCTCGTCACCATGGCCGGCCCCGTCACCTTCGCCCCCGCCGCCGAACCGCCTCCCGCGCACGCTCCCGGACAGTCCCCCGGCCTGCTCGACCGAGACCGCCTGACCGGTGACTGGCTGGGCCTGCGCCCGCGCCTCGAGGACCGCGGCCTGACCATCGACGCGTCCTATCTGGCCGAGTTCTCCGGCGCAGCCGGGGGAGGAATCAACCAGCGGGGATCCTTCCGCAACCTGCTCACCATCGACGTCCACCTCGACCTCGCGGTCGCGGCCGGCCTGTCCGGGGGCACTGTGTTCGCGCAGTTCTTGTCGGCGAACGCAAACACCGGCGGCTCGGCCGACTCCGGGGACATCCAGGCGTACTCCAATATCGAGCACGATCGCTCACTCGACGCCATCTACGAGCTCTGGTACGAACAGCGCTTTCTCGATCAGCGCCTGCGTGTGAAGATCGGAAAGATCGATGCCAACTCGGAGTTCGCCTTCGTGCATGCCGCGGGAAAGTTCTCCCACTCCTCCGCGGGATTCAGCCCGACCGTCTTCGTGTTTCCCTCCTACCCCGACCCGGCGACCGGTATCAACCTGTTCGCGACCGTCATCAGGACCAACACCGCCGACCTGACGCTCGGCTACGGCTTCTACGACGGCGCCGCCGGAGCCGACGGCGTGGCCACCGGCCGACGCGGCCCGTCGACCTTCTTCAGCAGTGATCTCTCCGACGACTACTTCCACATCGCCCAAGCCGGTTTCTCGTGGCGCCGACCCGGAAAAGCCCGCGAATCCGACCCGGGCGGACGCGTGGCAGTGGGCGCGTGGTACCACGACGGGACGTTCGAACGCTTCGCGGGCGGGACGACGACAGGCACCGCCGGCTTCTTCGCCACGGCGGAGCTGCACCTCTTCGATCCCGAACTCACCTCCGCAGGATCGGGCCGCGGGCTCTACGCCTTCGCGCAGTACGGCTGGGCCGACAGCCGGATCAGCGAGATCGCCCAGCACGCCGGCGGCGGACTCGTGTGGCGCGGGCCGATGGCCTCACGTCCCGAAGACAGCATCGGCCTCTACGCCTCCCTGGCGTTGCTCTCCGATGAGCCCGCGGCCGGGTTCGATCGCGACGAACTCGCACTCGACGCCTACTACTGCGTACACCTGACGCCGGCCGTGTTCATCCAGCCTGAAGCGCAGTACATCATCAACCCCTCGGGAGACGCGTCCGTCGACAACGCCCTGGTCCTCGGCCTCCGCATCGGACTCGCGTTCTGACCGTAAGTCCGTTGCGCCCGCCCGCCGAATCGGATAGATTCTCCGAGATGCAATCAGCCACCCGTTTGACTGTCCCCGTCCTGCTCGCGTTCGTCCAGGCCGCCCACGCCGCCCCCCCGGTCGAGGACCTCCTCCGCGACGTCGCCGCGATCCAGTCCGGCGGCAACCCCGCCTCGCTCGTCGCATGGGACCGAGCCGAGCCCCTCGTCGTCGCCCCGGACGGCACCATTTTCGCCGCCGCCACCGAGATCGGCTCCGGCCGCGTCGTTGCGGTCGGCCACGCCGGATTCATCTCCACCGAAAACGCCGACTCCGAGATCCTCGCCGCCAACGTCATCGCCTGGCTCGGCGAAGGTCGATCCAAGGCAGGGCCGATCCGTGTTCTCGGCCTGCCCGACCCGGTGGCCGAAGAACTCAAACGCCGCGGTACGCCCTTCCTCCGCGTCCAGTCCCGCCCCGCCGAGGCCCGCCTCGACAGCATCGATGTCATCGTCTCCTCGCCACAGGCCTTCGCCAACGCCGGACGGTTCGACGAACTCCGGGACTGGCTCCACGCCGGCGGCTCAATGCTCGTCACCGAGACCGCCTGGGGCAACCTGCAACTCAATCCGGGGCTGACGCTCGACGAACTGGCCGCCAACCGACTGCTGACCGAGGCCGGTATCCGCTTCACCGGCGACGCCAACTCCGCCTACGGCGCCGACGCCGACTACCCCATCGACCGCGCCCTGCTCGGCCCCGCCAACGCCAACTCCGCCCTCGCGGTGCTCGCCGGGGATCAATCAGGCGACACGGTCTTCGCCGCCCGCATCGTCGGCAACGCGTTCGGCGCCGTGCCGCTCGATACCTCGATCATCCGCGATGCCCGCTCGATGGCCGAGCAACGACGCGACGAACTCGACGCCATCTACGGCGGAATGACGACCCAGCGTGTCACCGCACAGCGTCATCCCCTCGCCCGCGCCCTGCTCGATCTCGATTCCCGCATGGCCGCCGAGACCCCGCCCCGCGCTGTCAAAGCCCACCCCTCATCGCTCGCCTTCCCCGGCCCCGTCGGCCCCGACCGTGCCGGCCCGGTCACCCTGCAGATCAACCCCCGCGTGCCCGGCTGGCACACCACCGGCCTCTACGCGCCGCCCGGCGAACTCATCACCGTCACCCTGCTCGATCAGGCCCGCGCCGCCGACGCGATCACCCTCCAGATCGGCGCCTGGCGAGATCCGCACACCCACCCCCACCGCGTCCGGCTCCGCGACGCCATCCGCCGATTCCCGATCACCGACGAAACAACCGAAGCCGCCAGCGCCATCGGCGGACCGATCTACCTCGACCTCTCGACCACCTTCGCCGCCGCACCCCACCACGGCCCGCTCACCGTCGTCATCGACGGCGCCGCCCGAGCCCCCCACTACAAGCACGGCCTCACGGACCCGGCCGCCTGGCGCGACTCCATCCGCCATCTCGACGCGCCCTGGGCCGAGTTCGAGTCGGACAACCTGATCTTCACCGTGCCGTCCGATGCGATCCGTGGCGTCGAAGACCCCGCGTCGGTCATGGACCACTGGGACAAAGTCCACGACGCGATGCAGTCCCTCGAACCCCGCACGCCCAACCACTGGGCCGACCGGCCCTACCGCTACGTCGCCGACGTCAGCGTGAGCTGGGGCTACATGTACTGCCCCTCCGACGGCCCCATCGTCATCCCCACCTCAGCCGCCGCCGACATGTTCGACCCCGCCAACTTCGACGCCGAAGGCGAGAACAAGCTCTGGGGCCACTACCACGAGATGGGCCACGCCCACCAGAACCCGCTCTGGACCGACCGCGCCACCGGCGAGGTCACCGTCAACATCTTCACCGTTTACGCGTTGCACACCGTCAACGGCTTCCCCCTCGACCACCCCGCCACCCGCTCCACGCCCGAGAACGCCCGCCGCGTCTACGAAATCCAGCAGGAACGCGGCAAGCCATTCGACCAGATCGGCGGCCCCTTCGACCTGCTCCAGTTCTACGCAATCCTCTGGCACCACTTCGGCTTCGACCCCTTCCACGCCGCCTTCGACACCATCCGCGCCCTGCCGGCCCAAGCCCGCCCGAAGGACACAGACGCCGAACGCAACACCTTCCTGGTCCACATGAGCCGGGCCGTCGGGCACGACCTCTCCGACTACTTCCGCACCTGGGGCATCGCGGTCTCCGAGGACGCCGCGGCGACCATCGCCGACCTGCCAGCCTGGATGCCCCCAGAGCCCGGGAGCTAGATCAGCTCCCGCCCAGCACCTGCCTGCGGCAAAGCCCGCTCGCACGGACGCCGAACGACGTAAGTCGCCCCACGCCAGCGTGTTCAGACTGCATGAACCGGCGCGATCCCCCTTCCCTCGGCACCCCGATCCGGGTAATCTTCCGGCCCCCCATTCCTACCCCCGGAGAGAGAATCCCATGCGCCGCACCCTGACCGTCACCGCCCTCGCCGCCGCCGCCTGCTCGGCCCACGCCGCCGACCTGTTCGTCCTCAACTTCGAGGCCGCCGGCGGCTACACCACCTCGATCGCCGAGTTCACCGACGGCGGCTCGGACTACTTCTTCCGCACCAACGGCAGCGGCATGGCCGCCTCCAACGTGTACAACGGCGCAACCGGCTCCTTCTTCGCCGCCCACGACATCGACGGCGAGGGCGCCACCCTCCCCGTCAGCCTGACCACCAGCACCTTCTCCATCGCCAACCACGACAACCTGCGGTTCGCGGTCGACCTCGCCGAGGACGACGACGGGGCAAACCAGGACTGGGACCTGCCCGACTACGTCAACTTCGAGTACTCCATCGACGGCGGCTCGTGGCAGAGCATCTTCTCCGCGATCAACGACGGCAGCACCTTCAACTCCGCCGCCTTCATCAACGGCGTGGAGATCACCAGCACGTTCTCGACTTTCTCGGCCGATCTCAGCGCGCTGACCGGATCGACGCTGGCCGTCCGCATCGTGTTCAGTCTCGACGCGGGCGACGAGGACATCGCCATCGACAACATCCGCGTCACCGGCGACGCCATCAACGTCGTCCCCCTGCCCCCGGCCGCCTGGGCTGGGATGGGCCTGCTCGCCACGATGGCCGGCGTCCGCGCCGCCCGCCGCCGCTGATCCATCGATACAGAGTCACCAAGGCCGCCGGATGAATCCGGCGGCCTTTTTCGTCCACCCACGGGACCCACTCACACCATACCCGCCACGTGCCGAGCGACGTTGTCCATCTGCTCGCCCCAGCCGCGCTCGTTCCGCCCGAACGACTCGGCCCGCACCCACTCGGGGATCGCCTCCCACCCCGTCTCACGCACGGTCAGCAGCGTCCCGTCGGCCGCCGGCTCGAGTTCGAACTCCACCAGCGTCGTCGGCTCGTTGCGCGGGTCCACGTCCGCGTCGAGCACGTGCGGGCACCAGCGGAACGCGAACCGCCGCGTCGGCTCGACCGACTCGACGTGCATGTCGAACTCTAAGTGTTCGTACCCCGGCGTGGTGACCCACGCGTGCACCGTCTGCCCCGCCCGGAACGGATCCTCGATCCGCGCCCCGAACCATGCCCCGAACTCGCCGGAATCTGTCACCGCCCGCCACACCCGCGCAGCCGGCGCGGCCAGCACCACGCGCTTTTCGATCCGGTCCTTTGTCGTTCCCATGCTCGAGCCCCGCATACCGGCCCGGCCACGCGACGTCTGACGATGGGCCCGCCGCGGTGCGTGTCCGGTCCGGATCACAGTCATGGTAACTTCAAGCCCACCCTTCCACAACGACTCCGGGGGCCCGCGCCACCGCATCCGCGCCGGCATCGCCATTTCGATCCGGGAAACACCGCCCTTCCCACCGGCCAAAGATCCGGTCCGTGCCGCGAACTGTCCGCCTCACCCCAAGGGAGAACCCGTGAAACGCACGCTCGTCCCCAGCACCTGCCCCTTCGCCGCAGCCATCGGATTCTCGCGGGCGGTCCGCGGCGAGTCTTTCAAGGACATCTGGCCCGTCGACACGGTCGTGGCGGTCAGCGGATTCATCAACCCCGAGTGGCTGCTCGAGATCGAGGCCGACGCCGTCATCGCATCCGGCTGAGCCGCGGGCATCCAGCGTCGCTCCGGGGGCGGCCCCGCCGGAGCACCCCGTTGACCGGACAACGCGAACAAGAGCCCGGTTCCGCGCGGCCGCAACGCGGCGACCCTGAGCGGGCCGCGGCCCCGAATCGGCCCGACAACGGGCCCGACGCACTACCCCATTCGCTCCGACCGCGCCCGCTCGTCCAACTCACCCAGTTCGACGAACATGTCGCAGAGCGCCTGGACCTCCTGCGTCATCGCGTCGTGACGTTCCTGAAACGTCTCCGGGTCCGCCTGCGATCGGGGCATGCTCCGAAGCGTCAGCTGCACCACCGCCAGTCCGTTGCGAATGTCGTGCATGAGCTGCTGGCGTCGATCCATAGTCATGCTGATTCTCCCTGCAGCCCGCGGCCTGTCGCCGAACAGCCCCGTCGCCGCTCGACCGCTCGACCACGCCCGCGGAGAGTCGCGGCCAGATGCCCGCCTCGCAAACGCCCAGCGTCCCCTCAACGCCCCGAGCGTTGGCGACCGCAACGGAGCCATGCGACGCAGAGGCCAGCCAGCCCACCGCGAGCGGGGCCCAGTCTATCACAACGACCGCGTTTCCCAGCTCCAGCCGCCCAGCGTCCAGATTACGCCTCCGCCGCGGTCCGAATCCCGAGCGTACCCGCGACTACATACCCCGATCCCGCGCCGGGCCCCGGTAGCCCGCCCATAGTGTGCCCGAGCCCCCCGCCCGATCCGCCGCCACCCCGTGCTCCACCCAGCCGCCCCCCTCCCCCCCAGCACCGAGGAACGCCATGACATTCCCAAGAACCTTCTCGCACATCGGCCTCTCGGTCACGGACCTCGACCGCGCCGTCGAGTTCTACACCAAGACCCTCGGCTGGTACGTCATCATGCCCCCCACGGAGATCGTGGCGGACGACTCGGCGATCGGCGTGATGTGCAACGACGTGTTCGGCGAGGGCTGGAACCGCTTCCGGATCGCGCACCTGGCGACCGGCGACCGCGTCGGCGTCGAGATCTTCGAGTTCGAGAACGCCCAGCGGCGCGAGAACAACTTCGAGTACTGGAAGACCGGCGTCTTCCACTTCTGCGTCCAGGACCCCGACGTCGAGGGTCTGGCGAAGAAGATCGTGGAGAACGGCGGCAAACAGCGCATGCCCGTGCGCGAGTACTACCCCGGCGAGAAGCCCTACCGGATGGTCTACTGCGAGGATCCCTTCGGGAACCTCATCGAGATCTACTCGCACAGCTACGAACTGACCTACTCCGCCGGCGCATACCGAGACCGCGCCGACTGATCCCGCACCATCCGGTCACCACGGTTCGATCCCCGAGCACGCGGCATGTGACGCGGTTGCAGACGCCGGCGGCGTCATACGCCCATCCGCATCGCCCAATCCGGACAGTCCTGAACGCCCGGCCGAGTCGAACGACCCGCAATCGGGCTGTGGGTCTCGTCCCAATCGTGAACGAATCTTCACCACACGTTCAGTCCCGCCTCATAGCCGTGGTGCAGGATGTGTCCGCCTCGACACTGTTTGTTCTCTGCGCACCCGCGCACCGCAGTGGACCCATTGCCGACCACACCGCCCGAAGCGCGAGCCCTGAGGGAGGAACCCATGCTCGTTTTCAAGCGCTGGCTGACCGAGGGAATCGCCCAGCTTTCCTACCTGATCGGGGACGACGACACCGGCACCGCCGCGGTCATCGACCCACGCCCCGACTGCCGGATCTACGTCGAGTACGCCCGCGAGCACGGGCTGGCGATCACCCACATCCTCGAGACCCACATCCACGCCGACTTCATGAGCGGCTCGCGCGCCCTGGCCGAGCACCTCGGCGGCGTACCGGTCTACGTCAGCGCGGAGGATGAATCGGACTACAGCTTCGACGCGGAACAGCTCCGCGACGGCGACACCTTCGAGTTCGGCTCGGCCCTGCTGCGCGTGAAGGCCACCCCCGGCCACACGCCCGAGCACGTCTCGTTCGAGATCTGCGACGCCGAAGAGCCCGACCGACCCTGGGGCGTCTTCACCGGGGATTCCCTGTTCGTCGACTCGGCGGGACGCCCGGACCTGCTCGGCGACGACAAGACCGAAGAGCTCGTCGAGCAGCTCTACCACACCCTGCAAGACTACTTCATGAAGCTCGATGACGAGGTCATCATCTTCCCCGGCCACGGCAAGGGATCGCCCTGCGGCCCGGAGATCGGCGAACGCCTGAGCAGCTCGATCCGCTACGAACGCAAGAGCAACCGTTTCCTGCAGTTCGACGACCTCGACGCATTCAAGGAGTCGATGCTGTCGGACCAGCCCGAGACGCCGACTCACTTCCCGCGCATGAAGAAGGTCAACGCCAAGGGCCCGCCTACGTGGCGGGACCTCCAGCCCCCCCGCCCGCTGACCCCAGAGCAGTTCAACCGGCGGATCGAACAGGGTGACGCGCAGCTCGTGGACGCGCGCCACATGCTCGCCTTCGGCGGCGGGCACATCGACAACGCCATCAACCTCGGCGCCGACAAGGCGGAGATGTCGATCTTTGCAGGCTGGATGCTCGATCCCGACCGGCCCATCCTCCTGGTCCTCGACGACGACGCGGCGTTGCACAAGGTCGTCGCCCTGCTGCTGCGCACCGGCTTCACCCGGCACGCCGGGTATCTCGCCGGCGGAATGACGGCGTGGAACAACGCGGGACTGCCCATCCGCCATCTCCGGCAACTCGACGCCCAGCGCGTGGACGATGCGGGCAAGGACATGGTCCGCCTCGACGTCCGTGCGGACGACGAGTGGGAAGACGGCCACCTTCCGGAAGCGCAGCACTTCTTCTTCGGGCGCTTCCTCGACGAGTCCCCGGACCTGCCCAAAGACAAGCCGGTGGTGACGTACTGCACCACGGGATACCGGGCGAACATGGCCGCGAGCATCCTGCAGAAGCGCGGCTGGGAGCACGTGCACAGCTTCCCGGGCAGCTGGAAGGCCTGGACCTCCGCGGGGCTCCCCGTCGACGGCGGAAGGAAGAAGAAATGAACCCCCCGCTCCTCGCCCAACTGACGGTCCAATCCATCGAAATGACCGGCGAACCGGCCCAATGGTCGCCCTACCTCGCCGGCGCCCTCATCGGCGTGCTCAGCTGGCTGACCTTCCTCGCGTCCCAGCGCCCGATCGGGGCCTCGGGCGCCTACGCCGCCACGGCGGGCCTGATCGGCCGGATGATCGGCCCCGCCCACACCGCCCGCCTGAAGTACTTCGCCGACAACCCCCCGCGCATCGACTGGGAATGGATGCTCGTCATCGGCGTGGTGATCGGCGCCCTCGTCGCCGCTCAGACCGGCGGCGACGCGACCGGCCGCTGGCTGCCCCCCATGTGGGCCGAGCACTTCGGCCAGGCGGTCTGGCTCCGGCTGCTCGTTGGATTCGTCGGCGGGTGCGTCATGGCCTACGGCGCACGCCTCGCGGGCGGGTGCACCAGCGGCCACGGCATCAGCGGCGCACTGCAGCTCTCCGTCGGTTCCTGGGTCGCGTTGGCCTGCTTCTTCGTCGGCGGCGTGGCCGCTGCCTTCCTGATGTTCCGCCTGCGCGTCTGACCCCCCACCCCCAGCGATCGGGCCCGACCATGAACAAACGAGCTGATCCCGAGATCGTCAAGCAGCCCGAGGGCGAAAAGCCCCGGTCCAAGTGGACCCAGCTCGCGTTGGGGCTCGTCTTCGGCATCGCCTTCGGCTTCCTGCTGCAGAAGGGCGGGGCCGCCAAGTACCACATCCTCGTCGGCGTGCTGCTGCTGGAAGACTGGACCGTCATCCAGATCATGCTCTCGGCGATCGTGGTCGGGATGGTGGGCGTGTTCCCGCTCGCCGCGTGGGGCCTGATCGAGCTCAAGCCCAAACCCACCCGCTACGCCGCCAACGTCATCGGCGGCTTGCTCTTCGGAATCGGCTTCGCGCTCTCCGCCTATTGCCCCGGCACGAGCGCCGCGGCCCTCGGCCAGGGCAACTACGACGCCCTCGCCGTCATCGCGGGCATGATCGCCGGGTCATGGATCTTCGCCGAAACCTCGGCCTGGACCGCCCGCCACATCGACCCGGTGGGCAACCGCGGAACACTGACGTTCGTGGACATCTTCGGCAACCGCCGCGCCGCCACCGTCGCCATCGCGGCCACCGCCCTGACCGCCGTGGCCGCCGCATTCCACTGGATCCCCACACTCTGACCACGAACCCCATCCCGCGCACGCCCTTGCGATAGAGCGCGCTCAAACCAACCCGACGCCCCCGCCCCGGAAGCCCTCCCCCCCGGATCCCATCCTCCAGAACCGACAATCCCAAAAACGAACCAACCCTCTTCGATATCGAAGAGGGTTGGTTTCAGAGCAAATAGTGGTGGATACAACGTAATCGTCAATCGTCCCGTAAACAGTTGACACTCAGAATCGCCCGCGCCTTCGCCGGACTCTGCAACACCAAATATCATCCGTACCTACGGGGTCTCTGACCCGCTTCAGAGACTCTGATCGGGCATGAAAGCCGCGCCACTGGCGGCTAGTTCAAAGTTCGACTTTCAAATAGCCGCATCGGTTGCCAGGCCGCCCGTGTCCGGGGCCTGCCCGGCTTCACCTGCGGAGCCGGTCGTTCTGGAGGAGGAGAGCCGAGCCCCGAGAGTTTGAACGCGGGGAGTTGCTCAGCCTTGGACTCCGCGTGGATGCGTCCTTTCCTGGCTCGCGGTGTCCCCTAAGGACCGGCTACGGCGGGTCCTGGACCGTCGTCACTCATGAGACCATGTCCGCCGCCATTTGCACTCGACGGCGAAGCTCTAGGAAGTCCTCATTTGCCGGCCCCTCATCCAAGTGAGGTTGGAGTTGGTTGTACAGGGCGTGGACTTCGACGCGCGTCAGCAGCCGTCCGAACCCGTGTCGAAGTGCCAGTTGCTCCGGTCGATCAAATCCCTCACGCAAGCAGGCCGCAGAAGTAGCCAGCGTCAGAGGGATAGATGAAGCGGAAGGTTCTCCGCCGGCACGCAAACGCACAACTTGCGGGAACAGGCCCATCACATACGACAAGTCGATCACCAAACGTCGAACAAGCCGGCGGGCACGGGTGCAAGTCCTGAGTTTGGCTTCTGGCGTTCCAAGCGCACGCTCGATCTCGCAAAGAGGGTGCCCACCGACCCAAAGCTTGATCGATTCTCTTAGAGGGCTGCAGATCCGCTTTGCGTCGCTGCATTTCGAGGCGGGAATCAAGTTCTTAAATATGCTTTGCAACTCTGAGACAGAAAGAAAGTAGGCAAGACGGTCATCGTTTCTGCAGAGCCAGTCGATGCATGTCTCGATCCATTCCAAAGTTGATACGGCGGGTGGCGGATCATCGATCGATTCGTCGATGTTCTGAAGGAGTGTTGCCGGGATGCCCGTCGACGAGGCGAGTTGGTCGTACCACGCTTTGTCCTGCACATTAATCAGCAATCCTGCACGCAACTTCCACGCCTCGGCCGTCTTTCTGTCGAACTCCGCCGTGTACTCGGCCTGCCTTGCCCGGAATGCACCAAGCGATCGTTTCAACAGGCGATTGAAGCGATCTTCGCCATGTTCCAGTTGGTTTGACGGCAGCCGGTTTAGAAAGTACAGAACCGTCCTCTGGACGGGGTCCTGGGTCGCCTGCAGCCGGTCCAGCAGATGCTCGACGGGATCGTCGATGTGAAGGCATTGGTCGGGCCGAGCAAAGGCGCCCTCTCGCAGCAAGTTGCGATCCGGCGCGGAGTTGGCGTCCGGGATGGTCATAATCTCCCCAGGAATCAGGATGACGATCCCCATCGCCGCGTACCCAGCCCTGCCCGCGCGTCCGGCGGCGTTGAGCAGTTCATGCGCAGCCACCTGCTCGCTTGCTTCCGCGTCAGCGTCGAAACGACCGTCTCCGGCGATGATGACGGCTTCGGCAGGCAGGTTCATTCCCTGAGCGAGCGTTGGGGTTGCGACGATCACATTCGCCCCATTCTCGCGTGCGAAGAGGCTCTCGCTGAGCTCACGCTCATAGGAGAGCATGAGTGAATGGTGGCACATGCCGGATCCCGTCGTCACCCCGATAACATGCTGAGAGTTGCCCATCTCGAGTTTCGCCTGCTCCAACAGCCGGGCTTCATCACCATTGAGGTTCGGCTCGCCCAGTTCAACCTGCTGTTCGATAGAGCGTGCGATCGATTCCACGTGCTGACGATTCTGGGCGAACACGATGGTCTTCATGCCGATCTCCGCAAGACGCTCGGCCAGCGCGGTAGCAACAACATTCTTGTTCGCGGTGATCTTCCAGGAGTTATTGATTGCGAGAAGCACTGTCTCGTTGAGGAGGGGGACGACGGTGAAGTCCTCTTGATCTTCCGTGTCCCAGGTCTGACGAAGGCAAAACACCGCGTGCGACGATGCCTGAAGGGTCTTCTTCAATGCAGCGGGCGGGTTTTTCGTACGCTTCTTTCCCTTCGCCCGACGTTGTTTGAGAGCCTTCTTCTGGAGCTGTTGGACCTGTTTGTTGGGGTACACCACGCATCCACGCGCCTGTCTCGTGGGCTTCCAGTCTAAACGAAGCCCTAGGGCGGGACGCCCGGTCGCGTCGCATAGCCACTTGGCAAGCTCCTCGACGTTCTCCATCATCGCCGAGAGATACAGATGGTCGGCATTTGGTGCGTTCTCGAAGATGCTAAGCACGCAGAGCATCGCGTCGATCGCCCGCCGCTCGTTGCGGTCTGGATGCAGGAGATGACACTCATCGAAGACAAGGAGATGCACATTTGAGAAGATGTCCGGGTACAACCCGAGAAGAAAGAGGCAACGCTCAGGTGTCATGACAGCGATGTCCGGCAGTTCTCGCTCGTCTATGTCCGCAAAGTACCCCTCGCCGACCATGGAGTCGGCGACGCGGTGTTCAGGGAATGCGAGGCGGAACGTGCGGACCGTCTGTCCGACCAAAGCAAGCGTTGGTGCGAGGAACACGACCTTGCCACCCGTCGCCAGCGCCGCGGCAATGCGAAGCTCAGAAAGCGTCGATTTGCCGGCTCCGGTCGGGAACCCGAGGACCGCGGAAGACCCAGGGCGGAGCAGACCCTTTGATATCGCATCACGGTGGTTCTGCCAGAGGTAGGGCCGCCGGCTGGCGAGCCCGGAGAGGATGGCTATCCACGCGTCCGGGTTCGTTCCTGGAGGCGGTGGGACATCGATCAGCGCGGCATCGCCCAGTTCGGCGGAGGCTCGCAGAAGTAGCGTCGCAAGGTGGTGAGGACCAGCAAAGGTCGTCAGTACCGTCCTGCCCTCGAACTCCGGAATCGCCATCTCGTTCATGGCCGCGTTTTGAACGGCGAGGAAGATTGCCTGAGCATCCTGTAGGCTTGGGCGATCTTCGCTTGGCATCGAGAGTATTCGCTGCGAGAGCAGGCGAACGCCATGGAAGACCTGCCGCCACAACGCCTGTAGTGCGCGTTCGTGTGGTGCATCTTCGTCATCGCCATCAAGTTCTAGGCCCCGGTCTTCATTAAGCGTTGATTGTTGTTCGCCGCGGACGAGCCGGGCAATAGCGTCCATAAGAGCCTTCTCTGTCGCAGTTCCGGGCTCCGAATCCACGCCCCGAATGGCTTCATATGCATCGGCGTGATACCCTGCAATGAGAAAGAGCAGCGAGGCTGACACGCACGATGGGATTCCGGAGCGGGTCAGACCACGCCCGAAAGTGCTTGTCGAAAGACCGACTTTAGCTGCACGGCCGATTAGGTTGAGGGCCGTTGCCGATACGAATGCCGCCGGTTTGACTCGCTCCGGGCGGTCCGAGAGCGATGCCTGAATGCCGTAGATGTTGGCCGCCTGAACGAGAAGTGGCTCATGCGTCCTGAACGCATCTGTGCTTTCAGTGATTTCAAGCCGGGCGCTGACCAGCGAGGCGAATATTCTCGTGAGGGTCTCGGGGAGCGCATCGGGATCGATGTTGAGCACCCGCTGTGCGTTGCGCACGAGCTGTGCGGTGGCCGGGTCATACATGGGCGGCACTCTCTAGTGTCGACAATTGATCTAGGACGAGCCCGCAGAAGCCGTCCATCCATTCGCGGAGCGGCGCCAAACAAACCGTCTCGCCGTGCCGTCTGTCGATGCACCCCGGTGCCACGTTGTCGTAGCCTTTGAATAGAGCTGCATGACCTTTGACATTGTCGCGGGAGGTCTCGATGGTCACGGAAACGCGATAGACCCTGTGCCGGCTCCAGTCGATTGCGGCCAGCGCGCCGTCGATGTCGAACGCGGGATCCGTGGCTTTGAGCTTGTATAGCAGCGTGGTGACTTCGGAGAAGAGTTCCCCATCTCGCTCTCCGGCCTCGAGCTTGCGGACCTCCGGCCAGACTTCTTCGCGAACGGTGTCTCTGGGATTCTCGGTAGCCTTCTCCTCACAGACGATGATGCCCCGCAGCTGTCGCTTGTCGTCAAGCGAAATCATCAGCCCGTCGAAACCCTTGTCAGCCATGCGACTCTGAGGCGCTCGGATCACGGCCATTGGCGGGTCTAGCTGATGCGCGGCGACCCAGGCGATGATCTGCATGATCCAGCCATCTCTGTGATAACGTGCTACGTCCGTAGCCGGAGGTCCAAGTTGCCGCCGGATACGCGCACAGTCTGCGGCCGCAACCTTTCGACCTGCGGTCGTCCCGCCGGTCAATACGGCCTCGGCGTGGGCGTGCTCGCCCAAGACCACGCGAACGACAAGCGCCGCAAGTTCGGTCCGCTCTGCAATGGCCCAGCGATGGCCATGGCAGAGAGACGGGTGTGAAACCGGTTCGAGAGTTATCGGCAAGGCTGCGGCTCCGTGACGACAGATCCCTCGGTCGGGGCGTGGTGCAGGATACGAGAGAGACACGGAAAGTGCATCCCAACAAATGTCTGGTTACACCACTAGATCCGTCCTCGACAGAGGCCGCCCACGTCGCTGGCCTGGTCGAATTGGCGGATCGGAAGGTCTAGTCAGTCTTAGTGTACGGGGGTTGACAAGCCCCGGCAGCGATTGGCCAGGGCCGTGCTCCCATGGGGACGCCTGCACCGGTAATGGGTGGGGATCGGGGTGGTGCGGTGACAACGCGCTGAAAACGGTCCGCGATGAGCTTGGTCGGTCTCAGGTCTCATGGCTGAGACCAGTCAGTGAGACTCTGGAATCACCCTTCCTGCGTTCTCAGGCGGGCAAATCTGGCCCGAGTCTCAAAGTCTCACGATCTGGAGGTTGCGTGTGGATGCCCCGTTGACGCCGACATCAGCTTTTCATCCTGAGGATGTCACGATCGGCGGTTCCTGCCGAGTCTGAGCCGGCGTGCCGTCGCACGCCACGGGTGCCGCCCCAACACGGAGGCATCCGATGGAACGCCACACCCCCTCATCCCTAGCCACAGACCTCCTGAGCATCGCGCGGTCACTGCGTGATCTGGCCGACAAGATCGAATCTGCAGCGATCGATACGCCAAACGCGTCGGTCGATGAATCCAGCCTTAGCCATGCTCTGATCGTCGATCCCCGCACGTTGTCGGTCCGGTGGAACGGGCACGAGTGCGTTCTCGGCGCATCCATCGGTTTCCGGCTGATTCAGCGACTTGCGCGGCGGCCGAACCACTACATCTCACACTCCGACCTCTTGGACGACGTGTGGGGATGTCGGCGCTCGACATCGACGGTGCGTAGCGCCGTCCGCGACCTCCGGCGGCGTCTCGTCGAAGCCGACATGCCGGAGCTGGCACGCAGAATCGACGGCACCCACCGTGGCTACTACGTGCTGATGCTGGACTGATTTCCGCCTCAGGAACAACGCCCGGACGAAATCGGACAGCTTTCGCACGCGCACCCCACGGGAACTGCACAGCGGCAGCGCAGAGTGTGTTGGAAGTCTCACCGCGTGGTGTGACCTGACACCGATCCGGCCCTATCCCCGTGCGGTACCGCTCAGAGGAGCAGCCGCCCAGACCACCACCCGACGTGACCCATGCACAGCGACGATGCCATCCCTTCTACGCCTCACATCCGGGCCGCGCAGTACGTCCGGATGTCGACGGAGCACCAACAATACTCGACCGAGAACCAGGCCGACGTGATCCGCGAGTATGCCGCAGCCCGCGGCTACGAGATCGTCAAGACCTACGCCGATGACGGTAAGAGTGGCCTACGCCTCGACGGACGCGAGGGCCTGAAGCGGCTCTTCGCTGACGTCGAGGCCGGGGAGACCGACTTCGAAGCCATCCTCGTCTACGACGTCAGCCGCTGGGGTCGGTTCCAGGACACCGACGAGAGCGCCTATTACGAGTACCGGTTGAAGCGGGCGGGCATCAAGCTCGTCTACTGCGCCGAGCAGTTTGAGAATGACGGTAGCCCGGTCTCGACGATCATCAAAGGCGTCAAGCGGGCCATGGCGGGCGAGTACAGCCGAGAGTTGTCGGCCAAGGTCTTCAAAGGCCAGTGCCGACTCATCGAGATGGGGTATCGCCAAGGCGGACCGGCGGGCTTCGGGCTGCGGCGCCAACTCATCGATCAGAGCGGCGAATCAAAGGGCGTGCTCAAGAGAGGCGAGCACAAGAGCCTGCAGACCGACCGCGTCGTTCTCGTCGCGGGCCCGTCGGAAGAAATCGACGTGGTTCGGTCCATCTACAGGATGTTCCTCGAGGAGAACCGCTCGGAGCGTGAGATCGCCCAGATTCTCAATGACCGCGGCATCGCCACGGACCTTGGCCGGGCCTGGACCCGTGGCAGCGTCCACCAGATCCTGACCAACGAGAAGTACATCGGGAACAACGTCTGGAATCGGGTGTCCTTCAAGCTCAAGAAGAACCGGGTTGTCAATTCGCCCGACCAGCTCGTCCGCGCCGACGCCGTATTCGACTCCATCGTCGAGCCGGAGTGGTTCTTCACCGCCCGAGGCATCATTCAGGAACGGAATCGCCGCTTCACCGACGAGGAGATGCTCGAGCGGCTCCGGGCCGTTCTGGACACGCACGGCTACCTCTCGGGGGCTCTTATCGATGACGCCGACGGCGTTCCCTCCAGCGCCTCGTTCCGGTATCGATTCTCAAGCCTCGTCAACGCGTACCGCTTGGTCGGGTATACCCCGAACCGGGACTTCGAGTACATCGAGATCAACAAGCGGCTCCGGGACAAGCACCCCCACCTGCTTGGCGATGTCATGCAGGACCTCGAGGCGGTGGGTGCCAGCGTCGATCATGACCCCGAGTCTCGTCTGCTCACGATCAATGAGACCTACACGGCCGCGATGTGCCTGTCGCGCTGTCGTCACACGGACAGCCGCTCGCCCCACTGGCTGGTCCGGTTCGACCGCGAATCGGCGGCCGACATCACCATCGTGGTTCGCATGGATCCGGCGAACGACATGCCGTCGGATTACTACCTGATCCCGAGGCTGGACATCGAGTGGTCGAAGCTCGCGCTCTCCGAGCACAACGGGGCCAGGATCGACACCTACCGCTTCGACACGCTCGGCTTCTTCCGTGACATGGCCACGTGCGTCAGTGTCGAGGGGGTCGCATGACCGCTGGCGAACGCGAGATTGTGATGATCCCGATCGATCGGATCACCGTCGTGAACCCGCGGTCCCGCGGCCGCGAGAAGTTCAAGCAGATTGTCGGGAACATTTCGAACCTAGGACTGAAGAAGCCGATCACCGTCGCCGAGCGGCCGACCAACAACGGATCTCCGCGGTATGACCTCGTATGCGGCCAGGGCCGGCTTGAAGCCTACAAGCTGCTCGGCGAGACGGAGGTCCCCGCGTTCGTCGTCGAGGCAACAAAGGACGAGCTCCTTTTGATGAGCCTCGCGGAGAATCTCGCTCGCCGCTCGTACCGGTCGAACGAACTCATGCGTGAGATCGCCGCGCTGAAGGATCGTGGCCACAACTACGCCGAGATCGCGAAGATCACCGACCTACAGCTGTCGTACGTTAAGGGAATCATCCGGCTGGTGAACAAGGGCGAAGACCGGCTGATCAGGGCGGTCGAGAAGAACCAGATCCCGCTGAGTATCGCTGTCACGATCGCCAGCTCTGACCACGAGGAGGTCCAGGAGGCGCTCCGCGAGGCGTACGAGAAGAGCACGCTGCGTGGGAAGGAGCTACTCCGGGCCAGGAAGTTGATTGAACAACGCCGCGTTCGCGGCGTTCGGAGCACTGGCGGCCGGGCGTCCACCATGACCGCCGATGGTCTGATGAAGCGATACCAGGAAGAGGTCTCCAAGCAGCGCCGAGAGATCAACAAGGCCAAGGTGACGGAGACTCGCCTCCTCTTCGTGCGTTCGGCCCTCAAGCGTTTGCTTCAAGACGCTTCCTTCGTCCAAGTCCTGCGAGACGAGGCGCTGGACGAAATGCCGCAAGTGCTTGTCGATCAACCCGAAGTCGGGGAGCGTGGCTGATGGGGCAGTCCGTCCGAATGGCGTTCAGACCGGAAGGCAAGATGATCGCCCTGACGCAGCTGCTTCCGCTGAGGACGCTGCCGAAGTCGACGCGGACGTCCTCTCGCTACCAGAGGATCGTGGCCTCGATGGGGCAGGTTGGGATGATCGAGCCCATCGTTGTGTTCCCGCAAGCGGGATCACGCGGCCGGGGCCAGAAGTACCTCATCCTCGATGGGCTGCTGCGGTATGACATTCTCAAGGAGCAGGGCGCGACTGAGGTGTTCTGCCTCATCGCAACAACGGACGATTCGTTCACGTACAACCACAAGATCAACCAGATCTCGCCGATCCAAGAACACTTCATGATCGTCAAAGCGATCAAGAACGGTGTCTCCGAAGACCGGATCGCAGCCACGCTCAAGCTCGATGTCTCGGCGATCCGCAAGAAGCGCGACCTGCTCGACGGGATCTGCCCGGAGGCAGTCGAGTTGCTGAAGGACCGCCACGCCACGCAGGGCACCATCCGCGAACTCCGGCGCGTGGAGCCGATGCGGCAGATTGAGATGGCTGAGTTGATGGTGGCATCGAACAACTTCGCTACGCCGTATGCCAAGTGTCTGGTGGCCGCAACGCCTCCGGATCAGCTCGTTGAGCCGGAGCGCGGCAAGGACGCCGATGGACTTCGCCCTGAGGATGTTGCACGGATCGAGCGCGAGATGGCCTCAATCGAGCAGGACTTCCGCTCTCTCGAGGAGTCGCACGGTCGGAACGTCCTCAACCTCGTCCTGGCAGTCGGGTACATCCGGCGATTGCTCGGCAATGCCGCCGTCGTGAAGTTCCTGTCGCGGAAGTACCCGGATATCTACGCCGAGTTCGAGAAGCTCTCGGAGATCACCGAACTCGGGCAGCCCGAGGCGTAGTACGTGACCAAGCCAAGTCGCCAACCAACCGCGCCGGGGGATGCGATCTCCGTCGGCACCTACGCGGAACTGGATCGGTACATCTGCAAGGTTATCGACGGCTCGCTGTACGTGCTCCTGCTGCTCGGACGCCCGGGAACGGGGAAGACCGAGCGGGTGCGTCGGGCCATCCTCGAGCAGTGCAACGGTGATGCGCTGTATGTCGAAGGCCATGCCCAGCCCTTTGGGATCTACCGAGAACTCTGGGAGCACCTAAACCAGCCAGTGATCCTCGACGATCTCGACCGTCTGTACGCCAACCCAGACTGCGTACGCCTCCTCAAGCCGCTCTGCGAATCGAAGCCCGTCAAGCGAGTCGCTTGGCGGACGCGCGTGACCGACGACGATGTCACGCTGCCGAAGGAGTTCGAGACACGGAGCCCGGTAGTTCTCATCGCGAATGAGTGGAAGACCATCAACGCCGACGTCCAGGCTCTGGAGGACCGAGCCATCATCGTGCACTTTGATCCGGATACTGCGGAGGTTCATCAGGAGGCCGGACAGTGGTGTACCGACGACGTGGTCTACGAGTTCGTCGGTCGTCACCTGCATCTGGTGTCGCACGTCTCGATGCGGTGGTACGCCAAGGCGGCGCGGCTGCGAGAGGCCGGATTCGTTGATTGGCAGGAGAGCCTGCTCCAGATGATGTGTGGGAATCGAACAATGTCGATGGTTGCCGCCGTGGTGTCTGATCCCCGATTGAGCACCGAGGTTGAACGCCTCGCCGCGTTCCAGGAAGCAACGGGTCTCTCCCGGGCAACGTACTTCCGCCTCAAGAAGCGTTTGCTGCTTGAGGCGGCTGAGCCGGGGGAGTGAGCCTGCGGGTGCGGTCGGCGAGATTCGACGCCCAGAGAGCGCGATAGTCATGCCGCCGGCCTTCTACCCACGATCCCGCAAAGAGATGGGCCTGCATGAGCAGGCGAACCCGGTCGGGATTCGTCGCCACCTCCGCAACGGTCGGGTGGAAGCACGCCGGCGGCCAGAAGGCCACGTCGTCGTGCTCGAGCATCATTCGGGCGATGAAGCCCGGGCCGGCCTGCTCGCCGACAGCCCGTCGTTCGAAGAACGACTCCTCGATCGCGTTCACCGCCCGCCACGCTGCCGGGTGGTTGGGTGCGAAACCCATCGCCGCGTTCGAAATGATGTCTCCCTGCTCGCAGGCGACCCAGGCGTTGACGCCGGGCGGGCAGCAGGCGTCCAGCGGGCGGACGGGTTTGATGTCCGTATCGAGGTAGACGCCGCCCACGCGGGCCATGAGTTCGAGGCGGAGAATGTCGCTCCGCATGACGCAGCCGGGAACGCCGCCGAGGGCGAGGCAGGCGTCCCACGCCCGGCGGTTCAGGATCGGGAAAGGCAGGTGTTCATCGGTCCACAAGTGGAGCGTCCAGCCCGGGTTCATTTCGGCGAACCGGCGTCGCCACCGGCGCTGCTGGACGGGCATCTCGCCGCGGCCGAGCCAGATCTGGTGGAGCACCTTTGGGATGGGGGAGGTGTCGGCCATCAGGCGACGCCCTTCGCGGGCTGTAGGCTCGCGTTGAAGAGGTACGCACCGCCATGCTCGCGGGCGTCGGCGTCGGCCCGCTCGAAGAGGGCCCAGTGAAAGGGGACCACATCGCGGAAGTGGCCGTGGTCGCGGATCACGCGGCTCAGGAACCCCGGCCCCGTCTGATCCCAGACGCCCCGGAACGTCGCGATGGAGTGGGCGAGGTCGCGGACGCAGTGCCAGAGGGCGGGATGGCACGGGACGGCGCCCAGCACCGCGGGCGAGAGCATGTGCGGGCGGCCGTGCTGCTGGGTTGTCGAGCAGAACGCCCGGACGGCGGTGACCAGTTCATCCATCGGGCGAAGCGGCAGGCGGTCCGGATCGACGAACACGCCTCCCTCGCGTGCGAGCAGCTCGTAGCGGAGGATGTTGAGGCGCGACGCCGCGCCCGCGGGTTCTGGCAGCTTGAACGTTTCAGTCCACTGCGTGTGGTTGAAGATCGGCTCGCGGTCGTCGAGCGTGATGACGCGCACGTCCCACTCGGGGTGATGGTGCTGCCACTCGGACTGCCATCGACGGAACGTGTCGGGCACGGGCGACTCGGCGAGGTGCGCGCTGTAGACGATCCTGGGGATCACTTCGGTGCCTCCTGCGTGGTGATCGATTCGACCTGCCACCCGGCTGGCGGCACGCCCTCCATGCCGCCCTCGATGAACTGCTCGCCGAACTTGCCCAGCGCGGCTGCGTCGTTGCCCGAGCTGCCGGACCCGGAGCCGGGGTCGATGGTGACCTCCGTGCCGACGATGGTGCCGCTCGGATCGGTGGTCCACGTGCCGGTGAACGAGTCGGAGCTCGTGCCGATGGTGATGGTCGTGTTCTTGATGGTGCCCTCGGAGCCGAGGGTGAGCGTCTGGCTGAAGCTGTCGCTCGGCGACTCGACGGACGAGCTCTCACTGCTCGATCCGGAACCCGAGCTTTCGCCGCTCGACGCGCCGCTGCTGGCGCCGGACGAGTCCATGCTCGACTGGTTGGAACTACCGCCGGAACCTGATCCTCCGGGGCCGGACCCGCCCGGACCACTGCCACCGGGCCCCGAGCCCGAACCGCCCGGGCCGCTTCCACCGCCGCTCGATCCGCCACCACCGGAGGAACCGCCGCCGGACGAGCCCGGGTCGTCGGTCGAAGCCATTGAGGACTGGAACGATGAGCCGCCAGACGATCCCCCGCTCGAAGCCGCCGAAGAACCGCCGCTGGAAGCGCCCGTCGATCCGCCGCCGCTGCTGGAGCTCAGCGGTGCGGTCTCGCTGACGCTGGGTGAGTCTGTTTCGCTCGGAGGCGTCCCGCTGTCGCTCGTGAACGCGTCGGTGGTGTAGGTGGTGAGCGTCGGCGTGCCGCTGGGGCCGGTGGTGTAGATCACATCGCCGGTCGTCGAGTAGCTGGTGCCCTCCGAGGGCGTCGGCGTGCTGCTCGCCGGCGTCTGGTACGACGAGTCCGGCGTGCCGGGCGTCGAGTAATCGCTCGAGCCGCCGCCCTGCGGGGCGCGGCCCGTTGCCCAGACGGGGATGTAGAGGTAGTACCGGGTCGGCTCGCTCATCCCGCGGCCTCCTTCGGCGCGTCGATCGGCGTGTACCACCCCTGCGTGTTGACCGGCTTGGCGCACTCGGCGGTGGCCGCCGCGATCGCGTCCTGGTAGGCCATCCGCTCGAACACGCCGAGTTCGCTGCCGGGCGAGCAGTTCACCACCCGAAACCTGTGCTTCTCGAAGTGCGGCTTCAGCGCTTCGAATCGCCGGCTCAGCGAGTCGTAGAGCGTGTTGTTGTGCTTGATCGCAGCGGCCTCGCGGGTCTCGTCGAAGACGTACTTGCGGTCCACGGCCATCCTGAAGTCGCAGCCCAGCAGGTACACCGTCCGGAACCCCAGGTGGTGCAGGAGCCGAAGCGCCACGAGCATCACGCTCCGCTTGCCCTTGATGCCGAGCGAGTCGGTGGACCTCGGGTCGTTGCCCCAGGGGACCGTGTCGCCGGTGAGGAACCGCTCGTGGTCGAAGTGGTTGCTGCGGCGGAAGAACAGCACGCTCGGCATCTGCGCCACGCGGAACGCGCTGTCGCGCAGGGTGCCGTCCTTGGCTTGGATGCGGAGCTTGCGGCCCCAGTGGCATACGGGCACGAACTTCAGCACGCCCGGGTCTTTCCACCCCGTGTCGATGAAGCGACCCGGATCGTCGACGCAGGTCCAGAGTGTCGGGCGGTGCACGGCCCACGAGTTGTTCACGCCCATGGTCACGATGCCACGCCGGTTGAGCTGCGTGAGATCGATGTCGTTCAGCGACGGGCCTGACAACACGAGGAACGCCGAACGGCCCTTGTAGAACCCGCCGAGTGAGATCGAGTCGAAGTCGCTGGTGTAGAACCGCAGCCCGCTGCGGGCAGCGGCTCGCGTCTTGATGCCGCGCTGCAGGGCGATGATGTCGGACTGGTTGGGGTTGTTCACCGGAACCTCCCGGTGATGTAGCGGCCGGCGGCGCGTGTGTCGCTGATCACGCCCACGCGTCCGATCGTCTCGATCCACCAGGCCAGGGATCGGACGGTCGGGTGGAGGTTCTCGCCGGCGACCGTGATGCGGCTGGGTCGGGTGCAGACCGAGACGCAGAACCACCCCCGCGGCCGGGCGACTCGGCGCATCTCGTTCAGCACCGGGACCACGTCCTCGGTGAGCAGATGCTCGAGCGCATCGAAACTGGTCACGACATCGGTGACGCCCTCGACAAGGCCGGTGTCGTGCATCGGCTTGGCGATGTCCGCCTCGGGGAACGCGAAGTCCACGCCGAGACCGTCGATGCCGTGGCGGCGCAGCTCGGTGATGAAGTCGTTGCGGCCGCAGCCGAAGTCGATCACGAACCGGGGCTTCCAGCGTTTCACGATCACGATGGCATCGCGGCCGTGGTTGGTCGCGCCGTACGCCGAGCCCGGGCGCGAAGCGAGGGCCACGTACTTGCTGCGCTCGTGCTCGCGGCGTGCGTCGAGGTCGTTGGTCGTGGCGCTCGTCGGAGCGGTCATCCGGCACCCTCCACGAACAGGTTGAACTTCCGGTCGCCGTCTGCTGGGTCGGCCAGCTCCATCAACGTCATCGCCTCGAAGACCCAGACAGGCCGGCCCTTGCTGTTGCGCTCGCACGTGAGCTGGACACAGACACCCTCGGGGATGGGGACGAGCTTCGGTTGCAGCGAGCGTGCTGGCGGGCAGTCGGGCAGCACGCCGGGCAGGTCGCAGACCGGGCCGAGGCCCAGCAGGCCCTCGAAACCCGTGCCCGGGGTGCCCTCGTTCATGTGGTGTGCCTCGAAGCGGTTGATCGCGAGCTTGGTCGGGTCCTCGCCGCCGCTCGGAAGCTGCGATGAGAGCCCCTCGGGGACGGCGACGTAGCGCAGGTAGGTCTCGCTGCCCGGGTCGCCGTCGAGGCGGGCTTCCTGCCACGGGTACCGCCACCGGTTGCTCTCGGTCGGGATCGGCTGGGCCGCGCCGAGGATCGCGGTGACGCGGCCCGATGACGGCCGACCCATCTCGATGACCGCCCACTTCTCGCCGACCCCGGCTTCCTTCCACAGGATCGGGACGCCGCCCATCGGTGTGCTGGTGAGCACGGTCTCATCGGGCGCGAGCTCGCAGGTGGTATCGAGCTCATTCGCGACATACACCCGGGCGGGCGTGACGCCGGTGAGCACGCAACGTGCAAGTTCGCCCGCCTTGATCGGCTGGCTGGCCAGCACGAACGCCAGGGGGATCGAGTCTTCGGTCGCGATCTCGCCCGTCAGCGGCGTGCGGCTGTGAAACGTCCGCTCCTGGTCGTCCTCGCCCGGCTCGACGAGCACGCCCGAGATCGCGAGCACGTGGTAGGGCTCGATGGTCTGGTCGGAGTCGTTCCGCACGAGCACCAGCCCGCGGGGCATCGCATCGGCCAGCGGTCCGCCGCCCCGCGCCTGCTCGCGTCGGCGCTCGGCCACGGCCGCGTCAACGAAGGCGTTGTACGCCCGCGCCGGGATCACCAGCGGCTGGCCGGTCTGGACTTTGCGGAAGGCATCGGCCATGCGTCAGATCCCCAGCGCCGAGAAGTTGCCCTCGTCGTACACCCGCTCGACGTACGCCGCGACGGGCCGCTTTACGATCGCGTTCGATCCCGAGTCCTCAGCGTCGGCGTAGCGAACCCATAGGTACTCCCAGCCCTTCTTGCTGATGCCGCTGATCGGCCCGACCGAGATGCCCGACGCGTTCGGGCTCGCGGCGAAGCGGAACGTGATCTCCCAGTCGGAGTCCGCGCTCGTGCCGCGTCGCGAACCGGACGCGCCGAGGAACAGCACCTCGCCGCCGTTGAACCCCTTCCACGAGCCGCTGTTGACCTTGCCCGTGAGGCTGAACAGCGTGCCCTTGTACGACTGGGTCACCTGCGTCGCGGGGAGGTAGTGCGTCTCGCTGAACTGGTAGACCGGCACCGCGATGTCCACGCCCTCGACCCCGTCGGCGGTGACGCCAATCGCGCCCTTGAAGTCGGGCGCGGTCGTGCCAGATGCGCCGTACCGCTGCACGGTCTGCTTGCTCTGGGTGATGTGCTGCGTGCCGCCGCCGGTGTCGAAGCTGAAGACGCTCTCGCCGGTCTGCGGGAAGCCGCCGAGTTCCTCGCGGCCGTAGCGGACCGTCGCCTCCCAGTGGTCGGGGCCGACCGGCTCGATCGAGATCGAGAGCTTGGTCAGGCCGTCATAATTCGCGGGGCTGGCGGTGTCGGCGTGGCCGCGGGCGGTGAGATCGTTCTCGACGCCGCGGATGTCGTAGACCAGCTCGGCCGACGGGTTGTCGCCCGTGGTCGAACGGCGGCTCTCGAACTTCTCCGTGACGATCGTCGGCACGCGTCGGGTCTCCTCAGGCGAAGGCCTGGATCACGCGAAAGTCAGCCCGCCGCTCTGTGCGGCGTCGGCCAGCCGCTTGGTGTTGCGGGCGGTCTGCTCGGTGGCCTTGGCGGTGCGCTCGGCCGCGGCGTCCCCGCCGACGAGCGACTGCACCGCCAGCGCGTTGAACGTGCCCCGCACCTCGATCCGCTCGGCGATCGCGTCACCCAGCCCGCCGAGCCGATCCTCGAGCTCGGTCAGCAGGCTGCGGGGTCCGGTCGCCGCATCAGGCTCGGCTTCCTCGCGGCGCCTGCGGGCCTCTGCGATCGCGGCGTCGAGCTTGGCCCGAGCCTCGTCGAGCCGCCGCTGGGTCTCCTCGAGGCGGGCGTCCGTGCCCTCCCGCAGCGCGTCCTGCGCTTCCTCGAACTGGCGGCCGATCTCGGCGAGCGTGGCCTCGTTCAGTGCGTCCGACTGTGACCGGTCTGCCGCCCGGCGCTGCTCCCGCTGATCGATGTCGCGACGTGCGCCGGCGTCGATCTCGCCGAGCCGGGCATCGAGCTGCTCGTCCACCGCCCGCTTCGCGGCCTCGACATCGAGCCCGTCGTCGAAGAGCCCCTGGATCTCGAGCATCCGCTTGGCCACGAATGACGACGCCCGCTCCCAGACCTTCTGGAACCCCGCCGTGAAGCGGGTCCAGGTCTTGGAGAGGAACGCCGTGCTCTCGATCCACGCGGTCTCGAGCGCGTGCAGCACGACCTGCGCCGCGGCGAGCGCGCCGTACCACATCTTCTGGGCGTTGCCGACAAAGAACGCCCGGGCCTGCAGCCAGACGGCGTTGAGCTCGGCCACGCCCCGCTCCCAGGCGACCTTGAGCCCCAGCCAGAGCACCTCGGCGGCGAGCGCGATGTCGCCCGCGGCGAGCGCATCGCCGATCCCGCCGGCGACCCGGCCGACGAACGCCCGAAGCTCCCCGAACCGCTCCATGAGCCATGACAGAGCCCGCCCGCCCGCGTCGGTGTACCGCACGATCGCCACGCCGAGTCCGACCACGGCCGCGACCACGAGCCCGATGGGAGAGAGCAACGCCCCGAGGACGGCGCCTGCGGCGGTGACCGCCGTTGCCAGCCCGCCGAAACCCGCGGCGACGATCGTGATCGTCAGGCCGATGCCCACGAGGGCCAGGCCCGCGAGCAGGACGCCCGCTGCGATCTTGGCCGCCGAGACGACGACCGCCTTGTTCTGCTTCACCCACTCGCTCGCCGAGACCACAACGCGCGTGATCGCGTTGGAGAGCTTGATCACCGTCGGCGCGAGCGCCGAACCGATGATGAACACGCCCTGCTTGAGCACCCGCAACAGGACGTTCATCGTGTCGTTGAGCAGGGCCGCGTCCTTGGCGGTCTCGGTCGAGATCGTCAGGCCGAGGGAGCGGGCTTGGGCCTGCAGCGCCTCGATGCCGTCGACGCCGCCCTCGGTCAGCGGCAGGAGCTTTGTCCCCGCGCGGCCGAAGACCTGCATCGCGACCGCCGCCCGCTTGCTCGGGTCCTCGATCCGGCTGATCGCCTCGGCCAGCGTCTTGAACTGCTGCTCGGGCGAGAGCCCGCGGAGGTCGTCGGCGGCGAGCCCGAGGTCGGCAAGCGCGTCCTGGGCCGTCGCGAGCCCGCGCTCTGCGTCGTTGAGCGTGCGCTGCATCACGCGGACGCCGTTCTCGAGCGTCTGCAGATCCGCCCCGGACTGCTCGGCCGCGAATCCCAGCTCGCTCAGCGCCTCAACGCTGACGCCGGTCCGCAGGCTCATCTTGTCGAGCGTGTCGCCGGCGGACGCGAACAGCTTCACCGCACCGGCCAGTGGCGCGAGCGCGGCCCCGCCCAGCCCGGCGAGCCGGAGCCCGAGCGAACGCACGCTCTCGCCGAAGGCCTTGAGTTTGCGCTCGGCCCGCTTGAGTGCGGCCGTGAGCCGGTCGCTGACGCCGAGCTCCACGAACGCACGCCCGGCCCGGATGCCGCGAGTGTCGGCCATCGATCAGCCTCCCCTCACGCTGTTCTTCCAGACCCTGGGGAGGTTGGGCGCTTCCTTCTCGAGGGCGGGGCCCATGTAGGGACGGGCCTTGATGGTCACGGCACGGCTCTCACGCTTCCCGCGGCGTCGGCGGACGATCGTGGTCCTGCCGCCGAACTCCAGCACCTTGGGCGCACTACTGCGCCGGAACCCCACCGGGCCAACCACGACGCTGTCCGAGCCCCGGTCGTAGCCGAACAGCACGAGCCGGCGCAGCGACCCCTCGTGGGCGAACGGTGGCTGGCCCGGGCGGCTGGTGCCCTTGCGCTTCCGCATGCTCGTCCGGGCCCGGGTGCGGATGAACGCCCCGGCGCGGGAGAGCGATCGTCGCCGGGCCGCGTCCACCGAGCGGATCACCGCGGGGCGGTCGAAGAACAGGCTCTTGATCCGCATGTCGATCACGCGGTGGTCCCCCGGATCTCGGCCCGACCTGTCGGCGCCGGCGAGGGCAGCGGCACCGCGGGCGTCGGCACACGTCCCTTCTCCAGCCCCTTGTTGAACGACGCTTCCTTCTCCTTGCGGAGCCGGCCCGCGCCGATGAACAACCCGACGAGTCCGGTCAGCGCCGGCAGGGCCGGGCCGGCCACGGGCACGCCGGCCAGCGTCGGGCCGACCTCGTCGAGGGCCGAGAGTGTGAGCTGCCCGAGCAGGCCGCGGATCTCGCCGCCGCGTTCGATCGAGGCCTTCCACTGCGCCCCGGTCCGCTGCACGTCCTCGAACCACGCCTGGTACTCGGCCTCCGCCTCGTTGAGCGTCGTAGCGCGGGGCAGGCCACGGGTCTGCTGGATCTCGTTGGGCGTCTTGACCTTGACGACGTCGCCGAGGTCGAAGCCGGCGCATGCGGCCAGTCCGAGCGAGACCATGACGAGCCCGAACGCGAACATGATGTGCTTTGGATCAACCTTCATCCGAGCCTCCGTGCTCCGTCTTCCTCTTGATGAACACGTCCTTGAGCACCCCGACATCCGCCGGGATGCGCTCGCTCTTGTGCTTCCCCCGCGCGAACGGGTCGAAGTCCGCGGGCTTGAGCGGCCGCGACTTCTTCGGGTCGCGGTGGCAGTTGGCGAGCAGCGCGAGCAGGCTGCTCGTCATCGCCCAGTCGTGCCGCTGGCGGGCCTCTGCCATCGCCAGAAGCTCGCGCAGCGTCAGGGGGCCCGGGTCGACTCCGGCGATGCCGGCACACTGGTAGACGGCTCGCCAGAGAGCGCCGCCGTCGCCATGCCGCCGATCGACTCCGGGGCCGTCAGCTCGTCGAGCCTGGCCTCGACCAGGTCGCGGGCCTTGTCCATCACGTCGTACATCGCCGCGACGGCCTTCCCGAGGGCGGCCCGGTCCCTCGGGTTCGGGCAGAAAGACACGAGCTCGTCCACGAGCGCCTCGGTCGCCGCGCCGATCGGGTCGCCGTGCATCGCACGCCCGAAGTCCTCGTCGCCGACGCCTCGCTCGTCGGCCTGCGGCTTGACCGCCGCATAGACCACGTCGCACAGCAGAACCGTATCGCGGATGAGCTTCGCGACCACGCCCGCGCCGTCGTCGGCGAGCGGGTCGACGCCGGTGAGCGAGCGGATCCGCTTGATCGCGGACGTGTGCAGCTCGATAGTCCACTCGCGGCCGGCGGTGTCGGTGAAGGTCTTCATGATCAGCCCTCCAGCCACTCGGGCGGTGTGGTCGAGTAGGTCACCTTGGCGGTGACCGAGACGGTGATGGCCTCTTCCAGCGCTTCGGAACGCGAGAAGCTCGTGATCATGAAGTCCGCCTGGAGGCCCTCGCCGGAGGAGCCGTCGAGGACCTGCAGCCCGATCGCGGTGTTGTTCAGGTACGCGTTCTTGATGGCCGTGAACCCCGCGTCGGTGGTGTCCCAGACCATCTCGAACTCGACGCTCGCGTCCTTGAGCGTCGCGACTGTCGCTCGCCAACCGGCGTTGGCACGGGTGGTCACGTCCGCCTCGCCCGTCTCGAGCGTGAGCGTGACGTCGCGGACGTTGGCGAGCTCGGTCCACGAGCTGGCCCCCGTCTTGTAGTTGAGCACGGCCTCCATACCGAGCCGGATCGCCATCGGTTATCTCCTCACCCGGTAGGTGACACTCAGGACCGTCGTCAGCGTCGACCGCTCGTCGAGGTGCTCGCTCGCCGCCACCGGGTCGTGGGCGATCGAGAGCCACGCGGCCTCGGGGAAGTCCGTCAGCCGCTTGTGCCGCAGATGGTCGCCGACCGCCTCGGCGAGTTCGAGCAGCGCATCGATCCGTGCGTCGTCGCTGGCGGGTACGCGCTGTTGGATGCCGACGTCGACCGTGCAGTCGACCTGGCTTTGCAGGCGGGCCAGGGCCGCGATCGTCATGGACCGCGGCACGACCGTGACGCGGGTCTCGGCGAGCTGCTCGAGGTCGTACGACGGGCGGTATGCCCGGACGGCCGTGAGCGGCTCGGTGAATGTGGCGCCGTTGATCGACGCCGCGACGGCGTCGGCGATCTGAACGAGCACGCTCATGGCCCGGTCCTCCCGTGATCCCCGTTGAGCCGGCCCTCGACATAGGAGAGCCGGCGCTCGATGCCCTGATACTCGTGCCGCAGCGTGCGGGCCTCGTAGATCAGCTCATCGAGCCGCTTCTCGACCTGGTCGAGCTTGGTGGTCACCACGCCCCATTGGACGATGAGCGCCGCGATGGCGAGGCCGCCGGTGAGCACTACGCCGGCCCAGCGGGGTCCGTTCTTCAGGGGGCCGTTCCCATTGGCTGGACTGGTCCCGTTGCCGTTGCTCACGCCACCCCCGTTCGCACAAACTTCGTGTGGATCCGCAGCGTCATCCGCTGCGGGTCGCTGTACCGCCACGCGGGTTCTCCTCCCGGGGCCATGACCTCGTACTCGTGCACGCGGGACCCGTCGGTCTCGGTGATCCGGTCGCCGGCCTTCGGCGTCACCGCCTCGCCCGCGAGCACCAGGTCCGCCGCGGTGACGAGGTAGTCCCGCGACTCGATCCGGTGGATCACGCCGTACTCGTCGGTGCGGTCGAACGCGGTCGACCCGACCGTGGCCGCGAGCTCGACGGTGTCATCGCCACGGCGGTAGACCACCGTGCGCGACAGGTGCGCCCGCCGCGTGCGATCGATCAGCTCCGAGCCTTTGGCCAGCAGGTCGCCCATGTGGTCACTCCGTTACTGCGAGAGCCGGACGCGGACGGTCTCGGCGCCGTCGGCCGCCGCGGCGACCGCCTTGCCGATGAGCTTGTTGCCCGTCGCCGTCTTCGTCGCGACCTTGTTGGTGTTGTCCCAGTACGCGAGCGCCCCAGCCGTGAACCCCGTCCCCGCGGTCGTCGCCTTGGGGAAGTCGAACACGCCGTCGACCGCGAGCGAGCCGAGCCGGTTGGCGGCGATGTCGGTCCGCGTGACGCCGATGAGGTCGCCCTGCAGGATCACGGTGCCCGCGGGCGTGTCCGCCGCCGGGGTGTAGTCGATCGCGTTGCCTTCGTGTACGAATCTGGTCATCCGAGAGTCTCCTGTTCCGGGCCCGGGGCCCGAGTCGTGGTCGGTGTCGAAGAGGGTGTCGAACTCGCCGGGGAGCTGGCCCCCGCCGAACTGGCTCATGCCTCACCCTTGCTCTTCACGCCGCCGCGCGGGTCCTGCAGCGCGACGCCGAAGTCGTGGTACCCGCGCATCTGGATCCCGAGCCGGTTGAAGCTCTGCTCGGCGGTCTCGATGGTCGGGGCTTCCTGCCCGTTGAGGAACGCGACCTCGATCACCGGCAGGTCGTTCGCGTCGGCGAGCAGGTACCACGCCTTGCTGGAGTTGCCAGTGAACGCCGCGTTGCCCAGGTACCGGCTGACCTCGACGCGGAACTTGCCCTGGTGCGGGTTGGTCACCGGGTACTTGGCCGCCGAGGTGTTGTCACGCAGCTCCATGCTCTTGAAGAGCTGGCTGCCCATCGCCGAGAGCGCCGTCGGGACCAGCAGGACCTGCGGCAGCACGCCGATCGGCTTGCCGTCCTTGTCCACCTGGTCCATGAACGTGACCTCGGCCTTGGTCAGGCCGTCGATCGAGAGGACGGTGTCGGCGCCCGAGATGAAGTTCTTGTTGCCGGAGGTGAAGAACGCCGAGTTGGCCAGGAACGTCGTCCAGAAGACCTCGTTGATGGTCTTGCCCGAGCCCGCCCCGAGCTTGCGGGGAACGGTGGTGATGGCGCCCAGGTCGTCGTTGATGATGTCGGTGCGGTCGATCGAGAGCATCAGGGCGTAGGTGTCCGCCTTGTTGCTGTAGCTCTCCTCGCCGAGCGAGCCGTGCTTGATCTCCCCGCCGGGCGCGACGCGCTCGTAGGTGTCCCCGCCGGTGAGGCGGAAGCTGGTGACGGTCTTGAAGTCGGCGACGCTGCGGACCGAGCAGATGTTCCGCCAGGTGCGCTCGACGCTGAAGAACCCCTCGAGCAGGAACTTGTTGGCGACGTTGGACAGGATCCCGGCGATGCTGATCGTCGAGTTGCCGGCCGCTTCGATGCCGCGGCCGAACGCGGCGTCCATCACGCCGCGCGAATCGCGGAAGGTCCGCCCGGTGTAGCCGTTGGCCCACGCGGTGTGGAGCAGCAGTTCCTGGAGCCCGATCGACTGCCCGAACTCCCGGCTCGCGGCCTCGAGGTCCTGCTCGGCGCAGTGCCGCTCCGGGCTGGCCAGCCGGCCCGAGAGCACGCACGCGGCCTCGAGCACGCGCTGCGACAGCGGGCCGGAGCCGGCGGGCACGTGAACGGCCGGCGCCTTCGGGCGGCTGGCCCGGAGGACCTCGAGCTCGGTGCGCGTCGAGTCCCACCCGTCGCGGATGGCCTGGGCCTCGATCTGAGGGTGCTGGCCGGCGCACAGGCGACGGACCGCGGCGATCCGCTCGGTCTCGGCGGCGACCTGGGCCCGCATCTCGCGGACGGGGTCGGGCGCCGGGGTGGGCGGCGACGCCGGCGTCTCGGGCGTCTCGCCCGCGGACGGGCCCGTTCCCGGGTTCGGCTCCGCCCCCGCGGCGATCGTCGCCGTGGTGGCCCCGTCGGCCCCAAGGTCGACGAAGCTGATCTCGCCCAGCGTGGCCTTGCGCACGATGTTCAGGGGGCCCGCGACCTCACGGCCGTTGACCGTCGCGGTCTGGTTCTCGCGGAGGAACTCGAAGGCCTCGACGCTGGCACCGACCGACGCCTGCCAGGGGAAGCCGTTCCGCGCGGAGACCACGACCTCTCGGGCCGCGGCGGTGTCACGGGAGATCATGCCGGTCGCGATCAGCTGGCCGGCCTCAACCGCGACCGCATCGGTGTGCCCGACCCCGGCCGCCGCGTCGTGCCCGAACCGGATTGGACGCGACGGCGAGGGGATGTGCAGGCCGGCGAGGTCGATCACGACCGGGTGCCGCCACCCGCTGACCTTCATCGGCCCGCCGGTGTACGCGACCATCCGGAACCGGGGCAGCGGCGCCGGGCCGTCGCCGGACTCACCCGCCGCCTCGACCTCGAACTCCGCCTGCGCGGTGAACGACAGGCCGGGCAGCTTCGAGGGCGGGGCCTCGGCTGTGGCCGCGGCACGGATCATCAGGGAACGGGGCTCGGTCGTCGGGATCTCGGTGCGCATGGTCACGCGGCCTCCTTGAGGGCTTCGTCCTCGTCGGGATCGGGGGTGTCGGGGTCGGCGGGAGCGGGCGCTGCGACCGCGGCGCCGAGCCCCAGCTCGTTCATCAGCGCGAGCTCCTTGGCCCGCTGCCGCAGCTCGGTCTCCCAGTCGCGCCCCTGCCGGGCGTACTCGTGGGCGAGCGTCGTGGTGTGGCTGGCGAGCCGCGTCGCCTGCGCGCTGGCTTCCTTGGCGGGGTCGACGTGCTCGACGCCGTCCCAGAACCAGCCGTGCGGGATCGAGGGCTGCAGCGCGAACTCGCGCGTCCGCATCCACTGCGGCAGCAGGCCCTCGACGAGCACCGCCTCGGCGAGCCACGCGTGGAGCACGCGGTCGAGCACGGTCACCTCGAGGTGCCGCTGCTCGACGCGAAGGCTCTTGAAGTAGGTCTGGTGGTCCAGCCGGCCGCTGGCGTAGTTGTACCCCGAGCTGTTCCCCGCCGCGACGTTGAACGGCATGTTGAGGCAGCGGGCGATCTCGTTGAGGATCTCGCGCTTGAACTCGCCGTAGGTCGTCGACGGGTGCTCGGCGTGCAGCTGCCCGAGCTTCCAGCCGCCCGGCAGCACGGTCGCCATCCGCTTCTCAAGCTCGATCTCGTCCATCGGCTCGAGCGGGTCGGCCTCGCCGTTGGCGGGCGCATCGGTGTAGAGCACCGCGGCGAAGTCGGCGGCGGTCTCGGCCGCGGCGATCACCGCGAGCGTGTACCGCCGCAGCTGCGCGAACAGCGGCAGGGCGGGCGTGATGTCGGGAATGCCGCGCCACTGACCCGGGCGGTCGGCGCGGAAGTAGTGCAGCACGGCCGAGGCGGGCAGCGTGTCGTACTCGTCGTTGCCGGCGGCTCGGCCCCAGGTGACGCCATCGCCGGGATGCCGCCGGAGGACGTGGTACGCGGCCGGGTGCCCCGCCGCGTCAAAGACGATGCCGTCGACGTCGTTGGGGCGGGCGTTGCGGGTCCACGGAGAGCAAACCTGATCGGGCTCGACCAGCCGGAGATCGAGCTTCACCGGTGTGTCCAGCATCGGGCTGCTGGTCAGCAGCCCGAACGCCTCGCCGCTCTCGGCCCGGGCCATCCGCGCGGTCCGGAGCTTCGCCGCCAGGTCCACCGCGCGGGCCCAGTCGCTGAACGCCTCTTCGATGCGCCGGTTCGCGTCCGCATCATCGGTCAGCATCTGCAGCCGCGGGCCGGTCCCGATCGTGTCATTGGCCAGCGTGAGAACGATGCCCTTGGCGTAGGAGTTGTTGGCCACCTCGTAGCGGGAGCGGTTGCGCAGGATCCGGCGGACCTCGGGGTTCACCGCCGCGTTGGGGGAGAGCCCGTCGGCCGCCGCCCAGTGCCGGCGGTTGTCCGCGGTCGTCTGGGCCGAGTCGAACCGGGCCCGGACCGCACGCGGACGGCGGACCACAGCGAGGGCACCCCGACGGGGCGACGCCGTGTCGGACGGACGGGATCCGAGCAGACGCTTCAGCATCCGCCCTCCCCGCCGCCTTCGACGCCGGGCGGCGAGAGCCGCACGAACCGGATGCCCATGCCGCGCTTGCGCGAGGCCTTCTTGGACTCGAGGTAGCGGTCGGCCTCGATCTGGTCACGGATCGCGTGCTGCTCGACCGACTGCCCGTCCACCGACGCCTTCGACGGCCCGGCGGCGTTCTCGGCGATCGCCTGGTCGAGTTGTGGATCCTGATCCGGCACGGGCGACCTCGCAGGGCCGCGGTCCGCGGGCCCTCATTGGTCACCTATGCCGTCCAGGCGGCAACTGCGCATCGCCTGACGCATAGCCTCGTGCCGAGTCTTGGGATCGATCGAGGTAACGAAGGCAACCCGCCGCTCAGGGCTACCGGGTTACCGAAACGGCCGAGCCCTTCGGATGATCGCTGATCTCGGGCACAGTCGCAGACGCCTGGATCTCCTTTGCGATAGACGCGACATCCCGCAGAATGCCGAGCGGGGGCTTCTGCAGATCGAGGGTGCGTACCCGAACCTCACGAGCCCCGCCGTCGATGACGTGCGTAGTCGAGGTCAAGCCGGCGTCAGCAGCGTAGATAAGCGTCCCTGATGACAATCCGGTGGCCGTCAGGTACGCGAGCATCTGATAGACGTCGGCGTTCTGATAGCCGGCCGGGCTGAGGCGCTTGTACTTTGCGTCGCCCACCCAGGAAATTGCCCCGTTCGCGATCAAGCACAAGTCTGGCTTGAGTGGGATGCGCTCCGCGGCATCCAGACGGAGTCGCGGCGGCTTGTCGGGGAACGCGATCAGGGAGCAAGCGAGCGATTCCCGCAACGCCGTCCGCAGAAACATCTCGAACACAGCGTTCATGTCCACGAGGAAGGCGTCCGCCCGCCGCGCTCCCGCTCCGGCATCGACAGATGAGGAACGGAGGACCAGCTGGGCGATTCGGAGCGACGGCTCATAGTGCCGATTCAGCTGCGTGATGGCCGGTTCTGGAATGTTGTGCTTCGGATAGTGGAAGAGCTCCACGCCACCGAAGAGCCGCGCGGCGCGCCCAATCTCGCGGGTGATCGTCGTTGATCGCAACGGGAGGCGACGCAGTTGTGAGAGGGCGCTGAGCAACACTCGATTCTCGACGATGTCCGTCGTGAACAGATCGTGCTCGATCTCGATCGGCGGCGATTGCCCGAGTCGCTTGCTGACGTGCTCAGGGAACCGAATCCGGCCCCGCGGCGCCGAGAGCGACTCCTCGTGGGACCGATATCCCGCGAGCAGGCCCTTTCGGGTCGCGCGTTCGATGGATCGACACAGCACGGTCGCAATCAGGTCAACCAGCGTCGCGTCATCCTGCCATGCTGTCTGTATTCGGGACCAGTTCACGCGGTCGGCCGCGTACGAGACCAGAAAGACAACCGAAGACATCGGCGTCTTGGGTTGGATCTCGATTGCAACAGAGGGCAGTTGCACGAGTCCAATGTGCTGATCCGGGGTCAGGTCAAATCGTCCCGGCAGACCCATCGCGGGCTCGATCCGCAACGTTGGGTGTACACGGCGGAGCATCGCGAGCTCGACGGCATCAAGAGCCACCCCGGTGGCCGTGATGTACTCAGTCAGCGTCAGCCGACGCATCTTCGTCCTCCGACTGGCCTACCACGACATCGTCGGAAGTGACCTGATCTCTGACGGTGTCGTAGAGGAACTGACTCAGCTCACTCGGGTTATCGAAGAAACGGTCGGCCAGCGCAGGAATGACCGAATGGTCCCAGATCTGCTTTGCCCACTCCTCCGTAAGGGCGCGCGGGTCATCAGTGAGAAAGTGGCTTGGACCGATCATCGCGTGTCGGTCACCCACGATCTCGTTGACGGCGTCGATCATGCCGGCGAGGTACACCATGTCCGGTGCGTTCGACTCCAAGAACCTCTTCAGCAACCCATCGATCGGCGACTCGCCGGGAACAAGGTCGATGAACCGGAATCGCCGCCGTAGCGCCATGTCGAGCAAGGCAATCGACCTGTCCGCGGTGTTCATCGTCCCGATGATCAGGAGATTCCGCGGTAGACGGAAAGGGGACTCAGAATACTGCAGGGTGATGGCCTCATCGCGGTACTCGAGCAAGAACAGCAGCTCGCCGAACACCTTCGCGATGTTGCCTCGATTGATCTCGTCGATGATCAGTACGAAGCGTGCGCTGGGATCGGCCGCCGCACGTGCCGCCAGCCTCTTCAGCGGACCGTCTTTAACCTCGAAGTGATTGGGGCCGGCAGGGCGGAAGCCCTCAACAAAGTCCTCGTACGAATACGACGGATGGAACTGCACGACCGTCACGCGATCCGCGGAACCCGCGAGCGACTCCGCCATCTTGCGAGCGATGAAGGTCTTTCCAGTGCCGGGCGGTCCTTGGAGGATGATCTGGCCCTTCTCTACAAGCAGCGCCGCCCATCGAGACAAAGTGTCGACTGGCTCCAGCATCAGTGACTCGGCAAGCGCGTCCAGCGACTCGATCACTACTGGTGCATCGCTCGCGGACAGACCGGGGCCCGGTGTCACGGCCTTCGCCGCGCCGGCACCTGCCTGCTTCTTCGGCTTCTGCTCCTTTGGCTCTTTCCACTGCTGAAGGAAGGGCTTTCGATAGAAGTGGAAGCCGGGCTCTGCGTCTGTGCCGAGCGATTCTCGAATAGCCAGGAGATCGCGATCGATGTTGTCGGTCGGGCCGTTGGGCAAGAGACTCTCAAAGCCAGCTCTGATCGCCTTCTTGTCCTTGCGGGACGAGATGTTCTCGAACGTGTCGGGGAACGCGATGTAGAGCCATGCCTCCCGCATCGGTTGGAAGGCTTGCAACGAGGTCTTGTGCCCGAACACATCCTCTCGGAATGCCCATGGATCAGCGAGGATCTCCGCCCTGCGAGACTCGGGCAGCTCATGCCAGTGGAGCAGATACTCGTTGATCCATGCCAGGTGCCACGGTCGGTGCTGGTTGAAGCTCTGGTCTCCGGCGTGTCCGGCAGCGCCGTCGATCGCCCACTGCGGGATGTCGACGGCTCGATCACACCACGTCAGGATCTCCTGAACGTTCGCGATCTTCTTCTTGGGACCGGTGACCGTGGTGAAGATCTGCTGGACGTACACGAGCTCGGCGGCAAGTTGGATGGTGTCGTCGTCCGCGCCATCGAGTTGGTGCTGGTACTTGCTGAGGAAGTTTCCCTCGCCTTCGTCGAACCGCTGCACGACCATCTCGTGGTGTCGCTGGAGGTTTCGTGACGTCCAGATCTTCCGATCGGGGCTAAATAGGCTCCCAAAGTCGACCAGCGCGGTTTCCCGCACTCGGTGGAGAGCGTCGTAGCACGCTGGTGGACAACCGGTTAGCTTCGCCATGTGGTACCTTCCTCGGCTACATGGTACGAGCCATTGCGGCTCATGGTCAGAAACCAGTGCGGGCACGCTTGGCATCGGACAGCCTGAGGCGGACCCTCGGACTCGGCTTCACATCCGTCCCGAACAGCACCGCCCCCTGCATCGACGCGGCCACGGCAGACCCGACCAGGCAGTCAAGCCAGTGGTTGTCGAGGCCGCTGAGCCGAAGCTTCCACTCGTCGACCGTGCGGCCGCGTCCCTCCGTCTTGACCCGGTACTCCGCCGTCAGGTGCTCGGCGAGCAGGCGGTGCGTCTCTGGCTTATGCCCGAAGAGCGAGAGCGAGCCCGGGTCGCCCATCGGGACCGCCAGCCGCGCGTGCACGAAGCTCTTCCAGAAGTTGGTGTCGAACACGACATGCCGCACGGCCCGCCGTCCCGTGACCACCGGCACACGCCAGTTCAGCCCGACGCGGTCACCGCGCTTGCGCTTGTACTCGCTGAACGGGATGCTGCTCGCGCCGACGTACCGGCCGTGGCTGGGAAGCAGCACCGACGCGAACGGGCTCTGCCGGCAGAACTGGTAGACGACATCCGTCGAGGTGCCCCAGTTCGCGTCGATCAGGCATCGGTCGATGCGAACCGCGGCCCCATCGTCTCGCTTCAACTCGCGCCCAAGGGTCCGCTCGAAGAGCCGCTGGAGCCCGGCGTAGATCGCGCCCTCGACGCCGGCCCGGGGGGCTGCGGCGCCCAGTGTCTTCCGAACATCGCGGAGCGTGAAGTACGCCGCCTGCTGGTCCGGCTCGGTCCCGTAGTCGATCACGTACCCGGTGAAGTCGTCCTCCCACGCGGCGACCATCCAGAACAGCGCTTTGCCCTGGACGTCCACGAACATCGTCAGGTGCGAGCAGCCGATCGGGACCTCGCCGCGCTTCTGCCCGCTGAGCTTGGCGGCGATCTGGTCCGATGTCAGCAGGTCGTCGTCGGCCTCGACCTCGGGCAGCGGCTCGTTCTGGTATTCCGCGAAGAACGCCGCCTCGTCCTGGAGGCGGAGGTTCATCGCATGCTGGATCGCCGACGCCTCGTCGTGGTTGTACCGCTCCGGCCACGCAATCTCTGCGCCGGCGTCCATGGCCTTGCGGTTGCGCTTGTAGAACGCGGTCGCTGCCTTGATGCCCCGGTCGCTGCGTAGCCCGTCCGCACGCAACTCGGCGTATTTCGCCCACAGCGCTTCGTCGGCAGGGAACGCGTACACCATCTTCGTGCGCTCGCCCTGCCACTGCGGGTGCTTGTCGCGGTCGAGCAGCCGGTCGGCCAGGTCGTCGGGGCGGACCACCGTCAGCGTCATGAGCCCGGCGATCTTCTCGCCGGGCCCGGCGAGCCCGAGCACGGCGCCGGCGAGCACCCGCTCGCGGTTGGCGCACTGGCTCGGACTCCGCGCGCTCTCGTCGGTCTGTGGGTCGTCGATCAGCACCAGCGACGGCCGGACGCTCTGGCCATCCGCCCGCTTGAATTTCATGCCGCGGATCCGGCCCGTGATGCCGGCGACGCGGATGATCGCCCCCGACGCCTCGGACCCCTCAATCGTTGGGAGCACGATCTCCTTCGCTGTCCATCCGATGTGCGTCTGCCGACCGCGGTAGAGCTGCCCGGCCGCCCGCTGCGTGATCCCCTCGAGCGAGCGGATGGGGTGGCAGACCTCCGGAAAGTCGGCCGCCAGCAACTCGCTGTTCTCCAACTCGGCCTTGATCGAGTCGAGCATGTCGGCCGCGTGCTCCTCGTCCGAGCCGATCAGTGCTACGAACCCACGGTGCCCGAACAGCATCGCCCAGAGGCACGCCGTCTCGCACAGGCTGGTCTTCCCGCTGCCGCGGGGCATGGCCATGGCGAACAGCCCGCCCTCGAGCACCGCCTGCTCGATTTTCGCGATGACCTTCAGATGGTCGGCCGACCACCGCAGGTGGAAGGTCTGCGGGAAGTACGCCTCGCAGAAGAACCGGAAGTCGCTTCGGGCCCGGTCCTTCCGGGCTGAGTCTGCCACCTCGGGCAGCTCGCCGATGTCGCGGCCCGAGAGCGACATCGCCCGGGCCTCACGGGCCTTGCGGTCGCGGTACGCCTCGTAGTCCTCAGCCTCCGCCGGGTCGGCCTTCGGTTCATGGCGCGTCGCCGCGAGCCACGCGACGTACCGGAACAGGTCCACGCGGCCGGTGTCCCCGTCCGCCGCGACGCGGAAGCCCGCCCGCGTGCGGTGGCGGTGCAGCTGCCGCTCGCTGATCACCTCGCCCAGCGGCGTGGAGTTCAGCAGCCGGCACAGCTCGCCGGGCCGGAGTTGCCGCGGGTCAATCGGCACGCCCACCCCCTGCGCTCATCTCATGCACGAGCCACGCCGCGTAGTGCACGAGGTTGATACTGCCGTCCGGGTTCGTCGGCGCGCCCGCGTCGATGTCCGCCTGGAGCATGTCCGCAGTGACGGGCTTGCCGCCCATGCGGGACAGCACCTTTGCGGCGTCGTCGACGCGCAGCGCGGCAGGGTTCAGACCCAGCTTGCCGCCGGAACTAGGCGCGTGTTCGGGAGTCACGGGGCACCTCCCGGACCTTGGCGGCGACACGCCGCGGAATCTCGGAAACATCGAGAAATCAAGGCCGAACGGCCTTCCCTTGCCGGCGATGTCATGGCTTCATGTGTCACGCGCGGAGCGGTTGCCCGCGGCATAGACGACCAGAAGGAGGCCAGACCATGTTCATCAAGAAGATCGTGATCGAGGGGGTCGAGGGCGACGTCGAGATCATCCGGACCGAGACCGGGGCGGTGGTGGCCGCCAACGACATCGAGGCCGAGATCGACCGCGACATGACCCGCGAGGACCGCTACGCGGTCGCCTGGAACGCCGCGAAGGTGATCTGCGGCACGACCAAGCGCGGCGAGCCCAACGCGACCAACTCGATGATCCACGACGTGCTCGACCAGATCGACCGGGTCGCCGGCTGCTGAGGAGAACCGACCATGCCCACCGCACGCGACAACGCCATCAATGGCATCGCCCGCGAGGTGCTCGACCTCGAAACGCTCGAGTCCCGCAGGATGGACAGCCTCGACTTCCACGAACACGCGATCTGGTCGATAAAGGACGCCCTCGAGCGCGCGTACGAAGCGGGCCGCAAGGCGGCGCCGCCGACACGAATCACCTGCCCGGCGTGTGACCGGGACATCGAGATCCGACCCCTCTGAAGCCCGCTCGTCGCGGGCTTCGTTGTTTTTGGAACCCCAAGGAGTACCGATATGGCGAAGAAGACCACCACGAAGAAGACGACCAGCAAGACGACGCCCAAGAAGTCCCCCGCCAAGAAGACGCCGCGCGTGTCCGCGAGCGCGGCGCGGGCCGAGGGCGCTGCCAAGACGAAGCGGGCCCTCGCCGAGGCGAGGGCGAGCGTCGACGCCAACCTCAAGGCCATCGCCGCGGCCGACCAGGAGAACGCGACCAAGCGTGACGAGCGGGCCGCGAGCACAGACGGCATGACGCCGAGCGAACGGGCGATGGCCGAGAGTTCCGCACCCGCGAAGGCCGCGGCGAAGCGCCGCAAGCAGGACGGCGGGAAGGATCCGGTCGCGAAGATCGCGGCTAAAGCCGACCGCAAGCCCAGCGGTCTCGACCTCGCTGCCAAGGTCCTCGCTGACGCGGGCGAACCTCTGGCGGCCAAGGCCATCGCCGAGCGCGCGATCGCTGCGGGGTGGCAGACCAGCGGCAAGACGCCGCAGGCCACGCTCTACGCCGCGATGCTCCGCGAGATCGCGAAGAAGGGCGACGCGGCGCGATTCCGCAAGGCCGACCGCGGGCTCTTCGAGGCCGGGCCCGGCAGCAAGAAGGGGGCGTAACCATGATCGCGACGAACCCACCTCCGGACGGATCCAACCTCGTCGATCCCGCCCACGCGTGCCCCCGCTGCGGGGAGCGCGACACCGACGAACTCGTGTGGATCGGCGACGACTGCGAACGGGTCGAGTGCCAGCGCTGCGGCACCGTCTACGAGCCCGGCGCGGCGGAAGGGGGCACCGATGCCTATCCCTGACCAAGAGGGCCTCGAGGCCGTCCTCGCCGCAGCCGAGCAACTGCTCGCCGCCCGGGAGGACGACATGCTCACCACCGACGAGTGGGACGCGCTCCAGCACGCGGTCGCGGCATGCCGGGAGCCCGTCCCTGCCGAACGGGACGAGGTCTTCCGGGTCGACGACGACGGCTGCCTCGTCCGGGCCGTCGCCCCGCGTCGGGGCGAGCCGTACGAGCACCGGTGCCCCCGGGACGGGTTCGAGGCCGTCGCCAATGTCGCGGAGCGGTTCGGTGAGCGGGGCACGACGTTCGTCCTCGAGGACCTCCGCCGTGACGCCGGCGTCCCGTGGACCCGGGCCGCGGTCGCCTTCGCGTTCCTGAAGGAGCGCGGGGTCGTCGTTCCCGCCGGCGGACGGGCCCACGCCGCCGCCACTGCTGCGGTGTTCCTCGACGCCATGACCGAATACCACGCCCTCCGGGAGAAGGGCCCCGAGCCCGCAGACGCCGGCTGACCCCGTCCGGGCCGCCTGATCCCGCTTCCCCGGCCGCCGGCCGGGGTTTCTCGTCGTGGCTCCCAGGGGCGGGCTAGGAAACGATCGTTTCTCAGTGCCGACCGCTAGGAAACGATCGTTTCTCAGTGGGACGGCCATCAGACCCCGCTCCCGATCTCAGCCGGTACATCGGCGATGACCCGTTCGGCCGTCCGGCCCGTGAACTCCTCCCAGCGCTTCACGATGACGTCGCAGTACAGCGGGTCGAGTTCCATGAGCAGCGCCTTCCGTTCGGTCTGTTCCGCGGCGACCAGCGTCGAGCCCGAGCCGCCGAAGATGTCAAGCACCCGCTCCCCTGGCCGGGACGAGTACTGCATGGCCCGCACCGCCAGCTCGACCGGCTTCTCGGTCAGGTGGACCATGCTCTGCGGGTTGACCTTCTTGACCTGCCAGACATCCGGCACGTTGTTCGGCCCCAGAAACACGTGGGCCTTGCCCTCGCGCCAGCCGTAGAAGCACCACTCGTGGTCGCCCATGAAGTCCTTGCGGCTGATCACCGGGTGCATCTTGTGCCAGATGATCTGCTGGCTGAACTTCAACCCCGCCGCCTCAAGCGCCCGCGGGTAGTTGGCGATGTTCGCGTAGCCGCCCCAGATGTAGAACGCCCGCCCGGGCTCGAGCGCGTCGGCGGCGTTCTGGAACCACGCCATCAGCAGCCGATCGAACTCCTGGTCGGACACGAAGTCGTTCGCCAGCGGCCGGTCCTTGGCCCGCAGCTTCGTGGTCGTGCCCTTGCTCGGACCAGCCTTGCGTTTCGCGTCGAGCCCGCGGTCGCGCTTGCTGGCGTGCTGCTTCTTGGGGGCGAAGTTCGTCTGCCCGGTGACGAACGCGTTGTTGGACCGCGGCTGGACCGCGACGTTGTAGGGCGGGTCGGTGTTCACGAGTTGCACCGGCTCGCCGCCGAGCAGCCGCGCCATGTCCTCGGGGAGCGATGAGTCGCCGCACATCAGCCGGTGCTCGCCGAGGATCCAGATGTCCCCGCGGACCGTCGTCGCCTCGTCGGGCGGCTCGGGGATCGCGTCGGGGTCGGTCAGCCCGGCCTTCGCGCCCTGATCGAGCATCTTCTGCAGCTCGCGGTCGTCGAAGCCAAGCAGCGACCAGTCGAGCCCGGCGTTCTGGAGGTCGGCCAGCTCGAGCGGCAGCAGTTCCATGTTCCACTCGGACAGCTCCGCCGTACGGTTGTCTGCGATGCGGTACGCCCTGATCTGCTCGGGCGTGAGGTCGGTCGCGACATGCACTGGCACCTCGGCCAGGCCCATCTTCGTCGCCGCTTTGAAGCGGGTGTGCCCGCAGATGATCACGCCGGCCTCGTCCACGACGATCGGCTGGCGGAACCCGAAGCGGGCGATGCTCTCGGCGACGGCGTCGACCGCCTGGTCGTTGATCCGGGGGTTGTTCTCGTACGGCCGGATGTCGGCCAGCGGCTTCATCTCGATCTTCATGCGGCGCTCCTTGCCTCGATGGGCGTGCGGCTCCTCGCGGCGGTCGTCGCCGCGTGTGGCGTTGTCATGGCGGTTGGCCCGAGGCCCCGGGCTCTCGCGGTGGACGCGACGTGGGTCAACGTTGGGGCCCGTGTCGCGACGAAGGCGCGGGGTCCCGGCAGGCGTTCGGACAGGTTGAAGTAAGTCAGTCGGGTTCCGCGGCTGTTCCCGCGGGCGTAGGCGGCCCGGTCTGCCCGGGAGGACCCGTGGCGGTCGGGCTTCTTTCCCTCCTTCACCCCATTCACCGGGGTGCTCACGCGCACGCACGCGCGGGACGGTAGGTGTAGGGTGAAAGAGAGAAAGAAGAAGTTTTCTATATAGACAGCTCTCATTCCGCCCCCCCTTCGTTCACCCCTTCTTCACCGTCCTTCTCCGCGAGCCGGTAGGTCACCGCGTCGCGGCCCGCGGTCTTGGCGACCTCGACGGCCACGTCCCCGCGCTCGACGAGCGTCTCGACGAGCTGGCGGAACGCTTTCGCGTCAAGCTTCATCCGCTTGAGCAGCAGGCTGTGCGGCAAGCGCCGGTCCTCGGCCTCGCGGAGCTTGCGGAGCAGCCGCAGCGCCAGCTCGTCGAACTCGCCCTCGGCCGCGTACCCCGAGGCCATGTAGAGCATCCGCCGGGTCTGGTGCAGCACGAGGCCCGTGGCCCAGCGGACGGCGTCGGCGCCGATCTCCGGCGAGCGCGGGTTCTCGCTGATCGCGTAGAGCAGCGCGAGCTTGCGGGCGTTCTCGCTGACGCGGCCCCAGACCGTGGTCGCGACGGCGTCGGACCTCGCCTCGGCCTCCGAGTACGCCCGCTCGGCCTCCTCGCGCAGCTCGACCAAGAGCCGCTTCGCCTCGTCGGTGTGCGGGACGGTCTTCGGCGCCGGGTGCGCATCGGCGAGGTTCCCGCCGCCCGGCCTGAAGTTGGCCCACCACGCGGCGGTCTCGACGACGCGCTCGGGCGGATCGAGGATGCCGGGCTCCTGCCCCGGCGGGCGGGGGCCGGACTCCATGACGATCATGCGGGCGAACAGCCCGTTGGTGAGCATGCGCTCCGACAGCGCCGCGTAGTAGTGGTTCGGGATCGCGGTCCCGAAGAGCACGAGGCACGGCTGATCGATCACGCCCGGGTCGGGGTTGTTCGCCCGGCGGCGCATCGGATAGACCGAGTTCGACGACGAGTACATCGTCAGCAGCGTCGCCATGATCGACTCGTACCGGGCGTCGCGGGCCCGCTTCATCGACTGCAGCAGCGTGTCGATCTCGTCGGTCTGAAACAGCATCGCCGGCGTCGCGAACAGCGCGTCCTGGATGCCCTCGCCCGACGCGAGCTGCTCGCCGAGGCGGTTCGCCATGCCGACCCGCTGGAGGATCTGGGTATTGACCTTGCGGGGCCAGTCCTTGCCGCCCGACGAGTGCGCGAGCCCGAGCAGGTAGATGTTGGTGCGGTTGTCGCCGGGGTCGCGGACCTTCCGCCCCGCGAGCATGGCGAGCAGCGACAACGCCCCGCAGAACGCGAGCGTCTGGTTGGGGTACGGCGCTCCGGCGATGCAGTGGTCCATGACCTCGCCGACGAACCCGGGGACGCGGAGCATCTCGGGTGGCAGCGGGCCGGGGTCGGATGTCTGCGGCCCGGCGGACTGGGGCGACGGGGCTTTGGTGATGAGCGCCGAGATGTCCACGCCGGGAGCGATCGACGCGAGCGGTTCCGATTCGAGCAGCCACCCCCGCGGGCGCTCGTGCGGCTTGGACGCCGCGTCGTCGACCTTGTGGCGGAGCTCCTTCTCCGACCACGGGGGCTCGCACCGGGGGTTGTACCGCTCGAGCAGCATCCGCAGCGCGGTTTCGGGTTCGAGCTCGAACCCGTGCACGAGCGCGGTGGCGGCGGCGTAGGCCCGACCGTGCCCGCCCTGGCCCGAGATCGCGGGCGGCATGGCGTCGAGGTACGCCGCGGCCCGACGTTCGACCAAGTCGCCGCTCGGCGGCGACCGCGGATCTTGGCGCGTCGTTGCGGGAGCCCGCCCGTGCCGACGCTCGACCACAGCGTCCGCTAGCGCCTTCACGCACGCCGCCAGCATCGCCGCCGGGACGACCGCCGGCTCCCCCTCGAGCGGGTCGTACGGCTCGCCGTCCGGGTGCAGGCTTGGGCCGACGACCGTCTGGGCGCCGGTCGACCGCAGCTCGACGAGCATCGCCCCCGACGCCGGGTCCTTGTGCTTCAGGGTCGCGGCTCGCTCGCAGACGTACCAGCGGTGCGAGCCCGGCCGGCTCGGCCGCCCCGTGACCGCCCCGGTCGGCGGCAGGTACTGCTCCGCGAGTTCGATGGCCTCGTCGCAGTCAAGGTCGACGTCCACCAGCCAGCCAGACGGCTCGCCGAGCAGCAGCCCGATGTTGCCCGTCCCGTTGAAGTGGAGGGGCAGGTCGTCCTCCGACAGGTGCAGCGTGTTCCACCCGCGGATGACGGGCTTCTTCTCGCCCGCCGGCAGCGGGATCGGCGCGTACCCGCGGGCGTGATACCAGCGGGCGGCGTCGAGCAGGCTGGAGGCGTCGCCGGCCATCAGAAGGGGATCTCGTTCTCGGGGATGTCGAAGCCGCCCGCGGCGGGCGTGTAAGCGGGGCAGGCGTCGGGGTCGTCGAGCCGAGCGGACTTGTCCCCAAGCCGGTGCCGCACGATGCGGTCAAACTTCTCGCCGGCCTTCTTCTCGACGGTGATCGACAGCGTCGACGCCAGCGCCCCGGCCTTCGCCAGCTCGACGGCCTCCTCAACGCCGCTCGGGACCGGTTCGACGGATCGGGCACGCCACCACGCCTCGGCCTTGGACCGGGCGTACCCATCATGGTCGAAGCAGACCCACTCGCGGAACACCTGCGCGATCCCGGCGTGGTACTCGACGCGCATGGTCAGTGGCGCCGCCGGGTCGTGCTTCTTCCAGTGGACGTGGTACGTGACCTCGTCGACCTCGTACTCGCTGCGCGTGACCTGCCCGGTGAGGATGCCCTCGTTCGACGCGCGGGCCTCGTGCTTCGACCGGTTCGGCGGCGGGAACTCGTGCCCGCACTCGGGGCAGGCCTGGTAGCCCGCCGCGATCAAGGCCCGGCAGGACGGGCACTCCTTGGCCGGCGCCTCGCCCCCATCACCGCGGTCGTCGGTCGCGACCCTCACCGCGTCGACCGGCCCGTGCCGCAGCACGTTGCCGCCGAAGTCGAGCACGAGGCAGTCGTCCTTGCCCGGGTTCAGGCGGAAACCCCGGCCGACCATCTGGTAGTAGAGCCCGGGGCTCATCGTCGGCCGCACGAGCGCCACGCAGTCGATGTGCGGGGCGTCGAAGCCGGTCGTGAGCACGTTGACGTTCGCGAGGTACCGCAGCTCGCCCGAGCGGAAGCGGCCGAGGATCTCCGCCCGCTCAACCGCCGGTGTGTCGCCCGATACGAACCCGCACTCGATACCGTGCCGATCGCGCAGCACCGACTGGATGTGCCGTCCGTGCTTGATGCCCGTTGTGAAGATCAGCGTCGCCGCGCGGTCACGTGTCTCCTCGGCGATCTCGGCGCACGCGCCCTCGACGAGCACGTCGTCGTCCATCAGGTCCTCGGCCTCGCCGGCGACGAACTCGCCTGCTCGCACATGGAGCCCCGCGGTGTCGGCCTTGGTCGCCCCCGCCTTGGTGCGCAGCGGCGACAGGTAGCCCTGCGCGATCAGCTCGCGGACGCCGACCTCGTAGCAGACCTCGTTCAGGATGTTGTCGGGCCCGCAGATCTCGCCGGTCTTAAGCCGGTAGGGCGTCGCGGTGAGGCCGACGATCCGGACGTGCGGGTTGATCCTCCGCATGTCGGTGATGAAGCGACGGTACATGCCTTCATAGGGGCCGTCGTCCTCGGCGGGGATCATGTGCGCCTCGTCGATAAGGATCAGGTCGAACGCGCCGCCCCCGTTCGCCAGGTCGCACGCCCGCTTCCAGACGCTCTGGATGCCCGCGACCGTGACGGCGTACCCGGTGTCCCGCCGCTTCAGCCCCGCCGAATAGACGCCAAGCGGCAGGTCGGGCCCGATCGCCCGGATCTTCTCGACGGCCTGCTCGAGCAGTTCCTTCACATGCGCGAGAATCAGTACACGACCGTTCCAGAGTTCGACGGCGTCGCGGCAGATCGTTGCGATCACCGGCGTCTTGCCCCCGCCCGTCGGGATGACGACGCACGGGTTGTCGTCCCGCTCGCGGAGGTGCGCATACACCCGGTCCACGGCCTCGCGCTGGTAGGCCCTCAGTTGCATGGGCCCTCCTCGTACGCGCGTACGGCGTTGGCCCAGAAGCCGTTGGCCTGTTCGTCGGTCGCCCACGCGGGGTCAGATCTGCTCGGGCGTGATCGGATCGGGCCACCGACGAAATCGGCGCGTGCGCGCTCAGCCGTCGGACCGGGTGCGGAAGTGGTTTCAAGGCATGTCGCTGCGTTGGTGTCTGTCATGCTCGGTGGGTCGTTCATGGGTTCAGCTCGGAGATCGCCACGCGGACCAGGCCGCCCCGCGTCACGGGGCCGCGCTCCACGAGCAGCCGGTCGATCTGGCCGTCGTCGCGGTAGACGCCGGCCTGCTGCATCGCGTCGAGCAGCGCCTTCAGGCGGTTGTCGATGTCGAGGGCGCGCCGGGTCGGGGCGCACAGCTCGATGCGGACGTCGAGCCGCCCGCGCAACGGGCCCCGCGGACGCAGCCCCGCGAGCCGGGCGACCGCGTCCCTGCGGAACGCCCGGCCCTCGCGGCTGATCAGCACACGCACGCCCCGGCCCCGGCCCATCGGCACCGACCGCCAGTACCGGTTCACGCTCGGCGGCCACGGCAGGGTGAGTTGGAGCGTCTGACCCGCCATCCCTGGCGACGCCTCCCGGGTTCACGAAGGGGTGCGCGATGGGTTCACGACTGGACCGCGACTCATCGCTTCCACGGCGGCGTGCTGTTGCCGCCGGCCGACGCCACCGGCGACCCGGCCGGGCTGGGGCTCGTCGACCCGCTGCGGGCCGAGTAGCCCTTGATCTCGTTGGTCATCTCGCCGGTGTCCTCGCGGCGCTTCACGCCGACCTTGATCACCAGCGGGATGTTGTGCAGCTCGATCGAGTCCCTCGGCTGCAGCACGTTCACCGCCCGGCAGATCGCCGAGAGCTCCCCCTTGGCGATCTTCACCGCCGTCTCGCTGGGGTTGTCGAGGTTGAGCCGGGCCCAGAGCAGCCGGCCCTTGTGCTCACCGTCCACGATCTGGAACGTGAACTGCAGGTAGCTGCCGGTGCCCGCCTTGGTGGGCTTGGTCTCCGACTCGGTGATGACCGCGGTGTACGACCCCGGTGCGATGGGCTCGAAGTCCGCTGCGGGGTCGACCTCGCTCGCATTGAATCCGTTCAGGCTGGGCATGCTCATGCTCCTTCCGTGGTGGTGGATGTGTCGCTCGTGTCGGTGTTGGATGGCTCGGTGGGCGCGCTGCCGTCGCGGTGCGCGGCGTAGACGCGGAAGTCCAGCGGCAGCTCGTCGGGCAGGCTCAGGCGGTTCTTGGCGACATGCGCCGGGCGCTCGGTGGTCTTGAGCACCCGCTCGCCGCTGCCCACACCCTGCACCCGCTTGCGGTTGAACCCCTCGTCGGTGCTCTTGACCAGCACGCGATAGGTCGCGAACATCACCTCGTCGCACCACTCCTGGACGAGGGCCGACGCGTGCTTGTTGAGGCGGGGCGCGTACCGGTCATACGTCTCGGTCTCGGGGTTGGCGAACTTCTCGACCGACGCGTGCGCGATGAGGATCACCTGCATGCCGCGGTCGTTTCGCAGCGCGTCGAGCCCGGCGAGGACCTCACGCCACGCGTCGAGGGCAAAGATGTACCCCTTCGCGTAGGGCACGTCCTCGATCGACTTCACGCCGCGGTCGCGGCAGGTCTTCGCGTGGATGAGTCGCTCGAGCCAGTCCAGGCTGTCGATGACCACGGTCTGGTACGCGTGCTCCTCGGTGTAGAGGGCCCCGAGGATCTCGATGACCTGCTTGAACTCCGTCACCAGCGGGAACCGCTCGGCGTCGATGTCCGCGAGGCCGTCCTCCGTCTGGATGAAGACTGGCCGCTCGGCCATCGCGCCGAACGTCGACTTCCCGATGCCGTGCGTCCCGTAGACCATGATCCGGCGGGGGCGCGCGGCTCGACCGCGCTCGATGTGCTTCATCAGGCTCATGCGTTCTCCTGTGGGTGGGTCGATGAGGGGGCGGGTGCTTCGATGTCGATCAGACGCAGCGACTCGAACCTGGTCTGCCAGATGTCGTGCTCACGGCAGCGCTGCAGTTCGTCGATCGCGACGAGGTTCTCTTCGGTGGCCCGGTCAAGGAGCCGGCGCGAGAGCTGCCACACGCCGCAGCGGTACGGCTCGCGTTTCTCGATCGCGACCAGGTGCACCTCGAGCTCGACGCCGCAGGCCTCGACCACTAGCTCGCGGTAGAACGCCATCTGATGGACGTACCCGTAGCGATGGACGTCACGCTCGAAGTCGTCGAGGTTGTCGCAGGTCTTCAGGTCGACGATGCCGCGGCCAGCGATGGGGTTCAGCCAGTCGATCCGTGCCTGGCACGGCACGCCGCCGTACTCCGCCCGGACGACGCCCTCGGCGACGCCCGAGCGAAGCAGTTCGCGGGCGAACACGTGGTCGTGCACCCCGGCTCGCATCTGTTCGAGCAGCGCCGCGTCCGCGTCGCTTAGCACCGGTCGGCCGACCGACGCTGCCCAGTCAGCAAACGCCTTCGTCTGCACGCCGAACGGCTGACCGGTCTTCGGGTTGATCGGTCCGCCGACCGCGAACTGGGCTTCGAATCGTTCCCGTCCCTCGAGGATGAGCACGTGGGCGGCCCGCCCAAGGGCGTACGCCGCCGAGTCACGCTGCGGGATCAGACCAAGCTGCTTCCTTCTGTACAGCTTCGGGCAGCGCCGGAAATCGGCGAGCTGGTGCGACGAGAGGTTGTCCTTGGCCTTGGCGTGGTAGACGGCCGCCGGCTCGGTGATCAGGAATCCGAGATCGAGCTCGTGCGCCGGCAGTTCAGGCCCGCCCAGATCCGCCGGACGGATCTCCCGCTCGTAGTCGCCCTGGCCAAGCCGCACCAGCGGCGCGTTGCGTTCGGTGCTCATATTGCTCAAGCCGCCGCTCCCACCGGCGCGGGCGTCAGGGACTGGGCCACGCGGACGCGGCGAACCGCGAACGCGCTGTCGCCAAACTCGCGGGCGGCGAAGATCGTGAAGATCCGGGCCACGGCGTCACCAGACTGGGAGCCCGTGTCGAGGTGGATCACCCTCCGGGCCCGATCAGCGAAGTAGGCGACGTCCATCCGGACGCGGGCCTCGCCGTACAGACCCTCGGCCGCGAGGATGGCCAGGTGCAGCGTCGCCTCGGCATCGCTGAGGTCGATTCGGCTGTCAAACGTGAATCGAAGAAAGGTGCTCTGCACGCGGTGCCTCCTGCGATCTGGATCGCCCCTGCCGGCCCCGGGGACTGGTGCCGAACGGCGCCCCGGGGCCGGTCGTCGGGCGACGGAGGCGGGCGCGGCCTCCTCCTGCCACCTATGCCGCGCCGCCTCGGAGTGCGCACTCAGGCCAGGCCGAGGCCCGCGTCCTCGAACGCGGACCGCAGCGTGGCCAGCCGCCGCTCGATCCAGCGGCGGCAGATCGGGCGGCCCATCCGCCGCGTCCACTCGCGCGAGGCGCTCGACCAGCCGTGCTGCGCGACGTGTTCGACCAGATCGCGGTCGTCGGGACGGAGCCGGGACATGGCGTGCGCGACCGCGTCGGCAAGGTCCACCGACTCGAACGCGTCCGGCGTGACCGTCGCGGTGCGTCGGCACCCGTCACGCTCGCCGGCGGCGTCGCGGAGCGCGGTAACGCCACCACGGCCACCCACCTCGGTCTGCTCGAGCGAGACCGCAACGAGGTTCCCGCTGCGCTTCTCCTGGGAGCGGAAGCGCAGCTCCATGCGGACAAAGGTGTTGATTGCGGTCGTGACGAACGACTCGATGTTGCCGCGGTCGGGGTCGAAGAGGTGCGCCTTCTCGATCAGGTAGGCGGCCATGCCCTGCCGGAGGTCGTCGTAGTCCGACCTCGAGAAGTCGCTGCGCCGGCAGAGCTGCGCGGCCTTGATGCGGATGAGCTTGGCGGTGAACGGGTCGCTGACAACGGTGTGCCTGTCGGCCATCGGATTGCTCCGAGGCCGGCGTTTGGGCTCCCGAACCAGTCATCAGGAACACGTCGAAAGCGGTGCCGCGACAGCTCGTCGTGGAAGAACACCGGTGCGCCCGTGACTGGCCGGTGATGAGCCGGCCGGCCTCGGACGAGGGCCGGGGTGTCGCGGATGGCGCAAGGATCAGGGCGAGCCGAAGGCCCGCCCCGAAGACCGCAAGAACATGCAAATGCAGGGCTTAGCGATACTGCTCGATTTTCTTTGCCCTGTCGCGGCTGTGCGACGCGACAGTCCGGGCGACGGAGATTGAGTCGTCGAGTTCGGAGATCGCGGCCAGACCACCAGCGCGGTCGATGGCACGCTGGACCTGGTCCTTGGACACGGGGCGACCCAGCTGCTCCGTCAATGCGTCGGCGGCCTTCCTCGTCGAACCATGCGTCACCCGAGCAGCGATGAGCACATCGTCGTTGAGGTGGCCCTTGATCTCGGCCTTGAGCTGCCGCCGGACGACCTGCTTCTTGACCTGGGGATCAACCGGGAGCAGGCTCTTGGATTCCGCGATCGCGTCCGCCTCGGCGACGAACTCCATGAACGCAACACCATCGATCACGAGCTGGTCGCCATCGAGCTCGCCCACGCGGTCCAGCTGCACCACCGCGGGGACCCGCCCCGGCCAGATGCGGTCGTCGGGGACGAGGCGGGGGACGATCACGATCGCTCGCCCGCCGACCCCGACATGCGCCACCACGGAGGTCGCGTCGGGCTCGCCGAGCCGCACGGCGAACACGACCTCGCGGGTCGTGCCGTCGCACGGGATCCGGCCAAGACGGCAGAGCCGGTTGGGCACCACGGCCTTCGGCGAGCCCTTGAGGCCCAGGCCGGCTGCGACGCACGCGGCCAGCCCGTCCGGGTTGACCTCCCAGCCCTGGCACATCTCGGCGGTGACCTCGTGACGGAGTTGCTCCGGACAGTAGATGTAGAGCCTCGTCTGACCGTCGGGACCGGGGCGCTCGGCCACGACCTCGATGTGCCCGTCGTCACAACTCGGGCACGACGCGGTCAGGCCGCCGGCGGACCGGCGGACGACGCCGAGGTCCCGGAAGACCTGGAGCGACCCCGGGGGCCACTCGCTCAGGTCGCGGTGATCGAAGGTGCGGCCGAGGTCATCGGCCGCCTCGAGGAGCAGTCGCATCACGGCCTCACTGGTCATCGGTCACCCCCCAGCGCCGAAGGCACCGTTCGCCGACCGCCCGCTGCTCGTCCGGCTTGCTCTTGAGGTTGCTCGAGTTCGGCGCCGAGACGCTGAACCGAAGCGTGGGCGCCCGGCCCGGACCGTCGTGCCGGAACCGCATCGCGACCGAGGCCGACAGGACCTTTGCGCCCTCGGCCGTGACGTTCTCCGCGCGCAGCCACCGCTCGATCTTGCGGTAGATGTCGTTCGGCGAGGCTTTGGGGTCGGCCTTGATCTCGATCCAGCCGCCGCTGCCGCGCGGCGCGACGCGCATCTGCGTGATGCGGGCGTCCTCGACGCCGTCGGTCGCCTCGACGGTCAGCGGGAAGTCCGGGCTGAGCAGGTGGTCGAGCTTGAAGGTCGGCCGCAGAGGGTCGGCCGGGTCCACGTCGCGGCCCAGCACCGCCTTGCAGAACGCCAGCTGCAACGGCTCCCAGACCGGCTTGCCGCCCTGCGCGAACACCTCCATCGACCCGTCATCGGCGTTGTACACGAACACGTTCTCGAAGGCGTAGCGGTCCGACCGCACCACGGGCTCGTCGCTGTCGGCGTCGAACACGATGTGCTTGTCCGGGTAGTCGTCCAGATACGCGAAGAAGTAATCCGCCCCGCCCTGACGGCGGTAGTGGACCACCTTGCAGCAGCGCCCGCGCATCTGCTTGGGCCCGTAGAAGGCGGTGAGCGCCTCGCTGAGCCGCTCGAGCATCTCGGGCGTCACCTCGAGCGGCACCTTCGGCAAGCTGTTCCGACGCTTCCAGTGGCGGCCGGCAGCGAGGCTGTCCGCCCGCGCGAACATCGCGCCCTCGGTGAACGCCTCCGGCAAGTGCAGGTACACCCACATCGCCTTGTCCTGCTTGCTCGCCTGGGCCTTGAAATCCTCAGCCATGGTCGCATCGCGCCAGAGGATCTCCTCGGCCAGGACCGCCATGCCACGGTGGTCCGCCAGCTCGTTGATGTCGCGCAGGATGACCTGAACCTCCTGCCGCTGGCGCTCGGGCAGCGCCTGCCACGCCTCGAAGACGGGCTCGATCTTGTGCTCGGTGAGCTCATCCCATGTGATCTCCGTCAGCTCCCCGCGCCGCTCGAAGAACGCGCGGAGGAGGGGGTTGGCGATCTGCTTGAGCACCTTGCGGGGGTCAAAGGCCTTGGCCATGACTCATACCTTTCTGTCCCGTGGACAGTAAACACTCCGGGCAAATAGAGAGGGCGACGCACCCCGTCAGAACAGCCCGGGTTCGATCTCCTTCACGAACAGCCCGAGGTTCTCCAGGCGGATCCGCATCGCGTGCGCGGACACCTCGAACCTCTCCGCCAGCGGTTTGCACAGCGCCTCGCGGGCGAGTTCAACATCTCGTTTCCGGTCGCCGGCGAGAGGTCGGACATCCAGATCCGCGTCCGGCACCGGCGCATCGGTTCCGCGCCAGGCGTGCCACTCGTCGAAGACCAGCTCACGGGGCATCAACAGGCACCCCGCGAACGCATTCGCCTGCCACTCTTCGGGCACGCTGTCGCCATCGCGGCACACGAACGCGGGCTTGCTGCCGGACTCGAAGAGCGTCCGCTCGTTCGGGTCGTCGAGCAGCTGCGAACGGTGCAGCCGCCAATGGCCCACCTCGTGCGCGACGGTGAAGTTGTACCGCCCCCGCAGGTGCGGGAACTCGTGCGGGTCGAGCGAGGCGTCGATGCGGATCGTGCCGTCGTTGAACCAGATGGCGCCCATGACATCGTGCCCGCCGAACTGCGAACGCAGGTCCACGATCTCGAACGGCAACTGCAGGTGGATCTCGACCAGCTCGTCGAGCGGGATCGGCACGGTGATCTCGTGCCCCTTCTCCGTCCACTCGTCGAGCAGGAGCTTGGCCTCGCGCTCGATCTGCTTCTCGTGCAGGAACTTCACGCGGTGCTTCTGGTGCGATCCGGAGGCCATCAGTCCTCGGCCCCCTTGCCCTTGCGCTCCGCATCGGCGATCAGCTTCTTGAGCTGCTCGGGGGTGAGGTTCTTCGCGGCACGGAGCAGCGCCGGCATCTGCTCCGGGTCCTTCAGGATGATGTTCTTGACGTCATCGGGCATGCGCCCGGCCAGCGCGATCCAGTGATCCGGGTCAGTGCCCAGCACCTCGGCCATCTTGCGGACACGCTCAGCCGCGGGGGCATACTCCGCCTTCCCGGTTTCCACGAGCGACAGGTATGTCGGACTGATGTCTATGAGCTCGGCGAACTTCCGCAGGCTGATGCCCTTCTCGATCCGCCGCTCGCGGAGGACGGAACCGAAATGCTGGAGGGGGTCGCTCATGCGGTTGTGCTCGCCTTGACCCGGACAGGGGGCGATGTTTAGGATATCCTGCACATAACCGGCGGGTCAAGAGCCGTTCCGCTCGAGTCCCAAATAGACCCCGACACTGGAGAAACCGTGCCTCTCGCCATGGAAGCCATCAACCTCGAGACGGTCTTCATCTCGCGCGTCCTCGTGGCATCGGCCGGCGATATGGACGGGTTGCGCTGGTGGGACTGCTCTGGCACCCTTCATGACGCTGGCAGGATCTCGATTAGCAGGGGCATGCCCCGGACCCAGCAGTTCGCCAGAGCTCGGCTTGCGTTCGAGGTCGCTCGGAACCGCTGTCGCGAGGTCTATGCGCCTCCTGACGCGGTCACGCTCTGGGACCTTCCCGCAGATGTCGAGGCTCAGTTTGATGAATGCTGGCCGAATTGGCTGTCCAACGGGTCAGCGGCAATCCACTCCGCCTTCAACGCTGACCCAAACGACAAGACCGATCTGGTCGCGGCTCTCGACGCTGTGATCGGCTTGAGCGACGAGGAGCATGCCTCAATCAAGTCCATGCGAAGGGCCGCTGATCGGAACGCAGTCCCTCTTGGCGATCACGACGGCATTTCAAACAGCCTGATCCTCAAGCTCGCAGCGGCCTTCAGCAAAGGGGAGCCCGGCAAGCTCGCAGTTCCATTTGCTCGCCTTGGATACCCAGCGTGAGTGATACCACCCGTCCATCCTCATTCCTAGCGACGAAGGGTCTCTTTCCAGACCAGACATATCGCGCGTTTCTTCATTGGGACTTGCAGGCAAGCGTAGAAGACAACGTACGGGAACTTCGACGGCAAAATACGGTCGGCGGGCCAAGCATCGGCTGGCTAAAGGACTTCGGAAAAATCCTCTTGCGTCGATTCGGGGAGGCAGGCCCGCCAGCACCCCTCGTTGACCTTGCAAAGACCGGATGCGACATGACGGTCTGGCGTCCGCTACTCCTCTGGCACGGCTGCGAGAGTGATGCTCTACTCGACGCATTCTTCTCCGATTGGCTGTTTTCCGAACACGAAAGGGGTGCCGTCAAGGTCTCGCGAGACGCAGCGGAGTCATTCGTCAGGGACTTTGTTGCCCGAGCCGGCTTCGGCGCATGGAGCGATAGCAATGTGACCCAATCCAGCTCCGGACTGCTGCGAACTGCAGTTGCATTTGGATTGCTCAACAACGGACGACAGCGACTCTTTTCAGACTATGTCATACCTCATGAGAGCATGCTGTATTTACTCCACTATTTGTTTCGCATGGAACAAAGCAGCGTGAAGGTCATCAGCAGCCCGCGGTGGCGTATTTTCATGATGTCACCAGCACATGTCGAAAGTGAGCTCCTGCGTCTGCACCAGTTGCACAAGGTGGAATTCCATCGAGCTGGGAGTCTGGTTGAGCTCAAGCTTCCCTTCGCATCAGAGTCCGCCTTTGCACGGAGCCTGTCATGACCAAAGAATGGCTCGAAAGACTGCGAGGGAAGCTCGAACCGCTGCTGCAATCGGCAGACCCGCGGCAGACTGCGTTCTCCGCGTACCACGATATGCCGTATGCGATCTTCCACTATCCACCGTCGGACGAACTCGAGCTTCGCCAGGAGTTGGTGCTTCTTGCCACCCGCCTCGAGCAGCACGGCAAGCGGGTTACAGAGATATCGCTGACGGAGGTGATGCACGACTTGATCCGCGACGACATGCCGACTCCGAGCCTCGCCATGGCAGAGCGTGACTCTGGCGCGGAAAAGCTCGTTGAGCAGATCCATGCCTACCTCTCCGAGACCAACCCACTGGTAGATGCGGTTGTCCAACGCGTTCCGCACGACGTTGAACCGACGCGCGACGTCATCTTTTTCAACCGTGCTGGAGGACTGTTTCCCGTCTACCGAACGTCCGCGCTCGTGGAGCATCTCTACGGCCGCTTAACCACCCCTGCCGTTCTGTTCTTTCCGGGCTCACTTGCTGGCCCAGCCGGCTTGAGCTTTATGGACGCATTCCCGCCTGAGCACAATTACCGTCCCCGTATCTTCTGATTCGGCCAGAGGGCTCCCAGACGCCAGAGGCACCATGAGCACGATCAATACTCTTTTCGACCGGGATATTTTCCGGCCCATCCAGGAAGTGATCAAGGTCGATCAACAGGACGACAGCGTTGTCATCCAGGAGATCGAGGAGTATGTCCCAACGCCTGCTATCCGAAAGTCATTCACCGGCATCCTGGAGTCATATGCAGAGTCCAAGAACAAGCCGAGTGAGCAGATGGCATCTTGGGTATCTGGCTTCTTCGGATCTGGAAAATCGAGCTTCGCAAAGCTTCTGGGCATCGCCATCGAGAACCGTGACCTCGAGGGGACGCCCGCCGGTCGTCGTATCGCGCAGAAGTTTCATGACTCGCGAACTGATGTCGTGCTCTCGACAATCGGGGAGAAACTGCCGAGCGAAGTGGTCATCTTTGATCTCGCCACCGATGCCGGTGTTCGAAACTCTGATCAGAAGCTCACGGAGATCATCTATCGACAGCTTCTTGAGCACCTCGGCTACGCCAAGGACTTGGACCTAGCGGAGCTGGAGATCGGGCTCGAGGAAGACGGGGCGCTGGAGCAGTTCCGGCAGGCGTTTCTCGAGCATATCGGCAAAGAGTGGGATACTCGGAAGTCCATGACAGCCTTTGCCATGAGTGAGGCGTCGCGCGTACTCCACGAGATGGACGCCGCGAACTACCCTGCGGCGGACTCGTGGGCAAAATCGGCCCGCAATCGATTTGATCTGAGCGCCAACGACCTCGCAGAGCGGAGCGTCGAGCTGCTGAGCCGGCGCCGTGGTGATCGCCGGCTGGTATTCGTCATCGACGAGGCCGGTCAGTTTGTTGCACGCGACGTGAACAAGATGCTTGATCTGCAGGGCATCGTCCAGGCACTCGGCCGCGTTGCACGTGGGCGAGTCTGGGTGATTGTGACATCGCAAGAGAAGCTGAACGAGATGGTTGGCAGCCTAGACGACAAGCGGGTCGAACAAGCCCGGCTGATGGATCGTTTCCCGGATCATCTCCGCGTCCATCTTGAGCCCTCTGATATCTCCACCGTCACGAGCGAGCGCGTTCTGTCCAAGAACGCAGATGCGGAGAAGTCACTTCGCCAGCTGTTCGAGCAGCATCGTGGAAAGCTCTCCCACTGTGCTCAGCCGCAAGCCGATGTCAAGCTGGAAGAGTTATCCGCAGACAATTTCATCCGCCTTTACCCCTTGCTCCCGTACCAGATCCGTCTCATTATCGACATCGTTTCTGGGCTTCGCACCCAGGGCGGCGCGATCGCACACGTCGGAGGTGCCAACCGCACAGTCATCAAGCTCTCTCAGCAGCTGCTGACGCATCCAGAGGTAGGCCTTGCCGGCAAACCGGTCGGGTCACTCGTCACCCTTGACAGCGTGTTCGACCTCGTCCGCGGGAATATCGCGAGTGATATTCGTGACAAGATCGATCGAATCGCGCAAGAGGTAGAGCATCCTGCCGCGCTTGCTGTTGCCAAGGCGATCTGCCTCCTTCAGTTTGTTCCTCAGATCAAGAGAACCCCTGAATCGATCGCGGCAGTCCTGCATCCGGCCGTCGACGCTGACTCGCGGCTGCCTGAGATCAACGAGGCACTTCAAGCTCTCGAGCATGCCCGGCTTATCCGCAAGGGAGACGACGGCTACCGGATTCCGTCACCAAGCGAGGACGATTGGGAGAAGCAACGTGCCGGCTTGTCTCCGCGATCACCGGAAATTGCGAAGGTGATTGGTGACCAGGTCGAGCAACTCTGGCAGCCGGCGCCGACCCACGAGCTCGCCGAGACTCGCGTGTTCAAGGCGAGCCTCGTGCTCAACGGGAGACAGCGGGTAGCCGGCGACATCGATTTTGAGCTGCGAACTCTCCCCGAGGACAATGGCTACGAAGATCGGGTAACCGAGATCCGAAGAGAGAGCCAGCGGGACCAGGGGAAGGTCTTCTGGGCGGTTCCAATCTCAAAGGCAATAGATCTCTCTGCCGAAGAGATCTGTCGATCGCAAGACATGGCCACGAAGAAGCGGAGTGCTTCGACCGAGGCAGAAGTGCGGCTTCTAGGCGAGGAAAAACGCCGACTTCAGCGGCAGCAGGAGGAATTGAAGCGGCTAATCCGTGAAGCCTGCTCAAACGGGACGATCTACTTCAGAGGAAACGACCGCAGCCCCACCCAAGGCGAATCGGAAGTCGGCAAGATCGCTTCAACTCGTATGAAGGCAGCCCTGCCAGAGGTGTTTGAACGATTCGGCGAAGCGGCTTGCCGGGTCCAAAAGAAGGACATTGAGGCACTGCTCACGAACGAAAACCTCAAAGGTCTCCCGCCCATTTTCACGCAGCTCAAGCTCGTATCGATACAGGGAGGCCGCGGGAGGGTCAACGCGGAACAGTCACCACTCCACGACGTCCTGGCACGGATCGAAAGCGTTGCCAACTACGGCAACGCAGCATCAGGTCGATCGCTCGAAGCTGACTTCGGCGCCCCGCCGTTTGGGTGGGACTTCGAGATCGTCAAGCTCCTGACCCTTTGCCTACTTCGAGACGGCAAAATTGCGGCTGTATCGCAAGGCCGTACCATCGAGACCGTTCCCTCCGATGAAGCCAAGGACCTGTTCGGTTCAAACCCGAAGTTTCGCGGGGCGACATTCCGTCCGAAGAAAGCCATCGACGCAAAGGAGTTGATGGCCGCTGCTGACAACTTCAAGAAGACTTTCGGCAAGGATGTCCCCGAACTCAACAGCGCATCCATCGCCTCGGCTATCCGTGATGCGGCATCCAGCCACGAAGATGATCTCCTCGAAGTTCGCGGAATACTCGTTGCTGATGCCCTGCCAGGTGGCGAAGTCCTCGCCGGTGCCATCAGTCAGATGAAGTCGCTCCGGTCCGGAAGCGAAGAAGACGCTATCCAGACCTTTAACACTTCCTTTCAGAGCATCAGGGAGGCAATCGCGCGTGCGGCCTCGCTGCGTGGCAAGCTCACCGAGCCAAACCTCGAAACGATTCGGAACGCCCGCACCGCGGTGACCACCATGTGGCCGGCGTTGAGCGGCGAGCCCGATCTGGACGAACCAGTGCAGGAGGCCGCCGAGCTGCTGAAAGATCTCCTTCAGCGAGAGACATTCTTCGAGCAGGTCCCCGAGATCTCCCAGCGTGCGGCCAAGATCCGAGACACATACAAGCAGGTCTTCGACCAGGCCCTGGCCGATCGGACGGCGACCTACACGGACGCTCTCTCAAAGCTTCACAGCCTTGATGGCTGGCCACGCCTATCGAAAGAGCAGCAGGAACGCATCGCGATGCCCCTCTCGTCGCTCGCCAAGGACAACACATCCGCGACGACCCCAATCTCCCAGATCCGTTCGGAAACGGAGGCCTGCGAGTCACGGCTCGCGACGGCCATCCACGAGGTCAACAAGATCAACGAGGGCGAAAGGCTCGTCAAGGTCAAGAGCACGAAGTACTTCGCGAACGCGATCGAATCCCCTGAGCAACTCGACGCGGCGCTCGGCGCCCTTCGCGCCGACTGCGAGAACGAACTGGGCCGTGGCAAGATCATCCTGATCCAGTGACAACCTATGGACGACAAGACACGCAACACGCTCCTCAACGCCACTCAGCAGGTTCGCCGCCTGCTCGAGACCGATGTCGCTGAGCAGCTCGAGGGCGATTTCGACATCCTGCCAGACGGCACGATCGCCGAGGAAGACCCTCCGCACCTCGATGCTCGCCAACGCCTCACGCGGGCGAAGATTGTCGAGTCCATCCGGCACCGCGCGGGAGGCAGTGCCCAGAAGCAGCGGCTCGAAGAAGCCATCGCCAGCTACGTCCGAGAGACCGCGTTCACCATCCTCAACCGCTTCATCGCCCTCAAGATGCTTGAGGTCCGCGGTCTCGTTCAGCAGTGCATTTCCAAAGGTGATGAGTCGAGCGGCTTCAAGGAGTTCTGTCTCTCGGCACCCGCCATCAACCTCACGCCCGACAAGGGCTACCGGCTCTACCTCGAGTGCCTCTTCGACGAACTCTCACTCGAGGTCAAGGTTCTCTTCGATCGCCACGATTCTGTCTCGCTCGCCTGGCCCCGCCGCAAAGCTTTCGAGTCGCTGCTCGACATCCTCAACGCCGTCGATCTCAGTTCCGTCTGGGCCGAAGACGAGACCATCGGCTGGGTCTACCAGTACTTCAACAGCGACGACGACCGCCGCAAGGCCCGCTACGACGCGAAGGGCAAGCCCAAAGCGCCGCAGAACAGCTACGAGCTCGCCGTCCGCAACCAGTTCTTCACGCCGCGCTATGTCGTCGAGTTCCTCGTCGACAACACGCTCGGCCGCACCTGGTTCGAGATGCGCCAGGGCAACACCGCTCTGGCCGACAAGTGCCGCTATCTCGTCCGCCGCCCCGACGAGGTCTTCCTGAGCGCCATGACCGACCCAAAGTCGGATCACGCCGAGGCAGGGTGCATCGCCCTTGCCAAGCTCTTTGACGAAGACTCCACCGCCGACTTCCCCGAATTCCAGCCCGGCGACACCCAACGCCTCATCGATCTCGCCCACTGCGTCGACGGTTATGAGCGCCACCCGCTCGAAGACGATGCCGGCAACGACTGGTGGCCCTGGCCTACCAAGGCCCGCATGAAGGCCGCCGACGACTTGTCTGGGTTCACCACCCAGGACATCCTCGATGTCATGTTCTGCCAGTGCCGGGCAGACCGACAGGGCGACGGCGCCGGCATCGAGGAACCCGTTTTCCTCCGCCTCGCCAACGAGGTCCGCCGACGCGTGCTCGAAGCCCGCGAGCCCGACCGCACCCAGGAGCAGCTCCTCAAGCAACCCGTCTTCGTCCGCCACCGCCCCCGCAAGGACCCGCGCGACCTCAAGATCCTCGACCCCGCCTGCGGCTCGTCCCACTTCCTCATCTACTGCTTCGACCTCCTCCTCGAGATCTACGCCGAGGCCTGGGCCGACGAGCAGTCACCGCCCTCCCGGCTCACCGGCAAGACCCTTCGCGAGGACTACCCCGACGAAGCCTCCCTCCGCCTCGCCCTCCCCGGGCTCATCCTCCGCCAGAACCTCCACGGCATCGACATCGACCCCCGCTGCGCACAGATCGGCGCCTTCGCCCTCTGGATGCGGGCCCAGCGGGCGTTCAACGAGTTCAAGATCTCTCGCGAGGAACGCCCGCCGATCACCCGCGCCAACATCGCCGTCGCCGAGCCCATGCCCGCCGAGGCCGACCTGCTCCAGGCGTTCAAGAGCGATATCAAGCCCGCCGTGCTCGGCCAACTCATGGAGGTCGTCGTCGACAAGATGCGCCTCGCCGGCGACGCGGGCTCACTCCTGAAGATCCACGAAGAACTCGCCGACGCCATCAAAAAGGCCCGCAAGGAGTGGGGTGAGCGACCGAAGGAAGAGCAGGCCATGCTCTTCGGCGGCGCCAAGCCCAAGGCCCAGCAGTCCAGCTTCGACTTCTCCGGCGTCACCGACGATTCCTTCTGGGAGCAGGCCGAGGCCCAGACCCTCAACGCTCTCCAACGCTTCGCAGAGTCCGCCGCCAACGGCCAGCGCTACCGCCGCAGCCTCTTCGCCGAGGACGCCGCCGCCGGCTTCGCCTTCATAGATATTTGCCGCACCACGATGGATGTCGTTCTGATGAATCCGCCCTTCGGGGCGCTGCCTGCTGCTGCACAGACGTATGTCACCAATCGGATTTCGGCGGGTCGTAATGATGCGTATGCGGCATTCGTCGTTCGAGGTCGTGAGATGCTTCGAGATGGCGGCAGGCTTGGAGCGATCAGTTCACGTTCGTTCCTGAGTGGGCGCCATCACAAAGACTTCAGGCTGTCGCTGATGCAGGGGAGTCGCAGTAACGAGATCGAGTATCTCGTGGATCTAGGCTGGGGGATCCTAGACGACGCACTAGTAGAGACCGCTGCTTATACGCTTGAGCGAGGCGGATTTGATCGCTCGCTTTTTTCCGATACCCGAAAGGGACCTCGGCTGCATGACGGCATCGAAGAATTGCACTGGCACCATCGACGCCGGTCCTTCTTTAACTTAGTGCCCGGGAACCAGCTGTTGTACTGGCTCTCTTCTGAGCAGCTCGAACTTCTGAACGCTGACAGTCGCTTTGAGCCAGATCTCGGGCGCGTGACGAAAGGCCTCTCAACGTCGGACGATGAGCGCTTTGTTCGACTTCGTTGGGAAGTTCCGGCCGAAGTCGATCAGCCAAGGTGGATCCCCTTCTCGAAGGGTGGCGAGTACGGATGGTTTTCGGGAGATACGCACCTTGTCATCAACTGGGCCAGCGACGGCAAGGAAGTGGCAGCATTCAATGATTTCATCGGGGGCAATGTTGCACGTTCACGACAGTCTTCCCGGTACTACTTTCTTCCAGCCATCCGATGGTCACGTCGGAGTACGCGTGGCCTGAGCTTCCGGCGCATGCGACGCGGGACAATCTTCAGCGACAAGAGCCCGGTTGTGGTCACTTCTCGCCCCAAGGACGCCGAGTGGCTTGGGATTCTGCTCGCCAGTGATCTGTACCACGGGCTGGTCGAGGACCAATCTACTGGTGGTTCGTACGAAACAGGTGCTGTCAAAGTGCTGCCAGTGCCGGATTCAAAGATGCGTCCGAGTGCAACAGCCTGTCGCGCTGTTTACCAACTGGCAGACACGATCGCGTCTAGTAGTGAAACGTCGCCACTGTTCTGCTTGCCGCGCAGCATTGCGAACACGCCATCCGTTGCTTTGCTAATTCAGAATGCAAGGGACGCCTTGAGCGAAGTGAACCTCGACTTGGCATCTGATATCGCTGACTTGGTCCAGACCGCCACTTCGGACGAAGAGGACGACAACGAGATTGAGTCTGAAGGCGCTACGTCGCAAGCCGAGGATCTCTGCTCCTGGAGCGTGGGCGTCGCCGTTGGCCGCTTCGATGTCCGCCTCGTCACCGGCGAGCGTGAGGCCCCGCCCGAGCCCGATCCCTTCGACCCGCTCCCGGTCTGCTCGCCCGGCATGCTCACCGGCGACGACGGCCTGCCCGTCGCCGAGCCGCCCGCCGGCTACCCGATCGCCTGGCCCACCGACGGCGTCCTCGTCGACGACCCGGGCCACCCGCGCGACATCGTCGCCGCGGTCCGGTCGGTCTTCGACGTCGTCTTCGGCGCCGAGTCCGACGCCTACTGGGCCGAGGCCGCGTCGATCCTCGACCCCAAGGGCCACGACCTGCGGACCTGGCTCGCCAAGAGCTTCTTCGAGCACCACATCAAGAAGCACAGCAAGAGCCGCCGCAAGGCGCCCATCCTCTGGCAGCTCGGCGTGCCCTCGGGCAAGTACGCGGTCTGGCTCTACGCCCACCGCGTCACCGGCGACAGTCTCTTCAGCGTGCTCAACGAGATCCTGCGCCCCAAGCTGGACCAGGAGGAGAGCCTGCTCGGCCGCCTCAAGGCCGACGCCGGCGCCAGCCCGACTTCGGGCCAGCGCAAGGAGATCGAGGCCCAGGAGGACTTCGCCAGTGAGCTGAAGACCATGATCGAGGAGGTCGCCCGCGTCGCCCCGCTGTGGTCGCCCGACCTCGACGATGGTGTGGTGATCTGCCTCGCCCCGCTCTGGCGGCTCTTTCCCCAGCACAAGCCGTGGCAGAAGGAGTGCAAGAAGATCTGGGACAAGCTCGTCGCCGGCGACTACGACTGGGCCCACCTCGCCATGCACCTCTGGCCCGAACGCGTCGTGCCCAAGTGCCAAGATGACCGCAGCCTCGCCATCGCGCACGGCCTCGAAGACGTCTTCTGGGAGCAGGACGACAAAGAGAAGTGGCACAAGCGCAAGGCACCTGGACCCAACGCCAACGCCAAGTCGTGGGTTGATCTGATCACCCGCCTGGTCAACGAGCGGACAAGCCGTCAGGTCAAGGACGCTCTCTCCAAGCTGATCGCCGCCGGGCAGGCCGCCGGGAACAGCGGCTCACGCAAGCGTGGCCGAACGAGGTCGAAGTAGGACGAAACCGCCGATGACGAGCACCCAGACCCAGAACCCGTTCCACGCGTACCTCGCGGCCCAGCTCATGGAGAAGATCCGCGATCGGTCCGTCGTCGTCTGGCACGACGAGCGCGGCGAGTTCGCGGGCTTCATCGCCGAACTGCGCGGCAAGGACACCATCGACGAGTGCGCGCCGGAGCAGGTGCAACTGGACGGCAACGAAGCAACGCTCATCTGCTGCAACGGCTCGCTGTTTGAGACCAAGATCGTCGCCGAGCCGCTGGTCTGCGGGACCGAGATCGATCCACTCGTCATCTACGTGCCCGGCGAAGAAGAGAAACCGAAGGCCAACCCGCTGCTCGAAATCGAGCTCCTCGGCACTCGAGTGAAGTGGAAGCTCGCCCAGATGGCCCGGTTCTGTCTGAAGAACTTTCTGTCCGACGACCAGATCGATCAGGTGCTCAAGGCCGAGGGCAACATCACCTACGCCGACATCGTGGGCGTGATCGCCAAGCTCGACGGCCCCGGGGCAATGATCGAAGGCGGTCGCCAGACCGGCTCGATCCTCGACGCCTTGTTCAAGGACGCCCGCAACTCAGCCGAGATCATCGCCGCGTGGCTAGCCACGCCGGATTCGGACTCCGCGATCGAGAACAAGGGCGCCCGGGGCGAGATTCTCCGGCTTTCCGGGAAGGTGGGCCATACACCCAAGGAGGATGTCGAGCTGACCGATCTGCGGATGCAGGTCGCCCGGCACATCCTCATCAACGAGTTCGTTCTTGACCTTGACGGTGACCCGCCCGCCATTACGGCGATGATCGCGAAGGCCAAGTCCGCGGATCAGCAGAAGCTCGTACGCGATACGGCATCCGCCTTCCGTCGGCACCACGGCGACGCGTACGAAACCATCGCTGATGCGATCGAACGCGAGTTCCAGCTGGGAGTGGATGTCGTTGCCGTGGAGAACCTTGGCAGCATCGACACCTTCAAGTTCGAAGAGCGTGCACTGCTGTGCCGTGCCGGCGAGATGATCGTGGATGGCGACTTCGAAGAGGCCCAGCGGCTGGTATCCGTTCACCATCGTTGCTTCTGGGCGGATCGCGACTCGATGCGACAGCAGCAATGGGAGGCATGCTCCCGCATGGCTCTGCTTGGGCGAGCTATCCATGAAGTACGAGACTCCATTCCAAAAGCGTCTGACCCGACAGTCACTTGGGTGCACCGCTACACCGATCCGGCTACCGGGTGGTATCGAATGGACGCTGCGTACCGCCAGCTCCAGTCCCACCTGGCCTCGATGACCGATGATCCCGAGTCCGAGACCGCGAAGCATGCGGTTCTCAATGCCTACGAAACGGCCGTTGGCGAGCTGGCTGAGAGGTTCGTCGATTCTCTCCATCGCCAGTCATGGCAGTTCCCTGAAGACGTGTACCGCCAAGTCGATGTCTTCGATGAGCTTGTCAGTCCGCACATTCGCGACGATGGCCCCATGGTGCTGGTGCTCGCGGACTCCCTGCGCTTTGAGATGGGAATCGAGCTTGCTTCCCAGTTCTCTGATGCAAAGGCAATCCAGGTCCGCCCTTGCATCGCCGCATTTCCGACCATCACGCCGATCGGCATGGCCGCGCTTCTCCCGGGTGCAAGCCGCTCGTTCGACGTCGTCGATGCCGACGGAAAGCTCGGTGCCCAGATTGACGGCCGCGTGATGACGTCACTGAAGGACCGAAAGAGATACCTGGAGGGTAAGATTCCGGGATGCAAGGACATCACGCTCGACGAGCTGCTCAGCATCTCTGACGCGAAGATCAAGAGTCGATTGCACGGTTGCCGACTGCTCGTGGTCCGCTCCCAGGACATCGACCAGATTGGCGAAGGCATGCAAACAGGCCTCGCCCGCCAGGTAATGGACACTGCTGTAGGGAACATCGCTCGTGGAATCCGACGATTGGCCAGAAATGGCTGCTCCCGCGTCGTGATTGCAGCTGATCACGGCCACGTCTTCGGGCAGGAGCGCGACCAGTCCATGCGTTTGGATACGCCGGCGGGAGAGCAGGTCGAGCTCCATAGGCGAGTCTGGTGCGGACGGGGCGGTACTACTCCACCAGCTGCTGTGCGTATTTCCGCATCGGAACTTGGTTATACGAGTGATATCGACTTCGTGGTTCCGCGTGGAGTGGGGGTGTTCCGCGCTGGTGGTGACCTTGCCTATCACCACGGTGGGCTCAGCCTCCAAGAAGCCATCGTGCCGGTACTCACGCTTGAACTCGCTGCCCAGAGCACCGCGCCCGAGGCGGGCATCGAAGCCGACGTTCGGGATGTCCCGGGCAAGATTACCAATCGTGCGTTCCGAGTCACAGTCACTCTTTCGCCGAGAGGGCTCTTCGACGCCGACCGAGTAACCGTCCGGGCATCCTTGATCAGCAACGAAGGCCGGGAAGTCGGAACCGTCGGCCAAGCCATTGACGCCGACTTCGACTCGGTGAGCAAGAGCGTCTCGATTGGAATTGGCCGCACGGCCACACTCTTGATGCTGCTCCAGCGAGATGCCACAGAGGCATCCGTGGTGATCGAGGATGCGATGTCCAAAGCGTTGCTCTATCGTTCGCCAGCCCCGATCCCCATCGATGTACTTTGACGAGGACACGTCCGGATGAGCCAGACCCACGACATCAGCCAAACTGCCGAGCATCCTCAGCGTGACGCCCTCGACGACAAGCTCTGCCGTGTATTTGATGGCAAGGTCGTGCGGAAGGACCTTGTCCGCAAGGTGAAGGTTGGGGCCAATGTTCCGGTCTTTGTGCTTGAGTTTCTTCTTGGGAAGTATTGCGCCTCTTCGGACAACGCCGCGATCCAAATGGGTCTTGAGGTGGTGAATCAGACCCTGGCAGACAACTACATCCGTGCCGACGAGGCCATACGTGCACAAAGCCGAGTTAAAGAAGACGGTACACACACTTTCCTCGACAAGGTCAAGGTTCGCCTGGTTGATTCAGAGTACTGGGCCGAGTGTGTCAATTTTGGTGATCGCTTTGTCCATATCCCGACTCAGTACATCCGCGACTACCAGCGACTTCTGACGGGAGGCATCTGGGCCCAAATCGACATGAAGTTCGAGTACGACGAGGAGAGCAAGGGTAAGCACCCATTCTGGATTGAGCGGATGCAGCCAATCCAGATCGCGACCTTTGACATCGACTCCTACCGATCCCTCCGCGCCGAGTTCACTACAGACGAGTGGCTGGATGTCGTCATTCGGACGATGGGTTATGAGCCCACGGGTATGGATAGGCGGTTGAAGCTACTGTTCTGCGTCCGCATGATTCCATTGGCCGAACGAAACTTCAATCTGATTGAGCTTGGCCCGCGCGGAACCGGCAAGAGTTACGCGGTGCAGGAGATTTCCCCTTACGGGGCACTGCTGACAGGCCCGACAACAGTCGCAAACATGTTTGGCCACATGAGCGGTCGCTCAAAAGGCATGGTGACGATCTGGGACGCGGTAGCGTTTGACGAAGTCGCCGACCTCGAGAAGATGCCCAAAGAGGTCGTGACCACACTCAAAACCTATTGCGAATCGGGTACATTCCAGCGCGGCAAGGAAGCGGATTCGGGCGAAGCCAGCATCGCGATGTTTGGCAACACGAATCAGCCAGTGGACGTCATGGTGCAGTCGGGCCATTTGTTCGAGCCGATGCCTGAAGTCATCAGGAATGACAAGGCCTTTCTCGATCGAATCCACTTCTACCTCCCAGGATGGGAGGTCCCGAAGATGCGAAACGATCTGTTCACGGATCACTACGGTTTTGTCGTGGACTACTTCGCCGAAGCCCTTCGGACTTTGCGGAAGTACAATTACACGGAAGCTCTTGATCAGTACTTCGAGCTGGGAAGCCACCTGAACGCTCGTGATCGCAAAGCTGTCCGTCGAACTGTGTCTGGGCTGATCAAGATCCTGCATCCGCATGGCGCAATCGGGCGAGAGGATCTCGAGGAGATCGTCGAGTTCGCGGTGGAAGGGCGCCGTCGGGTTAAAGAGCAGCTCAAGAAGATGGCACCACACGAGTACCATCAGACATCCTTCAGTTATCAGCTAAAGGAATCGGGTGAAGAGAGGTTCGTCGGTGTTCCGGAGCAGGGCGGCCGGGACATGATCTCTTCCGATCCACAGGCACCGGGATGCGTTTACGCATCGTCTGTGGGCAGCGACGGGAATGCTGGCCTCTTCCGTATCGAAGTCACGTGCTCACACGGAACAGGCAAGCTCCGTACCGCTGGCGGGCTCAGTGGCTCGCTCAAAGAGTCGGTGACAAGGGCATTCGGCTACATGCAGTCGAAGAGGGCCGAGCTTGGATTCGGTAGAGAGCTAGATGTATCCGATCTGCACGTTGAGGTGATTGATCTGCTCAACAACCGAGTAGGCGGGGAGATTGGCGTAGCATTCTTCGTCGCGGCGTTGTCGGCGATGCGTAAGAGCCCGGTGACCGCAGCGACGCTCATTCTTGGCGACATGAGCATTCAGGGGAACATCAAGCCTGCTCGTACGCTCACGGAACCGCTACAGATTGGCATGGACAACGGCGCTCGCCGAGCAATCATCCCCATCGAAAACAAGAGGCAATTCCTGGAGGTAAGTGCTGACATCATGGAGCACGTCGATCCCGTGTTTTACGGGGACCCGAAGGCGGCCGCATCGAAGGCGATGAACATTATCTAGGGATTACTAGTCGAGTCAGTCTGTCCCAGAAGCGTCTCTGCTGTTCCCAGGCGATCAGCCGTGTGATGTGACGAAGATCCCTTTCCGTCACTGCATCCCTCCCTATGTCGACTGGCGGCAGGAACAGGATCTCCTCCTGAATGTCCGGTGCCAGGTGCAGCAGGTTCATGATCTGCGTCATCCGCGGCTGGGTGACTTGCGCGAGATGAGCCAACTCCGACTGGTTCGCCACGATGCCGTCTGCGATCAGCTTGTCGAACCGGATGGCCAGGGCCATGAGCTTCGCGACCCGGGGCACCCGTCCCGGGAGTGGGGCCGCCTCTGCTGACGGCCCCGGGCCGTCCACGATCCTCTTACGGCGGGCCTTGATCTCAAAGTGAATCGCTCTCGTCACCGTGGTCATGCGGCCTCCGTCTTCACGCGATCCATGAACGCCCGGATGCTGGATGGCCGGAAGGTCACCTCGATGCTCGAGTTGGCGGCGTCGTAGTGGACGACCTCGATCAGCAGCTTCAACAACCGTGCCTGCTCTCTCGGGATCAGGTTCGACCACACCGCGTCGAACCCAGCGAAGACCTCAGCCGCCTCGTCCGGGTCGATCACCTGCCGTTCCAGTTCGACCGAGCGAGCGTTCAGCTCCTGAATCCGGGTCTCACCCTGGGCGATCCGCTCGTTCAGGTCGGCGACTCGGAGGGCGATGTCGGCGGAGGCGAACCCGCTCTGCGCGAGTCGGCCCAGCTCCGCGTGGTGCCGTTCTAGGTCCCGGGTGAGGCTACTCCGCTCCTTCCGCAGTTCGCCGAGCTCGCCGGCAACGAGGCGCTCGGCGTCCACCAGGACCCGCTTCAGCAGGTCCCGGTCCTCGGCGAGCCTCCGGACCTCCTCGACCACGACCCGCTCGATCTCGAGCGCCGGGAGTGTCTTGGAAGGGCAATGGACCGCTCCGCTCTTAATCGCTTCGATGCAGCGGTAGTAGCGGTGGTACGTCCTCCGGCCCTGCCCCCGCGCGAACGTGTGGCTCATGGCATACCCGCACGCCTTGCAGCGCAGCAGGCCGCGGAGCAGGGCGCCGTACTTGTTCCGCACTTCGGCGCCTCCGGTCCGCCCGTTGTACTTCAGGATCTCGTTGACCCGGTCGAACAGCTCCCGCGGCACGATCGCCTCATGTTCGCCGTTGTAGACCTCGGCCTTGTGGACGATCTTTCCGATGTACACCGGGTTCGTGAGGTGGGTGTACAGAGTCGACGCGTTGAAGGGCGTCCCGCCGATGACGCGGTCCTTCTTCGTCACCCGCCGCTTGTTGCACCACTTGCGTCGCTTCAGCTCGCGGACGACCGGGTGGAGCGCCTGGATCTCGGCGTACAGCTCGAACATCGCCACGACCCGGGCGGCCTCGGCCGCGTTGACCACCAGCCGCGGGCTCGGGCCCGACCGGTCGACGTCGTAGCCGAGCACGGGAACGCCGCCGGCCCATTTCCCCTTGCGCTTCTGGGCCGCGATCTTGTCCCGGATGCGTTCCCCGATGATCTCCCGCTCGAACTGGGCGAACGAAAGCAGGATGTTGAGCGTCAGGCGTCCCATCGAGCTCGTCGTATTGAACTGCTGGGTGACCGAGACGAACGAGACCCCGTGCTGCTCGAACAGCTGCATGATCCGGGCGAAGTCCATGAGCGACCGGCTCAGCCGGTCGACCTTGTAGACGACGACGCAGTCGATGCGGCCGGCCTCGATGTCTCGGAGCAGGTGGTCCAGCGCCGGTCGATCCATGGAGCCGCCTGAGAATCCGCCGTCGTCGTACCGGTCCGGCAGGCACGCCCAGCCCTCGGCCCGCTGGCTCATGATGAACGCCTCGGCCGCGTCCCTTTGTGCGTCGAGCGAGTTGAACTCTTGGTCCAGCCCTTCGTCGCTGCTCTTACGAGTGTAGACCGCGCAACGCATCGTGGCTTTCGGAGCGGTCTTCGGGTCCTCGCGGTCTCGCTTACGGACGGCCCTCATGAGCAGACCTCCTTCGTGAGCCGGAAGAACCGAAAGCCGTTGATGTGCCCGCCGGTGACCTTCCTCGCGATCGCGGTCAGCGTGCGATACCGCTCGCCTTCCCACTCGAACCCCTCGCCGTCATCGAGGACGATCACGCGGATCGTCCGCCCCTTGTACTGCCGGATGATCGCAGTGCCCGGCGACGGGAGCCTCGGGTCGCGGCGTTGCTCGTGGCGGACGGTCGCCGCGACGATGTGCCCGGGTCCTTCGTTCGGCCCCAGGACCGTCTTCGGCGCCATGACCCGCACGTCGGCGTCGTTGGCCAGTTCCTCGGCACGCTTCCTGGCCCGCTCGCTCAGGCCACCCATCGCATTCGCCTGGATGCGCCAAGCGACCTTCCGGATCAGGTACTGACGGTGCCTGGTCCTGCACACATGCCCGTGCAGCTCCTTGTACTTCTCGACGAGCTCCGCCGTCGTCATGTGCTCGAGCGCGTCGAGCTCTTTCTGCACCTTCGCCTCTGCCGTCTTCGTCATCGCGGCTCCTCGTACCGGGGACATCGGAGACGCGGCCCTTAACCGGCGGACCGCGGAGCCACACTGAGCCCTTGATCGCCCGGCAGTTCAAGGCCTGTCTCGCCGTCTTCGTCGAGGTTCTCGCGATCGCCGATATCGGCCGCGTGCTTCGCCTCGAGCGCCCGAACCAGCCCACGGGCGAGAATGCCCGCGACCTCGTCGCGACGCTCGTTGGCCGTCATCGTGTCTGGATTGCGCGTCGTGTCGGCGTAGTGCTTGGGCATCGCGGGACCTCATGGGCCGCGTGCTCAAGACGCCGCCCTGGTGTCACCTATGCCGTGCGCCCAAGGGGTGCGCAGAGACTTCACCGCCGGTCCATCCAACGATCAGGATCATGCTCAGCCTCGGGTCCGAAACAGGCCCTTGCGGACCGCCTAGCAGAGACGAAGAGCCGTTAACCCCGGCACCCGCCCAAACCAGAGACGCAGAGACTTTGGCGGCCAGAACGCCCCGCTCGGCCGGCGACGCTCCAAGCACGGTTATGACCCGCGGTCGAGCGGAGACCCAGCCGCGGGCTGACCCTCGCTCTAAACCCTTGCGGAGACTGGCCCTGAAAAGGACAACGCCGCCGAGGTCTCTCGGCGGCGTCAGTCGTGAACCGGTGAGCCAGTTGCGTTTGCAACCGGCTCGGTAATAGCGGGAGTAGGATTTGAACCTACGACCTTCGGGTTATGAGCCCGACGAGCTACCAGACTGCTCCATCCCGCAATCAGGACAGGATGCTAGGCTCGACCCCCTCGGCGTTCAAGTCTTCTACCCCCCCCGCGCCACGCCTCGCACCCCGTGGCGGCCTCGGTTCGGTTAGGCTCGGATCCAGCCCGCCGCCAGCCTCTCGGACGGCCGCCCGCGGCCCGATCCCTGCCCGGGAGTCCGCACGATGCCCCCCAGCCCGCCGCACCCGCCGAGCATGCCCGGGCCGCCGAACGGACCGGCCACTTCCCCACCATCATTCCGCGAACCACGCCCCGAGCCACTGACACGAAAGCTCGGCCTCGCCGGCGTCTGGTTCCTCGTCATCAACGGCATGATCGGCGCGGGCATCTTCGGCACGCCAGCCGCCGCCCAGAGACTCGCCGGGGATTTCAGCCCGTGGGTCTTCGTCCTCTGCGGCCTGCTCATCACCCCGATCATGCTCTGCTTCGTCCAGCTCTCCGCCTCCGTCGCCGGAACCGGCGGGCCCGTCCTCTACACCCGCACCGCCTTCGGCCCGTTCGCCGGGTTCCAGATCGGATGGGCCTTCTACATCGCCCGCCTCACCGCGTTCGCCGCCAACCTCAACCTGCTCGTCACCTCGCTCGCTTTCTTCTGGCCGCAGACACAAGGGCCGATCACCCGCTTCGGCCTGATGCTGGCCTGCTGCGCCGCGATGGCCTGGCTCAACATCACCGGCGCCCGCGGCGCCGTCCGCACGCTCGGGGTGATCACGCTGCTCAAACTGCTCCCCCTCGTGGTCGTCGCCATCATCGGCCTGACCCGCGTCGACGCCGCCGCGTTCACCGCCATCGCCGACCCGCCCGGACGCACGGACCTCACCGCGGCCGTGCTCATCGTGATCTATGCGTACGTCGGTTTCGAGTCAGGCCTGGTTCCCGCCGGAGAATCCCGAAATCCCCAAAGAGACATGCCCCGCGCCCTGATCCTCGCGCTGCTCGTGTGCACCGGCCTCTACGTCCTGATCCAACTCGCCGCCCAGCGCCTCGTCCCCGAACTGGCATCATCCCAGCGCCCCCTCGTCGACGCGGGAGCGGCACTCCTCGGCCGCACCGGCGCGGCAATCGTGGTCGCCGCGATCGTCCTGTCCATCGGCGGCAACCTGCTCGGCTCCATGTTCTCGACCTCAAGGATCAGTTACCGCCTCGCCCTCGACGCCCAACTGCCCTCGGTGTTCGCTCGCCTTCACCCGCGCCACGAGACCCCGTGGTTCTCCGTGCTCTTCTACGCACTCGCTGCCCTCGCACTGGCCGCCTCGGGCAGCTTCGTCTACCTCGCCGTGCTCAGCGTGTTCACACGACTGCTCATCTACCTGACCTGCATCGCCGCCATGCACCGCGTCCGCGCAGCGACTCCGGACAAGGATGATCGGCCCCGACTGCCCGGCGGGCCCGCGATCCCGCTGCTGGCCGTCGGGGTCTGCACCATCCTGCTCCTGAGCGTGCGAATCGATTCCGTGCTCGCGACCGCCGCCATGCTCGCCGTCGGCAGCATCCTCTATCTCATCGCCGCCCGATCCCCGCGCAAGCCTCCGGCAAAGCCCGAAACAGCACCCGATCCGGGCAACCATCGACCACCGCAGCCCGAATAGGCGACCGCCAGCTGGCAGACGGGCCACGCTCCGGTACACTGCCCCGGGAGGAACCCACCATGGCCAAGGCCGTCGCAGACCCCGAAGAAATCCGCCGATTCGCCCAGCTCCTCAAACGCTTCAGCGCCGGGCTCGCGCAGCAGATGGCCCAGGTCAACGCCCAGATGGCCGCCCTCGGCCAGACCTGGCGCGACCAGGAGCACGTCAAGTTCCAGAACGAGATCGAGCAGACCCTCCGACAGATCGCCCGCTTCAACGAGGCCGTCGACGAGCAGGTCCCCTTCCTCCTCCGCAAGGCCGACCGGCTCGAGGAATACCTCCGGCAGCGCTGACCACCATGTCCGAACAGGCACGCGTCCACGACACCCAGGCACTCCTCGCCTTCCGCCCCGCGCTCATCCGCTTCGGAGAGGACGCCGGCGCCGCGCTGGTCAACGTTGGCAGCAGCGCCACCAAGGTCCTCGAGATCCTCCGCCGCGAAAAACTCCCCCACTGGAAACGCGAAATCCGCATCCGCTCAGAACTCGCCGTCCGGGCCAACACCAAGCTCATCCAGCAGACCGCCTCCGAAGACCCGCGCCCCTCCGTCGACGCACGCAAGGCCTACGAGAAGGCCAAGCTCGCCGTCCGCGAGGCCGAGCAGAAACACGCCGACACCCTCCGCTGGATCCGCACCCTCGAGAAAGAAATCGAGAACTACCGCACCGCCGTCCAGCCGATGGCCTCCATCCTCCGCGCCGGCATGCCCGCGGCCGTCGCCGACCTCGACCACACCATCGCCGCCCTCGACGCCTACACCGCCGCCGAACGCAAGGCCCAGGACCCGCACGCCCCGCCGCCCCCCGATCTGCCCGGCCCGAGCACGGACGAACCGCCCGCGGAGACCGCGCCGTGAGCCTCGGCGGCGGCCGGGGCATGCTCACCGACGCGGTCCGCGCCCTCAAACGCGAATGGCAACGCTGCCGCAACGCCTGGGACGACCAGACCGCCCGGCGTTTCGAGACCAAGCACCTCGCCCCCATCGACCCCGCGGCCCGGCAGGCCCTCGAGGCCATGGAACGCCTCCAGACCGCCGCCGACGACGCCCGACGCGCGTGCGAATGATCGACCAGCACCCGCATGACCGATCCGACCGAGTCCATCCCGTCTGCTCCCCCCGGCCACCAGACCCAGGCCGACGCCCTCGCCCGCCTCCGCGCCGAACTCGACCAAGCCGCCGACACCATCGAACAGGCCCGCGCCGACCACGCCCGGACCACCTCCGAGGCCGCCGCCCGACGCGACCGCGCCGTCCAGGACGCCGAGCAGACCCTCCGCGCCACCCTCGCCAAGATCGAGCAGCAGGCCGCCGAGACCCGCCAGCGCATCGCCGAACGCCACGCCGCCAAGCTCGCCCCCGTCCAGCAGCAGCTCCGCGCCGCGGCCGACCAGGCCCACGCCGACCTCAAGCGACGCACCGGCCGCGCCAAGTCCAAACGCGAGGAGTCCCGCTGGCTCGCCGAGACCGTCTACGAGTCCGGCAAGCCCCGCGCCCGCAACACGTTCGAAGAGGTCCGCGGCCGCGTCAACCCCATCCTCAAGGAACTCGAAGCCGCCGAGCAGAACCTCATCCGCCTGCTCGGCCCGAACCGCGCCACCGACGTCGCCCGGGCGCCCGAGCCCGACGACCCCCCCCGCTTCCCGGACGCCCCGACCCCCGACCACCTCGCCGCCGCCCGAGACGACGCCTTCGCCGCGCTCCAGGCCGTCGAGAAGGGCGGCGCACTCAAGGTCTTCCGCTCCAAGGCCAGCACGCTCGAACTCGGCACCGCGGCCCGCGACCGGATCGCCCACGCCAGAGCCCTCGCCCAGGCCGTGCTCGACCACGCCGCCAGGGCCCGCGACGACGCCATCGCCGCCCTCGCCGAACAACGCAACACCGAGTCGGTCGAGGCCGACCGCGTCGCCAAGGCCGCCATCACCCAGGCCGAGCAGACCGCCGCCGAGGCGGTCCAGACCGCCAAAGCCGCCGCCGAGGCCGAGACCGCGCAGCTCGAAGAACGCCGCGAACGCGACCTCGAAGACGTCGCCCGCTGGGAGTCCGACCAGACCACCAAGATCAACGACGCCACCCGCCAGGACACCGAGTCCGCCGAGCGCACCCACGCCCGGATCACCGCCGAAGCAGACGCGGCGCTCGAGCACACCGAACGCACCACCACCGACCACCTCACCGCCACCATCTCCGCGGCCGCCGCCGAGATCGCCGACACCACCGCCCGTGCCCGCGCCGCCGCCCCGCCCTGGACCGACCCCGCCTGGACCACCCGCCCCCAGCCATCCGCCGTCCCCGGCGTGCTGCCCATCGGCCAACTCCGCCTGGACCTGGCCCCCCGCCTGGCCCGCCTCGACCCCGAAACACGCGCACGCCTCGACCTGCCCGAACGGCTCGAAACCCCGCTGGCGATCAGCCTGCCCGGCCCACGCTCGCTGATCATCACCCACGACGCCGCCGGACGCGACCGCACCCTCGCCACGCTCCGCTCGATCATGCTCCGCATCTTCGGCGCGTTCCCCGCCGGCAAGGTCCGCTTCACCATGGCCGACCCGATCGGCCTGGGCCAGTCCTTCGCCGGCTTCATGCGACTGGCCGACCACGAGCCCTCCCCCGTCGGCATGCGCATCTGGTCCGACCCCGTCCAGATCGAACGCCAGCTCGCCGACCTGACCGAGCACATGCAGACGGTCATCCAGAAATATCTCCGCTCCGACTACGCCACCATCGAGGACTACAACCACGCCGCCGGCGAGATCGCAGAGCCCTACCGCTTCGTCATCATCGCCGACCTGCCCACGGCGCTGACCGAGACCGGCGCCGCACGCCTGGCCAGCATCCTCGAGTCCGGCCCCCGCTGCGGCGTCTACGCCCTCCTCGCCTCCGACCACCCCTTCAACAAGACCGCCAAGCTCCCCCCCTCGCTGCCGCAGGACACCCTCGACCAGCACGCCGTCCGCGTCACGATCCACAACAACACCCACCGCGTCGACGACCCCCGCTTCGACGAGACAACCCTCCAACTCGACACCCCGCCCGACGACGCCTTCGCCGCCAAACTGCTCGACCGCGTCGCCCAGGCGGGGCGCGACGCCGGACGCGTGGAAGTCCCCTTCGACCGCCTCGCCCCCTCCGACGCCGAGCGTTGGACCCGTTCGGCCTCCAAGGAACTGGCCATCCCACTCGGCCGCTCCGGAGCCCAGAAAATCCAGCACCTCCGCCTCGGCAGCGGCACCCGCCAGCACGCCCTGATCGCCGGGCGCACCGGCTCGGGCAAATCGACGCTCCTGCACGTCATGATCTCCGCCGCCGCCCTCTGGCACAGCCCCGACGAACTCAACCTCTACCTCATCGACTTCAAGAAGGGCGTCGAGTTCAAGGCCTACACCGACGGCCAGGTCCCCCACGTCCGCGCCGTCGCCATCGAGTCCGACCGCGAGTTCGGCCTCTCCGTCCTCCAACGCCTCGACGACGAACTCACCGCCCGCGGCGAGCTCTTCCGCCGCCTCGGCGCCCAGGACCTCGCCGCCGCCCGCAAACTCGCCCCCGACACCCCCCTGCCCCGCGTCCTCCTGCTCATCGACGAGTTCCAGGAGTTCTTCGTCTCCGACGACGAGGTCGCCGGCGAGTCCTCCCTCCTGCTCGACCGCCTCGTCCGCCAGGGCCGCGCCTTCGGCGTCCATGTGGTCCTCGGCTCGCAGACCCTCAGCGGCGCGTACTCCCTCGCCCGCTCCACCCTCGGCCAGATGGGCGTCCGCATCGCCCTCCAGTGCTCCGAAACCGACTCCTACCTCATCCTCGGCGAGGACAACAACGCTGCACGCCTCCTCTCCCGCCCCGGCGAAGCCATCTACAACGACGCCGGCGGCCTCGTCGAAGGCAACAGCCCCTTCCAGACCGCCTGGCTCCCCGACTCCGACCGCGACACCCAACTCGCCCGCATGCCCGAGCCCACCCGCACCCTCCCCCCGCCCGTCGTTTTCGAGGGCAACGCCCCCGCCCGCATCGACGCCTCCGCCGCCGCCCTCGCCCAGTCGCTCGCCGCCTCCAACGCCGACCGCGCCATCCCCCGCGCCCTGCTCGGCGACCCCGTCGCCATCGCGCCCCCGGTCGCCGCCGCCCTCCGCAAACGCTCGGGCGCCAACCTGCTCGTCGTCGGCCCCCAGCCCGAGCCCGCCCTCGGCATGCTCGCCGCCGCCGCGATCTCCGCCGGCGCCGCCCCCAACGCCCGCGTCATCGTCATCGACCCCACCCCCGAGGACGACGCCCTCGCCGGCCGCCTCGCCGCCGCCGTGTCCGCGGCCAACCCGCACGCCGAGACCGCCACCCACCGCGACGCCGCCCGCGTCATCGGAGAACTCGACGCCCTCGTCAAGTCACGCCAGGACGCCCCCGCCGGAGACCCCGTCATCCTCGTCCTCGCGGGCCTCCACCGCCTCCGCGACCTGCGCAAAACCGAGGACTTCTCGTTCTCCCTCGACGAGGACGCCGCCCCCGCCGCCGACAAGCAGTTCGCCCACGTCCTCCGCGAGGGCCCCGGCGTCGGCGTGTGGACGCTCGCCTGGTGCGACACGCTGACCAACCTCGAGCGAGCCGTCGAACGGGGCACCATCCGCGAGTTCGGCCTCCGCGCCGTCATGCAGATGGGCGCGTCCGACTCGGCCGCCCTCATCGATTCCTCGGCCGCCGCCGCCCTGGGCGCCAACCGCGCCCTGCTCTCCGACGACGAGGCCGGCACGGTCGTCAAGTTCCGCCCCGTCGACCTGCCCGACGCCGACGCCGCCCGCAAGGCCGCCGCCGCGCTCAACGCCTGAACGGCCGCCCCCGGGGCACCCCTAAACTGCCCCCATGACCCGCACCCTCGCCGCCGCCGCCGGAACGCTCCTCGCGCTGTTCGCAACCGCCTGCGCCGCCACCCAGCCCGCACGCACCGCCGACCGCGTCACGGGCCGCACCACCCCCATCACCCTCGACGGCGACGTCTCCGAGTGGACCGGCGACGCCCCCGTCCGCGCCCTCGCCGATCAGCACCACCTCTTCCTCCGCTTCGACCCCGACACCGGCGACCACGCCATCCAGGCCGCCCCCTTCACCACCCGCATCCTTATCGACGCCGACGACCGCCCCGGCACCGGCACGCCCGTCGCCGGCCTCGGCGTCGATCTGGCCGTCCTCCTCTCCCCGCCCAACGCCGCCGGCGGCATCGGCATCGGCTCGGAGGTCACGATCTATGACCCCGCCGGCTCCGGCGTCTCCGCGGGCCACGCCGACATCGGCTTCTTCTTCCTCCCCAGCCACTCGGCACCCGCCTACGAGGCCCGCATCGACCGCGCCGCCCTGAGGATCGAGAACGCCCGACCCGTCCGCATCCGCGTCGAACAGACCGACACCTCGGGCGCCGTCCTCTGGTCCGGTCAGACCGAGGCCACCCTCCCCCGCGCCGACCCCGCCGCCATCGCCCCCACCGGCGACATCCCCCGCAAGCCCGCCGACGCCCTCCGCGTCCTCTCGCTCAACGTCCTCTTCTCCGCGCCGCTGCAGAACCCCGACGCGTTCAAACGCACCCTCGCCGCCGTCAACGCCGACGTCATCCTCTTCCAGGAGTGGTTCAACACGCCCCAGGCGACCATCCAGAACTGGATGAACACCAACGCCGGCCCCGGCTGGACCGTCATCGCCCCCAACGCTTCCAGGGGTGTCGCCGTGGCCACCCGCGTGCCCGTCCTCGAAGTCATCCCCGCACCATTGACCGACTCCGGGCCCGGACGAAACGCCCGCTTCGTCGCCGCCGTCGTCGAAGGCCCCGCGGGCCCGACCATCGTCGGCTCGCTCCACCTCAAGTGCTGCGGCGGCGCCAACTCCGCCGAAGACATCCGCCGAAATGAAGAAGCCGCCTCCATCAACGCCACCCTCGCCGACGCCCTGACCCGCCACCCGGACGCAGCGATGGCCATCGGCGGCGACTACAACCTCGTCGGCACCCGCACCCCGCTCGAAACCCTCGCCCAGCGCCTCGCCGCCGACGGGGGCGACCTCGAACCGGTCCACGCCCTGACCCTCGGCGACGCCGCCGCCGTCACCTGGGTCGATGAGAAAAGCCGCTTTTCCCCCGCGCGCCTCGACTGGATCCTGATCGACAGCCAACGCTCGACCATCCGCCGTGCCTTCACACTCGACACCCGCCGACTCACACCCGCCGCGTTGCAACGCCTCAGCCTCGAACCGCTCGACAGCCAAGCCACCGACCACCTGCCGATCGTGGTGGACCTGGCCCGCTGACCCGTCCGTGGATCGTCAGATCCCGATCGGACCGCGGGGATCGATGTCCGAACCCACGCCCGAGTCCGAATCCAGGTCTGAGTCCGAATCCGAGTCGGAATCACCGACCACCGCCAACGGCGCGGCCGACCCGTTGGCCCCCGCCGCCAGCCGTGACTCCCCGTCCGCGTCCTGCTCGATCAGCCCCAGCGCGCACAGCGCGTTCAGCGCCGCCTGCTGCTCGGCCTGCTTCTTGCTCTGCCCCCAGCTCGACTCGTACACCGCGCCGTCCAGTTCCACCGCGATGCGGAACGCCTTGGCGTGGTCCGGCCCCTTCTCGTCCAGAATCCGGTACTGCGGCGCGCACCCCATCTCCTGCTGCGCGTGCTGCTGCAGCACCGACTTGAAGTTGTGCTGGTGCCCGCTCCGCACCGCGTCGCGGATCAAAGGCTCCACCAGAGGCTCCAGAAACCGGCGCACCGCCTCCATCCCGCCGTCCAGGTACAACGCCGCGATCATCGACTCGAGCACCGCCGCCGCGAGGCTCGCCGGCAGACGCTCGGCCGTCCGCATCCCCTTGCCCACCACGATGTGCCGCTCGAGCCCGAGCGAACGCGCCAGCTTCGCGCACGTCCGACGCGACACCGCCAGCGACTTGATCTTCGTCATCTCCCCCTCGAGCGAGTTGGGGTACATATGGAAGATCCGCTCGCACACGATCATCCCCAGGATCGCGTCGCCCAGAAACTCCATCCGCTCGTTCGAGTCCAGCCGCGTCTCCGTCACCGACGCGTGACGCAGCGACATCCACAACAACCCCGGGTCGCGGAAGGTGTGCCCCACCACGCCCTCGATCTCGGCGCGCAACAACTGATCCATGCGATCGCTCCGTCCGCGGCCGCTCGCGCGGCCGGGTCCATACCGTGGGCGGGCTGGACGCGATCGCTCGTTGGGCGTCATCCAGACAGACACCGAACGAGGAACCGCGGGACCACGGGCGCCCGCACCGATCCTCCTATCATCGCCGAAACAGCCCCCGGATTCCAGCCCCGCCCCTCTGGACGCGGACGGGGGCGGTGGATAGTCTTACGGCCCGGCACGCGCCGGCCTGACCGAAGGAGACCGACCGTGGCCATCCACTACCCCCGCCGTACCAGCAACATCAAGCGCCGCCGCCGCTTCGGTTTCCGTGCCCGCATGAAGACCAAGGCCGGTCGCGCCCTCATCAACCGCCGCCGCCGCATCGGACGCAAGATCAACGTCGATTGATCACGCCTCGACCGGAGGTACCGCTCCTCCAGCCGCTCAGTCCGGCCGACCATGCCAGTTCCGACCCAGCCCGCTGCTCGCAGCGGGTTTTCTTGTATCCATCCCGTCCGAAAACACCCCAGGGCCGGTAATTCTCACCTCCACGGGATCAACCCCAGAGGTTTCGCGAAGTTTCCCCGGATCATGGGGAGAATCGGTATTGACTCCTCCGCCGGATCGAGTACGCTGATCGTGACCGGTTCTGGCCGGTCCGTCTTGTGCGAGAGAGAAAGAGAACCCTTCTCACATCGGACGATCGTCGCGGCACCGCCGCTGTGTTCCGGATCCGGCACCGTCCGTGCCGGTGTCGTTATTGTCTGAAAGAAAGAGAGATTTACCATGAAGAGCGTCATGATCGCCACCGTTGCCGGTTTCGCCGGCCTCGCCACCGCCGCCCCCTTCTTCTCCAACGCCGGCCCCGCCACCAACGCGCCCCAGCTGAGCACCCGCGGCGGCCTCACGGCCACCCTCGACCTCGCCGGCTTCACCAGCTTCGATGAGCTCGGCAACGCCATCAACGACACCGCCGGCATCAACATCGGCGGCGACTTCCTCGTCACCGGCATCGGCTGGTCCAACGTGACCATCCAGACCGTCGGCGCCTCCTGGCTTTCCGAGGCCACCATCGGCTTCCTCGACAGCCCCATCGGCCTGCAGCTCTCCGTCGGCTCCGCCGACGCCACCCCCGGCACCGGCACCTACTCCTCGGGCGGCATCCTCGACCTCGCGTCGATCGACCCCACCTTCCCCTTCACCGCCGGCGCTGACGGCATCGTCAACCTCGAGTTCTTCGAGGGCTTCGTCGACAACGCCGGCTCCGCCGACGCCTTCTACCTGGGCGGCACCCTGACCATCCAGTACGTCCCCACCCCCGGCGCCCTCGCGGTGCTCGGCCTGGGCGGCCTGGTCGCCGGTCGCCGTCGCCGCTGAACCCAGCGCTGACTTTGACCTGACCCCGAGTTCGCAAGAACAGCACACCGGACCCCAAGGGGTCCGGTGTTCTTTTTGACCATCACCGCGCCACCGCCCGCCGCCGACGCGCATGAAAAAGCCCCGCGTCCGCGGGGCCCAAGGTCCGAACCCGACCGCTCAGCGACCGATGCCCAGCGGCACCGGCTGCGGCCGCACGCCGTGCGTCGGGGCCACCGCGATGCCCAGAGGCACCCGCTTGCCGCCCTTGGGCGGCATGCCCTCGTTGTCGATGTGCCGCTGGATCGCCATGCAGCCCTCCAGCAGCATCTCCGGACGCGGCGGGCACCCCGGCACGTACACGTCCACCGGGATGAACTGGTCGCACCCCTGCACGGTCGCGTAGGTGTCGAACACCCCGCCCGTCGAGGCGCACGCGCCCATCGAGATCACCCACTTCGGCTCGGTCATCTGCTCGTAGATCCGCTGCAGCACCGGCAGCATCTTCACGCTGATCCGCCCCGCCACGATCAAGAGGTCCGCCTGGCGTGGCGAGAAGCTCATCCGCTCCATCCCGAACCGCGCGATGTCGTACCGGCTCGACGCCGTCGCCATCAGCTCGATCCCGCAGCACGCCGTCGCGAACGGCATCGGCCACATGCTCGAACGACGGGCCCAGTTGACCACGTGCCGCAGCTGCGTCGTCAGGATGTTGTCGGTCGGGATCGCGGCTTCAAGGCCCATGGTCGCTCCTCAAGACGGCCCGTCCGGGACACGCCCGGACGGCACACAACAGTAGCCGACCCGCCACGCCCAAGGGCCCGCTCCCCGCAGCATTCGGCCCGCTCACGCGGCCGATTCACCGTTCAGGTTCGCCGCCGGCCAGTCCGCCTTGTTGACGATCTCCATCGCGCGGTCGTGCTCGTCCAGCCGGAACACGCACAGCGACGACCCCTGCCCCCCGATCGCCGGCACCAGGTAGCAATACCGGACATTCACCCGGTTGTCCGCCATCAGGATCGCCAGATCGCGCACCACGCCCGGCCGGTTGTCGATCTCCACCCCCAGCAGGGGCGATTCGACCACCGGCCCCACGCCCGCCTCGACCAGCCGCTCGCAGACCTCCCGCAACGCCTGTTCGGGCTGCCCGATCACGCGCACGCATCCACGGTCCAGGTGCTCCGAGGTGGACACGGACAGGATCTCGACCCCGGCCAGCTGGGCCGCGTCGAGCACCCCGGCCAACTCGCCCGGACGCTGCTGCAGGTAGATCGAAAACTCGGTGAACTCGCGTGGTGTCATGGGAACCGGGATGCTAGGCATGAACGCGTGCCCCCGCCCGGTGCCTACCCGGAAACCAATGGAAAACCCCCGGGCAGGTTCTCCCCCTCCCACCCAGAATCCAAACCCGCTCAGGCCGGACCCGGCTCGGCCGCCCCGCCCGCAGGCCCGGCGGCCCCGTCCCCCGCGCCCGGCTCCGCCTCCCGCGCCCACGCGGGCCGCTCGTCCGGCGTCGCGTCGCCCATCGTCATGCCGCGCACCGCCCGCAGGCGTGCCTCCGTCAGCGTGCCCAGCACCCGCTCCCCGCCGGACACCCGACGCGAGGCCTCCAGGTCCGCCACCGCCGCGAGCACCTCGCCCACCGCGATCCGCTCCGCCGGGCGGGCGGGGATCCAGCCGGCCTCCTCGTCGTCGTCGGACAGCACCCGCCGCACCAGACCGGACTTCTCCAGCCGACGCAGCAGCACCTCGACCACCGTCGCGTCCAGGTTCAGGTCGGCGCCCAGATCGTCCGGGTCCGGGCTCTTGCCCTCCCGGTGCCGCCGGATCAGCACCGACACCAGCGCCACCGCCGACGCCGGGTCCACCAGCTTCGGCCCGTTCCGGTCCGACGCGTGGTTCCCCTGCGCCATCAGGCGGGAGAAGTTCTGCAGCGCGTACGCCGACTGCAGCCCCAGCAGCACGATCACCCACGTCACGTACACCCACAGCATGAACAGCGGAAGCAGCGCCAACGCCCCGTAGAACCGCGCGTAGCCCGTCGAGTATTTCAGGTACGACGTAAAGCCCAGCTTGCCCAGCTCCCACGCCACCGCCGCGATGAACGCGCCGGCCAGCACCGACCGAACCTTCAGGCGCACCGTCGGGATCGCCAGGTACGCCACCACCAGCAACACCGTGGAGATCAGCACCGACACGCCGTAGCCCGCCACCGCGCCGCGGACCTCCGATCCGCCCGAGCCGCGCACCCAGCCGCCCAGCGCGTCGCCCACGTAGAACGTCGCCGCCAGCAGCACCCCGCCCAGCGTCAGCATCGTCCAGTACAGGATCAGCCGACGCAGCCACGAACGCCCCACCGGCGCGCCGCACACCGCGTTGAACGACTTCTCCACCTCGATCAGCATCGATACCGCCGCGTAGAACAGCACCAGCCCCGTGACCAGCGCCAGCCAACCGGTCGGCAGGCTCTGGAGCGTGTTGTTCACCCGCATGACCAGGTCGGAGATGATCTCCTCCACCTCGGCCGCGGCGAACGCGGTCTTCTCCGCGCGCTCCGTCTCCGGGTCCGCCCCGCCCGGCGTCGGCGGGCCCTCGATCGGCGGGCCGGCGTTCTCGGCCGACACCGAGATCTGCGAGATCCCCGCGTACTCGAGCAGCCGGCGCACCCCCGCGTCCACGCGGTCCTCCGACACCACCGACCCGAAGATCAGCAGCCCGATCGCGATCGTCGGGATGATCGAGAAGATCGTCCGGTACGCCAGCGCCGCCGCCATCCGCGTGATGCCCGTCCGGTACAGCCCCCGCACCCCGCGACGCACCACCACCGTGATCCGGTACGCCTCCTCCCGCGCCGGCATCGCCGCGTCGTCCGCGCCGTTGGCCGGGTCTTCGACCGCGCCGTTGGAACGCCCGTCCCGGCTCATCCCGAGCCCTTCCCGCGCCCGCCGCCCCGCCCCCCGCGCGGCCCCCCGCGCCCGCCATCACGCCGGTCCGCCCCACCCCGCGCGCCGCCCGGCCCGGATCCGGTCCGCCGCGTCGGCTTGGGTCCCCGCTCCGGCTCCGATCGCGCATCCGCCCCCCGCTTCGCGCCCGCCCCCGGCTTGCCCTTCGGCTCCGGCTTGCCCTTCGGCGCCGGCTTGGCCTTGGGGGTTGGCTTGCTGTTGGGCTTGGCGTTGGGCGCGGGCGCTTCGGCCGGCGCGCCCTCAGCCGGATCAGCGCCCGACGACCGCGGCCCCTTGCCCTTCGGCTGCGGGTCCACGCTCGCCCGGTTGATCGCGTTCTTCATCATGCGACGCTTGATCGGGGTGCCGGGGTTCAGCGGCGCCGGCTCGTACGCCGAACCGCGCCCGCCGGCCTTCTTGCCGGTTTTCTTGCTGGCTTTCTGGACCGTCTTCTTGCCCGTCCTTTGGGCGGCGTCCTTCGCCGGTTTCGCGCCGGACCCGCGCCCGCCTTGCTCACCGTATCGGGCCTTGCCGCCGCTCGATGCACCGCTTCCGTCGGTTTCCGCGTCCGGCCGCTCGTCCGCCGCCGCCCGGCGCAGGGCCCAGACCTCGTCCCGCGTCAGCTCCCGCCACGCCCCCCGCGCCACGCCCTTGAGCCGGATCGGCCCCATCCCGATGCGCTCGAGCTTGCGGACTGGGTACCCCACCGCCGCCAGCATCCGACGCACCTGCCGGTTCCGCCCCTCCCGCAGGGTCATCTCCAGCGTCGTCCCTTCGCGGCTCTGCTGCAGCACCGTGATCTCGACCCGGGCCGTCCGCACCCCGCCCACCGTGTGCCCGGCCTTGCGCTCGGCCAGATAGATCCCCTGTTCCAGTTCGGCCACCGCCTCCTGACCCAGCACGCCCTTGACCAGCACCTTGTAGGTCTTGGGCACCCCGTACCGGGGGTGCGTCAGGCGGTTGGCCAGCTCGCCGTCGTTGGTCAGCAGGATCAGCCCGACCGTGTCGTAGTCCAGACGCCCCACCGGGAACAACCGCGCGGCCCCGGGGTGGTCCACCAGATCGGTGACCGTCCGCCGGTCCGCCCCGGGCTCGTCCTTGGCGGTCGAGAGCGTCCGAACCGGCTTGTTGAGCAGCACATACAGCTTCCGCTCGGGGCGCGGGATCGGTCGGCCCTCGACCACGATCCGGTCCTCTTCCGGGTCCACCCACGCCGGCAGCGCGGTCACCAGCACCCCGTTGACCTCCACCTCGCCCGCTAGGATCAGCTCCTCGCAGGCCCGGCGTGAACCCACCCCCGCGTCGGCCAGGACACGCTGCAGCCGCTCGCCCCGGGAGGCGTCGGTGAAATCTCGGCTTCGCGTGCGTTCGGGCATGGCCGATTCTACGCGGCCGCCCCGCCCGCCCCGGAGCGGTCCGGCGCACCCGCGCCCCCGCCCGCCGGCAACCGCAATCTGCAGAGATTCGCCCCGCCCGGCCGACGATTCCACCTGGCGCACCCGACGCGCCCGGAGGCTGTCATGCCGGAAGCACGGACCGAGTCCACCCGAACCGAACCGCTGCGCCTGGCCCGCACCGAGTCCATCGTCGAGGCCCGCCCCAAGGCCGCCGTCCCCAACGCCGAAGAGATGTTCCTCTCCCCCCGCGTCCTCGACGCCGGCGCCTTCGCCCGCTACGCCGACATGCTCAAGTCGCTCATCGCAGACGCCCGCCAGGGCGCCCGCGATCTGCAGGACTTCTCCGCCGACGCCGACCAGATGAAGGCCAACTGCGAGAAGACCGGCGAGCAGCTCCGCACCCGCATGGAGGCCGGCGCCCGCGTCGTCAGACTCATCGACGAACGATCCGACCGGGCCGAGAAACTCATCGAGACCGTCCGTCGCGAGCTGCCCGACACCGAACGCGTCCGCGCCACCATCGAACCGGCCGTCAAGGCCGCCCTCGAATCCGCCCGCCAGCGCGCCGCCGAGATCACCCTCGACGCCGAACGCCGCGCCCGAGCCGTCGCCACCGAGGTCGAGCAGAAGATCGCCGCCATGGGCGCCCGCGCCACCGAGCAGGCGGTCCGCCTCGAACGCGCCGGCGAGGCCATCGAGCAGCGCCTCGCCGGGCTCGAGAACCGCCTGGCCGTCCTCATCGAGCAGGCCGGACGCGCCGCCGAGTCCTTCGAGCAGCGCACCCAGGCCGCCGCGGCCGCCGCCGACGAACGCCTCGCCCCCGCCATCGCCCGCGCCGACGAGACCGCCGCGGCCATCGAGCAGGCCGCCGCCCGGGCCGCCGAACAGGCCGACGCCCACGCCGCCCGCATCGCCGAGCGCCTCACCCCGCTCGAGCAAGCCTGCGACGCGGTGCTCGACCGCCTCGGTCTCGACCCGACCGACCCCGACCCCGCCGGCTCCGTGCTCAACCGGCTCGACGACCTCGTCCGCCGGTCCGAGACCGCGCTGGCCGACACCGACCGCTCCCTCGCCCGCGCCGACGACCTCCGCGCACAGGCCGAGACGGTGCAGGCCGACTTCGGACAGTGGCTCTTGGACGCCGCCGAGCAGGTCGAACTGCTCGAAGCGCGGCGCGACCGCCTGACCGGCCCGCTCGCCGCGGCCGCCGAGAAGGTCGCCCGCGTCGCCCCCGCCCTGCTCGACGACATCGAGAAGGCCGCCACGCACCTCGACCAGCTCCAGACCGAGCAGGCCATCCTCCGCGAGGCCGTCCAGGCCAGCGCGATGCTCGCCCGCAAGTCCTCCGGCGACCTCAACAACCAGTCCGCCCAGCTCAAGGCGCTGATCGACGGCTCGGTCCACACGCTGACCCGGCGCGTCGAGGAAGCCGGCATGTGGCTCGGCCAGCTCGTCATCCGCGCCGAGAACGCCGGACGCACCATCGACCCGCAGGCCACCCCTCCCGCGATGAAGGCCCCGGCCCCCACGCCGGCCCATACGCCGCCCGCCCCCGCGCCCCAACCCCCGGCCGACCGGCAGCCCAAGGCGCCGACCGCCGCACGGCCCGATCCGGTCATCGAACCCGTCTCGCAGCGCTGGAACGACCTGCCCACCGACGCCGCCGCCCGGGCCGAACAGGCCACGCAGCGCGCCGCCGACAAACCCGCGGCGCCGACCCCGGCCAAGCGCCCCCCGGCCCCGCCCGCCAACTCCTACGGCCTGCCACTGCCCCCGGCCCTGCCCATCGACGCCGTCAGCTTCGACGGCGCCGACCTCGTCTTCGGCCAGAGCGCCCCCGACGAGGACGAATGACGCCCGCCGCCCCTGCGGCGATCCCTCAGAGAATCCGGCGCGACCGGGGGTAGCTGCCCAGCACGTGCAGCTCCTTGCAGTGCGCCGACGCACGCGACAGCGCGACCTTCATCGCGTCGTCCTCCTGGTGCCCCACCGCGTCCACGAAGAAGGTGTACGCCCAGTTCTCGCGCCCGCTCGGGCGCTTGTCGATGTGGCTCAGGTTGATCCCCGCCGAGTGGAACGCGCCCAGCACGTCCACCAGCGCGCCGTGCTTGTCCTCGGTCGTGAACATCACCGAGGTCTTGTCGTCGCCCGACCGCCGCGCCTTCTGGCGCGAGATCACGTAGAACCGCGTGATGTTCTCCGGGTTGTCCTCGATCTTCTCGAACAGCACCGGGAAGCCGTAGATCTCGCCGGCCAGCTCGCTGGCGATCGCCGCCGTGCCCGGCTCGGCGCCGATCTCCCGCGCCACCCGGTTCTCCTCCATCGCCGTCTGCACCGCCTTGCTCGTGCTCGCGTCCGGCAGCAGATCCGCGTTGGGATACTGCGTGGCCAGCCACCCGCGGCACTGCGCGATCGCCTCTGGCTTGGAATAGATCCGCCGCACCTGGCTCGGCGTGCAATCGCTCAGCAGCGCGTGGTGCACGTTGATCTGCACCTCCGCGTACACGTGCACCCGGCCCGCGTGCTCGCGGAACGCGTCGAGCGTCTCCGTGATCCCGCCCCCGATCGAGTTCTCGATCGGCACCAGCCCGTAGTTGACGTGCCCGCGCCGCACCTCCGTGAACACGCCGGCGATCAGCCGCAGGTCCTCGTACTCCACGCTCGTGCCGAACTGCTTGACGCTCGCCTGGTGCGAGTACGACCCGGGCGGCCCCAGGTATCCGATCCGCAGCGGCTGCTCGAGCGCGAAGCTCCCGGACATCAGCTCGCGGTACACGCCCTCGATCGTCCGGTCCGGCAGCGGCCCCTTGTTGGCCGCCAGCACCCGCGCCAGCACCTCCGCCTCGCGGTGCGGCGCATAGATCGGCGCGCCCGATCCCCGCTTCATCTTGCCCACCTCAACCACCAGCCCCGCACGCTCGTTGAGCAGCTCGACCAGCTTCTTGTCGATCCGGTCGATCTTCTTGCGAAACTCCGCCAGCGCCGCCGAGTCCGCGCTCGACTCCTCGGTCTTCTGCGCCGCCGCCGCCTCGGCCGCCTGCTTCTCCGCCTGGGCCCGGGCCCGCGCCTGAGCGTGCGTCCGCGGCGTGGCCGCCGCCCCGCCCCCCTTCTTCGCCCCGCCCCCGCCCTTGCCCGACGCAGGGACCGCGGAGGGCTTCGTGTTCTCGGACCGGACCGGCTTCTTCGACGTTGGCTTCTTGGACATCACCACGATTATCGCCCCGCCGCCGCCCCGGCTGTAACCCCACCCGCCATTCACGCCCCCGCACCCCGTACCATGGGTGCAAACGCCCCCGCCCCCCCACCGATCCCGCCCGCCCGCAACCGCCCGCCCCCCGATCCCAATCACCACCCCGTGGACCCGACCTTGCTCACGCACGCCCAACCCGCCCTCACCCCGGCCCTCACGCTCGCCCAGTCCCTGCCCGAGGGCGGCATGGTCCCCCTCTTCGTCGCGCTGGCCGCGGGCATCGCCCTCTGGCTGGCCGGCGTCAAGATCGTCCGCCTGGTCTTCCTGGTCCTCGGGGCCGCCCTCGGCGGCTTCGTCGGCGCGGTCCTCATGCCCCTGACCGGCCTGCCCAGCTTCGACCTCGGGCCGATCGTTCTCAACCCCGGCTTCACCGGCCTGATCGTCGGCGGCATCTTCGGTGCCCTGGCCGCCATGGCCATGCTCCGCCTGGTCATCACCTTCACCGCCGCCGGAGCCATGGCCGTCGCCGGCGCCACCGCCGCGCTGATCTTCCTGCACTTCAACCCCACCAACCCGTCCGACGCCGCCCCCACCGACCCCGCCCTGGCCGAGAACGCCCCCGCCCTGTTCGACCCCTCCCCCCAGCTCGGCCAACTCGCCGAACAGCAGACCGCCGAGGCCATGGACCGCCTCAACAACGCCCTGCCCCCCGACTCGACCGCCAGCGGCCTCATCGACGACCTCAACACCGAAGAAAACCGCGAACGCATCCGCGACGCCGCCGAACGCTCCAAGGCCTACCTCAAGGGCGTCTCCGACAAACTCCGCGCCGACTACAACAGCCGCCCCGCCCGCGACAAGCTCGTCATCCTCTCCAGCACCGTCGCCGGCCTGGCCCTGGGCATGCTCATCGGCGTGGCCATGCCCAAACGCTCCGCCGCCTTCGTCACCGCCCTGGGCGGCTCCGCCCTGTGGCTAGCCGCCGGCGTGACCCTCATCCGCGCCAACGCCGACCCCGACCCCGGCTTCCTGAGCCAACCCCCGGTCACCTGGGCCGTCGTCTGGGCCGTCGCCGCCATCGCCGGCATGGCGATCCAGTTCGGCCTGATCAAGCGCAAGGGCACCAAGGCCTCCTCCGACGATGCCGGCGAAGGCTGATTCCCAACACGAATCACAACGCCGCCCCGTCCGGGAACCAGCCCCGCACAATCCGAACAATTTCACCAATCCACACAACCGGAACTGCAGCACCCCCCCGCCGCTGGTCGATGCAACTGCCTGCCAGGGATGGCGAGGATCGCGGCGGAGCCCGTGCGAGACGAGATGTAACCGTGACGACCCCGCTTCCGGGGTGGTCGCCGCGCGGTCCGCCCGCCGGACAGTAAGGAAACGCCCATGTCAGCCGACAACAACAGCCAGCCGAACCTGCCCGAGATGACCGTCATCGGCCCCGATACCAAGATCAAGGGCGAGATGTTCTTCGAGAAGTCCGCCCGCATCCTCGGATCCTTCGAGGGCAAAATCACCGCCCAGGGCGAGGTCCAGATCGGCGCCGGAGCACTCTGCACCGCCGCCGTCGAGGCCGACCGCGTCATCGTCGACGGCCGCGTCCACGGGCCCATCACCGCCCGCGACCGCCTCACCCTCACCGCCAACGCCCAGGTCCAGGGCGACCTGACCGCCGGCACGCTCGTCGTCGCCGAGGGCGCCTCCTTCGTCGGCCACTGCCACGTCGGCCCCCACGCCCAGGAACTCTCCAAGGGCCAGAGCAACCAGCAGCCCGCCCAGCAGGCCCCGCGCCAGTCGGTCCAGACCGAGACCAAGCCCACCCCCGCGATGGACATCACCCCCCCGTGGGCCCGCAACAACGCCAACGCCGGCGCCGCCTGACGCCCAACCCCTCCCCCGCGCTTGCGGGGGAGGTGGCACGCGAAGCGTGACGGAGGGGGCAGCCCCCCAATCCCTCGCGCCCCGAACATCGCAATTCGCTGACCCACAGCACCGGCCGCATCCGGCATCGCTGCCGATGCGGCCATTGTTATGCTCTTCCGGCTCCGCAGAATCCGTCCCACCCTCGCAGAACGGGCCGCCCCGCGCCTCCCGGCGCACGCGACCCGCGTCCTGCGCTGCTACCGCTGCGGCGCATCCTTCGAAGCCTCCGCCTTCGCCGAATCAACCTCCTGCCCCAAGTGCGCCGGCGCCGTCCGCACGCCCGACCTGCTGCTCGATAAAGGCCACTGGGGCGGCTCGATCCAGACCGCCGGCACCGTCCGCGTCCCCCACGGTGCCACCGTCCGCTCGAGCCTGATCGTCGCCTCCGGCGACGTGCTGATCGAGGGACGCGTCTACGCCATGATCATCGCGGGCGGCACCGTCCGCATCGCCGCCGGCGGCGAACTCCGCGGCGGCGCCCGCTGCCGCACACTCGTCGTCGACCCCGGCGCCCTGATCCGTGGCGGCCCCTTCGAGGCCCCCTCCGACGCGTTGGGCACCGTGGACATCGACACCGCCGCCCGATCCATCCCCGGCAAGGGCCCCGCCGCCCACGTCGAAGCCCTGACCGCGTCCTCCGCGATGGAGATCGAGGGCAAGCCGCTGATCATCACGGCCCCGCAAACCCCCGCGGGCCCGCCGCCGCGGCTGCGGGTCGTGCGCTGAGCGCGTGCGCCGAGCGGCCGCCGCCGAGTGCTACTCCATTGACATCAACAGCATCTCTTGTCCACGGCTTGCGAGTCAGTTGTGACGCACTGACCGTAATGAGACAGAACGGCCCTGAAGGCCCCCACGCGTTCGGCCACGATCATGCCGTGCGATAGACTCATCTCATCACAGGATCCCGTGGCGCTGTAATCAGAACCGCTAGTCGGACTCGCAGACTTGATCGCAACGGAGAACAGAGCATGGGCAGGTATGGCTCACGATGGTCGCGTGACGAAACACTGCTCGCATTCGGTTTGTACTGCGAACTTCCCTTCGGGAGGCTCCATCAAAACAACCCAGACATTGTCGCGCTGGCACAAACCATCGGACGCACTCCATCCTCGGTCGCGATGAAAGCATGTAACTTCGCGAGCCTTGACCCGGCCCAACGAGAGAGAGGCATCACGGGCCTGGCGAATGCGAGCAAAACGGAACAGAGTATCTGGGACGAGTTTCTATCGGATAGCGTTGCCGTAGTTGATGCGATCGATCGAGCCCGAGCCCAGATCGACGACACACCGGCAGTGGAGCAAATCATTCATCCACCGTCTGGCCCCTCAGAATCCCTCGCGGAAGTACGGATCCGTCGCCACCAACGGTTCTTTCGATCGGCGGTCCTGTCCACATATGGCAACAGATGCGCGCTCACCTCCATCAACATTCCTGACCTACTGGTCGCGAGCCACATCGTTCCGTGGTCGCAGTCGAAAACGCGACGATGTGATCCGACGAACGGACTCTGCCTCAACGCGCTCCATGACCGCGCCTTCGATCGGGGTCTCATCACGTTCGACACAAACCTCTGTCTCGTCGCGTCCCAGACTCTCACCAAAGATCGCGACCTTGGCCTGCTGCGCGACACGCTTTCTCTTGTCGGCCGGCGGCTAAACGTGCCCGATCGATTCCAACCGGACGCAGACGCGCTCCGATTCCATCGAGAAAGCGTCTTCAAGCGTTAGCGCGCACCGCATCTTGATGCCGATCATGTTGCCGCCCACCAGAATCTGAGTTGCTCGGCCACAGCCATCTAGTTGTGCCCAAGCCAAACTCCGGCACACGGCACACCCAAACCGCCGTACAATTCCTGCGTGACCCACTCCAGTTTCACCTCAACCGACCACCCCACCACCCGCACGGACCACCACGCCCTGCGCCACCTCCTCCGCGCCCTCGCCGTCCCCGGCTTCGCCCTGCTCACCGCCCTCGGCGCCATGGTCGCCGTCCCCCTGCCCCCCTTCGGCGTGCCGCAGACGCTCCAGACGCTCATGGTCCTGCTCTGCGCCCTGGCCCTGGGCCCCCGGCTCGGCATGGCCAGCATGCTCGTCTACATCATCGCCGGCATCGTCGGCGTGCCGCTCTTCGCAGAGGGCGAGGCCGGGTTGGTCACCATCCTCGGCCAGACCGGCGGCTACCTCCTCGGCTTCGTCCTCTGCCAGCCCGTCGCCCACGCCATCATCCGACGCCCCGACGCCAGCGTCCGCGGCTGGGGCTCCGTCGTCGTCGCGGGCCTGGCCGTCCACGCCGTCGTCTTCGCCATCGGCGTGCCCTGGCTCTACCTCGTCCGCAACCTCGACCCCCAGGCCGACCCCATCACCCTCGGCCGCGCCGTCTTCGGCGGCTTCGTGGTCTTCATCCCCGGCACGATCATCAAGGTCGCCATCGCCACGCTCCTCGCCGTCATGTTCCTGCCCGGCGTCGCCCGACGCCTCTGGTAAGTGCCCGGAATACTCCCCCCGCGGGCGAAGATTGCCCCGCATGACGCACCCACTGATCCGCACCGACCGCAGCAAGCTCACGATCATCCCCCGCCTGCTCGCCGGCGCCCCGCTGACCGCCCTGAACATCATGCACCTGACCGGCGCGGCCCCGCTCCGCCCCATCCTCGAGGGCGCCAACATCCCGCTGCCCGGGCTCAACGCGATTGTCGCACCCGCCGCCGGGCTCATCGCGGGCGTGCTGCTGCTGGCGGGCGCGTTCGCCCGCGTCGGCGCGCTGATCGGGATCGGCTCGATGTCCGTGGCCCTCTACACCCACGCCGTGTCTGACTGGCCCGACGAGCCGCCGATCGCGCTGCCCATCGTCGTGCTGCTCGCGTCCGCCTGGGTGCTGTACAAGGGCGCAGGCACCTGGAGCATCGACGCCCGGCGCCAGCCCCCGGCCCGCTGACTTGGACCCCCCCGACCCCCATCGCGTTCTCGGGCCTCCCGGGCCCTTCATCCGTCGGGAGAACCACCCGATCCCGGCGCGATGACGCCGCCCACCCGTTGCGACGCCCCCGCTCCGCCGATACACGCCCAGTGAACGCCCGAGCCGCCAACCGTGCCTTCTCGCTCATCGAGCTGGTCATCGTCGTGGTGATCATCGGCATCATCGGCGCCATCGCGCTGCCGCGGATGTCCTCGGCCACCGAGACCGCCACGACCAACGCCATGATCGCCGACCACGTCAGCCTGCAGAAGGCCATCGACCTCTACACCGAAGAGCACGCCGGCACCCTGCCCCACGTCGGCGCGGCCTCGCAGAAGATCTTCGTCCTCCGCCTGCTCTCCCGGACCGACGCCGCGGGCGACATCAGCGCCACCGGCTACCTCGGCCCCTACATCGACCGCATCCCCTTCAACCGCGTCAACGGCCTGCGCACCATCCGCCGCAACGGTGCCCCTGCCGGCGCGAACACCCACGGCTGGCGCTACTCCGCCGCCACCGGCCTGATCGAGCCCGACCACACCCCCGGCGACACCACCCGCTCCAAGGACAAGGGCGTGACCGACGTGACGCCCGAGGAGATCGGCGACGCGCTCAAGGGCATCCTGCCCTGACCGCGTAGCATCCCGCGTGGGACCCGACCAGACATCCCCGCTGACCGTGCTCTACGACGGGCACTGCTCGCTGTGCTGCCGCTCCGCGGACGCCCTGCGCCGCATGGACCGCGGGCGCGGGCGGGTGCGCCTGGTCGACTTCCGGTCCGATTCTGGCCCGGCGTCGGAAGCGGGCATCCAACCCGAGGCGCTGGAGGGCGCGATGCACGCCGTGCACGCGGACGGGTCGGTGTCCAAGGGCCCGGACGCGGTGCGGGACGCGCTGCGGGCGGCGGGCTGGCGGTGGGTCGCGCGGCTGCTGGCGTGGCCGGTGGTCGGCCCGCTGTTCGCGCGGGTCTACGACGTGATCGCCCGCAACCGCCTGCGCTGGTTCGCCCGCCGGGACGGAGATGGAACGGGCGGCTCGTGCGAGCACGGGTCGTGCGGGGTCGACCGGACCGACCAGGTCGGCCGGGACTGAATCACTCCGACAGCGTGGCCTCGACGCGCAGGCCGCCGGAGATGGTCTTCTGGACCGGGCACTTCTCGGCGATCTCCAGCAGTCGGGCGCGCTGGTCGTCGGTCAGGTCGCCGTCGAACGCGAGGGCCGCGGTGATCAGTTCGGGTCCGCCCCGTCCTTCCGGGCGGCTGTGGGCCAGTTGGACGCGGACGGCTTCCAGCGGCCAGCCCTTGCGGTCGGCGTACATCCTGGCGGTGATGGCCTTGCACGAGCCGAGACTGGCGAGCAGGAGGTCGTACGGACCCGGCCCGGTGTCCTTGCCGCCCAGAGCGCCGGGCTCGTCGACGACGACGCTGTGGCGTCCGGCGGTGACACGCGTCGCGTAGGGCTCGGCGCCGAGGGTGACGGTCACGACGGAATCAGTCATCGGCGGCTCCGTCGTCCGCGTCCGATCGGTCGGCCCCGGAGGTGCGGGCCTTCCAGACGGCGTCGGCGAGTTCGGTGATCTGGCCGAGCGTGCGGGCGTGGGCGTCGACGCCCATGCGCTTCCAGAGGGTGGGCGCCTGGTCGAACACGTGCCCGCCGACGACGATGGCGGCCCGCTCGGACCGCGGGTCGGACTTGAGGGCGGCGATCGTGGATTTGGCGGTGTCGAGCTGGGTGGTGAGCATCACGCTGAGCACCACCACGTCGGCCTCGAAATCGCCGACGGACCGGACGAGGTCGTGGGCGGGCATCTCCACGCCCATGTCGATCACGCGCCAGCCGGCGGCCTCGAGCAGCAGCCCGGCGATCCGCCCGGCGAGGTCGTGGCGGTTGCCGGGGACCGACGCGATCACGGCGCAGCGGTCGTTGGGGGCGACCATCTTCATGCGCTGGCGGACGGCGCCCATGACCAGCGAGGCGGTCGTGGAGGTGAAGTGCTCCTCGCCGATGGTGACCTCGCCGAGGTGCCACATGCGTCCGATCTCCCGGGCGACGGGGACCAGGACGTGGATGAGGGCGTCGCGCGGGGGCAGGCCGGCGTCCAGGGCGTCGAGGATGCAGGCGATCGCGGCGCGGCGGTCGCCCTCGAGCAGGGCGACCATGTAGCGGGCGGCGAGTTCGCCGTGCGGCCCGGCGATGGCGGGCGCGGCGTGGCGGACCTCGCGGGCCAGGGCGCCGCGGGCGGCGGCGAGGTAGGGGGCGACGGACTCGTTGGCGCCGGGCGGCAGGCCCTCGACCAGGGCCTCGTGGAGGGCGTCGGTGCTGGCCTCGAGTTCGTTGGAGCTGAGGCCCCGGGCGGCGAAGGCGATCTTGCCCCAGTGGAGCTGGTCGCCGAAGAGCCCGGGCTCGCCGGCGCGCATGGCGCCGGCCAGTTCGAGCAGGCGCCCGGCGATGTGCTCCTGCCAGGCGCGGAAGGCGGGGTCACCAAAGGCGTGGGCCGCGGGGCAGCGGTCGAGAAGGAGCTCGGTGGCGTGGGCGGCCAGGGCCCGGGCGCTCGACTCGATGATGGCGGCGTGGAAGTTGGCGGCTTCGTTCACGGGGGGACTCTAGGTTCCGGAGTTCGCCCCGGATGACGGCGGGATCAGGCGGCGGGATCCTGCGGGGGGTTGGCGGCGCACCGTCCGGCCATGCGGGCCCCGACGAGGACGCCGGCGGCGCCGATCAGCGGGTTGAGGACGGCCATCCAGACCGGCTGGCGGGCCTTCATCATGGCTTCGAAGTTGGGCACGTCGCCGGCGCGGACGAGTTCCTCGGCGGCGGGCTCGGGGGCGACCATGATGCCGACGGCCTGGAGCAGTCCGAGCACGAGGACGATGCCGATGAGGACCCAGACGGGGGTCATGGTGCGGGCGATCTTGCCGGCGACGAGGCCGCCGATGACGGCGGCGATGATGGAGACGGCGGCCCAGACGCCGATCCAGAGGGTGCTGACGTCGTAGACGCCTGGCTGGAAGGCCTTGTCGGTGCCCATGGCGAGGTAGGCGCCGGTGAGGCCGACCATCACGATGACGAACATGGTGAAGTAGCCGGCGATGACGGAGAGGATGGCGCGTCCCATGGGTGCTCCTTCTTCGGGCGCGCGGGCGTCCCGCCTCGGCGGGGAGGCGGGGGGCTCGCGGCGGGTGCGTGTGGCCCTGAGGGTACCAGAAAACGGGGAGGGGACGGCGGGGAATTGGGGCGGGGGGTGGGTCGGGGGAGACGCCCCCTCCGTCACGCTGCGCGTGCCACCTCCCCCGCAGGCGCGGGGGAGGAGTGTTGGTGCGGCGGATTGGACCTAGTGGAGTGGGACCCGGAGTTGTGGCACCCGGTGGGGGTTAGCCGCGGGCGCGGAGGCGGAGGCGGCGGAGGTCTTCGGTGAGGTCGGTGCGGTTGGCGCGGGCGGCTTCGGCGTTCATGGCGTCGAAGAGGTCGTTCCAGTAGCCGGTCTCGTCGAACTGGGTGCTGGTGCGCCGGCCGCCCATGCGGTAGTTGGCGTCGAAGCAGGTCTCGTGGTGGCGTTCGAACCAGTCGCCGAGGACGCGGGCGTCGCGCGCGGGGTCGGTGACGGTTTCGAAGAGCGAATACGCGGTGTCGCGGAGGTCCTGGTCGCGGGTGTCCTTGTTGGAGTAGCGGAACCAGACCACGCCGACCGCGATGATGACGCCGATGAGGATGCCGCCGACTTTGCCTTCCATTTGTGTGCCCCCCTTGTGTTGGCCCCGATCGGGCGGGATCAAGATACCGGGGGGGCGGGGCGGGTGCAAGACCCCGGTGGGTGGTTCGGATCAGATTTTGTGGGGAGGGGACTCGGCAGAGGGAGGGAGCGATCGCTATGGGCATCCGAGGGTGAAGTCGGCGAGGAAGGTCTGGATGTCGAAGAAGTTGATGGAGCCGTTGCCGTCGTGATCGGCCCGGGGGTCGGCGGCGACGAACCAGGCGACGAGCTGCTGGATGTCGAAGAAGTTGAGCCGGACGTCGCCGTTGAGGTCCGGCCCGCAGGGCGGGGCCTCGTAGGCGCCGATGTCGCAGCCGAAGGGGTCCTGGGGCCGGGCGACGCCGCGTTGGTCCGTGGTCAGGGTGCCGCCGGCGCAGTCACCGGCGTGGATGGCGGGGCTGCCGAAGATCAGGTGGTGGGTGAGCGTCAGGCCGCCGTTGTCGGCCAGGGGGGCGAGCATGGGGTCGCCGGTCTTGCTGGTCGGGGCGGTCAGGCCGGACCCGTCCTGGACGAGGTTGTGGCCGGCGTCGTTGATGGGACCGAAGATGTCGACGCCGGTGCTGCCGGAGACGATCGAGTTGGACAGGGCGAGCGGGCCGGACTGGATGCGGAGGCCGCCGCCGGTGTCGCCGGCGGTGTTGGCGTGGATGGTGGTGTTGGTGATGGTGGTGCCGGAGGCGGACCAGATCCAGAGCGCGCCGCCGTCGTTGCCGGCGTGGTTGGCGCTGATGGTGGTGTTCACGAAGGCGTTGGCGTTGCCGAACACGCGGACGCCGCCGCCGTCGCGTGCGGCGGTGTTGTCGGCGATGGTGACGCGGTCGAGGGTGTACGCGTTGGAGTTGAAGCCGTTGAGCCCGCCGCCGTCCTGACCGGCGGTGTTGCCCTGGATCAGGCAGTCGGTCATGGCGACGGGCGTGGCGGCGTTGATGGCGCCGCCGTCGTCCTGGGCGGTATTGCCGATGAACACGCATCGCTCGATGACGACGGCGCCGCTCTGGGCGTAGATCGCTCCGCCGTCGCGGCTGAGGGCCGCGTTGCCGGTGAACAGGCTGTCCGCGATGGTCACGGAGATTCCGCTCTGCTGGATCGCGCCGCCGGAGTTGCCGGCCTGGTTGCCGGTGAAGGTGGAGCCCGTGACCTCGAGCGTGCCCTGGTTGAAGTTGTTGATCGCGCCGCCGAGGCCGCTGGTGGTGAAGTTGTCCGTGAAGGTGCATCCCTCGACGATGAGCGAGCCGGCGTTGTCGATCGCGCCGCCCTGGGAGGCATCGTTCTCGGTGAAGGTGCAGCCGGTGAAGACGACATCGGCGCGGTCGCTGTAGATCACGCCTCCGCTGCCGCCGCCCGCGGAGTTGCGATGGAACAGCGAGCCGTTCGCCTCGAAGCTTGTTCCGATCGCGGTGAAGATCGCGCCGCCATTGCCGCCGCCGCCGTTGTCGATGAGTGTGCAATCGTTGAGGACGAGCGTCCCGTCGTTGCGGATGCCCGCGCCGGTGCCCAACGCGCCATTCGCGATGGTGAGATTGTTGAGCGTGAGCTGGTCGCTGTTGTAGATGAGCCGGAAGCCGGACGCGCTGTCGCGCCGGATGGTGGCGCCGTTGCCATCGATGGTCAGTTCGTCCGTGATGACGGGCAGGGCGCTGGAACTGAACGAGCCGGCGGCGAAGGTGTAGGTCGAGCCGGACGCGAGGTGGATGGTGTCGTGGCCCGGGTCGGCGTTGGCGGCCTGGACGGCGGCGATGAGGCCGGCGGTGTCGGCGGGGGCGACGAAGAAGTCGGCGGCGGCGAGCGGGCCGGTGGCCACGGCCATGATCGCGGCTGAGACGGCCGCGGGTACGGTGCTGGAAGCCATGTTGATCCCTCCCGAGCGGTGCTGGCCGCCTCCGCGCCGTGTTGCGCGTCGGGGCGGGCCGGTGGAACCAACCTACCGGGGGGCGGGGGTCGGCTCAAGAACTTGGGACAAAAAGTGCCGGGTGGACCACCTGCTCGGGTGGGGTGTCAGCGGCTTCGGGCTTTGGGGCGGGGTTTGGTGTTGCGGGGGCGTTTGGGGGGGGGGCGGGGGCTGCGGGGGGGGGGTTGGGTTGGTTTGTTGGTTTGCGGTGTGGGGGCGGGGGCCGCCGCGCCCCCACTTTCGGAGCGGGTTTCGGGGGGTGGGGTGGGGTTCGGCGGGGGTTGCGTCGGATGGGACACGGCTTGCGAGCAAGCCGTGGCACCCGGGGCGGGGAGCGGGTCGGGGTCGGCGAGGAGTTTGAGGAGGTCCTTGATGGCCAGGCGGGCTTCTTTGGCGGCGGTGGCGCTGGTGGGGGTGCGCTCGGCCAAGACGGTGAGGGTCTGGGCGGCCTGGGCGTGGGCGCGGGCGATTTGGAGGGGGCGGCGGAGTTGGTTGAGGGCGCGGAGGAGGGCCAGGGCGTGCTGGAAGGCGGGGGCGGCCGCGAGCGCGTGGAGCTGGTCGAGGGTGAGGTTGTGGCGGCGGGCGAGGTCGGGGGTGGTGAGGTCGGGGTGGTCGAAGTCGGCGAGGAGGGCGTGGGCCGCGGGGGAGAGGGCGGGGCGCTTTGTTTGGGTTGTGTTCATGGCCCCGAAGATACGGGGTTGGGGGCGGGGGTCAAGGGGGATTTGGGGTATGTACGCGAAACGGCGCACAGAAGTGGAAGTCGGGCCGCAGGTAGGCACTAAAGCCCAGGTGCCGGGAGGACGCTTAAGGAGAAAAATGGCTTTAGGAGCGACTAGAGGCGGTTTCTTGGCCAGGAGTCTGGTGCACGCTTAAGGAAACAAGTCACGCCCAATAGGGTAAATACCTTCGCAACTTCGTTGAGTTGCCGACTGACTCATCCGCTTTGATTAGGCGTGCCTCCAATGTGGCCGCGATGATCTGGGAGACAGTGGCGTTCTTGGAGTCTGGAAGTTTGAACCGTTCACGCAGGGACTGATTGGTCATGAAGTCATTCATCACCCTTTTCAGGCCAGCATGCTGAAAGCAGGCCCGAATGCGTTCGTTGCGATCCATATCTTCAAACGGCTTTGGCCCGGCAAGAACAACTGATGTCCGGCGATACTCCTCTCGAATCTCCGGCGGTGCCAGTTGATAGACCTCTGCTGCTTTGAAGACCTTGTCGATTCCACTGCCCTTTTCCTCGCAAACTCCAAACCGGCGCATGAGGTCTGCGAGGCGTTCATTGCGCGACTGGTAGCTGTCGATAAAACGATCAGTTTCGACTATCGGTGTACCAGGGTTTGAGATCTCGATTCTATTTGAGTAGACCTCGATCATGACAGATGAGCCGGTGATCAAAAAGTCTTGATGGACTAGGGCATTGGCGACGAGTTCGCGGATAGCGATCTCGGGGATCAGCTTGACCTCTTGACGGATCGCGTCTTCGACCACCTCGTTCTGTGGGAGTTGGGACATGATGAAGCGGATGAGGCCACGGAAACCGACCGCGTAGCCTTTGCCACCTGTCTGATCCAGCTTGGTGTCCAACTTGGATTCTCCGTTGTACACGACCACACGGGCGGCTTTGCGACGGAGATCAGGAAAGTCTTCGAGTTGGCGTGCGAGCAGCAGTCCGCCCAGTCTGACGAGGTCGTAGTTGTCGCCTCTCTTGATGAGCAATCGCTCGCGGACGAGGCGGTCAAGGATCGCGGCGGAATCGGTGGGGAAGGGCTCTTTGAGCAGTTCGAAGAAGGTTTGCGTGTCAAGCAAATCGATGACCTGCTGGCCGGTCATGTTCGCGCGGGAGACTTCTTCCAACCAGTCCGGCTTGCCCTCGGCAAAGATTGTTCGAAGCCGATCTTCCGTCATCGAAACAAGCGATTCGCCGGACCGCATCAAATAGCGTCCATCGAGGTTGTACACCGTACCACGAGGTCGCCCTGGGATTGAAACGGCTACCACACGGCCATCCGGATGATTGACGACCTCGATCTCTACATGAAAGCCGATCTTTGTTTGGACCTGCTCGACTGTCTTCACGGGGTTTTCGAAAGCTGCGGTACCGACGACTTGACGCGGCGGCTTGTCCGAGATGCCGAGTACAAGGTGTCCACCACCCTCGTTCGCGATCGCGACGCAGTACTCATAGAGCTTTTCAAGGCTGAAACTGTTCTTCGCCTCCTTGAACTCAAGTTTGGCATGCTCTGATTTCGAGGACCGCCAGAGATCGATCTGCTCGGACGTGACCATGCTTTGAGACCTCATGTGTCCGGAAGAGTGACGGCGGCGAGGGCAACTGCCGGTATCAGCTAGCCGAAATCCGATTCGGTATCAGATCAACCGATCCCCGCTCGGCAGGTTGTGGGCCGGGGCGGTGTTGAGTTGGACGAGGGCCTCGCCCTGGACCTTTTTGGCTTCGTCGGGGTCGACGAAGTCGGAGTGGCAGGAGGGTTTGGGCTCGGCCTTGGCGGAGGGCGAACCCTTGTCGGCGGAAGCCATCCCCTCACTTCCGTTCGGGGCTATCTGGGAGCCCTTGGCCACGGCGGTTTTCACCTTGGCGGCGAGTTTGTGGATCTCCTCGGGCTTGAGGTAGCCGCGTTGCTTGAGGATGGCCTGCTGTTCTTCGCTGAGGGCGTCGGACTTGATGGGGGCTCCGGCCTTGCCGCCGGCGCCCATGCGCTCGAAGCCGTCGGCCTTGCCGGAGGCGAAGTCCTGGATCTCTTTGGAGATGCGGACGGAGCACCAGTCGTGGCCGCACATGGCGCAGAAGTCGGTGTCGACGTCGAGGTCCTCGTCGTGGTAGGCGCGGGCGGTGTCCTCGTCGAAGGCGAGTTCGAAGTGCTTGGACCAGTTCAGGGCGGCGCGGGCCTTGGTGAGGCTGTCGTCCCAGTCTCGGGTGCCGGGGATGCCCAGGGCGACGTCGGCGGCGTGGGCGGCGATTTTGTAGGCGATGCAGCCTTCCTTGACGTCGCCCTTCTTGGGCAGGCCGAGGTGCTCCTTGGGGGTGACGTAGCAGAGCATGGACGCGCCGTGGTAGGCGATGGACGTTGCGCCGATGCAGGAGGTGATGTGGTCGTAGCCGGGGAAGACGTCGGTGACCAGGGGGCCCAAGACATAGAAGGGTGCGCCGTGGCAGAGGCGGCGCTGGAGTTTGGCGTTGAACTCGATCTGGTCGAAGGGGACGTGGCCGGGGCCTTCGACCATAACCTGGACGCCGTGGCGCCAGGCGCGTTCGGTGAGTTCGCCGATGGTCTGGAGTTCGGCGAGCTGGGCGAGGTCGGTGGCGTCGGCGAGGCCGCCGGGGCGGAGGCCGTCGCCGATGGAGAAGGAGACATCGTGCTGGCGGAGGATCTGGCAGATGTCGTCCCAGAGGGTGTACATGGGGTTTTCGGCGTTGTGGACGAGGCACCACTTGGCGAGGAGGGAGCCGCCGCGGGAGACGATGCCGATGAGGCGGTTCTTGACGAGGGGGATGTGGGCCTTGCGGACGCCGGCGTGGATGGTCATGTAGTCCACGCCCTGGCGGGCCTGGTGCTCGATGGTTTCGAGGATGATCTCTTTGTTGAGGTCTTCGATCTTGCGTCCGATGATCATGGAGTAGATCGGGACGGTGCCGATGGGGACGGTGGCGTTGTGGATGATGGCGGCGCGGGTGGCGTCGAGGTCGCCGCCGGTAGAGAGGTCCATCACGGTATCGCCGCCCCACTTCTCGGCCCATTGGAGTTTCTCGACTTCTTCGTCGGTGCTGCTGCTGACCGGTGACGCGCCCATGTTGGCGTTGACCTTGGTGCGGCTGGCGCGGCCGATGGCCATGGGGTCGAGGTTGTGGGCGAGGTGGTGGATGTTGGCGGGGATGATCAGGCGGCCGGCGGCGATCTCGTCGCGGACCTGGGCGGGGGTGAGGTGGGGCTCGCGCTCGGCGACGCGGCGCATCTGCGGCGTGATGATGCCGAGGCGGGCGGATTCGAGCTGGGTGATGGGGGTGAAGCCGGGCGGGGTGGTGACGCGGCGGGTGGTGCCGCGGGCGTCGGTGAAGACGTGGGCTTCGTGGGCGCAGGGGCTGGAGGCGGCGGGAGCTTGATCGGCGTTGTCGAGTAGTTCGACGGTCCAGTCGTCGGGGAGGAAGTCCCAGGCGGTTTTGTCGCTGGGTGCGGGCATGCCGGGGGTGTCGGGGCTGGAGAACATGAGCGGGCCGCCGATGTCGGCCTTGTTGGCGAAGGAGCCGGGGGTGGGCGCTTTGTCGTCGGCGCCGGGGTTGAAGGCGCCGTGGACGGGGAGTTGGTAGGAGCCGTCGGGGGTGGCGGGGCCGGGGTTGGTGGTGCGGTAGCGGGCCTTGAGGTCACTGGCGGTGCGCAGGCCGGCGGTGGTGTGGTCGTTGGCCTTCCAGGCGGGGGAGCCTTCGGAGAGGTGGGCGGGGAGGTTGGTGGTGGTCGTCGGGGTCATGGGTCGCCTCCGTGTGGCGGGAAGAACAGCGTGGACACGGAGGGGCGGGCGAGGGATCAAGCCCGCGATCGCGTTCCCTCCGCCGGTGCGAACCGGATCAGGTTCTACGGGTTCGTCTCAGCCGCCGGAAGAGTGTCCGGGGCGCCCCGCGCGATCTGGGGGAGTGTAGGGGGCGGTCGGGCGGGCGGTTCAGGTGGCGGATTGCGGTGTGATCTCGACGATCAGGGTGTCGTCGGCGGGCGGGGCGGCGCGGTGGGCGGCGACGGCGCGGGCGAGGGTGTCGGTCAGGGGGCCCTCCGGGGCGGTCTCGATCAGGCGGCGCAGGCCGACGAGGCCGAGTTGGCGGCCGGCGGCGTCGGTGACTTCCGATGCGCCGTCGGTGAAGGCGACGATGGCCGATCCGGGGGGGAGGGGCTCGGTGCCCTCATCGCAGTCGAACAGGTCGGGCGGGAGGACGCCGAGCATCGTGGCGGTGCTGCCCAGGGTGCGGGCGGGTTGGTCGGGGGTGCGCAGGCAGGCGGGCGGGTGGCCGGCGCTGGCCCAGCGGACGGTGGGCGTGGGTCCGGGCTCGACGCGGATGGCGATGGCGGTGGCGAACATCGCGCCGGGGGCGAGGACCTGTTCGGTGAAGGTGTTGAGGGCGCGGATGACGGCGGCGGGCTCGGGGAGCGGGCCGCGGGCGCAGAGGGCGTCGAGTTCGGCGTGGAGACGGTTGACGGCCAGGGCGGCGGCGATGCCGTGGCCGGTGACGTCGATGAGGACGACCAAGACGGGCCCTTCGGGGGCGGAGGGCGGGAAGGCGAGGGGGCGGACGAAGAGGAAGTCGCCGCCGATCTCGCGCATGGGCTCGTAGTGGTAGGTGACGCGCACGGGGCCTCGGGTGATCGGCGGGGGGAAGAGGGCCTCGTGGATGCGTCGGGCGTCGGTGAGTTCGCGGGTGACCTCGGAGTATCGCTTCTGCAGGGCGCGTGCGTGGAAGCGGTCGGTGAAGCTGCGGTAGCGCCACCACGACCACGCGAGGCCCGGGGCGGCGATGAGCGGGGCGCCCGCGAGCAGCACGGCGCGCTGGGGCCAGGTGTTGGCGGAGACGAGCAGCACCCACGCCGCGAAGGCGGCGTAGATCGGCAGCAGCGGGCGGAGGCCCTCCTTGGGCGTCAGAGCGACGAAGACCGAGGCGAGGAAGTGGATGAGGAAGACGGTGAAGAGCGAGACGGAGGCCTGGGAGAGGTCGGCCTGCGGCGTGCGGTCGAGGGTGGCGCCAGGGAGGACGCCGGTGTTCATCACGAGGGGGGAGATGGTGACGGCGGTGAGGCCGGCGACGGCGATGACCCACTGGAAGGCGCGGACGACCTCGGCCCGCGGGCGGACGCGCCGGGCGAAGTGGACGAGCGTGCCGGCGAAGATGGCGGTGAAGAGGGTGTCGGTGAGGAGCTCGCCGGAGCCGACGGAGTCGCCGCCGGTGAAGGCGGTGCCCTGGGCGACTTCGTAGATGGTCATGGCCCAGCTGATGCCGACGAGGGCGAGGACGGTGATGCTGTACCAGACGGCGCGGCGGCGCAGTTTGGCCGCACGCTCGGCGTCGTACTGCGCGAGGAACTCGGGCGGGATCGGGGCGGGGGCGGGCATGTGGGGGGGGGTGCGTGGGCGGCGGCCATGATAGGGAGACTCGCGTTTGGCGACGGGCCGCGATGACCCCCCGGGAAAGGGCGATTTTGGGCTTTGCGGGCGCGGGTCGGTCCGTTAGACTCGCGTTCGGAGGGCATGCACTATGCAAGAGATACGGAAATGGGCTTTGGCGGGGGCGTTGGGGGCGGCCGCGGGGTTGTGCGCGGGCGACGTGGTGACCTATTCGGGGCCGCTGACAGAAACCCGTGCGCAGTTCAACACTGACTCGCGTGGCCTGGCGTTGCTGGAGGACTTCGAGTCTCTCGTGGGCGGTCAGCCCGTGGGCGACATGCCGGGCAACGGAGCGCGGTTCGCGCCGGAGTACCCGGACGGGTCACCGGCGCCGCTGCCCATCATCCAGACTTTCGGCGCTGCCCCGTCGGGCACCAGCTGGATCATCAACTTCGGCAACGGAAGACCCGCGGGGAGTTCATGGGTGATCCGCCCGGACGATCCGGACGACCTGATCTACGCGTTCGGGCAGGTGAATGCGCAGGGCGATTGGGTTCGGATCGAGGCGTACAACGCGCAGGACGAGCTGGTCGTCGCCGTGGACGCGGAGCCGATCGTTGCGGGCTGCTTCGCCGGCTTCATCGTCCGTGAGGGTGTGAGCAAGATTTTCGTGTCGCCGCTGGGGAACTTCGATTTTCTCAACGGCATGGACGACGTGCAGGTGTCCACGCAGCCGATCGACCTGTGCACCATCGACATCAACTGCGACGGGGTGGTGAACTTCTTCGACATCCAAGCATTCATCGCGATGTACAACGCGGGGGACCCGGCGGCGGACCTGACGGGGGACGGGCAGCTGAACTTCTTCGACATCGCGCGGTTCGTAGCGGACTATCAGGCGGGCTGCCCGTAACGCGGGATCAGGCCCCGTCGGTCATGGCCCAGGTCATGCCGCTGTTGGGCGGAAGGTCGGTCACGCCCAGTTGGCGGAGCATGTTGAGGCACTGGGCGCGGTGGTGGACGCCGTGGGTGGTGACGTGGACGAGGACGTGCGATCGGACGAACGAGTAGGACTTGCCCGCCCGCTCGGCGGTGAGGACCTCGTCGATCGGCCCGGCCAAGGCGTGCTCGGCCATGTCGGCGGCGGCCTCGTCGTGCAGGGTCTGCCACTCGGCGGGGCCGACGGGCGCGTGGTTTTCCAGGCGGTCGCGGGCGGGGCGCTTGGCCAGCAGGTCGGTCCAGCCGCGCATGGCCCCGATGATGTGGGTAACGGTCCGGCGGAGGGTGCCCAGGCCCATGGGGAACTCGCGGTCGAGCTGCTCGTCGGTCAGGGCGGCGCAGGCCTCGATGAGGTGGCGGTTGGCCCAGGCGTTGTGGGCGAGCATCGTCGCGACGGGATCGGAGGGCAGGGCCGACTCGGAGGGTGCGGGCGCGGTCATGGGGGCCTTTCCGCCCGGGTCGGGCGCGGGTCCCCAGTCTATGCGGGCGCGCGAGGACGCCGGCCGCGGGGAATACACACGGCCGGCGCGAGTGCGTGCCGTCGGGAGCCGGCGGGCAGCGCCGGTCCGTTCGGAACTCGCGTCCATGGACGGTCCGCCCCCCAGGCGGGGGGATGAATCAGGCCGTCTTCTGGCCCGCGTGCACGCCTTCGGCGATCTCCTCGATGGTCTTGCGGATGAACGCGGGGAGGTCCTTGGGTGAGCGGCTGGTGGTCAGGCCCTGGTCGCAGACGACCTCCTTGTCGACCCAGCGCGCGCCGGCGTTCTTGAGATCGTTCTTGATGGACGGGTAGCTGGTCAGCTCGCGGCCCTCGATCACGCCGCAGTCGATGAGGATCTGCGGGGCGTGGCAGATGGCCGAGACGGGCTTTCCGGCCTTGAAGAAGGCGCGGACGAAGGTGGTGGCGTCCTCGCGCATGCGGAGCTGGTCGGGGTTCATGACGCCGCCGGGGAGGACAAGCGCGTCGTACTCGTCCAGGTGCGCCTGGGCCTCGTCGATGGTGCGGTCCACCGGGACGCTCTTGCCCCAGTCGCCGTCCTTCCAGCCCTTGATCTCGCCCTTGTCGGGGGAGACGACGTGGACGGTGGCGCCCGCTTCGCGGAGTTTTTCGAGCGGCTCGATCAGTTCGCTCTGCTCGAAGCCGTTGGTGGAGAGGATGGCGATGGTGCGGTCGGAGAGTTTCTTGCTGGTGCTCACGGGCAGCCCCTTTCGGAAAGTGTGTGGTTCGGAGCGGCGAGATCGCGTCGCCTGCACCTTTATGTTCTTCGGACCGGTGACACGCCCCTGAACCGCGGGTGAAATCGTGCTCATTCTGGCTGCTACCCTCCGGGGTGGACCGAACAGACCAATCCCACTTCTACGCCGATCCGGTGGTGTACGACATCCTGCACGCGCCGGGCACGGCGGACGAGGCGCGGGTCGTGCAGACGCTGGCGCGTCGCTCCTGCGGGCACGCGCGGGCGCTCACGCTGCTCGAGCCGGCGTGCGGCACGGGCCGCTACCTGCGCGCGCTGGCGAAGAACGGGCACCGGGGGATCGGCTTCGATCTGTCCGGGGCGATGATCGACGACGCGCGGGAGCGCGCCGAGCGGGCGGGGCTGCTCAAGCGCCTGACGCTGTTCACCGCGGACATGACCGATTTCGCCGACGCGGTGCCGCGGGGGGCGGGGCCGGCGGACGCGGCGTTCAACCTGATCAACACGATCCGCCACCTGCATACCGACGACGCGGTGCGGAAGCACCTGGCCGAGGTGTCGCGCTGCCTGACGCCACGGGGCGTGTACCTGGTGGGGCTCTCGGTGACGGACTACGACCTCGAGCAGCCGAGCGAGGACGTGTGGGTCGGAGCGCGTGGGCCGTGCCGGGTGACGCAGACGGTCAACTACGTCCCCCCGGACCGCTCCGCCGGCGGGCCGGGCGACCGGACCGAGACCGTGCTGAGCCACCTGCACATCCGCACGCCGGGCGGCGAGGAGCACCGCGACAGCCGCTACACGCTGCGGACCTACACGCTGGGCGAGTGGACTCGGTTGATCGACACGTCGGCGATGCGGATCGAGCGGGTGGCCGACGACGCGGGCGAGGAGATCGGCCCGCCGACGCTGGGCTACGCGCTGTTCGTGCTGCGCCCGCGCTGATTCCCTGCGCCCCAAACCTTTTTTGCGAGCGGCCGGGGTGCGCGGCGGATGTAAGTCAGGGCGCGTCGATGGTTTTCGTCAGGCGTATGCCGGTCGTGCGCTCGGTCAGGCCGACGGAGATGCGGGCGCCCGGCTCGACGTTGTCGATGAGGAACCGGCGCTGGGCGGTGGCGGACTCGGGCAGGCCATTGATGGTGGCCCGCTCGCGGGCGGCGCCCGCGGCGACGGCGGCCAGGTCCACCGAGCGAGACTCGTCGGACCGGTTGGTGACGATGGCGTGGACGGCGACCGCGCCGGATTCGGTGCGGTAGGCGGTGACGTCCAGGGCCAGGTCCTGCGAGTCGATCCGCATGCGCCGGGGCACGCGGAGCATGGGGTACTCCTGGTCGGCGAAGAGCTGGACGTCGAAGACGGCCGGGATCCAGCCGGATTCCTGGCCCGCGCCGAAGGCGACGTCGACCGGTTCTGTCAGGGTCTGGCCCGCGTCGAGGGCGAAGGGGACGACGCGGGGCGTGACGCTCCAGGAGCGGTCGCGTCCCTCGGGGCCGGCGGACAGGCCGCCGGGCTCGACGATGAAGACGCGCCCGCGGATCGGGTAGGCCCAGGGGTTCGACACGGTCAGCGCGGCGCGCTGGCGGTCGAGCACGGGCTCGAGCCGGTCGGGCGTGAGACGGACGCCGGCCATGAAGCGGAGCAGGTCGGCCCGGACGCCCTCGACGATGACCGGCTCGCGCGACAGCGACACGCGGTGCCAGGACACGCCCAGCGATCCGTCCTCGGTCGGCTCGAGCGTGCGCCGCTCGCCGAGCAGGTCGACCCGCCGCACGGGGCCGATGTTCAGGGGCAGCTCCAGCGTGGTCACGGGCGCGTCGGGGTCGGTCAGCCACGCGATGAGCACGCCCCGGTCGTCCGAGCCGGTGAGCAGGGTCCGCACGCCGGGCAGCAGGTCGAGCTCGCGGACCGCGCCGTCCTGCGGGCCCAGGACGGAGGCGAGCGTGCGCCACGCGGCCAGCTCGGGGGTGGGCATCATCGTGGGACGCAGGCCCCCGGTGGAGCGCCACGGCTCGGAGAGCGCGAAGCGGACCGAAGCCTGGACGTTCTCACGCCGGGCGGCGGCCCAGGCGGTGATGACGCGCCTGGCGAGCTTGCCGAGCACGGCGCGGGAGAGACGCCCGTCGCGGGTGGCGGGGAACTCGATGGTCAGGGTGGGCGGGTCTGCGTCGGTATCGGCCGCGCGGGCCAGCACGGCCCACTCGGAAACGAGGGCGGCCAGGGAGTCGTCGTCGCCCGCGCCGTCGTCGCGGATCACGAGGCCGCGGGCGGGGGCGACCAGCTCGGCGGGCACGCCGACGCCGATCGGCCAGACACTCCTGAGTTCGGGCCCGGGGACCCACTTGGCGACGACCGATCCGACGGCGTCGATCTCGGCGGCGCGGCGGGCGGCGTCGGTGCCGGTGCTCTCGCGCCCGATCTGCCAGGAGAGGACGCCCTGGCCGTAGTCGTCGAGCATGCGCTCGGACCAGGGCATCCACAGGGCCTCGTCGCCGGTGAGCACGCCTGGCACGTCCCACGCGTCGCGCCCGATCAGGTCGGCGAGATCGCGCGGGGCGCTGTCGAGGGCGGCGGTGACCTCGACGCCGTCGTTGAGCAGCGTGCGGACGGCCTCGAAGGCGGGGTTGACCCCCGGGACGGCGGTGTCGCGCGTGAGCGACTCGTCCCAGACGCCGACCACGGCGCGGGCGACGCCCGACCAGGCGACCATCGTCGGCAGCGCGGCGGCGCCGGCGCTGTCGACCGCCGGGGCGCGGACGGCGAAGCTGCGCGCCGGCTCGGCGTGCTCGTCCTCGGGCGCGCCCCACGCGAAGTCGAGCACGCTCATGCCCACGCGGCCGTTGTCGCCGTCGACGAGCAGGGCGGCGCGGTAACAGCCGGGGGCGGGCAGGCTCGGGGTGAAGCGTTCGATCATCCGCCCCTGGCCGGGTGCGAGGGCGGCCTCGTCGACCACCTGGCCGTCGGCGTCGAGCACGACCACGCGGGCGTTGAGGTGCTCGCCGGTCAGGTCGCGGATGAGCACGGTCAGTTCGGGCGTGGCGTCGGAGGGGATGGCCTGGCCGGGATGGCCGGTGCTGATCTCCAGCCGGGGCAGGAGCGTGACGGTCAGGTCGTCGAACCACGCGCCCGCGTGGTAGTCCTCATTCCAGACGCGGAACGGGCGGGTGCGGTCCTGCCCGGGCTGCTGGCGCGGCTGGAGGACGAGCATCTCGATCTGCAGGTAGGCGGCGCGGTCGTCGATGCCCGGGACCTGTACGAGCAGGTCGGACCATCCGCCCCTGGAGCGGATCGGCTCGGAGACGGCCTCGGTCCGGGCGAGGACGCGCCCCTGCTGGTCGAGCAGGCGGGCGGCCAGGGCGGCGCGGGCGTGGACCATGTTCTCGGTGCGGACGCGGACGCGCACGCCGTAGTCGGCGCCGGGGAAGACGCCGATGACGCCCGAGAGCAGGCGGAGGCTGGCCGAGCCACCGCGGGCGGGCAGGTAGACCGATCCGGAGCCGGACCACGCGGGGGACTCGTAGTCGAGGATTCCGCCGTTCCAGATGGGAAAGCCGGGGCGGTCGCGGGGGACGGCGGGGTCGTTCTGGGCGCGGATCCAGCCGAACGGCACGGGCAGGGGGTTGTAGGCGGACTCTTCGAAATCGAAGACTCGGACGAGGCGTTGGGCGGCGCTGGGGCGTTCCGGCTCGGGGCCGCTCGGCTGGGCGAACGCGGGCGCGACCGCGCCCACGGCGACCGCCGCACCCAACCGGTGAATGTTCCGAAGCGCCGGGCCCATCGGGAGGTGTATCGGCCCCCGCGGGCCCGCGGGTCCACACGCCCGAGGGAGGGCGGGGGACGGGGCGGGCGGGAGGTGGCCCGTAGACTCGTCTTGACCCGATCCCCCCACTGTTCACGGGAGCCGCCTGCGCGATGACCACCACAAATCCATCGGAGCGACCGGAAGGCGCCGGGCCGGGCCCGCGGCGGACGCCCTCGTACTCGAAGCCGGCCGAGCACCCCCGCGAGCCGCTGGTGCCCTACCGCCCGGAGCGCCCGGCTGAGGAGGCGGCCAACGCGTTCTACGAGGTGGTGCGTCGGCGCCGGACGGTGCGGATGTTCGCCGACACGCCGGTGTCGCGGGAGACCATCGAAGCGGTCATCCGGGCGGCGGGGACCGCGCCGTCGGGGGCCAACAAGCAGCCCTGGCGGTTCGTGGCGGTGTCCAACCCGGAGATGAAGCACCGGATCCGCCTGGCGGCCGAGGAAGAAGAGCGGGCGTTCTACACCGAGCGGGCCAGCGAGCGGTGGCTGGCCGACCTCGCACCGTTCGGGACCAACCCGGACAAGTCGTTCCTGGACGTGGCGCCCTGGCTGGTGGTGGTGTTCGCGCTGCGACAGACGGACGACGGCGGGCAGGTGTACTACCTCAACGAGTCGGTGGGGATCGCGACGGGGCTGCTGCTGACGGCCGCGCACATGGCGGGGCTGGCGACGGTGACGCACACGCCCAGCCCGATGCGGTTCCTGTCCGAGGTGCTGGGTCGCCCGGCGCACGAGCGCCCGTTCCTGCTGGTCCCGATGGGCTACCCGGCGCCGGACGCGACGGTGCCGAAGATCGGCAAGAAGCCGCTGGACGAGATCGCGGTGTTCGTGGAGTGACCACGCGGGAACACGGCCGAGCGCCCGGGTGCCACGGCTTGCTCGCAAGCCGTGCCCTCCCCGCCATCTCCTCCCGGAGCGGGGGGCATCCTGCCCCCCGTCGGCCCGCAGGGCCGAGCGCTGGCGCAAGGGTTCACGAAAGACACGGCTTGCGAGCAAGCCGTGGCACCCGGTTCGAGCGTGAGGCGCGTCGCATGTCTCTTCGCCCATTCCCCATTGCATATTGCCCATTGCCCATTGCCCGTTGCCCGTTGCCCGCCCCCGAGGACCAAAAGAACAGCCGCCCCGGTGTCCCGGGGCGGCTGTTCGCCTGTCTTGGCAAGAGAGAAAGAGAGAAAGAGAGTTTGGCAAACCGGCGGGAAGCTTCCCGGCGGTGTTTTTCGGATTCGGGCCCGGGCGTTGGCCCGGACATCTACAACATGCCATCGATCCGGGGGCGTGCCAGCGTCTCGTGCTGATTTTTTTGGGACGGGCCCAGAATACCGGCTTTTTCCGGATGGGATGGGGGGATCGCGGGGATGCCCGGGGCGCGGATTCTGTTTGCAGGACCGCCACGCTGCGTCTAGGCTGTGGTAAGAGGTGGCATGAACGACGGGCACGCGCTGGTGAGCACCCTGGAACCGGTCCTGCGGGACGCCTGCCGGGGCCATCTCTCCCCCGTTCGTTGGTTCGAGGCCATCTGGCAGCACGGCGGCGCGGGGACGGGGTTCGCCGAGTGGACGACCGCGCGGGGGCGGACGATCGAGTGCGTGGTCAAGTTCCCGGTGGGGTATCCAGAGTACGCGTGGACCAAACGCCTGGGCCTGACGAGCGAGGAGGGCTGGGACGCCCCGGACGCGGTCAACCTGCCCACGCCCCGGGTGCTGGCCGGCGGGTTCGAGCTGGGCAGCTACGACTTCGCGTGGTTGGTGATGGAACGCTTCCCGGGCGTGCCGCTGGGGGCGCACGCGATGGACGCCGGCGACATCTGGTCGCTGTTCGAGACGACCGCCCGGTTCCACGCGGCGGCGGTGCTCGAGCAGGCGGTGGATTCAGAGCGTCCGGCGCGGTCCCACGACTGGGAGGGGCTGCTGGAGCGCGCCACGCGGGAGATGGACGGGGCGTATCTGGCCGACGGGCTCGACGGCTGGCCCGACGCGCTCGCCCGGGCGCGCGAGGTGCTGCCGGATCTGGCGGCCCGCTGGAACGCCCGGCCGATCGACACCTGGTGCCACCGGGACGTGCACGCCCACAACGCGATGCGACGGGCCGTCGAGGACGGCGGGGGGCGGGGGGCGCTGGCCCTGATCGACTTGGCCCGGGTCGCGCCGGGGTGCTGGATCGAGGACGCGTTGTACCTGGAGCGGCTGTGCTGGGGGCGGGACGAGGTGCTCCAGGGGGTGGATCCCCTGATGACCCTGGCCAAAGCCCGGCGGACGCAGGGATTGCCCGCCCCGGACGAGGACATGACCCTGGCGGACGTGCGCCGGGTGCTCATGGCGGCGACCAGCCCGGCCTTTTCCCGAACACAGGGCGACCCGATGTATCTGAGAGCGGCTTTGGAGCGCTTGGAGCGGCTCTTGCCCACGGTGTGCGGGTAAGATGACGCTCGACCGGCCCGGTGGGGCCGGAACACCGAAACGATCCGCCCGGGATGGGCGGCCAACCCAAGAAGGGGGACTCCTATGGATTCGCTCGACAAGCTTCAGGGTCTCGTGGAGTCCTGCCGCGAGGATTTCAACAAGGCCAAGGGCGGCAACAAGGCCGCGGGCACCCGCGTCCGCAAAACCATGCAGGACATCAAGAACCTGGCCCAGGAGATCCGCAAGGAGATGCTGGGCAAGGACACCGAGGAATAAGCACGCGATGTCATCGCTCGCCCGCGAATCCAACCCCGACGCGCCGGCCCGGCCGGAGCGTTCGCGCCTGATCGACCTGACCGGGATCGATCTGACCGCGACGGCGGCGACGCGCGAGCAGATCGCGACGATCATCCCGCACCGGTTCGAGATGGCCCTGCTCGACAAGATCGTGTGGGCCAACGCGGACTTCACCCAGGGGGTGGGCTCGGTGCGCGTGACGGGCGAGGAGTTCTGGGTGCGGGGTCACTTCCCCAACCGGCCCATGCTCCCCGGCGTGCTGATGGTCGAGGCCGGGGCCCAGCTGTCGTGCTATCTCTGGCAGTGCCGCCAGACCAAGCCGTACCTGGCGGCGTTCCTGCGGATCGAGAACGCGGTGTTCCGCCAGAGCGTGACGGTGGGCGACGAGATGCTCGTGCTGTGCCAAGAGATCAAGGCGACGCCCCGGCGGTTCTTCACGGACATCCAGGGCATCGTCAACGATCAGATCTGCTTCGAGGCGAAGATCAGCGGGATGAACATCGGCGAGGCCTGAGCGCGATCGTCATCCACGCAGACCACTACCCGCGTTGGACGCGGGTTTTTCATTGGGCGCCGGCCCAGGGGAGGGCTCGCCCGAGCATCCGTGCGAGTTCGGCGTCGCTGCGGCCGAACCACTCGGCGTGGCGGGCCCGTGCCCAGTCGGGCACGGGCAGGCGGACGCGTCGCTGGTTGGCGGCGGTGGCGCGGAACAGGGCCCGGTGCAGCAGCCGGGCGGGCCCGCCCCGACCACGCAGCGAAGACTCGAGGTTCTTGGTGGCCCAGTAGAGCAAACGCGAGCGGGGGACTGTCATACTGTTGGAACCGGGGACGTCGCAGCCTTCCGCGAAGACGGACGGATCGATATCCAGGAACCGGGCAACCGCGGCCATGGTGGGCGACGGGTCGGCGGCGAGATCCTCCCAGAAGAGCGTGTGGACGCGGTCGGGGCCGAACAGATCGTGGTACGTGCGCAGGTGCTCGGCGTAGCGGCTCCAGCCGATGTAGGCGTGGCGCCACGGCTCGGGGACCCGCCGGCGGTCCTCGAGGGCGACGGCGCGCCGGAAGGACAGGCGTTCGGTCCCGCGCCGCACGCGGAACCAATAGTGCGACCAGGCCCGGTCGAGCGGGTTGCGGAGGATGACCAGCAGGCGGGCGTTCGGGAGGGTGTCGGCGATTCTGCCGGCGACTCCGGCGCGGGTCAGGTACGAGGGCGTGAACTCGCCGAGGAGCGCGTCCCGGGACGCGTCGCGGAAGTTTGCGGCATACTCGGCGGAGTCCGACGGTGTGATCCGCTCGACGCGATCGAAGAAGTGGAGTTCCTTCTCGTCGGGCATAAAGACGGAGGGGTGGCTCTTGAGCAGCATCCACAGCGTGGTCGAGCCGCAGCGCATGCCGCCGATGCAGACAAAGTCCGGTAACCGATCCGATTCTGACTCGTCGGGCTGCTGCACCGTCCGCCTTTCCTGATCGCCGAGGGTGGGATGAGTCCCCTGAGCCTATCACGCCCGGCGGGGCGGGCGGGTCGCTAGAGCGACACACGTTTGTTGTAGACCCACCACTCGAGCATCATGACGGCCAGGGCGATGAGGACGGCGAAGGGCCAGAGTTCGAGCAGGCCGCCGTCGGTGCCGGTGCGGGCCTGGACGAGACGGTCGGCCAAGCCGAGTTCGTCGGCGGGGCGGATGTCGGACTCGGGGGGGTCGAGCAGGTTGGCGGCGTAGAAGCGGGTGACGCGGCCGGCGTCGGTGACGTCGTTCTCGCCGGCGGGGCCGGTCCACTGGACGCGGTAGACGCCGCGCTCGCGGACGGGGCCGTAGACGACGGTGCCGTCGAGTGCGGGGAAGAGATCCTGCGAGCCGCCGGAAGGCGGGAAGACGCGAACGCCGGCGGCACCGGGCGGGAGTCGGTCGGAGAGCACGCCGCCGGGGGCGATCTGGCGCGAGCCGGCGGTGTCGTCCGCGGCGACGTTGCCGGAGAGGTAGTCGATGGCCGAGGCGAGGTAGACCACGAAGCCGACCTGGAAGGGCCAGTTGGTCTGGGCGAGGTCGAACGAGGCGCCGACGGCGCGGACGGTGCCGGCGGAGATCTCATAGATGGTCGGGCCGGCGGGGATCTCGGCGAGCGGGATGACGCCGGAGTCTTCGGGGATGCGGACGGGGCGGCTCTTGCCCATCACGAGGCCGTCGAGGGTGAGGTTGCGCAGGACGGGGTGGTTGCGGCGCCAGTCGATGATGGTGCTGGCGCCGGCCTCGCCGAGGTCCTCGACGCCCTGGGGCGGTGGGACGACGGCGCCGAAGAGCAGGTAGCGGCCGGGGTCGAGCACCGCGCCGGAACCGCCGGGGGCGGGGGTGGGCAGGTAGCGGTCGAGGACGATGACGTCGAAGCGGTTGAGCGTACCGGCGGCGCGTTCGGATTCGTACTGCGTCGGGGTGAGGGTTTCGAAGCGGCTGAGGGGCAGGCCGCGGAGGGCCTCGGAGAGGAAGAGGCTGCCCGGGCCGACGAGGGCGACGGCGGATCGCTTGGCGGGGGGGACGATCAGGACGCCGGCGTCGTCGGCGGCCAGGGCGTTGCCGGGGGTGTTGGCCACGCCGGCGAGGCGGACGGTGACGCGGGCGGCGTTGGGCTCGTCGAGTTCGAAGACCACGCCGCCGGCGCCGGGTCGGGCGAGCGAGCCCTCGGCCCCGGGCGCGGCCGGCTCGGCGGCCGGGATGGTGACGGCGCGGACGGAGGCGAGGCGGTCGTTGATGAGCAGCTCGACATCCACGTTGCGGGGGGTGGGCTCGGTGCCCTGGATACCGACGAACACAGAGAGCCGGTTGGGGTTGTCGAAGGCGCGTTCGGCACGCAGGGCGACGATGCCGACGTTGTGGGCGTCGGGGTCTCCGACGCGGTGGTACTCGAAGGTGGGCTGCTCGGCCTGATCGGGGTCGGGCTTGAAGACGGCGGCGTCGGGGATGCGCCCGTCGGAATAGAGGTGGTAGGTGTAGGCGGGGCCGCCGGTGAGGCCCTCGATCTCGATCGCGGTGCCCTCGCTGGTGCCGCCGGCGTTGTCGTTGAGCTGGCGGGTGGGGCGCTGGGCCTGGCTGAGGCGGTAGGCCTCCTCGATGGAGGTGGGCGCGTCGGTGGTGGTGACCGAGTTGATGGCGGCGATGAGGGCGCGCTTGTCGGAGGTGAAGGGCTGGATGACCTCGGCGGCGGCGTCGAAGGCGACGACCATGGCCTCGTCGGCCTCGGAGCGGTCGAGCAGGCCGGGCTCGCGGAGGGAGTTGACGAGTTCGACGGCGCGGCGCTGGGCGTCTGCGAGGCGGGTGGTGTCGGTACGTCCGGGGGCGCCGTCGTTGGCGGCCATGGACGCGGAGCGGTCGAGCATGATGACGATGCGCTGGCCGCCGGCGCTGACCTGCTCGGTGCGGGGCTGGGCGAGGGCGGCGATGAGCAGGATCAGGGCGAGGAGCTGGAGCAGCAGCAGGATGTTGCGGCGGAGCTTCTGGAACGGGGCGTTCGCCTGGATGTCCATGATGGACTTCTTCCACAGGAGTGTGGTGGAGACGTCCATCGGCTTGCGCCGGAGTTTGAGGAAGTAGAGGATGATGAGCGAGGGGATCGCGATGGCGGCGACGATTCCGGCGATGAGGGGGGTGGCGAAGGTCATGGAGTGGCCTCATGGGGGGAGTGAGGCACGGAGGCACGCAGGCACGCAGGCACGGAGGTGATCGCTTGCGGGCTTCGGTGGCCAGTCGCGATCGGGTCATTGCTCGTCCAAGCCATCCACTTCCTTGCGGTCGGGGCCATTTGGGAACGGGCGTGTATGGGTTGGTGTTCGCGCAAGGCGCTTGGAAGCGGCCCGTCGCTGACGCTCGGGGCTGGTTGGGGGACCCCGTCGCTGACGCTCCGGGCTCGCTGGGAGTGGAACCGGGTCATCGCAGCACGCCCCGCTTGCGGAGGTAGTCGAGCAGGAGGGTGTCGACGGAGGTGTCGGTCTGGATGGTCAGGGCGTTGATCTCGCGGCGGGCGCAGAAGGTTCGCAGGTCCTCGCAGTAGGCGGCCAGGTTCTGCTTGTACTTTTTCAGGAGCGGGGCGGAGATGGTCACCTCGGCGTGGTCCTGGTCCTCGATGTCCACCAGGCGCAGGTCGCCGGCGATCTCGGGGTTGACCTCCTGCGGGGACAGGACCTGGAGGGCGAAGACGTCGTAGCCGCGCCCGGAGAGAAGTCGCAGGCCGGTCTCGTAGCCCTCTTTCATGAAAAAGTCGGACATGACGAGCATGATGCCCTTGCCGCGGCGGGTCATGGCGATCCGCTTGGCGGCCTTGCCGAAGTCGGTCGTGCCCTCGGGCGAGAGCGAGCAGAGGAACCGCGCGATGTCCTGCGTGCGCCGGCGGCCTCGCAGATCGCGGATCGATCCAGCGATGCCCTGCTCGCCCATGGGCGAGATCGCCGGGTCGCGCGTGCCCAGCGCGGTGATCGCCACGCGGTTGAGGTTGACCAGGCCGATGTAGGCCATGGACATGGCGACCTGCTGCATGTAGAAGAACTTGTTGGGCTCGCCGGTGTCGCCCGAGGCGCTCGCATCAATGACGATGTGGAGGGAGAGGTCTTCCTCCTCGAGGAAGAGCTTCATGAAAAGGCGGTCGAGGCGGCCGTAGATGTTCCAGTCGATGTGGCGCAGATCGTCGCCGAGGGCATAGGGCCGGTGGTCGGCGAACTCGACGGACTCACCCCGCTTCTTGCTGCGGCGCTCGCCCTTGAGCTTGCCGGCGAAGATCTTGCGGCTGGAGAGGTCGAGCTGGGACAGGCGCGCAATGAGTCTGGCGTCGAGCAGTTCGTCGATGGTGGTCGGGCGGGGTGGGTTGGATGATTTGAGCATAGTTCTCGGAGTTTTAACGCGAAGACCGCGAAGGGTTCGAAGCGGTTTCTGTGAATCGTTCGTTGAACACTCTGTGGATGCCCTCTCGGAGGAGTTTCTTGTTGAAGTTGATGAGGAGCCCGAGGGGGAACCGGCCGGCCCGGAGATAAGAGAGCACCTGGGCCTTGTGGATATCAAGAACCGCGCTCACGGCCTTTAACTCCACAACAACACTTCCTTCCACGAGCAGGTCGAGCCGCTGACCCTTGATCACGACTCCTTTGTAGAGCACATCAATCTCCGCCTGCCGAACAGCACGAAGCCCGAGCAATCCCAGTTCGTGCGTCAGTGCTTCTTCGTACACCGACTCCAGCATGCCCGGCCCCAACTCCCGATGGACCTCGATGGCGGCGCCGATCACGGAACGGCCGATCTCCTCGACCCAATCCGGCAGATCTGATTTGCCAAGCACGGTGTCCATCTTCACCCCAGTCGCTTCGAAGCCTTCGCGGGCTTCGCGTTGAAACTCCTCCTCAGTTTTTCCCCGCCATCGCCATCGGCTGGGTGGGGGTCATTTTGATGATCTCTTTGACCAGGGCGTCCGGGTCCACGCGGTCGGCTTCGGCTTCGAAGTTCAGGAGCAGCCTGTGGCGGAGGACGGGCAGAGCCACGTCCTGGATGTCCTGGTAGGAGACGTGGAAGCGGCCGTCGACCAGGGCGCGGACCTTGCCGGCCAGGACGAGGCCCTGGGCGGCGCGGGGGGAGCCGCCGCAGCGGATGTAGCGGTTGGTCGGGCCGTTGGGGCCGCCGGCGGCGGTGTCGGTGTCGGGGTGCGTCGCGAGCACGAGCCGGGCGGCGTACTGCTTGACGTGGGGGGCGACGACGACCTGGCGGACGAGGTGCTGCATCGCGAGGATGGTCGGGGCGTCGACGACGACGCCGGCCTCGGGCGTGATCGCGCCGGTGGTGCGGTCGAGGATGGTCATCAGGTCCTCGAGCGGGGCGTAGCCGACGTTGACCTTCATCAGGAAGCGGTCGAGTTGGGCCTCGGGCAGGGGGTAGGTGCCCTCCTGCTCGATGGGGTTCTGGGTGGCGAGCACGAGGAAGGGGGCTTCGAGTTTGTAGGTGACGCCGCCGACGGTAACGGAGCGTTCCTGCATGGCCTCGAGCAGGGCGGACTGGGTCTTGGGCGTGGCGCGGTTGATCTCGTCGGCGAGAACCACCTGGGCGAAGATCGGGCCGCGCTGGAACTCGAAGCGGCGGCGGCCGGTGTCGGGGTCCTCGCTGACGATGTTGGTGCCGATGACGTCGGCGGGCATCAGGTCGGGCGTGAACTGGATGCGGCTGAAGGGCAGGCTGAGGGTCTGCGCCAGCGTGCGGACGAGCAGGGTCTTGCCGAGGCCGGGCACGCCTTCGAGGAGGACGTTTCCGCCGCAGAAGAGGCAGACGAGCACGCCGTCGACGACGGCCTGCTGGCCGACCATGACCTTGCCGATCTCGGCGCGGAGCTTGCCGAAGGCCTGGCGGAACTGCTCGCACTGGGCCTTGACCTCGGCGGGTGTTTCGTTCATCTGATTCGCGTCGGCCATGGCGGCCCTCCTTGCAATCCCGGGCGGTTAGTCCGCGTCCGGGCGTTGTTTCGATCGGTCTTCCAGGTCTTCCTGCGCACGCTTCTTGGCCGCCCGCAGGGCGGACAGCGAGTCTTTGGGGCCCGTGTCGTCGGCGACGCGGGGGCGGTCTTTCTTCCTGAGCGGCGAGGGGGCCTCTTCCTGACCGGAGAGGGCCACGGGCTCGTTGGACGCGGGGCGGTCGGGCTCGGCCTCGAAGCGGCGGGCCGCACGCTCGCGCTGGGCCTGATCGATCGCGCCGCCGGCGGCCTTGCGGGTCTTGACGCTGCGGAAGGCCTCGGTGGCGGCGGTGGAGCGCTCGGACTCTTTGGACGCCGAGCGACGCAGCCATGCGCCGATGGCGCGGGGGTCGATGCGCACGCGCCGGATGCCCACGTCGGCCAGGAACACGCCCACGCCGGCGATCAGGAAGGCCAGCCACACCGACCGCAGGGCGACGGGCATGGGCAGCCCGTCGCGGGCCCAGAGCATGGCGGCGGCGGGATCGCCGGTGAGCACGCGCCCGCCGGTGATGGCGGCGACCTGCTGGAGCAGCGGCCGGTTGGTGCGCATCGAGCGGAACTCGTCGGCGTAGGGGCGGGTGACGGCGGCCTGGACCGCGCCCTCGAGGATCTGGTCGGACGAGCCGGCGGCGCGGTAGCGCATCGACATGACGTACGCGCCGGCGTCGGAGGAGTCGAAGACACCCTCGTAGCGGCCAGGGCCGACCTGGCGGATATCGACCGACATGCCCTTGCCATCGGGCGTGGCGACGCGGGCGTCGAAGCGGGCGAAGTTGAGCCGTTCGCCCTCGGGGTCGAAGGCCTCGACGATGACGACGGTCTGGTCGCCGCGGTTCTCGGTGACGACGCGCATGGACGCGTTGTCGTTGGGACGCATCGCCCAGCGGACGTGCTGCTCCCAGAACTGCTTGAAGCCGGACCAGCCGACCCACGACCCGGCCCATCGCGTGCTGGCGTCGCTGGTGAAGGTGACGACGCGGCCGAGGCCGTGCTGCCACTGGGCGGCGACGGGGTCTTCTTCCTTGCCGCGGAGGGTGACGAGGCTGAGGCCCTCGCGTTCGGCGGCGACGACGTAGCCGCGGATGGGCGGCACGCCGGTGATGCCGCGCATGGTCTCGGCGGGCACGCCGGTGCGGGCGGGGCTGAAGGCCTCGCCCTCCCAGATCAGGGCGCGCCGGAGGGTCTGGGCCTCTTTGACGAAGATCTGCGGCAGGGTTTCGAGCGCGTTGTTGCCGACGCTGTAGAAGGTGCCGCCGGTCTCGACGGCCATGGTGCGCAGGGTGCCCAGGTCGCCCGGGGAGTGCGGGTTGACGCCGACGGTGGAGATGGTGATGCCGGCCTGGCGGAACTGGCGGAGGATCGAGCGGGAGAGGGTGGGGTCGCCGTCGGAGATGATGATGCAGTGCTTCTGGCCCGCCTCGGCGGCCTGGAGCCCGGCGAGGGCGAGGTTCATCGAGGGGTCGAAGCCGGGCATGTCGCCGAACTGCAGCCCGTTGATGGCCCGCTTGACGGCGGTGCGGTCACCGACGGGGGCCATCGGGTAGACCCAGTCGGTACCGCCGAAGCCCTGGTACTCGATGATGCCGACGAGGTCGAGGCGGCTGAGGGCGTCGACGGCGGCGTTGGCGACCTGCTTGCCGTAGAACACGCCCTGGGGGATCTCGACGGAGTGGACGATCAGGGCGAGCGCGCCGCGGGGCATCTGGCGCTTCTGCGGGGGGTCGAGGCGGATGGGCAGGGCGTCGGCCAGGGGCGAGCCGATCCAGCCGCCGGCGCCGAAGGCGTCGGGCCCGCCGACCATGACGAGGCCGCCGCCGGTGTCGTGGACGTACTGGCGGAGCAGTTCCTGCTGCTGGACGGTCGAGTCGTACGCGCTCTGGTTGATGAGGATGATGGCCTCGTAGGCGGCCATTTCTGGCAGGGTGGACGGCAGGCCGGTGGCGCCGACGCGGAAGGTTGCGATTTCGGACGCGGTCAGCGCGTCCTCGATGGGGCCGGCCTCTTCGGGCGTGTCGGCGACGATGAGGACGCGGCCCTCGGAAGCGACGAAGGTGATCGCGTTGGCGCGGTTGTTCTCGATCATCGAGTCGCCGCGGGTGGGCAGGGCCTGGCCGTCTGCGTCGAGGGCGCTCAGCGGCTCGAAGACGGCGTCGTAGAGCTGCGGGCCGGGGCGGCGGGGGGTGACGGGCACGCTGAGCACGTGGCGTCCGGCGTCGAGGCGGACGAGGGTGCCGGTCTGGGCGGGGTCGGGGTCGAGGTCGATGACCTGGCCGTTCTCGCTGACGGACAGGCGCCCCACCACCGGGGTGGTGGTGGTCAGCACGACGCGGAGGGAGACGGTCTCGCCGACCCGCACGCCGGAGGGGACCTGGACGTCCTCGACGATGACCTCCTCGCGGAAGTCGAACTCGACGGGCAGCACGTCGACCGGGATGCCGACGGCGCGGGCCTGCTCGGCGGCGCGGAGCAGCGAGCCGGCGGTCTCGTTGCCGTCGGAGATGAGCACGATGCGTCGCGCGGCGTTCTCGGGCGAGGCGGCGATCGCCAGGTTCACGCCGCTGGCCAGGTCGGACGCGTCGCGCCCGCCGATGAACTGGCGTTCGACCCGCTGGACGAGCCGGCTGGCGGCGGACTGGACGTAGGCGGTCTCGCCCGCGGTGACGACGCCCATCAGGTCGTTGGCCTGGCGGGTGGGCTGCTGGGCGTTCTGGACGTAGCCGTCGATGCCCTCCTGCGCCCCCGCGGGCACCGAGCGCGACACGTCCACGACGAAGGTCACGCCGACCGATTCTGATTCCTTGCGGAGCTGGGGCTCGGCCATCGCGCCGGCGAGCATCGTGACCGCCAGCACCCGGGCCCCCAGGGCGACCCACCGCGACCCGCGCCCCAGCCCGCTGAGGCTGCGCCGTGAGAGCCACCAGCACGCCAAACCGAGCGTCGGGATCAGCAGCAGCCAGACCGGGCGGTCGAACTGCACAGGGCCGGCCACCAGCGACGCGAGTGTGGGCACGCCCGGGCTCATCGGACGCCCCCCGCCCCGGCCAGACGCGACAGCGGCACCACCTGGATGCGATCGTTGCCGGAATCCAGCACGACCAGTTCGTCGCCGGAGACCACGCAGGCCCAGGGGGTCGCGAGCTGGCCGACCTCGCGCCCCGCCACACCGGGCAGCGACACGGTGCGGCCGGAGTCCAGCTCGATCACCCGCAGGCGGGAGGCGCCGAACTCGCACACCACGGCGAGGTTGTCGCCGAGCAGTTCCAGCCCGTAGGGGAACAGCACGGCGTCCGTGGGCGAGCCGTCGGCCATGGTCGATCCGTCGGTCCAGCCGTTCAGATCGCCGGTGGCGACGTCGAACCGCACGATGCGGTGGCGTCCGACGTCGGTGACGACCAGTTCGGTGTTGTTGCGCCGCAGGGAGAGCGACTGCGGGCGGGAGAGTGCGGCGGGGTCGTCCTCGGGCGCGTCCATGGCGACACCGCTGTAGCCGATCTGGCGGACGAAGGAGAACGACGGCGTGCCGGATGCGTCGCGGGCGACGGCGAACTCGCTGATGCGGTCGTTGCCGCCGTACTCGCTGACGAACACACGGGCGGGTGCGCCCGACGCGTCGTTGATGACGGCGATGTCGGTCGGGTAGACGAACTCGCCGGGGCCGTAGCCGTAGGCGCCGAACGACAGGTCCGGCTCGAGCGAATCGCCGCCGGCGTCGAACGGCAGGGAATAGACCAGCACGCGGTGCTCGTGGGTGTCGGCGACCCACAGGGCCTGGCGTGCCGGGTCGGCGGGGTGGGGCGCGATGGTCAGGCCCGTGGGCATGCCCAGGTCGTACGACGGCGTGCGGATGATGCCGATCGGCTCGCCGCTGCGCTCGTCGATGATCTGGATGCGGGCGGTCTTGTCCACCACCGCCAGCGCGGGCCGGCCCTGGAGCTCGAACGCGGCGACCCCGCGGGGGTACGTGAACTGGCCCGGCTGACGCCCGGTCTCGCCGAGCACGCGGTCGACGGCCAGCGGCTCGCCCGAGGCGGCGCCGCCGTCCGGGGCGCACCCGCCGATCGGGACGCACGCGCCCAGCGCCATCACCCCGGCGAGGACCGTCCGACGCGCCCAGGTCCGGACGCGGGAGGGGGCGATCCGGGATGGGGAGGGCGTCGGCCTTGGCACGCGTGCCATCATAGGGAAACACCTACAGCCAGGGTTCATCAAGGTTGCCTCGGGCCCGGGTTGTTCGGGCGATTCGGCCGATCACCCAACCGCCGGCGGGCTCCGGCCGCCAGCGCAGCGCCCGCCGCGATCCCGAAGCCGATGCCGAGCAGCCCCAGCACCACCCCGCCGGCGCTGAGCTGCTCGAGCCGGGCGTAGTGCAGATCGGCGAGCATCTGTTGCGGCAGGTTGCCCCGCCCAGGGGGGCGGACCATTACGGAGGCCTCGATCTCGTGCAGGGCGAGCACGAACGCGCCCAGCCACGCGCCCAGACCCAGGCGCCACGCCCGCCATCGGTTGGCCCGCAGCCACCCGAACGCGTCGCCCGCCCCGTCGATGGCGCGGGCGGCGTGCTCGTCCGCCGGTTCGGACCGGGCCACGACCAGCCCGGCGATCACCCCCACGCAGGCGACCCGCGCGCCGGCGGCCAGCACCGATCCCAGGCCCCCGCCGGCGTGGCCCGACAGCCCCATGCCCGCGATGGCCGCGCCCACGAGCACGCCCGGGACGAGTGCGCCGAAGAGCCCGGCGGCCGCGGCCGAGCGACCCATCGCCCGGGCGACGCGGGACGAAGACCCGCACGACGCCGCCACCGCGACGCCCAGCAGGGCGGCCAGCGTGGCGCCGGCGCCGGCGACCTGCGCGGAAGCGAACAACGCCGCGGAGTCCATGCGCACCCACCGCCCCACGCTGGCCAGGTCGTCGAGCGACCAGAGCATCAGGGCCAGCGGGAGCACGCCCGCCAGCGACCAGACGAGCCAGGCCAGGGTGCGCGTGGTGGGCCCGGCCCGCGTCGCGCCCGGGCCCGCCGGCGCCGTGCCCGCCGGGGCGCGCCGGCCGAGTCGGGAGGCGATCCACCACGCGCCGCAACCCGCGATGAGCACGTGGGGCCAGGCGGCCAGCCACACGCCCCCCCACCGTGTCACCGGGCGCTCGGACAACGCCCGCCAGAGGGCGATCGCGTCGGTCTCGACCTGGGCCAGGTGCAGCGGCACGGCCGAGCCCATCGTCAGCAGTGCGATCACAACGACCGACAGGGCGATCGCGCCCGCGCGCAGGCGCAGGGCCACGCGCACGCGGGCGGCGCGTCCGAGCGGATCCGTGCGTGCCAGCTCGGCGGCGGCGTCGGCGTCGGGGTCTTCAACCCCCGCCATGACCAGGGCCGCGATGGGCGTGGACCACAGCACCATCGCGCCCACCGCCAGCGTTCGCCCCAGGGCCACGATCGCCCAGCGGTTCGATTCACCCCACCATGCCTGTTCCGGGTCGAGGGCCCAGTCCATGAAGGCCGCGCCCACCAGGGTGTCGGGTGCGCGGGCCAGGTTCAGGCCGGCGTACATCAGCCATGCGGGAATCCAGACCGGGGCCATGAGCAGGGCCGCGGTCCGAAGCCCCGACGTGCGCAGCACTTGCGCCATCGGCGCCGCCAGGATGGTCGCGCACGACGCGACCAGCAACGCCAGGCCTGTGGTCTGCAGCAGCACCGTCCCGCGACCGGTCCATGCGGGCATGTCGGCACGGGCCCGGGCGTCGAACAGCGCCGATCCGAGCCCGATCCCGACGGGCAACCACGCCGGGAGGCTGAGCACCACCAGCGCGGCCAGTATCGCGGTCTCTGCGGGACGGATCCGACGCACGCGGCGAGTCTAATCGTGCGGCGACGGGCTCACCGCACCGGCCGGATCTCCGGGATAAGATGACCCCAAGGCCCGCGGCCCATGCCCGCGGGACCCCGCCCCCGATTCCCGGGGCGCGGAGGCAACGGGGACGCTCCGGACACCAACATGATCGATATCAGAAAACTCAAAGAACTGGTCCGCCTCATGGTCGAGAACGAGCTTTCGGAACTCGACCTCCGCGACGAGCAGGAGACGGTGACGATCAAGCGCGGGCACCAGGGCCCGGCGTACATCACCGCCCCGAACATGGGCCAGATGGCGATGCCCGCGGCCCCGGCCGCGCGCCCCGCGGGCGACGACGCCTCGGACAACGGCTCGGCGGACACCGGCGAGGACGCCTCGCTGGTGGCGATCGAGTCGCCGATGGTCGGCACCTTCTACAGCCGCGCCAATCCCGATTCCGACTCGTTCGTCAAGATCGGCGCGGGCATCGGCCCGGACACCGTGGTGTGCCTGGTGGAGGCCATGAAGGTGTTCAACGAGATCAAGGCCGAGACCAGCGGCACCATCGAGAAGATCCTCGTCAAGGACGGGGACTCCGTGGAGTTCGGGCAGAAGTTGTTCCTGGTGCGGCCGAACTGAGGAAGAGACGCAGAGACGAAGAGACGGAGAGACGAAGTGGGCGGAGTCAGGCGTTTTCAGGATCTGATCGCTTGGCAACGGGCGATGACGCTCGTGAAAGAGACGTACTCCGCCACCGGATCCCTCCCCGACGCCGAGCGGTTCGGCCTGACCTCCCAGATGCGTCGGTGCGCTGTTTCGATCCCGTCCAACATCGCGGAAGGGTTCGGGCGGGAGTCCACGAACGACCTGCTTCGCTTCCTGCGCACTGCCCGGGGCTCGCTCTTTGAGCTCCAGACCCAGTTTCTCGTCGCCGCTGATCTGCAGTACCTCCGTCCAGAAGGAATCCCTTCCGAACTCCTTGAGGAGTGCGACCGAGTCCTCCAAGGCCTGATTCGGAGCCTCGAAACCCGCCCATCCTAAACCTCTCCGTCTCTCCGTCTCTTCGTCTCTTCGTCTCTTCGTCTCTCCGTCTCTCCGTCTCTTCCGGAATCCCCCCATGTTCAAACGCGTCCTCATCGCCAACCGTGGAGAGATCGCCCTCCGCATCATCCGCGCCTGCCGCGAACTCGGCATCGAGTCCGTCTGCGTGTACTCCACCGCCGACAAGGACGCGCCGTACCTCAAGGACGCCGATGAGGCGATCTGCATCGGTCCGGGGCCGGCCAAGGAGTCGTACCTGAATATCGCCCGGATCATCTCCGCGGCCGAGATCGCCAACGCCGACGCGATCCACCCCGGGTACGGGTTCCTCTCCGAACGCGCCGATTTCTCCGAGGTCTGCCGCGATTGCAAGATCGAGTTCATCGGGCCGTCGCCCGAGGCCATGGGCAAGCTCGGCGACAAGGTCGAGGCCAAGCGGTACGCCAAGGCCGCCAAAGTGCCGGTGTTCCCAGGCTCCGAGGGCGCGATCGAGGACCCCGAGGAGGCGGTCGAGGTCGCCAACGAGATCGGCTACCCGGTCATCATCAAGGCGGCGGCCGGCGGCGGCGGGCGGGGCATGCGGATCTGCCGCAACGAGGCGACCCTGCGCACCAACATCTCCAAGGCCCAGCAGGAGGCCCTGGCCGCGTTCGGCAACGGGGCGGTGTTCATCGAGAAGTTCCTCGAGCACGCCCGGCACGTCGAGGTGCAGGTGCTCGGTGATAAGCACGGCAACGCGGTCCACCTGTGGGAACGCGACTGCTCGATGCAGCGTCGCCACCAGAAGGTGATCGAGGAGGCCCCCGGGCCGGGCATCGAGCGCAAGAAGATCGAGAAGGTCTGCGAGTCGGCCGCGCGGCTGGTCAAGAGCGCCAGCTACGCCGGCGCGGCGACGGTCGAGTTCCTGATGGACGAGAAGCAGAACTTCTACATGCTCGAGGTCAACACGCGGGTGCAGGTCGAGCACCCGGTGACCGAGATGATCACGGGCGTGGACATCGTGCAGATGTCCATCCGCATCGCCGCGGGCGAGGCGATCCCGTTCAAGCAAAAGGACATCCAGGTCCGCGGGCACGCGATCGAGTGCCGCATCAACGCCGAGGATCCGGACCGCGACTTCATGCCCAGCGCGGGGGTGATCGAGCGCTACCGGGCCCCGGGCGGGCTGGGCGTGCGGATCGACAGCCACGTGCTGGCCGGCTACCGCGTGCCGCCCAACTACGACTCGATGATCGGCAAGCTGATCTGCTGGGCCGACACCCGCGAGCAGGCCATCGAGCGCACCAGCCGCGCGCTGCACGAGTTCGAGGTCGGGCCGATCAAGACCACCATCCCCCTGCACGCCCGGCTGATGCAGAACACGGACTTCCGGAGGGGCGGGGTGGACATCCATTATCTTGAGCGGTTGCTGAAGGGCTGATCAAGAGTTTCAGGGCCGGGCATTGCTCGGCCTTTTTCTTGCGCGATCCACGATCACTGCCGGATGAACAGCCAGACCAGATACGCGGCGCTGAACACCGTCAGGAACACGATGGACACCACGCTCAACGACCGCATGCCGCGACCCGGGCGTGCGGCCTCCGGCACGTGCACGCAGGTGATGACCCGGTAGTTGATGAACGCGAGCACCGGCGCGGTCAGGAAGCTGAGTGTCGTCGCCAGGTCCACCATCGCCCGCAGGCCGCCGCCGAAGAACGACAGGATCGCCCAGCCGACGCCGGCCTGGGCGAGCACCCAGCCGATGTACGCCCCGCGCCCGCGGGATTCGTCGGGCGGCACCTCCCGCACGGCCTGCACCAGCCGGTGCATCGCCCGGGGGAAGGCGTCGAGCACCACCAGCGTGGTGCTGAACATGGTCGTCAGCGCCGCCACCGCCACCAGCGGCACGCTCCACCCGCCCAGCGTTTCGCCGTAGACCGTGATCAGTTGCTGCGCGAACCCCGCCCCGCCCGCGGCCAGTTGCTCGCCCCGCCCGAACATCACCATCGCGCCCAGCGCCAGGAACAGCACGGCCACCACCCCGGCGGTGATGTAGCCGACGCGGTAGTCGAAGAGGGCTTCTTTAAGCGTCATGGGGCGGCCGCAGGCGCGGCCGTGCTCGCGGACCCAGATCGAGTTCCAGATGGCCGAGTCGATCGGGATCGGCATCCAGCCCATGAACGCGAGGACGAAGCCGAAGTTGGCCACCGCCCACCACGCGGGGATCTCGATCGGTTGCTCGGAGACCACGCCCGGGCCCTTGCCGGTGGCCGCCACGATCACCGCGGCCACGGTGGACAGCAGCAGCACGCCCATCACGACCTTCATGGTGCGTTCGAGCACGCGGTATCGCCCGACCAAAAGCACCGCCAAGCACAGCCCGATGACGCCCGCGCTCCACGCGAAGGGGGGCCACTGCACGGGCAGGTACATGTTGACCACGAAGCGGGCCAGCGCGGCGGTCACGGCGGTGACCGCGGCCATGATGATGAACATCGATCCCAGCGTGACCACGGCGCAGGTCCAGACCGCCCAGCGTCCGAGCCGGCGGTAGCCCTCGACCAGGTCCTCCCCGGTGGCGGCGGCGTAGCGGGGGCCGAACTCCAGGAACGGGTACTTGGTCACGCAGGCCAGCACGAGCAGGCCCAGCATGCCGAAGCGGAACTCGGCCCCTGCCCGGGTGGCCTGGACGAGGTGCGAGACGCCGATGGCCGCCCCGGCGAGCAGGATGCCCGGGCCGATGCAGGCGAGCAGGCTCCTGCATCGTGCGGCCCTTGTTGTCGTCGATCCGCCCATGCGCCCGGCTCCGTCGGGCCGCCCGGCCCGGAGGCGGAGCCTACCACATCCCGCGCCGGGCCCGCAAAGGCGCAGCGGCGGGCGCAGAAAACAAGGGCGGCATCGGCCGCCCTTGTCGCGATCGGATTGGGCACCCCGGCTTATCGCCGGCGACGGGCCGCGGCCAGTACCGTTACGCCCAGCAGCGCCATGGCGCCCGGCGCGGGAACCGCGGGGGCCCAGGTCGCCAGCGTGATCGACTCCCCGCTGAGCAGGTTGATGCGGGCGGTCCCCGTCAACGCGTACTCGAAGGCCTGGGTGCTGGCCAGGCAGAACTTCGATTCGTCGGGTGACATCAACGCGGGGCCGGCGAAGAGGTACCCGATGGAGTTATCGTCGCCGGTCCGGATCGCGTCGCTGGGACCGATGTCGCCCGAGCCGTCGATGCGCCATTCGACGCCCACCGACCATCCCTCGAACCCGCTGATGACGATCGATGAAATCTGTACGGAGGGGCCTGAGAGATCGCGGATTCGCCAGTACAGGTTGATCTGCCCCGTGTCGTGGCGGACGGACACGCGGGATTGCAGCGTGCCCACGAGCGCGTTGCCGGCGGGGTCGCCGATGACGAACTCCTGGAGCATGTCCTCCACAACCGTCCCGGGAAGGAGGGGGTCCATATCGGCGGTGATGCCGCTGAGCGAGACCGTTTGGCCGGCCTGGATATCGATCCCGGACGCGAGGGCGTTGGTGCCCGTCGTCAGGGCGATCGCCATGCTGAGCGTGGCACGATGGATGTTGTTTCGGTTCATGTTGGGTCCTCTCCTCGTCTCTCTGGTTCGGTCGGCACGTCGCCGTTCGGATGACAGAGCGAGAAGCGACCCGGGCGGGGGACACGGCACGCAGATCATTTGGTGTTATCGGTGGATCCGGCCTACAACTGCCCATGCACACGCGCTGCCCGCTGGTTCTGACGCCCATCCTCAAACCCAAGGTCTGGGGCGGCAGACGCCTGGAGGCACTCGGCAAGGCCCTGCCGCCGGGCGAAGCGATCGGGGAATCGTGGGAGGTGGCCGATCTTGGCAGCACGAGCGCCTCGGGCGGCGGCGGGGACGCGGCCCGGTCGGTGGTCGCCTCCGGCCCGCTGGCGGGCCGGACGCTGCACGACGCGATGGGCCTGTGGGGGGCGGACCTGCTGGGCGACGCGAAACCGACCTCGTCGGGCGGTTTTCCGCTGCTGGTCAAGTATCTGGATGCACGCGAGCACCTGTCGGTGCAGGTGCACCCGTCACCGACGTACGCAAGCGCACACGCGGGGGCGCACCTCAAGACGGAGTCGTGGTACGTCGTGGCGGCCGAGCCCGGGGCGGAGTTGTTCATCGGTTTCAAACCCGGGGTGACAAAAGATGACCTGTCGCAGGCGATCGCGGAGGGGACCGTGCCGGGCATCATGCGGGCGGTGCCCGCGGTGGTTGGGGCGTGCCACACGCTGCCCAGCGGCACGGTGCACGCGCTCGGCGCGGGCGTGCTTGTCGCCGAAGTCCAGACGCCCAGCGACACGACCTACCGGGTGTACGACTGGACGAAGGAGTACGACCGGCCCGAGCGTGAGTTGCACATCGAGCAGGCCCTGGCGTGCGCGGACTTCGGCGAGCCACCCGCGCCGATGGTGGCGTCGGGGGAGCGGTCGGTGGTGGCGCAGACCGATTTCTACACGATGGAAACGGTGCGGGCGCACTGCAAGGGCGTGGCGGTCGGCGGGCAAGGGCCGGTCGTGGTGATGGTGACCAGGACGATGGGCGCGGCGGTGGCGAGCCGGTCGGACCTGTGGCCCGAGGTGACGCTCGCGGCCGGGCAGACCTGCGTGATCCCGGCGGCGTGCGCGTCGGACGCGGTGCTGCGGTGCGGGCCGGACACGGAGATGGTGCTGGCGGGGCTCGTCTGAATCAGGCCCGACGGCGTCGGGTGGCGAACGCGAGGCACGATGCCGCGATCACGGGAACGCCCGGCGCGGGGATCTGGTACCAGCCGTGGCTGGTGACCGGGAGCGGTTGGAAGTTTTCGTCTCGGACGGTGATGTTGGTGGCGAGCACGCCGCCGGCGAACACGTGCGGGCGGCCAGAGAAGTTCTCGTAGATCAGCATGGCCTCGCCGGGGCCGACGGGCAGTTCGACCTGCGAACCGGAGAGCGGCAGGGCGGCCATGGCCACGCCCGTGATGGCCCCGCCGCCCGGGATGAGCGAGCCGGGGAGGGCGAAGAGGTCGAACCGGTTTCCCGGGTCGGGCGTGCCGAGGGTCTGGATCTCGTACCACGAGCCGTTGGGGTCCGAGGAGTTGAAGACGGTGCCGATGAGATCGAACTGGATGTCGCGGATGCGCACCCCGGGCTCGTCGCTCCAGATCCACACGTTGAGCGTGTCGGTCTGGCCGATGGCGGCGCCGAAGGTGTCCTGACCGTCCGGCCCCTCGCTCGACGCGGCGACCTCGATGTGGATGCCCGCGTGGGCGATCGCGCTTGCGAGCATCAGCACGGCGGCGGCGTGGATAGCGTGCATGGTGATTCCCTCCGGTGATCAGTATGACGCGGGAACGGGGGGAATCCAAGGGGGTTGATCGGGAAGACCGTGAAACGGCGCACGGGGGCGGACATTGGGGTCAAAAAAATGCCGCGTGCGGGGGCACGCGGCGGGGGGGCTGGGGGAACGGGGGGTCGGGGGTCGCCGTGACCGGGTGCTTACGCACCTCGGCTTTGATTGGGGGAGATCACTTGCGGAACGCGTTGGCGACTTTTTCGATCGCGTCGCAGACGGCGTTGGCCTGGTCGTCGGTCAGGTTCTGGTGGATGGGGATGCAGAAGATGCGCTGGGCGAGCTTGAGGGCGACGGGGGGCTCGTGGCCGCCGTTCTGCTCGACCACGTGCTTGAACGCAGGTTGCCGGGTCAGGCTCTTGGGGTAGTGCAGGGCGGTGGGCACGCCCTCCTTGTTCAGGGCGGCCATGAACTCGTCGCGGGTGCAGGTGAAGGCTTCGGGGTTGAAGCGGCAGGTGTAGAGGTGCCAGGCGGGCTCGGAGCCGGCGGTGATGTTCGGGCGGTCGATGCCGTCGATGGTGTCGATGCGGGCGTCGTAGACCTTGGCGACTTCGCGACGGCGCTCGGTCTGCCCGGGCAGCTCGTCGAGCTTGGAGAGGCCGATGGCGCCGGTGATGTCGTTCATGCGGTAGTTGAAGCCGACCTGCTCGTGCAGGTACTTGTCGGTCTCGCCGTGGGAGCGGAGCAGGCCCATCTGGCGGGCCACGGCCGGGTCGTTGGTGGTGACCATGCCGCCCTCGCCGGTGCCCATGTTCTTGGTGGCGTAGAACGAGTAGGTCACCGCGTCGCCGAAGGCGCCGATGCCCTTGCCCTTGTAGGTGGCCAGGTGGGCCTGGGCGGCGTCGTAGATGACCTTGAGGTTGTGCTTCTTCGCGATCGCCTGGATGGCGTCGATGTCGCAGGGGATGCCGTAGAGGTGGGTGACGGCGATGGCCTTGGTGTTCTTGGTGATCTTCTTCTCGATGTCCTTCGGGTCGGCCTGGTAGGAGTCCTCGAGCGAGTCGCAGAAGACCAGCTTGGCGCCGGCGGCGACGAGCATGGAGGCGGTGGCGATGTAGGTCCACGCGGGGACGATGACCTCGTCGCCGGGTTCGATGAGCGCGCCGTAGGCGAGCTGGAGGGCGCAGGTGCCGTTGGCGCAGGTCAGGCCGATCTTGGCGTCGGAGGCTTTGGCGTAGGCCTCCTCGAGGGCGGCGCACTTGGACGCGGCGCGGAGCATGCCGGATTCGAGCACCTCGTTGGCGGCGGCGATGTCCTTCTTGGTCAGGCCGACGGCCATGAAGGGGACGGGTTTTTCGAAGACGGGGGTGCCGCCGTTGATGGCCAGTTCGGTGGTCGCCATGGTCGCCATGTCTCGCTACTCCGTTGTGGGGCCCGGGTTTAGGGCTTTCGGTCCGCGGATCGATCCCTCATCGCGCCGCGGTGGGAAGCCTAGGTGGCATCCCGGGCACGGTCGATGGCGGCCGCCAGGGCCACCATCCGGGGGACCGAGAGGTCCTCGATCCGATCCGTGGGTTCGACGCCCTCGGGCCAGACGATGTCTGTTCCGGCGATCTGTTTGGCCGGTTTGCCCAGCTGCTTGCGCCGAGACTGGAACAGGGTTTGGGTGATGTCCGCCAGACGCACCCACCCGTCCGGGTCGGGCGGGATCGCAGGGTCGCGGCGCCAGGCCATCATCGCGCTCGTCACGTCCGGGCGGGGCCAGAAGCACTCGGGTGGGAGTTTGGCGATCCGCTCGACGCGGCCGAGGTGCTGGGCGACCACGGAGATCGAGCCGAACGCCTTGGTGCCGGGGGTGCCGGCGAGGCGTTCGACGACCTCGGTCTGGATGGTGATGAACTGGCCGACGCAGTCTGGATACTGCGTCATCAGCGTCAGCATGAGCGGGGTGGCCGCGTGGTAGGGCAGGTTGGCGACGAGCTTGAACCCTGCCGCCCCCCCACTCTTCTCCCGGCGCTCGCCGAGCAGGGCCGCGATCTCGGCGTTGATGGCCCGCTTGCCGTTCAGGCAGTCGCCCTCGATGAGCGTGAACTGATCCGGGTGGGACTGGCCGAGCGTCTCGCGGAGCACCTGGCAAAGGCCGGTGTCGAGTTCGCAGGCGATGACGCTCGCGCCGCGTTCGAGCAGGCCCTCGGTCAGGGTGCCGGTGCCGGGGCCGATCTCAAGCACCGTTTCGCCGGGCTGGATGTCGGCGGCGTCGAGGAGTTTGCGGATGAGGTTGTGGTCGGTGAGGAAGTTCTGGCCGAGTGACTTCTTCGGGCCGTGGCCGGCGCGGTCGAGGAGTTCGCGGATCTGGGTGAGGGTCTGCATGGGGTTGGCCGGGTTCGAGGGTTAACTGAACCGCAGAGAACGCTGAGGGCGCAGAGTGGCGCAGAGGGGGGAGGGCGTGGTGGGGTGTTGATTCATGCCAGGATTCCTTTGGCCTTTCTCTGCGTGTCTCAGCGATCCTCTGCGTTCTCTGCGGTTCGTGTCCGCTCTCCGCAGTTTGTTCTCTTGCTATCGCGGTGTCCAGCGGCCCGAAAGGATGTGGTCGATGGCGTCGGCCACGCCGCTTTCGGCGTTGGTGCCGGTCTGGTAGTTCGCGGCCTGCTTGATGGCGGGTTTGGCGTTGCCCATGGCGATCGACAGGCCCGCGGCCTGGATCATGGTCAGGTCGTTGATCTCGTCGCCGATGGCCGCGATGCGCCCGGGGTCGAGGTAGCGGTCCTTGCAGATCCACTCGATGCCCCCCCACTTCGTCGCGCTCGGGCTGAAGAGTTCGAGGATGTGGGTGATCTCGGCGGAATGGTCCTGCGGGTGGACGGCGGCGAAGTCGTGCATGACGACCGCGGGGCCGAAGGTGCGCTCGGCGGCGGTGGCGGCGCGGGACGACACCGAGCCGACGGCGCACATGCCCACGCGGACGGTGTGCTCGGGGTGCTCGTCGTCGTGGGTGTGGGCGCCGGTGCGGACGCGGAGCTGGTGCTCGCCGAACCACCACTTGGTGGTCGCGTCGAGCGGGTGGCGCTGCACGCCCTCGAGCACGAGGTAGTCGTAGTCGAGGTCGGAGGGGTCCTTGAGGACCAGGGCGGGGATGGACTCGGCGTGGAAGATGTCGGTGGCGGCGCGGACGATCTCGGCGTCGAGCACGGCGCGGTGGAGGGTCCGGTTGAAGACGGGGTCGGCGACGATGGACCCACCGGCGACCACGACGGGGTCGGTCTGACCGATGGCGTCGAGTGCGCGCCGGGACTCGGCCAGGCCCCGCCCGGTGCAGATCAGGACGGTGACGCCGGCGTCGCGCGCGCGGGCGACGGCGTCGGCGTTGCGCTGCGACACGCGGGCGTCGGGGCCGAGCAGCGTGCCGTCGAGGTCGATGGCGATGGCGTCGATGGGTGGGGGCACGGGGGAGGGTAGGTGATCGCCGTCGAGGCCGAACGCATCATTCCGGGTGCAGGCACACCTGGTCGGAGCCGCGCCCGAAGGTCAGGGCGTTCTTGCCCTGTTTTTTGGACTCGAGCGAGAGCTGGTCGGCGCGGTCGAGCAGGGTGGCGGCGTCGGCGCCGTCCCACGGGAAGGTGGCCAGGCCGCCGGAGATGGTCAGGGTGCCCGCGGCTTCCTGGCTGAGTTTGGGGAAGCGGTGGTTGCAGATCTGCTTCTGGAAGCGGGTGGCGATGGCGTAGACCGAGTCGGGCGGGGCCGAGTCGGGCTGGCGGGGGCCCTGGGGCTCGTAGAAGATGACCGCGAACTCGTCGCCGCCGACGCGGCAGACGCGGTCGGAGGGGCGGATGACCGAGGTGAGCAGGCGGACGGTCTCGCGGAGGATGTCGTCGCCGGCGGCGTGGCCGTAGGCGTCGTTGTACTTCTTGAAGTCGTCGATGTCGAAGACCATCAGCGTCAGGCTGCGCCGGGCGCGTTTGGCCTGCTCGATGGCGGCGTCCATGAAGCGGTCGAAGTAGCGCCGGTTCCACGCGCCGGTCAGGGGGTCGGTGAAGGCGGCGTGGCGGAGTTCGCGGTGCTGGGCGTCGAGCTTGATCCACGCGCTCAGCCACGTCGTGACCGCGGCCAGGGTGGAGGCATGGTCGCGGGCCCAGGCGTGGTCGTCGCACACCAGGCGACCGGAGTCGGGGTCGTAGGCGAGGTCGTCACGTCCGGCGCGGGCGCGGGCGAGATCGATCGCCGGCTCGAGGATCGAGCGGCCGGCGAGCAGGGCGCGGACGAGGGCCGCGTCGTCGCCGGGGGCCTGGGTGGCGGCGGGCGCGGAGGCGGGCGTGCCCCGGATGGCCCGCTCGTGCGGGTCCTCCTCGGGCGTGTCGGGGCGGTCGGCGCGGGTGTCCTCGGCCGGCGCGGACGGGCGGGCCGCCTGTTTCCGGGGCGCCGGCTCTTGCGCGGGTGATTCGGCCGGCGCGGGACGGGCGGTGGGGACTGCGCCCGCGCGGGGGGCGCCGGCGATGGCGTCGCGGAAGTCGTCGGCGTCGGCGTCGCGCGGCAGCGCGGCGTCGTAGCCGGGGCGGGTCTGGCCGACGCGGAGCACGCAGACGTTTGGATCGATACGGCGCAGGGCGTCGAGGAACCGGGCGAGTTCGTCGCCCGCCGGCTCGGCGTCGGGCGCCACGATGACCGCGGCGCGGGCGGGCGAGGCGTCGTCGATGGGGTCGGAGAGTTCGCCCAGGGCGTCCATGGAGTCGCGCGCACGGACCAGCTCGATGCGATCGTCGCGGCGCAGGGCCTGGTCGAGGCCGGTGCGTCCGACGAGGATGATCCGCCAGTCGTCGCCGCCGGTGGGGGCGGCCGGGTTGTTCGGGATGGCCCTGTGCATCGTCGTCACCGCGGGTCGTCCTCCATGGCTCGTTCCCCGGCGAGGAGCATCTCCAGCTCCGCGTCGTCGAGGATGTCCCTGGCCGAGACCGGACGGTCCTTGCGGATGGCATCGGCCTGGGGAGAATCCGGCTTCAGCCCGTTTTCTCGGACGAGGCGGATCGGCGGGGTGGACCCGTTCCGGGGGGTCCGGTCGGCGGGGGATTCCGCCGGCTGGGGCTTGGGCTCGACGCCCGGGCGGGGCTTGCCGGCCGCGCGGGACGGAGCGGCGGGAGTCCGCACGGGGCGGTCGGGCTCACGGGGTAGGACGAACGGGCGGAGGGGCGGGTTCGCGCCGGGCTGGAAGATCCAGACGACGGCCGACGGTGCGAAGCGTTCGGCCGCGGCGATCAGGCGGGCCGTGTCGGAGACGTCGGAGACGATCAGGGCCACGCGGACGCCGGCCCGTTCGGCCAGACAGACTTCGGAGAGGGCGTCGTGGGGCGAATCGGCGTGGGCGGGCGGCAGGCCGCGGGCGGCGAGGACCCGGGACAGTTCCGGCGGGATGGCCCGGCCTGGCTCGGTCCAGACCACGCACCGCGCGGGATGGCTGTTCTTTGGTTCGCCCACCGGGCAAGTGTAGTGCGTTCGGGGTGCGGGGCCGCGGCGGGATCGTCCCAGCCGCTTGATTTCGGGAGGGTTACGCGTCCGAGAACCTGCCCGTTTCCAGGCGGTCCAGCAGGGCCCGGGCGACCCGCTCGGCCCCGTCGGCGGGGTGGAGGCGGACGGCCGGTTCGGCCAGGGCGGCGAAGCGGGCGTGGTCGGTGAGCAGGGCGAGGATGGTCTGGGCGTGGGCCTTGGCGTTGGCCTCGGGCTCGACGAGGTCGTCGAGGACGATGGCCGAGCCGGCGCGGACAAGCGGCTGGGCGTTGCGCTTCTGGTGCTGGTCGGCGTGGTAGGGGTAGGGGAAGAACACGGCCGGGGTGCGGGTGGCCCAGGCTTCGGCGACGGTGCCCGCGCCGCAGCGTCCGATGGACAGGTCGGCCGCGGCCCAGGCGGCGGGCATGTCGGCGGGGCCGAGGTAGTGGTCGGCCCAGGCGCGGACGCCGGCTTTGGCGTAGGCCGCGCGGAGGGGGGCGGGGTCGTGCTGGGCGCCGGTCTGGTGGATGGCCTGCCAGCCACGGAATGCGTCGGGGTGGTCGGCGAGGAGTTTGATGAGGAGCAGGTTGATGGACTGCGCGCCGAGGGAGCCGCCGGTGATGAGCAGGGTGGGCGCGTCGGGGGCGAGGCCGAAGCGTTCGCGTGCGGCCGCGGGCTCGGATGGATCGGTCAGCGCGGGGCGGACGATCGGGCCGACCACCGACCACGCGTTGTGTTCGCTCTGGGGCACCTCGGCGGCGGTGAAGGTCTTCTCGGCCCGCTCGGCGACCCAGCGGTTGGCCTTGCCGGGCACGGCGTCGAGGTTGACCAGCGCGACGGGCACGCCTTGTTTGAGCGCGGCGACGACGGCGGGTGGGCAGACAAAGCCGCCCATGGCGACGAGGATGGTCGGGCCGGAGAGGGTGTGCTCGGCCAGCACGACGCGGGCGGTGCGGACGGACTTGGGCCACGCGCGCACAAACCGGAACATCGGCCCGGGTCGGGGCACCGGCGGCTGGGCGGGCAGGGGCGTGAAGGGGGTCTGCTCGGCACTGAGGATCTTGGCATCGACCGCGCGGGATGAGCAGAGGATGTGGGCCCGGACGGCGGGATTGATGCGGGCGGCGTGCTCGGCGATGGCGAGGGCGGGATAGATGTGGCCGCCGGTGCCGCCGCCGGCGAAGATGAGGGAGGGGGATGGGGGTGGTGTCGTCACGGAGGCCTTGGTCAACATGACGCCGCGACCGGGTGCTCACGCACCTCGGCTGGGACTGCGTGGTTCATGACATCGCCGGTTCGGGGGACGGCGGCGGGGTCGGGGCGGGCAGGCGGACGCCGGGCTGGATGACGATCTCGGCGCGGTCGTTGGCGGGGTGGCCGCGGGCGGCGATCTGGTCGTCCACGAAGGCGGGGTCGGTCAGGGGCTGGGTGCGGTCGATGGCGACGACCAGACCCAGGGCGAAGCCGGTGAGGATCCAGCCGGTGCCGCCGGAGGACATCAGGGGCAGCGCGATGCCCTTGGTGGGCGCCAGCCCGGTGACCACGAACAGGTTGATCATGGCCTGCACGATGACCGTGGTGGTGATGCCCAGGGCGAGGAGCTTGAGCGTGAGGGTCTTCTCGCGGGCGGCGATGCTGGTGCCGAACCAGGCGAGCAGGGCGTAGAGGAACAGGACCATCAGCGCGCCGGCCAGGCCGAGTTCCTCGCAGACGATGGCGAAGAGGAAGTCGGTGGTGTCCTCGGGGAGGTAGCCGAACTTCTGGAGCCCGTGGCCGAGGCCGCGCCCGAAGACGCCGCCGCCGGCGACGGCGGTGAGCGACTGGATCATGTGGTAGCCCGAGCCCTGGGGGTCGGCGTAGGGGTCCAGGAAGCTTGTGATGCGCTGGATGCGGTACGGGCTGGTGATGATGGCGGCCAGCACCGCGATGATGGCGGGCGGGGCGAAGAAGGCGAAGTGCCACAGGCGCGCGCCGGCGGCGAGGAGCACGATCGACGCGGCGGTGACCATCAGCACGCCGGTGCCCAGATCCTCGAGCACGACGAAGCCGGCCACGACACCCACGCACAGGCAGGCGGGCAGCAGGCCCTTGGCGAAACGGCGCATGTGGTTGTCGGCGCGGGTGGCCAGCCGGGCGGCGTAGACCGAGATCAGGATCACCAGGCCCCACTTGGCCAGTTCGGACGGCTGGACGGACTCGAGGCCGGGCAGGTGCAGGTTAATCCAGCGGGCCGCGCCGTTGACCTCGCGCTTGATGCCCGGGATGTAGACCAGCGACAGCGTGCCGATGAGCGCCACCGCCCCGAGGATCAACAGCCCCAGATCGCCCGCGGGGGGGAGGAACGCGACGCGTTCGGACTTGTCGGCGAGGCGGCGCAGCGGCAGGCGGCTGGCCAGGGCCATAGCCCCCACCGCCAGCACGAGGTAGAGCGAGGTGCGGCTCAAGAGCAGGGACTCGATGGTCACGCCCGAGACGGCGGCGGCGGCCTGCGGGTCGGCCCCCTCATCGAGGGGACGCACCACCATGCCCGCGGACTGGACCATGACCACACCCAGCATGAGCAGGGCGAGCGCGCAGAGCAAGATGCCGTGTCCGGCCCGGAGCATGGCGGAGGTATCGGCCGAATCCGGCCTTGGGGCTGAGAAGTCGGTGTGGTAGGCTGGGCCCCGGCGACGCACGGGGGCGGGGCGGACACACGCACCGAAAGGGCACATCGTGAGACGACGGATGACGACGGGGCTGGCGGCCGGGTTGGTGGCGGTGGGTGCGTGCCTGACGCACGCCGAGCCGCCGGACGACGGGCAGGTCTGGATCGCCGATCCGGTCGTGGACGCCGTGGTCGGGCGGGTGGGGTCGGGCACGTTCACGGAGGGGATCGGTGTGCTCGAGGCCATCGTCGCGGCCGAGCCGGATGACGACCAGGCGCGGTTCGCGCTGGGGCTGGTCCGCGCGATCCGCGGGTTCGAGATCCTCGGGCAGGCGGGGTACCGGTACGGAATGAGCAAGAACCTCGCGCGGTTGAGCGGGCCGTTCTTCCCGCTCGCGGCGGCGGTGCCGGAGAACCCCGCGCCCGAGCCGGTGCGGTTGGAGGACCTGCGCACGGCGGTGCTGGCGGCGATGGCCGAGGCAAAGGCCGCGGACGCCGCGCTGGCGGGGATCGACGGGGACTTTGCGTTGCGGGCGGACATCTTCGCGCTGCGTCTGGACCTGAACGGGGACGGGGCCGCGGGCGAGTACGAGTCGCTGGGCGCGATGCTGCGCCGGGGGCGGATCATGGTGCGGGGCGAGGGGCGGGATGTTCTGACGGAGCTGCCGGTGGACTTTGACCGCGGGGATGCCGAGTGGCTGCGGGGCTATTGCCACCTGACCATGGCCGCGGGGGAGGTGATGCTGGCGCACGACCCGACGGAGTTGTTCCACCGGGCTGGGCACGTGCTGTTCCCGGAGAACGTGACGCCGTACGGGTATCTGAAGACGGGGCGGTCGCCGTTCCAACGGGAGAGCGGGTTCCTGGGCGTGGATCCGATCGACCTGGTGTCGATGATCCACCTGATCGACTTCCCGGTGTCGGAGCCCGAGCGGATGGGGCGGGCGCGGGAGCACCTGCTGGAAGCGATCGGGCACAGCCGGGCGATGTGGGCCCACTACGACGCGGAGACGGACGACTCGGACGAGTGGGTGCCCAACCCGAAGCAGACCGCGGCCTTCCCGCGCGCGGTGATGGACGATGACATGCGGTCGGTGTGGCTGCGCTTCTTAGACGACGCCGAGGCGGTGCTGGAAGGGCGCGTGCTGGTGCCGTTCTGGCGGGGCACGGGCGAGCGGGGGCTGAACGCCAGGCGTGTGTTCACGGAGCCGAAGGGCTTTGACATGATCCTGTGGGTCCAGGGGACGGCGGCCGAGCCGTACTTGGAGCACGGCGATCAGCTCGACACGCGGATCTGGCGGGACTTGGAACGGGTGTTCGACGAACGGACGTTTCGGCACATGTTCTGGTTGAACTGAGATTAGTCGTTAGTCAACCACGCCTATTCAGGGTGGATCAATCGGTAGGTCGAGAATGTAATGTCCTGATGTCCTTCAAATAGGATATTGCACCCAGCCACAGAGTTTGGTAATCTTTGCCGATGTTCACCGTGCCTTGGTACCGAGTCGCGCCCTCCGATCGTGGGTTGACCGCGACATCGCGTGGTCACAATCAGCAGGTCCATTTCCGCGATCTGAGAGTAGCCGCCGCTCTCGTGTTGACGGCATGCGCCACGGCCTTGTCGCACGCCGATGAGAACGCGATTCGGGAGGCAATCATCGCTCGGATCGAGCAGAAGCGCTCCTTCCAGATCCCGGAGGATTCGGAGTTTGTCATTGACACGTTTTACGGCGAGCAACCGATCGCTGCGCAAGAGATCGAAAAACTGCAACGATTGGCACCGGCGGATTCCGGCGCCGCCGTCGACCTTGCTGATGCTCTGGCACGGCGTGCACATGGCGGCAGGGGATACCGGGTCCGTCTGTTTCATGCGAGCGAAAATGCTTGGCGCCTCGGCCGCGAGTCTGTGACAGGGCCGGATCAGCACTGGACGGATTACGCAATGGGGCGTCAAGGAGCATGGACGCTCACCAAACGACAGCTTCAGCACGCGGGCAGAGTCGCATCACTTCCCGATGGGGTTCCCTTTGATCCCGACCTGGAACGACGAACCCTGACCGTCGTGCTCGCGGGGCTTGCGACCGGCATCCCGTGGCCTGCCAAGCTCCCCGTCGAGTTCGGCACCATTTCGCTCAACGGGGACACGTTCCGAGCAGAAATCAAAGCAGAAAACAGCACGTTTCTGATCAAAGGGGTCTACGTCGGTGGACCCGGCTCGGCCGCGATCAGGATCGATCGTGTAGAGATTGCCGCACCGCCGGAGAGCGTCGGGGCGCACCAAGAGTATCGGGACTGGCAACCGGTCACTGGCGCGGCCTTCGACCTCGCCCGCGCTTCAGTTTCCCGGCGTGCGGACGGGCTGGTCGAGAGCTCCCTCTCCGTCAAAGAGGCGGGACCGCTTGCAAGGGATATCAGCCTGTTGACGGCACGACCAGAGCAAGGTCGCGAGGATCCCTTGCGAGGCGCGACGATGATTGACAGCGTGATTGAGCATACACCCGCTGCGCAGATACATCGCGACGGGGTGACGGGCGATGTGGTCGCGAGACAGGCGCACGGATCCTCAATCGCTCCGCCACGGTTCATGCCGATCGTGTTTCTTATCCTCACGCTCGGTGCAGTCGGTGGGTGTGTGCTCAGAATGACGCGCAGTACGAGGTAGCGACATCATGCCCCTGAGATCACGAAATGCGTTCACGATCGTGGAAGTTCTGGTGGCGGTCGCGATCATCGCGGTGATCATGTCGCTGATCGCCCCGTCCATCTCCGCAGCGCGACGCAGCGGGATCGACGTGGCATCACTGGCCAACCTGCGGACCCACGCGCAAGTCGCAACGCTGTACGCGGGTGATTACAGGGACTTCGCACCCTTCATTGCTGATCCGGACGCGACTCAGAGCGTGATCCGAGGCGGTGGAACGACTGTCATTATCGAGTACTTCGATAGCGGCTGGGCTTGGGCATTTGCTCTGACGGATGAGTACTACGGCGTTGGCCTGCAATCAGCTCTGACGGAGCAGGAGTGGGGCGTGTTTGCGATCCCACGGAGCATGGGTCCAACGTACCGCTACAGCCCGAACTTCGTGACCCGGCCGGCGTTCTGGAACGAACATACCCGTGCCGCGGGCCAGCTCGGCCCGACCCGGTTGGGCGATGTACGCTCACCGGACGCGAAGGCGATTTTCATCGAGTGGGATCTTGAACGCAGTTTGCCTTGGTGGACGCAAGACACGATCGGGCACCCGCACCGCTTCGGATTCGGTTTCGTCGACGGATCCGCGCGCCGGCCCGACCCGGGGACTCTCGTCAGGCCGTATCCACGCGGAGAGGGCACCGCGCACGGGGCTCAGTTCTCGCTCGGAATCGTTGGTCTCCACACGGTGGACGGAGTGCTGGGGCGCGACGTGCAGTAAGTGCTTCGCAGTTTGGGATCACGCCAGCGGCAGCGAGAACTTCTTTTCCAGTTCCACCACCGGGCGGGCGATCAAGTCGTAGCCGGCGCTCTCGACGATCGTGCAGCGGACAAGCTCGCCCGGGGACAGTTTCTCGCGGGATTGGACGTAGGTCACGGCGTCGATCTGGGGGGCCTGGAAGTAGGTGCGGCCTTGGAAGAGGGTGCCGCCGTCGGACACGCCGCTGGTGGCCTCGACCACCGAGTTGGTCGGCTTGTCGATGAGCACGTCGAACTGGTGGCCGGTGTTGGTCGGGTCGTTCTCGTCGAAGGCGCCGGCGATGAACGCGGCCTGATCGTGGGCGATCTCCTGCTGCAGGGCCATGATCTCGTCGTGGCGCTGCTGCTTGACCTCGGCGGGGACGGCCAGCTTCGGGTCCTCCTCCATCGTGCCGGCTACGGTGCCCTCCTCGTGGGAGTACTTGAAGCAGCCGACGGCGTCGAAGCCGACCTCGTCGATGAACTCGAGGAGCTGCTCGTGGTCGGCCTGGGTCTCGCCGGGGAAGCCGGTGATGAACGTGGTCCGGATGGCCATGCCGGGGATGCGCTCGCGGAGCTTGAACATCAGCTCGCGCTGCTGCTCGGCCTTGACGTGCCGACGCATGGCGGTGAGCATGCTGTTGGAGGCGTGCTGGAGCGGGATGTCGATGTAGGGCAGCAGGTTGCCCTTCTCGACGAGCATGGCGAAGGCGTCGATGATCTCGTCGGTGAAGTTGCTGGGGTAGGCGTACATCAGACGCAGCCAGCCCTTGCCGATCTCCTGTCGCATGGCGTCGGAGATGGACTTGAGCACCTTCGGCAGGCCGGCGCGGAAGGGGTCGGAGCCGGATGACTGGCCCAGACCGGTGCCGATGTCGTCGCCGTAGGAGGTGGTGTCCTGGCCGATGAGCAGCAGCTCGAACGCGCCGTCCTGCAGCAGCTCGCGGGCCTCGGCGGTGACGGGGTCGACGCCCTTGGAGCGCATCTTGCCGCGGATGCTGGGGATGGTGCAGAAGGCACAGTTCTGGTTGCAGCCCTCGGAGATACGCAGGTAGGCGTAGTGGCGCGGGGTCAGGCGCAGGCGGGCCGAGTCGGACTCGAAGTAGCCGATGCCCTTGCCGTCCTTGCCCTGGACGGTCAGGCCGACCGTATTGCGGCCTTCGCTCTTGGCCTTGACCAGGGCGTTGGACGAGATCCAGTACTTGGGGCCTTCCTCGACGGCCTGCTCAAGGTTGGTCCGTTCGGATCGCTCGCCGCGGACGGCTTCGAGGACCTTCTCGCGGTCGAAGACGCCGAGCATGGCGTCGATGCCGGGGGCCCACTCGAGCATCTTGGCGCGGTGGCGCTGGACGAGGCAGCCGGCGACGACGACGCGCTTGACCTCGCCGCGGTTCTTGGCGGCGATGGCGTCGTGGATGACGCCGAGGGACTCCTGCTTGGAGGCCTCGAGGAAGCCGCAGGTGTTGATGACGACCGCGTCGGCCGCGGTGATGCGTCCGGTGACAGCCGACGAGTCCTGCTCGGACCCGGCGATGGAGAGGTCGTCGTGCTCGGCGTCCTCCATGGCCTCGGCGGAGACGGGGGCGATGCCGTCGTTGGCGAGGATCCCGAGCATTTTCTCGGAGTCGACGAGGTTCTTCGGGCAGCCCAGGGAGACGAAGGAGACCGTGCGGATCTCGTGGTCGGGGGCCGTTTCGGGTGCGGTTGTGGGGGTCGTATGTGCCAAGGTGGCAATGGTATGCGCGCCTTGCGGCAAGAAAAACCGGCCCCGATGGGGGCCGGTGCGGGAAGGCGGATTGGGCGGTACGGCTCAGGCGGCTTCGAGGTCGTCGAGCAGGCCCGAGAGGAAGTTCTTGTCCATGCCCTCGATCGGGTAGTGGATGTTCAGGGCGGTGGCTAGGGTGTCGCGGTCGCAGATGCAGAAGGTGCACGGGCCGGGGACGCGCCAGCCGGCGAATCGGAGGGCGCGGGCCAGATCGTCCACGGTGGTGACGAAGACGATCTCGTCCCCCTCCTGACGCACGGGGATCAGGCGGAACTGCCAGGCCTGGCGACGCTCGATGACCGAGAGGATCTCGGGATCGACGCTGCTCAGGCGGGGGTCGAAGCGCGGGGCGATGGCGGCGTACTGCGTCGCCCAGGCGTGCTCGACGTCGGCGGGCGACACGCCGAAGAGGCTCTCGGCCAGGGTTCCGAACGGGCGGCCGGACGACTGCTGAACGCGGACGATCTCGTCGCGCTGTTCGGGGGTCAGGCAGCCGTGCTCGACGAGCAGGTCTCCGAGGCGGATGGTCATGGCGTTCTCCTCCCGCCGGGCGGGGCCCGGCCGCTGGGAGGATCGGGTCCGCGGGCGGCGGGGCGGGAGCGGGCGGGGGGCGATTGCGACCAAAACCGGTTTGGGGGCGGTCGCGACCCGCGTGGGCGGCCCAGAGCGGTGAAAACGGGCTCATTTCCTAGATTCCGGGCCCGGATCGCTGGCACCGGGGTCGGGCGTATGCCGGGCCGCCTATTTGCCGACGCAGAAGGCCGAGAACACGCGGGCGAGCAGGTCCTCGGTGCCGACGGGGCCGGTCAGCTCGCCCAGGGCGTTGACGGCGGCGCGGAGGTGGTCGGCGACCAGTTCGGGATCGGCCAGGCCCGGGCTTTCCGGATCGATCAGGGCCAGCGCGTCGAGCAGGTGGGCGTGGGTTGCGCCGAGCGCCCGGCGGTGACGCGGGAGGGCGACGGCGCCCGCGGGGGCCGACAGGCCGGCGGCGTCGGCCAGGGCGCGGCGGAGGGTGGGCAGGTTGGTGCCGTCGAGGGCGCACAGGGCGATGGCCGGCGCGGCGCGGGGCGCGGGGTCCGCGGCTGGGAGGAGGTCGGCCTTGGTGCGGACGCGGACGGTCGGCCTGGACGCGGGGGCGAAGGTGGCGGATTCGAACGCGCCGCTGGGGTCGCACCAGATGAGCACGTCGGCGCGGGCGAGGCGGTCGCGGGCGAGGGCCTGGGCGGCGGCGTCGGTGTCGTCGGCGGCGCGGTCCGAGAGGCCGGCCAGATCGACGAGCGTGACGGGGCCGGCCCCGGGGGCGTCCGCCGCCAGGTCGAGCGGCTCGGCGATGGCGTCGCGGGTGGTGCCGGCTGCCTCGGAGACCAGCGAACGCGGGCGGCCGAGCAGGGCGTTGAAGAGGGTGGACTTGCCGGCGTTGGGCGGGCCGACGAGGACGGCCTCCGGGCGGTCGCGGTCGGCACGGGCGGGGGCGGCGTCGGGCGCGAGGTCGGCGGCGACGGCCCGCAGACGCTCGGCCAGGTCGGCGGGGGCGATGGGGACGACGTCCTCCTGGTCGGCAAAGTCCACGCCGGCCTCGACGAGGGCGAGGCAGGTGGTCAGCGTGTCGGCGTGGGCGCGGAGGCGGTCGGCGTGGGAGCCGTCCATGAGGGCGTCCGCGGCGGCGAGCTGATCGGCGGTCTCGGCGGCGATGCGCTGGGCGATGCCCTCGGCCTGGGCGAGCGTGAGCTTGCCGTTGAGATAGGCGCGTGCGGAGAACTCGCCGGGCTCGGCCTGGCGGGCGTTGGGCTGGGCGAGGATCGCGTCGAGCACGCGGCGGACGAGGTGGGGGTTGCCGGGCAGAAGCAGCTCAAGGGTGTGCTCGCCGGTGAAGGAGTTGGGGGCGGGGAAGGTGAGAGCGATGAGGGGGAGGGCGAGGGGCGGGCCCACGGGCGCGTCGGATCGCGGGGGCGAAGCGGGGAGGGAGCATCGCGCCGGGCGGACGGCGCGGGGGAAGTCGGTCAGGGCGCAGAGGCGTTCGGCGATCGCGGGGGCGTCCGGGCCGCTGACGCGGATCAGGGCGCGGGGGCTGCGTCCCGGCGGGGAGGCGACGGCGGCGATGGTGTCGCCGGTGGGCATGTCACTTCTTCTTGCGCTTGTTGCGCTTGTCCGGGATGACGGGCGGGCGTCCGCCGTGGGCCTGGGCCTGGAGGCGCTTCTGGGTCTCGGCGGCCTCGGAGAGGCGGGCCATGAAGCCCGGGCCCTTGTTCTGGCGTTCGGCGCGGATCTTCTCGGGGTCGAGCAGGCCGTGCTTGTCCATGTGGGCGCGGATCCACTTGTGCTCGAAGATGCCCAGCACCGAGTTGGTGATGAAGTAGAGCGCCAGGCCGGAGGGGGCGGCGTACATCATCAGCGGGAACATGACGACCATCATGACCTTGATGATCTTCTGCTGCTGTTCCTGCTCGGGGGTCATCGTCGCGCTGGTGGGCGGGGTGAGGAACTTCTGGTGGGCGAAGAAGACCACGCCGAGCAGCAGCGGCAGGACGTTGACCGACTGGACCGCGCCCCACAGCGGGAACGAGAAGTGCATGAAGGAGGGCAGCGGGATGGCGTGGTCGGGCTGGGAGAGGTCGGCCAGGAACTGCCAGGATCCGCCGGTGAGGGTCTGGAAGACGCCGTAGAAGCCGGCCTCCTGGCGGAGCTCGATGGCGAAGAAGAGGGTGGCGTAGAGGGCGATCCAGACGGGCGACTGGAGGAACATGGGCAGGCAGCCGAGCATGCCGGCGGGGTTGATGCCCTCTTCCTTCCAGAGCTTGGCCATCTCGGCCTGGAGCTTCTTGGGGTCGTCCTTGTACTTTTCCTTGAGCTTGGCCTGTTTGGGGGCCATGGCCTGCATCTGGGCCCCGAACTTCTGCATGCGGATCTGGGACCAGCGGGTGACCGGGTGCAGGCAGGTGCGGACGAGGACCACGAGCAGCATGATCGCGACGGCCCAGTCGCCCGAGAACGTGTGGAAGAGGCGGAGCACCGACATGAGCGCGGTGGTCAGCCAGGGGAAGGTGCACGGGGCGCAGAAGCCGCCGAGGTTGTAGACGACCAACTCGGGCACGCGGAGCGAGGCGAGCAGGTTGTCCTGGCGGATGGTCGGGCGGGACATGGGCCCGGCGTAGACGCCGAAGGCGTTGGTGCTCGCGGCTCCGGGGGCGAGCGTGACGGGCAGGCCGTTGAAACGCAGGACCATGACGGTGTCCGGGCCCGCGGCGGCGGGGTTGAGCAGGAGGCGGTCCACCGGACCCAGGGTGGTGAACAGCTTGTCCTCGGGCTTGGTGACCGCGGCGGGGTCGAAGAGCGGGTGCACGACAACCGCGAAGTAGCGGTCGGAGAAGGCCAGCCACGCGAGGCGCAGGCCCCGTTCGGTCGAACGCTGGTTGGGCCAGACGTCGAACCGCGCGGGGTAGACCTTGGCGCCCGAGGCGAGCGTGACGCGCTTGCCGAGCAGGTCGGTTCGGGGGGCGAGCTTGTCGTCGACGAGCACGGTGGGATCGGAGAGCTGCTTCTCCGCCGGCTGCATGAACCCGTAGCGGAAGCGGCGTTTGTCGCCGGCGTAGTTGTTCTCGGCCTTGGGCAGGTCGATCGGGCCGGTCTGGACGAGCCGGGCGGTCAGCGGAGCGCCCGAGAGGTTTTCGAGCGTGTTGGTGACGGTGAACCCGTAGCTGTCGGTGCCCCGCAGGCGGTAGGCGCGGGTGATGCGCAGCAGCGGCGACCCGTCGGGGGCGTCGACGGTGGCGACGAACACGCCCGGCTCGGGCTGGGCCCAGATCGGCGCTTCGCGACCGACACCGTCGAGCGGCACGGTCTGGCCGTTGATCTCCACGGCGATGGCGGCGAAAGGCACGGCGGCGATGCCGCCGATGGTCTCGACGGCCTGGAGTTCGATGTGGGCCTTGTGGCTGACGGTGTTGTACGCGTCGGGCAGGGTCAGGCGTTCGATGCCGGCGCCGAGGGTGGTGAACTCGATGAAGGCCTTCTCGACGCCGTCCTCGGCGCCCAGGGTGTACGAGTCGGAGGGCTCGACCGCACGCACGACGGGCAAGGGGCGGGCGGGGGGCTCCGCGACCGGCTCGGCCGCGGGCTGGGTGGTTTGCTCTGCGCCCGGGTCGTCCGGCAGGCTGTTCATCCGGGGCTGTTCGCGCGGCTGGGACTCGTCCGGTTGCCCGGCGGTTTGCTCGCCGCTCTCGGCCTGATCGGCCGGCCCGGCGGCGGCTTGCATGTCGGCGTGCAGCGCCTGGACCATGCGGACGTGGCGCACGCGGAACTGCGGCCCGTCTTCGCGGTCGTAGTTGAGGCCGTAGGGCCAGAAGTGCTTGGGGCCCGTGTTCAGGGCGGCGTCGGGGTCGTCGCCGAGGCGGGCGAACACGTCGTTGGCGGTGAGTCCGGTCCATCGACCGTCCTTGGCGAGTTCAGACCAGGCCCGGCTGGTGCCAACGCCGAAGGTGTGGGCGATCTCGTGGAGGGCCACGCGGGTGCTGATGGCGCCGCCGAACACGATGTGGCCGTTGGCCGAGGCGTGCGCGGTGGGGACGGCGGGGTCGAACGAGACCCTCAGGCGGTGGTGGAGGGTGGCGTGGCGGTTGTAGAGCTCGACCGCCTCGTCCATGGCACGCACGATCGCGTCGCGTCGGTCGGCGGGCCAGGCCTCGCTGCCGTCGGATAGACGGTACAGGACGGTGCCTCCGGGGGCGGCCGGCGGCTCGGCGGCTTCGGCCGGTGCGCCGGGAGAGACCAGCTCGTGGGCGGCCTGCTCAGAGGGGACCTGCTCGGGAGGGACCTGGGCGGCCCCGGCGGTGGCCGGCACGGCGGCGGTCAGGAGCAGGGCCGCGAGCAGCCGAGCAAAGAGGCCGACGGTGTGAGATTGGTGGTTCATGGTGGGGCGGGCCGGGTCAGCGGCCTTCGAACAGGCGGTCGCCGAGGAAGTTGTTCAGTTCGGGGATGGCGTGGATCTTGTCGGCGGTCGTCTTGATGTCGTACTCGACGCGGATGAACTCGACCTGGCCGGGCGAGAGGATGGCGTAGGAGGCGCGGGGGTCGTAGTCGCGGGGCTGGCCGACGGAGCCGACGTTGACGATGGCCTTCTCGTCGGAGATGAACTTGTAGACCCGGGCGTCGCCCAGCTCGGTGGGCGGGTAGAAGTCCGGCTCGTCGGAGAACACGCCGGGGACGTGGGTGTGGCCGACGAGGGCGACGCGGTCGACCCGGTCGAAGATGGCCTCGAGCTTGTCGGGCTGGTCGGCGGCGTCGTCGGGAAAGATGTACTCGTTGACGGGGCGTCTGGGGGAGGCGTGGACGGCCAGGACGGGGGTGTCGTCGCCGAGCAGGTTCTCGACCGCGCGGACGCGGAGGCGGCCCAGGAAGTCGTAGCGCTCGGCCCGCTTCTTGGCGTCGGGCTCGGCGTCGAAGACGGCCCGGGTCCAGAACGCGGAGGCCTCGGCGGAGGGGTTGAAGTTGGTGGGCTCGTAGAGGACGCCGAAGTCGTGGTTGCCCATCAGGGCCCAGGCGCAGTGCTCGCGGACGAGATCGACGCATTCGAGCGGGTCGGGCCCGTACCCGACGATGTCGCCGAGGCAGACGATTTTCTCGATGCCCCGGTCGGCGATGTCGGCGAGGACCGTGCGCATGGCTTCGGCGTTGCCGTGGATGTCGGAGACGACTGCGGTGCGCACGACGGATCTCTCGGTGGGTGAAGGGTTTACGAAAACGGGGCCGGTCCGGGGGCTGCCCGGACCGGATGGCAACTGTAGAGAGTTGCCCGGGGTGGGGCAACGCGGGCGGGACCGGGGGCGGGGGCGGGCGGGCATGGGGGTCTTTGGGCGTTTCGGTCGGCGCGTATCATGCGGGGCTGCGATCCGGCCGATGGAATGCCGGAGCCGCCCGCCGGGTTTGGGGCCATGTCCCAGACGCCCCGCCGGGGGCATGACGAGCACTGACCAGCCCGCGGGGGGACCCGCGCGGCGAAGACCAGGGATGGACGCATGGCCTCAGCCTCGGTGAGCTACCAGCGCACGCGTGAGATGACGATCGACGAGCTGTTGCTCGAGAACCGGATCGTCTTCCTGATCGGCGAGATCAACCACGCGAGCGCCGCCCGCGTGATGATGCAGATGCTGTATCTGGAGAATCAGCGCCGCAACCAGGAGATCAGCCTGTACATCAACAGCCCCGGCGGGGCGGTGGACGACACGCTGGCGCTCTACGACACGATGCGGTTCATGAGCTCGCCGGTGGCGACGTTCTGCATCGGGCGTGCGTACTCCGGCGGCGCCCTGCTGCTGACGGCGGGCACGAAGGGGCGGCGGTTCATCCTGCCCCACGCCAAGGTGATGATCCACCAGCCCTACGGCGGCGTGACCGGCCAGGCGGAGGACATCCGCCTGCAGGCCGAGCAGATCATCAAGAGCAAGCAGATCCTGACCGGGATCATCGCCAAGCACACGGGCCAGGACATCGAGCAGGTCCGGGCCGATTCGGAACGCGACAAGTACTTCAGCGCCGAGGAGGCGAAGGCGTACGGTCTGGTGGACGAGGTCCTGACCGAGCCGCCGAAGGACCTGTCGATCGTGCCGGGCAGCCCCACGGCGTGAGCCGGGGCGCGACGGAGCGAACGGACCGGATCGGGTTGATCGAACGAAAACCGACAGCAAAGGGCACGGAAGACCGATGACCACCCCCACTATGAACACGCTCGTCCCGATGGTTGTGGAGCAGTCCGCCCGCGGGGAACGCGCGTACGACATTTTCAGCCGGTTGCTCAAGGACCGGATCGTGTTCGTGACCGGGCCGGTCATGGACGAGATGGCCAATCTGGTCGTGGCGCAGCTGCTGTTCCTGGCCAACGAGGACGCCAGCGCCGACATCCACATGTACGTCAACTCGCCCGGCGGGTCGGTGACGGCCGGGCTGGGCATCGTGGACACGATGAAGTTCATCCGCCCCCAGGTGTGCACCTACATCATCGGGCAGGCGGCCAGCATGGGCAGCGTGATCGCGGCCTCGGGCGAGAAGGGCAAGCGGTACGCGCTGCACAACGCCCGGAACCTGATGCACCAGCCGCTGCTCTCGGGCGTGATGGAGGGTCAGGCGACCGACATCGAGATCGAGGCCAAGGAGATGCTCCGGCTGCGCGACCGGCTCTACGACATCTATTCCGAGGCGACCGGGCAGGACCGCGAGAAGATCCACAAGGACTGCGACCGGAACCTGTGGCTGGACGACAAGGAGATGGTCAGCTACGGGCTGATCGACAAGGTGCTCAAATCGATGCCGAAGACGGGCGAGGACGCCTGAGGCGCTTGACCCACGGATGTATTGACCCGGGCAGGCTGCCCGGGTTTTTTGTTTTGAACGCGGAGGTCGCGGAGATCACGCAGAGGACGCGGAGGGAAGAGAAGAGTCTTTAACGCGAAGATCGCGAAGGACGCGAAGCGTCTCCTGGGAGTCTACTGATTTCACTCCTCGGATCATGCCTTTGGTTTAATCTGGCAGGGACTGAGAATGTCCGTGGGATACCTTCGCGTCCTTCGCGTTAAGAAACTCCTGCTCCGCGTCCTCTGCGTGATCTCCTCGACCTCTGCGTTGAGATTCACCGTGCCAGATACAGGTACGCGATGTACGCGACGTAGGCCGCGAGCATGAACACGCCCTCGGGGCGGGAGAGCCTCGAGCCGGTCCGCATGAAGAACGCGGCCAGCACCGCGGCGCCGAGCATCAGCGGGGCGTCCAAGCGGAACACCTGCGGGGCGATGGCCTGCGGCCTGACGGCCGCGGTGATCCCCAGGATCCCCAGCAGGTTGAAGATGTTCGATCCGAGGATGTTGCCCACCGCGATGTCGGACTGCTTGCGGACGGCGGCGATCACGCTGGTGAACAGCTCGGGGGCCGAGGTGCCCAGGGCCACGATGGTCAGACCGATGACCAGTTCGGAGATGCCGAACGAGCGGGCGATGTCGGAGGCCGACCGGACCAGCAGCCATGAACCGCCCACGAGCAGGACGAGCCCGGCCGCGATCGAGAGCACGCTGACCAGCGTGCTGGCCGGCTTGTCGGGGTTGAGTCCGACTTCGCGTTCGATCTCGGTGGCCAGCTCGGCCTGACGCCGGGATTCCTCTCTTCGTCCGGCCAGATAGCCCCGCCAGAGATACACACCGAGCAACGCGACCATTGCCACGCCCTGCGCCCGCGTCACGGTGCCCCCGGTGAGCAGCGCAACGAACGGCAGCAGCGAGACGGCGATCACCACCAGCAGTTCGGACCGGACCAGGCGCAGCTCGACCGCGATCGGACGGATCAACGCCGTCGCGCCCAGGATCAAGAGCACGTTGCAGATGTTCGACCCGACCACGTTGCCGACCGCGATGTCGCCGGATCCGTTCAGGGCGGCCATCAGGGAGGTGGACAGCTCGGGCGTGGAGGTGCCGAAGCCGACGATCGTCAGGCCGATGAAGAACGCCGAGACCCCGAACCCCCTGGCCACCGCGACCGCGCCGCGGACGAGCAGTTCGGCACCGGCGGTCAGGACAAGCAGCGACACGGCGAGCAGGACGATGCTGATGAGCACGGTGAATCCCTTGATCGGGCGGTCGGGGCAATGAAACCGCCCGTTCCGCGGGGTGTTCGGCCGGTGGATCCTACGGGAATCCGGCCGATTGTCGAGCCGGGCGGGGTGCGGCGCCCGGGGCGCGGTCGCACGTCGGGATCCGGGCGACGCCCGGGCGTGTCCGCGGCGCGGTACGATGGCCGCGCACACACAGGGAGACATGACATGATGACCGATCTCGTTTCGCTCTGGCTGCCCGTCCTGGTCGCGACGGTGGGCGTGTTCTTTGCCAGCTTCGTGCTGTGGGCGGCCACGCCGTGGCACAAGCCGGACATGCGGGCCGTGCCGGACCTAGAGAAGACCGACGCCGCGCTCAACGGGCTGGCGCTCGCGCCGGGGCACTACTTCATCCCCTGCACACACGACCCCAAGGAGATGAAATCCGCCGCGTTCATCGAGCGGTACAAGCGTGGGCCGTGGGCCACCCTGAACGTCATGCCCGCCCAGCCCAACATGGGCAAGAACCTCGGTCTGAGTTTCTTTGTGACGCTGGTGATCTCGTGCGGCGTGGGGTATCTGGCCGCGTCGGTGCTCGCGCCGGGAACGGACGGTCTGAAGGTGTTCCAGGTGGCGACCACCGCGGCCGTGCTGGCGTACACCTTCGGTGGGATCACGAATGGGATCTGGTTCGCCAAGCCCGCGGGCTGGGTGGTGCGGGACATCATCGACGCGGCGATCTACGCGGTGATCACCGGGGCGGCGTTCGCGCTGCTGTGGCCGAACGCGGCGGTCCCGGCGGGCATCGTCCCGGGGACCTGACCGGCTCGGGCGCCATCAGCGCACAGGCCGGGGCGTGAGCCAATGATCCCGGCATGGAACGGCCCGGGCTGGTGATCTTCGATTGCGACGGCGTGCTGGTGGACACCGAACCGGTGGTCCAGCGGGTGCTGTCGGACTGGGTCAGCCACCACGGGTGGGAGATGACGCCCGAGGAGAGCGCCGTCACGCTCAAGGGCTCGCACATCTCGCTGATCCAGACCGAGGCGGAACGACGCCTAGGGCGGGCCCTGCCGGGCTTCATCGAGGGCTACCGGGCGCGGATGTTCGCCGCGTTCGAGGCGGGGATCGACGAGATCCCGGGGGCGGGCTCCGTCCTGGCCGTGCTGGATGACGCGGGGGTGCCGTACTGCGTGGGCAGCAACGGGCCCCACGTGAAAATGGACGCCTCGCTGCGGTCGGCCGGGCTGCTGGACCGGTTCGGGGGGATCCGCGGCGGGCGGATCTTCTCGGCCGACGACGTCGGCGAGCCGAAGCCGTCGCCGAGACTCTTCCTGCACGCGGCGGAGCGGATGGGCTTCGACCCGGCGTCGTGCGTGGTCATCGACGACTCGCCGCAGGGCGTGCTTGCGGCGCTCGCGGCGGGCATGGGCATCATCGGCTACGAGGACATGACGCCGGCCGAGCGCCTCCGCGGAGCGGGGGCGGAGGTCGTGATGACCAGCCTGCTCGAGCTGCCCGCCCTGCTCGGGCTGCCGGTGCCCGACGCCGATCGGATCTGAACGCCTTCAGAAGATCAGCAGGCCCAGGGCCATCCACGCGCCCGCGGCCAGCATGACGATCGCGGTATAGCCGACGATGTCGCGCGCCTTGAGCCCGGTGATGGCCAGCAGCGGCAACGCCCAGAAGGGCTGGAGCATGTTGGTCAGCTGGTCACCGTAGGCGACGGCCATGACCATCTTCTGCGGGGGGACGCCCAGCGCGAGGCCGGCCTCGAGGGCGATCGGCCCCTGGATCGCCCACTGCCCGCCGCCGGAGGGCACGAACAGGTTGACCACGCCCGCGCTGAGGAACGTCATGAGGGGGAGCGAGGTCTCGTTCGCGTTCGACGCGAGCGCCCCGGAGAACAGGCCGATCAGGCCGGACGCGGCCAGCATCCCCATGATGCCCGCGTAGAGGGGGAACTGAAGGATCACGCCCGCGCAGCCCCGGGCCCCGCGTTCGGCGGCGCCGACGTACGAGCGGATCGAGCCGTGCGCCAGCAGGCCCAGCGCCAGCATGCTCATGTTGACCTCGTTCAGCCCCATCCCGAGCAGCGAGCCCTCCTGATGGAAGCGGACCATCGCCCAGAAGATCAGCCCGGACAGCAGCACCGGCACCAGCGGCGTGCGTTCGAGCCATTCGGGCACGCTGCGGATGGGCAGGGGCGGGTCCTCGAAGAGCTCCTCCTCGGCGGGCATGGCGGAGACGGGCTCGTCGCCGCGCGGGGTGAGCAGCGCGAGCAGCAGCGGTACGAGCACGAGCAGGCCGCCGGTGACGAAGAGGTTCATCGGGGACAGCAGCGTCTGCGAGAGATCCATGGTCCAGCCCTCGCCGAGGGTCTCGGCGAGCAGGCGGCCGGTGTCGGCGGGAAGGACCCGTGCCGCTTCGGTCGCGTTGACCATGGTCAGCGGCGCGCTGCCGGAGAAGCCGCCGTGCCAGACGAGCATGCCGGTGTACCCCGCCGCCGCCAGCAGCGGCGCGTGGACGCGCACGCCGCGGGACTCGAGCGCCCGGGCGACGTCGCGGGCGAGCAACGCGCCGACGATCAGGCCCAGGCCCCAGTTGATCAGGCCGAATCCCATGGCCACCAGGCCGACCAACGCCGCGGCGGTCGCCGGGCCCCTGGGCACGCGTGCGGCGTTGCCGATCAGCAGCCGGACCGGCCGGGACTCGGCCAGCGCGTGCCCGGTGACGAGGATCAGGCACATCTGCATGCCGAAGGCCAGGAACCGCCACAGCCCGCCCGGGCCGCGCCAGGCGTCGATGATGTGGGTGAGCTGCCCGGCCCCCGCGGGCGTGCCCGCGGCCGGCGCGAAGCTCCCCCACTTCCAGGCCAGGGCTCCGGTCAGCAGCGTGAGCAGCACCGCGAGCACGAACGGGTCCGGGGCGGTGCGGGCGAATGCGGCGGAGAGCGCTCGGCCGAGCCTGGCAATCATCGGGTCGGGCCCCTTCCTGGTGCGCGGCGCGTCGGGATCGGGGCCGGTCGGCCCAACGGCGGATCGGCCCGGTGGGGGCCGCACGGCGGCCAAATCGGGAACTCTCCCGGGCCGCGAGCGGCCGGATGTCGCTTACCCCCAGTCTACAGTCTTTCCGATTGAGCGTCCCCCCCGAACCCTCTTCGGCCCTTGAGACTCCCCCCGGGTGCGAGCGTGCGTCCGGGGAGGCGTTGTCGGTGGCCTGCCCGGGCCCTTCCGCCGAGGCGCTGCTCTCGCCGGCGGACGCCATGCGGCGCAGCCACGCCGACGCCGCGGCCCGCGCCCGCAAGGGCCTGGCGTTCGGGCTCGGGGCCTTCGGCTGGTGGGCGGTGGTGGTGCCGGTCTACTTCCGCGTGCTGAGCGGGAACGGGGCGATCCCCTACGAGATCCTGGCCCAGCGGGTGTTGTTCGGCCTGCCGGTCCTCTTCGCCCTGCTCGCCTGGCAGGGCCAGCTCCGCGCGTTCGCCCGCACGCTGACCAACTGGCACGCCCTGCGGATGCTGCTGCCCAGCACGGTGTTCATCGGGATCAACTGGTTTTTCTTCATCAAGTCGGTGGCCGACGACAACCTGAGCCACGCGAGCCTGGGTTACTACATCAACCCGCTGGTATCGGTGGCGCTGGGCTTCCTGTTCCTCGGCGAGCGACTGCGGACGGCCCAGTGGGGTGCGGTGTGCATCGCGTGCGTGGCGGTCGCCGTGCTGGCGTGGGCCGAGGGAACGCTGCCGTACATTTCCATCGTGCTGCCGGTCAGTTTCGGCCTGTACGGGCTGCTGCGCAAGCAGGCCTCGGTGGGCCCGACGATCGGGCTGAGCTTCGAGATGCTCATGCTCCTGCCGCTGTGCGTGGGGTTGACGGTGTGGCTGTCGCGGACCGGGCAGGGCGTGTTCCTGCAGGGGCCGGGCTGGGTGAGCGGGCTGATGGTGCTGGGCGGGCTGGTGACGATCGTGCCGCTGCTATGGTTCACCAGCGCGGCGCGGCTGCTGCCGCTGAGCACGGTGGGCCTGCTGCAGTACCTGGCACCGACGGGCCAGTTGCTGCTGGCGTTCCTGTTCTTCGGCGAGACCTTCGTGCCGGAGAAGTGGGTGGCGTTCGGTCTGATCTGGCTGGCGATCGCGGTGTTCACGACTGACGCGCTGCGTCACAACGCCCGCGAGCGGCGCGGCCGCCGGGCGATGCTGGCCGACGCGGGCGGCTGAACCGGCGGATCACCGACCCCGGACCATCAACGGTCGTGGATGTCGTACACCCGCAGGCTGGTGACGCGGTCCTTCCAGCGTTCCACGAACGCCACGTGGGCGGGGTGGGCCACGTACGCCGCGAGGTCTTCGGCGCTGTCGAAGCCGAGCACGATGCCGACGTCGTAGTCGCTCAGCACCGAGTCCCGTCCGGTGTCGATGTGGACGCCGGCCGAGTACGAGGCCACGGAGGGGATGGAGCGGAGGGTGGCGTCGCTGTCGGCCAGGGCCCGGGGGGTGTCCGCGGGGTCGGCCAGGCGGACGAAGACCACGTGGCTGATGGTGGCCACCGGGGCCGGGGCGGACGGGGCAGCCGCGCAGCCCCCGAGCAGGGTGGTCAGGGCGATGGCCAGGGCCGGGACGGTCGGGTTGCGGTTGGTCATGCGTGAAATCTACCGGAATCCGGTCAGCCGCGCACGCGGGTCGCGCGTTATATATCGGCATGAGCACCGCACACGAAACCATCGCGTCCGTTTCCCATCCCGCCCCGGAAGACCTGTCGGCCCGCGTGGCCCGGCTGGAGCGATCGAACAGCCGCTGGAAACTCGCGGCGGTCGCCCTGTTCGCGGGAGGCGTCGGGCTGGTCGCCGGCGGCCTGGCCCAGCCGGACGCGGTAGACGAGCCCGAGTTCGGCTACGCCTCGGTCGGCGAGACCATCTACCGCATCGACCAGAAGGGCGACATCGAGTACATCAACGTGAACACGGGCTTCCGCTCGGCGGAGGGGTACGTGTCGTGGGGCAAGGTGCGCTTGGACCGCAGCCGCACGCTCAAGGACAAGCCGTAAGCGGGGACCGGCACGGGGCGGTGCACGCCGCACGGCACACCGGTCAACGCGCCGGCGTGACCGGCCGCTGTCGCGGCTCGGCTGGGATGGGGCGGGGGTTGCACCGTTTCTGGGGTGGCGTGGGGCGCGGTGCACCAGTGCACCGGTCAACACGTCGCCGTGACCGGCCGCTTACGCGGCTCGTCTGGGATGGGATGGGGCGGGGGGCTACACCGTTTCCAGGGTGGCGTGGGGCAGCGGGAACCGCTCGCAGAGCGCTTTGATCTCTGCCTTGACCTTCGTTGATTCGGACGCGAGGTCGGACTCGCCTTTGAGGCCGGCGACCAGCACGCGGTCGATCCACGCGGCGATCTGGTCCATCTCGACCTCGCGGAAGCCGCGGGTGGTCGTGGCGGGCGTGCCCAGGCGGACGCCGCTGGTGACCATCGGCGGGCGGGGGTCGTCGGGGATGCCGTTCTTGTTGGTGATGATGCCGGCGCCCTCGAGCCACTTCTCCGCGTCCTTGCCGGTCAGGTCGGCGTGCTTGGTCGTCAGGTCGACGAGCATCAAGTGGTTGTCGGTGCCGCCGGAGGTGATGCGGTAGCCGTGCTTCTGCATCGCGCCGGCCAGAGCCCGGGCGTTCTTGACGACCTGCTGCTGATAGGCCTTGAACTCCGGCCGGAGCGCCTCGCCGAAGGCCACGGCCTTGGCGGTGATGATGTGCATCAGCGGCCCGCCCTGCACGCCGGGGAAGACGTTGCGGTTGATGAGCTTGTTGAGCTCCTCGTCGTTGGTCATGATCAGCCCGCCGCGCGGCCCGCGGAGGGACTTGTGCGTGGTCGTGGTCACGACGTGGGCGTGGGGGAAGGGCGAGGGGTGCACGCCCGCGGCCACCAGGCCGGCGATGTGGGCAATATCAGCCATCAGCACCGCGCCGACCTCGTCGGCGATCTGGCGGAAGCGGGCGAAGTCGATCACGCGGGGGTAGGCCGAGTAGCCGCAGAGGATGGCCTTCGGCTTGGTCTCCAGCGCGACGCGACGCACGGCGTCGTAATCGATCTGCTCGTGCTCGGGGTGGTTGGTGTCGTAGTGCAGGGGGTAGTGGACGGGCTTGTAGAAGATGCCCGAGAAGTTCAGGGCCATGCCGTGGGAAAGGTGGCCGCCGTCCTTGAGCACCAGCGACAGGAAGGTGTCGCCCGGCTGCATGATGGACATGAACACGGCGGTGTTGGCCTGCGCGCCCGAGTGGGGCTGCACGTTGGCGAACTTGCAGCCGAAGAGTTCCTTGGCCCGGTCGCGGGCGAGCTGCTCGACGGTGTCGTGGTGCTCGCACCCGCCGTAGTACCGCCGCCCGGGGTAGCCCTCGGCGTACTTGTTGGTCATGCAGGTGCCCGCGGCCAGCATGACGGCGGGGGAGGCGTGGTTCTCCGAGGCGATCAGCTCGATCGTGTGTTCCTGGCGTTCGGCCTCGGCCGCGACGATGGAGGCGACCTCCGGGTCGGTGCGGGCGATGTGGTCGAGGATCATCCGGTCGAGGGCGTCGTGGGGCATGGGGAATGGTAGGGTCCGGCCGCCCTGTCGGTCGGCCCGCCGGACGCCGGTCAGGGGCCCGGCGCGACCGCGGTCCAGACGGCCGAGAACAGGATCCCGAGCACGCACGAGAGCAGCAGCAGGCCCATGATGACGGAGACGATCCAGAGCACGAAGTAGGCCCAGCCCCGGTTCTCGGGGCGGGTGTCCATCGCGGCCATGACGGTCGTGGGCGTGCCGCACTCGGGGCAGGTGAGCAGCGTGGTCGGGGCGGCGTCGGGCGTGACGCCGGGCAGGCCGGCGAGGTCGTGGCGGCAGCGGGGGCAGTGCAGGCTGGGTTCCGGTCTGGGGGCGCGGGGGGGCACGGGGAAAGGTAGCCTCGGGCGGGCGCGATCGGCTCAGCGGCCGGCTCCGAGATACCACAGGATCTGCGAAACGGACATCTCGATGGTGACAAGCGCCGCGCCGCCGAAGATGGAGGCGACCGTGCCGAGGGTCATCAAGACCCACGAGCGAATCTTCCAGCCGATGCTCAGGGCGCAGATCCACCACACCATGGTCCAAAGGCAAACGAGCACAAAGACCACCAAGTAAGCGATCTCCGCCCAGTTTCCGGCCGTGCCGAGCGCCACCCAAAACAGCAGCCGGAGCAGGGAGAACCCTACGACGATGCTCGTGAGTTGGAAAAGCAAAGCACGCCACAGGTGGGTGCGACGCAGCATGGCCATCCGGCGCGTGACCGGGAGGGCGGACATGATCACGAACCAGGTCAGGCCCATACCGATCGGAAAGCGCCAAGCCGAGAGGAAAGCTGCACCGTTGTAGAAGTTGCTCCCCCACATCCAGTAGCCGGAACCCGAGACAAAGGCGAGCGGCCAGAGCAGGCCGGTGATAAGCCCCGCGCCGACCTCGATGGCCGACAGCGCCGCGATCATCGCGCCGAGATCTGCAAAGGTCAGCCACACACCCCGATCGATCGCCGCGATCAGCAACGAGACCGGCAACCAGCACAGCAGGTGCAGCACGACGAACAGCATCACCAGCCAGCCGGCGACGGCACGGGGGTCGGTGCGGGCGTGGACATCCACCCGGGCCCAGAACACCCAAGGGAGAGCCAATCGCGACAACGTGGGCAGCGTCCGCCGGGCACGCTGACGGATCGATCGCGTGTGCTCAACCAGCCACGGGAAATCCTGGCGGGCGGGGTCGTACAGATCGGACCATCGGAACCGGGTGCCGCACTCGGGGCAGCGGCCCTCGAGCGGGCAGGCTTCAGACCAGGTGGCCACTTCGCCGGACTGGTCGTAGCCGCAACGGGGGCACGTGGGTTCGGTCGTGATGGGCCCGTGCGTGGGCATGTGGCATGGATACCGGCGGGGCGGAGGCCGGGTGCGGAGAGGGGTGACCGTGGTCAATGCGCCGGGGAGACCGGCCGCTTATGCGGCTCGGCTGGGATTGGGCTCGGCTGGGACGGTCAGGCGGTGACCGGCACGACCAGCGCGGGGCACTCGCTGAGCCTTGGCTTGTTGGACAGGTCGATGGGCAGGTAGACGCCCTTGGCGTGGTCGGTATTGAGCACCAAGGCGTTGGGCTCGACCAGGGCGTAGCCGTGCTCGGCGTGCTCGTGGCCCAGGATGAACAGGTTGACCCCCCACCGCTCGGTCAGGTCCTCGAGCAGTTCGGCGTCGTAGCCGCGTCCCCAGACCATGAAGTAGGCCGACCCCACGCGGGGCTGGTAGTCGTCCTCGGTCAGGTCGCGGCTGAGGATGGTCGGGTCGAAGCGGGCCATGTTCGCCGCGGCCGGCAGCGAGTGCGCGCACAGGATGTCGCCCTGGGGGCACACGCACCGCAATGCCAGCGGCATGGACATCACGAAGTCCTTGATGGCGTCCTGCACCGCGTCGGCGTCGTCGCTGAAGACGTACTCGACGCCGGCGTTGAACGCGTCGACCACCCGCACGCCGTTCTTGACGATGCCCGCGCCGTACACCTGGGCCAGTTCGTGGTTGGCCAGCAGCGTGTGGACGTGTTCGGGGAAGCGGGCCTTGAGGGCGGCCACGCGGGTCAGGCCCCGGTAGGAGATGTCCATACCCCCCACCAGCGTGGGCGGGTGGATGATCTCGTGCAGGGTCAGGTGGGCGGGGTTGTCCGAGGGCGGCTCGTCGCCGGTGGTCAGCCCGGCGGCGGCGACGACGGTGGCGAAGTTGAGCGGGTTGTCGTGGATGTCGCCGGTGGCGATCAGACGGCCCGGCGCCTCGACGCGGTCGATCGAACCGCGGCGGCAGGCGGCGTCGCGGTTCGCGGACGCTCCGGCGCGGAGCGCTTCGATGACCGCCTCGGCGTTGGCCAGGTCCAGCGGGGGCACGGGCGGCTCAGTTCTTTTCGTCGGCGGCGGCGGGGGCGCCGGCGGCCGAGGCGGCACGCACGATGCCGAGGATCAGGTCCAGCTTGTCGGCCACGACGTGCATGTTGTCGGGCCGGTCCTCGGGGCGGACCTTGACGCAATCGAGGATCAGCGTCTCGAGACGCTCGGGCACCTCGGGGACGATCTGGCGGACGGGCACGGGCGGCTCGATCTTGCTCTCGTCGATCGAACTGGTCAGCGCATCATTCTTGAGGCCCATGGCCGTGGGGATGTTGCGCCCGGTCAGGACCCAGTACATCGTCGCGCCGAAGTTGTAGATGTCGGTGCGGGCGGTGATGGCGCCGCGCCGGACCTGTTCGGGCGCGATGTAGTCGGGCGTGCCCTGGATGCGTTCCTTGATCGTGCCGGTCTTGCAGGACTGGCCCAGGTCGATGACCTTGGCGGTGGGGTTGCCGTCGAAGTCGTGGCCCACGATGACGTTGTGGGGCTTCATGTCGGCGTGGATGTAGCCGGCGTCGTGCATCTGGGCCAGGCCGTGGGCGGTCTGGCGGAAGACGTCGATGACCTGATCGAGGCGCTCGGGCTTCTCCTCGTGGAGGGAGACGCCGTCGACGAACTCCATCACCAGCAGCAGCTCGCGGGTGTTGAGCAGCGAGCCCTTTTTGATGATCCGGGGTATTTTCCGGATCGAGCTGTGGTTGATGGCGCAGGCGATCTTGTGCTCGCTCTCGGCCTGATCGAGGAAGCGCTGCTCCTTGGCGTTGCGCTTCTGGACGTGCTTGAGGGCCCAGATCTGCTTGCTGCGGGTGTCCTGGACGAGATAGATCACCGAGGCGGCACCCCGACCGATCTCCGACATGACGCGCATGCCCTCGACGGTGTCGCCCTTTTTGTAGACCGGCTGGATGTCGGGTAGGTCGTCGGCCATGTCACCAAGACGGGGGGTTTATCCCTGCTGCAGAATCCGGGCGATCGCCCGACCAAGGCTCTTTCGGCCCGATCGGTCCCCGGTTGCAGCCGCACCCCGCGTCTGCTCCCAGTTGCTCGGCAAGTCGATGATATCCCCGGCGCGACGCTGCCGATCGTCACGCGAAGGCCCGAGAGCACACTGGGAGGGGCGCCCGATCGGGGTGGCAAGACTAGCGCATCGAGGCGAGCAGTTCCTCAAACGCCTGGCGCGGGAAGAACCGCCCCGGGCTGGAGGTCTGGGCGAGGTCCTGGTGGAGGACGACGCTCTCCGGCGGGATGCCCAGGTTGTCGGCGAGCGTCGAGACGAGCTGGGCGGCGCGGAGCAGCTGCTCCTTGCCGAACGGGCGGCGGTCGCCGTCGCCCACCAGGCAGACCTCGACGATGCCCTTGGACGACCCGGCGAGCCCAGCGAGTTGGGCGCCGTCGAGCTGGTCCATCCAGCGGTAGCCGACGTGGATCTGGCCCTCGGACATGCCCGCCCCGTTGCCGACCACGAAGTGGAAGCCCAGCCCGTCGTAGCCGACGGCACGGTGGCTTTCCTCGATGGCGGCGGGCGAGCCGACCGGCGAGCCGGAGTGGACGAGGACGATGGAGGTCCAGCGTCCGTCTTCGATGGGGTTGCGGGTCTGCAGGACCGCCTCAACGCCGCGGGTGCCGCTGACGGCCATCAGCGGCGACAGCGAGACGCCGCCGGTGCGGGCGGGCGAACCGGGGTCGAGCAGCGAGAGCAGGCCGACGCCGGCGGTCATCGCGCCGGCCAGAGCGCACCAGACCACCTTCGTGCGTGCACGCGAACTGGGCAGCGGCTTGGATCGGGCGGCGGGCATGGCGGGCGGTGCTCTCCCTTAGCGTATCTCAGGGATCGGGCGGAGCGGCGGGATTTCTTGCACATTCCTCGCGATCGCTCGACACCGGCCGGAGCGGATGCGCGGAATACGCGGTTTATCCCGCGCGGAGTCCGAACAAACCGGACAGGCCGCGCGTCGGACGCCCGGGCGGCGTGTTACTCGGACCGCTCGAGGAGCCGGCCGCGGAGGTTGGGCGTACGCCGCCCGAACTCGTCCTCGAGGTACGGCTCGGCGCGCTCGGCGCGGACGCGCTCGTAGCGGTCGTACGGCGAGCGGACGTCGTCCGGGCGCAGGTGCGTTTTCTGGCAGGCCGGAAGGATCACCGCCGCACAGGCCGCCGCGGCGAGCGCGACGCCCCGCGTCCGCGAGAGCATGGTCTGGAACCCGGATCGACGCACACGCACCTCCACGCCGGCACCCGGCCCGGCCCACACCCGGGAATCTGTCCGGGTACAAAAACAGTGTACCGCCCACAAGGGGCGGCACACTGTTCTGGAGAGAGGAGAGAGACAGAGAGAAATGAGAGTCAAACTCGCTAAACCGTTGTCCGGAGCGGGTCACTCCTGACCCCATTGATACGCAAACAGCGGCTGATCTGTTCGATTTTGATCAAATGTTCGGCGCAAATCGGGCAAACTCCGGCTGAAATCGGCGTCAGCGGGCACCCGAACCCGGGTGGAGACGGCCCCCAGAGTCCACCCGGGCCGATCCGAACCCGATCATTTTCCGAACCATTTCGTAAACAGCGATTGACACTGCGTTTGAGAGATTCAGCGATCGCTCCCCCGGACGAAGGGGGATCGAGATCTGGCGGTCCGGGTGGCGGTCGAGCAGGGCGGGCGGGAGGCCCACGCTCTCGCGCCCGAACACCAGATGGTCCCCCGGTCGGACCGGCGCCTCGTACAAGGAGCGACCGGCCCGGGCGCTGAAGAACCAGACGCCGCGCTCGGGCGGCAGAGCCTCCAGCGTGCGTTCCCAGGCGTCCAGATCGGCGTGCTCGGTCAGGTCCACGCGGGGCCAGTAGTCCAGGCCCGCCCGGCGGCAGGCCTTCTCGTCGATGTCGAAGCCCAGCGGATGGACCAGGTGCAGCGCGCACCCGGTGGCCACGCAGGTGCGGGCCACCGAGCCGGTGTTGTTGGGGATCTCCGGCTCGACCAGCACGATGCGGGCGGGCGGGGACCAGATGTCCGATGGTGTCGGGTTCACGCCGGATTGTTGCCGCGTCCGGGCGCGGGCCCCGGGCCGGGTGTCAGAGCCCGGGATCGACGCGGAGGATCTGGTCCACCGCGGCCCGGAAGGTTCGCTCGTGCGGGTTGCCCTGCCAGCGGACCACGCCGTCGGTCGAGAGCACGACGACGTGCGGGATGGCGCGGACCTGCAGCGACCGGTAGACCCGCTGGTTCTGGTCGAAGAGGTGGCCGTAGACGGTCTGCTTGTTGGCCAGGAACGAGCGGACCTTGCCCAGGTCGTCGCTCTGCCCGGCGACGCCGAGGATGGCGAGCTTGTCGGGGTTCTGGGTCTGCATCTGCTCGAGCGTGGGCACGATGGCGTGGCACGGGCCGCACCAGGTGGCCCAGAAGTCCAGCACGATCACCTTGCCGGCGAGGTTCTGCGGCGGCGTCAGCCAGGTCTCGCTGCCCAGCGGCGAGGGCAGCGGCTTGCCCTGCACGTCGGAGGCGTTGAGCGAGCCGGTGTTGAACGCCGGCCACGACGCGGCGGCGTAGTCCGCGGGGGTGGCGGGGCGGCGCTTCTCATCGGCTTCGGGCCTGGCGGACGGCCCCGACCCGGCGGTCCGGGCAGGGACGGCGGACTCGGCCGCGGCGTTGGCGACGGCCTCCTCGGCGGACTCTTTCAGCAGGGCGTACACCGCCACGGACAGGGACCGCGTCTCGATGTCAGCGTACCGCAGCTGCCCGGCGCGATCGACGATGTACAGGTCCGGCGCGTCGTCGGCGTGCATCGCCGTGCGGAAGGCGTCGCCGGGGTCCTTGGCGACCGGCACGCGGATGCGGTTCTCGCCCGCGAGCCGTTCGATCTCCTCGTATCCGGCCTCGGGGTGGACGGCGAACACGGTCAGGCCCTTCTCCGCGTCGGTGCGGGCCAGGCGTGCGAGCGTGTTGAGCGTGGTCATCGCGGCGGCGTTGGTCACGTCGATGAAGGCGAACGCGACGACGCGCTCCTGCCCGAACGATTCCGCCGTGATCGCGTCGCCTCCGACCCAGGCGTCCAGCGTCGCCAGGGTCTTCGCGTCGAACGGCCTGGACTCGAGTTCGGCGAACTTGGCGCGGTGTTCGGCGTCGCCTTCCCGTCCGATGTTCGGAGCGGCGGCGATCAAGAGACCCGCCCCGGTGACGAAGGCGGCGGTCAAGGCGAGTCGTGCGGGCGTGGGCATGGCGGGTCTCCGTGGATGGGGGTCCTCTCAGTATGACCGCGATCACCGCCCGATGGAACGCCCGCATCAAAAAAATCGGGCGCCCAGCGGGCGCCCGACGTCGATTTGAGCAGAGAACCGTGCCCCCATGGGGACCCGATCCGTCAGCCCCCGGCCTTGGCGGCCCGGAGCGCCTTGATCATCGGGTCGTTCTCGACGACCTGCGACACGGCCTTGCCGAACTCCTTCGCGTGCGGGTTGCCGATCCAGCGGATCACGCCGTCGGTGGAGAGCACCACGACCAGCGGGATCCCGCGGGACTCGAACGGAGCGAAGACGCGCTGCTCGTCGTCGTGCAGATAGATCCACTTGGGCTCGTTCTCGTCGAGGTAGGAGCGGACCTTGTCGACCCCTTCGCTCTGGCCGGAGATGGCCACGACCTTGACGTCGCCTTTCCCGTCCTTCTGCGCCTTGGCCAGCTTGGGGCCCGCGGCGATGCACGGGCCGCACCAGGTGGCCCAGAAGTCGAGCACGAGCACCTTGCCGTTGAGGTCCTGCTCCTCGGTCAGCCAAGTCTCCTGGCCGAGGGCCACGGGCAGCTTCTGTCCCTGGAGGTCCTTGGCGTAGAGGTCCTTATTGTGCTCGGGCCAGTCGGCCGCGGCGTAGGCGGTCTCGTCGACCTCCACGAGCGGCTGCACGGGGCGAGCGGCCTTGGGCTCGGGCAGCGCGCCGGCGGTCGCGAACAGGGTGGCCGAGAGGGTCAGGGCGGTGGCGATGGTCGTCAGAGGCATGGCGGTCTCCCGTTGTCTGGTCATTGGTTCGGCCCGGGCGGTCAGCCGACGGGCGGGATGAGTCTGTGGATGGCAACCGCCGAGGCCACCGCGATATTCAGCGAATCGACGCCCGGGGCCTGCGGGATGACGACCGAGCGTCCGACCAACGCCCGAACGCCGTCGGACAGGCCGGGGCCCTCCGCCCCGAAGATCAGCGCGGGGCGGGCGGGGGGCTCGATCCGGTCGATGGGCACGGCGTCCGGCCGGGGGTCCATCGCGAGCAACCCGAACCCGAGCGAGCGGATCTGCTCCAGACCCGCCGGCCAGTCTTCGACCGTCGCGAAAGGGATGCGCAGGGCGTGGCCCATGGACACGCGGAGCGCCTTGCGGTACAGCGGGTCGCAGCAGCGCGGGCCGAGCAGCACCCCCACCCCCGCCCCGGCCAGCACGGCCGCGGAGCGGAAGACCGAGCCGATGTTGTCGTGGTTGCTCAGTTCTTCGAGCACGATCAGCGCGCGGCTGGCCCGGGCGAGATCGGCGGGGTCGCGGGGCGGCGGGCGGAGGCCGCAGGCGAGCAGGCCGCGGTGCAGGTCGAAGCCGACGATGGACCCGAGCACCGGACGGGGGGCGGCGTAGACCGGCACGCCCTTGGGCACGCGGGCGAGCAGGTCCGAGAGGGCGCCGACGCGGTGCTCGGAGACGAGGACAGACTCGACCGGGTAGTCCGAGGCGAGCAGGTGCTCGACGACGAGGGCGCCCTCGGCCATGAACCGGCCGTGGTCCATGCCGGTGGGGGTGGATGCCGAGGGCGCGTCCGGCTGGTGGGCGGCGCGGAGCCACGCGTCCTTCTGGTTCAGATAGGCGGCGACGCGGGGGTCATCGCGGTCATGGATCGGGGTGATCCGGTCGATCATCAGCGGAGGCTACCCTCCGTGCGCGGGCGGAGAAGGTATCGGCACGGTTTTCGGACGCTGGAGCGTTGGTCGGGGCGGCGATGGGAGCGGGCATGGACGCGATGAACCTGGTGCAGGCCCTGATCCTCGGGCTGGTCGAGGGCATCACCGAGTACCTCCCGGTGTCGTCGACGGGCCACCTGATCATCGCGTCGTCGCTGATGGGGCTGGACAAGACCGCCGAGCAGAAGGCCGCGGTGGACACGTTCAACATCGTGATCCAGGGCGGGGCGATCCTCGCGGTGCTGGGGCTCTACTTCCCGCGCGTGGTCCAGATGTGCAAGGGGTTGCTCGGTAAGGACCGCGACGGCCTGGCGCTGGCGGTGCGCATCATCGTCGCCTTCCTGCCGGCCGCGGTGCTCGGCGTGCTGCTCAACGACCTGATCGAGGCTGCGCTGTTCAACACGCCCAGCGTGCTGGCGGCCCTGGCCCTGGGGGGGGTGTTCATGATCGTGCTCGACCGCACGCGGATGAAGCGGTTCCGCGACGGCGGCGGCGCCGAGCCGGACGAGTCCCGGCTCGGGCCGGACCTGCACGAGATCACCATGGTCCAGGCGGTGCTGATCGGGCTGCTGCAGTGCGTGGCGATGGTGCCGGGCACCTCGCGCTCGATGATGACCATCGCCGGCGGCGTGCTCGTCGGCCTGCACCCGCGCCGGGCGGCCGAGTTCAGCTTTCTGCTCGGACTGCCGACGCTGGGCGGGGCGTGCGTGTTCTCGCTCTACAAGACCATGACCGGCGAAGGGCCCAACATGTTCGAGGTGATCGGGTGGGCGCCCATCGCCGTGGGGCTTCTGGCCGCGACGGTGTCGGCCGCGCTGGCGGTCCGCTGGCTGGTGGGGTTTCTCAACCGGCACGGGCTGGCGGTGTTCGGCTACTACCGTCTGGCGCTGGCGGCCGTGCTCGGCGGGCTGATCTACGCGGGCGTGGTCGTGCTCAACACCCCAGTCGACGCCAACCCCATGCCCGGCGTCGCGGCCGCGACGGTTGCGGAGTGACCGACCGATGAAGACCTCGTTCCCCAAGGACAAGATCGAGATCGTGCTGCTCGAGTCGATCCACCCGGACGGCGCGGCCGACCTGGAAGCCACCGGCTACAGCGTGCGCAGCCACAAGGGCGCGCTCGAGGGCGAGGCGCTGCTCGAGGAGATCCGCCGGGCGCACGTGGTGGGCATCCGCTCCAAGACCACGCTGACCGGCGACGTGCTGCGGGCCTGCGAGCGTCTGCTCGCGGTGGGCTGCTTCTGCGCGGGGACCAACCAGGTGGACCTGGACACGGCCGCCGCGATGGGCGTGCCGGTGTTCAACTCGCCGTTCTCCAACACCCGCTCGGTCGCGGAGTTGACCATCGCCGAGATCGTCTGCCTGCACCGACGGGTGACCGAGCGTTCGGCCGCGGCGCACAAGGGCCTGTGGGACAAGAGCGCGACGGGCAGCCACGAGGTGCGGGGGCGCACGCTGGGCATCGTCGGCTACGGGCACATCGGCTCCCAGGTCTCGGTGCTGGCCGAATCGATGGGCATGCGGGTGATCTATTTCGACGTCGCCAGCAAGCTGCCGCTGGGCAACGCCCGGCAGGTCGGCTCGCTGGGCGAGCTGCTGGCCGAGGCCGACGTGGTGACCATACACGTACCCGAGACCGGCACGACGAAGGGGCTGATCGGCGCATCGCAGCTCGGGCAGATGAAGCCCGGTTCCTATCTGATCAACAACGCCCGCGGCACGGTGGTCGACCTCGACGCGCTCGCCGACGCGGTGCGTTCCGGTCACATCGCCGGGGCCGCGCTCGACGTGTTCCCCGAGGAACCGGCCAAGAACGGCGACCTGTTCGTCTCGCCGGTGCAGGGCCTGGGCAACGTGATCCTGACCCCGCACATCGGCGGCAGCACCGCCGAGGCGCAGCGGAGCATCGCGCTGGACGTGGCCCACAAGCTCGGGCGCTTCATCGACACCGGCTCGACCGTCGGCTCGGTCAACGCGCCCGAGGTGGATCTCCCCGAGCAGCCCGTGACCGACGACGGGCCCCGGGCGCACCGCATCCTCAACTTCCACCGCAACGTGCCGGGCGTGCTGGGCCAGATCCACAAGGCCGCGGCCGAACTGGGCGTGAACATCTCCGGCCAGTACCTGCGCACCCGCGGCGAGGTGGGCTATGTCGTGATCGACATCGACCCGGCCGACACCCAGGCCTTCGTCGAACGCTTCAACGCGATCCCCGAGACCATCCGCACCCGCGTGCTGTGGTAGCCCGCAAACCGCAACGATAACTCTGAACACGAAGCCTCAGCGGTCCGCGTCGACGACGACCGCGATCGACGACGGGTCGGCCGCCGCACGAAGGGCGTCCTTGGCGTCCTCGAGCCGGAATCGCCGGGTGATCAGCCCCTCCAGGTCGATGGTGCCGGAGCGCAGCATCTCCACGCCCTCGCCCAGCGATCCGCATCGGGCCCCCACCACCGTCAGCTCGCGCTCGATGACCGGGGCGAGTTCGCAGCCCGGGCGAGCGTCGCCGTGCGGGGTTTCGCCGAGCAGGACGATGGTGCCGCGGGGGCGGGCCATGCCGCAGGCGAGCGCGAAGGACGCGCCGGTGCGTTCGGAGTCGATGACCACATCCTGATCGGCCCGCCGGCCGGCCTCGTCGCGGTGGCGGTGCTTGACACCCCAGCGGGCGCAGCGGTCGAGCCGGTCGGGCATGGTGCCGAGCAGCCGCACCGAGGCGTTGAGCCGCGCGAGCACCTGAGCCGCCAGCAACGCCCGCAGGTTGTCGCCCAGCACCGTCACGAACGGCTTGCCGGGGATGCGGACGATCTGCGCGGCGTGCAACGCCCGCGCCAGCGGGAGGGCGAAGACGGCCCGGTCCGGATCGACGCCCTCTGGCACCGCGACCAGCGCGCTCGTGGGAACGGCCACGAGATCCGCCAGGCAACCGTCACGCCCGCGCACACCCAGCACCGCCCGGTCGGGATCGTGCGCCCCCATGCCGCGTCGGGCCAGGTCGCTGGTGGGCTCGGGCAGGTCCGGCGAGGCGACAACGGTGCGCCCCGCCAGGCCGCGCGGGTCCGGGCCCACGACCCGCTCGACCACGCCCACGAACGCCTGGCCGAGCACGCCGGTGTGCGCGATGACGCCGCGGGCCACGCCCAGGTCGGTCTCGGTGATCAGCACGCGCGACACACGCACGATGCCCACGCCCGTTTCCGCGGCGGGCTCGGGATAGCCCGCGTCGACGATCAGGGAACCGGAGTGGATTCTGGCGGCGCGCATCGGACCTCCGCGGGCGGCGATCGCCCGGGTATGGTCATCGGTCCGATCGGACGCGGACCGGCCCAAACTCCTCGCCACGGGCGGGTTCTCGGACGCGGCGCTGCGTTATCCGCCGGTTGTCGGGTCCACGCCCACCGGGGAGGACGCGGCCTCGTTCGGCGGCTCGGGCACGAACGGGAGGTATTCGATCAGGCGCTTGTCGCGGTTGAACGCGGGGTAGACGTACGGCTGACGCCCGGCGAAGGTGTCCTCGGTCGAGTCGTACCAGTCCAGCCACGCCCGCCGGTCCACGCCGAAGTCCTGCCCGGTCAGCGTGACCAGCGAGGCACGCACCGCGTGGTTGACGGACAGCCTCGGGTCCGCGAGCGCGGCCATCAGACCCTGCACCACCCGCGGCTCGGCGTACTGGCCCAGGGCCTCGGCCGCCGCGACCCGCACGTCGATGTCCGGCTCGCGCGATTCCTGGATGGCGGCCAGAAGCCCCGGGACCGCGACCGGGTTGTGGACGCGTTGCAGCGCCCGGGCCGCCGCGATCCGAACCATGCGGTCCGAGTCCCGGAGTCGCGCGACCAGCAGCGGCACGTGCGCGGGCTCGCCGTGCCGACCCAGCGCCCGCACGCCTGCGGCCCGGACGCCCGGGTCCGCGTCGTCGATCGCATCGATGTACAGCTCGATGTAGACCGGCTGGCCGCCGAAATCGGCGTTGGAGAGCAGCGTCGTGCCGCGGTAGCGGCGCTCGGGGGAGTAAGGGTCGATGGCCATCTCGGCCGCCTCGGAGGGGGCGGTCTGCGGCGTGAAGACCTGGAGCAGCGAGGTCGTGCCCCGCGGTACGTCACTGAAGGTGTCGCACCCGCCGGAGACGAGCACGCCGGTGAGCAGGGCCGGGGCCAGGATCGGAGTGAAGATCGGGCGGTACAGTCCGTGCGTGGGCATGCGGGCGAGTATAGACCGAACCGGCCGAACCCTGTGCGGGGCCGCGTGCCTCTGGGCCGCCGGCTGCGCGTCGTCGACCCCCGCGGGCCCGCCCCCCGGCGAGCCCTCCAACGCCCCGTCGCGGCTCGTCACCCGGCTCTTCGAGCCCGGCCCGTCCGAGGACCGCTTCGATTCCGACCTCGGACCGGTCATCCGCGTCCGCACCGCACCCGATCAGACGGGCTCGTGGACCAGCACCACCGCCGGCCCCGACGAGACCTCGGTGCTGACGCTGCGTCGAGACGCCGACGGGTCCGTGCGACTGCTGTCGCTGGTGTCGGGCGACCGGGACGTGGTCTGCGAACCCGGCCTGGTCATCGAGCCGGGCGACGCCGCGTTGCCCCATGCGGCCGAGGGACCTTGCACTATCGACGGGCGGCGCGGTGTCGCGCGGGCGTCGCTGCACGAACTCATCGAACCCGGCGAGCGTCTCGTCGATCCTGATGAGCGTTGGGTGCGCCTGACGCTGGGCTTCGAGGCCTTCCCGGTCACCGCGAGCCGAACCTTCGACTGGAGGGCGCGTGCGGACTCGGGCATCGTCGAGGAACGCGCCGTGCTCGAGGTGCGCATGCTCGGTGTGATGGTGCGATCGCGGTCGCGTGCGATGACCCGGTCCCCTTAAAGGACCGCGGACGGTTCAGAACGCGCCGGGGCGGTCCGGGTCGCGCTCGGACACGGGCGGCCCGAGGACCTCGGCGATCATGACCGCGCGGCGCAGGTCGTTGCGCAGCGCCACCAGCGGACCGATCCCCACCGGGGCCGCGACCGGGGCGGGCGCCCTGCCCACGGCCGGGTTGACCGGGCCGCCGATCTCGGTGACCTCGACCGGGGCGGTCGCAGGGCGGGCCGAGGGCATGGGCCGGGCGGGCCGGTTGAACGGTGTGGTCACGGGCTGGGGCTCGGGCCGGGCCGGACGCGGCGTGCGCCGGGCCGGGGCGTTCTGGACCCGATCGGCCGCGCCCGCGGCGGCTTGGGTTTCACCACGCGACATGGGCGTGGACTGCTGGGGCCGCATGGTCGGGCGGACCGACCGTTCGGGGGCCGAGGCCGTGGGCGTGGCGGAAACCGGGCTCCCCCCCTGCTGGCCCGAGCGGCGGGCCCGCAGCTCGGCCAGGCGTTTCTGCTGGAGCGCCCGGAGCTGCGCCGTCCGCTGGGCCTGCAGGGCCCGCTGGCGTTCCGCCTTGTCCTGCTCGTCGGAAGGGGCGGCCGATCCGGTCGGCTCGCGGAGCGAGCCCATCGCCACCGGCCGGCCCGTGCGGAGGTTCTCGGCCTCCCGCCGGGCTTGGTTCTGGACGGCCGTCCGCTTGGTCCGCTCGGACTGGAACCACGCCCCGAGGCGTCCCAGACCGCCGATGAGGCCGAACACGATGATCAGCCCGGGCGGGCTGAGCAGGAAGCTGATGATGTTGCCGAACATGTTGCCCATCGCGGGCATCATACGGGCGCGGGCGCGTTCCGTGCCGCGGTGGCGACCACCGGGCCGATGCCCGGTATCTCCGACCGGACCACGCCGGTGCCGAACAGGGCCGACAGGGCCGGTCCGGTCAGCACATTCGCGGCGTCGCCCTCCGCCACCGTGCGACCGGCCGGTTCGATCAGCACCGCCCGGTCCGCGACCCGGGCCGCGGCGGTGAGATCGTGCAGCACGATCCCCACGGCGCAGCCCCGATCCGCCATCGCACGCAGCGCGTCCAGGGCCTGCACGGCGAAGGCCGGGTCCATCGCGCTGACGGGCTCGTCGGCCAGCAGGCAGCCCGAGGCGCACCCGTCGAGCTGGGCGAAGGCGCGGGCCAGCGACACCCGCTGACGCTGCCCCACCGACAACGCACCGAAGGGCACCGAGGCCAGCGCGCCCAGGTCGAACCGCTCGACCGCCCGGTCCGTCGCCGCCGGCCCGCGCCCTGCCCCGTCGGCGCCGAACGCGATCACCCGGCGCGCGTCGAAGTCGAACGCGACCGAGGGCTGCTGGGCGACCAGCGCGACCCGCCGCGCCCTTGCCCGCGCCGAGAGCTCGGACAGCGGTCGCCCGTCGAGCGTGACCGAGCCGGCGTTGGGCCGACGCACGCCGGCGAGCACGCGCAGCAGCGTGCTCTTGCCGGCCCCGTTCGGGCCCACCAGCGCGGTGATCGCGCCGGGGGGCAGTTCGCACGCGGCGTCCCGCAGGGCCACGCGTCCGCCCGGATAGGTCACCGCGATGTCCCGGCACGCCAGCACGGGCCATGCTACGGGCGAAATCGGCGTCCCGGCGGCTCCTACGATCGGTCGTGGAAACGACTTCCGGAATGAAAGGCACAGCGGCTGTCACGGGCGCGACCGGCTTCGTCGGACGCGCGGTCGTGCGCGAGCTGCTCGACCGGGGCTGGAACGTGCGGGCCTTGGCCCGGTCCGAGGACAAGGCCCGGCGGGTGCTGCCCGGATCGGAGCGCATTGAGTTCGTTCCGGGCGACGTGCTCGACGACGCCGTGCTCGACCGCCTGCTGGACGGCGCCGACGCCTGCGTCCACCTGATCGGCATCATCCGCGAGACCGGCGGGAGCCAGACCTTCGAGAAGATGCACCACGAGGCCACCGCCCGGGTCGTGCGCGCCGGCGAGCGCGCGGGGGCCGACCGGGGCACCCCGATCCGTCACGCGCAGATGTCCGCGCTTGGCGTGCGCGACGGTTCGACCATCCCGTACCAGCTCACCAAGCGCAAGGGCGAGAAGGCCGTCGAGGCGTCGGGCCTGCGGTGGACCATCTTCCGCCCGGGCCTGATCCATGGTGTCGAGGGCGAGTTCACACAGATGGCGGCCGACTGGGTCCGCGGCAAGGCGGCCCCGTTCGTCTTCATCCCGTACTTCACGCCCGGCTGGCTGCCCCTGGGCCCGGGTGCGCCGGTCGCGCCGGTGCGGGTCGAGGATGTCGCGTCCATGTTCGCCACCGCGCTGGAGCGGGACGGGTCCATCGGCCGAACCTATGATCTGGCCGGGCCGGAAAGCCTGCCCTTCGACGCCATGCTGCGGGTCTTCAAGGAAAAAGTACCCGACGCCAAGCGTCTCCCCCTGATCGGGGTTCCCGGTAACATCGCCGCGTTGCAGGCGAAGCTGTTCGGCATGGTCGGCCTGGGAGGCCTGCTGCCGTTCGACGAGGGCATGGCCCGCATGGCGATGGAAGAGTCCGTCTCCGAGTGCGCCCGGGCCCGCGCCGACCTGGACTTCGATCCGATGCCCTTCACCGAATCTTTGACGGCGTACGCCGCCCAACTCTGATACAACAGGAACACCATGCCACTCCGCTACCGCGACCGACTTGTTTCTTACATCTCGTCCGAAGACTACCGCCCGACCCCCATCCCGCTTGTCGCCAAGGAACTCAAGGTCGAGGACGTTGAGGACTTCGGCAAGGCCGTGCGCGAGCTCGCCGCCGAGGGTGTGATCGACCTCGACGAGTCCGGGCGCATCCGCCTGCCCTTCCGCCCCGACAAGGGCGAGCTGCTCGGGCAGTTCCGCGGCACGATGAAAGGCATCGGCTTCGTCATCCCCCTGGACAAGTCCCATGGGTCGGACATCTTCATCCCGCCGGACGCCACCGGCGGCGCCCTGTCCGGCGACACCGTCAAGATCGGCTTTTATCGCGACAAGGGGCGCGAGCGCCGCCTGGGCACGATGGAGCGCCAGTACGCCGGCGAGGTGCTCGAGATCACCAAGCGCAAGCGGTCCAACTTCACCGGCGAGATCTTCAAACGCGACGGGCGGTGGATCGTCTATCCCGACGGGCGCGAGCTGACCGAGCCGGTGATCGTCCGCGACGCCGAGTCCAAGAATGTGCGCGAGGGCGACAAGGTCGTGCTCGAGATCATCGAGTACCCGCATAACGGACGCCTGGCCGAGGGTGTGATCGCCAAGGTGCTCGGCGAGGCGGGCAAGCCCGACGTGGAGACCCAGGCCGTCATCGCCGCGTACTCGCTGCCCTCGACCGACTTCCCCGAGGAGTGCGTCGAGCAGGCCCGCGAGGCCACCCGCCGCTACGACGAGGAGATCGACGCCTACGAGAAGCACGGCATCGACGCCCTGCGCCTGCGGGCCGATCTGACCGGCGAGTTCATCTGCACCATCGACCCGCCCGACGCCAAGGACTACGACGACGCCATCAGCATCAAGCGGACCGACGACGGCGGCTACGAGCTGGGCATCCACATCGCCGACGTCGCCCACTTCATCCCGATCCACTCGCCCCTCGACGAGGAGGCCGCCGAACGCGGCAACTCGGTCTACCTGCCGCGACTGGTCATCCCCATGCTGCCCGAGGTGCTCTCCAACGGCATCTGCTCGCTGCAGGAGGGCGTGCTGCGCTACGCCAAGACCTGCATCATCCGCTACGACCGGCGCGGCAACGTCAAGAGCCGCGGCTTCTGCCAGAGCCTGATCAAGAGCCGCAAGCGGATGACCTACATCGAGGCCCAGGCCCTGATCGACGGCGACATCGAGACCGCGAAGAAACACGCCAAGACCGACACGCCCCACACCGAGGAACTCATCGCCACCTGCCGGCTCATGGACGAGCTGTCCAAACTGATCCAGGCGCGCCGCCACAAGGCGGGCATGATCCACCTGGACCTGCCGGTGGTCGAGCTGATCTTCAACGACGAGGGCAAGGTGGTCGACGCCGAGCCCGAGGACAACGCCTTCACCCACACGCTCATCGAGATGTTCATGGTCGAGGCCAACGAGGCCCTGGCCACGCTCTTCGACGAGCTGCGCGTGCCCGTGCTGCGACGCATCCACCCCGAGCCGACCCCCAACGACACCGAGGACCTCCGCCGCGCCGCCACCGTCGCCGGCTTCAAGATCCCCAAGAGCCCGGACCGAGCCCAGTTGCAGGCGCTGCTCGATGCCACCGCGGACACCGGCGCGGCCCGGGCGGTGCACATGGCCGTGCTCCGCACGCTGACTAAGGCCAGCTACTCGCCCGCCCTGATCGGCCACTACGCCCTGGCCAGCGGCGCGTACTCGCACTTTACCAGCCCCATCCGGCGCTACCCCGACCTGACCGTCCACCGCGCCCTGGTCGCATACCTTGAGCGCACCGCCAACGGCACCGACCGGCCCAAGTCCGACGGCGCCAAGGTCGCTCTTGGCAAGCAACTGCGCGAGGACGACCGCTGCCCGTCCGAGGCCGAGCTCGTCGAGATCGGTAACCAGTGCTCCAACACCGAGGTCAACGCGACGCAGGCCGAGCGTGAACTCCGCGCCTTCTTGGTCCTCCAGCTCATGGCCGAGCACATCGGCGAGGAGTTCGACGGCGTGGTCACCGGCGTGACGCCCAAGGGCGTGTACGTGCAGCTCAACAAGTACCTCGCCGACGGCATGATCGCCAAGGCCGACCTGCCCGGCGACACCACCCGGTCCAACAAGCCGCCGTCCTGGCGCATCGACGACCGCACCGGCGCCCTCGTCGACGCCAACTCGGGACGCAGCTACAACATGGGTGACTCGGTCCGCGTGACCGTCGCCGCGGTCGACCTGGCGATGCGCCGCATGGACCTGGTCATCTCCGACCCCAACGCCCGCGCCGGCGGCAAGGCCAAGGGCGTCAAGGGCCTCAAGATCGGCAGCGACGGCGACTCCGGCGGCCTGGGCGAGACCAAGGGCGCCGGCTTCAAGACCCCCGGCGCCCAACGCCGCAGCAAGAAGAGCAAGTCCCGCGACAAGCGCAAGGACGACCACCGCTCGGACCGCAAGAACAAGGGCAAACGACAGTAACCCCCCACGCCGCACGCCCCCACCCCCTGCACGGCCCCGTCACGGATCACGCCATGACCACGACCGCACGATGCACGCTCGCCCTGCTGCTCCTGATCATCCCGGCCGGGTGCGCGGGCCCAGGCCCGCGGGTGGATTCCAGCCCGGGCGAGGACCGGCTGCTGACCCTGCGGTCGTACCTGTCCGGATCGTTCAGTTCGGCCGACCAGGCCGCCCGCGACCCGACCTACTACGACATCGAACTGCACATGACGCCGATGTGGACCTGGCGTGACGACGGCCCCTGGCTGTACGTCGAGCAGGCCGTGGCCGCCACGGCCGACCGGCCCTACCGCCAGCGGGTCTACAAGCTCGAACGCACCGGCGACGGCCTCTTCCGCTCGCGCGTGTTCGAGTTCCCGAACCCCGCCGCCCACGCCGGCGCGTGGGAGTCCGGCAGCCCGCTCTCCGAACTCAGCCCCGCCGACCTGCAGGAGCGCGTCGGCTGCGCCGTCACCCTGACCTGGGACGGCGGAGGCAAGTCCTTCACCGGCTCGACCGCCGGCACCGGCTGTCCCAGCGAACTCAACGGCGCGGCCTACGCGACTTCGCAGATCGTCCTCGAGTCCGACCGCATGCTCACCTGGGATCGCGGCTACGACGCGACCGGCCAGCAGGTCTGGGGGGCCACCGAAGGCGGCTACGAGTTTCTGCGCATCGATCCGGGCGACCAGCCCTGACCGGCCACCGGATCACGCCCCCGGCCACCGCCGCCACGGGAACCCCGCGGGGATCAACTCTTCCCGGTCGTTGAGCCAGCCCACCATGAACTCCAGCGCTTCCCACACCCTGGGCCCGGGCCGGTTGAACATCTGGTTCCCGTCCACCACCGCCACCCGCCCCGCACGCACCGCCGGCAGGGCTCCGAACCACGCGTGTCCGGCCAGCTTCTCGGTCTCGGCCCAGGCCTGATCCAGCGTGAGCCCGCAGGGAGCGATGACCAGCCGCTCCGGGCGGGCGGCCGCGAAGATTTCCGGAGCGACCGCAATCGAGTGCCCGGCCACCCGTTCGGCCTGCTGCGGACCGACCGCCGCCCCGGACCCGGGCTTGGCGACGGTCTCGTTGAGCGGGTGCCGACCCGAAGCCCGCTCGATCAGTTGAACGTTCCAGTGGCCGCCCACGAAGATGGGATCGGTCCACTCCATGAACCCCACCACCGGCCCGTCGACGTACGGGTTGACATGCTCGAGCGCCCGGTCGGCCCGCTCACGGAGAGAGACCACCGCGTGCATCGCCGCCTGCTGCAACCCGACCGCCCCGCCCACCCGCAGGATGTCGTCGAGGATGTCCTCGATCGTCTTGGGGTTCAGGCTGAGCACCCGGGCACGCGGCTCGATCCGCTCGGCCACCTCGCGGACCGTCTCGCCGTCGATCGAACAGACCGAGCAGAGGTCCTGCGTGATGATCAGATCCGGCCGCAGGGCGGCCAGGCGTTGGGCATCCAGCGTGTAGAGCGGCTCGCCCGCGCCCACCGCCTCGCGGACCTGCCGGTCGATCTGGCCCGAAGCCCCCGCCAGGGCCATGTCCGCGGTGGTGCGGGCGCCGGTCAGCACGGGCACGTCCGCAAGGCCTTGCGGAAAGTCGCACTCATGAGACCGGCCCACCAGGGCGTCGTTCCCCCCGATCAGGCAGAGGATTTCTGTTGCGGACGGGACCAGGCTGACGACTCGCACAATGGATCCCTCCGACGGGCCCGCCCGGGCCCGCTCAGGGGCCCGGAAAACCGCCCGGAACCCCGTTCTCGCAGGCCCGAACCGGGCGTTCCGGCTACGCTCTCAACCACGGTACGCCCGCGCCGGAGCGGGCAACGAGGAGGCGTCCTGTGCGCACGACCGATCTGATCCACCCGACGCGTCCGTTCCTCCTCCTGCTGGCGGCCGCCGCAGCCCTGCTCACCGCGCTTGCGACCGCCCAGGACGCGGGCGCCGGCGAGCCCCCGGCCGTCGAACTCGTCGACGAGCCCGAGGTCGAACCGGCCCTGGACTGGGGCGATCAACCCGCCCGTCCGCCCCGCGGCCCCCGATCCGCACCGGCCGCCGCCGACCCGGCGGAGACCGAGCCGACCGTGTCGTTCGGCATCTTCTCCGAGCCCGTGCAGCTGACCACCCTGATCGATTTCGTCGGCGACATCCTGCGTCTGAACATCGTCGTCAAGGGCTCGCCCACCGGCGAGATCGTCTTCAACGCCCCCGTGTCCGTGCCCGAGAGCAAGCTGCTCGACCTGCTCGACGCCATGCTCGAGCAGTACGGCTTCACCGTCACCAGCGAGAGCGACACGGGCTTCTACATCGTCCAGCCGATCACCGACGTGCGCCCCAGCGTGGGCGGGGCGCGGTCCTCGGTCCGGATCATCCCCACGCCGAACATCAAGCCCTCGCAGCTCGTCGCGCCGCTGACCGCGGTGCTCGGCACGGGCTCGGGCGGGACGAACACCGTCCAGCCGGTGGACGAGCTGGGCGTGATCATCGTCAGCGCCCCCTCGCGCGACATCGCGCGGGTCGAGGCGATGGTGGCCGAGCTGATGCGCATCGACGCGATGCAGCAGTTCATCCGGTTCGAGCTGCGCCACATCGCCGCCCCGGCCGCGCTCTCGCGGGCCGTGGGCCTCGTCGCCGGCTCGGGCACCGCCTCGGTGGCGACCAACAACAACCAGATCAGCGGGCGCAACATCCGCGAGCTCCAGGCCGCCCAGCAGGGCGGCGCGGTCCCCACCGGCGGCACCTTCTCCAACCTCGCCGACCGCATGACCATCGACCCCCAGGGCAACGCCCTGATCTTCCGCGGCACCGAGGTCGAGATCGCCCGCGTCCGCAGCGTGCTCGCCCAGATCGACGTCCCCAACACCCTCGAGCCGAAGAACTACTTCGCCGGCTCGTCGGCGACGCAGATCGCCAACATGGCCAAGAGCCGCGGGCTCGGCGAGGTGATCGAGGTCACCGACCCCTCCTCCAGCGCGTTCGGCGACCTGAACATCCAGCTCCAGCGCGGCCTGCAGCAGGGCCTCGGCCAGACGGGCACCGGCACCGAGCAGGGCGGGCCCGTCATGGTCGTCGACGCCACCCGCGGCAGCATCATCTACTACGGCACCCCCGAGCAGCAGGCGCAGCTCGACAACCTCATGAAGGAACTCCGCACCGAGGACGAGCGCATCGTCATCCGCGAGTACGTGCTCAACCACTCCGACGCCGAGACCGTCGCCGACCTGATCACCGGCCTGATCACCGGGCAGCGACAGACCGGCGACGCCCCCCTGCTGCCCACCAGCCGCGGCGTGAGCCGGGTGGACAATACCTTCCAGCAGAACCGCGCCAACCTGTTCAACGACCCCGGCTCGGGCGGCGACGACGTCTCGGCCGCCTTCGACCCCGACATCGTCTCCGTGCTCGCCGACCCCGAGAACAACCAGGTCATCGTCAAGGCCCCGGCCAAGCAGCAGGGCGAGATCGCCAAGCTCATCGACCGGCTCGACCGGCGCCGCGCCCAGGTCTACATCCAGGCGATGATCGTCTCCATCACCGATAACGAGGACTACACCCTCGCCTTCGAGACCCAGCTCAAGGCCGGCCAGTTCGGCGTCAACACCGACTTCGGGCTCAGCTCCTTCGGGACCGGCGCCGGCTTCGGAGACGCCAAGACCGTCGCCACCGGCCTCGGGGGGCTCACCGCCGCGGTGATCCAGTCCGAGTACGTGCCCATCATCATCAACGCCAGCCAGACCAACACCGACGTCCGCATCCTCTCCTCGCCCCAGCTGCTCGTCAACGACAACGAGGAGGCCGAGATCGTCTCCATCGAGGAGCAGCCCTTCTCGACCACCAACGTCGGGCAGACCACCGACACCACCACCTTCGGCGGTTTCGCCGAGGCGGGCACCACGCTCCGCGTCACGCCCTCGATCTCCGACGGCGGGTTCCTCCGCCTCGAGTACTACGTGGAACTCTCCAACTTCACCGCCGCCAGCGGCATCGACGGCAACCCGCCGCCCCGCAACACCCGGCGCGTCGACGGCAAGGCCACCATCCCCTCCGACGCCACCATCGTCGTGGGCGGCCTGACGGTCGACGACATCCGCGACACCATCATCAAGGTCCCCTTCCTGGGCGACATCCCCCTGCTCGGCGAGCTCTTCAAGAAGACCAACAAGGTCAACAACAAGGCCAAGCTCTACGTCTTCCTGACCCCCCGCATCATGACCGACCCCAACTTCAACGACCTCAAGCTGCTCACCGAGGGCCCGCAGGCCACCATGCAGCTCGACCCCGACGCCCCGCAGCTCGAGCCCGCGCCCATCCGCTCCACGCTCCCGACCAACCGATCGGGCGCCCCCGAACTCGAGCCGGCCGGCATGGACTGATCCAGCCCCGCGACCGACCGCCCCAGTCCCGCGACCTATCCCCGAGCGACCCATTCCCGAGCGACCCACCCCCATGCCCATCCGCAACGCCCTGAGCAAGCGCACCGAGCCAGCGACACCCGCGCCCGCCAGGGCCAACGGGCTGGCGCGCGAACAGTGGGACCGCGTCGCCGAGGTCTTCGGGGCCATGCGCCTCTCGGGCGACCAGCTCAAGGCCTTCGCCCGCATCGACGGGTCCGAGGACGAGCCCTGGGACGTGATGCTCCAGGCCCTCGCCCTCGACGAGGCCAGCGCCCTCAAGCTGCTGGCCGACCGCACCGGGCTCGAGTACCGCGCCGACCCGAAACTGACCGAGTCCGCCTCACGCTACTACGAACTCGTCCCCGCCGACACCGCCCGCCAGGCCTCCGTGGCCGCGATCGAGGTCGACGACGGGGTCTACACCGTCGCCACCAGCCGCCCCATGCAGCCCAGCGTCTACTCGATGCTCGAGGACCTGCTCGACGCCCCCGTCCGCCTCGTGCTCAGCCCCCGCGCGGGCGTGGCCAACCTGATCAACCGCGGCTACGAGCAGCGCGGCGACCTGGTCACCGAGATCGTCGAGGACATGCCCCTCGACGCCAACGCCATCGAGAAGGCCGCCGGTGCCATCGGCAAGACCACCGACCTGCTCGCCCAGGCCCGCCAGACGCCCGTCATCCGTCTCGTGAACATGATCCTGTTCGAGGCCCTGCGCCGCGGCGCGTCCGACATCCACGTCCACCCGATGGAAGAACGCCTGGCCATCCGCTTCCGCGTGGACGGCATGCTCGTCGACGCCTTCAGCCCGCCGCAGACGCTGGCCAGCGCCATCTCCAGCCGTCTGAAGGTCATGACCGAGCTGGACATCGCCAACCGGCACAGCCCGCAGGACGGCCAGACTTCGGTCCGCATCGGCACCAAGAAGATCGATATCCGCCTCTCGGTCATCCCGACCATCTTCGGCGAGCGCATCGTGCTCCGCCTGCTCGACCAGAGTCAGACCCAGCTCGACCTCGACGCCGTGGGCATGTCCAAGGGCCTGCAGACCCGCCTGATGGACTGCGTCGAGCGCCCCAACGGCATCCTGCTCGTCACCGGCCCCACCGGCTCGGGCAAGACCACCACGCTCTATGCCGCCCTCGGGCGCATCGACCGCGGCAGCCGTAACGTCATGACCATCGAGGACCCCGTCGAGTACCACCTCGACGGCATCAGCCAGATGCAGGTCAACCCCAAGCGCGGCGTGACCTTCGCCAACGGCCTGCGGGCCCTGCTCCGCCAGGACCCCGACGTCATCCTCGTCGGCGAGATCCGCGACCCCGAGACCGCCCAGCTCGCCATCCAGGCCTCGCTGACCGGCCACTTGGTGCTCGCCACCCTGCACACCAACGACGCCCCCAGCGCCATCCCCCGCCTGCTCGACATCGGCGTCGAGCCCTACCTCGTCACCAGCTCCTTGCTCGGCGTGCTGGCCCAACGCCTGCTCCGCAAGGTCTGCACCACCTGCGCCGGCACCGGCCGCCACGACGGCGACGTCTGCGAGACCTGCTTCGGCACCGGCTACAAGGGCCGCCTGGCGGCCCACGAACTGATGATCATGACCGACGAACTCCGCCGCCTGACCGGCGAGCACGCCGACGGCGTGACCCTCTACGAGGCGGCCGTCAACGGCGGCTTCGAGCCGATGAAGATCGACGCGATGGAAAAGGTCCGCATGGGCCTGACCGACGAGGCCGAGGTCTTCCGCGTCCTGCACTGACACCATCCGAGCGGGATACGCTCCGCCCATGCCCGATGGGATGAAGGTGCGCCCGCTGGTTCTGGAGAACGCGCTCGTCCGCCTCGAGCCGCTCGCCCCGCACCACGCCGCCGATCTGCTCGACGCGATGGACACGGAGACTTTCCGGTACATGCCCTCGGGCCCGACCGCCCTCGACCGCGCGGGCGTGGGCGGCTACATCGAATCCATGCGGTCGAGGCCGAACCAACTCGCGTTCGCCGTCATCGACCCGGGCTCCGGCCGGGCGGTCGGCAGCACGAGTTTCATGAACATCCGCCCCGAGCACCGGGGCCTGGAGATCGGCTGCACCTGGATCCGCGCCGACCGGCGCGGCACCGGCCTGAACACCGCCATGAAGCGCCTGCTGCTCACCCACGCGTTCGAGACGCTCGGGGCGGTCCGGGTCGAGCTGCGCACCGACGCCCTCAACGCCCGCTCCCGCCGGGCCATCGAGAAACTCGGGGCCGTGCCGGAGGGCGTCCTCCGCCGGCAGATGGTCATGCCCGACGGCCGCCTGCGGGACACGGCGGTGTACGCCGTCACCGACGACCGATGGCCGCAGGTCCGCGAGCAACTGGCGCAAACGCCCGGCCCGATGCCCTGAGTCCGGCGGCCTGCTCCGAAAGAAAGTCCGCGAAAGGCCCAGAATAGATTTGAAATCAGCTGTCAGGCCTGTCACAATGCGTCCCGCGGCCCGACCCGCCGCAGCACCCACCCCCCCACCCAAACAGGAGTTTCCCATGTCACCCACCGCCACCCGCGCCGTCCCCGTCGCCCTGACCTGCCTGGCCGCCCTGAGCGCCGGCCAGGCCCGGGCCGAGATCCTGACCGTCCGCTACGACTTCCCCGCCTTCGCGGGCACCTCGGTGCTGTGGGGCTATTTCGGCGGCGACCACGGCCCGCTCGAGGGCAACATCATCCTCACCGAACTCGTCATCGAGAACTACTCCGTCGCCGCCCCGCTCGACGCGGCCAACTTCTCACTCGGCTTCGACGTGCCCGTGCTCGACGCAGCATCGACCCACATCGGTCTCCTCGGCTCGGACATCGGCTGGTCCGGCACGGGCTCGTTCTCGACCTCGTTCGTCTCGACCGACTTCAACGGCGAAATCCGCCCGGGCCGCTTCGGTGCCGAGTTCGACGGCGGCGGCACCTTTGTCGGCCAGGCCTACATCCTGTTCACCGTGGACACCGTGCCCGCCCCCGGCGCGATCGGCCTGCTGGGCGCCGCCGGGTTCGTGGCCGGTCGGCGACGTCGCTGATCAGCCCGGCAGCAGCGCGCCCAACGCCGCGCCGGCGAGCAGCAGGAACGCCATCCCCAGGACGGGGAGCACGACGACCGCCGAGACCGCCAGATGGGTCTCGGCGGTGAGGCACGCCAGACGGCCCGGGCCGAGCCCGGCGTCGTCACGCCGGCGCTGCGCCCGCGCGAGGCACCGGCCCTGCGTCGCCGCCGCCAGCACGCCGGCGACCGACACCACGCCCACCGCGAGCCATTCGATCACCCCCTGGCCCTCGAACAGCCAGAGCACGGGCACGGCCAGCGCCATCGCGCCCCAGAGCCGGGCCGTCAGGCGGGTCGCCCCACGGAGCGATCGCCATCGCTCGCCCGCGGCGAGGCCCGCCCGCTCGGCCTCGTCCGGTGACACCGCCCGCCCGCACTCCGGGCACCGGGCGTCGGGCGCACCGCGCAGGTTGTAACCGCAGGCCGGGCACGCCGGGATGGGTGTTTCGGTGGGCATCCGCGGGCATTCAAGCGCCGTCCGGGCGAAGAAAATCCCGCGCACCGGGGGAGCGGTGCGCGGGACTGAAGAGAGGAGCATGCCCCGCCACCGTTTGCACAGCGGGGGTGCTCTGAGAGAGAACGGGTTTGTCGGGGCCGCTCGGAACAGACGCGGCCGGTCTGCGGATGCCCAGACCCGCGAACGCGGGCCGGGCATCATCGATCCATCGGCGGGCCGGATCAGCACGCGGGACTGGCAAGTGTCTTCCCGCGCCACGGCTCCGCCGATTCACACCGGATCGGATCGTAAAGCACCCGCAGCACACAATTTGTGCATGTTTGCTTTGTGTTTGAGAGGAAAACACCGCGAAAGCAACCCGTTCGGGCGGGATGTCAGGCGATCGTTGCGCTGGGCGGCGTCAGCGGGAGGGCCCGGGCGGTGTCGAGAAATGATTCGTAGTTGGCCCGGGTCTCGGCCAGCGAGTCGCCCCCGAACTTGTCCATGAACGCCGCGGCCGCCTCGAAGGCCACCGCGTGCTGCATCACCACGCTGGCGGCCGACACCGCGCAGATGTCCGAACGCTCGTACTGCGACTGCTCGGCCTGCTTGGTGTTCAGGTCCACGCTGGGCAGGCCCTGGAGGATGGTCGCGATGGGCTTCATGGTGCCGGTCACGACCACCGGCTGGCCGTTGGTCATGCCGCCCTCGGTGCCGCCGGCGTTGTTGGTGTCGCGGACATAGCCCAGGTGCGGCTGGTCGGTCAGGTCGGGGCGGTAGCGGATCGGGTCGTGCAGGGCCGAGCCGCGGACCTCGCCCGCGCGGACGCCCGCGCCGATCTGCACCGCCTTGAACGCCTGGATGCCCATGACCGCGTAGGCGATGCGGGCGTCGAGCTTGTCGTACCAGTTCATGCAGCTGCCCACGCCGGGCGGGCAGCCGAACAGGTGGCATTCGACGTGGCCGCCGACGGTGTCCTTGTCGATCTTGGCCTGGCGGATGGCGGCCCGCTGCGCCTCGGCGGTCTTCTCATCAAGCGTGTAGGTGTCGGTCGCGTCGCGGACGGCGAGTAGTTCACGCCAGTTGTCGGGCGTGACCTCGACCGGCGTGCGGGCCGCCTCGATCTGGCGGACGAACCCGAAGGTCTCGACGCCGAAGATCTCGCGGAGGACCAGCGTGCCGAGCGTGGTGGCGGCCACCCGGGTGGCGGTCTCGCGGGCGCTGGCTCGCTCGAGCGTCTCGCGGCAGTCGGTCGTCAGCCACTTGATCGAGCCGGCCAGGTCGGCGTGGCCCGGGCGGGGCCGGTGGACCGGCGGCGTGCGTTCGAGGTCGTCCAGACGCGAGTCGCGGTTGCGGAGCATCAGGGTGATCGGGGCACCGATCGACTTGCCCCGGCGGACGCCGGTGAGCAGCTCGATGGTGTCGGTCTCGAGCTTCTGCCGCCCGCCCCGCCCGTAGCCGCCCTGGCGCCGGCGCAGTTCCTGGTTGATGAAGTCCGTGTCGATCGCGACCCCCGCGGGCACGCCCATGACGGTGGCGACGAGGGCGGGCCCGTGGGACTCGCCGGCGGTCTGGTAGCGGAGGCGGCTTGGGGGGATGGACATGGGCGAAGGATAGGTTCGGGCGACGGGCGGCCCGGCTTCACTCGCGGCTGAGAACGCTGAGCAAGTTCGAGTACTGATCGGTCCAAGGCCGGACCAAGTGGTCCGGGCGGGTGGTCCGGAAGCCCTGGGCCAGCAGCATGTTGCCGGTTCCCTGCGACTTGGTCAGCACAACCCAGGTGGACGAAAAGCGGAACGTCTCCTGCCGGGTCGTCTCGGCCACGGTGTCGTCGAACACCAGGTAGTAGGCGTTCTCCACGTCGGCCAGCCCGGCGATCAACGGGCGCAGGTCCAGGTGCCGGTTGGAGATGTGCAGCACGACCATCCCGTCCGGGGTGATGCGGCGGAAGTACAGCTCGATGGCTTCCTTGGTGAGCAGGTGGGTCGGGATGGCATCCGAACTGAACGCGTCGGCGTGGATGACATCGAACAGCGCCTCGCCCCGCGCCTCGGACCGCTCGAGCAGGAGGCGTCCGTCGCCGAGGCGCACATCGACATCGGACACCGCGTCGGCGAGGTAGGTGAAGTAGCGCGGGTTCTCGGCGATCCGCGCCACCGCGGGATCGATCTCCATGAACACGATCTCGTCCCCGGGCCGGCCGTGGGTGACCATCGCGCCCGACCCGAGCCCCATGATGCAGATGCGCGCGTGCTCGGGCCGGATCGTGTGCAGCACACGCATGATCGCGCCGGCGGGCCCGGCCGGGTGGTAGTAGCCGAGGGGCTGGCTGGAGAGCGTCGGGTGCCCGTAGAACTGCATGCCGTGCATCGTCGTGCCGTGGATGATCCAATGCACCGGGAACTGGCCTTCGGGGCCGAGGCGGCTCTCCACGGTGTGGATGCCGAAGAAGGTCCGCTCGCGCATCAGGACCACCGGGTTGAACTGCGACGCGAGCACCACGCCGATGATGGGGAACAGGTACGCGCCCGCGGCCGACACGCGGTCACGCCAGCCCATGTAGATCAGCACACCCGGCGGGATCAGCCAGAGCAGCAGGGTGAGCACCTGGCTCCCGATCGAGCCGGTCAGGAACATGGCCAGGAAAAGGGCCGCACCCGACGCGACGGGGATCGCGAGGCGGCGAGTCCAGAACGCGGCCATCCCGGTCCCGACGGCGCGCTTGGCGCCCGGCAGCATCAGCAGTGCGCACACGAGCGCGATGTGGTACTCGTACCCGTCGTTGAACACGAGCGGGGCCACGATGCCGTTGAACAGCCCGCCGAGTGCGCCGCCGATGGACATCAGGAGGTAAAACTCGGTCAGGTGGGCGGCCCCGGGCCGGTCGAGCGCGAGACGAGCGTGGCCGTAAAGACCCACCGTCAGCAGCACCGCGAACTGCACCCCCATGGTGCCCCACAGCGGCGCGGTCTGCTCGGAGCCGACCCAGGCGACGAGCAGCACCATGGCCGCGATCAGCGACAGGACCATGGGGCGGGCCATGCTCTTGACGATCAGAGCGGCCCGGCCGGAAAAGGCCGCGATCATGGTCAGCAGGTACAACGCCAGCGGGATGACCCACAGCAGCGGGAACGACGCCACGTCCGTGGTGATGTGCGTCGTCACGCCGAGCAGCATGGTGGATGGCACGAAGGCGAGGAACACCCACCACAGACGCCGGCTCCAGCCGAGGATCTCGGCATCGCCGGACGTGCGGAGGCTCGCCAGATCGGCGTGACGCGTGGCGCGGGTCAACCGCACGCATACCACCGCCAGCACCCCGAACGCCGCAAAGAGTCCGAGCCACAACGCCCGTTGGCGATCCAGCCCCAGCATCGGCTCGAGCACGAAGGGATAGGCCAGCAGTCCCACGAAGCTGCCCGCGTTGCTCGCGGCGTACAGAAAGTACGGGTCGTGCGCCCGCCGGTGCCCCGTCCGCGCGAACCAGCCCTGCAGCAGCGGGCCGGCGCTGGAGATGGCGAAGTACGGAAGGCCCGACACCAGAAAGAGCTGGCCGAGCAGCCACGGCACCGGAAACTCCGACGCCCCCGGCGGCGGGGCGGGGCTGTCGAACAGCCAGCCGACGACGAACGCGGCGGCGATCAGCGTGGTGTGGATCACCATCTGGGCCGTGCGGGGCACGCGGGTCAGCAGCAGGTGGGCGTAGAGGTAGCCCGCGATCAGCATGGTCTGGTAGAAGAGCATGCAGGTGGTCCACACGCTCGAACCGCCGCCGAAGTCCGGCAGCAGCGACTTGGCCACCATCGGCTGGACCCCGAAGAGCAGGGCCGCCGCGAGAAAGACCGCGATGGTGTACACCATGACCATGCCGCTGCGGGAGACCCTCCGGAGAGCGGTACAGTAGGGGCGTGACGACTGCCCCGCCCCCCGCGCACAGCCCGGCAACAAGACGCTACGACGTGGTCTTCTGCGACGTGGACGGGTGCCTGCTGCCCGAGGCGGCCCGCCCCGCGGACGTGATCGCGCTCGGGGCCATCGCCGAGCACAACGCGCGGGCCGCCCGGGACCGCGACCGCCCCACCGTGGTGCCCTGCACGGGCCGCCCGCAGCCCTTCGCCGAGGCGGTGTGCAAGCTGCTGGGTGATCTCGACGGCCTGCCGGCGGTCTGCGAGCACGGCGCGTGGACCTTCTGGTACGAACGCAACCGCTGGGAGCTGGCACCGGACATCTCGCCCGCCGACCTGGCGGCCGTCCGCACGGTCGAGGCCTGGGTGCGCGACGAGCTGGCCCGGGAGGGCTGCTTCCTCCAGCTCGGCAAGCACGCCTGCGTGACCATCTTCCACGACGACGTCGGCTACCTGCACGGAACCCTCAAGCCGAGGATCGAGGCGCTGGTCGCCGAACGCGGCTGGCCCTTCCGCGTCTCGACCACCTGGACCTGCGTCAACGTGGACCTGCGCCACGTGTCCAAGGCCAAGGCAATCGGCCGGGTGATCGAGCGGCTCGGTCTGGACCGCGACCGCATGGCCGGCATCGGCGACACGATGGGCGACCTGGCCATCCGCGAGCAGGTCGCGTGGTTCGGCTGCCCCGCCAACGCGCTCGACGGGCTGAAAGAGCGGGCCGACGCGGTCGCGCCGTCCGGCGAGGCCCGCGGCGTGGTCGAGCTGCTCGCGATGCTCTAGACGAAAGCCGCACGAACAAGCCGCGTCCGGCCTACCCGCCCCGCATCCGCGGGAGCAGGTCGATCGGGAACGCCGGGTCGCTGATCGGACGCAGCGCCAGCGCCAGCAGGGCCAGCTCGTCGTCGTCCCCGGCGACGCGGTTGGTGCGCAGGTGCCCGCAGCCCGAGCAGCGGTGCACGATGGCCCACTCGCCCCCGCTCCGGCTGGCCATGGCGATCGGCTCCATCTTCTGGGCGCACGCGCTCTGCCGGTCGCCGACCTTCTCGTCCACGTGCCGGGACCAGAGGCACCGCGGACAGTGGTTGCGTTGGAGCGTCCCGTAGGACTGGTTGGATACCCACTGCTTGCAGTGGATGCACGCGAACCCGCCGTCTTGGCGGGCGTGTCGGTCTCTGTGCTTCAATGGAGCGTCCTCTGCCACCCGCGGGCGTTTCGTCGCGTGCGGGGCATGACCTAGCGAGCCTGCCCGGGATATCCCGGGCGGTCGCGGGGTGTGGGTCACACGGTCGGGATCAGAGGACAGTGGCGGTCATCAGCCCGCAGCGTACCCGCGCGGGCCGATCCGGGTCAAGAGCCGTGTCGGAATCAACTCACGCCCGGGGCGCGATGCCCAGACGCTCGCACATCGCCCGGTACTCGGTCCGGTTCTCGCGGATGAACCACTCGGCCATCAGCGGCTCGTACTCGCGCAGCCATTCCTCGCCCAGCGAGAACACGCTGCCGGGGATCGTGCCGCGGCAGCGGGCCGTGCCGCAGTGGCACGGCAGCGTCTCTTCCCCGTGCGTGGCGATGACGTAGTCGACCGTGATCTCCTCGCCCGGCCGGACCACGCGCTTGGCGCAGGCCCAGCACGCGCCGTCGTCCCAGCGGACGAACGCGGAGGGGTCGCAGCTGGAGTTGACGTGCTTGCCGGGCGCCGGCAGGTAGACCTCCACGCCGCCGGCGAGCTGGTCTACGTGGTCGATCTTCTCCCCCAGTTCGGGGCGGAGCGGGCGGTCCGGTCCGATCGGGTCGTCGTGCCCGAAGCGGAGGATGCGCTCGCCGGGGATGAAGGCCCGCGTGGCGAACACGCCAAGCCCCTCGATCGCCGAGCCGCGGGTTTCGATGCCGTCGAAGTGCTCCATCCCGACCTCCGCGGACCCGTTGGGATCGGGTCTCGTACGATGACTCTATGGACCCCGACGACCAGGTCTGCCTGTGCTTCCGCGTCAGCCTGCGGAAAATCCGCTCGTACTGCGCCCGCGAGGACCCCAAGGTCGCCAGCCTGATCTCCGAGTGCCTGGGGGCGGGCACCGGCTGCGGCTGGTGCGTGCCGTTCCTCAAGCACCTCCACGCCCAGCACCAGCGCGGCGAGACCCCGGACCTGAGAATCTCCCCCGAGCAGTACGCCCACGCGCGGACCGGGTTTCACGAGACCGGCGAGCGGGCGATCGAGCCGGGTCCGAACGAGCCGGGTCCGATCCAGCCGGGCCCGGACGACGGATCGCCGGCGCCGGGTCCCGCCTGAGCCGCGCAAAAAAAGAAAGGGCCAGCCAACGCGGCCGGACCCTTTGGGAAGTGTTCTCAGACCGGATCAGCCCTGCTGCTGGATCTCGTCCTCGTCCAGCGTGCGGAGGCTCAGGCCCATCTCGCCGAGCTTCTCGCGGACCTCGACGAGCGAGGTGGCGCCGAAGTTCTTGATGCCCATGAGTTCGGCCTCGGTGTGGCTGCACAGGTCGCCGATGGTCTGGATGTTGAGCAACTGGAGCGCCTTGCGGGCCCGCACCGAGAGCTGCAGCTCCGACACCGGCTTGTTGAGCGCCGCCTCGCGCCCCGAGCCCTTGAGCTTCTCGAGGATCTGGCGCCGGGCGGCCCGGTGCGCGTCCTCGCGCCCCTGGCCCAGCTTGAGGTTCTTCTGGACCAGCATCCGCTTGATCTCTTCCAGCGACGACTCGCCGAAGTTCTTGTAGCTCATCAGCTCGGCTTCGTTGATCCGGATCAGGTCGCCGAGGGTGCGGATGTTCATCTTCTTCAGGCAGGTGCGGGCGCGGACGGACAGCTCGAAGTCCGTGACCGGCGTGTCGAGCAGGGCCTTGCGCTTGAGCACGTCGCGCTCGTTCTCCTCTTCGATGACCATCGAGCGGGAGGCCTGCACGTCCTTCATGAACAGGCGGGCGCGGGCGTGGTTGGGATTGGTGTCCAGGATCTGGCGCAGGCAGCGTTCGGCCCGGGCGTACTCGCCGCGGTCCTCGAGCAGCACGGCCAGGTTCAGCAGCGCGTTGACGGGCGGGGGGACATGGTCGCAGACGCGCTCGTAGAGCACGATCGCCTCGTCCTCCTCGCCGGCGAGGTCGAGGTGGTAGGCGAGCTTGAAGAGGACCGAGGGGTCGTTCGGACTGGCCGCGCCGGCGCGACGCAGGGCCGCGAGCTGCGCGGAGCGGTCGCCCGCCTCGCGGGCCTGCTCGGCCTCGACCATCGCGTCCTTCGCGGCCTTCGCGTCGGCCTTCACGCCCGACGCCCCGATCACCATGTCCATCGCTTCGCTCATGTGCAGAATCTCCCGGTCAATGCCCCGATCCGGCGGGGCCGGGGCGAAAAGAAGGATAGGCGATCTGACGCCCGAAGTCGTCCAAGACGCCCCAGACGGTTGCCTGACAAAGGCTTACGCGAGCCCCGAACCCGGGTCCGGGCCCGGCCCGGGGTTGCCCAGCACCTCGGCCTCGGGCACCGGGGCCGGGTCGTGATCGGGGTCTTTTTTGACCAGCGAGAGCGTCCGCCACCGCCCGCCCAGGAACCGGCCCGTCATCACGATGCCCAACAGCGAGATGAACAGCGACGCCCCGATCCACGGCCCGAGCGCCCCCAGTCTCGGCACCCAGTGGATCAGGCTCAGGCCCACCCCCACCACCATCGACCAGCACAGGATCACCGTGGCCACGCCCGGCCAGACCGTGTCGCCCGCCCCCCGCAGGGCCGCGGACATGATCAGGGCCATCGCGTCGAAGAGCTGGAACACGGACACGGCGATCAGCATCCACCCGCCCAGTCTGAGCAGGGCGGCCGTGGTCGATTCGTCGGTTTCCGCGTTGATGAACACCGCGATCAGGTCGTGCCGGAACAGCACGAACCCCACCGCGCACAGGGTCATGTAGGCCATCGCCACCCGCAGGCACAGCCAGGTGCGGTGGGCGGCGATGTCCGGTCGCCCCGCCCCGATCGCCTTGCCGATCATCGCCTGGGCCGCGATGGACACTCCCACGGTGGGCATGAAGGCCAGGTGCATCCACTGCAGGGTGATCCAGCCCGTGGTGTTGGCGATCACGCCGGCCTGGTCGATGGCCGCCTGGTCCAGCCCCTCGGCCGCGGCCCGCGCCCGCCCGCCGGCGGGGATCAGCCAGATCATCAGCATCGACCAGCACAGCATCTCGTTGACGAACACGACCCCGCCCGGCCAACCGACGCGGAAGAGGTCCTTCAGGCACGACAGGTTCGGTCGCCACGCGGCACGCGTGGCGTACCGCCGGGCCATGGCCGGGCTGAGGAAGATCGCCAGCGGCACGAGCAGTTCGAACGAGTTGGCCAGCACCGTGCCCCACGCCGCACCGCGGATGCCCATCGGGTCGACCCCCAGCACGCCGGCGGTCCACGCCGCCGCGTCAGCGACGCCCTGGAACGCCGGCCAGAGGGCGCCCCACAAGCCGCCGGCCGCCTCGCCCAGCGGGAAGCCGCCCTCGCCGAAGACGAAGGCCATGCTGAAGAAGATGTTGATCAGGTTGGCGATCACCACCGCCACCATCACCACCACCGCCTTGTGCAGCCCGAAGAAGTAGTTGTGCAGCCCCTTGGACATCAGCGTGAACACACCCCCGGCGATGACCACCTGGGCGTAGTCGACCTCGAGGCCCACCAGTTCGGGCGTGTCGGCGTGCAGCCATCCGTACAGGCGCGGCACCAGCAGCACCACCGGCAGCATGATCAGGATCCAATAGAACAGGGCCACCCACATCGACGTCCACGCGTAGGCCGCCCCGCGCTCGGGCTTGCCGGCGCCCAGGTTCTGCGACACGAACGAGCTGACCACGCCCGCCACGCCGACCGCGAAGGTCATCAGCGTCCAGCACAGGATGCCCGCGTTGCTCTGGGCGGCCACGTAGATCGGCTCGGGCCCGATCCGCGCCACCATCAGCTTGTCCACGAACTGCATGATGGTGTAGCTGGACATCGTCGCCACCGAGGGCGCGGCGATCTTGAGCAGCTCCAGATACGCGTTCTCCCGCTCGATCGGGGGCGCAGCGGCGTCCGGCGACGCGGAGGCGTCCCCCGGCCGTCCGGGCGGGATGAGGGGTTCGTGCTCTGGCATGGGTCCTGCCCGTCGCCGGTGATCAGGCGGCGAGCCCGAGTCTATGCCCGACCGAATCGGCCGGGTCCCGAACCAGCCGCGACCGGCAGGGAGCGGGCGCGGGGGCGTGTCCGTGCTTCGGCTTTGATCGCCCGGCGGTTCGGGAGGTCGACCTCACCGCAGAGCACGTGGAGGGCGCAGAGACTCGCAGAGGGGGAACCGAAACGGGACCGGCATTGGAGCGGGTCCGGACCGGAAAACCATCGCACGCCTCCGCGCCCGCTCCTTTCCGGTCGCGGCTTGTTTGGTCGCGGCTCGTGCGGACCCGTCAGGCCGTCCTCACTCGGCGACCGCCTCCACCCGCGCCACCAATCTCGCCGCCAGCCGGATCGCGCTCGTCATCGAGCCCGGGTCGGCCTTGCCCGTCCCGGCGATGTCGAACGCCGTGCCGTGGTCCGGGCTCGTCCGCACCACGGGCAGGCCCAGCGTCGTGTTGACGGCCAGGTCGCGCTCGAGCAGCTTCACCGGGATCAGCCCCTGGTCGTGGTACATCGCCACCACCAGGTCGAACCGGCCCTGCAACGCGGTGTTGAAGATCGTGTCGCCGGGCAGCGGGCCGTGGGCGTCGATGCCCTGGCGCACGGCCAGATCGACCGCGGGGGTGATGATCCGCTCCTCCTCGTCCCCCAGCAGGCCCTTCTCGCCCGCGTGGGGGTTGAGCCCGGCCACGCCGATGCGCGGTCGCTTGTAGCCCAGTCGCTTGCACGCGTCGTGCCCGAGGTCGATGGCCGTGTGCACCGCCCCGATGGTCAGGTGGTTGCGCACGTCCATCAGCGGCACGTGCACGGTGGCCAGCACCACCCGCAGCTTCTGGCCCACGAACATCATCGCGAACCGCTTGGACTTGAACCGGTCGGCGAACAGCTCGGTGTGGCCCGGCCAGCGCCCCTTGCCGGCCATCGACCACGCCTCCTTGCAGATCGGGCCGGTCACGACCGCGTCGGCGTGGCGCGGGTCCGAGGGCGCACGCTGCGCGTCGGCGATGGCCGCCTCGACCCAGCGGAAGCTCAGGGCCCCGCCCAGCTTGGTCGGCCTCGGCTCGAAGACCGGCTCGATCTGCTGGCCGGCCAGTTCGGGGTCGGAGTCGAACAGCACCACGTCGTGGGCGCTCGCCGTGTCGCCCAGGCTCGACCGGGCGTCCACCCGCCACCAGAACGGGTCGATCCGCATCGCGTCGGCCGCCCGGTGCATCGCGACCGACGAGCCGTGGATCGCGTACCGGGCCGACGCCCGCACCGCCCGGTCCGTCAACGCGCGGACGATCACCTCGGGGCCGATGCCCCCGGGGTCACCGAGCGAGATGGCGATGGTTGGGCGATGCGTGGTCACGGAGGATGGTATTCGGGCGGGATCGAGGCGAGCGCAGGCGGCTCTCAGACCAGGCTCGTCCGAAGCGGGTTCGCGTAGTCGATAGACTCATCTTCAAAGATGCTCTCCAGCGCTTCGAGCCCACAGCGGATCTTGAACTCTCGTTCTTCTCTGGTGATTGGGAGCAGCCAAAGACACCGCACCATCCTGCCATCGTGCTGGAAGCTCTCCAGACCGGCATTGTCCGCGTGTGGCTTCGAAAGTAGCAGATGGTCACAACCCGAACCGGGCAACCAGCCTTCGCCGAGGAAAACGGTGTGGCCCCAACCCAGCCCGGGGCCCGTGATCGCATAGTGGCTGACGACCGCCAGGGTCTGGACATGGTGGCCGTTCTGTTCAGGCGCGACGACAAAGAACTCCATGCCACAGACCGGCCCCAACCCAACCGTTGCGTACTTCCACTGGGATCCGCCTTTGAACTCAAGAACCAAGAATCCCAAGGGCAAATGATGGATCGGCCCGCGTTCCTGGAGATGCTGGCGGATGGGCGAGCCCCATAGCCGCTGGTAATGATTGAGCAAAGCGACCTCGTACTTTGCCATGGCGTGCCTCGGTCTAAAACCACACTTCGGAAACCGTCCGCAGCCCACCCGGGTCCTCGTCCGGCCCCAGCTCTCGGAGCACCAGGTGGTAGTACCGCACCGCCATCCACCGGCCGAGTTTGTAGCCCACCGGGCTGAACTCGCCCGCGTTAACCATGCCGACCGACTCGTGCAGGCGCTCCGACGCCGCGTTGGGCACCGTCACGCCCGCCAGCACCACCACGAAGCCCTGGGCCCGGAGCACCTCGAACAGGCGGGCGTACAGGGCCTTGCCCACGCCCATTCCCCGGGCGGCCGGCTCGATGTAGATCCCCGCCTCCACCGTCCAGTCGTACGCCTCACGCACCTTCCAGGTGCCCGCCCGCGCGAAGCCGAGGAACCGGCCATCGGCGTCGGCACCCACCAGCCACGGGAACCGCTCCTGACCCAGCCGCCACTGCTCGAGCACCACCGATTCCGGTTCGGGCGCCACGCCGAAGTGGGCCCGCCCGTGCAGGATCTGGTCGTTGAGCAACGCGGCGATCGCGCCGATGTCGGCCTCGGTCGCCCGACGCACCCGAACGCCGGAACCGGGTGCGGGCTCAGACACGGAAGATCGACCCCAGCTTCTTGCCCATCATCACCGACGCCCCCACCAGCGTCACCGCCAGCAGCGACATGCCCCACACGCCCATGGCGCTGGCCACGAAGATGCCGTCGCCCAGCCGGTTGGTCAGCTCGTAGATGGTCTTGGTGATCGGGAAGTGGTCGGACTTCTGCGCCAGGATCAGGGAGTCGGAAACCTCCAGCATCGAGAAGCTGAACACCAGCAGCCCGCCCGCGATCAGGTTGGCCATGATCAGCGGCACGATGACCTTCCGCACCGCCGTGATCCGGCTGGCCCCAAGGTTGACCGCCGCCTCCTCCAGCTCGCCCGAGGTCTGTTCCAGCCCCGCCACCGTGGACCGCACGATGTAGGGCAGGCGCCGGATGGCGTACGCGATGATCAGCAGCGGGAAGGGGTTGGGGTTGGCCCCGAAGATCTCAAGGTCCAGCGGGGTGCCGTCGAGCACCATGCCCGGCCCGAAGGGCCACCGCAGCGTCATCGCCACGTAGCCGAAGGCCATCACCAGCCCCGGCACCGCCAGCGGCAGCATGCACAACGCGTCCAGCAGCGACCGGCCCTTGACCTTGGTCCGCACGATCAGGTAGCCCACCATGATGCCGATGCCCATGTTGAGCACCATCGCCAGCAGGCTGAGCACCAGCGAGTTCTGGATCGAGCGGAATGACTCGTCGTTGGTCAGAGCCTGCTCGTAGTGCGACAGCGTGAACTCGGTCGGCAGGGCCGTCTGGTACCACGCGCCCGGCTGGGCCAGCGAGGTGAGCACGACGCCCAGGTGGGGCAGCACCGCCAGCACCGTCACCAGGCCGAACCCGGCCGTCGCGAGCCAGCCCGTCACACCGACGAGGCGGATCTCCTCGCCCGCCCGCGAAGCCTTGGAGTACATCGCGTACCCCTGCCGCCCGAACACGGCCTTGCCCAGCACGTAGCACAAGATCGCCACCGTCAGCATGACCACCGTCAGGGCGTACGGCTCGGCGTTGTTCTGGACCTCCTTGAGCCCGGAGAAGATCTGCACCGAGGTGACCTGGTAGTAGTCGAACATCAGCGGCGTGCCCAGCTCGGTGAACGCCCAGATGAACACGATCGTCGACCCCGCGAACAGGCCCGGGCGGATCAGCGGCAGCGTGATCGTGAAGAACCGACGCCACGGCCCCGCCCCCAGGTTCTCCGCGCTCTCGTTGAGCGCCGGGTCCAGATTCGCCAGCGACGCCGTGGCATTCAGATAGATGATCGGGTACAGGTGCAGCGCCTGCACGATCACCACACCCCAGAACTTGTTCGACCCGAGCAGGTCAAAGTCCGTCCCCAGCAGCGCGTTGAGCGAGCCGGCCCGCCCGAGCAACGCCCGGATGCCCAACGCCCCCACAAACGGGGGAAGGATCAGCGGCACGAGAATGGCCGCGTTGAGCGACCGCTTGAACGGGAAGCGGTAGTTGGCGCTGAGCACCGCCAGCGGCAGCGCGATCAGGATGCACAAGGTCGTCGTGGCGATCGCGATCTTGAACGCGTTCGCCAGCCCGCCGGTCAGACGCGGGTCCTGGAAGACCAGCGACAGATGATCGAGGGTGAACCCCCGACCCGTCGCCGGATCGGCCGCGAACCCGCCGCGAACGGTCAGCCCAATCGGATACAGAAGGAAGGCCGTGAGGATGGCCAACATGATGAGCAGCAGGGCGTGCTCGGTCAGGATGCGGACGAGGCGGGCGGGCATAGGGCGGGAGTGTAGAAGTCGGCGGCCGGATCAGCCAAGGCGCCGCCACCGCCCACCCCGGCCGTCCCCCGTCGATGACCCCGTCCCGATCCACGCCCGCTCAGCCCACCGGCGGTGTCAGGGGGGCAGGGCCGAGCGTCTGGATCGTCGGCTTGCCGGGGGTGCGCCGGCGCAGGTAGTCGTTGAGCTGGTCCAGCGTGATGGCGGCCATGGTCTCGAGGCGCTCGTCGAGCGTGCGCACACGCCCCAGCGTGACCAGGTCGCCCGCGATCGTCGCCGCCCGGGCCCCGGTGGACTCGCCGGAGAACACCAGCTTGGACCGCATGCCGATCTGCGCCCGCCGGAACTCGTCCGGCGTCACGTCCCCGGTGTTGATCTGCTCGAGCTGCTCGAAGAGCACGTCGAGCGACTCCTGGGCCCGCTCGGGCGTGGTGCCGACGTAGCTGGACATCACCCCGCGGTCCCGGTCGGCCCGGTACGACGCGTGCACTGCGTAGCACAGCCCGCGGACCTCGCGTACCTGCGTGAACAGCCGCCCCGACATCCCGCCGGAGAGCACCGACACCGCCAGCCGCTCGAGATCCGAGTCCGGATCGCCCGCCGCCGGCCCGTCCTGCACCACCACGATCTGCACCTGGTTCGATTCCTCCGCCTCGTGGGCGTACCCGCGCACCGGCTCGTTCCGCGGCGCGGGCTCGTCGCGAACACCCGACCAGTCACCGAGCAGATCGTCGATCCGGGCGACGGCGGCCTCGCGGTCCACGTCGCCGGCGATGGTCAGCACCGACCCGCCGGGCACGGCGTGCGCGTGCCACCAGTCCAGCGCCCGCTCGCGCGTGATCGCCCGGATACCGGCCTCGTCGCCGTAGGTCGAGCGGTTGAACGGCGACGGCAGATGACGCTCGCGGGCGGCGAGCACCGCCCGTTCCTGCGGGTCATCCTGCAGCGATGCGAGCGACTGAAGGGCCAGCGCCTTGGCCGGCTCGACCGACGCGGCCTCGAACCGCGGACGCCGCACCAGGTCGGTCATCAGCCCGAGCAGCGCCTCCAGGCGGTCTCCGGTGGTGGTCGCGGCGACCCCGATCCGCCGGATCGAGGACTCCGCGGACCGCAGCGCACCGATGCGATCGAACGCGTCGGCGGCCGCGCGCGAGTCCATGTCGCCCGCGCCGCGGAAGATCAGCTCGCTCGAAACCGAAGAAATTCCACAAAGTTTGTCCGGGTCGTGCGCGGCCCCGGCGGGCAGCATCCAGGCCACCGAAACCGACCGCGCGCCGTCCACCCGCTCGCACGCGACGGGCATCCCGCAACGCAGCGTGGTGACGCGATCAGAGACGGATCCGGACGCAGCGGCAGAGGTGTGATTGGGCATGCGAGCAGTCTACGCACGACCCGCCAACGCCCCCGATCCTTCTTTACGGGCTGACAGGACATACCAGAACGCGCCGCGAACGCGCACCGATCTGTCGCGATCTTGCACCGAAACACCCCTCCCGCGCCGGCTGAGCGTCAACAACCGACAACCCCGCGCCGCGGGACGCGTCCGCGCGATCGGAGCGGGTCGAAGCCCGGCGCTGCGCTCGGTGCGACGCCCCGAACACGCGCTCGCGATCGCACGCGATCGCGCGAACGAGCCGTCGCGACAGCGCGCCGGTGCGCCGCGCCGAAGGCGTCCGATCACACCCGTCGATCACCGCGCGAAGACGCCGCGTTGAACTTTTGACGGCTCGATTTGTGCAGACCGCGCACCAATGGTGTATGTTGGATCCGATCGTCGAGTGCGCAAGGATGGCGCACTTTGCTCAAGAAGGTGCGTCCGGCGCGTCGATGACAGACCTGACGCAGTTGACAAGCGTTTGCGATTGACCACACTTGCTCGCACCGCGAGCCCGGCCCGAGTGGGCCGGATCCCAAACCGAACGAGGAGTTCAAGCCATGGCGAAGAAAGCCACCCGCAAAAAGGCCGCGAAGAAAGCTGCCAAAAAGACCTCTAAGAAGAAGGCCACTCGCAAGAAGGCCGCCAAGAAGACCGCCAAGAAGGCGACCCGCAAGAAGGCCGCCAAGAAGACCGCCAAGAAGGCCACTCGCAAGAAGGCCGCCAAGAAGACCTCCAAGAAGAAGGCCACTCGCAAGAAGGCCGCCAAGAAGACCGCGAAGAAGGCCACCCGCCGTCGCGCTGTCAAGAAGTAAGCCCCTTCCGGCGGATTCCACCGCCAAGAGCTGGGCCATCCACGCCGGGCGTGTCGTTCGGCCCGGCAACACGGATCGCAAACGCACCGGGGTCGGACTCGTCCGACCCCGGTTCTCGTTTTTGACCTCCCGCCCCCCGCACGCCACAATCCCCCCATGCCCGGCAACGACCCGCACCACAGCCCGAACACCCCCGACGCCGACGCGGACGCCGCACGGATCGTCCGCCGGCACACCCGCTGCGTCGCCCTGGCCGACCGGACGCCCTTCGACTGCCGGTTTGTCGTCGACGGCCAGGCGGGCGAGCTGATCCTCGGTGCCGAGCAGGCATTCCTCGACGCCGAGGAGCTCGTCCTCTGCCTGCCCGACGACTCCTTCGAGGCCGACGCCACCATCCTCGTCCACCACCGGCCCGCCGAAGAGGACCGCTGGACCGACCGCCACATGGCCTACCACCCCGACACCCGGCCCCCCCGCTGGGCCCGGGCCGCGGTCGACTCCGTCAAACTCCGGTCCGGCGCGGTCGTGCCCGGCGACCAGCTCCGCCTTCCCAACCCGCTGCTCGACGCCGAGCCGGCGCTGTGCAAACGCCTCAACGCCGACCGCGACGCCCTCCGCGAACTCTGCCGCCTCCTCACCGGCGTCGAGCCCGAGGACCCCGTCGCCGTCGGCGTGGACCGCCTGGGCATCGACGTCCGCGCCCGCTTCGGCGTCATCCGCGTCGAGCTGCCCGCCCCGTGCGAGGACTCGGACGAGGCCGGCCGGGTCGTCGAGGCCCTGATCGGCGGCGCGCGATGAACCGCGACGAGCCGCCCGCGACAAAGCCGGCCGCGACCGGTCTGACCGAGCACCACGCCCACCTGCTCATGCTCGGCCGCTCGCTGACCATGGCCGACCTGTCCGCCTGCACCTCCCGCGCGGACATGCTCGAACGCATCGCAGCCAAAGCACGCCACCTCGCCCCCGATGCCTGGGTGCTCGCCCACGGCGCCCGCCCCGAGGCCTGGCCCGACACCCGCTGGCCCACCCGCGCCGAACTCGACCACGCCGCCGGCGACCGGCCGGTCTGCGCCTGGTGCTTCGACTACCACGCCATCGCCGCTTCCAGCGCCGCCCTGGCCCACGCGGGCATCGACGCCGGCTCGTCCTTCGAGCACGGTCGTGTGGTGCTCGACGACAACGGCGAACCCTCGGGCCTGCTGCTCGAGCACGCCGCGATCGCCCTCTGGGACGCCGTGCCCGAGCCCGCGCCCGGCGACCGCCCGGGTCTCGTCCGGGCCGCGTGCGACCATCTGGCCACCCTCGGCTACGCCGAAGTCCACGACATGAAGGCCCAGCCCTGGCTCGGCCAACTCCTCGCGGATCTCGACGAGGCCGGCGAGTTGCCCGTCCGCGTCCGCCTCTACGCACTGCTTGACGACCTCGACCCGCTCTTCGCAACCCGCCGGGCGTGGCAGTCCGACCGCATCACCCTCGGGGGCGGAAAGATCTTCGTCGACGGCACGCTCAACTCCCGCACCGCCCGCGTCATCCACCCCTACGCCGACGCCCCCAAAGGTCTCGCGCACGGCCTGGCCATGATGAGCCCCGGCGAACTCGAGACCGCGGTCCGCCGCGTCGACGCCCTCAACCTCCCGCTGGCCGCCCACGCGATCGGCGACGCCGCCGTCCGCGACACCCTCGACGCCATCGAACGCGCCCGCCCCAAGGCCCGCGGCTTCCGGATCGAGCACGCCGAGCTGATCGACGCCGCCGACGTCCCCCGCTTCGGCGAACTCGGCGTGATCGCCTCGCTCCAGCCCTGCCACCTGCTGGCCGACATCGAGGCCCTGACCCGCGCCCTGCCCGACCGACTGGACCGCGTGCTGCCGGTCCGTGAGCTGCTCGATTCCGGGCTCGGGCCGGGCACCGGCGTGGTGTTCGGCTCGGACGTGCCCATCGTGCGGGCCGACCCCGGCGACTCGATCCAGGCCGCCGTGCACCGCCGCCGCGCGAATATGCCCGCCGAGCAAGCGGTTTCACCCGAGCAATCCATCGACGAACCCACCGCCTGGGCCTGCTTCGGCCGGGCCTGAGCGTCGGGCGCGGTAGGATGAAGGGGCGCCGCGCCGGGCCGAACCGCCCGGCGACCACGCGCCTTGAGGAGGCAGCCATGCGCGAGGACATCAGCTACAACAACATCATCGACGGCGACGACTTCAAAAGGGCCCAGGCGGCCGCCGACGCCGCCGCCGACCTGCCCGGCGACCGGATCGACACCGAGGGCTTCTACGTCACCCAGCACTACGACCGCTACACCCCCGAGAACCACGACGTCTGGCGTCTGCTCTACGAGCGCCGCTGGGAAAAGCTCGAGGAACAGGCCTCCAACACCTTCATCGCCGGGCTCAAGGCCATCCGCCTCCTCCCCGACCGCGTGCCCCTGCTCTTCGGGCAGGCGCCCCACCCCACCGACCCGGACCGCACCGTCAAGGGCATCAACGAGTACCTGCGACCCCTCACCGGCTGGCAGAGCCGCGCCGTGCCGGGCTACCTGCCCGCCAAGGCCTTTTTCGCCTGCCTGGCCGGCCGCCAGTTCCCCACCACCATCGTCATCCGCCCGCGCGAGCAGATGGACTACCTCCCCGAGCCGGACATCTTCCACGACGTCTTCGGCCACGTCCCCCTGCACGCCGACGAGGTCTTCGCCGAGTTCCTCCAGACCTACGGCCAGGCCGCGCTCGCCGCGGGCCCCGAGCACACCGAGCCCCTCTCACGCCTCTTCTGGTTCACCGTCGAGTTCGGCCTGATCCGAGAGGACAACCGCCTGAAGATCTACGGCTCGGGCCTGATCTCCTCCCACGGCGAGGCCCACCACTGCCTGAACGCCCCCGAGGCGCCCAAGGGCGTCAGCCTCGCCCCCAACGACACCTCGGGCAAGATCGAACGCCGCCCGTTCGACCTCGACCGCATCATCGACACCCCCTTCGAGATCGACCACTTCCAGCCGGTGCTCTACGTGCTCGAGTCCTTCGAGCAGCTCCGCGACGCGATGAACAAGTACGCCGAACGCGTGATGGACAACGCCAAGGCCGGCAGCCACCCGTGAATCGCCGCGGCGGAGCGGCGGCGTGCCTGTGCGCGGCCACCGCCCTGACCGCGTGCGCCGCCCGCCCCGCCCCGATCGACCCCGCGACCGCGCCCGATCCCCAGGTCGCCCCGATCGCGGCCGCGTTCGAACGCACCGTCGAAGCCCTGCGCGACGACCCCGACCTGGACTGGCACGCCGGATGGACGGGCAACATCGCCGTCAACCTCGGTAACCCCAAGGACCGCGGGCTCTGTCACCAGTGGCGCGACGCCGTCTACCGCGGCGTCCTCTTCGACGTCCGCGCCCAGGGCTGGACCGCCCGCGGCATCACCGTCAACCACGGATACGCCGGCGAGCACCACGCCGTGCTCGTGCACAATCCCATCCTCGGCCCCGGATCGATGCTCCCCCATCCACCCGAAACAGGTGCGTACGTGCTCGACGCGTGGCGGCGCGGGCGTGCCGACATCTTCCGGTTGGCGGACTGGATCACCCTGCCGATGCGCACAGACAACGCACCCGCGCTGACGGATGTGGACGCCGAGCTGCGACGAAAACCGCAACGCTGAAACGCCCGTGCGAACGGAACAACGCCGTGACCGCTCAACCCGGATGGCATCCGCACGACGGCCCGCACGGCCGGGCCGGGCCGCCCGCGACTGATCCGCCCGAGCTGCGCGCAAAGCTCATCGAGACCGCCCGCTCCACAGGCGATCCGGGGGGCGTGTCGCCCGGAGGGATCCCCGCACGTTCGCACAGTTCACCCCAGGTGCGCACCGTCTCGCTCATCGCGTGCGACACCTCGACCGTCCGACCGTTGGCCCCGCACCGATAGTCATACCGCGGCATCACATCCTCCATTCATACCTGAGAACCATTCTCAGAGACTAGATCATCCGATTTATGATAACCTCCCTCCTGGGGACGAAGAGCTATTCACAGGCACCAGTCACAGGGAGCAGAAACATGGGAATCGGTAAAGAGTTCCGCGACTTCGCCATGCGGGGCAACGTGGTCGATATGGCCGTGGGCATCATCATCGGGGCGGCCTTCGGCACCATCGTCAAGACCATGGTCGACAAGGTCATCATGCCGCCCATCGGCGTCCTGACCGGCGGCGTCGATTTCGCCGAGCTCAAGATCCAGATCAAGGACGGCGTCGAGGCGACCGACACCGTCGCGGCGGTCGAGCCGGTCTACATCTATTACGGCGAACTGATCAACGCCATCATCACCTTCGTCATCGTCGCTTTCGTGCTCTTCATGGTCATCAAGTCCATGAACAAGGCCAAGGCCCGCTTCGAGAAGGAAGCCGTCGAGGCCCCCAAGCCCCCGCCCGCGACCCCCGAGGACGTCCTGCTCCTCCGCGAGATCCGCGACGCGCTCAAGAAGGGCTGATCACACTCAACGCCACGCACGACGGGCGTCCCCTTCCGCCGATGCGGGACGCCCGTTTTTTCGTGCGCGCCCCCGGCCCCTTGGGGTACGCTGCGGGCATGCCCAACCCCGCGCACGCCCGCCGCCTGCTCGTCCCGATCGCCCTGCTCGCCGGCTTCGCCGCGCAGGCCCAAACCCAAGACCGGGTCCAACCGCCCTCCCAGCCCGAATCGGCCCCGGACGCCGCACGCCCCGTGCCCGCCCCCGAACCCTTCGGCGTGCTGGTGTTCACCAAGACCGCCGGCTTCCGCCACGGCTCGATCGCCGCCGGAGCAAGGGCCCTCGCCGAACTCGGACCCGCCCACGGATTCACGACCACCCGCACCGAAGACGCCGCGATCTTCACCGACGCGGGCCTCACACCATTCGCGGTGATCGTGTTCCTCAACACCACCGGCGACATCCTCGACGAAGACCAGCAGGCGGCCATGGAACACTTCGTCCGCGCCGGCGGCGGCTTCGTGGGCATCCATTCCGCCGCCGACACCGAGTACGCCTGGCCCTGGTACGCCGCCCTCGTCGGCGCCCAGTTCCGCTCCCACCCCGCCATCCAGCCCGCCGAGATCGATGTGATCGACCGCGACCACCCCTCCACCCGCCACCTGCCCGCCCGCTGGGCCCGCACCGACGAGTGGTACGACTTCCGCTCCCAACCCGCCGACACCGTTCGCGTGCTGATGAACTTGGATGAATCGACCTACACCGGCGGTGTCATGGGCGACCCCCACCCCATCGCCTGGTGCCACCACTACGACGGCGGCCGCGCCCTCTACACCGCCGGGGGCCACACCGACGAATCCTTCGCCGAACCCGACTTCCGCCAGCACCTCGCCGCCGCCATCCGCTGGGCCGCCGCTGCTCCCCAACAACCCACCCCCAGAGAGCCCATCCCCAACTAGCCCCGAGCGTGAGCGAGCGGGCCTCCCGCCATACGGCACCACATCAAAGAGGTACGCAGAGGTGCAGAGATCACGCAGAGGACGCAGAGGCAAGACAGGATTGAACGCGAAGATCTCAAAGTGGCACGAAGCGGTTGCTGATGGTTGTGGGTCGGGACTGCGTGTCTGAACACCTGCTTGGGTTGTATTGGAAAGACGGGTATGTAGCGTGCAGAACCGCTTCGAACCCTTCGCGGGCTTCGCGTTGAGAACTCTTTCTCCTCTCTGCGCCCTCTGCGTGATCTCTGCACCTCTGCGTACCTCCCCCTCTTTGCCCTCCCTCTCCTAAGCTCTCCTCGTGCAAGAGTCCAAGCTCCACGAGCACATCTACGCCCGCTCCGCCGGCCTGACCGCCGGTCCGGGCTGGTCCGTCGTCGTCGGCCCCGGCGACGACTGCGCCGTCATGAAGTCCGCCGGCGGCGATCTGCTCCTGCTCACCGTGGACCAACTCGTCGAAGGCCGCCACTTCACCGCCGGAACCGATCTTGACCTGATCGCCCACAAAGCCGTCGCCCGCTCCGTGTCCGACATCGCCGCCATGGGCGGCACGCCCGCTTGGGCCACCGCCACTGGCGTCCTCCCGAAGAACTACCCCAACGCCGACGAACTCTTCGACGCCATGGCCCGCTGGGCCAACCACTGGCGCTGCCCGCTCGTCGGCGGCGATATCGCCAGCCACGCCTCCGCCGACCACCCGCTGACCCTGACCGTCACCGTCGGCGGCTCGGTGCCCGCCGGACACCGCCCCGTGCTCCGCTCCGGCGCCCGCCCCGGCGACCAGCTCTGGCTGACCGGCCCGGTCGGCAACGCCTTCGCCAGCGGGCGCCACCTGACCTTCGAGCCACGCCTCGAACAGGGCCGGCTCGCGTCGCGCGACACCTCCGGCGTGACCGCCATGATCGACCTCTCCGACGGCCTCGGTCGCGACGCCGACCGCGTCGCCCGCGCCTCCGGCGTCGTGATCGAGATCGACGCGTCCGCCATCCCCCTCAGCCCCGGCACGCCCGACTGGCGCACCGGCGCGTCCGAGGGCGAGGACCACGAACTGCTCATCGTCGCCGCCAACCGGCCCGATATCCCCGGCCTGCTCGGCCCGATCGGAACCGTCACCGCCGCGACCGACGCCGCCCCCGGCGCGTTCATCCGCGAGGCCCAATCCCGCCACCCCGCCCGCGACCTCGGCTGGGACCACTGACCCCTACGATCCCCCGATGATCCGCATCGAACGCCCCTGCCACTCGCTCGACGCGACCGCCCAGCTCGCCACCGACCTGGCCGCGGTGCTCCGCGCCGGCGATATCGTCCGCCTCGACGGCGACATGGGCGCGGGCAAGACGACCCTCGTCCGCTCCATCGCCGCCGCCCGCGGCGTGGACCCCGACGCCGTCTCCAGCCCCACCTACGTCCTCATGAACATCTACGACACCGGCGCCGACCGCCCCCCCATCGCCCACCTCGACTGCTACCGCCTCTCCTCGCCCGACGAACTCGACCTGCTCGGGTGGGACCGTGTCACCGACGGCTCATCGATCATCCTCATCGAGTGGGCCGAGCGCATCGAGGGCGCCCTGCCCGAGCACGCCGCCCGCATCGCCATCGAGCCCATCGGCGAGCACGCCCGTTTCTTCACGCTCGAACTGCCCGAATCCTGGGAGCACCGCTCCGGATTCCCCGGCCTCGAGGCCCGCCCCGACACCACCTGCCCCATCACCGGCAAGCCCGTGCCCGGCGACAGCCCCACCTGGCCCTTCGCCGACGCCCGCGCCCGCCTCGCGGACCTGCACGGCTGGGTCACCGAGAAATACACCATCTCCCGCCCCATCGACCAGCGCGACCTCGAAGAGGGCGTGTGATCCCCCCGCACCGGCCACCGTCGCGCGATAGGCTCATCGCATGACCACCCTCCTCCTCGCCCAGAGCGAACCCACCGGCGGCGTCCTCTGGCTCTTCCGCGAGAGCTTCGACCTCTTCACCGTCATCCTCGTCCTCGGCTCGTTCGTCGCCGTCACCCTCATCGCCCGCCTCGCCCTCGAGACCCGCGCCGGCACCGTCGCGCCCGAGGCCCCCGGACGCAAGATCCGCGATCAACTGGACAAGAACGAGCCCGACCGCATCGACAAGGTCCTCGGCGAAGACGACGGCATCGTCGCGTCGGCCGTCCGCGCCGCCTGGCGCACCCGCGCCAGGGGCCGCGACGCCATGCGCGACGCCGCCGAACTGGCCGCCTCCAACGCATGCGGCCGGTGGACCCGCCCGGTCGACATCCTCCGCACCATCGGCGAACTCGGCCCACTCGTCGGCCTCGCCGGCACCGTCTGGGGCATGATCCTCGCCTTCGTCAGCCTCGGCGAAACCGGCGGCAGCGCGGGGCCCACCGACCTCTCGCTGGGCATCTCAAAGGCCCTCTTCCACACCCTGCTCGGCCTGCTGCTGGCCATACCCTGCGTCTTCGCCGCCAGCATCTTCCGCGCCCGCCTCGACCGCCTCTGCAACAAGGCGATGGGCGAGGCCGCCGAACTCGTCGACCGCCTGCCATCCGGCGACGGCGCCGACCCGGGGTCCGCGGCGTGAAACGCCGCTCCGTCCTCGACCGCTCCGACCCGGGCGTGCGCGTCAACGTCGTGCCCATGATCGACATCGTCATGTGCCTGATCGTCTTCTACCTGATGGTCGGCCAGCTCGCCCTCAACCGCGCCGCGGGCGTGCAGATCCCCGAGACCGCCGAGGGCCTGACCGCCCGCCCCACCGCCGGCGACCCGATCGTCCTCGGCGTCCGCGCCGACGGCGCGCTGCTCCTCGACGGCGAGCCCACCGACGCCGACCGCCTCCGCGGCGAACTCACCGGCCGCATCGCCCGCCAGCCAGACGCCCGCATCGAGGTCCGCGCCGACCGCGAAACGCCGTTCGGCCTGATCCGCCCCGCCCTCAACGCCGCCCGCGACGCCGGCATCGCCGAGGTCGAACTCGTCACGGAGCGCGCCGGATGAGCACCCGCGCCTTCCAACGCCGCAGCATCCTCGACCGCGCCCCCGGCGCGGGCGGGCCCAACATGACGCCCATGGTCGACGTCACGCTGGTCATCCTGATCTTCTTCATGGCCTCGGCCACCATCGCCGGCCCCGAGTGGTTCCTCCGCGCCGAACTGCCCCCGGCGCAGCCCCCCTCCGCCGCGCTGGCCCTGCCCAGCCCCGTCGTCCGTGCCGAGGTCTTCGTCGAGAACACCGCCGTCCTCGTCCGCGGCTTCGGCCCGCAGCGTCCCATCGACGACGCCATCGCCGCCGTCAACGCGATGGAAACCACCGTGGCCGCCGGCCTCGTCGTCGAGATCGAGGCCGCCGACAACGCCCCCTACGCCGAAGTCGTCCGCCTCCACGCCGCCCTGGTCAGCGCCGGCGCCACCGTGCGCCTGCGGTGAGCGGTGAAGAGGTACGCAGAGGTGCAGAGATCACGCAGAGGACGCAGAGAAATACAGGTGTATTTCAAGACAGACTATGTCATTCTGTCTCTCTCTTTTCTTTTACACCGTTTTCTGTCTTCCTCTGCGCACTCTGCGTGATCTCTGCACCTCTGCGAACCTCCCCTCCCCTCACGCCTTCGTCGCGAAGATCTGCAGCCGGTGCCCCTCCGCCTTCAGCCCCCGGGCCTTGCAAATCTTGTCCCGCAGCGCCACCAGCTCCGGCAGTTCGAGCACCTCGGCCTCCCCCGTGTCCACCCGGATCAGCACCGTGTTGCCCTTGCGCCCGTACGCGAGCTGGTAGTGCGACTGATCCCGATCGAACAGCACCCGCTGCACGATGCCCGATTCCTCCAGCAGCTTCAGCGTGCGGTACACCGTGGCCTTCGAAACCCGGAAGCCCTTGGCCTTGACCTCTTCGAGCAGCTGCTCGGCCTCGAACAGCCCGTCCAGCTCGATGATGCTGTCCAGGATCTGCGCCCGCTCGGGGGTGTACTTGAGCCCCTCGTCCTTGAGCGACCGCCGGAACACCGCGCACAGCGGCTCGATGATGCCCTCGTCCTCAGCCCGGATCGGTTCGCTCGGTTGCAACGCCATGCCCGATTCTACGGACACCGCCGCCCGACCGCGCCGGCCACGCCCGGACCGCCCCGAACCCCGCCGATCACGCCCCCTTAGAATCGGCCAGTGCCCCGCCCTGCCACATCCCAGCCCGCCCAAACACCACCAGGGGTCGGCACGCCCGCCACCTCCCGCGCGTGGCTGATCCCCGGCGTGCTCGCGGCCGCCATCCTCGTCGTCGTCTCCTTCGGCACCGCCGATCCCCTGCTCGCACGCCTCGGATCGCTCGTCTCCGCCTGGGTCTTCTCCGGCTGGACGCCCGCGATCTACCTGCTCGGCGCCATCGGATGGGGCGTCCTCGCCCAGCCCCTGACCCGAACCACCCCCGCCCGAGCCGCGATCAACGCCGGCGTCGGTCTCGCCCTGACGCTCACCGCCACGCACGCCCTCGGCGTGCTCGGCCTGCTCAACCCGATCACCGCATGGCTCTGGACCGGCGTTGGTCTGGCCCTGCTGGCCCGATCCATCGCCCCCGCGCTCACAGGCGGTCTCGCATCATCCGCGTTGAGAGCCCGCGACCGCTTCAACCAAGCCGCCATCGCCGCCGCGAGCGTCGGCATCGCGATCCTGCTCGTCGCCGCGGCCAGCCCGCCCGGCGCCCTGTGGGACTCCGAGTTCGGTGCCTACGACACACTCAGCTACCACCTCCAACTCCCCGCCGAATGGCTCGACATGGGCCGCATCGTCCCGCTCGAACACAACGTCTACTCGTACCTGCCCGGATACACGGAGGCCGCCACCGTCCACCTCGCCCACCTCGCCGGCGAGACGGGCACACGCGCGGACGGGCTCAGCCCGCTGACGGGTGATCTGGCGATGGCCCCCCACTTCCTGGCGCTGGGCACCACGCTGATCGGCGCGTGGATCACCGGCGTGCTCGCGTGCACGCTCGTCCGCAGGGCGATGCCGGCCGACACCCACCCCGATCCCACCCCCGGCGCCGCCCGCACCGCGGGCATCGCCGCGGGATCGCTCGTGCTGCTCACCCCGTGGGTGCAGGCCGTCGGCTCGATCGCGTACAACGAGCCCGGCGTGATCGCGCTCGGGGCCGCGGGCCTGCTCGCGGCCGCCGTCCCCGACCTGCCGCCCGTCCGACGCGCCGCCCTCGTCGCCGTCCTCATCGGCGCAGCCGCCGGCTGCAAACCCACCGCCGTGCTCTTCCTCGCCCCCGCGTGCGCGATCGGCATGGCGATGTCCGCCCCGGCGCGCACCTGGCCGGTGATGTTTGGCCTCGGCGCCGTCGTCGGCGTGCTGACACTCGCGCCGTGGCTGGCCCGCAACGCGGCCTTCGGCGCCAACCCCGTCTTCCCGCAGGCCACCGCCCTCTTCGGCTCCGCCCACTGGTCGCCCGACCAGGCCGCCCGCTACGCCGCGGGCCACCGCTTCGACGGCTCCGCGTTCGACCGCATCGCCCTGCTCATCGCACCCGATCCCGCCGCCGGCCCCGACGCGCCCCCCGTGGTCCGTTGGCGCGGCCTGACCAACCCGCAATGGGCGCTGACCCCGTGGCTCGGCCTGCTCGGCTGCCTGGGCGCGATCGCCCATGCCCGAACCCGCCCGATCGCGCTCGCCGTGCTCGCCGGCATGGCCGCGGCCCTGGGCGCGTGGGCCGCGTTCACCCACCTGCAAAGCCGCTTCCTGATCCCGATGGCCCCGCTGTTCGGCGCGGGCTTCGGTGTCGGGCTGGCCGCCCTGCCCCGGATCGCCCGCGGACCTATCGCCATCACCGCGCTGGCCGTCTCGGCCGCGTGGTCGATGGGCAACCTCGCTGTGCAGCGTGGCAATCAGCCCAACGGGCTGCTCGTGCTCGGCCCCGGCGTCTTCACCGGCCGGCTCCCCATCGAGGGCCTCGGAGACGAGGTCGCCTGGGCCGGCGTCAACGAGACCGTCCCGCCGGGTGAGTCCGTGCTGCTGGTCGGCGATGCCACCCCCTTCTACCTGCGCCGTCCCCTGGCCTACGCCACGACCTGGGACACCCACCCCCTCGCCGAGGCGATGCGAGAATCACCCGGCGATCCGGCCGCCTGGACCGCCGCGCTCCGCGATCGCGGCCTTCAATGGGCCCTGATCTCCTACGCCGAGATCGACCGGCTCGACAACTCCGGCTGGTCGGACCCGCTGCTCACCCCCGATTCCGTCGGCGACTGGGCCGCTTCGCTCGGCCAACCCGTCCGCGTCTGGCCCGCCCAGGGCCGCGCCCTCTACAGACTGCGGAGCCCCGCCCCGTGACCGAGCCGACGCCACAACCCCAGCCGGACCCGACACCAGAACCAACACCCGACCGGCCCGGGGCGCCCGGCGTCCCGCGCCGCGCCCTGCCCGGGCGAGTCCGCGCCGTGATCCAGGTCACCGGCTTCGCCGTCGGCATCGCCCTGCTCGTCTGGTGCGTCCGCACCGTCATGAGCCCCGACAACCGCGCCGCGCTCGAGAAGCTCCAGGAAGCCACGGCTTGGCAGGTGCTCAGCCTCATGGGGCTCGCCGCGACCAGCCTCGTGCTCAACGCCGTCATCTTCTCGAGCATCATCCGCCCCCTGCACCGGCTGCGCCTGACGGACATGGTCGCCGTCAACGCCCTGGCCACGTTCCTGAGCTACCTGCCGTTCAAAATGAGCGTGATCTGCCGCTGGGTGATCCACAACCGGCGCGACGGCATCCACAACGTCACCATCGGCGCATGGTTCATCGTCGTGGCCATCCTCACCGTGGTCACCGTCGCCCCGATGTGGCTGGCCTTCGCCCGGCCCGAGGGCGCCGGGCACTGGTGGTGGCTGGTGGTCGCCCTGGCCATCGCCGCCGCCCACACCACCGGCTGCCTGGCCGCCCGCGTCGTCCGCGGCGAGCGGGGCCTGCGCCGGCTGCGCCGCGTCGGACTGCCCGAGAAACTGCTCCACACCGAGTGGTTCCACCGCCTGCACGACGGCGCGACCATGAGCGCCGACGTCCACGCCATCTGGGTCAGCACCGTCGCCCGCGTGCTGGACATCGCCACCTTCGGCCTGCGGTTCTGGATCGCCGCCGGCATCATCGGCGTCGACCTGAGCGCCGAGGAAGCCCTGCTCATCGGCCTGGCCTACTTCGTCGTCGGCGTGGTCAGCCCCTTCGGAACCGTGGGCACCCGCGAGGTGGGCGCGCTCGGCATGGCCGTGGGCGCGGGCGTCGTCGCCGCCGAACTCGACCAGGACGCGCTGCTCACCGGCATCCTGCTCGTGACCGTCGCCGAAGCGATCACCAGCCTGATCGGCGCCGGACTCGCGCTGGCCTGGCTCCGCGCCGACCGCTGGCTCATCGGTCGCTTCCGCCCCGACAGCGACACCGATACCGCCGCCGATGCCAGTCCCCACGCAGAGGCCCACGCAGGGACGAACGCAGGGACCGACGCACGCCCCGATCCGGACCCCGACGCGCCGGCCTGATCGGCGCCCAACCCTACCATCCGCCGTGAAGATCGCCCTCGCCCAGCTCAACCCCACCGTCGGCGACCTCCCCGCCAACGCCCGACGCATCACCGACGCCATCGCCCGGGCCCGCGAACAAGGCGCAGACCTGGTGATCCTGCCCGAGCTGGTCGTCTGCGGCTACCCGCCCCGCGACCTGCTCACCGTCGAGCGATTCGTCGCCCGCTGCGCCGACGCCGCCCGCGCCATCGGCGAGTCCGCCACCGCCGGCCTGACCGCCGTCATCGGCACCCCGCTGGTCCGAAGCGACGGCAACATCGCCAACAGCCTGCTGGTCTACCGCGACAACGCGCTCGTCGACACCTACGACAAACGCCTCCTGCCGACCTACGACGTGTTCGACGAGGACCGCTACTTCGAGCCCGGGGACCGGGCCGTGGTCGTCGACGTCGCCGGCGTCCGCGTCGGCCTGGCCATCTGCGAGGACCTCTGGCGCGGCGAGGACGCGGGGTTTGCCTCCCGCTACACCGACGCCCCGGACCCCGTGGCCGAACTCGGCAAGGCCGGGCTCGACCTGCTCGTGGTCCCCAGCGCCAGCCCGTTCGTCCTCGGCAAGCACGCCCGCCACCGCGACATCCTGATAACCCACGCACGCAACCTCGGCGTGCCCGTCGCCAGCGTCAACCAGTGCGGCGGCAACGACGACCTCATCTTCGACGGCCGCTCCTGCGTCATCACCCCCGACGGACGCACCCTCGCCGAGGCCGCCGACTTCGAAGAGGACCTCATCGTCCTCGACCCGATCAACGCCCCGGCCATCGACCCGCCCGCGATCCCCCCCGAACGCCTCGTCATCGACGCCCTGACCGTCGGTGTGCGCGACTACCTGGGCAAGTGCGGCTTCAAGTCCGCCTGCCTGGGCCTCTCCGGCGGCATCGACAGCGCCATCACCGCCGCCATCGCCGTGCGCGCCCTCGGGCCCGACGCCCTGACCGGCGCCGCCATGCCCGGCCCGTTCAGCTCGCCCGGTTCCGTCACCGACGCCCTCGCCCTGGCCGAGAACCTCGGCATGCGCTGCGTGACCATGCCCATCGCCCCCGCCTTCGACGGGCACAAGTCGATCCTGGACACCGCATTCGCAGAACTCGGCCAGCCCACTCTCGGCAAGAATCTCCCGGATCTGACCCAGGAAAACCTCCAGAGCCGCGCCCGCGGCGCGCTCATGATGGGCCTGTCCAACCGCACCGGCGCCCTGCTGCTGACCACCGGCAACAAGAGCGAGCTGGCCGTCGGGTACTGCACGCTCTACGGCGACATGAACGGCGGCCTAGCCGTCATCAGCGACGTGCCCAAGACCATGGTCTTCCGCGTCTGCCGCTACATGAACGACCACCACGCCGAACTGGGCTTCCGCGTGCCGCCCATCCCCGAATCGACCATCTCCAAACCGCCCAGCGCCGAGCTGGCCCCCGACCAGCTCGACACCGACTCGCTGCCCCCGTACGAGATCCTCGACGCCATCGTCGAACGCCACGTCGAACGCCGCCAATCCTCCGAGCGGATCACCGACGAGACCGGCTTTGACAAGGACCTCGTCGCCCGCATCTGCCGCCTCATCGACCTGAACGAGTACAAGCGCCGCCAGCTGGCCGTGGGCCTGAAGATCACCCACGCCGCCTTCGGCCCGGGCCGGCGCATGCCCATCGCGCAGCGCTGGGTCCGCTGAGCGGGCACACCCGAACCGGGCCCGTCACTTCGCGGTGTCGCTCGCCCATCGGTCCCCGACCGGCACGGCCTTGCCGCACTCCGGGCAGGTGTCGCCCACGAGCTGGTACAGCAGATAGCCGCACGAGCACCGCGGCTCCTCGACCTCGACCCGCACCTTGAGCCGGCAGCCCTCGCAGCGGCACTCGCGGTTGGACCGCCCGCGGATCATCGCCCGGCACCTGGGGCAGACCGTCTCCACCGGCACGCCCTCGCCGAGCAGCCCGGGCTCCTCGTGCTCGGGACGGCGCTCGAAGAACCAGACGATGCCCGCGCCGATCGTGCCGCCCGCCGCGATGATGGCCGCCACGCCCAGCGCGCGGACGTACAGCTCCTCCATGCCGAACATGTCCTCGTAGATCAGGACCGCGCAGATCATCCCGGCCGTGATCGCCCCCCCGATCAGCCCGGCACGGCGCGCCAGCCCGCCCGGCACCGGACGCAGGCGCAGCGGCACCAGCATCAAACGCTGCGCCATCGCGAACCCGACCACCAGCGCCACCGTCGAGCCGCGGGCCAGACGGTCAGAACCCTGCCAGCCCAGCAGGCTGTCGGCCCAGATGATCGTCATGTAGCCCGCGAAGCTCACCGCCGCCGCCGCGATGGCGATCCAGCGGGTGCGCGTCATCCGCGGCCCGGCCGAGAACACCACCAGCAGGCCCAGCGCGTACATCCCCGAGACCGCGATGGAGATCAGCAGCTCATCGGGCAGCGTGTTCCGCGGGAGCACCAAGGCGGCGATGCCGGTCAGCACCCCCAGGCCGATCAGACCCAGCAGAATAAACAGCAGCAGTTGGCGGACGCTCAATGCTCGTTCCCCCGGATCCGGGTTACCATGACCCGGCGTACCCGCAGCCGAACGGGCCCGCGTCGCGTTGTGTCAGCTGGTACACCCGGCGCGACAGCTGACGCAGGTGCAGCGCATCGTGGGCGGCCCAGGACGCCAGCAGGTCGCCCGCCTTCATCGAACCGAACCTGGGGTGCACCCGCTCCGACGACCAGTCGGGGCACTCGAGCGAACGCAGCCAGACGACCGACACGCCGCGCTCGTACTCGAACCGGTCCAGGCGTTCATCGAGGTGGTGCTCGGCGTACCCCCGCTGCTCGACCCAGCCCTCGGGATCGATCGGCGCCCAGTCCCGGGTCGGGTCTTCCAAAGTGGATCGCAGGCGGGCACGGAAGTCGTCTTTTTCCTCGTCCACCAAATGGCAGACGATCTCCAGCGTGGACCACGACGCCGGATCCGGACGCCAACGGGCATCGTTGGTTCCGATGAGGCCGGCCAGCGACCGCAGTACGCCGGGCATCGTCTCGAGCCGATCGATCAGCCCCGCGGCGTGGATCGCCGGGGCGGACATCAGGAACTCCCGGAACGCATCCGGTCGAGGCCCGCGGGGAAGGGGTAGCTGGGGAACACGCCCACGTGCCCGTGCCGCCACATGCCCGGCGCGGCGTAGACGTCGCCCCGGTAGCCCGACCCGTACATCGTCTTGAGGACCCGCTCGAAGCTCGGTTCGGCGTCGGGCTCGGCCCCCTCGCCCGCCACGAGCCGGTTCGAGGTCGCGCCGAGGAAGGACACCGAGCAGATCGGGCGGCGCTCGGACCGGCCGGCGATCATCTTGGTGACGGTCTGGAACCCCCGCCCGAGGTCGGCCAGCGTGAACTGGCCCCGGCCCTTGGGGCGCAGGATGGCCAGGATCAGCACGGAGTCGAGGTCGTACTTGAGGATGTACGGCTCGCGGTCATGGGCGGCGTGCACGTGCACCGCGTCCTGGAACATCTTGGCGTAGCTGGTGACCGCGTGGACGGACCACTGGCTGGTGGTCACCAGGGACACCAGCTGGGCGATCAGGCCGCGGGCGTTGTCCTCGTCGTTGACCGAGCAGATCACCGAGCGGTACCGCCCGTCGACCACGTCCCGGAGCATGTCCTGACCCCACATGACGCGGATCCGGGAGCCCGGCTGCATCTGCGTGTGCTCGCTGGGCAGCAGGCTCACCCGATCGGGGAAAGAGTCGGCGCTGAGCAGGGAGTCGGCGTCGTCGTCGTACAGGCGCACGGTGTCGGGCATGGGTCGGTCCTCCGCGTGGCTGGATCCTACGCGGAAAGCGCGCGACGGGTTCATCCCAGGCCGATGCGGGCGGGGGCATGACGCGGGACCGAAAGGTGTGGGCCGGGGTCAGGCCGCGCGGCGGCGGCGGACGGCGATCGGCTCGCGGACCACCGGGGCGGGGCGATGACGGGGGTGGCCGGGGTAGTGCAGCTCAAACTCGTGCGAGCCGGCGAACAGGGGCAGCACCACGGCGTGGTGGATCAGGTCGGACACCGCCAGCATGAGCCCCAGCGCGAGCAGGACCGGGCCGAGCCAGACGAGCGAGAGCAGGCCGGGGTCGGACGCGGGGCTGAAGATCCCCACGGGGAACGCCGCGGGCATGAGGAGCAGACCGGGGTAACCGTGATGGACGCGCCACCCCTTGGTCAGGCGGCCGAGGGGACGGGTGCGCTCGGGCGACTTCCAGCCCAGGCCGAAGCGCAGGCCGACGGTGACCAGCTCGAAGAGCACGGCCAGCACGAGGCCGATCCAGATGGCGTGAATCCAAGGCATGCAGCGGTCCCCTTCCCGTAGATAAGCGGGCGCCCTCGGGTGTTTATTCCGGTGGCGGTCGACGACGGTTCGGCGGGATCGGCGGGCGGGGGCGAGAATGGGGGCTTTGGCCGGCGGCGGGCGATGCGTGTTCGAGGGGGTGGTTTCGCCAGGTCCAAAGGCCGGGTCCAGAAGGCCAGGCCAAATCGCCAGGTCCAAAAATGGCAAGACCCCCGAGGTGGAACCTCGGGGGTCTTGAAGAGTCGGCGACGACCTACTTTCCCGCTGAGCAGTATCATCGGCGGCTTAGGCTTAACTTCTGTGTTCGGTATGGGAACAGGTGTGACCCCAAGCCAATGATCACCGACAAGACCCGATACCGGGTGTCCCCGATATGGGATTGTGATCAAGGCGTAACGACGAGCATTGAGGGTGCGGGGTATGAAACCCGCACGACGAACCAATCTCAGTAGAGTTGGTTCGACCAGTCCGTGACGGAAGTGAATCCGTCGGCGGCTGGTCGGTGTGATCAAACCTTCGACCGTTAGTACCGCTCTGCTGAGGGCTTCTCAACCCTTACACACGCGGCCTATCAACCCGGTGGTCTCCCGGGGGTCTTTCGCTAAAAGCTAGCAAACCTTATCTCGAGGGGGGCTTCCCGCTTAGATGCTTTCAGCGGTTATCCCTGCCGGACGTAGCTACTCTGCGGTGCACCTAGCGGTGCAACAGAATCACCAGGGGTCCGTCCAACCCAATCCTCTCGTACTAGGGTTGACTCCTCACAAGTTTGCAACGCCCACAACAGATAGGGACCGACCTGGCTCACGCCGGTCTGAACCCAGCTCGCGTACCGCTTTAATGGGCGAACAGCCCAACCCTTGGGACCGCCTTCAGCCCCAGGATGCGATGAGCCGACATCGAGGTGCCAAACCGCTCCGCCGCTATGGACGCTCGGGAGCGATAAGCCTGTTATCCCTAGAGTACCTTTTATCCGATGAGCTACGACGCTTCCACACGCGATCGCAGGATCACTAGAGCCCGGTTTCCCGACTGCTCGTCCCGTCGGACTCGCAGTAAAGCTGGCTTATGCTCTTGCACTCTAAAACGCGGTTTCCATCCGCGCTGAGCCAACCTTTGCGCTCCTCCGTTACTCTTTCGGAGGAGACCGCCCCAGTCAAACTGCCCAACACGCACTGTCCCCTGCCCGGTTTCACGGGAATCAGGGTTAGGCCACAAACTCAAGAAGGGTGGTATCTCACCAATGGCTCCACCAACGCCTAAACGCCGGCTTCAAAGCCTCCCACCTATCCTGCGCATCCTGTGCTCGTGACCAATACGAGCCTGCAGTAAAGGTTCATAGGGTCTTTCCGTCTTGCTGCGGGTAGGCGGCATCTTCACCGCCACTACTATTTCACCGAGTCGGTCGTGGAGACAGTGCTCCAGTCATTACGCTATTCATGCGCGTCGGAACTTACCCGACAAGGAACTTCGCTACCTTAGGACCGTCATAGTTACGGCCGCCATTGACCGGTGCTTAGGTTACAAGCTTCGCATTCGCTAACCTGCTTCCGTGACATTCCGGCATTGGGCAAGCGTCACACTGTATACATCCTCTTGCGAGTTAGCACAGTGCTGTGTTTTTGATAAACAGTTGCCAGAGCCTTTTCTCTGCGCCCCGAAGGGCCCCCTTATTGCGAACGTACGGGGTCAATTTGCCTAGTTCCTTCACGACCGTTCTCTCGAGCGCCTGAGGCTATTCGCCTCGCCCACCTGTGTCAGTTTTGGTACGGGTCTTGCTTTGCCCACATGGCTTTTCTGGGAACCACTTCCCCCCTCAACGGCCCGAAGGCCTCTCCGTCTAACAGGAGAGAGGAGTTTCATGATCCGCACCATGCTTTGATCTCCGCAAGAGCTCAGGAATATTCACCTGATGTCCATCGACTACGCCTTTCGGCCTCGCCTTAGGTCCCGGCTAACCCTGGGCGGATTTCCCTTCCCCAGGAACCCTTGGGCTTACGGCGAGAGGGATTCTCACCCTCTATATCGTTACTCAAGCCCGCATATTCACTTCCATGCGCTCCACCGTCCCTTCCGGAACAGCTTCACCGCACATGGAACGCTCCCCTACCGCTGGTTTCCCAGCCCGCAGCTTCGGTACCTGACTTATTCCCGATAATTATCGGCGCCAGACTCCTCGACCAGTGAGCTATTACGCACTCTTTAAATGGTGGCTGCTTCTAAGCCAACATCCTGGTTGTCACGGCAGTCTGACTTCCTTAAGAACTGAGTCAGGTTTAGGGACCTTAGCTGGCGATCAGGATTATTCTCCTTTTGACCGCGGATATTGTCACTCGCGGTCTATCTCCCGGCCCTTGGCTGATGGTATTCGGAGTTTGGTTGCAAGGGGTACCCTAGGAAGGGCCCACCTCGCATCCAGTAGCTCTACCCCCATCAGTTGCATGCCGAGGCTAACCCTAAAGTTATTTCGGGGAGAACAAGCTATCTCCCGGTTTGATTGGACTTTAACCCCTCCCCACAGCTCATCCCATATCTTTTCAACGATAACGGGTTCGGTCCTCCAGAAGGCTTTACCCTTCCTTCAACCTGGCCATGGGTAGATCACACGGGTTTCGTGTCTAGCCCCTGCGACTGAACGCCCTGTTCAGACTCGCTTTCGCTCCGCCTCCGGCCCGATAGGCCTTAGGCTCGCCACAGAGACTAACTCGCGGGCTCATTATGCAAAAAGCACGCCGTCACTCCGAAGAGCTCCGACCGCTTGTAAGCGCATGGTTTCAGATCTCTTTCATTCCCTTAATAAGGGTTCTTTTCAACTTTCAATCACTTTACTTCTTCGCTATCGGTCGTCGAGGAGTACTTAGCCTTGGAAGGTGGACCTCCCATGTTCAATCCGGGTTCCACGAGCCCGAACCTACTCGAGGGCTGTGTTGCTACATCCGGCTACGGGATTTTCACCCTCTTCGATCACGCATTCCAACGTGCTCGCCGGTTTCACAACTATCCGCTTTCGCTCGCCGCTACTTACGGAGTCTCAATTGATTTCCTTTCCTCCGGGTACTTAGATGTTTCAGTTCCCCGGGTTCGCCTCTGCACCCTATGCATTCAGGTACAGATACCCTTGCGGGTGGGTTTCCCCATTCGGACATCCATAGATCACTGCCTGGTTACCGGCTCCCTATGGCTTTTCGCAGGTTCCTACGTCCTTCATCGCCTCTCGACGCCAAGTCATCCGCCATGCGCCCTTACTGGTTCGATCACCCCGACCGGACGCCGACAGCTGCTCTCGCAACTCCCGAATCCGAACGGAGCGTCTACGACCGCCCTGCCGCAACGATTAACGGCTTATTAGGACGATCGACCCGCACCTCGGAGACTTCCCCTCGGCACGGGCACCAACTCAAGACACTGAGATTATTCTCGGTTCGCCACCCCACCTTCGTCGGAACACGGAAAACCGTTTCCGACCCGCGGTGGGGTCCTCTGCTCGTCGTCATGCACTTGTCAGAGAGGCGGGTTCCTCCCGGCGTCCGCCGGTCGTCACCCAGTTTGGCCCCGCGATGGGGCGGAGGAGATACTATCTCCCATCAAGACGCGGTCAAATTGCCGGAGCCACAATTCCGACAAGGGTTTGCAGATTTCCGCCTCCGCGGCCCCCCCGAGGCCGGTGGGGCGTCAGGGCTGCGCGTCCGCCGGCACGAACAACTCAGCCGCCGGGCTGGTCGCCGGCTGTCCAGGCTCGCGCAGGGGGGTCCTCGAGGCCGATGACGACGACCCGTTGGCCAGGGCGAACGCCTGCCCGGACGTGTCCGAACGCCCCGAGCGGACCACCACGTTCCCGTCGGGATCCCGCAGCAGCACCTCGGTGACCGTGTAGGCCCGCCCCAGGTCGTCCTGACGCTGCACGGGCAGGGCGGCGACGTCGAGGACGTAGCTGCCCAGATCGATCGTCAGGCGGCCGCTGGCCTTGGTCAGGCCGGCGGGGAGCGACCCCGGAGTCTCGGCGAACATCGCCTCGGCCGCGGCCCTCGAGTCGATCACGCCGGTATCGATCAGGAAGAGCCCGTCCGGGATGCGGACCGTCGATTCGACGGGGTCCCCGGGGGTGAGGTTCAGGGTGGCCTTGCGGTAATGGCCGTAGTACATGCGGAAGGTGTCGATCGAGGCGACCGCGCGCCCGCCGCTGATGGCCCCTTCGGGGTCCGCGTTGGTGACGAAGTAGTACTCGGTGGCGCCGACGACGACGGGCTCGGTCCACTCGGACCATGAGCCGCGGGCGAAGGGGTCCTTGGCCGCGGCCTGGAGGGCCTCGTCCTTGGTGTCGAGCACGGGGCCCTTGCGGAAGAGCGGGTTGTTGACGACCACGCGGGTGCGGTAGCGGTAGGTGGCGCCGGGCGTGACCCCCAGATCGTGGGACCACAGCTGGACACTCTGCTGCTCGAGCAGCTCGAGCGAGCCGGGGCGCAGGGCGCCGGGGTTCATGCCGGGGTTGCCGCGGGGGTCCTGGGGCATCGGGCGGCCGCCGGGGTTGCCCATGCGGGGGTCGCCGAAGGGCGAGGTGCCCATGGTGGGATCGGGCTCGCCGAGCTGGCGGAGCTGATCGCGGAGTTCCTGGATCTGGGTCTGGAGCTGCTCGATGCGCCGCTGGGAGCGGTTGGTCTGGCCGCCGGGGGGCGTACCGCGCCCGGGGTCCATGTTGCGTGTGGGGGTGCGACCGCCGGAGGGGTCGTTGCGGGGATCGTTGCGCGGGTTGCTCTGGACGTTCTGGAGGCGCTCGAGCTCGGCGACGGCCCGTTCGAGCGTGCGCCGGATGCGGTCGGCCTCGGTCACCTCGGTATCCGCGTCGGCGACGCGCTCGCTCGGCGGGGTCCATTCGGGTCCCGCGATGATGGGCGGGCCGGCGGGACGCTGGACCTCGGGCGCGACCGCGGCGGCCTTGCTGATCAGTTCGGTCAGCTCGGGCAGGCCGGCCTCCTGCGAGATGGCCCGGGTGGGGACGGGCGTGCCCGGCGGGTGGACGATGGGGGCCGGCTCGGACCAGGAGCCGTCGGCCCGGAGCTGCTGGCGTTCGACCTCGAAGCCGAGGATGGCCATGCCGGTGGCGGACCAGAAGCGGCGGGGCACGCCCACGCCGCTGGCGGGAGCGAGCGCGTCACGCAGCGCGGTGCCGGAGAACGTGGCCTCGACGGTCACGCTGGGCAGGTCGTAGGGCTGCTGGGCGGGTACGAACCCGGCGTACTCGGGCACCGAGAGCAGGGCGTAGGGGTCCAGCGTGCCCCACTGCGACGCGGCGACCACGCCGCTGGTCTGCGGCACGCTGAGCACGGCAACCTGATCGGACGAGGGCCCGGCGTCGGAGATGTTCGCGCCGGTGGCCGCGGAGATGCTCACGCCCTGGCCCAGCGCGGCGCTGAGGCGTGCGGCCGAGTCGGACGCCTGGGCAAAGGCCCGGTCGTAGCGTTCGACCAGGTCGGTCTGCTTGACCTCGGGCAGGACGGGGCTGGCGTCCTTGAGCTGGCCGTCGAGCGTCTGGGCCTGCTGCTCGAGCACCTTGAAGACGTCCTGGGGCGGGACGGCGCGGTTGCCCACCTCGACCTCGTTGGGCTGGGTGAGGAACTGGATGGACAGCACGCCGAGCAGGACCAGCGCCACCAGCGCCAGAACGATCTTCTCGATGTGCTGCTCGATCGGGTTGATGCCCTTGACCTTCATGGATGTTGCCTCGGATGCGCTTCGTGCTGGATTCGCGGTCGGCTTGGTTCGCGTTGAGATTGGTTCGCGTCGGGATCGGTCCGCTTTGGGCCGCTTTGGTGCGGTCTGGAGCGAGCGGGGGCCCATGGGATCAGGGCGGGATCAGGGCTCGAAGCCCTCGTCGCCGGTCATGTTCTGGGCCGATGCCGCGGGCGGGGCGCCCACGGCGGCGCGGACGCGGTCGGGCATGAGCGGCAGCGTCCACGAGCGGAGCCAGACGGTCTCGATGGTGACGACGGCGCGGACCACGTGGTCGTCGCCGTAGAAGTAGCCCTGCTCGAGGTCGGCCCAGACGTCCACGGGCGAGAGGTCCACGCCGACGACGGTCATGTAGTTGACCCGGCCGAGGGCCTCGAAGAGCCGGGGCAGGTCGCGCGAGGAGGCGACGACCGTCAGCTCGACGGTGCGGGTGTCGTAGGAGCCGTCGCCGGTGCGACCGGTGTGGGTCGGGTTGCCGGGGCCTTCGGCGTCGGCGCCCATGCCCGGCATGCCGCCCGTGTTGCCCATGCCCGAGTCACGCCCGAACCCGCCGCCCATCATGGGATCGGCGGCGTCGCCCGCGCCCGGGGGGGGCACGTCGACGGAGGAGATGCGCAGGCGTTCGACGCGCTTGATCGGGGCCGAGGGGACCGGCATCGCGCCGCTGACCGGGTCGGTGTTGGCCAGGGCGACCGCCTCGAGCACGTCGCTGACGACCCAGTAGTCCCACAGCCAGACGAACACGTCGGCCTCGGTGATCTCGCTCTGCGAGGGGGCCACGGAGGGGATGTGCGACCAGCCGTCGGAGCCCGGCTGGCCCATCTGGTTCTCGGGGCCGTGAAGGACCTGCGGGGACGCGTAGAAGGTCAGGCTCTTGGCCCGACCTGCGTACTCCTGCAGGCGCCGGCGGACGAGGTCGCTGCCCAGCTGCTGGGTCTGCGCCTCGGTCAGGCGGTTGTCGGTGCTGCCGGAGGCGTACCGCTCGGTCTCGCGGTTGGCGAACTCGGCCAGGACCGAGCCGAGCTCCGACGCGTCGGGCGGGGATCCGGCGTTGAGCCGGCGGAGCAGCCGGTCGTAGACGGACGCGCGGATCACGTTGCCGGCCGAGTCGCGGGTGCCCGCGATCTGCTCGGCCATCTCCAGGCCCAGCAGGCGGAGCTGGCCGTTGCTCGCGGCCTGGGGCAGCAGCCCGGGCACCAGCTCGCGATGGTCGCGCTGGTTGAACGCGGTGCCGCGCTCGACCACGTCGGTGACCTGTGCCATGCGGGTGGCCCGCTGCTCGGCGAAGAACTCGGTCACGGCCCGGTTGGGGGCCCGCGACTCGCTGACGGACTGCTCGCCCTCGAGCACCGCCGGCAGCGCGTAGTTGACCGAGCCCGCACGCTGCAGCTCGGTGCGCGTGGAGTTGAACGCCTGCGTGGCCGAGTCCTTGACCTGCTTGTTCCAGCCGGACGAGAACACCCATCCGACGGGCAGGAACACGAGGATCAGCAGCACGGAGACGACGATGATCAGGTTCTTCTTGATCCAGGCGAGGACGTTCTTCACGCGTCACCTCCGTCGGTGTTCTGGTTGAGCACGGCGTACCAGGTGATCGTCACGGTCTGCAACCCGGGCCGCTCGTTGGGCGGCGCCGGGAGCGGGGCCAGCTGCCTGGGGTCGCCGCCGGTGGCGCCGGGCTGCTGATAGCCGGGCTGGTACCCGCCGGGGCGACCGCCGCGGGGGTCCTGATACGTCGGGTTGCGACCGCCCGGGTTGCCCATGCCGCCCATGCCGCTCGGGTCGGTGTTCATGCCGGCCGACCATGGGACCTGGCCGAAGACGATGGTGTACGGGCCCCGGTCGCCGGCGACCTGGTCCTTGAGGACCGGCTCGACCACCTCGAGCATGAACCGCTCGAGGTTGGGCGCGGCGACGCGGTACGTGCTGGTGACGCGGACGTGGGCCTTGCCGCGGACGGAGGGCGGGGCGGTCTGCGCGGGGGCCGGGGTGGCCATGCCGCCGGGGTTGACCAGGCCGCTCCTGGGATCACCGCCGTACGGGTCCGAGCCCATGCCCGTGTCGGCCGCGGCCATGCCGCCGGAGGCGGGCACGAAGGTCGTGTCCATGGCGACCAGCTCGATCGCGGGGCCGCCCGCGAGCATATCGGACAGACGCTGATCGCCCGTGGCCGCGGCGGTCGCGGCCGCGTTGGTCAGCGAGACGATGCGGGCGGTGTCCTCGAGCACGCTCGTGTACAGCCCGCGCCCGTCGAGCAGCGAGACGATCCGGGCCGCGCGCAGGTCCGGCTCGGCGCCCGAGGTGACCCGCGCCTGCTCGGCCTCGGAGGCGAGGGTGCGGGCCTCGCGGACCACGGACTGGAGGATGGGCGGCTTCTCGGCGCCCTGGAAGGCGGAGGAATCGACGAGCGGGCGGATGAACATCACGCCGGCCGCGGCCGCGGCCAGGCCGGCCGCCGCGGCGAAGTACGGCACCTTGCGCTTCCACATCGCGTCGCGCAGCACGGTGACCGGCATCAGGTTGGCCCGCAGCGGGGCCACGCCCAGCGCCTGGATCGCGCAGCCGTAGGCGGTGGTCAGGTTCAGCGAGGCCGCCTGGAACTCGCCGGCCTGCGGCCCGTCGAGCGAGAGCTTCTTGAACTGCTCGATGCGGTACACGTCGAGCTGGAGCTGCTGCTTGAGGTACTTGCGCAGGCCCGGCAGCTTGAAGGTGCTGCCCAGGCCGACGAGCCGCTTGAGGTCCGCGTCGGGGTGGACGGACTGGTAGAAGCCGATGGACCGCTGGATCTCCTGGGCGAGGTCGCCGAAGATCGGGCGCATCGCCTGGAACACGTGGCGGGCGTGCTTGGTCTGCTCGGCCTCGCGCTTGAGTTTCTCGGCCTTGGTGTAGCTGAGCTTGAACGCGTTGACCAGCGCCTCGGTGAACTGGTGCCCGCCGATGGGGAAGGTCCGCACCCAGACGCGCCCGGCCTCGGCGATGATGATGTCCGTCGCCACCGTGCCGATGTCCAGGATGATCGTGCCGGGGCTGTCCTCGGTGAACCCCAGGTCCACGGCCATCGCGTTGTACGCGGCCACGGGCGAGATCGTCGCCCAGTCCGGCGTCAGGCCCACGTCGGCCAGCATCGACAGGCGGCTGTTGATCCGGTCGCGCGTCACCGCGAAGATGCCCACCTCGACGTCGGGCGAGTCGGGCGAGACGAACGTCTGGTAGTCCCACTCGACCTCTTCCAGCGGGAAGGGGATCTGCTGGACCGCCTCGAACTTGACGATGTCGCCGACCTTCTTGGGGTCCACCGGCGGGAGCTTGGCGAACCGCGCGAAGCTCTGGTGCCCCGGCAGCGAGATCGAGATCCGCGCCCCGCTGAGGTCCTTGGTGCTCGCCAGCGTGCCCAGCGCGACGCGCATCGCGTCGTCCTGGTCCAGGTCCGGCGTGGACAGCACCTTGGCGTGGTTGATGACCGCGTAGTCGAGCACCTTGAGCTCGTCGCCGTCCTGCTGCAGCTTCAGGGCCTTGATCGCCCCGAAACCCATCTCGATCCCCCAGCATTCGTTCGACGCGCCCATGAACACTCCTTCGCATTTCCGCGGGCCGCACGCACGGGCCCGACGCCCACGCCCGTTCCGTGCCGCCGGCGTTGCCCGGCGGCCGACGCCCGAACGGGGCGGACGATCGTACACGAAACCGACGCCAACGGTACGACCCCCGCGCCGCCGGGTTCCGACCACGCCCCGGGCTGTGACAGTCCCGTGACGAAGCGACCCCGACGCATCCGGGCGCCGCCCGAGCCTTAGTACATGGCCAACGCGGCCGACGAGACGAACGTGGTCCCCTGCGGGTCCATCGCCGCCGCGTAGTTCAGCAGTTCCACCCGTTCGGGGTCCACCACCCGCATCGTGGCGATCATGTTGCCGATCGAGCACCACCGCGTGGGGTTCTGCTGCCAGGCCATCGAGCCGACGAGGTCCTCGCCCCGCTTCTCGACCAGCATCTGCAGCATCTCCTTGTCATGGGTGGCGACCTTGGCCCGGAACTCGGCGCCGGGGCCCTCCTCGCCGTCCAGGGTCTGCTGGTCCCCGAAGGCCGGGCCCACGTGCGACAGGTCGGCCGAGGAGATCACCAGGGTGGTTCCGCCCAGCTCATCGAGCGTCGCCTTGAGCGCCTGTATAAAAGGTTCCAGGTCCAGCCCGTTGCCGTCGTAGGACTCCCCGTTGTTGACGATGGGGTCGTGGATCAGGGCGGCGAAGATCTTGGGGTAGGCCCCGGACTCGTCGGCCCCGAGCACGTGCTGGATCCAGGGGATGTGCAGCTCGACCGAGTGTTCGTTCTCGTGGTCGTAGCGGTTCTGGAACAGGGACTCGGACGAAGACCCCAGCTTGGAGCGGAGTTTTTCGATCAGTTCGGTGTCGGCCTGGCACACGCCCAGGGGCGAGGCGAAGCCCTTGTCGCAGCCGCACACGCCCGTGGCCTGCCCGAAGTGGTTGGTGCCCAGCACCACCACGCGGTCCGGGCGGTTGGTGACGCGCATCCGCCCGTAGACCTGGGCGTAGTTGTACCACCCGCGGGGGTAGTCCAGGTGGGGCGCGACCACGGCCTTGGGCAGCGCGTCGAACGCCGGTGCCTCGACGTCCTTGAGGGCGGCGTCGATCCACTTGTCCAGCATCTCGCGGAGCTTCTGCGGGCCCAGTTCGGCCTTCTGCTCGTCGGTGGCTTCCTGCCCAACCTCCTGCATGACAAGCAGATCCGCCACCTGAGCGGTGGATCCCGGCGGGAGATGGTCGGTCTTGTCGAAGTTGGCCCGCAACTCGGCCACGAGGGCCTCGTGCTTGGGGCCGAAGATCAGGCCGGCGTCGTCGAGCTGGGCGACGAACTGCTCGAGCATGGGGCGCTGCAGGCCCCGGCCGCATTCGGCGACGATCTGGTCGATGTCGCGGCTGCCGTCCATCAGCGGGAGCACGGCCTGGAAGGCGGGCTGGGTGACGACCATCTTCTCGGAGATCTGCTGGGCGTCGGCCAAGCCCAGCATGGTGTGCTGCTGGCCGTCGGGGCTCTTGACCGGGAAGGGGAAACCCCGCAGCTTGCGGAGCTTGGGCTTGTTCTGGTTGGGGGCCGAACCGTCGAAGGTGGGCGCCTGGGGCGGATTCGGGTTCTGGCCGGGCGTTGAATCGGTCATGGGGTCCTCCGTGGCATCAACTCTAGGTGTTCCGGTGGACCCGTTCTTTGGGCGGCGTAGACTTTGGGCCCGATCCGTCCGGCTGGGTGGCCGCCGCGTTCCGGGATTGACCAGTAGACCTTTGCGATTCGGCCCGCGTTCGGCGCGGGCCAGGAGTGGGCCATGATCGACACCCTGTCCGCCGGTGAGACCGTCAACTGCACCGTCGAGCGCGTTCCCAACAACAAGGGCGCCATCGACACCATCACCCGCCTGATGCGCCGCGACCCGGACATCAAGCGCAACCTGTCGCGTGCGCAGTCGCTGCGTCGCCGGCGCATGCACTCCTACATCCGCGGCAACCGCCTGTGGTACTCGCGCGAGAAGGCCGCCCGCGTGGCCCGCTGCGAGCAAGGCAGCTCCTGGACGATGCCGTTCACCCACGACATCGCCCCCGACCTCGCGTCGGTCTCGCAGTACCTCAAGCTCGAGAAGGCCTGAGCCTTGCGCGGTGCCGCGTTGATCGCGTCTGTGGTGCTCGCACCCTTTGCGATGCTGTCGCTGTCGGCCTGCGACAAGGGCGCGGACCGGGCATCATCTTCGGCCGGCGACAACACCGCGCCCCCGAAGGTGGTGCGTGACGACCTCTACGAGGGCGTGCTCGGCGTGATCGCCAGCCTGCCCGTCGAGGGCAACCCCGCGTCCGAGCTGCGCATCCACCACGAGCACATCCCCACCTTCAAGACCAAAGACGGACAGGTCAACATGACCGCCGACGGCGTGGCGGGCATGAAGTCCATGGTCATGCCGTTCCCCGTCGCCGAGGGCCTGGATATCTCGCCCTTGAAGATCGGCGACAAGGTCCGCTTCGACTTCGCGGTGCACTGGGGCGGCGACCGCGTCTGGGAGATCACCGCGTTCGAGATCATCGATCCCGACACCGAGATCGATTTCTCCAATAAGCCCACCGACCCGGCGATGCCAGACGACCACAGCGGCCACGACCACGACGGCGCGGGCGACCACACGGACGCCCCGGACGCCGCCGAAGACCACACCGGCCACGATCACCCCTGAACGGTCGCACCGGGAACGAACGAACCGATCAAACCCCGCGCCGTCGCGGGGTTGTTTGTTGCCCGATGCCCGGTGCCGGGCGGCGCCAAAAATAAACCCGGCGCCCAACACAAAGGTCGAGCGCCGAGTCTCGTGGGGGTCGGGTTGGTGTTGTCCGGTGCGGCCGGCGAGCCGGAGGTGGGACTGAAGCCCCGCGCGAATGGACACCCTCTCATACGGGCATTCGGCCGTGCGGTTCCGCCGGTGCAGCGGGACCGTTCCACTTCCGTTCGATTTTTGGAAAAATCCCCATACCGGAACACCGCGGGGGCCCGCCGCCGGATCTCAGGCCTGGCCGGGCACGCCGAGCCGGTCCATGACCATCTTCAGGTCCGACCAGACCTTGCGCCGGTTCTCGTCGGTGTAGGACCGCAGCAGGTAGGCCGGGTGGTAGGTCGGCATGACCGGGATGGGGGGCAGATCCGGGTCGGCCATCATCCCGGACGTGCTGGTCGGGAATGACCACCACCGCCCGCGGGCGGCCCGCATCGGCTCGGTGGTCTCCAGCAGCAGGTGCGTGGCGGGCAGGCCCAGGGTCACGATCACCTCGGGCGCGACGATGCGGATCTGCTCGATCAGGTACGGCGCGCACAGGGCGGCCTCGGCCGCGGTCGGCGTGGCGTTGTTCGGCGGGCGGGTCTTGAGCACGTTGGCGATGTACACGCTCTCACGCGACAGACCCATCGCGACGATCATCTTGTCGAGCAGTTGTCCCGCCCGGCCCACGAACGGGCGTCCGGTCTGGTCCTCGGTCTCGCCCGGGGCCTCGCCGATGAACATCAGCCGGGCCCGCGGGTCGCCCTCGCCGAAGACGATGTTGGTGTGGGCGGTGACGAAGTGGCGGTGCGGGGCGTCCTCGATGTACCTGGCCAGGACCGCGTCGAGCTTGTCCTGCGGGTCGGTCAGGCCGGCGTGGCAGGCGCGGACTGCCGCGGCGTCGGTCGCGGGGAGGGCGGACGGGGCGGGGGGCTTCGGGGCAGCCGCGGTGCTGCGCTTGGGCGCGGGCGCGAACTCGGGCTGTCTCTTCGATGGTTCCGGCGCCGCCGGCGCGAAGCGGACGTCGGGGCGGGCCTCGATCATGGTCGCGGGGGCGGCGTGCTCGGGCGCGCGTCCGAGGGGGATGAAGTCCACCCCCAGCAGGCGGGTGGTGTCGGCGTGCTGGGCGAGCAGGATGCGGGCGCGGTCGGTCATCCGGGCACTCAACACGCCCGGGACGCGGTTGTCAACCCGGGATCGGGGTGCCCGGGCGCGATCAGGGCGAGCCGGCGGGCGGCGTGGCCGGGGGCGTTTCGGCGGGCACCTCGGGATCGGCCTCCTGGGCGTCCTCGACGGCCTCGTCGATCATCTCCTGCAGTTCTTCCTGCGAGGGCATCTCGTCGCGGGCGTCGCGGTCGCCAGCGGCGGCCGGGATGGCCTCGCCGGAGGGCGCGGGGATGCGGTTGCCGCCGAGCAGGTCGGGCAGGAACGCGCCCGCGACGGCACCGATCACCAGCCCGAGGATCAGGCCGGGGAGGAAGGCGTGTGCGAACGAGCCCGAGGTGGCGTGGTCTTGGTCGGTCATGGGCGTGCTCCGTGGTTCCCGGTGCGTATCGGACCATTATGAGGCCCGACTTGGGTTCAATCGGCGATCCGGGCCTGTTTCCCGGCGGGATTTAGCGCAGTCGTCGGCAGCGCCAGGCCCAGGCGCCGTACTCGAGGGCCAGGCGGACGGTTTCGCGCCGGCCGCCGGCGGGGGATCCGTCGGGGAACGCGGTGTGCATCCGCCACTGCCAGTAGGGCCCGCGGAGGCGGAATCGGGTGGCGATGCCGAGGGTGGTCAGGCCGAGCAGTCCCTCGATCAGGGTGCGGGGGGTCATCGCGCGGCGCTCCCGCCCCCGCGGCTCGCCCCGCCCCCCCCGCTGCCGCCGGGCGCGAGCTGCTGGCGGTACCAGCGGACGGTCTCGGCCAGGCCGTCCTGCAGGTCGGTGACGGGGGTGTAGCCGAGCAGGTCCTTGGCGGCGGCGATGTCGGCGACCGAGTCGCGGACCTCGCCGATCCGCTCGGGCTGGTGGTCGGGCGCGATGCCGGGGCGGTCGCACAGCACCGCGAGCAGGCCGGCCAGCGTGCTGACGCTGGTGCGCACGCCCGCGCCGATGTTGACGACCCGCCCGTGGACGGGGGTTTCGGACGCGGCGGCGAGCAGGTTGGCGGCCACGGCGTTGGAGACGTGGGTGAAGTCGCGGGTCTGGCCGCCGTCGCCGAAGATGACCGGGGACTGACCGTTGAAGAGCGCCTTGATGAACGCGGGGACGACCGCGGCGTAGGCCGAGTCGGCGGCCTGGCGCGGGCCGAAGATGTTGAAGTAGCGCAGGCAGGCGGTGTCCATGCCGTAGCACGCGGCCCAGGCGCGGCAGAGGGATTCGCCGGCGAGTTTGGCGGCGGCGTAGGGCGACATGGGCTCGGTGGCCTGGGACTCGTGCTTGGGGAGCGTTGGGTTGTCGCCGTACGCGCTGCTGGAGGCGGAGTAGACCACGCGCTTGACGCCGGCCTTGTGCGCCGCTTCGAGCACGCGCATGGTGCCGGTGGCGTTGACCAGCCAGGTGCGGGTGGGGTCCTCGACCGAGCGGGGGACCGAGCCGAGGGCGGCCAGGTGGAACACGAGGTCGCAGCCGGCCACGGCCTCGTCGAGCGCCTGGATCTCGAGGATGCTGGCGTGGACGAGTCGGACGCGGGCGGGCTCGAGGTCGATCAGTTCGGCGAGGTGGCCCGCGTCGGAGTTGGAGAGGTCGTCGATGACGGCGACCCGGGCGCCCATGGAGACGAGGGCGTCGACGAGGTGGCCGCCGATGAACCCGGCCCCGCCGGTGACGCAGCAGGATCGGCCGGCGATGGCGGGGCGGAGGCGTTCGACGAGATCGGCGGGGAGGCGGGCCATGGGCTCATCAGTTTAGGGGATCCGGAGCGGGCGGGTGGAGCGGCCCGGTCGGGACGCAAAGCCGCCCGGCAAGGGGCCGGGCGGTTGGGGGATTGGGGGGTTGGGGGGTTGGGGGGTTGGGGCGTTGGGGGGTTGCTTGCGGTTGCCATCGGCGCGAGCGGGCAGCCGGCGAGCGGTCAGCCGCGGCCGAAGGCGATGATGAAGGCGGCGACATCGAAGAAGTCGAACAGGCCGTCGCCGTTGAAGTCAGCCAGCGGGTCCTGGTTGTTGAAGGCCGTCAGAAAAATCGAGATGTCAAAGAAATCGAGCGTGCCGTCGTTGTTCAGGTCCGCGATGGAGCGTTCCGTGCTGAACAGGTAGGCCGATCCGGTCCAGATGCCCGCGTCATCGTCGGCGAACGCACCGACGATGGCGGTGGTCCCGGAGAGAGCCACGGAAAAGCCGAAGAGGTCGCCCGGGGCACCGTCGGACGCGATCAGTTTGGCGGTCTCGACGGGATTGGACGGCTGAGAGATGTCGAACAAGTACACCGAGCCGGCGCCGGCATTGTCGGATGCCCCCAACATGGCGGTCGTGCCGGCGATCGCGACGGAAGAAAAGGCCTCACCCGTCGAGGCACCGGAGGCGGTCAGTTTGGCGATCTGCGTGGGTTGAGAAGGAGTCGAGATATCGAACAGGTACACCGACCCGTCACCCGCCGCACGGACCAACACGTTGTTTCCGGAGATCGCGACGCTGGCGCCGAACGCGTGCGACGCTCCGGCGTCGTTCGCGGTGAGTCTGGCGATCTGCGCGCCGGTCGCGGTATCGAACAGGTAGGCAGCGCCGGCGTCGGGGCCTTCCTGATCGTCTCCCGGTACGCCGACGATCGCGACGGTGTCGGATGTGGCGACGCTCACGCCGAAGTCATCGAACGCCGCGGGGATGGGAGCGGTCAGTTTGGCGATCTCGACGGGGTTGGATGGATCCGAGATGTCGAACAGATAGGCCGAGCCGCTGAAGAAGCCCGCTTCGTCCGTGGCGCTGCCGACGATGGCGGTCGTGCCTGAGATGGCCACCGACCTGCCGAAACGGTCGTCGTCCGAACCGTCGGAGGGGGTCAGCCTTCCGGTCTGCGTGCCGGTCGGGGCATCGAACAGATAGGCCACGCCCGCGTCCACGCCGAAGATGAACGGTGAAATGTTCGCGCCGGGTGCGCCGACGATCGCGGTGGTGCCTGAGATGGCCACCGAGGCGCCGAACTCGTCGAATATCGCGGCGTCATCTGAGAAGATCTGGGCCAGCCGCGTACCGGTCGCGGTGTCGATCAGATAGGCCGCGCCGAAGCCGAAGGTTTGAGTATTGCCGGTAAAGAAGGTCTCGGGCGCCCCGACGATGGCGGTGGTGCCGGAGACGCCCACGGAGTAGCCGAACTGGGCCTCCTCCACGGGAATGGGGGCGGTCAGCTTGAAATCCTCGCTGAGTTGCGGCGTCTGGGCCGCGGCCGGGAGGCTGGCGAGCAGGACCAGGGCGGCCGGCGCGAGGCGGCGGAGGGTTGGGTTCTGGGGCACGGGTTCTCTTCCTCTTGGATGAGACGACAGAATGGCCGCCGCGAAAAGGCGCGATAGTGTAAAGCACCCGGCTCCCCGCCACAACCCTCTTTGGGGTGGATTTATGGGTATCGGGGGGCTCTTCGGTGGCCTGCGGGGCCGATTCCGGCCCTTCGCGGAAGAAATCCGCCCGGCGCGGGGCCGGGCGGTTGGGAGGGCTGGGATGTCGCGGGTCGCGGTGACCCTTACGGGCAGCCGCGCCCGAACTCGATGATGAACTGGCTGACGTCAAAGAAGTTGAGCACGCCGTCGCCGTTGGCGTCGGGGTAGCAGGCGTCGGGGTCGGGACGGACGGCGAGGATGACTTGGTCGGTCGCCGTTGACAGAGCCAACCCGCCGAGGAAGAAGGGTGAGCGTGTGATCACGCAGTCATAGAGTCCGACTTCGCTTTCTGTGGCGACGACCTGCAGGTTCGGGGTGTTCGTGCCGCTGACTCCCGCGCCGTCGATGAGATCGACACCGTCGCGACGCCACTGGTAGCTCTCGATGGCCCCGGCGTTGGCAGCCTCGACATTGAGCGGGACCGTTTCCCCGGGAAGGACGAGGTTGTTCTGAGGTTGCTGCAGGATGTTGATGGTGCTGCCATCGAAGACATACGTGTCGACCATCAGGGTGGTGTCAGACATAGCTACACCGCTGCCGAAGAAGTCATCCGCCGCGGCGTCGGACGCCGCCAGTTTGGCAAGCTGCTGACCCGTGATGATGTCGAAAACATACGCCGAACCAGAGCTGCTTCCGCCTCCGTCACCGAAGGGAGTTCCGACCACGGCCTTTGTTCCGTGAATGGCCACGGAAGTGGGGCCGCTACCGTCGGATGTTGTCAACTTGGCGCCTTGGACCGGGCTTGAAGGAACCGAGACATCGAACAGGTAGGCCGAACCGGACGAGGTACCCACGATCGCGGTGGTGCCGGAGATGGCCACGGAACCGCCGAACCGGTCACCCGATGCGGCGTCGAACGCGGTCAACTTCGCCATCTGCTGGCCGGTGGTGGTGCTGAAGAGGTAGGCCGCGCCGGAGCCGCCGTTGTGACTCCGCGCCCCGACGATGGCGGTGGTGCCGGAGATGGCCACGGACCAGCCGAAAGCGTCGCCGTTCGCACCATCGAGCGGGATCAGTTTGAAGGACTGCGCGGCACTGGATGAGCCGGGGGGGCACGGGGGACGGGAGCAGTTGTCGGTGTTGATTTCAAAGAGGTAGGCCGCGCCGGAGACGACGAGATTGCTCCCGATCGCGGACGGAGCCCCGACAATGGCGGTGTGGCCGGAGATCGCCACGGACGAACCAAACCGAGAGTTCGCACCGGAATCGGAGGCGGACAGTTGGATATGGATAAGCGTCAAGTCCGCGGCGGTATCCGTGATATCGAACAGATGGGCCGTCCCGGAATTCGGGCCAGCGTCGTTACCGAGCGGATCGCCGACGATGGCGAAGTTGCCCGAGATGCCCACAGAGCTGCCGAATGCCTCACCCAAGGAATCGGGATCGTCGATGTCAGCCAGATACATGATCTGTTGGCCGGTGGTGGTGTCGAACAGGTAGGCCTGACCCGGCCCGGCACCGCTCGCCCCGAGAATGGCGGTGGTGCCGGAGATAGCCACGGAGCTGACACCGCCCGCGGTCAGTTTGAGATCCTCGTTGATCACCGACTGCCCGGCCGCGGGCAGTGCGACGACGAAAGGCACGATCAACGCGACTCGTGCGAGCCGGCGGAGGGTGGTGTTGAGCGACATCATTTCTCTTCCTCTGGAAAGGACGACAAAATGGCCGCCCGTGGGCAGAGAGTGTACTGGAAGAGGACATCGACCCAAACCCTCATTGGGGGATTTTCAGACTTTCGGAGGCCCTCTGGACGCCTGAGGGGCGGCTCTTTGCTGATCGCACGCGAAAACCGCCCGGCGCGGGGCCGGGCGGTTGGGGGGGCTGGGATGTCGCGGGTCGCAATGACCCTTACGGGCAGCCGCGCCCGAACTCGATGATGAACTGGCTGACGTCGAAGAAGTTGAGCACGCCGTCGCCGTTGGCGTCGGGGTAGCAGGCGTCGGGATCGGGCAGGACGGCCAGCGTGGCGGCGGCGCTGGCGCGGGCCGGGCCGTAGGAACGGGCGAAGACGCAGTCGTACATCGCGACGTCGTCGGGACCGGCGACGATCCGCAGGACCGCGGTGCTCGCGCCGCTGACGTTGCCCGCGTCGGCCATGGCCACGCCGTCGCGCCGCCATTGGTAGGTGACGCCGACCGGGTCGGTCAGGCGCAGCTCGAACTCGGCGGTGTCGCCGGGCTCGACAACCAGGCCGCGGGGCTGGGCGAGCACCGGGCTCGTGGTCCGGAACAGGTGCGCCGAGCCGGAGTTGGATCCGCGGTCGTCGTCGAAGGGGGCGCCCGCGATCGCGGTCGTGCCCGAGACGGCCACCGAACCGCCGAACCCGTCGGTCGGGGCCGCGTCCGAGGGGTTGAGCTTGGCGAGCAGGACGCCCGACTGGACGTCGAAGAGGTAGGCGGAGCCGGAGTCAGACCCGAGGTCATCGTCGTCCGGCGCGCCGATGATGGCGGTCGTGCCCGCGATGGAGACCGCGAGGCCGAACTCGTCGAACTCGGCCGCGTCGGGGGCGACGAGGCGGTGCAGCTGGAGGCCCGTGGCGGCGTCGAACAGGTAGGCCGCGCCGCTGCCGCGGCCGGCGTGGTTGTCGGCGGGGGCACCGGCGAGGATGGTCGTGCCGGAGATCGCAACGCTCCGGCCGAACTGCTGCCCGCCACGCGCGTCGTCGGGCGCGAGCTGGAACAGCAGCTGGCCGTTGGTGGCGTCGAACACGTACACGGATCCGGATGAGCCGCCGGAGGCGTCGCTCCAGCGCGAGCCGACGACCACCAGGGTGCCCGAGACCGCCACCGAGATCCCGAACTCATCGCCGCCCGACGCGTCCGGGGCCGTCAGCCTGAAGCGGAACTGGCCGGTGACGGCGTCGAAGACGTACGCCGCACCCGTCCGGTGGCCCGCGTGCTCATCGCCGGGCTCGCCGACGACGGCGACGGTGCCCGAGATCGCGACCGAAAAACCGAAGTCGTCGATGACGCCCCCGGGCGGCGCGACCAGCCTGTGCTGTTCGAGCCCGGTGACGGTGCTGAACAGGTACGCCGCTCCGGCCCCGCCGCCGCCATCGCGGGCGCCGATGATCGCCGTGGTGCCCGAGATCGCGACCGAGTGCCCGAACTCGGCGAACGCCACCGGGTCGGAGGCGTTGAGCTTGAACAACTGGTTGCCGGTGCGGGTGTCGAAGAGGTGCGCGGATCCGGCGCTGCTGGCGTTGTCGTCGTCGTCGGGTGACCCGACGATGGCGGTGGTGCCGTCGACCGCGACCGACCATCCGAACCGGTCGTTCATCGCGCCGTCGGGGGCGGTGAACTTGCGGGTTTCGGTGAGCGGCTGCGCGGCGGCCGGAAGGGCCGCGGCCACGGACGCGAGGATCGCGGCGGCCGACGCGAGACGGCGGGCGGGGCTGCTTTGGAACATCACGGGATCTCTCTGGGGGTGCGCGGAGTGGCCGCAGAATGGCGGCCGCCCAGCCTACCACGGCAAAACCCGTGGAGGGAACCAATTACCAACGATCCGAGTCGTTCCCCGGTTTTCGTGGGCGTCCGGGGGGTCGCGGCCGGTTATCACACCGGGCCCGGGAGCCGGGATGCGCCCACCCGCGTGGGCCGGGGCGGGCTTACGGGCAGCCCGCGTTGTACGCCGCGATGTAGGCCGCGACGTCGAAGAAGTTGAGCGTGCCGAACGGCGCGGCGAGATCGGCCCCCGGGTCGTTGGCGTTGAACAGGGCGATGTACGCGGCGATGTCGAAGAAGTTGAGCACGCCGAAGGGGGCGGCGATGTCGGCCGGGCCGGCGGGGTTGGGCAGGCCGGGCGAGGGGGCGAACGCGCCGAAGCAGTCCGAGCCGTCGGGCGTGCGTCCCTCGGAGACGTCGGTGGTCTGTGGGCCGAAGGTGATCGTGTCGATCGGGGCGAACTGGTTGTCGGCCCGGTCGAACAGGCCGATCTCCTCGCCGCCGGCGGAGAGCGCGAACGACGCGTGCAGCGGGCCCTGCCCGGGCTGGTTGTCGGCCCAGATCACCAGGCGGCCCTTGGCGGGGATGGTCACGCCGGCGGGGATCTCCCACTTGGTGGGGTTGGTCAGGCTGTCGGTCAGGTAGCGGCCGCCGAGATCGACGGGCGTGTCCTCGTCGTTGTACAGCTCGACGAAGTCGTCGTCCTCGCCGAACTCGTCGAAGGCGGAGCCGTTGTTGCTGGCCAGGTACTCGTTGACGAACACGCGGGGCGTGGGCCCGGGCGGGTTGAAGCAGGTGTCGTCGGGGTCGTTGGGCGCGCCGGGCGTGACGGCGCAGAAGGACCGCAGGTCCTCCGAGCCGTCGGGGTAGCGCCCGTAGGACTCGTCCACGCCCAGGGCGGGGAAGGTCAGCTGGTCGATGAGGACCGCACCGTTGGCGTCGTTGTGGGAGAGCGTGACCGTCTCGCCGCCGGCGGAGAGCTTGAAGTTGGTGTGCGTCGGGCCGGCGGCGATGTCGTCGTCGGCCCAGAAGATCAGGAAACCGCCCTCGGGGAGCAGGGTGCCGTCTGGGATGCGCCACATCCGCGGCAGGCCGGGATCGTCGCTGAGGTACATGCCGGAGAGGTCGACGGGGATGTCCAGGTGGTTGTAGATCTCGATGATGTCGCCGAAATCGCCGTCCTCGTCGGCGAGCACGGTGCTGTTGGAGGCGAGGACCTCGTTGACGAACAGCGCCGGCAGCGGCGCGGGGGCGGGGGTGTTCAGGCGGAGGTAGTCGGTCCGGGCGGCGATGAAGGGCTTGACGCCCCACGCCCACGGCGACGCGCCGGCGTACGCGGCCGGCTGGGTGAACGAGTCGACGAAGTCCTGGTTGTCGTGGCCGTAGTCGGCGTTGCCGCCCGCGTACGAGCCGGTGAACGCGAAGGGGGCGAGCATGTCGCGGAGCGCGTCGATCAGCGGCTCGCGCGGGCCGAGGGTGAAGGGGCCGTCGGTCACCGCGCCCGGGTCGGGCAGGAAGGGGGAGAGGGTGTGGGTCGGGTAGGTACCGGCCTGGGACGGGGTGTCGTAGTTGGGCGTGGCCTGCGCCGGGTTGGAGAGGTGGTCCACGCCGGGCTCGGTCCCCGCGCCGCGGTCGTTCGTGGTCACCACGTCGAACGCGAAGGTGCTCGTGTCCGTCAGGTTCATGCGTGCCAGCGGGACGCGGTACCGCGCGAGACCGTCGGCCTTGGCGCTCAGATCCTGCGCGATGCCGGCGGGATCGTTGAAGCTCGCGTGGCGGAGCTGCCAGCCGCCGGACCACTCGTAGAGCAGGAACCCGCCGCCGCTGTCGGTCCAGGTGCCCAGGAACCAGTCGGCGGCCCGGTTCGTGTTGATGTCGCGGCCCCACGGGTTCGTGGTGCTGCCGCCCGGGCGCGTGTCGAAGAAGAACACGACGCGCGCGTCGTCGGTGCTGCTGCCCACGTCGATCGGCCCGGCGACGCGCACGTCGGCCAGCAGCGCGTCCTCGTCGTTGGACAGGGTGACCGAGAGCAGGTCGAAGTGCGGCTCGGACCCGCCCAGGAACGTGTCGCCCGCGCTGTCCGCGAACCCGGTCTCGGCCGGACCCGCGGGCGTCCCGACCGCCCCGACCAGCTCGCGCACGTACCGCAGGTATTGCTCGTAATACGCGTCGATGGCGAAGATGCGGCGCACCAGCGGCGGCTCGGCCCCGCCGCCGAAGGGGCTGCCGAAGTCCCACCCGAAGCCGCCGTCGCCGAAGGACTCCGGCGGGCGGGCGGCCCAGTCGGTCGAGAAGAAGTCGATGCCGTAGGTGTTGTCCAGGTCGAAGGGGATGTACTCGATCACGCCCGTGCCGGGGTTGGCGTAGAGAAAGAAGTTGTTCGCCCCGTACCAGAGGTTGTCCCAGTTCCCGTTGACGCAGTCCACGGCCATGGCGCGCAGGAAGTTGTCCACGCTGAAGCGGTCGGCGATCCCCGACGCGAAGGCCGCGTCGTCGGCGAACTCAACGAAGTTGATCAGATCGGCCAGGTCCGCGAACTGGCCCGCGCCGCTGTCGTTCTCGAGTTCGTACGTCGGCGAACCGAGGCCCGCGTAGGCGCCCGCATCGCCCGGCGGCACGTACCGCAGATCGGCCCGGGCGCCGCGGTACCGGCACTGGTACAGGTTGCCCGTGTCGTCGCCGAACCAGGCGGCCAGGAACTCGTCGTCGATCTGCTCGACGTTGGCGTACACGTCGTCCACCCGCGACCCGTCGTTGATGACCAGCCGCGCCATCGACGCGCGCGGCGATGGAACGCCGAACGCGTTGTACACGTCCCACGCCAGCTTGCCGCGGATGACCGACGGGTCGTTCTGGTGCCCGTTGAGGTTGAGCTTCTCGAGCCCGTGGACCTCACGCCCGGGCACGAACTCGTTGAACTTGAGCTTCCAGGACTTCTTGATCGCCCCGCGGCTGGTGTTGCCGCGCGGGCGGATGGCCACGTCCTCGACCAGCGTGTCGGTCTGCGAGTTGACGATCCGCACCGTGCAGGGGTAGTACTGGTTGCTGAAGGGGTCGGCCAGCATCGCGTCCAGGTCGGCCGGGGCGACGGTGACCGTGATCTGGGTCAGTTCACTGTCGCGGAAGTAGATCCGCCCCGCCTCGTCGTAGCCCGCGTCGCCGCTGGGCGGGGGGGTTTCCGCAAAGGCGACGCCGGAAAGGACCAGCAACACACTCACCGAGGCGTAGTTCTTCAACGCGATTCCCTCCGTGGGCCCGCCCCGCGGTGCGGGTTCGGGCCGGAGAGGGAGGTTACCCGCACCCGAGGACCGATTGCAAGAACTTTCGCCGAATCACCGGGGGCTCACGGACATCCAACACCGAAGAAGCTGATGAAGAGTTGGATGTCGAAGAAATTGACCGCCCCGTCGCCGTTCACATCCACAAAGCACGCGTCGGGGTCTGGCGTTACAGCCAGCACGACCCGGTTTGTGATCGAACCACTGCCGAACTTGGTCAGCACACAATCGTAATATGCCTCGTCTTGCTCACTCGCAATGATGCGGAGCGTAGGCGAACTCGCCCCGGTGATGTTGTCGCTGTTGTCAAGAGCGACTGCATTCCGACGCCATTGGTACGAGACACCGTTCGACCATTTCGGCAAGACAGAAAACACAGCCTCCTGACCAGAGGTTGCGACGAACCCGGTCGGTTGCTCCAGAATACCCGGCGTTCCATGAAAAATAAATGCAGCACCGGACGATGCCCCGGCGACATCGGCCCGATCAGCCCCAACAACGACGACCGAGCCATCAATCGAGACCGAGACACCGAGTTCATCACCCCCTTGGCCGTCAGATGCACGCAGCCGAGCGATCTGCTTGCCGCTCTGTACATCGAAGAGGTAGGCCGCACCGGAGTTGGGCCCGGCATCGCCCGCGAATCGCGCTCCCACGACAGCGGTCGCTCCGGAAACTGAGGTGGAGTATCCGAAGTAGCCATCTTCAGTAGCATCGGACGGCACGAGCTTGTGCAACTGCTGACCCGTTCTGACGTCGAACACGTACGCCGATCCCCAGTTGGTGCCGGATACTCCCGAGGCCGGAGCGCCAACGACTGCGATGTCCCCAGATACGGAAACGGACCGCCCGAACTGATCGTACTGCCCCGCATCGGAAGCGATCAGTTTGAACATCATTTCCCCGGTGAGGACATCAAACACGTATGCCGCACCAGCGACGATGCCACCACTGCTTGCGCTGGGAGCACCAACGACCGCGATGTTTCCCGAGATTCCAACCGAGTAGCCAAACGAACTGCTCGGCAGAAGATCCGGAGCAGTCAGTACAAACAGCTGATTGCCGGTCTTGGTATCGAACAGGTAGGCCGATCCGGTATCCATCCCCGCGTCATCATTCAGGTACGCACCGACAACCGCCACGGAATCCGCGACCGCCACGGAGTGGCCGAATCGATCTTGCGCCGCCGCGTTCGAGGGAGTCAGTTTAAAAGTTTGATCACCCGTGGTGGCATCGAACAGATACGCCGAACCAGATCTGCTGCCCGCATCGTCATCGCCGTAGGCGCCCACAATCAGAGTTGATCCCGATGCCGAAACCGAACAACCGAAGCTATCGCCTTGCGCGATGTCCGATGACTTTATCTGAAACATGTGGTGACCGATCATCGAATCGAATGCATAAACCGATCCGGTTCCATCTGTGTTTGCGCCCACAAACACAACAGGACCCCAAGCCGCGACTGATTGACCGAACTTCTCGAAGGGCACGCCATCCGGTGCAATGATTCTCAAATCTTCGTCAAAGACCTGCCCCATCGCCGAACATCCAAGAAATCCGCAGATGCTCAGAGCGACGATCGATGCCCGGTGAGCGGTTGGGTTATGCATCAGCGAAACCTTTCTTTCAAAAAATCGGGGTTGATCACGATGGCGGACGGTGGACTACCGATACGCGATCATCTCGCACGATGTTCCGCTTCTCGTTTTCCAGTTTCCTTGCAGGTAGATGCAAACCGTTTCGTCACTGCTCGCCCTGTAGGCTTCCGGCCAGAGATCATCCAAGCGAGCTTGATCGCGGAGCACCGATGGGTTTCCGAGGACAAGGCTGATCTTGCAGATAACAAAGCCCGCCCCTTGGATGGGGCGGGCATCGAATCTCTGGGTGGTGGATGCCGAATCCGGGCACGCCACGCACGCCGTCATGAACAGCCACGACGATTGGTTGTTACGGACATCCCGCGTTGTACGACGCGATGTACGCCGCCACGTCGAAGAAGTTCAGCGACCCGAACGGCGCGGCCAGGTCGGCCGCGGGGTCGCCCGCGTTGTAGAGCCCGATGTACGCGGCCAGGTCGAAGAAGTTGAGCACACCGAACGGGGCGGCCAGGTCCGCCGGGCAGCCCGCGGCCCCCAGCGTGCCGTCGGCGTTGACGATCTGGGCGTAGATGTCCTCGTCGCCGTTGCGGTCGTCGGACCAGGTGACGAGCGTCCGGCTGGCGGCGTCGCGGTTGACGTTCAGGCGGCCCTTGCTGCTCGTCGCGGTGCTGACCGAGATCGCACCGCCGGTCAGCAGCACGCCGGACTCGTCGGCGATGAGCATCTCCAGCGTGCCGTCGGTGTTGCCGAGCGTGGGCTGGCGATCGACGACCGCGGCCGCGCCGGTGGCGTGCGGCACCGCGCGGGGCGCGCCCTTGAACTGGCCATTGAACGCGAGCAACGCCACGCCGTTGGTGCCCAGCTCGCGGGCGCCCGTCGCGCCGTCGAAGCGCTGCAGGTTGGTGCTCTGGCTGGACTGGGCACCGTCGAGGTTGCGGAAGAACATCATGATGTCGCCCGAGGGGGCCATCGCGATGGCCGGGTCGAGCTGCTGGCGACCGGGCTCGCCCGACGCGGGCAGGCCGTTGGCGGCGAACTGCACGGCGCCCGCCGGGCTGATCCGCTGGACGTAGCTGTCGAAGTCGCCGTCGCGGGTGTCGTGCCAGGCGATGACCGCGCCGTCGGACCCGTCGTTGAGGATCCGCGGCTTGTGCGCGATGGGCACGCTGGTGGCGTTGGAGACGATGATCGGCGAACCGCCCCACTGCATCGCGCCCGACGCGTCGAACTTCTGGGCGTAGACGTGGCGGGGGCTGAGGAACGACGCGATGTTGCGGATCCAGGCGATCAGCAGGCCGTTGTCCGAGGTGGGGACCATCTCGAGGAACGCGGGTTCCTCGGTGCCGCTGGAGTAGATCAGCACCCCGTCGCCGCCGAAGGCCTTGACGCCCGCCGGGCTGATGCGCTGCATGACCAGCCCGGGGTTCACGTCGAAGCGCGGCCACACGACCGCGTAGTCGCCGCCGGAGAGCTGCATCACGCGGGGGTCGGCCTCGAACTCCGAGTTGTCCGACACCGTCACGCCGTTGGGGCCCCACAGCGAGGTGCCGTCGGGCGCGATGAGGTACGCGTATACGTCGTTGTCCCCGCCCGCGCGGATGTCCACGAACGCCAGCACGCAGTTGCCGTCCGAGTCGGCCCGCAGGTCCCAGTCGACCACGGAGGTGCCCTGGGTGTTGTTGGAGACCAGAAGCCCCGCGGGCCCGAAGGTCGGGTTGCCCGCGGCGTCGAGACGCTGCACGCGCATCTGCACGTTGCTGTAACCGAAGTCGAACCAGCCCGTCCACGACGAGCCGTCCGGGGCGATGGCGGTCTTGGTCACCGTCTGGTTGCCCGGGTTGACCACCACCGGGGTGTTGGCGGCCGGGTTGTCCGTCCACTGGGCCTGCGCAAGCCCGGTCGCGAAGACCAATGAACCGGCGAACACACCGGCGGCGACGTTCGTTCTCATCTCGGAATCCTCCTATGGTCTGTTTCCCGGTGGGTCGTCCGCCGAGGGGGGCAGTCCATCTTCTGACAGACTACCAGCACCCGACCTGAAAGTGTAATAAATAACAGAGGGATTCGCAAAGATTTCTGATACGATGGCCCGCGAAGCACGCACCACCACCCAGAGATCCGGACGCATGGAACCGACCACACCACCCGCGGACACCGGCCGGGCGCCCCCCGGGCGCGACCTGGCCCGCGATCTGTCGGCCGGCCTGTCGTCGGTGATCGACGCCCTGCCGGGCGACCCGGAGGGTCCGTCGGCCCTCTCGCGGACGCTGGGCGTGGGCCGGGTCCCGATCAGCCGCCTGCTCGGCGCGATCCGGCGCGAGCCGGGCACCGAGATCCTCGCCCTGCTGCCCGGGCCCGAGACGCTGCGGTCCATCGTCCACGCCGCCCACCGGGCGGGGGTCGACGAGCCGACCGTGCGCCGGGCGCTGGTCGCGGTGGACCGGTTCGAGGTGATGATCCGCTCGTTCGGCAACCGCGCGGCCTTCGACGCGACGATGAGCGTCCGCGAGCCCGAGGCCCGCGAACGATTCGAGCAGGCGGGGCGCTACCAGGTCTTCCGCGGCATGAGCCAGGTGCTCGGCGTCGAGGCCGAGAAGTGGCTCTCGACCATGATCCTGACCCCCACCCCGGGCGACGACGTCGCGCTGGACGTCACGGCGGTGCACGGCGCGCTGGGCATGCGCCGCCTGCGCCCCGACGTGACGGTCTCGTTCACCTACGGCGCACCCCACGAGGCCGTGGGCAAGCCCGGCGGGTCGTTCGACCTGGCCATGGACCTGTCCGCCTACTACACCTGCGAGCCCGCCCCCCTGCGCGCCCACGACCGCGACGGCAACGTGGTCCACGAGTTCTGCCCCACCACCACCGGCAAGGACGCCCAGTTCGACATGCTCGCCGGCGTGCACGCCCCGGCCCACTCCAAACGCTACCGCGACGAGAAACGCACCACCCGCGGCGTGGTCGTCATCCCCGACATCCCCGTGCAGACCATGGTCGTCGATCTCTTCGTGGGCGCGGGCGTGTTCCCCGGCATCGATCCGCGGGTGTACCTCTACAACACCGTCGCCCGCGGCCCGGCCGACATCGAGGACCCCGCACGCCTGCACGACCGCGTCGTCCCCCCCGTCGAACTCGAGCCGATCGAAGACCCCGCCGCGTCGCTCACGCTGGTGCGCCTGCCTTCGTACGGCTCGATGATCGCCCGGGTCTGCCAGCGCATCGGCTACGACGCCGGCGACCTCCGCGGCTGGCGCCTGCGCGTCCCGTACCCGCTCTACGGCTTCCAGTGGGTGCTGGCCTTCGACGCGCCCAAGCCGCCCGCGACCGCCTGACCCGGATTCGTCACGGGCAGCCCGCGTTGTACGCCGCCAGGTAGGCGCTGACATCAAAGAAGTTCAGCGTCCCGAACGGCGCGGCCAGATCGGCCGCCGGGTCGCCGGTCTGGAACAGCGACAGAAACGCCGCCAGGTCGAAGAAGTTCAGCGAGCCGAACGGCTCGGCCAGGTCCGCCGGGCAGGCTTCGGCCGCGACGAGGTATCCACGATTGGCCGACCAGGGCGCGTGGGCTGGGGCGGCAATGCCGGCGACCTCGCCGCGATCGTTTACCCGGACGGCGTACGCCAGCACATACCCGCTGCCGTTCGCGGTCGCCTGCAGCGGCAGGAAGCCGGTCCCGAGCTTCCAGGCGTACGCCCGCCAGCCTCCGCCGGTCAGCGCCTCGCCCACGACGACGCCGTCGTTGTTGATGTGGTTCGCGTAGACATAGGCCGGGTCGCCCCCGAACGACGGACTCGGGATGAACTGGTGGCCGTCGGCCTCGCTCCAGACGAACGCACGAAGCAGGCCGCCATCGGTGGTGGTCCGCCCAACAACCTGGCCCGCGTCATTGACCGCGCTCACCTCGGTCCGTCCCATGCCCGCAGGAGCGGTCGGGTTGAAGTAGCGGTACAGATCCATCCAATCGCCGGTGTTGATGTCCAGCACGAAGCCCTGGATGGGCGAACCGTCAGTAGACGGGCGGTGCCCGACGATCCAGCCGTTGTCGCTGGCGTAGTCCGCCGTGCGGGCGTTCGGCACGAAGTCGGACAGGTTGATGGTGCCCGTCGCTTCGCTCCAGGCGATGGCCGAGAGGATGCCGATCTGGAAAATCCCGCTCGTCCCCACGACCATGCCGTTGTTGTTGATCTCCGCGGCGAGCACGAAGGTGTGACCGTCCACCGGCGGGATCACCGACGGTGGCCCCCCGTCGCCCGGCGTGAACACGGCCCCGGCGACGGCGCTGCCGACCGTCACGCGGTCACCGCGATTGTTGGTGAACAGGCCCATCCCCGTGATGGTCGGCTGATCTTCGACATGGTAGAGCCAGTCGAACGAACCCACGGTCGTGTGCCCGTTGCCGTTGTCGTCCGTGTAGCTGTACGCCATGCGACCCACCGCGAGACCGAGGTCATTCAGGTCGGTCACGGCCGTCTCCCCGAACCCGTCGAACGTCTGCGGCTCGACCAATCGCAACGACGGGTTCGGCGGGAGATCGGCTCCGGCGATTGAGACGATCACAGCGGCAGCACAGACAGGCAGGTAAACGGTGCAGCGGGGCGCAAGTCTCATGGGTCTCTACTCCTGGCCGGGGCGCGGGGTCCTACCCCGATCGGATTCAACAACGGTCGCCGCGATCCGGAAAGGCGGGCACGGTGTGGAGTGCAACGGCCGTGCCGCACGCCAGCATTCCCTCCGCACGCTCGAATCGGGCCGCGGCGGACGGTTGATGGCCTCATCTGGCCAGCCGAGCCTGGGCTCGGCTCATATTGGCCGCCCCAGCGACGGCGCACGACCGCCCGATCACGGGCACCCGGCGTTGTACGACGCGAGGTAGGCGCTGACGTCGAAGAAGTTGAGCTCGCCGAACGGTGCGGACAGATCGGCGGCCGGGTCGCCCGTGTTGTAAAGGTCCAAGAAACCCGAGACGTCGAAGAAGTTCAGACTACCGTCGCCGTTCACGTCCGCGTCGCACGTGCCGGCCTGCGGGATGAGAGCGACCAGCGCACTCTCGCCCGTGGCGGTGTTGAGCGCGGTTGCGTACACACTTCTGTCGTTGCTCATGTAGCCGATGGCCACGGTCCAATCCGTATAGGCAGGGTCGAGAAGGGTTGAGTACCCGAAGGCAAGATGGTCTTCGGCGGCGAAGTAGATGCCTCCCGCGGCCGAGATGTCCCCGGCGTTGTTGTTGTCGTAGGTGAGCCCGACGAAGCGGGTCGGAATCTGGGACGGATTGACGGGCGACCAGCCCGAATCGGGCTCGTGCCGGTAGGTCATCCAGACTTCGTTGCCGGACGTCGCCCGCGCCGCGGCCGCGATGACCTGGCCATCATCGTTGATCGCATAGCCAAGCACCATGGTGAAGCCCACGCCGTTGAGCGACGCCGGGATGCCGAGATCGGTCACGACGCCGGAGTTCAGATCGAGAGTCTGCCCGCCTCCCACCACCACGCCACGCGCGTTGATGTCCTCGGCGCGCTCGTTGAATCCCAGCGCCGCCAGATTCACCGGCGGCGCGTTGATCGAGAACTGCGTGGACGGCCCGCCCTGGAAACCCTGATACCTGGACCAGCCCACGACCGTGCCGCTCTCGTTGATCGCCACGGCCATTCCGCCGTTGATCGATAGCGTGCCGATCGGGCTGGGCAGCGTCTGGAACTGCTCGGGGATGTGAACGACGTAGCCGCCGGAACCGTCGGGCGTCCAGATCGCCGGCTCGCCGCCATCGAACGGGAAGCCGCCCACGGCCACCGCACCCACCACCACCCCGGCCGAGTTCACGTCCATCGCCGCGCTCGATGCATACCCCGCGGGCAGAGGCAGCAGCGTCAGCCCGGCGCCGGCCCTTGCAACGTACCCCCTGACCTGGCCGTCCTGCGTCTGCCAACCGACCAGATGGCCTGCTTCGCTCGCCCCGAGCACGGTCGTGGTGCTGGTGAACGGGGCGATAATCTCGACGTCATAGGTCGGCACGTCCGCGTGTGCCTGCGTGCATGAGAGTCCAACCAGCGCAAGAATGGCGGGCAAGGGAGCACGGGGCGCTTTCGACTGATGCTTCATGGCAATCTCCGACGGGGCCACCGATGGGGCCAGAACAGTGGAATCCGATGGACGAGACGCCCTACCTTATTCGGATCTTTCTATCCAGTATACTCGACGTCGGCGTTTTCCAGAGGTGTTTGACAACACCACGGCCGGATTCTGCATTTGGCCAAAGTTGTCACCACCCGCCATCGGATCACGCGCGCTCTCGAGGAGCCGAACGTGCTGAGGCCGGAAGCCGCTCTGGAGCTCAGCCCGCGTTCCACCCGTCGAAGTGTGCGCTCAGGTGGATACCGTTGACTACACCCGAGCCGCGCCCGGCCAGAGCAACCCACCCCCACGGTTGATGAATGGGGTGTCTATGGGCAGCCGGCGTTGTAGAGGCTCAAGTATGCGGAGAGATCGAAGAAGTTGAAGACCCCGGTCGGCGCGGCCAGATCGGCCGCCGGGTCGCCGGTCTGGAACAGCGACAGGAACGCCGCCAGGTCGAAGAAGTTCAGCGAGCCGAACGGCTCGGCCAGATCCGCCGGGCAGGCGGGCGCGGTGGAAAGAGTCAGACAGACCGAGACGAGCGTGCCCGCGTCGGCCACGCTCAGATCGGCCACGGTCAGCGTCCACACCCCTTCGGCGGCTCCGCCCTCGAACGCGGCCAGCGGTTCGAGCGGACGGAGCGGATCGGAGAGCACCGGCACGAGGGTGGTTGAGCAGGTCGACTCTGCGTCTGCCGTCGCGGAATCGATGAAGGTCGCATCGATGTTGTCGCCGCCGCAACCGAAGGGGCCGGGAAAACCGACGCTGGGCATGCCCGGTCGGTCGAGCAGCACGACCATGGCGCCCGACGGCGCGGTCAGGACCACCCGCAGGTCACCAACCCAGGGGTGTGTGGCGACCAGATCCAGCCGAACCTGAGTCACGGACAGGCCCGATGCGTTGCCGACATCGAGCGAGACAGCAACGCCGTCCGGGTTGTTGTCGGGGATCGCCACCGGCACATCCACGCAGACCACACGATCGCCGGACATCGCAACGGGGGCGGCCAGCAGCAGCGGGGCGAGAAGCATCGTGGCTCGATGCGCGGGGATCATCGGCGGGCCTCCGCGTTCATCTCGGCGTTGCGGGAGGTGTCGGTGGTCTGGGCGGGATCGCGCATGCCGGCGGTGTGGCACCAGCCCTCGCGGTGGCCGCGGTTGGTCGCGCCCGGGAGCTGGCCGCGGTCGCGCTCGATGACGCCGTCGTCCGGGTCGCTGAGGAACAGGTCGGTGATGATGTTGCAGTAGTCGTACAGGAAGGGGCGGTCGTTGAACGAGGTGGTCCAGTACCAGACTTCCTGCCGGGCCCAGGTGGGGATGAGCGAGAGCCACGCCCCCGCGCCGGCGTAGGTCAGGTCGGCGTTGGAGCCGCAGCCGGCGCCGAAGATCTGGCCGAGCACCGCGGCGTTGCCCGCCAGGGGCGTGCCTTGGAACGGGGCACCGACGGCCTGGATCAGCCTCGGACCCTGTGCCCAGTCGAGGCCGCTCCAGTAGTACGTGTAGAGATGGAGCGCCGCCATGGGTCCCTGGCTGTGCCCGACCACGCCGAATGACTTGGCCGCCGACCCCTGCGAGAGAAGCAACTGGGCGAACGCGTCGAGCGTGCGGCTCTGGTTGGGATCGTCGAAGATGCTCACGTCGCCGGTGAAGTGCGAGACGGTGAACGGATTGCCGCCCGAGCAGTAGCCGTGCACCAGCAGCAGCTGGTGGCCCGGCGAGACGGCCCGCGACCGCGGCGCTTCGACCAGCGGGCTCTCGAGCCGCTCAGCCCCGGCCACCCCGGTGAGCATGCCGCGTTCGGGGGCGTCGGGCGGCGGCGGCAGCGTCAGGCCCGCGGCCTGGATCGGCAGCACGCTCTCGTGCGCGACGAGCGCGTACGACCCGACATCGTGCTCTCGCACGTTGCGCAGTTCGAGCGACGCGGGGTCCACGCCGGCCATCGCGATCCACCGCAGGTCGATGGCCAGCGAGCGTTCGCCCTCGCCCAGACGCGAGACCCAGCACACGGGGACGGCCGCGCCGTCCACGCGGCCCCAGACCTCGGCGGCGGTGATCGACCGAGCGGCGGACGGGCCGCCGAGACGGACGGTCAGCACGCCGTCTTGCGGCTCGATGCCGGTCACGGCGAGCGGCGGGGACGCGTGGGCGACCTCCACGAGGTGCTGGGTGGTCAGCACCACCGCGCGGCCGTCCGCATCGACGCCCCGGGCCTCGACCCGGACGGCGTGCGGTCCGGCCCGTTGCGGCGTGAACCGGATCACCCCGTCCTGGTCGGCGTGGATCGTGCGGCGGACACCGTCCGGCCCGGACACCACCGCGGACACGCCGGTGACGCGGGCGCCGTCGAGCCACGCGCGCAGCCCGATCGGCTCACCGACCACGCGGCGGAGGGTCGTGGGGTGGGTGTAAAGGCCGGCTTCGCCGCCCGCGTCCACCAGCAGGAATCCCTCGCCCGGCCGGTCCGAACGCACCGTGACCACGCGGGGGCCCGGCTTCTGGCCTCGCAGCCAGATGCGTCCGGCATGAGCTTCGGCGAGCGATGCCGGCAGCACCCCGCGCGCGGCGGTGGTCTCGAGGCCGGCGAGATCCTCCGGTCGGACGGTGCCGGGCTGCGTCACGGCCAGCGTCCATGGCCGCTCGGAGAGCACCGCCAGCGACGCGTCCCGGTCGGACGCGAGTTCGATCACGCCGGTCCACGCCCAGCCGCCCTCATCGGACGGCGTGAGGCGGACGGGGAGCAGGGCGGTCCGCGATCGGACGCCGAGGGTCGCCGGATCGGGCAGGGTGACCACGCCGGACACGATGTCGTCCGGGGGCGCCGCGACCTGCTTGATGGCCGCGGGTCCGCCCGCGGCGTTGGCCGACGCGACGAGGAGGGCCAGCAGTGCCGCGAACATGTCTCGCACGGGTCGACCTCCGGTCGGCTGCGTCATGGGCATCCGGCGTTGTACAACGCGAGATAGGCCGAGATGTCGAAGAAGTTGAACACGCCGAAGGGCGACGCGAGGTCCGCCGCGGCGTCCTGGGCGTTGTAGAGCGCGAGGTAGCCGCTGACGTCGAAGAAGTTGAGCAGGCCGTTGCCGTCGATGTCGGCCGGGCACGCCCGCGGGATCTGGAAGAACACGCGGATGCAGGTGTTGCCCGAGTAGCCGATCACCAGATCGCCGAGGCCGTCGCCGTTGAGGTCGCCGAAGGCCAGCGACGTGCCGACCTCGGTGGCGTCGAACGTCCAGTCGGGTGTGCCGCTGTGCACGCCGTTGTTGTTCAGGTAGATATGTGCCCGCCCGTCGGAGAAGTGGACCTCCAGCAGGTCCTCCCAGCCGTCGCCGTTGACGTCGACCAGCATGACCTCCTGCGGCCCGCTGAAGGGTGGGTTCGAGGTGAAGTACGGGGTGAGCGCACCGGGTGCGTAGTCATAGATCGTGGTCGGGCTGCCGCCCACGGCCATTTCGATGAGGCCGTCCTGGTCGATGTCGGCGAAGGCCACGCCCTTGTCCGTGCCCGTCGTGCCGACGGTCGCGTCGGGGGTGGTCGCCAGCGTGCCGGCGTTGTTCAGGTAGATTCCGCTCTGGAAGTTGACCCATTTGGCCACGCCGATGTCCGGGAAGCCGTCGTTGTTCAGATCGACCGCGGCGATGCCGTTCTGGATCGACTGCTCGGCGGACTGCCAGATCGACCCCGTCGTCAGCGTCCCCCCGTTGTTGCCGAACATCAGCATCGGACGGAACGGATCGGGCGAGAGGCCCTGGTTGGTGGTGACCAGCTCGTCGAAGCCGTCCTGATCGATGTCGGCCAGCACGCCGGACGTGCCCCAGCCGGTGTTGGCGGTATTGGAGGTGTATGTCGGGCTGGTGGGCATGCCGCCGGGACCGCCGGCGTACATGCGGACGGTGTCGCGTCGCAGGCCGCCGCCGTGGATGGTGACGATGTCGGTCCATCCGTCGTTGTTGACATCACCGACCTGAACATCGCCCGTGTGCGTCTCGACGGCGGAGAGCCAACCCGGCGTCGTCTGGATGCCCGCGCCGGTGCCGAAGAAGATCATGTCTTTCCAGTCGAGGTAGGCCGGAAAACTCTGGGAGATGTAGCAGACGGCGATGAGGTCGTTGTGGCCGTCGTTGTTGACGTCGGCGATCTGCAGGCCGCCGATCTGGCGTCGCAGCTGGACCGTCTGGTCGGGCGTGGTCGGGAATGGGACCGCCGAGCCGCGGGGGGTCCAGCCGGCCGACACGGGGCGCAGCCCCTTCAGGTGCACGGTGGTCAGGCCGTCGGCGCTGACCTCGACCGCCGCCTGGGCGTGCGCGAGGCCGGAGGCCACGGCCAAGGGCATCCCCGCGGCCAGCGTGAACAGGACGGGACGCGAAACACAAGCACAACGCTGGGACACGATTCTCTCCTCCGGCCGCTCGGGGCCTCTCGAACACATCAGGCTTCCGCGACCCCGATCGTACCAGAACCCCGCCAAACCCCCAAGGGCGTCGGGGCCCGTCCCACGAACAAAAACGGCCCCGGGGAGAGTTCCCCGGGGGCCAAACTCGATCCTGGACCCGCTGGCCCGATCAAAGATCGGCCAACCCCGACCGCGGGCGCCGGCCGGGCCGCCCGGACCGATCATCTCACGGGCAGCCCGCGTTGTAGGCCGAGATGAACGCGGCCACGTCGAAGAAGTTCAGCACGCCGAACGGCGCCGCCAGGTCGGCCGCCGGGCTCTGCGTGTTGTACGCGTCGATGAACGCCGCCACGTCGAAGAAGTTCAGCACCCCGTTGTTGTCAAAGTCCGCGGTGCACCCGACCGTGACTTCCAGCGTGGCGGGCTGGGAGACGGTCTGGCCGCACTCCTTGGTGATCCGAACGCGGTACTGACCGGCGTCGTCGGGCTGTGCGTTGAACACCGTCAGGTCGGCGGTGTCCGTCCCCGCGTACCCCACGCCGTTGAAGAGGCTCGTCCACGACCCGCTGATCAGCTTCTGCCAGCGGTAGTCGCGCGACCCGGGCCGCGCGAGGACGGTGACGGAGAACCCGGCGTCGTCGCCCTCCACGACCGTGTCATCCTGCGGATGGAACAGGATGCCGTCCGGATCGCAGGCCGCGTCCCAGGACTGCATGGCCGCGCGGAGCGGCAGCCGGATCAGCTCGTAGAAGATGTTGTAGATCTCGTCGGTGGCCGAAGAAGGATCGGCCGAGTCATTGAGGAAAATCGACATCGCGTACTCGCGATCAAACTGAAGATAGAACGGCGCCGCCGTCTTGAACGGGATCGTCGCCCAGCCCGCGTCCGTCCGCCACCGCCTCGGGCTCGACCCGCCGGACCCGCAGGTGTACGACCCGCCCTTGTTCGCCTGATTGAACGCGGCGCGGAAGGCGGCCCGCTCGGTCGGGGTCAGGCCCGTCAGGTCGAACTCCTGGTTCATCACCGCGTCCACGCGCGGATTCCCCAACTCGTCGTAGTTCGACATGATCGAGAACAGCTCGTCCTTGAGATCCATCCCGAACAGCGTTCCGTCCGCGATCTGCTCGTACATCGACACGGCGTCCCGCGACGTGAACGTGTTGAAGTTCAAAGAAGAGCACAGGCAACCGAGCGTGTGGTTCAGCCGGACGTCGGAAAGCCCGATCGCCGTCGCGTAGTTGTTTAGGTTCGTCGTGCCGTACCGCTGGCGCAGCGCCTCGGTGTGATGGTTCGAACTCGGGCGGAGCATCTGCTGCATCGTCGTCCGCAGCGTCGGCGAGGTCGGGCTGACGGAGTACGGGCACGATTGACCGCTGTCCGTGCCCGTGTTCACGACGACCGTGTTGTCGAGGCTGTCGAGCCCCAGGCTGACGCGGCGCATCGCGTACGCCGCGTGGAGGATCTTCATCTGGCTGGCCGGCTCGAAGACGAAGTGCTCGTTCAGCGCCACCAGCGTGCCGCCGCCCACCTCCTTGATCTTGAAGCCGTAATCTCCCGTCGGGATGGTCGCGCGGGTCAGATCGCGGATCCGCCGCGTCTCGGCGTTGGCGTTGTCGACCAGCGCCGCCGCGTACCGCACCTGCCCGAACGCGTTGGTGTACCGGGTCAGGCACGTCAGGCGACCGCCGGTCTGGCCGAGCACCTCATTGATCTGGTCGGTGGTCAGCGACGGGTACCACCAGCCGCTGCCGGGGTTGTCGTCCACCATGATCACGGTGAACAGCGTGTTCGGGTTCTGGAGCGTCGGCTCGCGGTCCACCTCGATGTCCACCAGCCGGGCCCCGTTCTGGGTCAGCAGCGTCGTGACCTGCGCCGCCGTCTGGTTGTAGTAGTACCACCACCCCTGCTGCTGCGCCCCGGTGTTCTCCACCGCCACCGCGGTGTAGTAGTCCGTCCCGCCCAGCGTGTACACGTCCAGGTCGATCAGGCGCAGCGGGGGGTTCGCGCCCGAGATCCAGTTGTTGATCGCCGTCGGTGACGCCCGGTACAGCCAGCCCCAGCCAGAAACGCCCGTCGAGCCGCCGTTCCGCACGGTCACCGCCGCGAAGTTCTCCGTCCCCCCGCTCTCGTACGCCTCCAGGTCGAGGAGGCGGTGGCCGGAGGCGCTCAGGTACGAGGAGAGCGACGAGAACGACTGCCCGTAGAGCACCTGCGAGCCCGTGTGGGCGTAATCGCCCGAGTTGGTCACGCCGATCGCGTCGTACTGGTTGTTCCCGGTCCGCTCAATATTGAACACACGCTGGCCGCCCGAGATCAGGTTGTTCACGTCTGAGCTGGTCGCGCCCAACAGGTAGGTCCAGCCGGTCGGCGTGTCGATCCAGCGGTCGTCCTGGGCCCCGGCGCCCGACACGAACACACCCAAGAGAACCGCCCCGAACACACCGACCAACGATCGTGCCCCGCACATCATGCCATCCCCTCGCGCCGTTTACCACGCGCGGCGCCGACCCCGTTCCGGGGCTGCTCGCCGCATCATCCGGACCCAGAGCGGGCCGAACGCACGAGAATCATGACCATTCGGGGGCGAAAGCACAAGAAAAAACGCCCCCTCCGATTGGAGGGGGCGTCCGAAGGGAGGCCGGAAACACCCGAACGCGGACCGTGCGGCCTGTTCCCGTTCAGACAGGGATCAGGGGCAGCCCGCGTTGTACAGGCCGATGTAGGCCGAGATGTCGAAGAAGTTGAACACGCCGAACGGGGCGGCGATGTCGGCCGCGGCGTCCTGGGCGTTGTAGGCCGCGATGAACCCCGACACGTCGAAGAAGTTCAGCACGCCGTTGCCGTCAAAGTCCGCGTCGCACGCCGGGGTGCTCAGCAGCGAGATCACCCGGTTGGAGGCCACGCCGTCCACGGTGGTGAAGCTGCCGCCGAAGTGCAGGGCCTCGCCCTCGCCCGCGTCGAAGACGATCGCGCCGAAGGTGTTGGCGCTGGCGCCGGCGCCCAGGGGCTCCCACGCCGTGCCGGTCCAGCGGGCCATCTTGGCCGCGGGAGTCGAGCCGGTGTTGTTGAAGTTGCCCATGGCGTAGAGCTTGGCGCCCGAGCCGTCGTCGAACACGGTCAGTTCCTGCACCGCGCTGTCGAAGCCGTCGCCCACGGGCGACCAGGTCGTGCCGTCCCACTTGGCGATGTTGTTGACCACGTCGCCGCCGTTGATGCGGTTGAACGAGCCGCCGACGTACAGGGCCGTGCCGGTGCCGTCGTCGAACACGGCCATGTGGAAGCCCTGCGCAAAGCCGCTCGAGCGGGTGATGCCCTCGCCCAGGGGCTGCCAGCCCGTGCCGTCCCACTTGGCGATGTTGCTGGCCACCACGCCGCCGATGGTCAGGAACCGGCCCGCGGCGTACAGCGCCGGGCCGTCGCCGATGTCGGCGCTGAGCACGTCGAGCACGATCAGCGGCACCGCGCCGCCGATGGTCCCGCCGACGGCGGTGTAGGTCGTGCCGTCCCAGCGGGCGATGTGGTCCAGGCCGATCTGCCCGTTCAGCGCCACGTAGTTGCCGGCGACGTACAGCGCCTCGCCCGAGCCGTCATCGTGGACTTCCAGGTCCCAGATCGAGCTGAGGAACGACTCGGCCTGCGCGTCCATCGAGTTCCAGGCGGCGCCGTCCCAGCGGGCCAGCTTGGCCGTGCCGGGCACGCTGCCGGCGCTGTCGAAGTAGCCGCCGACGATCAGGTCGCCCTGGAAGGACTTCATGGTGTTGGAGTACTGGTTCTGGAGCCCGCCCCCGACCGAGGTCCAGGCCGAACCGTCCCACTTGGCGATCAGGTTGCCGCCCGTGACGCCGTTGGCCGTGAACGAGCCGGTCGCGTAGAGGGCGGCGCCGGTGCCGTCGTCGTGCGCGGCGAACGAGGCCACGTAGGAACCGCCCATCCCGGGCGTGCCCAGCGTGGCGGACCAGACGGGCGAGCCGGCGATGGCGGCGCCCGCCGAGAAGGCGAGGGCGGCCGCGGCCGCGCCGCGGATCGAACGAATGGACATGTCAACTCTCCTGCAGGGGGGGTGGGTATGGGTCGACGGCAAGGAACGCCGCCGAGCAATGGTCAGCGGGTGAGACTACCCGAAATCCAGCAGCCCGCCATCGGGATTTTTCCCAAAATATCGATTTTCTGAATACCGAAATCCGCCCATCGGCCCGCTGGTTTCGGCCCAACGCCCCCGCGGGACCGCCCCTCCGACACCCCTGGCCGCCTACGGGCAGCCCGCGTTGTACGCCCCGATGTAGGCCGCCACGTCGAAGAAGTTGAGCACCCCGAACGGTTCGGCCAGGTCCGCCCCGGGGTCCTGGGCGTTGTAGAGCCCGATGAACGCCGCCACGTCGAAGAAGTTGAGCACGCCGAACGGCTCGGCCAGGTCCGCCGCGCACGACGTGTCCCGCTCGGTGAAGATTGAGCCGATCGCGGTCACCGTGGGGTTGTTGTCGCCCAGCCCCAGATCCGGTTCGAAGTCCAGCCCCAGCGAAGGCACCTGGAACCGCGGCGGCATGCCGAACATGGATCCGAACACGTACGCGTTCATCGGCTCGCTCTGCGCCCCCTCGGCCGAGAACGGGAACGACGGCAGGATCCCGATCTTCACCGTCGCGTCGACCGCCACGACCATCCCCGTGAACGCGGCGTCGCCGAACGGTCCCACCGGCGCCGGGTCGCTCGGCCCGGACAGGCTGATCACCACGTCCGTCAGCCGGATCGGCACCCCCAGCGGCCCCTCGATCACCACCTCGGGATCGGCCGGCGAGAACGACATGCCCTCGATCACCACCTGCACCGGAGTGTCGGAGCCGTCACAGTTGACCGGGTACCCAAGGTCAAAGAACCCCAGCAGTTCCAGGAACAGCGACTGGGGGAACATGCCCGGGAACTCGAAGGTGACGCTGATCGTCGAGCTGCCCGGCGTGATCACGAACTCGTCGTTGGTGAACACGCGATCCGGGAAGTTGATCCGGCCCTCCTGCGAGAATGTGAACGGATCGGAAGACCAGCCCGGCTCGCCGACCACCATCACCGACGGATCGTCCGCGATGGCCGCCGAGCGTCCGTAACCGGTCGAACCGCCGAACGGGTCCGGGTCATCGCTGGCGAAGATGCCGTCGAACGACCAGGTCCGCGTCGGGTCGTCGGTGTCCCGGCGGTACACCGACAGCCCGTCGTCCACCCCCTGGGCCAGCGTGCACAGCAGCAGGGTGTCATTCCGCACCACCATCGGTCCCAGCGTCGGCGCGGCGGCCGGGGGGATGAGCAGCTCCGTCGGCACGGCCGGGTACGCCCCGCCGGACCGCTCGTACAGGCACACCGGCGCGACGCCGTCCACGCCCGGACCGGTCTCCGACCGGTTGTGCGTGAGCAGCGTCGTGCCGTCGAACACGAGGAAACCCCCGAAGCCATTGAACGAATCCCCCGCGATCGGTCGCGAGAGCACGTCGGTCTGCACCCACGACGACCCCTGCAGCTCGAACACGTGCACGATCCCGGACTCGTCCGAGAACGCGGGGGGCGTCGGCGCGCCCACGGCGATCAGCGTGCCGTCCGCCGAGATCGCCACCGACTGCCCGAAGTTGTACGAATCGGGGGGCGCCGGCGACGGCACCAGCCGCACCAGCGGGCCCCAGGTTCCGCCCTGGCGCGTCGAGACCCACGCCGCGTCCGGCAGGCCAACCCACTTCGACCCGAGCACGTTCGCCTCGCCGATCACGACCACCGATCCGTCCGCGCTGATCGCGCACGCCGCGCCGAAGTTTTCCTCCGTGCCCGGCTCGGGGGGCGCGAACCGGTGCGACTGGGTCCAGTCGCCCGTGCCCTCGGCCCGCTCGTAGATGTACGCCCCGCCCGCGGCGAGATGGAACGAGGGCGTGAACGATGGTTCCCGCGGCGCGCACACCACGGCCGTCAGCCCGTCGTCGCTCATCGCCAACTCGGCGCCGAAGTTGTCTCCGAAACCGAACAGCGCGCCGAACGCCGGGCCCTCGACCCAGTCGCCGCCCACGCGCCGGAAGGTCCGCACCAGCCCGTCCCCGCCGTCGTAGCCCGACCCAGACACCAGCGCGACCGTCCCGGCCGCGTCCATCGCGCACGCGATGCCGAACCCGGCCCCGAAATCGTCACCCCCCAGGACCGGCGGCACGAACGCGCACTGCCCGCTCGCGGCACAGGACAACCCGGACAGCACGACGCACGCGCACCCGATCGAAACTCGCATGTGATCACTCCCGCGCCAACCCCCCACAGGCCGGCCGTTCCCAGCCTAGCAGACCCCGGCGCACGACCAAAGGAATTTACCCCCCGCCCGAAAGGCGAGCGCACAATCCTTCTCCGTACAACGGAAAATCCACTCCCCCATGAAGGGGATCTACGGGCAGCCCGCGTTGTACGCCCCGATGAAAGCCGCCACGTCAAAGAAGTTCAGCGTCCCGAAGGGTTCGGCCAGATCCGCCGCCGGGTCCTGGGAGTTGAACAGGCCCAGATACGCCGCCACGTCGAAGAAGTTCACGACGCAGTCGCCGGTCACGTCCGCGACGCAGGGCCCGGCCGAACCCAGATGCACGTCCGCCGTGCCGACGTTCGCCGACACGAGCACCACGTCGCGCACGCCGTCGCCATTGACGTCACCCGCGGTCGCTCCGCTGTGGTCAACACCCGCCAGCGGCGACGACACGAAGTCACGCGGCCCCTTCTGCGTCAGGTACGCCGACCGTGCCCCCCCAATGCCGCCGAACGCCAGGATCAGGTCCAGCCGTCCGTCGGCCCGCGGGGCCGGCTGGATCTCGTTGTACCCGAAGTTCGCGAACCCCTCGATCGACGCGACCGCGTCCGGCTCGGACAGCCCGCCGCCCGCGTCGCCCCAGAGCACGAACACGCCATGGCGCCCCGTCGCGATGTCCTCCAGGCCGTCGCCATCGATATCGGCCGCGAGCACCCAGTACGGCGTCGTGCCCGGCAACGCGACCGTGGCGGGCGGCGCGAACGACAACCCGCCGAGGTTGGCGTGGACCCGCAACATCCCGCCGACCTCGTCACCGGCGATGACGTCGGCCAGCCCATCGCCCGTCACGTCCGCCACGTCCAGCCCGACCGGCGTCGGCGTCGCGAACGAGCCAACCTCGGACAGCGTGCCGTCCGAGCCGATCCGCACCAACCGCACCAAGCCCTCATAGTCCGCGATGGCCATCTCGGGCGAACCGTCCGCGTCCAGGTCCGCCACGCCGAACGAGCGCGTCGCGCCCCCCAGGGACAGCCGCTGGACCTCGGTCCACACGCCGTTCTGCTCGGCGAACGACCAGGCCCAGCCGTTGGAACTCGTCCCGACGATGTACCGCCCGGCGCCGATCTCCACCACGCGCGACATCCAGCCGCCCGCGGGGATGGGCAGGGAGACGGTCGTCCACCCGCCCGGCCCGTCGGCATCGTCCAGGCGCAGCCGGGCGTTGTCCGTGCGGATCAGCTCGTCCCGGCCGTCGCCGTCCAGGTCAGATGCCGTCACATGCAACGCCCGCCCGGTCAGCTCCGCGCCGATCGCGCCGTACCGGCCCGGCGCGGGGCAACCCCGCGCAAGATACCGCCCGACACCGAAGCTGCCGGTCTCGAGGTCGTCGCGCCCGTCCGCGTCGCGGTCCTCGAAGACGACGGTCGGCCCGAAGTCGGGCGATCGATCGATGGCCTCGAGCACGCCGAACGTGTCGTCGCCCGCCAGCGGGTCCGCCCACCAGCCGAGCATCCCGTCAAAGCCCCGCTGCACGGCGATCACAAGGCCCACCGGCCCGGTCCCGTCCGGCCGGCCGCCGCCCGCCACCAGCGTGACGATCCGCCCGCCCGGCGCACCGAGGTTCTTCGGCTGGCCCCCGCCCTGCGCGAACGCCGCGTACCAGAGGACCCGTCCGCTTTCCACACACGCATAGTCCGGGGCACCGTCGGCGTCCAGATCCACCACCGCGCCCCGCGGCTCGGCCACCGGGAACGACAACGGCGCCCCCAGCGTCCGAGACCCCGTCCCGGGGACAAGCACCAGCGCGGACGGGCTGCGCACGCCGAAGAGCACGTCGGCGAGGCCGTCGCCGTTGTAGTCCGCGACCGGGAACACCTCCGGGTCGCGCCCCGCGGGCGGCTCGATCGCCACGCCCGTCCCGTCCGGCCAGCGCACCGCGACGCCCCCGAACAAGGACGGGTACACCACCGCGTCAGCCCCCTCGCCCGCAAGGTCTCCGGCGACCGCGATGACCGGATCGATGCCCGTGTCCGGGCCGGGCGCCGGCGCGGTCACCGTCGCCAGCGGCGTGCGCCCGTCAAACTCCACACCCACCAGCTCCCCGCCGAACACCAACCCCACGACCTCCATCATCCCATCGCCGTCGGTGTCGGCCACCGTCGGGATCGTCGAAGGCTCCTCGCCGCCGGGGGTGATCAGATCCAGCGGCCCCACGAACTCGAACGAACCGTCGCCCTGCGCGAACGCCACGCCGTACACCGGGTCCGACACCGGCAGCGCGGGCGCGGTCACATAATCCGTCCTTCCGTCGCCGTCGATATCGCCCGCCGCCCAGAACAGCGTGCCGACGTCGTTCTGCAGCGGCGCCGGCGCGCCCAGCCTGAGAATCCCGAACGGCGCTGTCCGGGCCACGGCCGAGCCCGCGACCACAACCAACGACAACACAAAAACCCGCTTCGCAAACGCCATCGCCGTCCCCTTCTGTTCTGGTGCCTGTGTGGCGCCGCGAGCCCCTTGCTCAGCGAAGGGCCGACACGACGCTGGCGCGCCACCCCTTCGCAGGGGCATCGCCTCCCGTCCCCACGGGCCGCGTCGCACGCGCCCCGATCGGTGGTCGGTACGGGCCCCCTGACGAGCGGTTCCGGCCTTGTTGTGATCTTTACCCTAGATGCCGGCCGCTCACGGGCAGCCCGCGTTGTACGCCCCGATGTAGGCCGCCACGTCGAAAAAGTTGAACACCCCCGCCGGGGCGGCCCAGTCGGCCGCGGGGTCCTGCCCGCCGTACAGCCCGATGAACGCCGACAGGTCGAAGAAGTTGAGCACCCCGAACGGCTCGGCCAGGTCGGCCGCGCACTCGGGCGTCAGTTCCACCAGCAGCGCCGCCTGCGGCATCACGCTGTTGAGCGTCACCGTCCGCTCCGCCGGCTCGTACCCCGCCGCCTCGAACCGCAGCGTCCAGGTCCCCAGCGGCGGGTGCGCGTGGAAGAGCCCGTGCCGCGGCGCCGAGCCGTGCGTCTCGCCGTGCGAGAAGCCCGCGCCCACCACGGTCACCGTCGCCTCCACGGGGGTCTGCGACCCCGCCCGCATCACCCGGCCCGAGATCGCGCTGCCCCGATCGATCAACTCGATCATCGCGTTCCACAGCACGTCCGCCTCCGCGTTGGCGCTCGCGAAGGAGGGATGGAAACTGGTGCCGATCTCCCAGAGGAACGCCAGCGCGCCGTAGCGGTTGGTGTGCAGGTGAATGTCGCCGCCCAAACAGCACGACGAGCCGGTGTCGCCGCCGTACCCTGACAGCTGGCTCAACCCCGCCGCCACCTGCCCGAACGAAGGGTCCCACGGGTGGTTCCAGCAGCCATAGCCGTAACGCACCTCGCTCGCGTACGAATGGATGTCCGCCACGCGGGCGAACCGGCGGTCGGCCGCGAAGGCGACCATCGTCCGCGTCTCCGGCTCCGACGCCGCCTCGGGCCCCTGATACACCGACGAGCCGGGGAACGTGCTGCCCCCGCACTGGCCCCAGCCGACCGGGTAGTTGCGGTTCAGGTCCACGCCCCGGGAACCGTCCGGGTTCGGACGCCGGTTCTTGCGCCAGAAATCGTCCACCGTGTACACGTGGTGGTAGCCGTCGGGGTTCCAGGTGGGCGCGATCCAGATCTCGTGCCCGTCCACCGCCGCCGTGATGCGCGGGTCCGACCCGTAGCCGTCCACGAGGTTGTCGATGGTCCGCAGCGCGACGATCGGCGTGCCGATCTCGCGGGCGTGGTGGTTGGCCACGATCAGCACCGCCGGCTCGGCCTCGTCCTGCCCGACGTTATCGCTGATCCGGACCGCGAACAGGTGCCGCCCCTCGAAGGTCGGGTCCGCGCCGTACCGCTCGGTCAGATCGACCACCTCGCAGACGTCCGGCCGCCGCGCCGCCGCCGCGTGCATCTGCTGATAGATCCAATCCAGGTCGCCGTATCCGTCAGGGATGCCACGCCCCGCTTCCCGCCCCCCGTCCCGCAAGGGTTGACCGGTCCGCACGACGCGCACCGCGTGCCCGCGCTCGGCCAGCCACGCCTGCTCCGCCGCCGTCACGACGATCTCCAGCCCGCCCCCGTCTCCGCTTTGGTACGTGTGCCCGTGCTCCACATCCAGCCCGTGCGCGTGCAACTCCGCGGCCAGCGCCGCGGGCGTGTCCGTCGCCACCCGCACCATCCGCAGCGGCTCCTCCGCGCCCGCCGCCGCACCCCCCACCACCGCGACCACCATCCAACCCAGCACACACATCACGCAACCTCCGGATACCCCGCCCGGACACAGCCTACCAACCCAGACCCCGATCCGTACCCACGAATCCACAATCTCCCCCCCCCCCCCCCCCCCCCCCCCCCCCCCCGATCCGCCCCTCCCGACAAAGAGGGCCCGGGACGAATCCCGGGCCCTTCCGCTGAGAACAGTTCACAAACCAACCGGGCCGGAGAACCCCGTTACGGGCAGCCGGCGTTGTACGCCGCGATGTACGCCGAGAGGTCAAAGAAGTTGAACACACCGAACGGCGCCGCCAGGTCCGCGTCCGCGTCCTGCTGGCCGAACAACGCCAGGTACGCCGACAGGTCGAAGAAGTTGAGCGTCCCGAACGGTGCGGCCAGGTCCGCCGGGCAGCCGCCCGCGACCGAGAGCACCGCGGGGTCCGCCGTCGCCGAGCCGCACGGGTTGGCCACCGCCAGCACGTACGCCCCCGCGTCGGCGGGCGTGACGGCGTCCACGGTCAGGGTGGCCGACTGCGCGCCCGAGATCCGCCCGTCGTCGACCAGCACGACGCCGTCGCGCGTCCACTGGAAGCTGACCGGGTCGATGCTGACCACGCCCGCCTGGAACACCGCCGTCTGCCCCGCGTCCAGCGACTGGTCCGACGGCGCGAGCACGATCACCGGCGGGCCGGCGTCGTTGCTGAGCCGGAAGTTGGCCACCGTCGACGCCGCCTCGTTGATCGAACGCGCGTTGTCCGCCGCACCGGCCGTGCCCTGCGGGATGCCCGTGGGCGTGCCGACATAATCAACATTGGGGTTGGAGAACCGGGAGATCCGCTGCCCCGGCGAGTACGCCATCACCGAGCGGTACTGCACGCCGTTGGTCGAGACCCACCGGTAGCCGAATGAATAACTGAACAGCGCGTTGCCCGCGTTGTCCCGGTCGTGGGCCGATCCCATGTTGTGGCCCAGCTCGTGCGCGAAGGTCAGGTTGCCCACCGCGCAGGAATACCGCGTGACCGAGAACGCCGACGAGCGGAAGTTGGTCGACAGGTTGGTCATCAGGTAGGCCACGCCGCACGACCCGCTGCCCGCGTTGATCATCGCGACCATGTCCGCCTCGTACTGGACTCGCAGCGCGTGCACCTCGTCCATGAAGTCGTCGTTGGTGCTGCGCAGGCGCCCCAGGTCCGTGCTGTTGCTGCTCGACTCGCTGTACGCCACCTCGGTCGCGAACACCAGACGCAGCCGCGTGCCGATCTGGCTGTTGGCGTACGCGTTGTTCGCCGACGCGATGGCCGAGCTGATCAAGGAGAGCATGCCGTTCGTGCCGCCCGACGACGACCGCGCCGCCGGCGTCCACACCACCAGCACGTCGATGACCGACCCGTCATCCGCGCACGCCGCCCCGCGCGCCCCCCCGCCCGGCCGCGGGGCGTGGTCGTGCCCGCCCGCGTGCACGCAGTGCTCCGCGTCGGTCCCGCACGGCGCGAACGCCGCCTGGTCCAGCTCCACCGCCCACGTCCGACCGCCGGGCCCCGGACGGACCTCGTAGGCCCGCCCGTCGTCCAGCCACACCGCCCCCATCACCGCGTCCTCTTCGACGCTGAGCACGAACGACCCGCCCGCGTCCATCCGCCCGGTCCAGGTGTAGCGGGCGAAGTCCCGCGACTCGACCAGCGTCACGGCCCCCCCAAGGTCCGCGTCCGGGAACAGGTTCAGGCGCACGGCGTCGCCGACGCCCACGGCGTCCATGGCCGCAAAATCGGCCACCACCGGCACCGCCCGCGCCACGCCCTCGACCGGGACCGGCCCGGCGAGCCCGTCGGCGGGCGTCTCCGCCCGGAACAGACCGTCCGCCGCACCGGCCGACACCACCACCACGCCCGAAACGAGCGCTGCCAACGCACACATCATCCGATTCATGCCGCCTCCTGGAGGGGGAAGGGGGAAGAGTCCGCCCGAGCCCGGACCGCCCAGAACAGGCGGGAGAACACCCCGGGCGGGGCCGTTCGAGAATACCCGATACGGGCCCGGCCCCTCAGAGGATTCCGCCAACCGCAGCGAATCCTCCGCCCGGCCCGCTCACCGCCCCGTTCACCGGCCCAGCACCTCAGGGGCACCCCGCGTTGTACAGCCCGATGTAAGCCGCCACATCAAAGAAGTTCAGCGACCCGAACGGCGCGGCGAGGTCCGCCGCCGGGTCGCCCGCGTTGTAGAGCCCGATGTACGCCGCAAGGTCGAAGAAGTTCAGCACGCCGAACGGGGCCGCCAGGTCCGCCGGGCACAGCGTCCGCACCGACACCTCCAGCCGGTCCATCGCCCAGGACTCGTCCGCCAGCGGCTGGATTCCCGGCCCCTCAATCTCCCATGTGATCGTCATCGTCGGACCCGCGTGAGGAATGTCGATGAACACCGGGTCCAGGCCAAGGTCGTACGCGCTGTCAAGGTAGAAACTGCCCTGGGTGAACCCGAGATTCACCCGATGGGCCAGCTCCACCCCCGGCGGCGGCACATAACTCTGGTCCTGCGACGCGGTCGCGTTGGCAAACGACTCGCGGAACACCTGAGTCCCGTCCACCGTCACGCGAAGAAAGTCGCCCTCCGGGAAAACGCCCGTGCCGTCCAGCGAGTCGATGGCCGCAAAGAGGAACCGAACCGACACGGCGTCGTGCGCCGGCAGGCCGCCGAGCGTCAGCGTCACCACGTTGCCCGTCGGACTCCGCAGGAACAACCCACCGAACTGATTGCCCGGGTGCCCCAGCCCGGCGTACCCCTGCACGCCCTCCGCCGCCGCCGCCCCGGGATCGATCTCCGACGCCACGCCCGCATCAAAGTCGGTCTGGAACACCACCGCCTGCGCGACCGCGACAGAATCGAACGCCGCCGCCATTACCACAACACAGCATCCCGCCAGATGGCCCGATCGGTTCAGACTCATAGCGTTCTCCAACGCGGCATCGGCCCGCAGTGCGCCGAGCGAGAACCACGCCGCGAAGTCACGCCGCCGCGCCGCATCCGACCATCAGCCCGGCAGACCCAAAAAGAAAACGACCCCGGCCGGAGCCGGGGTCGATCAGAATCCGTCCTGAGCCGAAGGCCTCAGCCCTTCCAGCCGGCCTTGAACGCCGCGATGGCGTCCTCGATCTTCTTGGGCAGGTCGCCGCCGAGCTTCTTCGTGCTCTCCAGCTCGTCACGCACGGACTTGGCCACCGTGTTGAAGTAGGCCAGCATGTCCTTCTCGAACTTGGCCACCTTGTCCAGCGGCACCGTGTCCAGGTAGCCCTTCGTGCCCGCGTAGATCGAGATGATCTGGTCCGTCACGTTGAACGGCACGTACTGCGGCTGCTTGAGGATCTCCACCATGCGCGCACCCCGGTCCAGCTGCTTCTGCGTGCCCGCGTCCAGGTCGGTGCCCAGCTGCGCGAACGCCTCCAGCTCGCGGTACGCGGCCAGGTCCAGACGCAGCGAGCCGGCGATCTTCTTCATCGCGCCCACCTGCGCCGCACCGCCCACGCGCGACACCGAGATGCCCACGTTGATGGCCGGACGCACGCCCGAGAAGAACAGCTCGGGCTCGAGATAGATCTGGCCGTCGGTGATCGAGATCACGTTGGTCGGGATGTACGCCGACACGTCGCCCTCCTGCGTCTCGATGATCGGCAGCGCCGTCAGCGAGCCCGCGCCGTTCTCGTCCGACAGCTTGGTCGCACGCTCGAGCAGGCGGGAGTGCAGGTAGAACACGTCGCCGGGGAACGCCTCGCGTCCCGGGGGGCGACGCAGCAGCAGCGACAGCTGGCGGTACGCCACGGCCTGCTTTGAAAGGTCGTCGTACACGCACAGCACGTGCTTGGGGTACGGCGTTCCGTCGGACATCGTCTTGCCGGCTTCCTTGCCCGAATGCATGAAATGCTCGCCCATCGCGCAGCCCGAATAGGGGGCGATGTACTGCATCGGGGCCGGATCGGACGAACCCGCGTTGACCACGATGGTGTAGTCCATCGCGCCGTTGTCCTTGAGCGTCTGCACCACGCCCGCGACCGTCGACTCCTTCTGGCCGACCGCCACGTAGATGCACACCACCGCGTCCTTGGTGCCCCAGAACTGCTTCTGGTTGATGATCGTGTCGATCGCGACCGCCGTCTTGCCCGTCTTGCGGTCGCCGATGATCAGCTCACGCTGCCCGCGACCGATCGGGATCATCGCGTCCACGGCCTTGATGCCCGTCTGCATCGGCTCGGACACCGGCTGGCGGGCCGCGATGCCGGGGGCGATGATGTCCACCAGGGCGCTCTCGCCCGTGTTCAGCGCCGGGCCGTCGTCCAGCGGGCGACCCAGCGGGTCCACCACGCGACCCAGCAGGGCCTCGCCGACGGGCACCTGCAGCAGGCGACCGGTCGACTTGACCATGTCGCCTTCCTTCACCGACAGGTAGTTGCCATACACGACCGCGCCGACCGTGTCCTGCTCCAGGTTCATCACCTGGCCCATGACCGCGCCCTCGGACGTCTGGAACTCGATCAACTCGCCGGCCATCGCCTTCGACAGCCCGTAGATCCGCGCGATACCGTCGCCGATCTCCACCACGCGTCCAACTTCCGAGATCTCCAGCTCCGTGCTGAACTGCTCGATCTCACTCTGAATCAGGCTGACGATCTCGTCGGTCTTGATCTTCACGGCTCGCTCCATGCCCGCGCACGCCGTCGGCGTGCCAGAAGCTCGGTTTTTGCTCGATGACGGCCCCTTCGCCCGCTCGGGCGGGGGTCCGCCCCCACGCCCGATCGGGCGGGGCCCCAAGGCTAGGTCGCAGCCCCCCGAAAGTCCCGCCCCAAGCCCGCCCCGAAACGCCCAAAATCCACGCCCGCCGCCCCGCCCGGCCGACCCCCGCGCACCCACCGCCCGAACCCGCCCACGCCCCGGCCGGACCCCCTAATCCCATGGACGCCAACGCCTTACCCCGGCGCGGGCCTACGGCTCCGTCGCCTCCGGCTCCGCACGCCGGATCGTCAGCCGCACGTTCAGGTCGCTCCCCGGGCTGACCTGCACCCCCGGCGGCAGCCCCTGGATCTGCGCCCGCTTGGACTCGACCCCCCGCTCCAGCTCGTCAAAGCCAAGGCTGATCAGCGCCGTCGGCACCACCTCGCCCGACCGCAGCCGCTCGATCTGATCGCTCGGCCCCGTCACCTCCACGCCGACCAGGTCCTGCGCACCCGCCTGCAGCGTGATCCGCCAGCGCCCCACCTCGCCCGGTGCCACCAGCACCTGCACCGGCATCGCCCCGAGCACCAGCGACTGCGTCCTGGACTTGAGCGTCAGCACCACGTCGACGAACTCCGGGTCGAACACCGTCATCCACCGGTCCGGATCGTCCGGGACCTCCGCCCGCAGGCGCACCGTCTCCAGCTCGCCCGGCGTCAGGCCCGCCACCGTCGCCGCGTCGAGCGTCACCAGCGCCTCGGCACCCTGCAGCCGCGCCAGCACCCCCGCCGGCCCCGTCGCCCGCACCGTGTTCGGCACCGCCGTCGGCGTCCCCCGCCCGTCGAACGCCACGCCGTCGGGCGAGATCACCCGCACCGGCAGCGACACCGTCGACACCGCGTCCACCTCGACCCGCAGCCGGTCCGGGCTGACCTCCACCACGCCCACGCCCGCCGCCATGATCACCTCGAGCCGGCGCAGCACCTCCCGCAGGTCGATCTCGTGCACGCCCGGCGTCGCCGGCACCTCGATCCCCAGCCGCAGCGGCACCTGGCCCTGCAGCGACCGCGCCACCTGGTCCAGCCCCGCCGTCGAGCCCGTCAGCGTCACCTTGAACGCCTCCGGCCACGAGAAGTTCGGGGCCGGACGCATCAACAACTCCGACGTGGTCCCCGCCGTCAGCCGCGGCGACAGCTCCGAAACCTGCGACCGCACCGTCCGCGACTCGGCCAGCAGCCACACCAGCAGCGTGATCACCGTCACCAGGATCACCGTCCGCACGTCGAACCGCTTCTTCTTGTCCTTCTTCGCGGCCATCAGTCCCCGCCCTTCCCGCCGCCGCCCTCGAACCCATCGCCGTGACCGTCCGCGTCGATCGGCTCCGGGGCCCGGCCGAGCCGATCGGTCAGCTCCGCCTCGAACCGCTCGGGCGCAATCGGCGTGGACAGCTCGCCCCGCTCGGCCAGCCGGATCTCACCCGTCTCCTCCGACACCACCACCACCAGCGCGTCCGACTCCTTCGTCAGCCCCACCGCCGCCCGGTGACGCGACCCGAACCGCGCCTCGGCCATGTCCGACGGGTCCGCCATCGGCAGCTGCACCCCGGCCGCGTGGACCGTCGAGCCCTTGATCACCACCGCCAGGTCGTGCAGCGCCGTGCCCGGATAGAAGATCGTCTGCAGCAGCGAAGCGCTCAGCTCCGCGTCCAGCACCGTCCCCCCGTCCACCAGCGTCTTCAGCCCCGTGGTCCGCTCGATCACGATGATCGCCCCGAACCGCGACTTGGAGAAGTACAGGCACGCCGGCGCGATCGCACGGGCCGTCGCCGAGCTGCCCTCCGCCGTGTTGCGGAACAGCCGCGTCTCGCCCAGCCGGATCAGCCCCCGCCGCAGCTCCGGCTGGAAGATCACCACCAGTGTCACCGCGATCACCGCCAGCAGACGGTCGTACAGATACCCCAGACGCTGGAACGAATCGTCCCCCAGCACCCGCACCAGCACCGTGCCCAGCACCAGAATGACGATCAGCCCCTTGAGCGCCCGCGCCGCACGCGTGCCCTGGATGAACCGGATCACCGCGAAAACCACGATCCAGATCGCGATCAGCTCGATCGCCACCTCGAACGGCCCGTACGAACCGAGCCGGTTCAGCATGTCCGTGAGCCGATCGAACGCGGTCAAAGCCGTGGCCTCCCTCGGGTAAAGATCCATCCTAACACACGCGACCCCGCCACGCCCGGCCCACCCCGGCCTAACGGTGCCCCTCGCCCCAGACCCCCGCCGCCCGGCCCGCTCAGCCCAGTTCGCTCAGCCCAGCCGGCTCAGCCCAAGTTGTGCCGCACGATGCACCACAGCGCCTCGAACCCGTCCCGCCACCCGATCTTCTTCCCCTCCGCGTAGGTCCGGCCCGCGTACGACACCGGCACCTCATACACCCGCAGCGCCCTGGACCGCCCAACCCCGCCCTCCTCGGGCAGGCGCATCCGCGCCAGCTTCGCCACGATCTCCGGCTCGACCCCGAACCGCTCCTCCGTCAGCTCCAGCCGCTCGAGCACCGGACGCGAGAACGCCTTGAACCCGCACTCGATGTCCGACAGGTTCAGGTTGCTGAGCATGTTCGAGAACGTCGTGATCGCCTTGTTGGCCAGCTGGTGCCAGTAATACAGCACCCGGTGCGTCTGCCCCATGAACCGCGTCCCAATCACCGCGTCCGCCCGCCCGTCGAGGATCGGCGCCAGCACCGCCGCGTGGTCCGCCGGGTCGTACTCCAGGTCCGCGTCCTGGATGATCGCAAGGTCCGCCCCCACCCCGAGCGCCCGCTCCAGCCCCAGGCGCACGGCCGCCCCCTTGCCCCGGTTGCGCTCCCCCAGCACCGCCTCGACCCCGTCCCGCCGTCCCAACTCCTCCACCACCGCCCGCGAGCCGTCCGTGGACCCGTCGTCCACCAGCACCACCACCCGCTCGCACCGCGCCCCCCCGCCCCCGGGCACGATCGGGGGCGTGACCGCCATCACCCGCTCGAACAGCACCGGCAGCAACGCCGCCTCGTTGTACACCGGGATGACCACCGCCAGCTTCATCGGACCAAGCATACCGGCGGCGTCCGGACCCCTCCCCCGGCGACCGACCCCGTCCGCCGCCGATCACCCGGTGAATACCCCGACTGGCCAGATCACCCCACAATTGTGTGCCATTCCTGTCGCAACCCATTGAACGGGCGGCCGATTTCGAGGACACTCGCACGACGGCCCCCGGTGCCGGCATCTCGTGGGTGCGGAACCGCGGGCTCCTGTAAAAGAGGAAGAGACCCAAATGAAAACGATTCTTTGCGCGGCCGTGATCACGGCCCTCGCCGGCACCGCCGGCGCGGACCCGCTGATCGGCAACATCAACGCCGGCGCCACCACCGGCCTGGGCACCATCATCACCGGGTCCGAGGGCCGCAGCAAGGCCGTCGGATTCACCATGGGCGCCCAGAGCCTCGACCTGCTCAACGTCCAGCTCCGCCTGGATTTCGACACCGCCCCCACCCCCGGCGGCATCGCCCAGGTCGCGATCTGGGGCGGCGCCTCCAATCCCACCAGCCTGCTCACCACCCTGAGCATCGTCGGCCCCAACGCCGGCGTCGGCATCTTCGACTTCGTCGCCGGCTCCACTTTCACCCTCGACGCCAACACGACCTACTGGGTCATGGTCAACGGCGCCCCCGGCAACACCGCCGGCTTCTACTGGAACGTCGAAACCCCCGCGACCACCCCCACCGGCGACGCGGCCTTCGTCGGCTACCGCTTCAGCGCCAGCGTCACGCCCCCGACCGCGTCCAGCTCCGTGTTCAACGCCTTCCAGGTCAACGTCGTGCCGGCCCCCGGCGCGATGGCCCTGCTCGGCCTCGGCGGCCTCGCCGCCGCCCGCCGCCGCCGCGCCTGATCCGCTGCGACAACGCAACATCATCAAACCCACCACAGGCCCCCAGCCCGTGGTGGGTTTTTTCAATCCCCAAACCCAAACCCTAATCCAAGCCGAGCCGCGTAAGCGGCCGGTCACGCCGACCCCCAACCCACGCTCCCCCCGTCGCCGACGGGGGGAGATGGCGAGGCAAAGCCGAGCCAGAGGGGGGAGGGGGGGGTTCCGCACCCAACCGCCACTACCCCGTCACCCATCCATCCCAAACACCCGCCGGTGCGCATTCGACACCGCCATCCCCTCCAACGCCCCCCACTGCACCCACCGCCGCGAACCCGTCAGCGTGGCCCGCGTCATCACACCCCGCACCACCACGAACGACACCCGCCGGTGCGTCGTCACGTGCACGAACCGATCGATCTCCTCGCCCGCCACAACCCCCACCACCGCCGCCGCGTCCGCCACCCCGATCGGCGCCTCCCCCTCCACCCCCGGCGCCTGCACCATCCCCGCCCACAAACCCGTTTCCCCCCGCGTCTCCACCAGCACCCGGTCCTTGTCTTCGATCACGAAGCACACCACGAACCAGTCCGTCTGTTTCGCCCGCGGCTTCGCCCTCGGAATCTCCGCCGTCCGCCCCTGGGCAAACGCAACGCACGAACCCCGCAGCGGGCACACCGGACACCGCGGCGCACCCGGCGTGCACACCGTCGCCCCCAACTCCATCAACCCCTCATTGAGCACCCCCGGCGACGCGGCCGCCTCGACCAACCGGGCCGCTTCCCCCCACGCCCATTCCTGCGTCGCGGTGTCCTTCGGCGGCGCATCGTTGCCGTGGATCCGCAGCAGCACCCGCTCGACATTGCCATCGAGGATCGGCACCCGCTGCCCGAACACGATCGACCCGATCGCCCCGGCCGTGTACCGCCCCACACCCGGTAGTGCCAACAACGACGCCGCGTCCTGCGGGAACACGCCCCCGTGCCGCTCGACCACCGCCTTCGCCGCCGCGTGCAGCAGCCGCGCCCGCCGGTAGTACCCCAGCCCCGACCACGCCGCCAGCACGTCCTCCTCGGGCGCGTCCGCCAGCGCCGCCACCGTCGGGAACCGCTCCATGAACGGCCCGAACTTCTCCAGCACCCGTGACACCTGCGTCTGCTGCAGCATCAACTCCGACACCAACGCCGCGTACGGATCCCGCACCCCGTCCACCGGCGAAGGCCGCCACGGCAACGCCCGCGCGTTCACCCGGAACCAATCCTCAACCAAGTGAGCCGCGGGCTTCAGCCCGCGCGGTCGTGTTGGGTGCTTCGGTGCCCGTCGCGCCCCCCGCTCACCGGTCACCCCCGCACGCTCACCCACCGAGCACCTTCTTCACCCCCCGCTTGATCGCCGCCCAATCCGCCCCCGGCTCCTTGCACACCGTCACAAACGAAACATGCATCAGCACCCGCGTCACACCGGGAATCCCCAGCAACGCCACCGCCTGCGCATCCCCCCCCGCCTCGTCCACCGACCCCGCCGACACAATCCCCCCCGCCCGCGGCCCATCGAGCACACACTTGACCGCGTTCGGGTTGGGCGTTGTCTCAAACCGCATCGTCACGCCGGCACCCCCACCACATCCAACAACCCCCGCACCGCCGCGTCGCGCTCCTCGGCGGACTCCCGAACCACCGTCACGTGCCCGAGCTTGCGCCCCGGGCGCGCCGACTTGTGGTAGTCGTGCCAGGAAGCACCGCCACTGGCACCCCGCGCCGCTGCCGGCTCGTGCACGCCGATGATGTTCACCATCGCCGCGTGCCCCACCGCGTCCGTCGGCCCCAGTTCCATCCCCGTCACCGCGCGGATGTGATTCTCGAACTGGCTCGTCTTCGCCCCCTCGATCGTCCAGTGCCCCGTGTTGTGCACCCGCGGCGCGATCTCGTTGGCCAGCAACCTCGCCTGCGGGCCTTCACCGATCTGGAAGAACTCCACCGCGATCGTGCCGACATACTCCAGGTAATCCAGCACCTTCTTCGCCGCCTCCTGTGCCGCGGCGGCCACACGCGCGTCGATCCCCACCGCCGGCGCCCGCGTCACGCACAGGATCCCGTTCGCGTGCTGGTTGTCGTTCAAGGGGTACACCGCCGTCGACCCGTCCAGCCCCCGCGTCGCGATCACCGAGACCTCCCGCACGAACGGGATCATGCGGTCCAGGATCGCCGGCACCCGCCCCACCGCCACCCACGCCCGCTCCGCGTCCGCTTCCGACCGCAGCACGCTCTGGCCCTTGCCGTCGTAGCCCTGCCGGCGCGATTTGAGAATCGCCGGCCCGCCCATCGCCGCGGCCGCCGCGACGAGGTCCTCCAAGGAGTCCACCCCCCGCATGTCCGGCGCGTCGATGCCCAGGTCGGCGAACATCCGCCGCTCGAACAGCCGGTCCTGCGCCACCTCGAGCGCCCGCGCCCCCGGGCGCACGGCCACCTTACCCGCCAGCCGCTCGGCGCTGGCCGCCGGCACGTTCTCGAACTCGAAGGTCACCACCCCGCCGTCCCCGCACCGCGCCGCCAGGCGGTCCAGCGCGTCGGGATCGTCCCACGCCCCCACCTCGACTTCGCACGCGTGCGACGCCGGGCATTCCGGATTCGGATCCAGCGCCACGCACCGCACCCCCAGCCCCTCGGCGGCCTCGGCCAGCATCATCGCCAGCTGCCCGCCGCCCAGGATCCCGACCACCGGTTGCTTCGTGCTCGTCATCAACCGATCTTTGGCCCCCGCCCGCCGTCACGCCCGACCCGGACTCGCCAATACACGCCCAATCCCGCAGGATTCCACCCGCCCTTCGGGCATCGGTGTATGCTCCGCCCATGATCCACCGCGCACGGACGCCGGTCACCCTGCTCGCCCTCCTCGCCGCCCCCGCCTTCGCCGCCCAGCCGGACACGCCGGCCGACGCGCCCGTTCCGAACGATCCGGCCCCGCCCGCGATCGCCGACGAGGGCGCGTCCCTGATGGCCGCCTTCACAGACCGCTCCAACTTCCGCTACCGCTCCGTCACCGGCTACTTCGACAACGACGGCACCTACCCGAATCTCATCAACGACACCGACCGCTACTACACCGCGGGCCTGGGCTTCGAGGTCGGCTTCGACTTCACGCCTCCCGACGCCGCGGCCTCGCGGCTCGCCCCCGGCTGGACCGACCCCCGCTTCGGCGTCGCCGTGTCCCTCAAGCAGTTCATCTTCACCGGGATCGACATCTCCGATCCCACCCCCGCCGCGGACGACCACCCCTACGCCGGCTGGCTCACGCTCGGGCTGGCCCTGCAGCGCTCCGACGCCACGCGCCACGACCACTTCGGGATCGACCTTGGGATCATCGGCCCCTCGTCCATGGCCGAGGACATCCAGCGCTGGATCCACGACGAGTTCCCCGACGAGATCGACCCGGCCGGCTGGGACACCCAGGTCCGCGACGAGTTCGCCTTCAACCTGACCTACCAGCGCACCTGGCGCACCGAGCGCGCCGACGTCCGCGGCCTGCAGTTCGACATGCTCCCCGCCGCCCGCGTCGACGCCGGCACCGTCTTCATGCGCGCCCGGGGCCAGGCCACCCTCCGCCTGGGCGCCAACCTGCCCGACGACTTCGGCCCCGCCTCGCTGCTGGGCTTCCGCGACCACACCGCCCGCCCGGACCCCTGCAAGGACTGGTCGGTCTACGGCTACATGACCGTCGCCGCCGACGCCGTCGGACGCGACATCTTCCTGGACGGCAGCACCTTTTCCAGCTCCCGCTCGACCGAACGCGAGGTCCTCGTGGCCCGCGCCACCCTCGGCGTGATGGCCCGGATCAAGTTTGTCGAGTTCGGCTGGGCCCAGACCTTCGAGAGCAACCGCTTCCAGGCCCAGCCCAACGGCCAGACCTGGGGCTCGTTCATGGTCAGCGTCGCCTGCCACTTCTAGGCGCCCCCACCCGCGACCCGCCGCCCGGAACGCCCACCGTTCCCCCGGCACCCCGGCACCCCGGCACGCTCAAAAAATCACCAACTGCTGTGTTCCACCCGCGGCCGTTTCCCGGTAAGGTACGCCAACCCGCCCCAAGGGCCGGGATCCCTGGCCCTCCCACCGCGGAACACCCATGACCGACCATCCCCACCCCGGCCCCCCCGCCATGACCCCGCCCGACCCCGGCAAGTACGAACCGCGCGAGGTGCGATACCAGGTTCCCGGCAGCCGCTACTACAACGAGGAAGCCGCCTTCGAACTCAAAGACTCGCTGACCGGCCGCAACCACCTCTTCGCCCTGCTCTTCCGGCCGACCCGCTTCATGCTCGCCCACGCGGTGCATGTTCGATTCTCGCAAGTCTTCGTGATCATGTGGCTGACCAGCACGGTGGCCGCGATCGATCAGTTGGAGTTCCGCGATCTGGCCGGGCGAACCCAGTCCGCCGCAGTCCTGAATACCTGGGCCGGGGTGTGGGGCACCGCGATCGGGGTCGGGCTCGTCCGAGGCATGATCTGGTACTGGCTCGGCGGGCTCTGGTTCCGCGCCCGCCTCTACATGTGCGGCGTGCGCCGCGCACCATGGAAAGCCACCGGGCGGGTCTTCGCCTTCCTGCACTTTCCCGCCACGTTCGCCGGCTTCCTGTACTACGTCGCAGCCTCACTCACCTTCGACTCGTTTCAGGACTACCTCGATTCCGACGACCCGATCTGGTTTGTGCTCACGTTCATCCCGGTGGGTGTGGTCCTGTACTCCTCGGTGATCGCCTACGCCAGCGTCCGCGGGGTGTTCAACGCCAACCGGTTCTGGGCCATCGTCTGGTTTCTCTTCCTGCCACTCACACTCCGACTGACCGTCGTCGTCGGCCTGGCCATCATCGGCTGGATGATGGCGGCCGCCCCGAAGCCCGACCTCGACAACCCCAAGAGCGCCAGCACCGCCACCATGACCGTGCGGTACCCGTCCAACTGGGTGCCCACCATCGCCGAGCCCGACACGGGCCCGCCCATGCTGGTCGAACTCGTCCCCACCGGCCACGACGCCCACGTCGCGCTCGAGATCATGTACTACAACCCCGGGGTCGACCGCATCGCCGACATCGAGTCGTGGATCCAGAGCCTGGACTTCCAGCTCCTGCCCGACCCCGAGCCGCTCGCCCGATGGGGCCCGTTCGAGGGCGAGGGCTTCGCCTACGCCGCGCGCAACGCCGACAACGACTACACCTTCCGCGTGTTCTTCACGCCGCTCGAGCACGACGCCTGGCTCTGCGCCCGCGAACTCATCCACGCCGACTCGGCCGAATCGCTCGAGCCGGGCCTCGCGTTCGTCCGCGCTAACACGACCGTGCGCGACCCGTCCCGCCTAACCCCCGACCTCGGCCGCGCCGTGTGGCAGGAGGCGCAGGGCGTGCGCTTCCAGTCCCCGCGCAACTGGTGGAACAGCCGGACCTTCGACGACCAGACGGACGCGAGCAGCCCCCCGCCGTTCACGCTGGCCGCCGAGTCGCCCCAGGGGTCGTGGTTCTCCGCGTTCACCTACACCAGCGAGTACGGCCTGCGCCGGGAACTCAACGCCACGCTCGACAATCTCGGCGTGACCGACCGTCTGATCGACGAGCAGCCGCTGGACGAGTGGCTGGGCCTGACGGGCATCGGCATCGAGGGCATCCAGCCGGCCCCGGACCACCAGACCGAGGCGGGCCCGCCCGGGCGCGAACGCCGCATCCGCGTTCTCATCAGCCCCCGCGCCGACGGGACCATGCTGGAGATCCGGAGCGTCGAGTACCTCGACACCGAGGCGCTGACACGCCCGGGCTTCGAGCGGATCGAATCCACCTTCGGGGTTGACGAGCCCGCGCCACCGCGGCAACCCGACTCTGACCAACCCGGCGGCTGAGCCCCCAACCCGGCCGGCTTTCCTACCCTTGGCCATGGCCAACACCGAAATCGCACCACCCGTCGGCGTCATCATGGGGTCCCGGTCGGACTGGGCGGGGACGATGGAGTTTGCGGCCTCCGTGCTCGGCGAGCTGGGGGTGGCGTGCGAGACGCGGGTGGTGTCGGCCCACCGGACGCCGGACCTGCTGGCTTCGTATGCCAAAGAGGCGGCGGGGCGGGGGATCAGGGTCATCATCGCAGGGGCGGGCGGGGCGGCGCACCTGCCGGGGATGGTCGCGGCCAACACGCACCTGCCGGTGCTGGGGGTGCCGGTGCAGTCCAAGGCCCTGAGCGGTATGGACTCGCTGCTGTCCATCGCCCAGATGCCCGCGGGGATCCCGGTGGGGACGCTGGCGATCGGCAAGGCGGGGGCGACCAACGCGGGTCTGCTGGCCGCGGCGATCCTGGCGCTGGCTGACGACGCGTTGCGGGTGCGCCTGGCGGCGTACCGGGCGGCGCAGACCGAGCGGGTGCTGGGGGATCCCGACCCGAGCGTGGACCGGGCCTGAACTAATCTGAGACTGGGAAGGGCCACGCCGGCTGTGGGCCGGCGGGGCCGGGTTTGATCTCAGCGGCGGGTCACGTCGACGACGACCCAGGCGGTCCAGGCGGACTCGCCCGTGGCGTTGACGGCCCGGACGCGGTAGCGGAAGGTGCCGGTTCCGGAGTTGTCGACCACGGAGGTGGTGTTCGCCCCGACGGTGAAGTTGGTGGTGCTCTTCCAGTCGCCGCGGCGGTTCTGCTTCTCACGCTGGAGCTCGAAGGCGGTCTCGTTGTTGGAGTTGTCCGACCACGAGACGGTGGCGGTCCGGTCGCGGTTGTTGGTCGCGCTCGGGTTGGACGGCGCGGCGGGCGGGTTGCCGGCCGGTGCGTTGATGGTCACGGTGACGGTGTCGGTGCCCGAGAGGCTGCCCGAGTCGGTCACCGAGGCGGTGACGGTGTGGGTGCCGACGGAGAGGGACGTGGTGGAGAAGGACGCGCCCGAGCCGATGGCGCCGTCACGCGAGCTGGTCCATGTGATGGACGAGGAGAGGTTGCCGTCCTCGTTGTCGCTGGCGGAGGCCGAGAACGAGACGCTGTCGCCCTGTGTGAACGAGGCGTTGTTGGCGGGGGTGGCGATGCTGACGCTGGGCGCGGTGTTGGCCGGGCCGCCGCCGCCGCCGTTGAGGGCGTCGAAGGCGTTGAGCACGCCGCCGGTGGCGGAGCGCCCGCTCATGGCGCTGGTCGGCCGGGCGGTGGCGTAGATGCGGTCGATGACCTGCTGGTAGGTCCAGCCGGGGTTCTGGATCTGGAGCAGGGCGACGACGCCGGCGACGTGGGGCGACGCCATGGAGGTGCCGCTGTTCCAGACGTAGCCGTTGCCGTTGTAGGTGCTGGCGATGTCTTCGCCCGGGGCGCCGATGTCCACGGAGTTGACGCCGTAGTTGGAGAACGAGGCCAGCGTGTCGCGGTTGGTTGTCGCGGCGACGGAGATGATGTTGGGCAGGTTGTAGCTGGAGGGGTAGTGCGGGCTGGAGTCGGTATTGACGCCGTCGTTGCCGGCGGCGGCGACGAAAACGTGTCCCGCGCCGGCGGCGTTGGCGATGGCGTTGTAGAGGCTGGTGTTGAACCCGCCCCCGCCCCACGAGTTGTTGGAGACGGTGCAGCCGGCGGCGACGGCGTAGTCGATGGCGGCGATGGCGTCGGAGGTCGAGCCGCCGAAGGGCCCGATGAACCGCAGGGGCATGATCTGGCAGTCCCAGAGGACGCCCGTGACGCCTTGGTTGTTGTTGCCCTCGGCCCCGATGGTGCCGGCGACGTGGGTGCCGTGGCCCTCGGAGTCGTCGGGGTTGTTGTCGCCGGAGAAGAAGTCCCAGCCGCGGACGTCGTCGACGTAGCCGTTGCCGTCGTCGTCGATGCCGTTGCCGGCGATCTCGCCGGGGTTGGTCCAGATGTTGGAATCAAGGTCGGGGTGCGACCACTGGGTGCCCGAGTCGATGACGGCGATGACCTTGCCGGCGTTGCCGGTGAGGATGTCCCAGGCTTCGGGCATGTCGATGTCGGCGTCGGCGACGCCCGACACGCCGCGGATGTCCTGGCCGGTGTTGTGCAGGCCCCACTGGAGGCCGTAGTAGGTGTCGTTGGCGTTGGTGGCGGTGGTGCGCTGGACGTAGTCGGGCTCGGCGTACTCGACCCACGGGTTGTTGAGCAGGGCGCGGATGGTCTGCTCGACGGGGGCGTTGGCGCGGGCGTGGGTCAGGCCGGGAACGATGGAGTAGGTGCGTGCGACGGAGGCTCCGGCGGCGGAGAGGGCGTTGGCGGCGGCCGCGTTGGGGGTGTCCTTGCGGAACTTGACGAGCACGCTGTTGGGGATGACGGCCAGGCCGGGGTTGGCCTCAAGGGCGGCCTTGTCGCGGTTGAAGCGGGCCATCTCGGCGGGCGACGACCAGACCTGCGCCTGGGCGGCGCCGGCGATCAATGCCAGCAGGGATCCGATGATCGCGGGCTTGTGCATGTCGGTTCTCCGTTGTTTGGATGGTCACGCGGACGGGCGTGCCGGGCTGGGATCGGACCAACATACAGACCGGGGGGTGTCGCCACAAGGGGGAAATGGCGGTTGGGGCGCGCGCGGGCGGCGCGGGACGCGAAAGGGGGCGAACACCCGCGCATCACCGGTCCGCGGGGGGCGGGAAGAGGGGGATGTCGCCGTCGTACTCGGCCTGAACCTCGGGGGGGAGGGCGTTCCATTCGTTGAGTGTGAACCAGCGGCGCGACGGTGCCTCCGGGAACTCGCCCTCGGGCGGGGCGGGCGGCTTGGGGATGGGGCGGCCGTCGTCGTTGTCGCGGTCGGGGCCCGCGGACCAGAGGGTGGGCTGGTCGTCGATGACGGCGTAGCCGAAGGGCTGGCCGGAGTGCGGGTCGATGGGGTCGAAGCGCATGATCTCGGGGTCGATGGCGGCGAGGGCCTGGGGCCATTGGCCGGTGCGGGCGCGGTGGCGGTGGACGCCGAGGATGGTCAGGGCGGCGCGGAAGTTGGTCTCATTGCGCAGATCGATCCAGATGAAGTAGTCGTAGAAGGCAAAGCGGTCGAGGGCGGGAGCGAGGCGGCCCTGCGGGTCGGCCTCGACCATCGCCTTGAAGAGTTGGGCGGATTCGAGGTCTTCGCGGGCGTGCCAGGGGGTGGCGGTGTCGCGGGCGTAGGCGGCGTTGATGGCGTTGAACACGCGGATTTGCTCGGACGCGGGGGCGAGTGATCCTTCGAAGCTAGGGCGGGTGCGGAGCGAGAAATGGAAGTCCGGATCGAGCCAGTTCGGTTCGGCGCCGGCGATGCTCATGGCATCGAGGAACTCGCGGCCGCGGTCGGTGAGGCGGTCGGGCTGGTCCGGGTCGAACCAAGTGGGGAGCACCTCGGCGAAGACGCGGTGCTCGAGGGTCAGCGATCCGGCGTGGCCCCGTCGGCGGGCGGCGTGGTCGAGCATGACGGTCTGGACCCGTTCGAGCGCTCCATCGCGGAGGCGGCGGCTGTGGCGAACGAGGATGGACTCGATGCTCGAAACAGCGGTCCGCTCGGTCGAGTCCACGTCAAAGGCGCTCATGAGTGTGTGGCGCTCGAGTTGCAATCTAGCGGCTTCGAGGTACGCGACGGTGTTGTCGATGGCCAAGCCCAGATTGCCAGTGTGGATCGCATAGTTCGTTTCGAGTCGCAGTTGAGAGACTGCGCTGCGTACCTCGAACGTCAATCCGGTGTCGGTCAGATACATCTCGCGCTGGTTGGCGGGCATCGGACCCCGATCCCACACGATGGAATCGTCCTCCGGCGGGTTCTCCTTAAAATCCGCGTCACGCTCGGCACGACGGGCGGCCTCGACCTCGGGCCCGGGGAAGGGAAAGGCGAGGTGCGGGCGGGCGAGCAGTTCGCGGAGGCGGGCGGTGTGCGGGGCGATGGCTTCGGCCGTCGCCTGGGCGGCGGGCCAGTTGCCGGGGGCGGCGATGTCGTCGAGCGAGGAATAGACGCCGTAGCGCTCGGCGACGGCTCTTTGTGCTTCCCAGATGGCGTCGTTGGTGGCTTGCAGATCGGCGAGGAGTTGTTGGTCGGGGTCGGTCTCCTGACACCAGGCGTTCCAGCGTTCGATGAAGGCCGAGGCGGGTTCGTCGGGGCCGAGGGTGGGCTGGGCGATGGTTGCGGAGGTGAGGAGGGGGATGAGGAGGTGGCGGAGCATGGGGGATTGTAATGGGGGGGAGGCACGGAGGCACTGAGGCACGAAGGCACGGAGGGGGAGGAGGGGGGGGAGGCGTAGGTTTGGGAGGGGGGCCGGGGAGAAGCGGGAGCCCTCACCTCGGTCCTCTCCCGCCGGCCCCCCCGACGGGAGAGGAGGGGGGAGGTGTCGGAGCCATCGCCTCCCTTGCGGTCGGGGCACATTGGATGCGTATCGGGCGGGGTTGGTTCTTGGGTGGCCGCGCGGGCTGAAGCCCGCGGCTCACTTTTGAGGATGCGGAGGAGTTGGGCGGCGGCTTTGCGGGATGTTTCCTTCTCGCGCGGGGTGGTGGGGAAGTTGCCGGCCAGGTCGATCAGGCGGGCCATGGCGGTGTGCTCGGCCTCGGCGCGGAGCAGGCGGGTGCGCAGGGCGGCGATCTTTTCGATCAGGGCGATGGCGTGGTCGATCTGGTCGCCGAGCATGGCGCCGGCGAGGACGCCGATGTCGACATTGAGCAGATCACACAGGCGCAGGGTGTGGTTGTCGGGGTTGTAGAGGGCCTCGAGCAGGCGGGAGAGGTTGGGGGACTCGGAGGCGGGCGGGGACTCGGTGTGAGGCGGGTTGGGCGGGGCGGGGTGGTCGGGCTGGGTGCGGGTTTGCGGGTTGAGTTGGGCGGGCGGTTCGAGTGTTTGGGTGTGCATGGCGCGAAGATATCGCGCGGGGGTTGGGGTTCAAGAAGAATGGGGTGGATGTCGCGCAGACGGCGCACAGGGGCGTACATGCGCGCGAGATTCCGCACAGGGACGGACATTGGGAGGTACGCAGAGGTGCAGAGGTCACGCAGAGGGCGCGGAGGGGGAGATTGGGGGAAGAGAATGGGAGTGGGTTTGGGAGGGGGGCCGGGGAGAGGCGGGGGGGCGCCCCCCCGCCCCCCCCCCCCCCGGGCGGGGGGGGGGGGGGGGGGGGGGGGGGGGG